>CAVQYE010000021.1:0-112823 GCA_963718065.1 uncultured Actinomycetes bacterium | reverse complement strand
CGCCAGGCCTACGTCGTCTGCCCGCTGATCGAGGAGACCGAGACGTCGCTTGCGCGCGCCGCGGAGGCGGAAGCCGACCGGCTGCGGCGGGCCGAGCTGAAGGACTATCGCGTCGGGCTCCTGCACGGGCGGCTGCGACCGGCCGAGCGCCGCGAGCTGATGGCGAGCTTCAAGGCGGGAGAGCTCGACGTGCTGGTCGCGACGACGGTGATCGAGGTCGGCATCGACGTCCCGAACGCGACGATCATGATCGTCCAGGAGGCCGACCGGTTCGGCCTCGCCCAGTTGCACCAGCTGCGCGGGCGCGTCGGGCGCGGGGAGGAGCAGTCGTACTGCCTGCTGATCTCGCGGCCGGTCGACGAGCTGACCGACGCGGCGAAGGAGCGGCTCGAGGCGCTCGTCGCCTCGACCGACGGGTTCGAGCTCGCCGAGAAGGACCTCGAGATCCGCGGCAGCGGCCAGTTCCTCGGCACCCGCCAGGCGGGCCTCTCGGACCTCCGCTTCGCCCGGCTCGCCCGCGATCGAGCCCTCCTCGAGCAGGCTCGTCGAGACGCAGCCGGTCTCGTCGGCTCGACCGGTCCGCTCGACGACGAGGTGCGCGACTTCTTCGGCGAGACCGACGTGCAGGCATTGAGCTAGCGAAACCGAATTGACCCCTCGACCGTTCACCGAGATCACATGGACCCGATCGCACTCACCCTCCTCGTTCTCTGCATCGTCCTCGTCGGCGCGATGTGGGCAGCCCTGGCCGGCGCGGAGCAGTTCGCCGAGCGCGTGCGCGTCCGCGCCTCTCGCGACGACACGCGCTAAGACTCTGCCGTGCGCGTGATCGCCGGCAGCCGCAAGGGACATCGCATTGCTGCGCCGAAGGGCGATGCCACCCGGCCGACCGGCGACCGGGTCCGTGAGGCGGCCTTCAACCTGATCGGCCCGGTCGACGATGCCGTCGTGCTCGACCTCTACGCCGGCTCCGGTGCGATGGGAATCGAGGCGCTCTCACGCGGCGCCGCCTCGGTCACCTTCGTCGAGTCCGATCGCGGCGCGGCGCGGACGATCAACGCGAACCTCGACAAGCTGGAGCTCACCGGCGCCCGCGTGCTGCAGCAGGACGTGGCCCGCTTTCTCCGCGAGGAGCGCCGGCGCTACGACCTGATCCTGATCGACCCGCCGTACAAGCTGGTTGAATCCCTGCAAGTGCCGCTCTCCCTGCAACTGCCCCGCCTGCTCGCGGACGACGGGCTCGTCGTCTTCGAGACGCTCGCCAAGCAGCATCCGGAGCTCGACCTCGCCGAACGGACGAGCCGGAAGTACGGCTCGGTGCGGCTGACGCTGTTCGAGCACGCGTGATCACGGCCATTTATCCAGGGACCTACGACCCGCCCACGAACGGGCATGTCGAGGTGATCACGCGCTCGGCCGCGATCTTCGACCGCGTGGTCGTCGGCGTCGTCGGCAACCCGCACCACAAGACGCCGCTCTTCACCGTCGACGAGCGCGTCGAGTTCCTGCGGGAAGCGCTCGCGCATCTGGAGAACGTCGAAGTGGACGTCTTCGCCGAGCTGGTCGTCGACTTCGCGCGGCGCTGGGACGCGAAGGTGATCGTCAAGGGGCTGCGCGTCATCTCGGACTTCGAGTGGGAGTTCCAGATGAACCAGCTCAACCGGCACCTCGCTCCGGACATCGAGACCGTGTACGTGATGGCGAGCCCGCAGGTCAGCTTCGTCTCCTCGAGCGGCGTCAAGGAGATCGCAGCCTTCGGCGGTGACGTGGAGGGGCTCGTGCCCGGCACGGTCGCGCGCCGCCTGCGGGAGAAGTTCCCGAACGGCCGCGGCGGCGCCCCGCTGAGCCCGCAGGAGTAGGGGGCCCGCAGGAATGAGGCGCGCGCAAATGGAGGACCTACTCGTCCTCTCGCGAACCAGCCAGGGCTAGACTTAACCGCATGGACGTCCTCGTACTCATCGACAAGCTCGACGACTTGGTGCACAACGCCAAGGCCGTGCCTCTGACCGACCAGGTTCGCATCGACCGCGAGGAGATCTACGACATCCTCGACCAGATGCGGGCGACGATCCCGGAAGAGATCAAGCAGGCCCGGTGGATCGTCAAGGAGCGGCAGGAGATGCTCGCCGAGGCCAAGCGCGAGGTCGACCGGCTGATCGCCGAGGCGCGCGAGCAGGCGGTCCGCGAGGCGTCGCAGACCGAGATCGTCAAGCTCGCGGAGCGGCAGGCACAGGGCATCATCGACGAGGCCCGCCGCCAGGCGCGTGAGACGCGCCTCGAGATGGAGGACTGGGCCGACTCGATCCTCTCGACGCTCGAGGTCAACCTCGAGAAGTTCCTGAGCGCGGTCAAGCGCGGCCGCGAGCGCCTGCACGAGCGCTCGCAGGAGACGGTGGTGGCCGGCATCGGCCCGATCGGCTCCGACGACGACGAGCCGTACCAGCAGTCGCTCTAGCCGCCTCGTCTCCTCTATTACGCGCGCTGCTAGTCCCGATCGGGGACTCGATTGGTGCTTATCGTCTTTGCTGGCGATGCTGAGTCAATGAGCTCACGCGTCATCCTTGCGCTCGGCATCGTCTACCTCGTGTGGGGCTCGACCTACCTCGCGGTCATGGTCGGTATCGAGACGTTCCCGCCGCTGCTGATGACCTCGCTGCGTTTCGCCGTCGCGGGCGGGCTGCTCTACGCGTGGTCGATCCGCAGGGGCGACGCCGAGGGCGACGACCGCCCCGGCCCTGCGCAATGGCTCTCGGCAACCGCCATCGGCGGCCTGCTGCTCGTGATCGACGCGGGCGGCATCGCCTGGGCCGAGCAGCGCGTTCCTTCCGGGCTGACCGCGCTGATCGTGGCGTGCGTGCCGATCTTCGTCGCCGTGCTCCAGTTCAGCTCTTCGGGCAAGCGCCTGACCCCGGTCGGGACGCTCGGCCTCCTGGCAGGGCTCGCCGGCGTCGCCTTCCTCGTCGGCCCCGGCGGCGAGGTCGATCCGATCGGTGCCGGCGTGATCGTGCTCGGCGCCGCCGCGTGGGCCGCCGGCTCGGTCTTCTCGCCGCGCCTGCAGCTCCCCCGGCGGCCGCTTGTCTCGGCGTCGATGCAGATGCTCACCGCCTCGGTGCTGCTCGCGGTCGCGGGCGTCTTCGCGGGCGAGCTCTCCAAGTTCCACGCGCCGACAGTTGCCTCTCTGGCTGCGCTCGCCTACCTGATCGTCGCCGGCTCGATCGTCGCGTACGCGGCCTACATCTGGCTGCTCTCGAACGCCGCCACGTCGCTCGTCTCGACGTTCGCATACGTCAACCCGGTCGTCGCGGTCGCGCTCGGCGCAGCGATCCTCGGCGAGACCGTCAGCCGGACGACCGTCATCGCGGGCGCCGTCATCCTCGGCGCGGTCGTGCTCATCCTCCGCGGCCAGAACGGCGATGCGGTCGTCGTGCCGGAAGAGAACGCAGAGGGCGAGCTCACGCTCGAGCCCGCCCTCCGCGAAGCGGCTTAGCGGACGGCTGATGCCGCGACAGGGCACGCCTGGATGGTGGCTCCGGCGCGGCGCCGTGCGGCCGGCTCAGCCTCGACCAGGCAAACCAGCCTGCCCTTCGGCTGACCCGACCACACGGCTTGGCCTGAGCCATCCCCAGACGCACCCCGCCGCGGCACCAACCGTCTAGCGGCGGACCTTCACCTGCACCAGGCGCCGTGAGGAGACGCCGGCGAGCGGGTTGTCGCCCGGCTTGCGCGCCCGGACGAAGAACTGGATCGAGCCACGCCGCGGCAGTGCCTTCGTCGGCGTGAACGTGATCGTCGCAATACCGTCCGCGCCGGTCGTCACCTCGCCGGCGGGGCGGATGAGCCCGTACGGCAGCGCGATCGCGTAGACGAGGACGCCGCTGACCGTGCGGCCCTTCGACTCCGTCACCTTGAACCGCACGACGAACGGGGCCGTGGAGTTGATCACGGACGGGACGAACTGGATGCCGCCGACCGTCAGCTGGTTCGGCAGGCTGACGCTCGTCACCGGAACCGTGGCGGTCGAGCCGGTCGGCTGAGCGATGAGGTCGCTGGCGCTGGACACGGAGGAGCTCGAGCCCTTCGGGTTGCGACCAGTGACGCGGACCTTGATCGTGTGGCCGACGTCCTCGTTGCGGGCCGTGTAGACGGCGCCGGTGGCGCCCGCGACGGCGACGCACCCAGTGCCGGCCGAGTCGCACTGGTACCACTGGTAGCTGTACGAGTCGGGAGCGCCGGTCCAGCTGCCCTTGACGGCCGTCAGCGGCTCGCCCGCGACCGGGCGGCCGGAGATCGACGGAGCAGTGGTCGCCTGCGGCACAGTGTTCGCCGCGATCGGGCCGACCGGGGTGGAGTTGGACGTCACGGAGCCTTCCGCGTTCTTGGCGGTGACGAGCGCGACCATCGTGTGGTTGCGGTCGGCAGCGACGAGCTTGTAGGTGTTCGCCGTCGCGCCGGCGATCGTGGCGCAATTGGTCGCGCCGGTGGAATCGCAGCGCAGCCACTTGTAGGTGAAGCTCGTCGCACCCTCCCAGGTGCCGTTCGACGTCGTGAGCGTCGAGCCCACGCGAATCGTGCCGGAGATGTTCGGGTGTGCGATCTCGCGCGGGACGGCCTGCCCGCGTGCCGCGGCGGACGCCGCGACGACTGCGACCAGGACGGCCGCGAGACCGATCGCCAGGAGTGCTCTTTGCTTCATCGGGGGTCCCCCTTGGGATTCTTGGTTTCGGAAGAGAGCGTTACCAGGAGGATTCCCCGTGGCTGCGCGCCCGTGAACCCCGCATTACGCAACCCTTACCTCGCAGTACAGAGATTTTGCGAAGGGGCGGGCTCAGGGCCCTTCGCTAGGGTGGGACGGTGATGAGCTTCAGCCTCCGTCAGGTGAGGCTCCGGCCGGGCGAGGAGTACCGCGACGAGGTCGAGATCGAGGTCGCGCCCTTCGACTTCGGCGGCCAGCGATATGTCGCGGTGCCGGACAAGGTCCCGGCCGAGCTGACCCTGAATCGCACCTCGGGCGGGACAGCCTTCCGCCTTCGCTTTGCGCTGGGCGTCTACGGGCCCTGCGTGCGCTGCCTGGACGAGGCGTCGCTCGCGCTCCAGGTCGACGCCCTCGAGTACCAGGCGAACGACCCGCAGGGAGACGAGGAGCTACGCAGCGACTACGTGCACGACAACGAGCTCGACCTGACGGGGTGGGCTCGCGATGCGGTTGCCCTCGAGCTGCCGAATCAGATCGTCTGCCGGCCGGAGTGCGCCGGACTGTGTCCCGTCTGCGGGAAGAATCTGAACGACGAGCCGCACGAGCACGAGGAGTCGATGACCGACACGCGCTGGGCCGCGCTCGAAGCGCTCAAAGACCGGCTGTAGCGAGCAACACGGTTGCGGCGTCTTCTCGCTCGTACTTGAAGGCGTGCGCCCCCGCGGCCTCCGCCGCCTCGACGTCGTTCGCCGTGTCTCCCACGATGAGCGCCTCCTCAGGCGCGACGCCGACGCGCTCGATCGCAAGCCGGACGAGCTCCGAGCGATCCGGCGACTCGCAGCCGTAGCCGCCCGGGGCGTCGTCGAAGAAGGCTCCGAGCCCGACGCGGCGCAGGCGCTCCTTGGCGACGCGCTCGGGAAGCCCGCTGACGAGCCCGAGCCGCAGCCCGCGGGCGGTGAGGGCTTCGAGCAGCTCCAGTGAGCCCGGGCGTGCCCGCCAGTGGGACGTATCGCCGAGGCGCTTGAGATAGAGATCCTCCGTCCGCTCGCACCAGCCCGGGTAGGGCTTCTTGCCGGCGAGCGCCTCCGCGATCCACGCGATCGTCCGGCCCGGATGGTCGAGATCGCGGACACGGTTCTCGACGCCCAGCACGTTTGCCAGTGCGTCGATGATCGAGCCGTCGCCCGTCATGAAGAGCGTGCCGTCGACGTCGAAGAGCGCAGCCTTGATCACAGCTGGAGGGTACGCGTTGCACGGAAGCGCTCGAGGAAGCGGCGGTCGTGCGTGACGAGCAGCAGCGTGCCGTCGAACTCCTCCAGCGCGCGCTCGAGCTCCTCGATCGCCTCCAGGTCGAGGTGGTTCGTCGGCTCGTCCAGCACGAGGAAGTTGACGCCGGTCGCCATCAGCAGCGCGAGCACCGCGCGCGTCCGCTCGCCGGGCGAGAGGGAGGACGCGGGGCGGCTGAGCTCGTCCAGTCCGAGCCCGAACTTGGCGAGCAGCGTGCGCGCCTCGCCTTCCGGGAGGCCCGCCCGCTCGGCGAAGGGGCCGGCCAGCGGCTCCTCCGTCTCGAAGAGCTCGCGCCGCTGGTCGAGCTCGCCGATCCTCGTCGATGGGCCGAGCCGCCGCGTCCCGGCGCTGAGCTCGACGGTGCCGAGGAGCGCCTGGATGAGAGTCGTCTTGCCGCTGCCGTTGGCCCCGACGACCGCGAGCCGGTCGCCGTAGCGCAGCTGAAGGTCGACCGGCCCGAGCCGGAACGACCCACGCTCGACGACGGCGCCGCGCAGCTCCGCCGCGATCTCGCCGCTCCGGCCGCGCGCCGAGAGCTCGAGGCGCAGCTGCCACGGCTGCCACGGCTTCTCGACGCGTGCAACCGTGTCGAGCCGCTCGAGGCGCTTCTTGGCCGCCCGCACCTGCGAGGAGAGGAAATGTGTCGGCCGGGCGTCTGACCCGCCGTGGGCCTTCGCCGTGCCACCGCCGATCACGCGCGCCCGCGTCTGGCGTATACCGAGCGACTGGCGCCAGTGCCCGCGCGCCTCCGACCAGCGGTGGAACGCCGCCTCGTGCTCGGCCCGTGCGCGCTCGCGCGACTGCTCGTAGGCGGCCCAGCCGCCCGCGTACTCGTGCGGCTCCCGCGTCTCGGCCTCCAGCTCGAGCACCCGCGTCACCGTGCGGTCGAGGAACGCCCGGTCATGGGAGACGATCACGGCGCCGGCGCGAAGCCCGTCCAGGAACGCCTCCAGCCGGTCGAGACCGTCGAAGTCCAGGTTGTTCGTCGGCTCGTCCAGCAGGAAGACGTCGAACCGCGCCAGCAGGATGCCGGCGAGCGTCGCCCGAGCCGCCTCGCCGCCGGACATCGTCGCGATCTCCTGCTCCAGCCGGGCGAGACCGACGTCCGCCGCGATCGAGCGTGCTCGTCCTTCGAAGTCCGCGCCGCCGAGGGCGAGAAAGCGTTCGAGCGCGTCGGTGTACGCGTCGGCGAGCCCCGGCTCGTCCCGCGAGCCGCGCCGCCAGCGCCGTCCAGCTCCTGCCCGGCGCGCGCGACACCCGTGCGCCGCGCGAGGTAGCCGCCGAGCGTCTCCCCGGGACGCGCATCCGGCTCCTGCGGCAGGTAGCCGACCGTCCCGGAGCGCACGACCCGGCCGCCGTCGGCCTCCTCCAGCCCGGCGAGGATGCGCAGGAAGGTCGACTTGCCGATCCCGTTCGGGCCCACGACGCCGATCCGGTCGCCCGGAGAGACCACGAGCGAGACGCGCCGCAGCACCTCGGCGGCGCCGAAGCTCTTCGTTACCTCATGTGCGGCCAGCGAGCCGGCGTGGTTCCCTTGCACGGGACGGACCTCCTTCAGTCGAAAGGCGAGAGACGCGGGGGTTTCGACTAGCGATCCGTCATACGTAGAGCCCTGAGGCTCGCTTGGATCTTAGCTACAGTTCCGGGCCCAATGGCTGTCCCCAAGAAAAAGACCTCCAAGGCCCGCCGCGACCAGCGCCGCGCGACGCACCGGCTCGAGGCGCCGCGCGTGAACCTCTGTCCGCAGTGCAACTCGCCCAAGCGGCCTCACCACATCTGCCCGACCTGCGGCACGTACAAGGGCCGCGAAGTCGAGCCCTTGCGCTTCGACGCTCCCGTAGGGATGATCCGCGTCGCAGTCGACGCACTGGGCGGGGACAAGGCCCCCGAGGAGATCGTCGCAGGTGCGCTCGACGCGGCCTCTGACGGCATCGCGCCGATCCTCTACGGCCCGCCGGGGCCTCGAGACGCACGGGCTCGAGCTCGTCGAGACGACCGAGGTCGTGGGCATGCACGACAAGCCGGCCGACGTCGTGCGGGCGAAGCCGGACTCGAGCCTGGTGCGCGCCGTCCGTGCGGTCGCCGAGGGCGACGCCGACGCCGTTCTCTCCGCGGGGAACACCGGCGCCGTTCTCGCCGCCGGGCTGCTGCAGCTCCGGCGCCTGCCGGGGGTGATGCGGCCGGCGATCGCCGTGCCGATCCCGACCCGCCGAGGCCCGTCCGTGCTCCTCGACGCGGGCGCCAATGCCGACGCGCGCCCGGAGCATCTCGCTGCAATTCGCCCACATGGGCTCCGTGTTCGCCGAGGAGATCCTCGAGCTGCCCCGGCCCGAGGTGAGGATCCTCTCGATCGGCGAGGAGGACGAGAAGGGCAACCACCTGACGCTCGAGGCGGCGGCGCTGATCCGCGACTCCGGGCTCAACTTCCACGGCAACGCCGAGAGCCGCGACCTCCTCCGGGGCGTCGCTGACGTGGTCGTCGCCGACGGCTTCACCGGCAACATCGCGCTCAAGCTGCTCGAGGGGACGATCAAGGAATTGCTGGACGCGCTCCGCGAGGAGATCACCGCCTCGACGACCGGCAAGCTCGGCGGCCTGCTGATCCGCCCAGCGACGCGACGGCTCCGGAAACGCCTGGATCCGGACACCTACGGCGGCGCGTATCTGCTGGGCCTGCGCGGGCTCGCGGTGATCGCGCACGGCAACTCCTCGCGCGTCGCGATCGCCAATGCGATCCGTCTGGCGGCGCGCGGCGTCGAGCATCGTGTCGTGGAGCGGCTTACAGAACGACTCCGGAACGCGTCCGTGTATGATCGGCGCGCTTTGCAGGCCCCGAAACGATTGAGGTGAGATGGCAGCGTCCCGCGAAGAAGTCTACGAGCGCGTGAAGGAGGTCCTCGTCGAGCAACTCGGCGTCGACGAAGGGGAGATCAGCGAAGAGGCATCGTTCCAGGAGGACCTGGACGCAGACAGCCTCGACCTGGTGGAGTTGATCATGGAGCTCGAGGATCAGTTCGGGATCAAGATCTCGGACGAGGACGCCCAGAAGATCGGCACAGTCGGGCAGGCTGTCGACTACGTCGCCTCGCACCAGTAACGGAGACCACCGACTCGACGCCCTCCGGCGGCTGATCGACGAGCTGCCGCCGGAGCGCGCCGCGCCGGTCTTCACGCACCCCTCGTGGGCGCCTGACCGGGCGGACTCGTACGAGCGGCTGGAGTTCCTCGGCGACAGCGTCCTGGAGCTGGCGGTGGCCCGCGAGCTCTTCGACCGGTTTCCCGACTTCAGCGAGGGACGGATGGCAAAGATCCGCTCCCATGTGGTCTCGCGCGCGAGCTGTGCGGTGGTCGCGAAGGATCTCGGCCTCGGCGAGCGCCTGCGCAAGGAGGCGAAGTCGATGCCCGAGGAGGAGGCCGACCGGCTCTGCCGCAACCGCAACGTCCTCGCGGCGGTGCTCGAGGCCTCGTTTGCGGCGCTCTACCTCGAGCACGGCTTCGAGCCGGTCGCGGGCCCGCTCGTGGACGCGTTTCGCAGCCGGATCGACTACGCGCTGACGAACCAGGTCGACTACAAGACCGACCTCCAGGAGGCGCTCGCCCGCAGGGGCCGCGCCGTCAACTACACGGTCGTCGACGTGGAGGGCCCACCGCACGACCGGCGCTTCACCGCAGCGGCGATGGTCGACGGCGAGGAGGAGGGCATCGGCCGCGGCCGCTCGAAGAAGGACGCCGAGCAGGAGGCAGCAAAGCTCGCGCTCTCCAAGCTCGGGCTCGAGACTCCGGCGGCCTAGCCGGTCCCGTCCGCGGCGCCCGATACCCTCCCGGCGGTGCACCTGAAGGCGATCAAGCTGCGGGGGTTCAAGTCCTTCGTGGACCCGGTCGAGATCCGGCTCGAACCGGGCGTCGGCGTCATTGTCGGCCCAAACGGGTCGGGCAAGTCGAACATCTCCGATGCGATTCTCTGGGCGACCGGCTCGCTCGCGCCGTCGGAGCTCCGCGCCGAGAAGCCCGACGACGTTCTCTTCGCGGGCGCGGCGGGGCGCCAGGCGGCCGAGTACGCCGAGGTGGAGCTGGTCTTCGACAACGCGGCCGGCGACTTCCCGAATCTGGAGTTCGCCGAGATCTCCGTCGCGCGCCGGCTGCACCGCGGCGGTGAGGGCCAGTACCTCGTCAACAAGGCAGCGGTCAGGCGGATCGATCTCGTCGAGCTGCTCTCCGATGTCGGCCTGGGCGGCGGCCTGCGCTCGATCATCTCGCAGGGCAAGGTCGAACAGGTGCTCGCGTCCAAGCCAGAGGAGCGGCGGCTGCTGATCGAGGAGGCGGCCGGCCTTGGCCGTTTCAAGCGCCGCAAGCACCGTGCCGAGCTGAAGCTTGCACGGGTCGGGCTGCAGACCGAGCGCGCCCGCGATCTGGAGGCCGAGGTGCGCAAGCGCCTGCGCCCGCTGGCGCTGCAGGCGACGGCGGCGGAGCGGGCCGAGAAGCTCGTCGGCGAGATCCAGCGCCTCCACGCGGCGGTCGCTGCGCTGGATATCGCGGCGCTCGGGGAACGGCTCGACGAGGCGGGCGGGCGCAAGACGGCGGCCGCACTGGCTCGGCGCAACGCCGACGCGAAGCTCGAGGCGCTGCTGCGCGAGCGAAACGCGGCAGAGGAGGAATTGGCCGACGCCGCCGGAGGGCGCGAGTCGGCGACGGCGGCGCTCTACCGGCTGCGCAGCGGGGGAGAGCGCGTCGGGCTGCGCCGGGAGTCGGCGCAGGCGCTGCTCGACCGGCTGCGTGCCGAGCTCGTGGCGGCGCGAGGGCTGACGCCGGGCGCTTCCGCCGACCTGGAGCGCGTGGCGCGCGACGCGGGCGAGGCCGGGAGGGCCGCGGCCGCCGAGCGGGACGCCGCGGCCGCCAAGGCCGGCGAGGCGTGGGCGCGGGTCGCCGCGGGCGAGCGGGTGCTCGAGCGCGAGGCGGCCGAGCGGCTCGAGACGGTGCTGCTCGAGCGCGGACGCTACGAGGAGGAGCTCGCAACAGCTGCAGGCGGTCGTGAAGGCGCAACGGCCGCGCTCTACAAGCTGCGCTCGGCATGCGAGCGGATCGAGTTGCGGCGCGAGTCGGCGGCCGTCGTCGCAGCGGAGCTCCGGACGGCGCTCGCCGAGGTGGAGGCGGCTGCCTCGCGCAAGGGGTCGTCGCCCGACCGGCTGGAAGCCGAGGCCGACGCGGCCGAGGCGCTCGCCCGCGAGGCGGCTCGCGAGCGCGACACGCTCGCCGAACGGGCGCGTGGGGCGCGGGAGCGGCTGGCGGCGCTGGAGGCCTCGCTCGCGGAGCGGGAGGGCATCCCGCCCGCAGCACGGGCGCTCGCCGAGGACGGCGAACGGCTCGCGCTGTCGCTCCTCGATGTCGAGGCGGGGAACGAGCGCGCGGTCGCCGCGGCGCTCGGGCCGCGGGCTTCGGCGCTCGTCGCAGCGACGGCAGCAGAGGGATTCGCGCTGCTGGAGCGCGCGCGGGCCGCCGGGCTCGGCAGCCTGCTCGTGCTCGTCGGGCGCGCGCCAAATGACTTGGTGGCCGAGTTGCCGGTCGTATCCGCGGAGCAACTGCTTGCCTCGTCGGTGCCGGCCGTGACGCCGGAGGGCTACGGCTACGACCCGCAGCGTGGTGAGCTCTGGTTTGCAGGCGAGACGGCTGAGGCCGTGCTGATGGAGCTCGAGGCGCGCCGCAAGGCCCTCGCGGGCGAGGCGGCCGAGCTCGAGCGGGCCGCAGCGAAGGCGGTCGAGGCGGCCGCGAAGGGGGAAGCCGCCGCCAAGCGCTCTGCGTCAGCATTCGCCGAGGTTGCGCACCTGAAGCGGGCGCGACAGGCCGATCCGGCAACGCTGCAGCGGCTCGTCGCCGGCGCCGAGCGCCTCGACGTGACGCTGGCGGCCGCCGCCCGGCGGGCAGCCGGGCTCGAGGAGCCGCTCCGTGAGCGTCTCTCGACCGGGGCCGGCCACACGGAGTCGCTCGGAGCGGACCTGCGCCGCCTCTCGGCCGGCGAAGCGGAGGCGCGGCAGAGGGCGGAGGAAGCGGCCCGGCGCCTGCGGCACGCGGAGCAGGAAGCGACGCGCTTCGGGCGTGAAGAAGCGGCCACGGGCGAGGCCGCCAGCACCGAGCTCGCGACGCAGCTTTCCCGTCGCGCCGACGAAGCGGCCGCCCGTGCCGAGGAGTTGCAGGCGCAGGCGCGTGAGGCTGCCACGGCGCTCGCCGAGGCACAGGGCCGCGCGTCGCGGAATGACCCGGTCTTCCTCGAGCGGCTCGTCGCCCACACAGAGCGGCTCGACGGCGCTCTCGCATCGGCAACCGCGGCGGCCGACCGCTTCGAGGCCCCGTTGCGCGCGCGCGTCGACGCCGGCATGCAGCGCGTCTCGCAACTCGGCGCGGAGCTCCAGCGCCTCGGCGCCGCCGAGGTCGAGGTGCGCCGTGCCGCCTCCGAGGCCGGTGAGCGCGCCGCGGGCATCGACGTCGAGCTCGCAAAGCTCCAGGCCGAGCAGGCCGAGGCGCAGCGCCGGCTCGAGGCGTCGGGCGCCGAGCCCGCGGAAGGAGACGATCGCGACGAGCTCGCCTTGAAGGTGGAGCGCCTCGAGCGCCGCCGTGAGCAGCTCGGCCAGGTGAACCCGCTCGCCAAGGAGGAGTACGAGAGCGAGAAGGAGCGCCTCGACGAGCTCTCGACGCAGCGCGCCGACCTGGAGCAGAGCCTGCTGGAGTTGGAACAGCTCGCCAAGGACGCGGCTGAAGAGGTCGAGCGCCGCTTCACCGAGACGTTTGACGCGGTGCAGGAGAACTTCGCCGAGGTCGCCGCGACGCTCTTCCCCGGGGGGAGGGGCATCTGCGCCTGACCCAGCCGGACGGCGACGACGAGACCGGGGAGGCAGGCGTCGAGGTCGAGCTGCGCCCGGCCGGCAAGCGCATCACCCGGCTCTCGCTGCTCTCGGGCGGCGAGAAGGCGCTCGGCGCGATCTCGTTCCTCTTCTCACTCTTCCTGGCGCGGCCCTGCCCGTTCTACCTCCTGGACGAGGTCGAGGCCGCGCTCGACGACACGAACATCGGGCGCTTCGTCGAGTTGCTGCGCCGCTACGCCGACCGGGCGCAGTTCATCGTCATCACGCACCAGAAGCGCACGATGGAGGCGGCCGACATCCTCTACGGCGTCACGATGGGCGGGGCTGCAGCCGACGGCTCTCTGGGCGGCGGCGAAGGCGTCTCGCAGATCGTCTCGCGCCGCCTGCCGCGCGAAGAAGCAGTCGCCGCGACGGCCTGATGCGGCCCGGCCGCCAAGCCTCGGGCTAACGTTCCGCGGCGATGACGAGAAGCTGGGGAGACCTACTGGGCGATGCGTCCGGCACGGCCGAGACCGAGGAGGAGCAGCGCGGCTTCCTCGGCCGGCTGCGCGAGTCGCTCTCCAAGAGCCGCCGCGCGCTGACCGAGCAGCTCGCGCTCGCCGCCTTCGACCCGCAGGACTCCGAGTCGTGGGAGCGTCTCGAGCTGGCGCTCGTCCAGGCCGATGTCGGCGTGCCGGCGACGGCAGAGCTGATCAGCCGGCTCGAGGCCCGGCAGGACCTCGACGACCTCGGCGAGGCGCTGGCCGAGGAGATCGCCGCGATGCTCGGTGAGCCGCCGACGATCGATCTCGCTCATGAGCCGGCGGTGATCCTCGTCGTCGGCGTCAACGGCACCGGCAAGACGACGACGATCGGCAAGCTCGCGCACGCGCTGAACCGAAACGGCCGCTCCGTCCTGCTCGGCGCGGCGGACACATTCCGTGCCGCGGCCGAAGAGCAGCTCGAGATCTGGGCGCAGCGCGCGAACGCCGACTTCGTCGGCGGGCAGAAGGGCTCGGATCCCGCGGCCGTCGCCTTCGACGCGGTCGCCGCCGCCCAGGCGCGCGCCAAGGACGTGGCGATCGTCGACACGGCCGGCCGGCTGCACACGCAAACGAACCTGATGGAGGAGCTCGCGAAGGTGCGCCGCGTAATCGCCCAGAAGCTGGACGGCGCGCCGCACGAGACACTGCTCGTCGTCGACGCGACGACCGGCCAGAACGGCCTTCAGCAGGCCCGCCTCTTCGGACAGGCGGTCGACGTCACCGGCGTGGCGCTGACGAAGCTCGACGGCTCGGCGAAGGGCGGCATCGCCGTCGCCATCGCCCACGAGCTCGGGTTGCCCGTGAAGCTCGTGGGCGTCGGCGAGGGCCTCGAGGATCTCCGTCCGTTCGACGCGCAGGACTTCGCCCGCGCGCTGCTTGCCGAGTAGCGTCTAGACCCTCGCCGTCTTTACGAAAGCCGCGGCTCGCTCAGGAGCTCTAGCGGACGTCGTGGAGGCCGATCCTGTATTCGCCGACCCAACCGGGGCTCTTTCTGGTGAATTTGATGCTCAGCTGGAGGTCGGCTGTGAACTCACCGTTCTCACCGGGATTCGCCGCCTCCCACCGGGCGATCGCGTCGTCCAGCGCGATGTCCCAGCCCTCGTAATGGCGCTGCTTCTGTTCCCGCACGACAGAGCGCCCGGTCAGATCGTCTTCGTTGCTCGACATCTCGGCTCCTTCGCTGCTCGCGTTACCCCGCGTGCGAGCCTAACTCTGCGAGACGCCGCTGACCAGAGCCGCGCGAGCGGTGCGGGCCGCGCGGATGTTGCCCTTCGCTTCGTAGAGCGCCGCCGCCCGCTCCAACGACTCCTGCGCCTGCTCGGCATCCCCGCGTGCCGCCTGCGCCTCGCTGAGGACGCTGAAGGCGTCCGCCTGCAGGTTCGGCTCCTCGAGCTCGGCGGCAAGCTCGACGGCCGCTTCGGCAAAGGCGAGCGCCGCATCCCGGTCGGCCGCCGCCGCGAGCCGGCCGCGAACGACGGCCAGCCGGACCCGGGTCGGCACATCTGTCGCGTCGACGCCGGCGGCGATGGCCTCGGCCTCGTCGAGCCTGCCCTGCGCGCGCACCGCCTCGGCCAGCAGCACGAGGCTCTGCGCCTGGGCGAGCGGCGGCAGCACCTCGAGGGTCGACCGCAGCTCGCGCTCGGCGGTCACCGGGTCATCGCGCAGCAGCGCCTCGAGCCCGAGCATCTGGCCGAGACCGGCGCGCGCGAGTGCATTGGCGATCTCGTCGGACAACGCTCGCACGCGTGCGGCCACGGCCTCGGCCTCGGCACCTCGGTCGCAGAGCGCGTAAAGAGGCGCCAGCGCACCTGCCACGTTGGCCTCCATCAGGATGTTCCCGTCCGCCTCCGCCAGCAGCGCCTCGCACCGCTCCGCGGCCTCACCCGCAGGGACAGGGCCGTTCAGCAGGCTGATCCCGAAGATGTCTGCGGCGCGGGCGAGCTCGCCCCGGTCGCCGACGCGCCGCGCGTGCTCGATCGCCCGGGCGGCCTCCTCCTCGGCGGCGCGGTTTCGCCCTGCCGCCATCGAGACGAACGCCAGCCGGCGCCAGGCACGTGCGAGACCGAGGTCGTCGCCGAGCTCCTCGAACACCTCGATCGCGTGGGCGGTCGTCGCCTCCAGCTCGCCGCTCTGCCGGCTGAACCCTGCGCGGGCGAGTCGCGCGTACCACTCGACCCGTCGTTCGCCGGTCGCAACCGACGCGCCGATCACCGCGTCCAGCGTCTCCTGCGCGCGCTCAAAAGCTCCGGTCGCCCAGAGCGCACTCCGAGCCGGCGCTGCGCCTCGAGCCGGCTCGCGTCGTCCTCCGGGAGAAGCGCGACTGCCCGTTCGAGTAGCGCACGGGCCGCCGGCATGTCCTCTCGGGCGAAGGCGCGGCCGCCTGCCCCTGCAGCAGCCCGCCGGCGCGGTGCGCGAGCTCGGGTCGCGCCGCGAGGCCCACGTCCGTTCGCAGGCGATGCGCCTGCTCGAAGTGGTAGCCGACGATCTCCTCGAGCTCGCGAAACCGGTCGCCGGCGTCGGCCTCGAGCCACTCCGCGAAGCGCTCGTGGAGCTGCGCCCGCCGTTGCTTCGGTGTCGCGTCGTACGCAGCGTCGCGGATCAGCATGTGCCGGAACCGGAACCAGGGATCGTCGTCTGACGCGTCGGCCTGCCGGCGGATGAGCTCCTTCCGGGTCAGCGACGTGAGCGCGGGGTCGACCTCACCGTCGCCGACGAGCGCCTCGATCGCGCGGCTCCGGAACGATTTGCCGGCGACGGCGGCCGCCTCGATGATCGCCCGCTCGCCGGGGTCGAGATTGTCGAGCCTCGCGGCGAGCAGCGCCTGGATCGTCGGTGGCACGGAGAGGGTGTCCCGCTCGCGCGAGACGGCGACCATCTCCTCGATGTAGAACGGGTTTCCCTCCGCGGCGGCGACGATCGTCCGGCGCGCAGCCTCGTCGAGCCAGGTGGCGGCCAGGTTGTCGATCAGGCGCGAGGCCTCGTCGGTCCCGAGCGGCTCGAGCAGGACCGAGCTCGCGTTCGGGCGGCCGCCGCCCCAGGTGGGACGCAGCTCGAGCAGCTCGGGGCGCGCGAGGCAGAGGATCAGCATCGGCTCGTCGCGGGCCGCCTCGCCCAGGTACTCGACGAGGTCGAGGAACGTCGGCTCGCCCCAGTGGACGTCGTCGAAGATCAGGACGAGAGGCCGGTCCCGCGCGACCGATTCGAGCAGCCGGCGGATCGCCCAGAACGAGTCCTGCGCCGTGGCGGCGGCCTCCGTGACTCCGAGGGCGCCGGCGATGATCGCCGCCACCGTCTCGGCCTGCCCGCTTTCGCCGACCGCGGCAGCGATCAGGCGCTCGAGCATTCTCGGGCGACGCGTTCGGAGGGATCCCGGCTGCCTGGCGGACGACGTCCAGCAAGGGCCAGAAGGTGATCCCCTCGCCGTAGGCGAGGCAGCGTCCTGCGAGCACGATCGCCTGGTCTTCGACCTCCGAGACGAGCTCCCGGACGAGTCGCGACTTGCCGACGCCGGCGGGGCCGAGGACGCTGAAGAGGTGACCGTGTGCGTGCTGCGCGGCGCCGTCGAATGCGTGCCGAAGCAGCGCGAGCTCGCGCTCCCGGCCGACGAGCTCCGAGCCGAGACGCGGTTGATCCCGGCGCGTCGGCCATCACCGCGAGCAGCCGGCGCGCCGCGACCGGCGCCGACTTCCCCTTCAACGCGACCTCGCCGGCGTCCTCGACGACCACGGCGTCGCGCACGAGCGCGTAGGTGCCGTCGCCGATCAGAATCTCTCCCGGGCTTGCGACCTGCTCGAGCCGCTGCCGACGACGACCGCGTCGCCGGTCAGGAAGCCGTGACCCGTGGACGGATCGCTGGCGACCACCTGGCCCGTGTTGACGCCGATCCGCACCGAGAGCCGGATCGAGTCCAGGCGCGCGTTCAACGTCGACACCGCGGCCCGGATGTCGACGGCGGCGCGGGCGGCCCGGAGCGCGTCGTCCTCGTGCGCCTGCGGGATGCCGAAGACGCCGAGCACCTCGTCGCCGATGAACTTCTCGATCATCCCGCCGTGGCGCGTGATGACGGTGCGCACCTCGTCGAAGTACCCCGAGATGACGCGCCGCGCCGCTTCGGGGTCGCCCTCGGTGATCGGGGTCGAGTCGACCACGTCGCAGAAGAGCACCGTGATAACGCGCAGCGATTCCCGCTCCGGCGCCGTGCGGGCGCCGCACTCGGGGCAGTAGCGCGCTCCCGGCGGCGTTTTGGCGCCACAACTGGTGCAGGCGACCATCGATCGAGTCTAGAGGCTCGACGTGTATTAGACGTCCGTCGTGGGGGCGTCATCCACGGCCACGGCTGATGCGCATCAAGCCACCGGGCCTCTAAAGGGGGGATGCCCAGCGCGGCAAACTGGACTTCAGTATGAGGCATGCGAGTCGCCGCCCTCGCCATCGTCCTCCTCGCGCTTGCGCTGGGCACCGCGCAGGCGCCGCACGCGTCGTCCTGCCGCGGCACGGAGGGCCGCGACACGCTTCGCGGCACCCCGGGCGCGGACTACTTCTGCGGGCGGGCCGGCAACGACTCCATCGCCGGCATGAGCGGCAACGACAGGATCGACGGCGGCCCCGGCACCGACGCCATCGACGGCGGCCCGGGCAACGACCGCATTGTCGGCGGCACCGGCTCGGACTTCATCGCTGGTGGGTCAGGCAACGACGTGATCAACGCGCGAGACGGCGAGTGGGACCGCGTCGACTGCGCCAAGGGCGTCGACGTCGTCTACGCGGACGCACAGGACAAGGTCTCGGGCTTCACCTGCGAGACCGTCAAGCGCGGCTGAGCGGCGCCGTCGCGGGTCCAGGCGCTCGTGCGCGGCCCGCGCAAACTCGCACGTACACTGTTCCGCGGTGTTCGACACCCTCTCCGACCGGCTGCAGGCAAGCCTCGGCGACCTCCGCAAGAAGGGCAGGCTCGACGAGGAATCGATCTCGCGCGCGATGCGCGAGATCCGCCTCGCGCTGCTCGAAGCAGACGTCAACTTCGAGGTCGTCAAGCAGTTCGTCGCGCAGGTCAAGGAGCGCGCGCTCGGCCAGGACATCCTCAAGAGCCTGAACTCCGGCCAGCAGGTCGTGAAGATCGTCCACGAGGAGCTGACGTCCCTGATGGGCGGCGGCGACTCGGGGCTCGCGTTCGCCTCGAAAGGGCCGACGGTGATTCTCCTCGCCGGTCTCCAGGGCTCCGGCAAGACGACCGCCGCCGCCAAGCTCGCGCTGCTCCTACGCAAGGAGCAGAAGCGCGTGCCCGGCCTGATCGCCGCCGACCTCCAGCGCCCCGCCGCGATCGACCAGCTCGAGCAGCTCGGCAAGCAGATCCAGGTGCCCGTCTACCGGACCGACACGCAGGACCCGGTCGAGGCTGTGCGCTCCGGGCTCGCGCGTGCGAAGGAGGAAGGCGTCGACACGGTGATCGTCGACACCGCCGGCCGACTGCACATCGACGAGGCGCTGATGGACGAGCTCGCCGCAGTTCGCGCCGAGGCGAAGCCCTTCAACGTCCTGCTCGTCCTAGACGCGATGACCGGCCAGGAGGCCGTCAACGTCGCGAAGGCGTTTCAGGAGCGGATCGCCTTCGACGGCGTCGTGCTGACAAAGCTCGACGGCGACGCGCGCGGCGGCGCTGCGCTCTCCGTCAAGGCGGCGACCGGGAAGCCGATCAAGCTCGTGTCCGTCGGCGAGAAGCTCGACCAGCTCGAGTGGTTCCACCCCGACCGGATGGCCTCGCGGATCCTCGGCATGGGCGACGTCCTGACCCTGATCGAGAAGGCGGAGGCCGCCGTCGAGGAGGACGACCAGGCCGCAATGGAAGAGCGGATGCGGAAGGGGCAGTTCACCTTCGACGACTTCCTCGCGGCGCAGAAGATGCTGAAGAAGATGGGGCCGCTGCAAGGCGTCCTGAAGATGGTTCCCGGCCTCGGCAAGCAGCTCGGCGACGTGCAGATCGACGATCGCCAGCTGGCCCGCGTCGAGGCGATCGTCCTCTCGATGACACCGCACGAACGGCGCATCCCGCACGTGATCGACCAGCGGCGGCGCGTCCGGATCGCCAAGGGAAGCGGCACCTCGCTCGACGAGGTGAACCGGCTCCTACAGGCGCGTAAGCAGATGGAGAAGATGATGAAGCAGATGGGCAAGGGAAAGATGCCGGCACTCCCGCCCGATCTCGTCCAGAAAGCCGGTCGGAGGTAACTGCATGGCTGTAAAGCTGAGACTGACCCGTGTCGGGTCGAAGAAGAACCCGATCTACCGCGTGGTCGCAGCCGATTCGCGCTCGCCGCGCGACGGCAAGTTCCTGGAGATCGTGGGGCGCTACAACCCACAGACCGACCCGTCGACGATCGAGCTCGACGAGGACCGGGTGAGGGACTGGCTCTCGAAAGGCGCACAGCCCACCGAAGCGGTGTCGCGCCTTTTGAAGATCAGGGACATTGGCTGAGCTGCTCGCGTATCTCGCGCGCGAGCTCGTGGACGACCCGGAGGCGGTTCGCGTCGAGGAAGCAGAGCGCGACGACGATCTCGTCCTGCGGCTCTTCGTCGCGCCCGACGACATCGGCAAGGTGATCGGCCGCCAGGGCAGAATCGCCCGCGCCCTGCGCACGGTCGTGCGGGCGAGCGCGACACGCGACGGCCGGCGCGTCTATCTCGAGATCGTCGAGTGAAGGTGGCCGCGCTGTACGACGTGCACGGCAACGTGCATGCGCTCGAGGCCGTCCTCGTGGAGGTCGAGCGGGAGGGAGTCGACGCGATCGTCTACGGCGGCGACGTCCTGTACGGGCCGTTTCCGGTCGAGACGCTGGAGCTGGCGCGCTCGGTCGAGGCGACCTGGATCCGCGGCAACTGCGAACGCATTCCGATCGAGGGCGGCGACCACGGCCGCTGGGTCTACGAGCAGCTCCCAGCGGCGGAGTGGGAGGAGCTGGCCGCGCTGCCGATCTCGCTCGAGCTGGACGGCGTCTGCTACTGCCACGCGACCCCGACCGACGACATGCCGGCGATCACCGACGCGACGCCCGACGAGCGGCTCGAGGAGCTGCTGGCCGGGACGGACGCGCGGCTCGTGGTCGGCGGCCACACGCACATGCAGCAGCGCCGTGGCCGCTACGCGAACGCCGGCAGCGTCGGGATGCCCTACGAGGATCGTCCCGGCGCCTACTGGGCGATCGTCGCACCTGAGATTGAGGGCGACGTGGAGCACCGGCGCACGGAGTACGACTACGAGCGGGCAGCGGCGGCGATCCGGTCGACCTCGTATCCGATCGCCGAGGAGCTCGCCGCCGAGAACGTCCTCACGGTCCCGAGCCGTGCCGAGGCGATCGCATCTTTCAGCGCATGACCGAGGAGCTCGTCAACGTCGGCCGTGTCGGTCGTCCCCATGGTCTCGACGGGTCTTTCGTCGTCGAGCGGCCGAGCGAGGACCCGCAGCGGTTCGCCAAGGGCGCGACCGTGCTCGTCGAGGGCGAGCGCGCCGAGGTCGTCTCGTCGAAGCGTGTCGGCGGCGGGCGAATCGCGATCCGCCTCGACCGTCCCGTCGAGCGCGGCGCAGAGCTGACGGTGCCGCGCGCCGAGCTGCCCGAGCTGCCGGCCGACGAGTACTACGTCTTCGAGCTCGTCGGGCTCGAGGTGGTCGACGAGGCCGGTGCGCCGCTCGGCCACGTCCAGGACGTGCAGCCGTATCCCGCGAACGACATTCTGGCGCTCGACACGGGGCTGATGCTGCCGCTGGTCGAGGACTGCGTCCGGCAGGTCGACGTCCCGGGAAGGCGAATCGTCGTCGCCTCAGAATTTGCAGCCCAATGAGAGGGCCCGTTGACAGACTCACCGAGGGCATGCCGCACGGCTGGCGGGTGACGATCGACTGGCTGGTGACGATCGTCGGCGCGATCGTGATCGTGCTCGCGATCAAGGCGTGGGTCGTCAATCCGTACCGCATCCCGTCCTCGTCCATGGAGCCGACGCTGCATTGCGCCCGGCCCGGCGGCGGCTGCGAGGCAGGCTTCTCGGACCGCGTGCTCGCCTGTCGCATCTGCTTCCACGTGCGTAAGCCGAAGCGCGGCGACATCGTCGTCTTCCAGGCACCGCAAAAGGCGTTGACGCTGTGCGGCTCGGCAGGCGTTTACGTCAAGCGGCTCGTCGGCCTCCCGGGCGAGACGTGGGCCGAGAAGGACGGCATCGTCTACATCAACGGTAGGCCGCTCAACGAGCCGTGGGTGAAGGCCAACCGCCGGGACGCGGAGACGTGGCCCGACCGGAAGATCCCCGCCGGGCACTACTTCTTCATGGGCGACAACCGCAAGTTCTCGTGCGACTCGCGTCGCTGGGGCGCAGTGCCGCGGGACAACCTGATCGGCAACGTCTTCGCCACCTACTGGCCGCCGAGCCGGATCTCCCTCCATTAGACGACTGATGCCACGACGGAGCACGTCTGGCTGGTGGCTCATGCGCGGCGCCGTGCGGCCGGCTCAGCCTCGTCCAGGCAAACCAGCCTGCTCATCGGCTGACCCGACCACACGGCTTGGCCTGAGCCATCCCCAGGCGCACTCCGCCATGGCATCAACCATCTAGACCTCTAGGCTTTCGACCTTGCAACTCGATGTCTTCACGCTGGTCCCGCACGCCTTTGCCTGGCTGACCGAGCAGCGGCCGGTCGCGACGGTGCTCGGCAACGAGCTCGACCTGCGGCTCTTCAGCTACCGCGACTACACGCCGCTGACCGGCGGCCAGGTCGACGACGAGCCGTACGGCGGCGGCGCCGGCATGGTGCTGCGTGTGGACGTCGTCTCGGCGGCGCTCGAGGCCGTGTACGGCGGAGCGCCGTCCCAGCCTGTCGTGGCGCTTTCCCCGAAGGGACGGCAGCTGACGCAGGCGGTCGTCGAGGAGCTCGCGGCGGCCGACCACGTGACGCTGCTCTCCGCCCGCTTCGAGGGCTTCGACGAGCGGATCGTCGAGCACCTCTGCACCGACGCCGTATCGATCGGGCCGTACGTGCTCTCGAACGGCGACCTGCCCGCGATGGTCGTCGTCGACGCGATCGCGCGCCGGCTGCCGGGCGCGCTGGCGGCCGGGTCCGGTGAGATCGAGTCCTTCTCGGAGGAGCTGGGCGGCGGCCTCGAGTATCCGCACTACACCCGGCCCGCAGAGTTCCGGGGCTGGGATGTGCCGGCGGTGCTGCTGTCGGGCGATCACGGGAAGGTCGAGGCCTGGCGCCGGGAGCACATCCGATGAGGCATCCGCTCGATCGCCTCACGCACGGCATGTCGAACGGCTGGCGGGTGACGATCGACTGGCTGGTGACCATCGTCGGCGCGATCGTGATCGTGCTGGCGATCAAGGCCTGGGTCGTGAACCCGTACCGCATACCGTCGTCGTCGATGGAGCCGACGCTGCACTGCGCGGCGCCGGACCCCGGCTGCGAGGCCTCGTACTCGGACCGGGTGCTCGCGGCGCGGTTCCTGTACCACTTCACCTCGCCGAAGCGCGGCGACATCATCGTCTTCAACACGCCGCCCGCGGCCGTGAAGCGCTGCGGTGCGGGCGGCACGTTCGTCAAGCGCCTGATCGGCCTCCCAGGCGAGGTGTGGTCGGAGCGCGCCGGCCGGGTCTACATCAACGGCAAGCTGCTGGCCGAGCCGTACATCCAGGTCGACCGTCGCGACGACAGGACCGAGGAGCCGCGACGGATCCCGGCAGGCCGGTACTTCTTCATGGGCGACAACCGCAACTCCTCCTGCGACTCGCGCGACTGGGGCACCGTGCCGCGGAAGAACCTGATCGGCAAGGTCTTCGCCACGTACTGGCCACCGAAGCGCCTCACGCTGCGCTAGGAGGGCTCGTCGTCGGCGCGAGCAGCGCGGTTCACGCGGCGCCAGGAAAAGTTCCACTTTCGTCTCGGTCCCGTGCGGCGCCGACGGCTATCCTGGATGGATCCCCGGGTGGGTGGGGGCTAGGGATGGGACCTAGATGCGTGATGGACCGGCGCGCTCGACCCAAACGCACGCCGGGCCAGGATTTCGCTACCATGCCGCGGTCGGCGGCCCCGCCGACATCTTTCCTATGAGCAAGGTCATCGAACACCTCGAGCAGCAGCAGCTGCGCAGTGACATCCCGCGCTTCAAAGCGGGCGACACCGTACGCGTGCACTTCCAGGTGATCGAGGGCCAGCGCCGCCGCGTGCAGGTCTACGAGGGCATCGTGATCAAGCGCCAGGGCGCCGGCTCGCGCGAGACCTTCACGGTTCGCAAGAACTCGTTCGGCGTTGGCGTCGAGCGCACGTTCCCCCTGCATTCGCCCAAGATCGAGAAGCTCGAAGTGACGCAGATCGGCGACGTCAACCGGGCGAAGCTGTACTACCTCCGCGGCCGCGTCGGCAAGAAGGCCCGCGTCCGCGAGAAGCAGCAGTCCTAAGCGCGCTCCGCGCGCTTTTAGCGCACTTCTTTCACAGAGCTGTGACGATTCGCGCCGGTGGCGCGGCTATCCTCGCGACGTGGCCACACCGATCGGCCAGAAGCTCCTTCGGTTCGACCGCCGGCTCGGCGTCCGTTTCGTCGCGGGCGCAGACGAGGCCGGGCGGGGCTCGCTCGCAGGGCCGCTCGTCGTCGCCGGCGTGCTGCTCGACTACGAGCAGCTGCGCGACCACCGCGTCCGGTCGCTCGCGCGGCTGAACGACTCGAAGCAGCTCTCGCACACGGCGCGCGAAGAGCTCTTCTACGCCGTCATGTCCTCCGCGACCAAGGTCTCGGTGCACGTCTTCACGCCCGGCACGATCGACCGTAACGGGCTGCATCGCTCCAACCTCGCCGGTCTGCGCGCCGCACTGCGCGGCTGTCAGCCCGCCGATGTCTGCCTCGTCGACGGCTTCCGGCTCGGCAAGGAGGCGCCGCCGCATCGCGCCGTCGTCGACGGCGACACGAAGAGCGCCGCGATCGCCGCCGCCTCGATCATCGCCAAGGTGACCCGCGACCGCTACATGCAGCGCGCCGACGCGCTCTATCCGGCGTTCGGCTTCTCGTCGCACGTCGGCTACATCACGCCCGGCCACTCGCGCGTCGTCCGCGAGCGCGGGCCTTGCGAGATCCACCGGATGTCCTTTCAGGCGCTGTGCTACCGGACGGAAGAGGAGCTCGCCGCCGCCGCGTCGGCCTGAGGGCCGAGCACCGCGCCGCACGTCATTACCTCCTGCGTGGGTACCGGATCCTGGACGTCAACGCGTGGGCAGGCGGCAACGAGATCGACGTCGTCGCCCGTCGTGGAAGGCGCCTCGTGTTCTGCGAAGTGAAGGCCAAGACGGGCGATCGCTGGGGCGATCCGCTCGACATGGTCGGGCCGGAAAAGCAGCGCCGGATCCGGCGCGCCGCCGAGGCGTGGCTCGCCGCGCGGCCGGAGCTCTCGCAGCTCGAAGTGCGCTTCGACGTCGTGGTCGAGCGAGCGGGCCGGCTCGACCGCGTGGAAGGAGCGTTCTAGCGCGACTCGAACCCCGTGGGCGTGGCCCCCACGCAGGACGCCCTCTACGCCAAGATCGATCTCGAGCTCTCCTGGTCGGAAAGCGACCTGCCGGAGCGCGTGCGGACGAAGCACGTCCACCGCCTTCACCCGTACCTCGGCAAGTTCATTCCGCAGCTCGTCGAGACGTTGCTGGAGCGCTACGTCGCACCCGGCGCGCGCGTGCTCGATCCGTTCGCCGGCTCGGGGACGACGCTCGTCCAGTCGCTCGAGAGCGGCCGGAATGCGGTCGGCATCGACGTCGCGGCGTTCAACTGCCTGCTGATGCGGGTCAAGACCGAGCGCTACAACCTCTTCGTCCTCGAACGCGAGCTTCGCGACGCGCTGGCCCGGTTCAGCCGCTTCAAGCTGGAGCCGCTCAGCGACGTGCCGCCGTTCGTCCGCGACTGGTACGCGCCGGAAGCCGCCGCCGAGCTGCTCTTCTTCCGGTCGCTCGTCGACGGCTACGAGCACGCAGACGTCCTGCGCGTGATCCTCGCCCGCGCCGCCCGCTCCGCCCGGCGGACGACGCACTTCGACCTCGACTTCCCGCGTGCGCCGCAGCTCGACGAGTACTGGTGCCACAAGCACAAGCGCACGTGCCGGCCGGTGGCGACTGCGAGGCAATTCGTCTCGCGGTACACGCTCGACACGCTGAAGCGGATCAAGGAGTTCTCCCGTCTGCGTGGCAAGGGTTCGGCCGACGTCCTCCACGGCGACTCGCGCGAGCTGGAGCTGCCGGCGATCGACGGCTGTGCTGACCTCGCCGCCGTATCCGGGGCTGATCGACTACCACGAGCAGCATCGCTACGCGTACGAGCTGCTCGGGCTCGACGACCGGCGCGACCTCGAGCTCGGCGCCGCGGCGCGTGGAACGAGCCGAGCCGCGATCGAGGCGTATTCGGCCGGCGTCGCCGCCGTGCTCGCCCGAAGCCGCGAGGCGCTCGAGCCCGGCGCGCCGCTGCTCGTGGTCGTCAACGACCGCCGTGAGCTCTACCCGGCGATTCTCGAGCGCGCGGGCCTCGAGCTCGATTGCCGGTTGCGCCGGCACGTGAACCGCCGCACCGGCCTGCGCTCCGGCGAGTACTACGAAGACGTGCTCGTCGCCCGCGCGTAACGGCGCCTTTCGTCACACAATTGTGAAAGACACGTGCGAGGTTGATGCCTAACGTGACGTAGGTGCTCGCCCGCACCGTCACGCACGCACTCGTCGGGCTCGACGCCCGCCGGGTCGAGGTCGAGGCCCATCTCCAGCACGGCGTGCCGGCGTTCGCGATCGTCGGGCTCGCCGACCGCGCGTGCCAGGAGGCGAAGGAGCGCGTCCGCAGCGGCATCACGTCCGCCGAGCTCGAATGGCCACAGCGGCGGATCACCGTCAACCTCGCGCCGGCGGAGCTCCGCAAGGAGGGCTCGGGCTTCGACCTGCCGATCGCTCTCGCCGTGCTCGGCTGCGTCGCGTCAGATCCCGCCCGATGCGCTCGCGGGCCACGCGGCCGTCGGTGAGCTCGCGCTCGACGGTCGACTGCGGCCCGTCGGAGGCGCGCTTGCGTCGGCCGAGGGTGCGCGCCGCTCGGGACTCCGGACGGCTGCTCTGCGCCGCCGAGTCGGCGCCCGAGGTGGCGCTGGCGGGCGTCGAGCCGATTCCGGTGCCGCACCTTGCCGATGCGGTCGCGTACCTGCGGGGCGATGCGCCGCCGCGCACGTGGGACGGCCCCGCGAACCGGCACCGCCTCCCGCCACGGCAGATCTCGCCGACGTCCGTGGCCAGGAGCGCGCCCGCCGCGCGCTCGAGATCGCCGCCGCCGGCGGTCACAACCTGCTGCTCGGTGGGCCGCCCGGAACGGGGAAGACGATGCTCGCACGGCGCCTGCCGGGCATCCTGCCGCCGCTCGACGAGGAAGCAGCACTCGAGGTCACGCGGATCCACTCGGTCGCCGGGCTGCTCCCGCCCGACCGGCCTCTCGTCTGGTTGCCGCCGTTCCGCGCGCCGCATCACAGTGCCTCGACGGCCGCGATCGTCGGCGGCGGGCCAGGGCTTCGTCCCGGTGAGGCGAGCCTGGCCCACCACGGCGTGCTGCTGCTCGACGAGCTGGCCGAGTTCCAACGCCCCGCCCTCGAGGCGCTTCGCCAGCCGCTCGAGGACGGGGCGATCAGCATTGCGCGGGCGGCCGGGCGTGTCGTCTTCCCCGCGCGCTTCCAGCTCGTCGGGACGATGAATCTGTGCCCTTGCGGAGCGCGCGGCGATCCCGGCGCCGAGTGCTCGTGCTCGCCGCAGCGGCTCGCCCGGTACCGCGACAAGCTCTCGCGCGCGCTGCTCGACCGGTTCGATCTCGTCGTCGCGGTGCCGCGGGCACGCGCTCAGGAGCTCGCCGACGGGCGTGGGGAGGCCTCGGAGGCGGTGCGGCGCCGCGTGGAGGCGGCCCGGGCGCGACTCGACGAGGCGACTCCGGCCCGCGTGCCGGAGGCCGACGCGCTGCTCGACCCGAGCGGTCGAGCGCCTACCGCTCTCGGGCCGTGGTCGCGCCCGTGTCGCTCGGGTCGCGCGACGATCGCTGCGCTGGCGGCGGCGACGCGGTCGCGGCCGGAGCACGTCGCCGAGGCGCTCTCGTACCGCTCGCCGCTGGAGGCGAGTCGTCGTGAGCGACCTCGTGCTCGCCGCGTATGCGTCCGAGAACGGGTCGCCCATCTCGTTCGCGAGCCCCGCGACGTCGCGTTTTGCGGCGATCTCGGCGCGCGCTTCGACGCGCGGAGCATATCCTCGCAGCGCTGGCGGCGACCGGGCTCCGTTGGCTCGGGCGGGCCGACGCGGCGTTTCCGCGGCTGCTGCGGTCGATCCACGATCCGCCGCCGGGCCTCTTCCTGCGCGGGAGCCGCGGACGTCGAGGTGCTGCTCCGAGCCGGCCGTCGCGATCGTCGGCGCGCGTGCCTGCTCGGCCTACGGCGCGCGAGTCGCGCGTTCGCTCGGGCGCGAGCTCGCGGCGGCCGGGCTCGTCGTGGTCAGCGGGCCTCGCGCGCGGGATCGATGCCGAGGCGCATCGCGGCGCGCTCGAGTCGTCGGGTCGCACCGTCGCGCGTGCTCGGCTGCGGCATCGACCGCGACTACCCGGCGCGCACGCGAGCTCGCGCGCAGAATCGCCGAGCAGGGCCTGATCGTCTCCGAGTACGCGCCCGGCGTGGAGCCCGCGCCGTGGCGCTTCCCGGCTCGCAACCGGATCGTCGCGGGCGTCTCGCGCTGGCGACGGTCGTCGTCGAGGCGCGCGAGCGCAGCGGCGCGCTGATCACCGCCGACCTCGCGCTCGAGGAAGGACGCGAGGTGCTCGCCGTGCCGGGCGAGATCACGTCGGGCCTCTCGCGCGGGACGAACGCGCTGCTGCGCCTCGGCGCGATCGCCGCTGACGCGCTGCGACGGACGTCCTCGAGGCGTCTCGGCATCGAGTTGGCCGCCGTCGAGCCGCCGCCTGTCGTCGCCGGCGCGGCACACGTGCTTGACGCGCTCGACGACGGGTGCGGCGTCCATCGACGAGCTCGTCACGCGTCGCGGGCTCTCGACGCGGGCGCGCTTGCCGCGGCGCTCGCCGAGCTCGAGCTCGCCGGGCTCGTGGCGAGCGGCGACGGGGTCTATAGGAGGGTGATGCCGCCGAGCGTAGCATCGCGCCCGTGCATGACAACTCCTACTGGCTCGACAGAGCCGACGCGAGCCGATCGCGTCGGCAGCCGCGTCGTCGGCCGGCCCGACGTCGTCGTCGTCGGCGGCGGGGTCACCGGCTGCTCGTGCGCGCTGACGCTCGCGGAGGCAGGGCTGCGCGTGCGCCTGCACGAGGCGCGCGAGGTGGCCGGCGGCGCGAGCGGCCGGAACGGAGGCTTCGCGCTCCGCGGCGCCGCGACGGCCGTACGACGCGCGCGCGCGCGAGCTCGGCCCCGAGCGCGCCGGCTGCTCTGGGAGCTGACCGAGCGCACGCTCGACCGGCATCGAGTCGCTGGCCGGCGACGCGTTCCGCCGCGTCGGGCAGCCTCCGGCTCGCCGTCGACGAGACGAGCGGGACGAGCTCGAGGCGGAGTACGAGGCGCTGCGCGACGACGGCTTCGCCGCCGAGTGGCTCGACCGGGATGCCCTCGCCGACGCCGCTGCGCCGGCTCTTCACGGCGCGATCGTCCATCCGCCCGACGGAGCGCTCCAGCCTGCCCGCTGGGTGCGCCGGCTCGCGCGGCGACGCCGCCGAGGCCGGCGCCGAGATCGTCGAGGGCACGACGGGTCGACGTCGACGGGCTCGACGCCGACGCCGTCGTCGTCGCGACCGACGGGTATCGACGACGGCTCGGTGCTGCCCGAGTTGCGCGAGCACGTGCGTCCCGACGCGCGGCCAGATGCTCGCCACGGAGCCGCTGCCCGAGCGCCTGTTCGACGCGGCCGCACTACGCCCGGCACGGCTACGACTACTGGCACCAGCTGCCGGACGGCCGGCTCGTGCGTCGGCGGCTACCGCGACGCGGGACTCGCGGACGAGTGCACCGCGTACGAGGAGACGACCGAGCGTCGTCCAGGAGCGGCTCGAGGCGCTTCGCTCGAGGCGAGCTCGCTCGGTTCGGCGAGCCGCCGACGGTCACCACCGCTGGGCCGGGCATCTGGGGCGACGACGCCGACCGGCTGCCCGCTCGTCGGCGCGCGTCCCGGGCGGCGACGGCGTCTGGGTCGCCGGCGGCTACTCCGGGCACGGCAACGTGCTCGGGCTCGCTGCGGCGACCTCGTCGCGCGCGCGATCCTCGGCGACGGCGGCCGACCGCGCAGCTCGAGCCCGGTGGCTTCGACGTCCCGGACGTGGCCGCGGCTCGCGCAGGCGGCGCGTCGCCGGTAGAGCGCGATCGACGCAGCGCGCCGCCAGGCGTCAGAGTCCGAGCATCGTCCAGCCGCCCGTGCGAGCGCGGCGGCGAGCGCGATCGCGAGATCCTGGATCGCGAGCCCGGTCGAGTCGAAGGTCGTGATCTCGTCGTCGCCGGCGCCGGCCCTCGGCGTCGCCCGCGAGCACGGCGCCGAGCGTCCGTCACGTCGGCCCGGGCGACACAGCCCGGCCTCGACCGCGTGCGCGAGCTCGCCGCCGTGGCTCGCCTGCTCCCAGTCGTCGCAGAAGATCCGCGACCGCGCCAGCTCGCCGACGCGATCTCCGCCTTGCCGGGCCCGTCGGCGCCCATCAGGCTCACGTGCTGGCCCGGCTCGCAGCGAGCCCTCGCGCGAAGCAGCACCTCGTGGCCGGGCGTGACCGTCACGACGAGGTCCGCGGCGAGCGCCTCCTCGCGCGAGCTCGCGCGACGTCGAGCGCCGAGCTCGTCGGCGACGCGCGCGCGCCCGCTCCGCGTCGACGTCCCAGAGCGCACCGCGCCGCCCGCGCGCGAGGAACGTCCGCGCCGCCGCACGCCCGTTGACACCCGCGCCGACCACCGCGGCGCGTGCCGGCGTCGCCGCGCCGAGCGTCTCGGCGGCGAGCACCGCCGCCGCGCCCGTCCGCAGCGCGGTCACCGCGCCGCGCGTCGAGCACCGCCTCGCAGCGTCCCGTTCGCCGCGTCGGAGAGCGAGCACGAGCCCGCTCACGGTCGGCAGACCCCGCGCCGGGTTCCCCGGAAACGACGTCACCCACTTGAGCAGCGCGTGCCCGCCGCCGAGCGCCGGCATCGCGCGGAAGTCGCCGGCCGGGTAGTTCGTCACGTACACCTTCGGCGGCATCGTCCACTCGCCGCGCGCGTAGGCGACGAACGCCTCGCGCACCGCGTCGACTGCGCGCTCCGGCGACACGGCGAGCTCGACGTCGCCGGCCGCGAAGAACGGGACGTCACGCTCACAGCGCCTTGACGCCGGCGACGAGCTTGGCGACGCGACTCCTTCGCGTCGCCGAAGAGCATCACGGTCTTCGGGTCGAGGAAGAGCGGGTTGTCGATGCCGGCGAAGCCGGTGGTCATCGAGCGCTTCATGACGACGATCTGCTTCGCCTGGTCGACGTCGAGGATCGGCATCCCGTAGATCGGGCTGCCCGGGTCGTTTCGCGCGGCCGGGTTGACGACGTCGTTCGCGCCGATCACGAGCGACGACGTCCGTCTGCGGGAACTCCGGATTGATCTCGTCCATCTCCTTCAGCGCCGGGTACGGCACGTTCGCCTCGGCGAGCAGCACGTTCATGTGCCCCGGCATGCGCCCGGCGACGGGGTGGATCGCGTACGAGACCTCGACGCCCTTCTTCTCGAGCACCTCGGCGAGCTCGCGCACCGCGTGCTGGGCCTGCGCGACCGCCATCCCGTAGCCCGGCACGACGACCACGCGCTGTGCGTACGAGAGCATGATCGCCACGTCCTCGGCGGTCACCGAGCGCACCGTGCCGTCCACCGCGGCAGCCGCCGCGCCGCCGCCTGCACTGTCCGAACGCGCCGAAGAGGACGTTGCCGATCGAGCGGTTCATCGCCTGCCCCATCAGCATCGTCAGCAGCGTTCCCGACGCGCCGACGAGCGCGCCGCTGACGATCAGCACGTTGGAGCCGAGCTCGAAGCCGGTCGCCGCGGCGGCGAGGCCCGTGAAGGCGTTCAGCAGCGAGATCACGACCGGCATGTCGGCGCCGCCGATCGGCAGCACGAACAGCACGCCGAAGAGCAGCGACCCGATGAGCACGAGACAGGAGCCATTGCTGCTCCGCGCCCGCCACGATCGCGATGCCGCCCGCGACGATCGCGGCGAGCAGCGCGAGGTTCACGAACTGCTGGCCCGGATACGTGATCGGCCGACCGCCGATCAGCTCCTGCAGCTTCGCGAACGCGACCATCGAGCCCGCGAACGAGACGCTCCGATCAGCGCCGACGCAACGATCGCCGCGGAGACGTCGCCGTGCAGCCGCCCCGGGTCCGGCGCGCGATTGTGGAACTCCGCGAGCGCGACGAGCGCCGCCGCGCCGCCGCCGACGCCGTTGAACAGCGCCACCATCTGCGGCATCGCGGTCATCTTCACCCGGCGCGCAGCGACCGCGCCGAACGTGCCGCCGATCGCTGAGCCGACGACGATCCGCCAGTACGAGTCGACCTGCTCGTTCGCGAGCGTGACGACGATCGCGATCGCCATGCCGACCGCGCCGATCCAGTTCCCGCGCCGCGCGTCGTCGGCGACGAGAGGAACCGCAGCGCGAGGATGAAGCAGATGATCGTGACGAGGTAGGCGAGGTTCGACGTGTTCTGGCTCACGCCGGTTCCCTCCTCGTCCGTGTCGCTTCGCGGCGGCTCGCGCTTCTTGAACATCTCGAGCATGCGGTCGGTGACGACGAAGCCGCCGACCACGTTCGCCGCGGCGAGGATCATCGCGACGAAGCCGATCCACCTGGTGAGCGTGTCCGGGTCCGCCGCGCCCGCGACGAGCATCGCGCCGACGATCACGATCCCGTGGATCGCGTTCGTCCCCGACATCAGCGGCGTGTGCAGCAGCGTCGGCACCTTCGAGATCACCTCGAAGCCGAGGAAGATCGCGAGCGCGAGGATCGTCAGCTCGACGACGAGCTGTGCGGAGTGCCTCATGCGGCCACCTCCTTCCGGGTCACGCAGGTGCCGGCGGTGATCTCGTCCGACCAGTCGAGCGTCAGCTCGCCGTCCGGCGCGAGGTGCCCGAGCAGCGCCGAGACGTTGCGCGAGTAGAGCTGGCTCGCGTGGAGCGGCATCGTGCTCGCGAGGTTCGTCAGGCCGACGATCGTGACGCCGTGCTCGACGACCTCCTCGCCGGGTCGGGTCAGCTCGCAGTTGCCGCCGGTCTCGGCGGCGAGGTCGACGATCACCGAGCCGGCGCGCATCGCGGCGACCGCGTCGGCGGGAATCAGCTTCGGCGCCGGGCGTCCGGGGATCGCGGCGGTCGTGATCACCACGTCGAACTCCGGGATCCGCTCCCCGAGCGCGGCCTGCTGGCGCTCCTGCTCCTCGGGAGTCAGCTCGCGCGCGTAGCCGCCCTCGGTCTCCTCGCCGACGACGCCGAGATCGAGGAACGTCGCGCCGAGCGACTGCACCTGCTCGCGCACGGCCGGCCGGACGTCGAAGCCCGAGACGACGGCGCCGAGCCGCCGCGCGGTCGCGATCGCCTGCAGGCCGGCGACGCCCGCGCCGAGCACGAGCACCCTTGCCGGCGCGATCGTTCCGGCCGCGGTCGTCAGCATCGGGAAGAAGCGCGGCAGCTGGTCGGCCGCGAGAGCAGCACCCTTGTAGCCGGCGACGGTCGCCTGCGACGAGAGCGCGTCCATCGGCTGCGCGCGCGTCGTCCGTGGGATCGACTCCATCGCGAACCCGAGCACGCCGCGCTGTCGACGAGCCGCTCGACGAGCGCCGCGTCGGTCAGCGGCTGCAGGAACGCGATCAGCAGCTGCCCACTTGCGAGCCGCTTCGACCTCGGCCGCGGTCGGCTTCGCGACCTTCACCACGCCGTCGACGCCGTTCCACGCGTCGTCGACCAGCTCGGCGCCCGCCTCTCCGTACGCGTCGTCCGAGAAACCGGCCCCTTCACCGGCGCCGCGCTCGACCGCGACGGTGATCCCGTTCAGCCGCCCGACCGCGTCCGGGACGAGCGCCACTCGCCGCTCGCCGGCTGCGGTCTCTCTCGGGACGCCGACCCTCATCTGCACGGGGAAGCTCTCCCAGCACCCGCACGACGGCCGCGCCGGAGTCGGCGCCGTAGACTCGCCCGGTGACGAATCCTGACTCGAGCACGGGTTGATCCTCCTCTTCGTGCTCGTCGCGGTGGAATCGGCCGGCGTGCCGCTGCCGGGCGAGACCGCGCTGATCGCGGCTGCGGTGCTCGCCGACCGGGGTCATTACTCGATCGTGACGGTGATCGTGGTCGCCGCGCTGGCCGCGATCATCGGCGACAACATCGGCTACTGGATCGGCCGCAAGGGCGGCAGGAAGCTCCTGACGCGGAAGCCGATCGAGCGCGACGCCGATCGTGTGCTGCCGCCGTCCGAACGCTTCTTCGCGCGGCACGGCCCCAAGACGGTGTTCCTCGGCCGGTTCGTCGCCGTTCTGCGCGTCACTTCCGCCTGGCTCGCGGGAATCGGCCACATGCCGTGGTGGCGCTTCTTCATCTGGAACGCCGCCGGCGGTATCTGCTGGGCGGTGCTCGTCGGAGTCGCCTCGTACTACGGCGGCCACGCGGCGGGCGACGCGATCAACCGCTACGGGCTGATCGCCGGGATCGCACTCGGCGTGCTGATCATTGTCGCGCTCGCCGGCTTCCACGTCTGGAAGCGCCGCATCGTCGAGGAGACGTAGAAGGGTCGAGCAGGAACGCGGCCGCACGGAGAGAAACCGGGAGGCCGATGGGGTCACTCCTTGCTCTTTCTCTGGCAATCGAGGCGCGCGACCCGTACACCCGTGGACACTCCTTCCGCGTGACCGAGTTCGCCTGCGCAATCGCGAGCCGGCTCGACGTCGGCAACGACGTCCTGGAGGCGATCCTGGTCGGCGGGCCGCTGCACGACATCGGCAAGGTCGGGATTCCCGAGGAAGTGCTGCTGAAGCCTGGCCCGCTCGACGAGCTCGAGTTCGACCTGATCCGCGGCCACCCGAGGTCCGGTGCCGAGCTGATCAACGGCATCCCCGCCTTCCACACGGCGCTCGGCTGCGTCCTCCACCACCACGAGCGCTGGGACGGCGGCGGCTACCCGCATCGACTCGGCGGCGGCGAGATCCCGCTCGCGGCGCGCATCCTCGCGGTCGCCGACGCGTTCGACGCGATGACGTCGATGCGCCCGTACCGGCGCCCGCTCGCGCAGCGTGACGCCGCCCTCGAGATCGAGCGGTGTGCCGGCTCGCAGTTCGACCCGGACGTCGCCGATGCGTTCACGGCGGCGTTCGAAGCCGACGAGCTCGAGCTCGAGCGCGCAACCGCGCCCGCGTAGCCTGGCGACGGGGCCGCGGGTCAGAGTCAGGCGGCGCAGTAGAGACGCCGCATCGCTTCGAACGCGACGCCGTCCCCGTGGCCGTCGAGTGGGCGGCCGTTGAGGAGAAGCACCGCGACGCGGGTCCCGTCGCCGGAGACGAAGACGTTCGACTCGAAGCCGTCACCGCCGCCGTTGTGGCCGTACGCGATGCCGGCGCAACCGGTCGGGTCGACGCCGGTGCCGAGGCCGTAGTCGCCGGAGGCGGCGGACGGGGTCTTCAGAGCCGTCAGCTGGGCCGGCTTCAGCAGCACGCCCTTCATCAGCGCCGTCAGGAAGCGGGCCTCGTCGGCTGCGTTGGAGACGACTCCCCCGTTGGCGCCGAGGCCGAGAGTCCAGGTCGTCGCGTCGGTGAGCTTGCCGTTCGCGCCGAGGCTGTAGCCGTGCGCGTGAGGCCCGGTGACGACGCTGTGCGGATCGTAGGCCGCCGAGACGAGTCCGAGCGGCTCGCTGATCCCCTCCCGAACCAGGTCGGCGAGGCTCTTGCCGCTGACCCGCTCGGCCACAAGACCGGCCACGATGTAGCCGATGTTCGAATAGTGATACGAGGTGCCGGGCGCGGTGCGGAGCGGGATCTCCGCGGCGAAGTCGACCCACAGGCGCGGCGGGATCTCGACGCCGGGCTCCTTGCTCAAGGCGGCGGTGGCCGAACGAATCTTCGCGCGCAGTGCGGGGTTCTCGACCTCGTCGAGGTAGCGCTGCGGGTCGTTGATGATGTCGTTCGTGCAGACGATGCCGCTCGTGTGATTCAGGAGCTGGCGCAGCGTAATTCGGCTCCCGTAAGGAAGGAGACCCGGCAGCCAGCGCGCGACGGTGTCGTCCAGCGCCAGCTTCCGCTTGCCGGCGAGCTGGAGGATGAGCGTCGCCGTCCACAGCTTGCTGACGCTCTCGAGGCGCAGCCGTGCATCGGGGCGCATCTGCTCACCCGTGGCGACGTTCGCCACACCAGACGAACCGACCCACGTCCCGTGCGGGCCGGAGACGTACGCGGTCACACCGGGAGCAATCCGGTTGCGGCCCGTGACCAGGACGTCGATCGTGCGTTGCAGCTCCGGGCGCGGATTCGGTCCGTTTCGCGATCGAGCGGTCCCGTCGACGAGCAGAGCGCCGGCCGCTGCGAACACCGCGAGCCCGGCGATCAGCCAGGCGGTCGCGGGACGGCGCCGGCGAAGACGCCACCGCGTCGATTGCAGCGTTTTCGGCACGATGCGCGACCTCCAATCACCGTGCTCGATCCGTCCTCAAAGCCGCCCCGAGATCAGGGTCGCCGACGATTCGCGTGGCGGGAAACTACGCTCGTCGGCGGCGCAGACGCACCGCCTAGAGCGAAGCCCAGATCTCGAGCTTCGCCTTCGTCCGGCGGATCACCTCGTCGGTGAACTCGGTCGTGCCGGCGTCGCCGCCGAGATCGGCCGTCTTTACACCGCCGGAGACCGCCTCGAGCGCCGACTCGCGGATCGCGCGCGCCGCCAGCTGTGCCTGCTCGTCGCCGTGCTGCAGCACCGCGGCGCTCGCGAGGATCATCGCCAGTGGGTTCGCGACGTTCTTGCCCTGCAGCGACGGTGCCGTCCCGTGCGCCGCCTCGGCCATCAGCGCCCGCGGCCGGTACTCCTCGTCGAAGGCGACGACCATCGACTCGGAGCCGGCGATCGACCCGAAGAGCGGCAGCACCAGGTCGGAGAGGATGTCGCCGTCGCGGTTCAACGCGGGGATCACGAGCGGGTCGCCGGTCGAGGAGATGAGGAGCGCGAACGTCGCGTCGATCAGCTGCGGCTCGTAGGCCACGTCGGGATGCTGAGCCGCCGCCCTGTCCATCTCCTCTTTCAGCATCCCCTCGTAGGTGGGGCTGACGGTGTACTTGGGGCCACCGAAGACCTTGGCGCCGGTCCGCTCGGCCAGCAGGAACGAGTACTCCGCGACCGACCGGCAGATCCGCCGGTCCATCCGCTCGGTGCGGAAGGCCACCTCGTCGTCGCCTTCGCCTTCGCGCCATTCCTCGGCGCCGTACGCGCCGCCGACGGCCATCCGGACGATCGAGATCGGGGCGTGGACGCCGCCGAGCGGCACGACGCCGGGAATGCGGCGCCCTGTGCGCACGATCACCTGGCCGCCGATCTCCTCGCGGAGGATGCGGTTCGGCGAGCCGACGTCGTCGCGACCCTCGGGAATCACCGTCGCCGCCTTGAGCCCGAGCCCGTGGTCGCGGATCGCCTTCGCAGCCTCGTAGACGACCTGGTTCTTGGTGGCGCGGCGGTTCTCGAGCGAGAGGTCGAACCGCTGCAGGTCGAGCTCGAACCCGATCACCTCCGCAGCGATCACGCGGAGCCCTTCTTCGAGTAGCTCCTGGCCGGTCTCGTCCCCCTCGAGCACAACGATCGTCTTCGTGTCCATGGCGGCCTGAGCCTAGCGGGATTGGCACGTCCCCTCTGCGGGGTACGGCATGGATTTCCGCACCTGGGTGGGACAATGCTTGGCGGCAATTGCCCTCGCCGAGGCTGGCCCCGGAGAGCGAGTCGGACGCAAAGCGGAAGGTCATCTCGAAGGGCGAACGATCCAGGATTTCCGGCCCCGGCATTTGCGCGTCGTAGGCGAACGGCAAACGGGTCTCGACGGGGAAGAGCGCGCAGTTCTCTCGTAGCTTCGGTCCTGGTGAATTCGCCGGACGCGTGACGCTGCCTGAGTCTTTTAGTACGCTGGCATTCCCCCAGCGATTCCAGGAGGAAGACGTGGCTCGCAAGACGGTTCTCGTCTGTGACAAATGCGGTAAGGAAGTCGAGGAAGCTCGTGGAGCGACGATGCGCGTGACGTATTCGGACGCGCGGCGCGGGGCCAAGCAGGCCGACCTCTGCGACAGCTGCGCCGGCGAGATGCCCGGCCAGCCCGCCGCTCGTCGCGGCCGCCGCCCGAAGTCGGCGACGCCGGCCTGATCATTCGGTGAGCCCGGTGAGCGCCCGATGATCTCCGCGGCGCTTGCCGGGCTTGCGCTCGGATTTGCCGTCGGTGCCCAGGTCGGTCCGATCTGGCTCCTCTGCCTGCGGTCCTCGCTCCGCTACGGCTTCGCATCGGGCTGGGCGATCGGCGCCGGGGCCGCGCTCGTCGACACGCTCTACGCCGTCGCAGGGGTCGCCGGTGCGGCGCCGCTCCTGCAGATCGAGCCGGTGCGGCTCTCGCTGGGCCTCGCCGGCGCGGCCGTCCTCGCCGCCGTGGCGCTGCGCACGATCTGGAGCGCGTTCCGGATCCGGCTCGGCGGCGAGACGCCCGAGGAGGTCGCCTCGCCGAGGCGCGCGTTCGCCACGTCGCTCGCCGCGACCGCGTCCAATCCGCTGACGATCATCTCCTGGGCGGCGATCTTCTCGGTCGCTTCCACGGCAGACGTGGTTTCGAGCCCGAGTGGCGCGGCGCTGCTGCTCGTCGGCGTCGCCATCGGCTCACTGAGCTGGTTCACGCTGCTCTCAGGGAGCGCGGCGTTGGCTCGGCACCGCATCGGTCCGAAGGTCGTGAAGACGGTCGACCTCGCCTCGGGCACGGCGATCCTCGGCTTTGCCGGCCTTCTCGGCTGGCGAACGCTGAAGTCTTGAACCGACGCTCTTTCCGCTGTTTTTCGTCGTTTTCGGCGGCCTGGAACGTCGGGTAGCCCCACTACCATGGGAAGGATGGGGTTGACCCTGCTCACAGGGCCGGCAAACGCCGGCAAGGTCGCGCTGCTGCTCGAGCGCTATCTGGCGCGGCTCGACGAGGAACCTCTCCTGATCGTGCCGAACGGGGCGGACGTCGTCCGTCGCCAGCGCGACCTGCTCTCCCGCCACGGCGCCTTGATGGGCGGCTGGATCGGCACCTTCGACGATCTCTTCCGGCGCGTGGCGCAGGGCGACCCGGAGGGGCGGCCCGTGGCGACCGACGTCCAGCGGACACTGCTCGTGCGGCGCGCGATCGCCTCGGCACCGCTGAACGGACTGTCTCGCTCGGCCCGCTCGCCCGGCTTCGCCGACGCGCTGCTCGCAACGCTCGGCGAGCTGGAGCAGGGCCTGCTCGAGCCGGCGGCGCTCGACGGCGATCTCGCTCAGCTCTACTCCGCCTACCGGGACGAGCTCGACGCTGCCGGCCTCTGGGACCGCGACCTGCACCGGGCCCGCGCAGCCGTCCGTCTCGCCTCGCAGCTCGACGCGTGGAACGGCGAGCCGGTCTTCGCATACGGGTTCGAGGATCTGACCGCATCGGAGTGGCATGTGATCGAAGCGCTCGCCGGCCGAGCCGACGTAACGATCTCGTTGCCTTACGAGCCGGGACGGGCGGCGTTCGAGTCGCTGCGCGGCATCGCCGAGGAGCTCGCCTCGCTCGCCGACGGACGGATCGAGGAGCTCGAGGCTCGCTCCGCCGAGTACGCCCAGCCCGCAATCGCCCACATCGAGCGCGGCCTCTTCAACGACGCCACGCCCGAGGCGCCGCCGATCGACGGTGCGGTGCGCTTCTTCGAGGGCGCCGGCACGCGCGGGGCCCTCGAGCTCGTCGGCGAGGAGGTGCTCGAGCTGATCCGCACGGGCACTGCTCCGGAGCGGATCGCAGTCGTCTGCCCGTCGCTCGAGCGCTGGCGCGCGCCGATCGAGACCGCACTCGGCAGCTTCGGCGTCCCGTACGCGCTCGAAGGGCAGCTGCGGCTCGGCCAGACGCCGTACGGGCAAGCGCTCGCAGCGCTCCTCCGTTTCGCCTGGCAGGACGGCACCCGCGGCGACCTCTACGGATTCCTGCGCTCGCCCTATTCCGGCATCGAGCGCCGCGCGGTCGACTTCACGGAAGGGCGCCTGCGCGGGCGAGCGATCGACGCGGGCACGCGCGCCGAGGAGGAGACCGACAAGCTCCGCGACGGCGTGCCGCTGCCGCCGCTTCGCGACCTGCGCGCCGCCGAGTCGCCGCTCGCGGGCGTCCGCGCGCTCGTGACGTCGATGCTCCGCAGTGCCTACGGCACGGAGGACCCGCCCGCGACCGAGGCGGCACGTCTCGACCTGCGCTGCTTCGAGACCGTCAACCGCCTGCTCGGCGAGCTCGAGGCCTGGGAACGGCTCGGCAACGACTTCTCGCGCGACGACCTGCTCGCCGCGATCGAGCGCGCTCCCGTCCGGCTCGGGACAGCGCGCGAGGAGGGAAAGGTCGCCGTCCTCGACCTGCTCCGCGTCCGCACCCGCCGCTACGACGTCGTCTTCATCCTCGGTCTCGAGGAGGGCAGCCTGCCCCGGCGCACGCAGGCGTCACCGTTCCTCGACGAGGATGCCCGCCGCGCCCTCGGCGCCCGCCTCGTGAGGCCCGACCAGGTCAGCCGCGACCGGTATCTCTTCTACACGGCGTGCTCCCGCGCCACGCGGCGTCTCTACCTCGTCCGCGAGGCGGCCACCGACGACGGCGGCCCGCGCGAGCCGAGCCCGTTCTGGGAGGAGGTCTGGCAGCTCTTCCCGGAGGAGGACGCCGTCCGCTGGCGTCGCCGCCGCGCGCTCTCGGAGCTGACGTGGCGGCTCGAGGACGCGCCGACCGAGCGCGAGCGCCTGCGCTCTCTCGCGACGCTCGCGTCGACCGACCAGCCGCAGGCCGACGCGCTCGCGTACGCGAACGGGTGGGAGCGGCGCCTCGACCGCGCGGTGCGCTCGTTCAAGCGCCAGACGCGGCTGCGGCATCCACTCGTCCTCGAGGAGCTCGGGTCGCGCACGTCGTTCCGCGTCACCGAACTGGAGCGCTTCGCTGATTGCTCGTCTGCCTGGTTCGTGGAGCGGTTCCTCGATCCGAAGACGATCGATGCGGAGGTCGACCCGATGCTGAAGGGCTCGGTCGCGCACAGCGCTCTCTTCAAGTTCTTCGCGGGGCTTCCGAAGGAGCTCGGGATCGAGCGCGTCGAGCCGCACAAGATCGACGACTGCGTCCGGTTCATGCGCACCTGTCTCGACACGGCGCTCGCAGGCGTCCGGATGGACATGACCGAGATGCAGCGCCGCGAGCTCGACTCGACCCTCTGGCGCGATCTCGAGAAGCTCGTGCACGCGGAGGCGGAGACGGAGCTGCAGCTCGTGCCGCGGCGCTTCGAGGTCTCGTTCGGGAACGACCGCTCGCCGCAGGAGCTGCAGCGCGGGCTCGACTTGGGCGACGGCGTGAAGCTCTCGGGGAAGATCGACCGCATCGACATCGACCCGTTTCCGCCCGGGGGATGGTCGTCGACTACAAGTCGGGCAAGGGAGCCCATTCGGCGGCGTCGATCGAGAAGGAGCTGCGGCTCCAGATTCCGCTCTACATGCTCGTCCTCCGCGACCTCGTCGGGATCGAGCCGCTCGGCGGCGTCTACCGCCCGCTCGCGGGCGACGGCAAGGCGCGCGGGCTGCTGCGCGCAGAGGCGAAGGACGAGGACCTGCCCGGGTTCGTCCGCAACGACTACCTCGACGAAGAGGAGTTCTGGAAGGTCGTTGAGGGCGCGAAGGAGACTGCCCGCGGGCTCGCGGCGCGGATCGGCGAGGGCGACATCCAGCACGACCCACGCGGCGAGGACGGCTGCCCGGCCTGGTGCGACCTCTGGGGCATGTGCCGGGTGGAGAGGGCATGAGGACGCCGAACCCGGAGCAACACGCTGCGATCGAGGCGCGTGGGCGCGTCTTCGTCTCGGCGGGAGCGGGCACCGGCAAGACGACCGTCCTCGTCGAGCGGTTCGTTCGCCACGTCTGCGACGAGGGGATGGACGTCGGCTCGATCCTCGTCGTCACGTACACGAACAAGGCGGCTGCCGAGCTGCGCGCGCGGATCCGGGCGGCGCTCGTCGAGCGCGGGCGCACCGACCTGGCCCGTGAGCTCGACGGAGCATGGATCTCGACCGTCCACGGCTTCTGCGCCCGGCTGCTCCGCACGTATCCGTTCGAGGCGGGCATCGACCCGCGCTTCCGCGAGCTCGACGAGAACCAGGGTCTGATCGTCCGCGGCGAGGCGTTCGACGCTGCGCTGCAGGACTTCTCCGCCGGCGACGAGCCCGACCGCCTCCGCCTGCTTGCCGCGTACGGCGGCCAGCGGCTGCGCCGGATGCTGATCGGCGTCTTCGAGACGCTCCGCTCGGCAGGCCGGGAGCTCGTGCTGGAGCTGGGCGAGCCGGCGCCGCTCGGCGAGCGCGCCGCCGAGCTGCACGAGGCGGCACGGTGCCTCGTCGACGATGCGTCTGCGACGGACGCGCAGCGGCGCTCGGCGCAGGGAATGCTCGACGTCCTCGTGGGCGGTCACCAGGCGGACCGCCTCTTCGACCTCTCCGGCTTCCGGGCGAGCGGCGAGCGCGCGGCGACTTACGAGGAGGCTCGGAAGCGCGTCGAGCAGGCCGCGCTGGATCTGCTGGCGCAGGCGGATCGCGAGCTGCTGCAGGAGCTCCTCGACCGCTTCGGCGCGCAGTACGCCGCGGCGAAGGAGCGGGAGTCGGCACTCGACTTCGAGGATCTCCAGCTCGTCGCCCGCAACCTGTTGCGTGACAACGAGCAGATCCGCGAGCGCGAGCAGCTGCGCTTCAAGGCGGTCATGGTCGACGAGTTCCAGGACACGAACCGGCTCCAGTGCGAGCTGGTCGACCTCGTCTCGCAAGGCCCGGGCGAGCACGAGCTCTTCTTCGTCGGCGACGAGTTCCAGTCGATCTACGGCTTCCGCCACGCGGACGTCCGCGTCTTTCGCGACCGGCGCGCCGACCCGGCGAACACGTTGCTCGCCTTGACACGCAACTACCGCTCTCGCCCGCAGGTGCTCGCCGCGGTGAACCGCCTCTTCGGCGAGGAGTTCGGTGACGAGTTCCAGCCGCTCGCTGCGTCGGGCGAGTTCGACGATCCGGTGTTCGGCCACCCGGTGGAGCTCCTCGTGACGGACAAGGAGTCGTACTCCGAGACCGGCGTGCACTGGCGTCGCGGCGAGGCGAAGGCGATTGCGCGGCGCGTGCGCGAGCTCGTCGACGCCGGCGCGGCCGAACCGGGCGAGATCGTGCTCCTCTTCGCCGCCGGCACCGACGCCGAGTGGTACGAGCAGGAGCTGCGCCGGCTCGATCTGCCGACCTACCGCGCGACAGGCAAGGGCTACTACGGCCAGCAGCAGGTGAACGACCTCCTTCAGTACCTGCGCCTGATCCAGAACCGCTACGACGACGAGGCCGTGCTGACGGTGCTCGCGTCGCCGTTCGTCGGCGTCTCCAACGACGCGCTGGTGCTGATCCGCCGGGCCGCGTCGAAGCGGCCGCTCTTCACCGGCATCGAGCGGGGTGTGCCCTCGACGCTGCCCGAGCGCGACGCCCAGCTCGTGCGCGCGTTCCGGCAGCGGTACGACCGGCTCGTCACGGCGTCGACGCGGCTCTCGCTCGAGCGGCTCTGCGAGCGTGTGATCGCCGACCACGACTACGACCTGGCGGTGCTGGCCCAGTGGGACGGGAATCGGCGCTACGCCAACCTGCGCAAGCTCGCGCGGCTGGCGCGCTCGTACGAGGAGCTGCGCGGCCCGGACATCGAGGGCTTCGTGCGCTTCGTCCGCCAGCAGGACGCCCTCGGCTCGACCGAGCGCGAGGCCGTCTCGGAGGAGGAGGGCGCGGACGCCGTGCGCCTGCTGACGATCCACTCGGCGAAGGGGCTCGAGTTCAAGGTCGTCGTCGTCGCCGACGCGGGCCGCGACCGGGCGCCGCCGGCCGACGAGATCCTGGCTCTCGCCGACGGCCGCTTCGGCTTCCAGATGCGCGACCCGGCGACGAGCAAGCCACTCTCAGCGTTCTCGTACGACGAGGTGAAGGCCGCGCGCGAGGCCGAGGAGCGTGCGGAGCGGCTGCGGCTCTACTACGTCGCGATGACCCGCGCGATCGACCGCCTGATCGTCTCCGGCGCCGTGGACGACCGGCGGGACACGCCGATCGGCTGGGTCGTGGCGCGGCTCGAGCTCGACGAGGAGCTGACCTCGGCAGAGCCGATCGAGGTCGAGCGCGGACCGGCGCGCGTGCTCGTCCGCGTCGACCGCTTCGCACCGGACGCGGAGCCCGATCCACGGCTCGAGCCGGCGGCCGAAGCGGCGACCGAGATCGTGCAGCTCTCGCTCTTCGGCGACCTGCCGGACGGGACCGGCGCGCCGGCGATCGCGCTGCCCGCCCTCGAGCCGATCCCGGCGCCGCCGCTTCACCGTGCGCGTCGGCTCTCGTTCACGGCGCTCTCCGAGTTCGAGAGCTGCTCGTACAAGTACTACGCGCGGCGCGTGGTCGGGATGCGCGAGCGTCGCCCGGTCGCCACGGCGTCGGGCCACGAGGGAATGGGCGGCATGGAGATCGGAGACGCCGTGCACCGCCTGCTCGAGCAGATCGAGCCCGCACAGCCCGTCGCACCGGATGTCGAGCAGGTGCGCGCCTGGTATCCGTCGATCACCGACGAGGAGCTCGAGCGGGTCACCGGCTACGTGGCGAACTGGTGCGAGTCGGACCTCGCCCAGCGCCTCGCCTCGCTCGACGACGTCCAGGTCGAGCGGCCGTTCCTCTTCGAGCATGACGGCGTCGTCCTCGAAGGGCGCCTCGACGTGTTGCACCGCGACGGCGATCAGGCGCTCGTGCTCGACTACAAGACGAACCCGCTCGGCGACGCGCTCCCGGAGCAGATCATCGACGAGCACTACTCGCTGCAGCGGCTCGTCTACGCTCTTGCCTGCTTCCGCGCCGGCGCCGAGGAGGTCGAGGTCGTCTACGCATTCGTCGAGCGCCCAGACGCGATCGTGACCACCACCTTCAGCCGCGACGACGTGCCCGAGCTCGAGGCCGGGCTCTCCGAGGCGATCCGCCGCATCCATGCGGAGGAGTTCGTGCCGACGCCGAGCGACTGGGCCTGCTCGACCTGCCCCGCGCTCGACGTCGTCTGCGCCGGCCCGCGCCTGCCCAATCGTCCACGCCCGCTCGCCGCCGTTGGCTAGGAGTTACGTCGCCGAGGCACGGCGTCGCGTCGGGCCGAAGCGTCAGCGTGTCGGGCCGATTCTCGAGCGCCTCGCCGCCGAGCATCCCGACGCGACGATCGCCCTCCGGTTCGACAACGATCTCGAGCTTCTCGTCTCGGTCATGTTGTCGGCACAGACGACGGACGTGAATGTGAACATGGTGACCGAGAAGCTCTTCGTCAAGTACCAGAAGCCCGAGGACTATCTGGCCGTCCCGGTCGCAGACCTCGAGCGCGACATCTTCCGGACGGGCTTCTTCCGGCAAAAGGCGAAGGCGCTGCGCGGGACGATGAAGATCCTGATCGAGCGCCACGACGGCCAGGTGCCGGACACCTTCGAAGAGCTGCTCCGCCTGCCCGGCGTCGCGCGCAAGACGGCGAACGTCGTCTCGGCGGAGCGCGGCCGGCCGGTCGGGATCGTCGTCGACACCCACGTGCGCCGGCTCTCGCAGCGCCTCGGCTTCACGAAGCAGGAGGACCCGGTGAAGATCGAGCAGGATCTGATGCGCCTCGTGCCGCGCGCCGACTGGGGGCCGCTGCCGCATCTGCTGATCTGGCATGGGCGGAGGGTGTGCGACGCGCGTTCGCCCCGGTGCGAGGACTGCGTGCTCAGCGATCTCTGTCCGTCCAGCCGCGTCTAGTCGCGGCCGCGCGCGCCACGAGCCTTGCCGTGCGGGCGGGGAGAATCGTCACGCAATCGTCACGATTGCGTGCGGGTGGCACGGCTACCGTGTCCCGTGGGGCTGCCAGTGCGCGTGCGCTTTCATGGCAGTTTTGTCACGAAGGCGTTCCAATCGCAGGCGTGTCCGCGCGCTAGCGTCGGGGGATGCGCGCGATCGAGCTCGCCGTCTACGCCGATGCGCTCGCCGGCGAGGCTGCCTCGCTTGGGGCGCGGGCGGAGCGTGCCCGGTCGCGGCTGCGGCAGGCGGCGATCGAGCGGCAGGCGCGCCGCGACCTGCCCGCCGTGACGGTCGAGCGGCTCTCGGTGCTCGGCCTGCTCGCGCCGTTCGACGTGCGTGCGCTCCGCGCTGAGCTGCGCGAGCTGGAGCAGGCGCTCACGGCGGTCGTCGAGCTGCAAGCGTGGGTCGAGCAGCAGCTCGAAGAGGCTACGAGCCGGAGCGCGGCGTGAGCGCCACGAGCATCCCGCCGTCAGCGTCGTAGGCCGGGAAGAGGTCGACCGTCACCGGCTGCGGGCGGCCGGAGCTCGTCCGGAGCTCCATCCGCTCCCCGATGCGGCGCACACCCCACTCGCGCACCAGTCCGACCGGCTCGCCGTCGAGGTCGAGCGCGTCGACGACGTCGCGGCCCATCAGATCCTTCTCCTGGAAGCCCGTCAGCTCGAAGACGCCGCGCCCGACGGCGAGCACTCTGCCGTGCTGGTCGCACGTCACGAACCCGGTGCCCGGCGCCGGGTAGTAGTCCTCCATCAGCTCGAAGAGGAAGCCGAAGCTGCAACGCCGGCAGGCGACCGCCTGGCCGGACATCCCCTCGAAGCCGTCGGCGTCGATCGAGCGGTCCTTGCAGTTGGGGCAGATGAAGATCGGCATCTCAGCCGATCGTAGCGACGCCAAACCCTCCTAGATCCAGCGCTTCCAGCGGAAGAACGCGAGCTGGCCGACCGTCGTGGCCAGGATCCAGCCCCACGACCACCAGTAGCCGAAGCCCCAATGCAACTCAGAGATGTGGCGGAAGTTCTGCCCGTAGACGCCGACGATGAAGGTCGGCACAAGGAGCAGCGAGGCGACCACGGTCAGGCGTTTCACGACCTCGTTCTGGTCGTTCGAGATCTTGACGAGATCCTCGTCGGGAACCGCCACGGCGACGAGGAAGACGCCGAAGACGTAGTCACCGTGGGTCTGAAGCGTCGGCCGCGGCGCACCCCCGGCCGCGGCGGCGCTCGCATGATGTGAATCGCCGTCGCGGCGAGCTCGCGCGGCGCCTTTGCGCGCAGTTCGTCCTCGTCGGGATCGAGGAGGTCGATCCACTCGCCCACGCAACGAGGGTACGCGCGGTGTCGGCTGGACCGGGGCGGTGGGCCTAGGCCGCTGCGGGCGCCTTGCTGGGTGGTGCGGTCGACGCCTTCTCGGCGTGACCCTCGTGCTCGGCCAGGAACCGCTCCGCGTCGAGCGCGCCCATGCAGCCGGTGCCGGCCGCCGTGACGGCCTGGCGGTAGATGTGATCCTGGACGTCGCCGACCGCGAAGACGCCCGGGATATTGGTGCGCGTCGAGCCCGGCTCGGTGATCAGGTAGCCGTTCTCGTCATGGTCGAGCTGGTCGAGGAAGAGCTTCGTGTTCGGGTCGTGCCCGATTGCGACGAAGAGACCGCCGGCGTCGACCTCGCGGGTCTCGTCCGTCTCGGTGTTCCGGAGCCGGAGGCCGGTGATGAACGTGTCGCCGAGCACTTCCTCGACGACGAACGGCGTCAGGATCTCGATCTTCTCGTTCAAGCGCGCGCGGTCGATCATGATCTGCGAGGCGCGGAACTCGTTGCGCCGGTGCACGAGCGTCACCTTGATCCCGAACCGGGTCAGGAAGAGCGCCTCCTCGAAGGCCGTGTCGCCGCCGCCGACGACGTAGATGTGCTTGTCGCGGAAGAACGCGCCGTCACACGTCGCGCAGGCCGACACGCCGCGGCCCTTGAGCCGCTCCTCGGAGTCGAGCCCGATCCAGCGCGCGTCGGCGCCGGTGGCGACGATCACTGAGTTGGCGCGGTACTGGTCGCCCTCGACCCAGATGCGGAACGGCCGCTCTGAGAAGTCGACCTTCGTCACGCTGTCGGTGATGAACTCGGTGCCGAACCGCTCGGCCTGGCGGCGGAACTCGGTCATCATCTGCGGGCCCATGATGCCGTCGGGGTAGCCCGGATAGTTCTCGACGTCGCTCGTCAGCATCAGCTGCCCGCCCCACTGGAAGCCCTCGATGACGAGCGGCTCCAGGTTCGCGCGCGCCGCGTAGAGCGCAGCGGTGTACCCGGCGGGACCACCGCCGATCACGATCACGTTGTGCACCTTGTCCTGCAACTCGTCCTCCTCGTTTCCGTCCCTGTCGTATTAAACGCGCCCGGGCGGTCAGATGTTCCTCACCGGCGTCCCTCGCAGATGCCACGACTAGAATCGAAGAGCGCGGGAATCCGAGCGGAATGGCGACCACGATCACCTGGGAAAGCCTGCGAGAGCTGGCTGAATTTCGCACCGAGAACGGGTGCGCGATCAGCCTCTATGTGAACCTGGACCCGACCGTCGCGCCGACGGCTCAGACGGTCGAGACGCGGGTCAACTCCCTGCTCGATCGTAGCGACAACGTCAACGGTGCCTGGGCCGAGCAGAAGAAGAGCCTGCGCACGGACGTCGAGCGCATCCGAGGCTGGCTGGACGCCGACTTCGATCGGCACGGGGCGCGCGGCCTCGCGGTCTTCTGCTCGGGGTCGGACAATCTCTGGCAATCGCTGACGCTGCCGGCCGCAGTGCCGGACGACTTTCGGCTGGGGCGCCACCTGTATCTCGCGCCGCTCATCCCGATCGTCGGCGGGCACGAAGGTTCGCTCGTCGGCGTCGTCGGCCGCGAGCGGGGGGACGTCTATCGGCTGACGGGCAGCCGGCTCGTGGAGGTCGCAGAGCGCCACGACGACACGCCCGGGCGTCACGACCAGGGCGGGTGGTCGCAGGCGCGGTTCGAGCGCCATATCGATGACCTCGTGCACAAGCATCTGAAGGCCTGGGGAGAGCTCCTCGACCGGCTCGTGCGCCGAAAGAAAGGGAGCGCCTGTGTCGTCCTCGTCTGTGGCGAAGACATGCGGTCCGAGGTGAAGGACGTCCTCGCGTCGGAGACACAGAAGGCGGTCACCGGCTGGACGAGCGCCGACGCACACGCCGGCCCGCCGGAGCTGCTCGAAGTCGTGACGCCGATCCTCGACGAGGCGCGCGCGAAGCGGGAACTCGCGGCGATCGAGCACTGGCAAGAGGAAGCAGGCCGCGGCGGCCGCGCCGCCTCGGGCTGGCGCGAGGTCATCGAGGCAGCCTCGGACGGCAGGGTCGAGTGCCTCCTCTTCGAGGACGGTGCGACCCGTGAGGCGTATCAGTGCCCTCACTGCGGGCGCGGCTCGATCGAGGGGGGCGCGTGCCCGCTCGACGGGACGACGATGGAGGAGCACGGCGACGCCCTCGACCTCGCCGTGCACCACGTCCTCGCGCGCCGCGGCTCCGTGCTTGCGGTCCGGTCGGCGCCCAACCTCGGCCCGTCAGAGGGCGTGGGCGCGATTCTGCGCTTCTAGGGGTTACGCGGCGTCGGCGCCGGGCAGCTCGAGCAGCGTCTGCACCCCGACCTCCGAGCCGCCGAGCTCGGAGCCCGCGACCTCTGGTCCGCCGACCTCAGGGGCTTCGTGGTCCGCGGCGCTTTCGAGCTTGCCGGCAAACCGGTCGAGCCGCTTGTCGGCCTCGGCGAACTTCGACTGCGCCCGGCCCAGATGGGTCCCGACGAGATCGAAATCGTCTTTGAAGCGGCCGAAGTCCTTCTGCAGCGCCGCCACGTAACCCATCACCTCATGCGCCCGCTCCTCGAACTGGAGGCCCTTGAGCCCGAGCGCGATCACCTGGAGCTGTGACGTGAAGGTCGCAGGCGACACGGGGAAGACACGCTTGTCGTGTGCGTACGTGACAAGCGCGCCCGTTTTGCCGCACACGAGCTCGTAGTAGATCGCCTCGACGGGCAGGTACATCAGCGCGAAGTCGTAGGTGCCCTCGGCGGTGCGGATGTACTTCGCCGCGATCGCGTCGACGTGACCCTTCACGTCGCGTGCGAACGCCTTCTCGAAGAGTTGGCGCTCGGCGTCGTCTGCTGCGTCGACCATCCGCTCGTAGTTGTCGAGCGGGAACTTCGCATCGACGGGGACGAGCTTCTCGACATGGATCACTGCATCGACGCGCTCGCCGCCGGCGAAGCCGTACTGCATCGAATATGCCGACGGAGGCAGCCGGTCTCGCAGGAGGTTCTCGAGCAGCAGCTCGCCGAAGCCGCCACGCGCCTTCGGCGGCCGCAGCACCTCTTCGAGTCGCCGGAACTCCTTCGCCTGCTCGAGGATCTGCGCGGTCGCCTCGTCCATCTTCCCGAGCCGCTCGTGAATCGCCGTCGACGTCTTCGATGCGTTCTCCAAGCGCCGGTCGACCTTCGTGTCGAGCTCGGCCAGGCGCCGGTCGACCGCGGTGGTCATGGCAGCGAGCCGGCGGTCGAGCTCGCCAGACCGCTCGGCGAGCTGGGCATTCGACTCGACCCGCGTCAGGCTCGACTCAGTGCGCAGGCCGACGAGCTCGGTCCGCATCGAGCGGGCAAGCCAGGCGGCAGCCACCACTACGGCGGCTGCAAAGACCACGAGTCCGAATGCGATCCACATCAGGACCGAAGAACGCTAGAGATGCCGTCGGACGGAACGCCTCGGGGCGGAGCGACTCCACCCCGAGGCGGATTCGTCAGTCTGCTTGCTCGCGGTGCTCCGCCTCTTCGATATGCGCTTCGACGGCGGCTTCCTCGTGCGCTTCGGCCTTGTCCGCCGCTATGCCTGCTTGTTCCTGGTGCACTCCCTCGTCGTGCAGCGAGGAGTCGCCCACCAGGTCGCCGGTCGCTTTCTTGCTACGGCCGAGCAGCTTGTCCAGCAAACCCATCGGGGCCTCCTTGGTTAGGTGGCAGGAGGGTAGCCCCGATCCCGGCCGGTGGCCGGGCAGAACCAACAAAGAAAGGCGCAGCCCTGAAAAACGGCAAAAAAATGCCAGAACCGGCGAGTCCGAAGACCTACCGGTTCTGACAGGGGCAATCTAAAGCGCGGGCAGTTCCGCGGTCAAGCGGCACCCGGGAGAAAAGATCGCTGCGAGCGGACATTTTCGTCGGAGTCCTCTGTGTCGAACATCCGTTCGCCCCTGTATCGTCAGGCAGGTGCACGAACTCTTCGGCCCGGGCGGTGCGCTCGAACGCGTCCTGGACGGCTACGAGCCGCGGACCGAGCAGGCCACGCTCGCAGTCGCCGTCGAGGGTGCGCTCGAGGCGGGCGAGCACCTCCTGGCAGAGGCGGGCACCGGCACGGGCAAGAGCCTCGCGTATCTCCTGCCGGCGCTTCAGTCCGGCCGCCGCGTCGTCGTCGCGACCGCCACGAAGGCGTTGCAGGAGCAGTTGCTGACGAAGGATGTGCCCGTCGCGGCGGCGGCCCTCGGGCGGGAGGTCCGCGTCGCAGTGCTCAAGGGCAGGCAGAACTACCTCTGCCGGAAGGCGCTGCAGGGCTACGGGCTCTTCGGCGCCGAGCTGCTGCGGAACGAGTCCGACGCCGCGCACTTCGACGAGCTCCTGCCCTGGTTCGAGGAGACGGAGACGGGCGACCGGGCGGAGCTCGCCGTCGAGCCGTCGCACTCGCTGTGGACCGAGCTCGCCGTCGGGCCGGACCGTTGCACCGGCCGGCGATGCCCCTTCGTCCAGACCTGCTTCGCCGAGGCCGCTCGTGAGCGCGCGGGCGAGGCGGAGCTCGTGATCGCGAACCACGCGCTCTACTTCGCGGACGTGGCGCTTCGCGGCAGCAACGGCGACGGTCCGAGAGTGCTGCCCGAGCACGACGCGGTGATCTTCGACGAGGCTCACCGGCTCGAGGAGTCGGCCGCCACGTGGCTCGGCGGGCGGGTGTCGAGCGGGGGGCTGCGACGGTTCGCCGCCGACATCGAGCGGGCGTGCCGCGAGGCGCAGCGTCCAGCGCCGGCGCGCGCCCTCGAGAAGCTGGAGCGCGCCGGCGATCGCCTGATCCGCGCGGTCGCCCCGCACAGCGGGCGGAAGCGTCTCCGCGAGCCGCCGGCCGAGCTCGGGCTCGTGCTGATGGACGCGCTCGCGGCGATCGCAGATCAGCTGACCGGGGCCGGGGAGGAGTTCGACGCGCTCGCGCGCCGCGCGCTCGCGGTCGCCGACACGGTCGACGCGTGCCTCGAGCCCGGCGATCTCGAGCGCGTCGTCTGGGCAGAGCCGGACGCAGTCGCGTGGGCGCCGGTCGAGGTGGCTGGGGACCTGCGGCGGCTGCTCTGGGGCGAGGGGCCGACCGCGATCCTCGTCTCCGCGACACTCGCCACGGCCGGGCGCTTCGACTTCGTCAAGCATCGGCTCGGGCTGGACGACGCCGACGAGCTCTCCGTGGGCTCGCCGTATGACTTCGCGGAGCAGTCGCTTCTCTACGTGCCGCGCACGATGCCGGATCCGCGGTCCGACGGAGCGATCGAGCGCGTGGCCGACGAGGTGGTGGCGCTGTGCTCGATCTCGCAGGGACGTGCGCTCGTGCTGACGACGTCGCATCGCGCGCTCGGCGAGCTCGCGGAGCGGGTGCGGCCGCGCCTGCCGTACCGCGTTCTCGTCCAGGGCGAGGCGCCGCGCGAGCGGCTGCTGGAGGACTTCCGGGCCGACGTCACGTCGGTGCTGATCGCGACGTCGACGTTCTGGTCTGGGATCGACGTCCAGGGCGAGGCGCTGTCGCTCCTCGTGATCGAGAAGCTTCCGTTCTCCGCTCCGGGCGACCCGCTCTACGAGGCGCGGTGCGAGCGTGTCGACGCGAACGGTGGCGACTGGTTCCGCGAGTACGCGCTCCCGTCGGCGGTGCTCCAGCTCCGGCAGGGCTTCGGACGCCTGATCCGCGGGCACGGCGACCGCGGCGTCGTCGCGATCCTCGATCCCCGCCTGCGCACGCGCGCGTACGGGCGGGCGTTCCTCGCGTCGCTGCCGAATTGCCCCGTCGTCGAGGACCGCGCCGCCGTCGCGGACTTCTTCGGCGCCGAAGCCGCGGCGACCGCCTGAGCCCGGGCGGCCGCGGAGCGGCAGCGACCGGCTGATACCTTTCTGCGCCGATGGCCAGGAAAGACCGCGCACCGACACCGCCCAAGCGCCCGCAGGGCCCGCAGCCGCGGACGGCCCCGCGCGACGACGACGCGCGGCGGCGCACGATTCTTTACGTGTCCGCCGCCTCGGGCGTGATCGCGCTGATCGTCGTGATCGCCGTGCTTGCGTTCGCCGGTGGCAGCGGTGGCAGCAGCGCCGGCGATCCCACCGCCGCGCTTAAGAAGGCCGGCTGCACGTACAAGGTCGTCGTGGCGGCCAAGTTCGGCCAGCACATCAACAACATCAACGCCAAGCCGAAGTGGAACACCTTCCCGCCCTCGAACGGCCCGCACTATCCGGTGCCGGCCGTCTGGGATTTCTACACCGACCCCGTGGCGCTGATGCAGGCGGTCCACAACCTCGAGCACGGCGGCATCGAGATCGAGTGGGGCAACACGGTCCCGCAGGCGGAGATCGACAAGATGCGGCGCTTCTACGACGAGAGCCCTGACGCGATGCTCGCGTTCCCGCTCGCGAAGCTCGGCAACAAGATCGCGCTCGTCGCCTGGACGCAGAAGAGCGGCGAGGATCACGGCCAGGGGCGCGTCGCCGAGTGCACTCACTTCGACGAGGCCGCGTTCAAGGCGTTCCGCGACTCGTTCCGCGGCAAGGGACCGGAGCGCTTCCCGGTCGACCAGATGACGCCCGGCACGTAGAGGCTTGGTGTGGAATTCGGGTGCGTACGGGGATGGGCCAGACCAAGCGGGTCGGCTGGATCGGGCGTAGCGCATAGTGGTTGCTACGGGCAAGCCCGAGCCGGCTGAGCCGCGCCGCGTCTGGCGCACCAGCCGTGCGTGCCCGAGTTTCACAGCAAGCCTCTCTAGTAGCCTGGGCGCCGCGCCGGGGTGGCGGAACTGGTCAGACGCGGCCGGCTTAAAACCGGCTGTCCCCTTGTGGGGCATGGGGGTTCGACTCCCTCCCCCGGCACCTCAAGCCCGAGCAGCGGCAGCTTTGCGTTCCGGCGGCTCGGGTCTGCTCGCCGAAGTTCGCCGGGCGGACCGTAGACTCCCTGCGTGACGCAGGTCGAGCACGACGCCTACGAGGCCTCGCTCGAATGGGACGCGCCGCTCTTCCGGCAGGCGCGCACCCAGCTCGAGGCGGCCCTCGTCCATGCCGACGTCGGCGAGATGGTCACCGAGCGGCTGCGGTTTCCCGAGCGGGCGCTGATGGTCAGCGTCCCCGTTCAGCTCGACGACGGCTCGTATCGCGTCTTCCCGGCGTACCGGGTGCAGCACTCGAGCGTGCTCGGCCCGACCAAGGGCGGCATCCGCTACGACGCCGGCGTGAACCTCGGCGAATGCGCCGCGCTCGCGATGTGGATGACCTGGAAGTGCGCCCTGCTCCGGCTGCCTTACGGCGGTGCGAAGGGAGGAGTGCGCTGCAGCCCGCGCGAGCTGTCGCAGCACGAGCTGGCCCGGATCACGCGGCGCTTCACCTCCGAGCTGATGAACTTCATCGGGCCGCAGCGGGACATCCCGGCGCCTGACATGGCGACGAACGAGCAGACGATGGCCTGGATGATGGACACGTACTCGATGCAGAAGGGCTACGCCGTGCCGATGATCGTCACCGGCAAGCCCGTGCAGCTCGGGGGCTCGCTCTTCCGGCACGAAGCGACCGGTGCCGGCGTCGTGATCGTTATCGAGCGCGCGTGTGAGCGCCTCGGGTGGAACCTCGCCGAGCAACGCTGCGTCGTGCAGGGCTTCGGCAACGTCGGCGGCATCGCGGCGACCGAGCTGCACGCGCGGGGCGCCACGGTGGTCGCGGTCTCGGATCTGTCGGGCGGCATTTTCGACCCGAAAGGGATCGACGTCCCGGCCGCGATCGCCTACGCGGCCGAGCACGGGTCGCTGGAGGACTTCGACGCTTTGCGGATCTCCAACGAGCAGCTCCTCGAGCTCGATTGCGAGATCCTCGTCCTCGCCGCGCGCGAGGACCAGGTGACCGGCGCGAACGCCGGCAACGTGCGCGCGCGGCTCGTCGCGGAGGGCGCCAACGGACCGACCGACATCGAGGGCGACCGGATCCTCGGCGAGCGCGGGATCATCGTCCTGCCGGACATCCTGACGAACGCAGGCGGCGTCACCGTCTCCTACTTCGAGTGGGTGCAGGACATCGGCCGGCTCTTCTGGGACCGGGACGAGATCCGCCGCCGGCTCGCCGACAAGCTCAGCGATGCGTTCGACCGCGTCTGGGATCTCTCGGCCGCAAAGGGCATCCCGTTGCGGGATGCTGCGCTCGTCGCCGCCATCAACGAGGTCGGCGCAGCGCTCGAAGCACGCGGAATGTTCCCCTAGAGAGGCCTAAAGTGCGTCCATGAGCCTGGTTCGCGAAGCAATGGTCTCCGATCCGCTGACGCTCGCTGCGTCCGACCCTGCCACGCTGGCCGGCGAGCGGCTGTCCGACCCGAGCGTGCGCGCCGTGCTCGTCTGCGAAGGCGACCGGTTCGTCGGCGTCATCACGCGCAAGACGCTCGTTCGCGCCGTCGTCGCGGCGGGCAAGGATCCGAGCGTCGTCACGCTCGGGGAGATCGCGGAGCCGCCGATCTTCACGCTCGACGCAGAGATGGATCTCGAGCAGGCGTTCCGCCTGCTCGAGGAGCGCGATCTCGAGCGGGTGCCGGTGACCGACGACGACCGCCTCGTCGGCGTGCTCGCGCGTGCCGTCGTGCAGCGCCGGCTCGCCGAGGACGAGCCGCCGGCCGAGGTCGCCGGGTAGCGGAGAGCTGGCCCTTAGGGGCCCTGGATCGTCAGACCCTCGATCGTGCCGTTGACGCAGTTGAGGATGCCGTCGCCGGTCGCGACGCGGTTCGGGATGTTGCGCGTCCGGAAGTCGTCTGCGAGCCGCGTGATCGTGAACGTGACGATCACGTGGTTGGCGTCGTCGGCCGGCTGCACCTGGAGGTTGACCAGCCGCAGCTGCTCGTGTTGCGCGATACGGCCGTCCACATAGGCAAGCGCTTTCGCCTTCGTCTTCGCGGTCAAGTTGCGCTCGCCGCTCCCCCGGCCGTCGTGCACCTGGAACAGGCGCAGGTCGTTCGCCAGCACCTTGCTCGCCGCGGTGCGGTCGCCCGCGGTCACGGCGGTGAGGTACGACCGGACGACCCTCTCCGAGCTCTTGACGTCGCAGCCGGGCGGCAGCTCGCTCGTCGTCGCTGCCTCCTTCGAGTCGCCGCCGCCACACGCGCCGAGAACGGCAACGCAGAGGACGGCGAGCGTGGCGAGCGTAATTCTCCGGGTCAGCAGCACGTGTATGCCCCCGGCGGCGCGTCGCCCTCGACGGGCCCGGGCAGCGCCGCGGCTTCGAGTGCCGTGGCGTCGAGGATGTCGCGCTCGCTCGCCTCGATCGCGTCCAGTCCGAAGTGGGCCAGCACCTCATGCAGCACGATCGCACCGGCGACGATCACCGGTGCCCGCTCCGGCTCCAGCGCCGGCACGTTCCTGCGCTCGGCGACCGGCAGCGCTTCCAGCCGCGCCAGTTGCGTTGCCACTCCCTCGGCGGTCAGCCGGACACCGTGGACGCGCTCGCGGTCGTAGCCGAGCAGGCCGAGGTCGAGCGCGGCGAGCGAGGTCACCGTGCCGGCGACGCCGATCGCTTCGCGCGGGGCGAAGTCCTCCGGGACGCGCTTCGCCAGGAGCTCGCGCACGGACGCTGCACCCGCCGAGAGCTCCGCGGCCGAAGGAGGATCAGACGCCAGGAATTGCTCCGTCAGGCGCACGCTGCCGACATCGAGGCTGATCGCGACGTCGGCTGCGACGAGCTCGGTCGAGCCGCCGCCGATGTCGACGACGAGGAGCCCGTCGCTGCCGCCCCGCTCGAGCGTCGCACCCCGGAACGACAGGTGCGCCTCCTCCTCGCCGGACAGCAGGCGGGTCGTGAACCCGTAGCTCCATTCGATCTCGCCCAGGAACGCTTCGCCGTTCTCGGCGTCGCGCACGGCGCTCGTCGCGATCAGGAGCGTTCGCTCGGCACCCAGTGACTCCGCCTCACGCCGGTAGTCCGAGAGAACGTTCCGCACCCGCGCGATCGCGACCGGGAGCAGGCGCCGGCGCGCGTCGACCCCCTCGCCGAGACGGGTGAACGCCGTGCGGCGCACGACCTCGTCGACCCGTCCGTCTTCGACGTCGGCGACGAGCAATCGCGTCGTGTTCGTGCCCTGGTCGACTGCCGCGACGCGCGTCACTTGCGGAGGAGCACGGCCGCAGAGCGGACGCGCATCAGCGGCGCCCGGGCGGCTTGCAGAATGCCCAGCTCGATCTGAAGAACCGCCACGCTCGCGCGCAGCCGGCCGACCGACTGCTCCAGCCGCGGAGCTGCTTGCTCGAGCGCGCCGGTCCGCGCTTCGAGCCGCGTCGCAGCGTCGGTCAGCGCGGTCGTGGCCTCGCCGACGGTGCCCTGGAACCGGCGCAGCACCCGCCAGGCCTCGAGGCCGCGAACGGCGACAAGCGTCAGGCCGGCGACGAACGCGACGACGAGCACTGCCAGTCCGGTCCAGACGGCTCCCATTTGGGCGATGCTAGCAACGGCCTTTAGAATCGCCTGGATGTCTGCCCTGCGCCGTTTTGCCGCCAGGCACTACGGCTTGATCCAGATCGCGATCGTCGTGGGGGCGATCGAGCTCTACCGCCTCGCTCGCCACTGGATCACGCCGGACTGGAGCCAGGCCACCGCCAATGCCCATCGGATCGTCTCGTGGGAGCGATTCATGCATTTCGCCTGGGAGCAATCGCTGCAGCGCGCGTTCCTCGAGGTGCCGGATGTCGTCAAGGCGATGAACGTCTTTTACTTCGTCGGCCATTTCGTGCTGACGAGTGTCTTCTTCCTGTGGCTCTACCACGCAAATCGCGACGGCTTCCGAAGCTACCGCAACGGCTTCCTGATGGCGACGGCAATCGCGCTCGTCATCCACTGGCGGTTCCCGACTGCGCCGCCCAGGCTGATCAGCGGGTACGTCGACACGCTGCGCCAGCTCTCGAACATCGACATCGGCTCGCCGACGTCTCGGTCGTTCTCGAACCCGGTCGCCGCGGTGCCGAGCCTGCACGCCGGGTGGGCGCTCGGCGTCGGCGTCGGTCTCCTGACGTACGCCAAGCAGCCGATCTGGAAGCTCGTCGGCATCGCCTACCCGATCGCGGTCGTGCTGACGATCGTCGTCACGGGCAATCACTATCTCTTCGACGCGCTCACCGGCTACGCCGTCATGGGGCTCGGCTTCCTGATCACCAGCCCGAGGGCCTGGCATAACCGGTTCTTCGAGCCGTCGTCGGCCTAGCAAGGAGGGCTTGGCGAAATAACGACTGTGTCGTCGGGCCGCGCTGCTCGCCCCGATGCGGCGTCCTCGGTCGCATCCGTAGGCACCACTACGAAGACTCCCTGCGTCCTTGCCTCGGAACGAGCATCGCACCCCGACGACGAGCGATATTCCGCCAATCCCTCCTAGGCCGCCGGGCGGAGCTCTTCGAGCCGGTCGATCTTCGCCAGAGCGGGGAAGACCTTCGCCCAGACGGCTGCGAGCGCGATCGTCGCGAAGCCGCCGATGACGACCGCCGGCACCGCGCCGATGAGCGCGGCTGCGACGCCCGACTCGAAGGCGCCGAGCTCGTTCGAGGCGCTGATGAACACCATCTCGACGGCGTTCACGCGGCCTCGCAGCGCATCGGGCGTCGCGAGCGCGACGGTCGTCGACCGGATGTTCATGCTGATCATGTCGGCGAAACCGCTCACCGCCAGCGCAGCGGCGGAGAGGAGGAAGACGTGTGAGAGCCCGAACACCACCATGCTGGCGCCGAAGACGGCGACGACGACGAGCAGCGTCCGGCCCGCGTGGCCGTGCAGCGGGCGCCGGGCCAGGATCGCTCCGGCCACGAGCGCGCCGATGGCCGGGGTGCTGCGCAGGATGCCGAGGCCGGTCGGTCCGACGTGGAGCACCGAGACGGCGAACAACGGCAGGAGCGCGACCGCGCCGCCGAAGAGCACCGCAAAGAGGTCGAGCGTGATCGCCCCCAGCAGCACGGGTGTCCGCCGTACGAAACGGATGCCCGCGAGCAGGCTCTCGAGCCGGGGCGGCGGCTCGTCCAATTCGCTTCGCTCGACCGTCCCGCTTGTGCGGATCGCGAGCGCCGCCGCGAGCGCGAAGACGCCGATCCCGATCGCGACCACATAGACGAGCTCTGGCTGGATCGCGAAGAGGATGCCGCCGACCGCCGGCCCGGCGATCACCGCCGCCTGTCCACCCATCGAGCGAAGCGCCATCGCGGCGGCCAGCATCTCGGTCGGCACGAGGGCTGTCGGCAGGGCTCGCGCGGCGGGCGAGCCGATCGCGCCCGCGACACCGGTGGCGCCCGCCAGCGCCAGGAACGGCCAGAGCTCTGTCGCCCCTCCGATGGTGACGACGAGCAGCATCGCCGCGATCGCGATCTCGAGGACGAGCGATGCGGCGAAGACGAGGCGTCGCGACAGCCGGTCGGCGAGCTGACCCGCGGGCAGAGCGAGCAGCGGCAGCGGAAGGAACTCCGCCAGCCCGATCAGTCCGAGGTCGAGCGGGTGGTGCCGGATCGCGTAGACCTGCCAGCCGATGGCGACCGCGGTCATCTGATTCGCCAGGCTCATGGCGACCATCGCGAGCCACAGCAGCCGGTAGTCGCGCATCTGGAAAACAGGCGGCAGGAAGCTCACCGCGGCACCGTATAAGCCTCTAGGCTGGGGCGATGCACGACACGGCGGCCCTGACGGTGAGGGACAACCGGCCGGAGCTGCGGTATGAGCTGATCCGAGACGGCGAGGTGCTCGGCTTCCTCCTCTACCGCCTCGAGCCGGAACGAGTCGTCCTCGTGCACACGGATATCGACCCGGCCCACGAAGGGCACGGGCTCGGCAGCGTGCTCGTCAAGGGCGCTCTCGACGACCTGCGCGAGCGCGGCGTCCGGGCAGTTCCGTTCTGCCCGTTCGTGCGCGAGTACATCCGCAGCCACCCGGACTACGCAGAGGGGAGTCCCCGATGAGCGAAGAGCTCCAGGAGGAGCGCCGCCGCCGTGGCGTCGCCCGGGTGTACGGCGACGACCGGATCGAGGTCGAGTGGGAGCCGAGGCTGTGCATCCACACGCAGAGCTGCATCCACCGGCTGCCCGAGGTGTTCAGGGCGGAGGAGCGCCCGTGGGTCCGGATCGAGGCGGCCGACGCCGACCGGATCGCCGAGGCGGTGGAGTCATGCCCGACCGGGGCGCTGCACTACCGGCGCCTCGACGGTGGTCCGCGGGAGGAGCCGCCGGCAGAGCAGGTCGTCGTGCCGCGCCCCGACGGCCCGCTCTTCGTTCGCGGCCGGCTGCGGATCGAGGACGCCGACGGCAACCTGATCCGCGAGGACACGCGGCTCGCGCTCTGCCGTTGCGGCGGCTCCCAGAACAAGCCGTTTTGCGACGGCACGCACCGCAAGATCGGCTTCCGCACAAGCGACGATTCGGGGAGCTAGTTGCTAGAATCCCGCCCAGCGACGCGGGGTGGAGCAGTCAGGTAGCTCGCCGGGCTCATAACCCGGAGGTCGCAGGTTCAAATCCTGCCCCCGCTATGAAGAAAGCCCCGGAAACGGGGCTTTTTCTTGCACAGGGCCAACTCAGTGGCCCACAACTTTCGCCTGACTTTGCCCGCACCGCAGATGGGTCTGGCGTAAGCACGCTGGCCCAGGCAGTTGTCTAGCCGCCAGCGACGGCTGGCGTGCTCTCGAATGAGAGACGCCACCTGTGGATCGACTCCGACGCAAGAGGGAGCCGGCCGAGGAAGAACGTTGCAACACCTGGGGTTCGGCTGAAGCCGAGCCGCCGCTCCTCACCGACAAGCTCGAAGTACTCGCCCACCTGGTAACCGAAGCGCGTCTGCTCAACGTGGTCCACTCGACCGCAGAAAGCGCCGGCTAGCACTTCGACAAGCGACGACGGATCGAGATAGCCCTTGTACTCCACGTTGCCAGCGGTGATCTCGGTATATCCGTCCCCATGTGTGACCGTGAGGACCGTCCCATCCTTGTGCGTGAAGCTAAGACGGAGGTAGGGGTCCTCCCAGGTCGCGCTCGCCGCCGCGAGTGACGAAGGGGAGACCTGTAGCTCGCGCTGGACACCTTCAACAACAGCGTGCTCCTGCTGCAGTTCGTCGTCCTTGCCGAGTAGCGCCGCGACATCCGCGAATGTCTCCACTGGGTTCGAGTGTTACACAGAGCTCTCAGGGGACATTCCCGCACTCAATGTCACTCTGAGGGTGTGTCGTCTGGTCTGGGTTTGAGAGTTCGGGTCGGCGGCGGCTGACTCGATTCCCGCATGTCGCCCCGTAGGTTGACTTGCCAGTGTTGTGTCGCCGCCGCCTTCCCGAGACCGCCGAGCGTGACCTGATAGGAGCTTGGCTGCTGCCTCGATTGAGGTCTGTCCGCTCGCCGGTCGCCCCCAGCGTTGGAGGAGGCGAGTCGAATGATCGTGATCGGAGTGGACGTACACAAGCACTCGCTGACGGCCGTCGCCGTCGACGAGCTCGGGCGGGCGCTCGCGGAGTGTGCTGCCCGGTCGATGAGCGCGTGCTTGCCTGGGCGCGCTCGCTGGGTGAGGAACTGCTCTGGGCGGTGGAGGACTGCCGGCACGTCACCCGTGGTCTCGAGCAGACGCTGCTCGCTGCGGGCGAGCGGCTGGTGCGGGTGCCGCCCCGACTGACCGCGCCGCAGCGCCGACGCGGCCGTAGCCGCGGCAAGTCGGACGCGATCGACGCGCTCGCCGTCGCCCGGGCCGCGCTGCAAGAGCCGTCATTGGACGGTCCGCGTGCCGGCGAGGAGACGTTGCGGGAGCTGAAGCTGCTCGGTCGACCACCGCGACGACCTCGTCGCCGAACGGCGCCGCGCCAGCAACGGCTGCGCTGGCACCTGCACGAGCTCGACCCGACCCTGACGGTGCCGCTGGGCGCGCTCGACCGCGCCGTCTGGATCGATCGGGTCGCACGGCAGCTCGCCCGCCGAGAGCAGACAACGCAGGTGCGGACCGCCCGCGACCTGCTCGCTCGTTGCCGCAGCTTGACCCGCTCGGTCGGCGAGCTCGAGCGCGAACTGCGGGCGCGCACGCAGGCGCTCGCGCCACGGCTGCTCGAGCTTGCCGGCTGCGGGCCCTTGAGCGCCGCGAAGCTGCTCTGCGAGATCGGCCCGATCGCCCGCTTCCGAACCGACGCCCAACTGGCTCGCCACGCCGGCGTCGCCCCACTCGACGCCAGCTCCGGCAAACACCAACGCCACCGCCTCGACCGCGGCGGCAACCGCCAACTCAACTGCGCCCTGCACCGGATCGCGGTCACCCAGGGACGCGTCCACCCCCGGCACGCGCCTACCTCGAACGCAAACAGGCCGAAGGCAAGAGCCGCCGCGAAGCGATCCGCTGCCTCAAACGACAACTCGCCCGCACCGTCTACACCACCCTCAAAAACGAGCCGCTATTGACATAGGAGCAACACTGGCCCAGGCGACCGATCTGGTCCGCTGGTCGCTCACACTCGGTCTCAGGCCCGCCGGAAGGTCTAAGGTCAACCGAACCCCGCGAACTAGAGGAGGCAGCATGGCGCTCGCACGAGTCGTGGCCTTTGATGGCGTCAGCAGCGAACGGATTGCCGAGATGCAGCGCGAGATGCAGGGCAGCGAACGGCCGGACAACGTGCCGGCACAAGAGATCATCGTCCTTCACGATCCGGAAGCCGAGAAGTCCCTCGTGATCGTCTTCTTCGAGACCGAGGACGACTACCGGCAGGGAGACGAAGCGCTGAGTGCGATGCCGGCGGGCGACACGCCGGGTCAGCGCACGTCGGTCGCGAAGTACGACGTTGCGTTCCGCATGGCCGACTAGCACCCGCCGATCCAGCCCTGCGAGTCGTTAGACTCCGCCTCGATGACCACGACCCGGTTCCTCCGTGGCAGGCCGGCGCGCACAGAGTGCGCGGCGCCCAGCGGCTCGTAGCCAGCACTTTCTCCGCGACAAGGAACTGGCGGCGCAACTGGTCGACGGCGCCTGCGTCGGCGCGGGTGATCTCGCTCTTGAACTGGGCGCCGGCAGCGGGCTGCTGACCGCGGAGCTGGCGCGCGTGGCTGATCATGTCCTCGCCGTTGAGCTGGATCCGGAGTGGGCGGCCCGTCTCCGCGGACGCTGGCGCAACGTCGAGGTGATCGAGGCTGACGCGACGGATTTCCAGCTGCCCAACGAACCGTTTCGCGTTGTCTCCAACCTGCCGTTCCATCGAACGACCGACCTTCTGCACTTGCTCTTCGATGATCCGCTGACGCCGCTGCTTCGGGCCGACCTTGTCGTTCAGTGGGGAGTGGCCGTGAAGAGGGCTCTTCCCTGGCCGAGCTCTCTGAACGGGGTGATCTGGAGTGCGTTCTACGAGATCAGCGTCAGCAGGCGGCTGCCACGGACGGCCTTCGATCCTCCGCCGGCCGTGGACGCGGGCGTGCTGGTGTTCCGACGGCGCTCCGAACCCTTGATCCCACCGAGTGCCGTGACCGGCTACCGCCGTTTCGTCGCCCTCGGCTTTCGGCGCGGGCTCCGCGCGGCGGCGCATCCTCGCTCGCTGAAATCCGTCGCTGAAAGAGGGGTCACTCCGCGTGACCTGGACGCTCACCAGTGGGCAGCCCTCTTTCTCTGTCAACCGCAACCGGGCTCAAGAGTTCGCCGCGGGAGCTAGCCTTCGGTCGTGATCGAGAGAGCGCCCTTCGGGATGACCGGCCACGAGAGCTCGCGAACGATCTTCGGCGCGGCGGCGCTCGGGTCGGTCTCGCAGGCCGTGGCGGACGATGCGCTCGAACTGCTCCTCGAGCATGACGTGAACCACATCGACACAGCCGCCTCGTATGGCGATTCCGAGCTTCGGATCGCACCGTGGCTGGCTCGCGATCGCGATCGGTTCTTCCTCGCGACCAAGACGGGCGAGCGCGATTACGCAGGCGCGCGCGAGGAAATTCATCGCTCGCTCGAGCGCCTCGGCGTCGATCGGATCGACTTGCTCCAGCTGCACAACCTCGTCGACGTGATCGAGTGGGAGTTCGCGCTCCGGGAAGGCGGTGCGCTCGAGGCCGCGATCGAGGCGCGTGACGAGGGGCTCATTCGCTTCATCGGCGTCACGGGGCACGGGCTGACGGTCGCGAGGATGCACCTCCGCAGCCTCGAGCGCTTTCCGTTCGACTCGGTGCTGCTTCCTTACAGCTACGTCCAGATGCGCGATGAGCGGTACGCCGCCGACTTCGAGGCGCTCGCCTCTGTCTGCGCCCAGCGAGGAATCGCAGTCCAGACGATCAAGAGCATCACCCTCGCGCCTTGGGACGGCCGTACGCAGACGGCGTCGACGTGGTACGAGCCGCTCCGCGAACAGGCTGACATCGACCTGGCGGTGCATTGGGTGCTCGGCCGCGAAGGTGTCTTCCTGAACACGGCCGGCGATGTGGCGCTGCTGCCTAACGTGCTCGACGCGGCAAGCCGGTTCGGCTCGCGTCCGCCGGACGAGGCGATGGAAGCTCTTGCCTCTCGCCGCAACCTCATCCCGCTCTTCTCGTAGCTCGCCGGGCTCATAACCCGGAGGTCGCAGGTTCAAATCCTGCCCCCGCTATGAAGAAAGCCCCGGAAACGGGGCTTTCTTGTTGCTCGGGGCCTTCATGCTCATCTGACTCTGTAGGCGGCGCAGCCGCGACCCTGATTGCCGGCTTGATCCCAGGCCGTGACACAGAGGCGATAACTGCCCGCGGGGAGCCGGCGCGACAGTGTGCTCTGGCTATAGAAGCGGATTGTTTCGTTGCCCTCGGTGCCTGCGAATGGGAACTTGCCATGGAGGACGAGCCGGCCTCGGTAGCTGAGCGTGGCCGAGAGGCGCAGCGAGTGATAGTTGTCGGACACCGTGGCTCGGAAGACCGCCACGTTGCCGCGCGTGGCGGTCCCGGTCAGCGCGCGCACGTGCGGGCGCGTGCGGTCGCGGTCGCAGACGTCGCCGTGATGGTTGCGATCCTCGTCCGCCTGATTCGTGTTCTTCTTCGCGGGACAATTGTCGATCGCGTCCGCGACCCCGTCAGCGTCGCGGTCGGGTGGGTTGACGCCGCTGAACGACCAGGTCTCGCTGCTCGCTGCGACGGGCGTGATGATGTTGACGCGCCAGTAGTACTTGCCCTTGTAGCGCGCTGGCGGGCTGTACTCGGTCCAGCAGCTGGGCGTCGCAGCCGGGCACATCTTGTTGTTGAGCGAAACGTTCTGGGTCAGAGCAGGATCCGACGCAAGAGTCATCGTGATCAGCACCTGCGCAGTCGGCGCCTCCGGCCAGTCGATCCGCCACTTGAAGGTCGGATTCGTCTCGACGCCAGGCAGCGGGTTCACGATCGTTCCCCCATTGACCGGCGCGAGCAGCGTGATCTGCGGCGGCACCGTCTCAGCCTCTGCGGCGTTCACGACCGCGCCCGGCACCCCCAGTACGAACAGCAACGCGAGCGCTAGCCGGCGACCCCGGCAGGCGAATGAGCGAGACAACATCTGACCCCCTTGGTTATGCATCTGTAGTTCAAGGCGCCGTAGCCGACGCGAACTTGCGGCCAGTCACTCGAACGAGGGACTCGGCACGTCAAGCCCTGGGCCGACAATGTTGCCCTGTCTTGAGTCCTCTCTCGACGTATCGTGGCTCTGGCTCGGAGCGCCCGCTTTAGCATCGCCGCCGTGGCCAAGGAGACGATCAGCACCCCCGAGGCACCCGGAGGATTCGCGGGCTACAGCCGGCCCGTTCGACGCGGCGCCCGGCGAGTACGGGGCTACAATTGGCTCGTGGCCCTGGTGAGCTCGGCGGAACGCGAAGGCACGGCGACCGCGCTGCGTCGCCACTACGTCAACGGCCGTCTGACGCTCGACGAGTTCAGCGACCGGATGCGGCTGACGCTTGCCGCGCGCCGAGGGTGGGAGCTCCGCCGGGCGCTGTGGGGATTGCCGCCGCTCTGGCGCGACGTCGACGAGCTGCAGCGGATCACGCGCGCTGTCAAGCGACGCGTCGTGATGGCGATCATCGTGTTCCTCTGGATCGTCGCCTCGTTCGTGATGATGCTCTCCTTCGCAGTCGGCGCCGTCGTGCACGGTCCGACGACGACCGAGGTGGTCGGCTACACCGTCGCGTGGCTGCTTGTGAGCGCGCTCGCGTGGCACGCCCGCCGGCGCGCCTAAACCTCGCGCGAAGTCGTTCTGGTGAGTACCCCAGCCGCTGTGTGACAGCATGCCGCAGCAAATGACGGTCTACACCGACCCCGCCCGTGCGCTCGACGAGCGTGTCGACGACCTGCTCTCTCAGATGACGCTGGAGGAAAAGGCGGGGCTGATGTTCCACGCCCCGATCTTCATGAACGCCGACGGCACGCTGCTCGAGGGCACCGAGGAGCGCGTCCTCGGGCGCAATCTCAGCCACTTCAACATCTACTTCGCGCCGGAGCCGCGGGAGCACGCGGAGTGGCACAACCGCATGCAGGACCTGGCGAAGCAGACCCGGCTCGGCGTCCCGGTGACGATCTCGTCCGATCCGCGGCACAGCTTCGCGGAGAACTTCGCAGCAGCGTGGGCCTCGCGCGGGTTCTCGCAGTGGCCGGAGCCGATCGGGTTCGCGGCGCTGCGCGACGAGGACGCGGTTCGCGAGTTCGGCGACGTCGCGCGCCGCGAGTACCGGGCGGTCGGTATCCATGTCGCACTCCACCCGATGGCCGACCTGGCGACGGAGCCGCGGTGGGCGCGGATCATGCACACCTTCGGCGAGGACGCTGACCTCGCGTCGCGTCTCGTCGCGGCGTACGTCCGCGGCTTCCAGGGCGACGAGCTCGGGCCGCACTCCGTTGCCTGCATGACGAAGCACTTTCCCGGCGGCGGGCCGCAGCTCGACGGTGAGGATCCCCACTTCCCGTACGGCAAGGACCAGGTGTATCCCGGCGGCAGGTTCGAGTACCACCTGCAGGTGTTCGAGGCGGCGTTCGCCGCCGGAACGGCGCAGATCATGCCGTACTACGGACGGCCTGTCGGCACTGAGCTCGAGGAGGTCGGCTTTGGCTTCAACCGCGATGTGATCGCTGGTCTGCTGCGCGAGCGCTACGGCTTCGACGGCGTCGTCTGCACCGATTGGGGGCTCGTGACGGACGCTCCGCTACCGGACGGCTCGGTGTTCGCGGCGAAGTGCTGGGGCGTGGAGGAGCTGAGCACGGCGGAGCGGCTGCTGAAGATCGTCGACGCTGGTTGCGACCAGCTCGGCGGCGAGGAGCTGCCCGAGCTGCTCGTCGAGCTCGTCCGCGCGGGCAGCATCTCCGAGGAGCGGATCGACGAGTCGGCGCGGCGGTTGCTGCGCGACAAGTTTCGGCTCGGGTTGTTCGACGACCCGTACGTCGACCCCGACGACGCCGCGCGCATCTGCGGCGCGGCGGAGCTTCGCGCGGCCGGCGACCGAGCTCAGCGCCGGTCGGCCGTGCTGATCACGAACGACGGCACGCTGCCGCTTGCCGCCGGAACGCGCGTCTACGCCGACGGCCTCGAGGTCGACGGCGCGGTCGGGCCGGACGAGGCGGACGTCGCGATCGTCCGCCGTAACGCGCCGTTCGAGCCACGCACCAACGGGATGCTCGAAAGCCTCTTCCACGCCGGCGACCTCGACTTCAAGCAGCCGGAGCTCGGCGAGCTGGTCGACCTCGCGGGGCGCATGCCGACAGTGCTCGTACTGCACCTCGAGCGCCCGGCGGTGATCCCGGAGCTCGCGGAGACGTGCGCGGCGATCGTCGGCGTCTTCGGTGCCTCCGACGAAGCGGTGCTCGACGTGCTCTTCGGGCGCGCGCAACCCGAGGGACGCCTGCCGTTCGAGCTGCCGTCGTCCATGGAGACGGTGCGGGAGCAGCTTCCGGACGTCCCCGGCGACTCGCGCGACCCGCTCTTCCGGTTCGGGCACGGGCTCACGTACGGGACCTAAGGTGCGGCTCGAGCCGCCTAGGCGAAGAAGCGGCGCGGGTTCTCGACCAGCATCTGGTCGATCTGCGCCTGTGTGACGCCGGCCTCGAGCAACGCGGGGACGATCGTCGTCGGGATGTGCAGCCAGTCGGCGATCTCACCCTCGAAGATCGGGTTCCCGACCATGAAGTCGTGGAAGGCTCCGGCGTCGTGGCCGAGGTGGACTTGCCCGGTGTAACCCTCGGTGACGAGCGCAGCGAGTGTCCGAACGCGGTCGGCGTCCGGGTTGAAGTGCTCGATGTGGAAGCGGTCGTGGCCGAGCCACGCGCCGCTGTCGGCGATCGCGCGCTGATAGTCGAGGTCGTTGCTGTCGCCCATGTGGGCGATCACGATCCGGCTGGGCGCGACGCCCGCGTTCAGCAGGAAATCGAGGGCGAGCCGGCCCGTCTGGTGTGCGGCGTTCGTGTGCACCATCACCGGCGAGTCCGTCTCGATCGACGCGGCGGCGACGCAGGAGAGGATGCGCGGGATGTCGCCGACAATCCCATGAACCTCGACGCAGCACTTGAGGAACGCAGCCTTGATCCCGGTGTCGTCGATCCCCTCGCGCAGCTCGCGTACGAGCAGCTCGACGATCTGGTCGTTGCTCCGGTACGCGAGGAACGGAGGTAGCTCGATGAACGAGTAGACGCCGGTCGCTAAGACGATGTTCACGTCCACCTGCTCGTTGATCCGGGCGAGTCGGCGAGCGTCGCGGCCCCAGCCGATCGCGGTTGCGTCGACGAGCGTCTCGTAGCCCGCCTCCCGCAGGCGGCGGAGCTTCGCGATCACATCGGCGACGCCAGCGTCCTCGTCCCAGTAGCGCGCGCCCCAGACGTGGCCGAAGTTGGCGAGCGCCTCGGGGGAGAGGAGCACGACGTGCTCGTGCATCAGCGTCCGGCCGAGCGCGTCGAGGGCGACCGGCCCGCGGACCGTCTCGACGGTGCTGTGTGCAGAGGCCACTGCGCGACTCTACGGCTGACGAGGACCGAGGGCGCTACGGATAGCGCGCGTCAGGCTCCTGGCCCGACGGCACCGCGCTGAAGATCTCGGTTGCCACGCCCATGTCCGCGGCGGTCGGCAGGTAGGCGAAGTCGATTCCGCGGTAGCGCCCGCTCAGCAGCGGCACACGCCCCTCTGAGTCGAACTCGGCGAGCGTGCCGTCGAAGTCCGTCCCGACCATGCCGACGTGGTGGACACCCTCGCCGTGCTCGGCGAGGAACTGGGCGTAGGTGCTGTGCTCGTCGAGCGGCTCGATCAACTCCCACATGACGCCGCCGACCCGCGCGAGCGCGAGCCGCCACGACGACTCGATCGACACGCCATGCGCCTTCATGTTCTCGACAGTGTCCGGATTGAACTCGTAGATCTCCCAGGGGCCGATGCCGTAGCGCTCGACGTACGTCTTCATCGAGGCCTCGAGGTCGCGGACGACGAGGGCTACCTGGACCGTGTCGACAAAGACGGGCTCGCGCATCGCGCGATCATACGGCGGGCCTGAATCCGTAGTTTCCAACAGGCGCGGTTGCGCGGCTGCCCTGATGTCCTGAGCCGCAGACGGGTCGAGATACCGGACGACGTGGCGAGCGACGATTGATGGCCCTGTCTGCTCCCGCTGAGGTGGTCGTGACCGCGCAGAGGGCGACGGCCCGACTCGTCGGGGTTCTGTTCATCGTGGCCTCCGTCAGCGCGATCGTCGGCGGGTCGCTGCTGCTGCCCCTGGACGATCCGGACTACCTGATCGAGGTCGCGGCACACGAGGGCCAGATCATCCTGGGGGTCCTGCTGGAGTTCATCCTTGCCCTGTCGGTGGTCGGGATCGCCGCGCTGCTGCTTCCTGTGCTCAAGCCCCACGGCGAGGGCATGGCGGTCGGCTACCTCGCAGTGCGCACGCTGGAGGCGACCTTCATCCTCCTGGCCTCGACAACCGCCCTCGTCGTATTGGCGCTGAGCCAGGACTGGGGCAGTGCAGGTGGGGTCGGCGTGGCACCCGTGGGCAGCGCGCTGCTCTCGGTGCGGGAGTGGACCTACCTCGTGGGGACGCTGCTCGTGTTCGCAGTGAGCGCGGTGATCCTCAACACCCTCCTGTACCGGTCCCGGCTCGTCCCGGTCTGGTTGTCGCTTCTGGGCCTCGTCGGGGGCCTGCTGCTCCTGACCAGAGCCGTCGCCGAGATGTTCGGCTTCGAGGCTCCGTTTGCGCTGCAGCTGTTCTGGGCTGCTCCGATCGGCCTGCAGGAGATGATCCTGGCGGTCCTACTGATCTGGAAGGGGTTCGCTGCTTCGCCGGTGGCGACGGCTCACGGCGAGCCGGGGCGTGGCTGAGTTCTCCCGGTGCTGCGTGGTGTTCGACGATAGTCGGAGAGGAGGTGTCCGATGACACCGAAAGCGGGAGGCGAGGCGGGCCGCATCCGCGGTGTTGCGGGTCTTCTGATTGTCGGGCTGGCGGCGGGGCCGGCGGCGCCGCCACCGGCTGCACTGGACGCTGCCCTCGCACTGACGCTCGAGGCGAGGCGCTGATCCCCGCCCAGCTGCCGGCGACACTCGGTAGTTCCCCGCAGCCGTACTTACGCGCCGGCGCTGATTCCGCATCGTGCGGCGCGGGTGATCGTTCATCTGCGATCGACGATGAGCCCGTCCGGGCTCGAGGAGGCGCTCCAGATGAACTGCTTCGAGTGCGCGAAGGTGAAAGACCCCGTCCCCGCTGTCGCCGTCTGCCGGCACTGCGGCGTCGGCCTCTGCCTCGACCACTTGCTCGAGACGCGTGACTACCACGTCGGCGGCACAGTCTATTCGTGTGCCCACACGCTGCCTCGGCCCAAGCCACTCCGCGGCGTCCCGGCCGGCATCGCGGCATCGACGCGGCACCACATCGCCGGCGTCTCATGACGCTCACGCTGGAGACGCCTGTCGAGCAGGACGTCGCGGCGATCGCGAAGGCGCTCGGCCATCCGGCCCGCGTTCGCATCGTGCGGCTCCTGCTTGCGCGCGACGCCTGTTACTGCGGGCAGTTCGTCGACCAGCTCGACCTCGCGCAAGCAACCGTGTCGCAGCACCTCAAAGTGCTCAGGGACGCAGGATTGATCGTTGGGGAGATCGAGGGCTTGCGCACGTGCTACTGGGCGAGTCGCACCCGGCTGGAAGAGCTGCACGAGCTCGTGGGGCTGATGCTCGAGGATGCGGTCGAGGTCGATACGAGTGGCTGCAACTGACGCGGTCCGCCGCGGGACGGCGGCGCGACCGGACCCAGAAGACGCGGTACTGAGGAAGCTGCCGACGCTCGACCGGTTCCTGCCACTCTGGATCGCAATCGCGATGGCCGCTGGGCTCGGCCTCGGGAGACTGATCCCGTCTCTGAACGATGGCCTCGACAAGCTTCAGGTCGGCACGGTGTCGCTGCCGATAGCGCTCGGGCTGCTGCTGATGATGTACCCGGTGCTCGCGAAGGTGCGCTACGAGGAACTCGGCCGGAAGAAACACGACGACGTGTCCGACCGCATGTTCTTCGGCGTCTCGCTCGTCCTCTCGTGGCTGGTCGGCCCGCTCTTGATGTTCACGCTCGCGTGGCTCTTCCTCGCCGACGAGCCCGCCTACCGCACCGGCGTGATCATCGTCGGCCTTGCAAGGTGCATCGCGATGGTGCTGATCTGGAACGACATTGCGAAGGGCGACCGTGACCGCACCGCGCTGCTCGTCGTCTTCAATGCGCTCTTCCAGGTCGTCGCCTACTCGCTGCTCGGCTACTTCTACCTGACCGTCCTCCCAGGCTGGCTCGGGCTGGACACACAAGGCTTCGAAGTCGGCATCTGGGAGGTCGCAAAGACGGTGCTCATCTTCCTCGGCATCCCACTCGCGGCCGGGTTCCTGACGCGCCGGGTCGGGCTCAAGCGCAAGGGGCGCGAGTGGTACGACACCACATTCCTGCCGCGGATCGGGCCGATCACGCTGTACGGGCTGCTGTTCACGATCGTGCTGCTGTTTGCGATCCAGGGCGAGAAGATCACGGCCGAGCCTGTCGACGTCGCCCGGATCGCGCTACCGCTCTTCTGCTACTTCGTCGTGATGTGGGTCGCCGGCTTCGTCATCGGCAAGCTGATCGGTCTTCCGTATGCGCAAACGGCGAGCATGGGCTTCACGGTTGCCTCGAACGACTTCGAGCTCGCAATCGCAGTGGCCGTCGGCGTCTTTGGTGCAACCTCGGGAGAGGCGCTCGCAGGGGTCGTCGGGCCGCTGATCGAGGTGCCGGTGCTCGTGGCGCTCGTCTACGTGGCGCTCTGGTCGCGCCGGTTCTGGCAACCAGCCCGAGCCCGACCCGCACTTGAGAGCCGATGAGCGGCGTCGATCCACCGCACCGACGCGGACTGCCCACACTCGGCCGTCGCGGCGGCGGGTGGGTCGTCGTCCAGATCTTCCTGATCGGCGGGATCCTGCTCTCCGCGCTCGTGGGTCGAGGGTGGTCGAGCACGCTCGCGCCGTTCGCCTACGCGATCGGCGGTGTCGCGGTCGTCGTGGGCGGCGCGCTGCTCCTCGCCGGCGGATTCGGACTGGGACACGCGCTGACGCCGTTTCCGGCGCCACGTGGGGACGCCGATCTACAGACCAACGGCGTCTACGGGCTGGTTCGACATCCCATGTACGGGGGCGGGATCCTCGCCGGGTTCGGCTGGTCCGCGATCTTCGCCACGGTGATCGGACTTGCGCTGACGGTCATCCTTGCTCTGTTCGCAGAGCTGAAGTCGCGGCGCGAGGAGATCTGGCTCGAGCAGAGTCACTCGGACTACGCGCAGTACCGGCAGCAGACTCCGCACAAGTTGATCCCTTACGTCTGGTGAGCGGCTCCCGCCTCACTTACGCGTGTCGAACGGCTGCACGGCCGCGGTCTGCGCGCACGATGCGTCAAGCCCGGTCGCTTCGCCGCGTGTGACGAAGTCTGCGATCAGCGTCTGAGCGCAGGGGAGGCCGAGCTGTCCGTGGCCGGCGGCGGGGAACAGGACGGTGCGGCTGTTCGGGAGCTCGCGTTGGGCGTGGGCGACGTTGGCCGGCGGGTCGGCGCCGTCCTCGTTGCCTGTCAGGAACAGGATCGGCACGTCGGAGTGCACGCGCTCGCCGATTGCTGCCGGAACGTCGGCCCGCGGGAAACCCGCGCAGGCGGCCGCCATTGTCGTCGCGGCATTGCGGAAGAGCGGTGCGAGGTAACTCGCGCCGGAGAGCCGCTCGATCTCGCCGCGGCGCCAGGACGCCCACGGCTCGGCACATTGGATGAGGAGCTGGTACGCGAGCCCTGAGGTCTGCGGCGTGCTCTTGGGCAATTCCGCTGCAGCGCGCGCGATCTGGCCGGTCGCGACGAGATGGATCAGCCGCGGTACGACAGCCTTGCCGGGTGTGTAGGCGAGGAAGTCGTCCAGCACCGACGCGAACGTGGCGGGGTCCAGCTTGACCTTCGTGCCGGGTATCGCGACGGGGTTGCGCGCGAGGCGGGCGCCGATTTGCGCGTACTCGCGGCGGAGGTTCGGATAGGCGTTGTGGCACGCGCTGTCGGCGGCGCAGCGGGCGAGGAGCAGCTCGAGAGCGCGCTGCTTGTTCACGAGTTGCCGCTCGAAGATGTGCACGTCGAGCAGCGAGCCGCTGTCGAAGACGGCCGAGCGGACGTGCGAGCCGTGGCGGAGCAGGTAGATCTGCCCCGTCGTAACGCCGTAGGAGCCGCCGTAGATGTTGATCGTCTCGTAGCCGAGGGCGCGGCGCACGCGGTCGAAGTCGTCGACTGCGACAGCGCTCGTGTAGTAGCGGAGGTTCGGGCCTAGCCGCTCGGCGCAGCTGCGAGCAGCCTTCGTCACCGCGGCGGAGCGCGGTGAGCTTCACGTCGGACGGCAGGTTGCAGACGAGCTTCGAGCTGCCGGTGCCGCGTTGGTCGATGAAGACGAGGTCGCGGTCGAAGTTCAGCGCCGTGAACGCCGAGACGACGTTCGCGGCGTCGTCGCTCACACCGGCGCTGCCCCAGCCGGCGAACCAGACGAGCGGATCGGGCTTGGGGCTCTGGCTCTGCGCCTTGAAGACGGCCACCTTCAGCGAGATCTGGCGGCCGCTCGGGTCGGATGGGTTCTCGGCGACCTGAAGCGCTCCGCATTGGGCAAGGCTGCCGCCGATCGTGCAGGGGACGAGAGCGATCGTCGGGGCTGCGGTGGCATGTGGCGGCAGGAACGTGTCGCCCTCATAGCTGTGGGTGACGGCCGTGACGTGGAGCCCGATGTGCGCGATCATCGATCCGACCGGGTTGAGCGTGAGCAGGGTCGGTGCGGTCCAGATCGCTGCCCCGCGGATCGGTGCGGTGAGCTTCGAGCCGCGGAAGTCCGGGTAGCCGAGGTGGTAAGCGGCCGTGAGCGTGAGCGCCGCGACGATCGCGAGTGCGCCGCTACCGGCTGTCCTGAGGATGTGCGCGCGACCGCGCATGAACGGGAACGCGGTGAAGACGGCGAGCACGGGGAATGCGCCCAGCAGGAGCCCGTCGGCTGCTCCGTAGACGATGCCGCGCCAGATGATCGCGCCGTAGAACGCGAGCCCGGCCGGGTGAGGTGTCGAGTCGTAGCCGAGCGCGATCGCGGCGAGCAGCGCACCTACGAGCACTCCGAGGACGAGCGCGCCTCGCCAGTTCCGCGTCAGCATGGATCGCAAGGAGAGTGCGTTCGCGTGCGTCCAGAGGAGGAAGAACGAGGCGACGGTGGCGACGTAGATCGCGTAGTAGGCGTCACGCGGCACATCGAGCCGGTCGGCGAAGACGTACGGGACAAGGAAGCCGATGACTGCCGCCGCGATCAGCCAGACGAGCTGGCGGATGCGAGCATCGACAAGCAGGTGATGGGCCGGAGCGGGCCTTGCGAGCGGTGTCGGCGCGACGGTCACGACGGTGTCCTTTCTGAACGGGATGAGTGGTCGGTGAGGCGCCACGCCGCGCGGACGCCGAGTCGAGGCCCGCTGCGGAGCAGCCCTTGGGCGTAGATGCGGCCGGCGAAGCGGACGAGCGCATAGATCGCTGCGAGGACGAGCACGACGGCGGCGACGTGTTCCCAGAGCGGCACGCCGACCAGCGCGCTGCGTGCGGGGAGCACGAGCGGCGCGGTGAGCGGGAACACCGTGAGGGCGTTCGCCAGCGGGCCGTCCATGTCGCTTGCGAGTGCGACGTAGCCGGCGAAGTAGACGGCGAGGAGCGTGTACGTGACAGGTTGTCCCGCGGTGTCCGCGTTCTGCTGCCGGGAGGCCAGGGCGCCGGCCGCGGCGTAGGCGACTGCGTAGAGCGCGAACCCGAGCGCGAACCAGGGGATGACGAGCGCCACGCTGCCACCGAGCGCGGCCGGGGCGTCGAAGACGCCGGCGACGAGGAGCGTGGCCGCGAGGCCCGCCACGAGCGCGAGCTGCGAGAGCCCGAGCAGGCCGATCCCGATCACCTTGCCGGCGAGCAGGTGCCGCGGCCGCACCGTCGAGAGAATGATCTCGACGACGCGGTTGTTCTTCTCCTCGACCACGCCGCTGACCACCCACTGGCCGTAGATCGCCAGGGACATGAGCAAGAGCAGCGAGCCGACGTACGCAACGAGCGTTTGGGCGTCGGTGGTCTCCGTGTCCGGCTGATGGAGCGTTGCGGTCGTCAGCTCCGGTGCCGGCGGCAGCTGATTGCGGAGGGCGCGCACCGCGATGTCTGCGATCGCTGCCGCCTTCGCGTCGACGTTCGTGCGGAAGACGAGCCGATCCTGCGAGAGGAGCAGAAGCGCGTCGACCTGCTCGGCCTCGAGTGCGCGCCGTCCGGCGGCCGGCGACGTGACCACCCGCAGGTGCACCTTCGCGTCGTCGAACGGCTTTGCTGCGCGTTGGAGGGCGGCGGCGAGCCCGGCGGGCGCCGGCGCGCTGACGGCGACGTGGTACGTCGGCTTCTTCGAGAGCGCCCCCTGGAGCGCCGTCGATCCGCCGACGATCAGGAGCAGGACCAGCGTCGAGACCAGGAACACCTTGCTGCGTCAGGCGCTCGCGGACCTCGCGCCGGGCGACGAGCGTGATCGCGCGCCGGGCGCTCACGGCGCCACCAGCTCCAGGAACAGCTCGGCGAGCGACGGCGGCCCGTAGCTGAATGCCACGACCCGCGCCGTCCGCTCGGCCTCTGCCAGCACCTGCTCCGGATCGACCTCCCGGCCGGCCAGCAGCCGCAGATCTCCGTTGCGGCGCTCGACCAGGTCCACGCCTGCGACGTGGGGCAGCCAATGCGGCGGCGCGCCTTCGAGCCGAAGCTCGATCCGCCTCCGCTGCGACGCCTGCCTGAGCGCGTCCACGTCCCCGGTGGCGACCACGCGGCCGTGGTCGACGATCGCCACCTCCTCACACATGTCCTCGACCAGATCGAGCTGGTGGCTCGAGAAGAGAACGGCCGCGCCGCGCGCCGCCTCGCCGCGCAGCACGTCCGCGAGCATCTGGACTGCGACGGGGTCGAGACCGGCGAATGGCTCGTCGAGGACGAGCAACTCCGGCTCGTGCAGCAGCGCGGCTGCGAGTTGAACGCGCTGCTGGTTGCCGTGGGAGAGCTCTTCGACCTTCGCGGCGGCGCGTCCCGCCGAGCGCCAGCCGGTCGAGCCACCGCGCCGCCGCCACGTCCGCCGCTGCGTCGCTCAGCCCGTGCAGCGTCCCGAAGTATCCGAGCTGCTCTGCGACCTGCATCCGCGGATAGAGGCCGCGCTCCTCCGGCATGTACCCGAAGCGCAGCCGCTCTTCCAGCCCGATCGGGCGACCGTCCCAGAGCACCTCGCCGCCGTCCGGCTCGACGAGGCCGAAGATGGTGCGCATCACGGTTGTCTTCCCGGCCCCGTTCGGGCCGAGGAAGCCGAGCATCCGGCCGCGCGCCACCGACAGCGAGCAGCCGTCGAGGGCCTGTACCTCGCCGAACCGCTTCCGGATGTCGACGACGGTGAGCACCGCCGTCACGTAACGTCCCGGCGCGCGACGAGCAACGAGCCGGCGAGAACAAAGGCGGCCACGTAGCCGAGCAGGAGCAGCCCGCCTGCCCCCGCCGCGAGGACGTAGTCGGCCGGGTCGGCAACGAGCGCGGCGCTGGCCCCGACAGGCGTGTAGCCGCCTATGGACGGGACGAGCGCGCGCAGGAGGTTGTCGATCACCATCGCCCACACGATCAGTCCGATCACGGCGAAGACCTGGTTCCGTATCACTGCGCCGAGCCCGACGCCGATTGCCGCCCACGCCGCGGTCATCGCGGGTGTGCCGAGCACCAGCCAGAGCACGTGGCTCGTCCCGAGCTCGAATGAGATGTCGCGCATCGACAGGATCGCGAAGCCGACGCCGAAGGAGAGCCCGATCGCGGCCAGCCCGAAGAGGGCGCCCATCATCAGGCTCGCGGTCACCTTGGCGGCGACGACGCGGATCCGGTGTGGCGTGACGACGAACGTCGGCCGAATGGTGCCGTGCCGGAACTCGCTCGTGATCGCCATCACGCCGATCAGCGCGGCGAACAACGCGGCGGCGGTGCCGGCGGAAAGGAGCGCATACTGGTTGTCGCTCGACGCGAGCTCGTGCGGTTTCGGGACGAAACCGTTGAGCAGGACGGTCAACAGGATGAGCCCGACCATCCCGCCGAGCAAACCGAGATTCGTACGCGTCGAGCGCATCTTGCGTAGCTCTGAGAGCAGTTGGTCGGTCATGACGGCTCCTCTGCGGTCAGCTCGAGGAAGACGTCCTCGAGACTCGGCGATTCCGGCACCAGTTCGTGCAGCGGCATGCCCGCGTGGAAGGCGATCTCGCCGACGCGGGCGCTCGGGACGCTCTCGACCAGCAGCTCATTGCCGTCGAGCAGCGTCGACCGGATGCCCTCCGCCTCGAGCTCCCTGTGCAGGCGGTGCGCGGCCGGGGCGCGCACGCGGACGGTGTCGGTGAGGTGCGCGGTCAGCTGCGCGAGCGGCGCGAAGGTCACGAGCCTGCCCTTGTTGATGATCACGACCTCGTCGACCGTCTGTGCGACCTCGGCCAGCACATGGCTCGAGACAAGGACCGTCTTTCCCTCCGCCGCGAACGAGCGCAAGAAGTCGCGAAGCCACCGGACCCCCTCCGGATCGAGCCCGTTCGCAGGCTCGTCGAGGATCAACAACTCGGGATCGCCGAGCAGCGCGCTCGCAAGGCCGAGCCGCTGCCGCATCCCGAGCGAGTAGCCGCCGACACGGCGGCGGCCGGCGGCGCCGAGCTCGACCAGGTCGAGCACCGCGTCGACACGCTTGGCTGCAGCGCGCTCCCGGCCAACGAACCAGCTATCGCCGTGCGTCTCCGCCCCGAGAGCGAGCGCGAGGGCGAACAGATGGTCGCGGCCGGAGCGGCCGGGGTGGAAGTCGGCCGCTTCGAGCACTGCTCCCACCTGCGCGGCCGGGCGCTCCAGATCCTGATAGCGACGGCCGAAGACGAGCGCACGCCCGGCCGTCGGCTGCACGAGATGAAGCAACATCCGCAGCGTCGTTGTCTTCCCGGCGCCGTTCGGGCCGAGAAAGCCCGTTACCGTTCCGCGCTCGAGTGCGAACGACAGATCGTTCACCGCGACGACGTCCCCGAACCGCTTGCTCAGATGCTCCGTGCAAACGACCGGCTCTTCGCCGACCGGCAACGCGGCCTTCGGTTCGACAGCGTGTGACGTTGTCGGCATCTCGCCTCCCTTCAGTGCGTCGCTCATCTCGCGCCTGTCATTCCCCGTGGATCGGGTGCGCTCGGCGATGGTTCGGTGTCCTCTTTCGGTGCGATTGCGATCGCCACCGGGACCGCGCGCGTCGGCGAGCGACGGCCACGAAGGCGCATCACAAGCCGGTAGAGCGGGAGCACTGTGAACCGGTCGATCCGGTACTTCCGGGCGAGCAGCCGCTCGACGCGCTCACGCTCGCTGTCCGGGAGGATTCTGGCCGCCGCGTCAACGGCCTCGCCGCGCGGTCGACCGCGCGCGTCGCACACGGCGATACGGACATGTGGGTCGCGGCGGATCCGCTTCGCCTTGTACGAGTCCGCATCCGTCTCGACGACAAGATGGCCGTTGTCGGCCACGAACCACACGGGAGTTGCGACGCCTGAGCCGTCGCGCCTGAAGCTCGTCAGGCTGAGGTACTTCCCTTCGAACTGCTCCATGCTGCCAACCCTCCTCCGCGTTCAGCTTTCCGTCTTCCGTCGTTCGAGGTACACCGGCAGCGCGTAGAAGACGACGATGACGGCAGCCCAGATCCCGCCGGCGAAGAGAAGCCACGGATCCCAGCTGCCGGGCTGGCTGCTCCTGCTGAATCGCTGGAACCCGCCATTGTCCTGCCACTCGAGCAACACGTTCACCGGCGCCAGCACGACCATCCCGAGCAGCCAGGCGGCAACGTTGGACTTCAGCCGACTCAGGCGTTCGAGCCGCGCGCGTGCGAGACGCCGTAGCGCAGCGTCGCCCGGGCCGTCCTCCGCGAGGCTGTGCTGCAATCGCTCGACCTCACGATCGACCTGCGCCGCCGGCGCCGGCCGCTCGAAGTGCACCCGGAGCGCCATGATTCCGACGACGAGCCCCCAGACGAGGACCGCGACCGCCCAAAGCGTCGGGTTCCAGTCGCCGGGGTTCCCTTCGTGGGCGAAGCGCGCGAACGCGCCGTTCGCCTGCCACTCGTGGACGATCCACGCTGTCGTCAGCAGGATCGTGCCCAGACCCCATGCTGCAACGTTCGTCTTCATCCAGCGCACGCGCTTGGCCTGACGTTCCGTCGCCGACCGAAGATCCGCGTCCTCGGCGGGTGCATACGCAGACGGCGAAACCCGCTGCTCGGGCTTCGCGAGCATCTCAGTAGGCACGGTGAACACCTCCTTCCGAGATCGCCTGGAGCATCGCCCTCCGGCGTTTGGCGCCTATCCGTGGGCCCGCTGAACCGCGTCTCGGGGAACTACTTACCTTCCGGGCACGGCACCGTTGGCGCCAAAAAGCGCCTGCATTTCGCCCATTCGCAGTGCGCTACCCAAACGTGAACGCGTACGCCTCGGCTCCGGCCTCGAGGAACGTGATCTCCAGCGTCCGCTCGCGGATCGCATCGTGCTGGCGGACGAGCTGGTAGAGGCGACCGTGTTGGAGCACGCCGTTTCCGTCCGCGTCGGTGTCTTCGCCGTGCGACGGGCCGGGAGCCTGACCGTCGAGGAGCACGCGGAAGGGAATCGGCTCTCGCGCTCCGGGAGACAGTACGAGGTGCGCGTCGCGGGCGTGGAAGCGATAGGCGATGCTGCCGCCGGCCTGCTCGAGCACGACCTTCTCGCGCTCGATCGTCCACTCGCCGCCGAGGGCCCAGTGGTTGAAGCGCAAGCGCCCGGGGAGCTTGTAGGCGCGGCGCTCGTCCAACGCGGCGCCGTCCGGCGAGGCGAAGTGCTCGGCGCGCGTGTAGCCAAGATAGGCCTCGGGGGTCCGCAGGTTGTCCCAGTCGGCCTCCGCCTCGACGCCGATCCCTTCGACGGGGACGAGCTCGCGCTCGATGCCGAGCAGCCGCTGGATGATGCGTTCCGATTGCTCGTAGCGACCTTCGCCGAAGTGCTGGTCGTGGATGACCCCGTCCTGGTCGACGAAGTAGAGGGCCGGCCAGTAGTGGTTGTCGAAGGCGGTCCAGATCGAGTAGTCGTTGTCGATGACGACGGGGTAGTCGATCCCTCGGTCCGCGGTCGCCTGCCGGACGCGGTCGAGCTCGTGCTCGAACGAGAACTCGGGCGTGTGGACGCCGATGACGACCAGCCCGTCGCCTCGGTAGGCCTGCGACCACGCCCGGACGAACGGCTCCGTGCGCAGCCAGTTGATGCAGGTCAGCGTCCAGAAGTCGACGACGACGACGTGGCCTTGCAACTGGGCGGGGCCGAGTGGCGCCGAGTTGAGCCATTCGGCTCCGCCGGGCGAGGGCGTCCGAAAATGGTCGAAGGCGGTCATCCGGCGATCATGATCCCGGGTGCGCGGGTTTGTCGGCGCGGAAGGCGGCGATCGCCTGGTCGAGCGATCCGAAGATGTGCTCCCGGCCGATCCTGTCTGTCACTCCGAACCGGTCGAGCTCGGCGACAACCGCTGTGCGCGCCCTCGCGACGGCCAGGACCACTCCCCGTTGCTCGAGCTGGTCTGCGAGCTCGGAGAGCGTCTTGCCGCCCGTGTAGTCGACGTCGTCGATCCCGTCGGCGAGCAGGACGAGCCAGCGTGGGGGCTCGGGCACGTCGACCAGAGCGATCACCGCCTGGGCGAACCGCGAGGCATTCGCGAAGAAGAGGCCGACGCCGAAGCGGTACACGACGAGCCCGGGCTCGAAGGGGGTCGCGGCGGCCGGGGTGACCGTCATCAGTTCGCCGTTGTGTCTTCCGGTCACGACCGAGTCGCGCGGGTCGTAGTGGCGCTTCACGTGGTCGAGCAGTGAGAGGACGATCGCGAGGATCACCCCCTGCTCGACGCCGACGACGACTACGACGGTCGCGGTGATCGCGGCGATCCAGAACTCGACGCGGCGCACGTCGTAGATCTCTTTCATGTGCCGCCGGTCGATCAGCTTGATGCCGATGACGAAGACGACCGCGGCGAGGACGGCGTTCGGCATGTACTGGAGAGGCTTCGTCAGGAAGAGCAGGACGATCGCCGTCGTCGCTGCCATCGCCAGCATCGCGACCTGGCTCGTCGCCTTTGCCTCCTCTGCCATCTTGCTCTTCGTTGGGCTCCCGTTGACCACGAAGGTGCTGCTGATCCCGGCGGCGAGGTTCGCGAGGCTGAGACCGACGATGTCGGTGTTCTCCTCGAACTGCTCCTTGTACTTGACGGCGTAGGCACGCGACGTGGCCGCGCTCTGCGCGATGATCACGAGGAACATGGAGGCGCAGGTCGCGAACAGCGGTCCGACGTCATTCCAGCCCACACCGTTCGGCAGCCGGATCGAGGGCAAACCGCTCGGCACCTTGCCGAGAGTCGAGACGCCGTGCGCCTCGAGGTCGAATCCCCAGCTGATCGCGATCGCTCCCACGACCGCCACGAGCCCGCCGGGAATGATCGCGATCCACTTCTCGAACACGATCAGCGTCGCGATCACCGCCAGCGAGACAGCGAGTGTCGCGAGCGAGGTGTCCGGGATCTCCTTGAGCGTGTCCCAGAACTTGACCACGGTGCCGCTGACCTGGTCGAGGTCGACTCTCGGCGACGGCACGCCGAGCATGCCCGCGAGCTGACCCATGGCGACCTGGATGCCCACACCGGTGAGGAACCCGACGAGCACCGTGCGCGAGATGAAGTCCGCGAGGAACCCGAGCCGCGCAAGTCGCGCGAGGACCAGGAGGCCGCCGGTGATCAGTGCGGCCAGGCTCGCGTAGGCAAGCCATTCGTTTGTCCCTGGCTGCAGCCCCGAGATGCCGAGGCCGGCGATGCCCGCGTACATGATCGCCGCGGTTGCCGAATCGCCGCCGACGACGAGGTGCCGCGACGAGCCGAAGACCGCGAACACGACCGCCGGCAGCAAGATCGTGTAGAGACCGGTGATCACCGGCGTCCCCGAGATCTTCGTGTACCCCATCACCTCGGGGATCGCGAGCGCCGCCAGCGTCACACCCGCCACGACGTCGCTGGACACCAGCGACCTCTTCACCGGCCGTATCCCCTGCAGGACGGTGACGTAGCGGCCGAGGCCCGACGCGGCGGGTGGGGAGGTGCCGGTCACGGCTTCATCTTGGCACGATGACTTCCCGCACTCGATCCCGTCTAATGGACAACCCCGAGACGAAGGAGCGAGCGATGCGAGTCGTGGTGAACGAGTTCATGAGCGTCGACGGCGTGGTGCAGGCACCGGGCGGTCCGGACGAGGACACCGACGGCGGCTTCGCCCACGGCGGCTGGTCGCATCCCTACTTCGACCTCGAGGTGATGGGGCCGGCGATCGGCGCCGGCATGGCCAACGCCGAGGCGCTGCTGTTCGGCCGGCGCACGTGGCAGGGGATGGCCGCCGCGTGGCCCGGCCGGGCCGGCGACCCGTACGCGGACCAGATGAACGCGATCCGCAAGTACGTCGTCTCCCGGACGCTGACCGAGGACGACCTGACGTGGAACAACACGACGTTGCTGTCGGCGAGAGCGCGCCGTCGCGGACATCGCCGCGCTCCGTGACCGCGAAGGCGGCGACATCCTGGTCTGGGGCAGCGCCAGCCTCGTGCGGACGCTGCTCACAGAAGGACTCGTCGACGAGCTCAACCTCATGATCGAGCCGATCCTGCTCGGCGGCGGCAAGCGGATCTTCCCCGAGGACGGCGCCGCGCAGCCGCTGGAGCTCGTCAGCTGCGTGACGGCTGCGACCGGCGTCCTGCTCTGCACGTACCGGCCCGCCTCGTAAGCCGACAGCGCTCGCTCGCTCAGCGCGGGCGGGCGGGGTTCTCTTCCGCGGATACGCCGCTTAGAGTGAGCTCGTGGGAGGGCGGAGCGACGGTGAGCACGCCGCGATCGTCGGTCGGCGGGCGGAGCTCGACGCGATCGATCAGCTCCTCGGGTACGAGGGCCCGGCTGCGGCCGTCCTGCTCGACGGCGAGGCAGGGATCGGCAAGACCACGATCTGGCGCGCGGGCGTTCGGCGCGCGCGGGAGCGCGGGTTGCAGACGCTCGTCGCGCAGCCGTCGGAGAGCGAGACGAGGCTTCCATACGCGGCGCTGGCGGACCTGCTCGCCGGCGTGCCGGACGAGGCGATCGGCGCGCTTCCTTCGCGGCAGCGGGCCGCCGTCGGTGCCGCACTCGCGCAGAGCGAGTCGGCGGAGCCGTTCGACCAGCACGCGCTCGGCCGAGCGGCCGTGCAACTCCTCTCCGGCGCGCGGCTCGTCGTCGCCATCGACGACGTGCAGTGGCTCGATGCCCCCACGGCCGCCGTGCTGACCTTCGCGTTTCGCCGGCTCAGATCGGCGCCGCTGCGCGTCCTCCTCTCGCGCCGCGCCCGAGTTGTCGCGCCGATCGGCTCCCTGCTCGGACTCGAGAGCTGGGAGCAGCCCGTGCGGCGGATCGAGGTCGGGCCGCTCACGCCGACAGAGCTCGGGGCGATGCTCCGCGAGGCGCTCGGCGTCGACCTGCCCCGGCCGCGCGTCGAGCTGATTGCGCGGGTGTCGGGAGGAAACTCGATGTTCGCGCTGGAGCTGGCCCGTCAGCCGGCGCCGGGGGCGGGCACGCCGTCCTCCCTCGGCGAAACGCTTGTCGACCGCATCCGCGCGCTCGATCCCGCCGGGCAAGCGGCCGTGACGGTCGCATCCGCGGCGCTCCGGCCGTCGATCGAGCTCCTCCTCGAGGCGGGCGTCGAGGAACGCGGGATCCGCGCCGCGCTCGAGAGCGGGATCTTCCTCCGCGACGACGACGCGCTCTCGTTCGCGCACCCGCTGCTCGCCACCGCGGCCTACGAGATGCTGCTCCCCGGCGAGCGCCGCGACGTCCACGGGCGCCTGGCCGAGGTCAGCTCCGGCCCGATCGAGCGAGCCCATCACGTCGCGCGCGCCGCCACCGGTCCGAGTGCCGAGGCGGCGGAGCTGCTCGAGACCGCTGCACGCGTGGCCTCCGAGCTCGGGGACCACGCAGGCGCCGCCTCCTTCCTGCTGCGGGCGGCCGAGCTCTCGCCCGTGACAGCAGCCGAGGAGGCCGGATGGCGCCGCGCCCGCGCGGCGGTGGAGCTCGAGATGGCCGGCGACGTCGAGGCGGCTGCCGAGCTGGCGCGTGCCGTCCGCGACGAGCTGCCCGCCGGCACGGCGCGCACGCTGGCACGCAGGACTCTCGTGTCCGCGGCGATCGGGACGACGATGTCCTACGAGGAGGCGCTCTCCGAGCTGTCGCTCGCGATTGCGGACGCCGGAGCGGACGACGTGGCCGCGGCGACCGTGCACCTTCAGCTCGCGGACATGACGATGACGATCTGGCGCGTCGCCGAGTCCCGTGAGCACCTCGAGGCGGCGGTCGCGCTCGGCGAACGCGCGGGAGCCGAGGATGTGGTCACCGCGGCGCTTTCGGAGACCGGGTTCCTCGACAGCGTCTGCGGACTCGGCGTCAGCGCGAGCGCACTCCGCGCGTACGAGCGCTGGGACGGCACCTTCGCGTCGCCGAATGCGTACTCACCGCGCCTCTCGCTCGCGTGCGTCCGGATGCACGCGGGCGAGTTCGCCGAGGCCGCGCGCCTCCTACGGGACGAGATCGCAGCGGGCGACGAGCGCGGCGTCGAGGCCGTCGAGGTGATGGCCGGGAGCCACCTGGCGGAGGTGCAGACGCGAGCCGGAGACTGGGGGGCTGCGCTCGTCAGCGCGAGACTCAGCGAGGAGCACGGCCGGCAGGCCGCAAACGAGCAGACCGGCGCGGCCACGTCGTTTCCGCTGGCGTACGTGCAGGCGCTGCTCGGCGACCACGACGCCGCCCGCGCCGTCGGACTCGACGGGCTGGCGCGCACACAGGCGATGGACGACGTCTGGTACGAGACCGGCTACCGCGGCGTGCTGGGTCTCGTCGCATTGACCGAGGACGACGTGGACGCCGCGATCGCGATGCTCGAGCCGGCCTGGGCGGCGATGCAGCGAGTCGGCATCGGCAATCCGTCGATCTTCCCCGTACCGCACGTCCTCGGCGAGGCGTATGCCGCCGCCGGCCGGCTCGACGACGCCACCGCGGTCGCGTCGGCCCTGCGTGGCGCGCCGGCCGCCGAGCATCCGTGGTGTCGCGCGATGGCCGGCCGGTGCGAGGCGCTCGTCGCGTCCGCGCGCGGCGACCATGTGGCCGCGCGCGTCGCACTCGACGACGCGCTCGCCGCGCACGCGGAGTTGCCGGAGCCGTTCGAGCGCGCGCGGACGCTTCACGTCCAGGGTCGTGTCGAGCGTCGCGCGCGCAACTGGGCGAAGGCACGGGCGTCGCTGACCGACGCGTTGACGGAGTTCGACGCGCTCGGGGCGGCGCGCTGGGCGGAGAAGGCCGGCGCCGACCTCGCACGGCTGCCGGGCCGCCGGCCTGCGCCGGCAGGTGAGCTGACGCAGACCGAGCGTCGCGTCGCCGCGCTCGTCGCGGAAGGGCTGTCGAACAAGGAGGTCGCCTCGCGACTCTTCGTCAGCGTCCGCGCGGTCGAGGCGAACCTCTCGCGGGTCTACGCGAAGCTCGGCATCCGCTCGCGCACGGAGCTCGCCCGCACGTTTCGGTCGAGCTGAGCACGCGAATCCGTGTGGGTCTCCACACTTTCGTGCTGACGGCCACGCGACCTAGCGTCGTTTCCATGCAGCTCGCGCGCTACACGGTCGAGCTCCGCCTTCCCCGCGGCGGGCGGGCGGACATCCGGAACGCGACCGCGCGGGCCAGGCAGGCGACCATAGAGCTGCGGCGCGAGGGCAACCAGGTCCGCTTCCTCCGCTCGATCTACGTCCCCGAGGACGGCGCCTGCTTCTTCCTGTACGAGGGCTCGTCGGCGCAGGCGGTGAGGGCCGCCGCGCTCCGGGCGGACCTCGGCGTGACGCGCGTCGACGAGGCCCTGCGGCTCGACTTCGAAGGAGGAGAGACCTCATGAGACGCACGTTCTTTCTGCTGCTGGCGGCGGTGCTCGTCGCCAGCGTCTGCGGCGCAGGACGCGCCCTCGCCGCCGGCGGCACGTACCGCGTCATCGCCGGAGGCAACCAGGACTGGTCGCCGTCGAGCGGCGGGCTCGACCAGACATCGTCGGATCCGCTGAGCGTGACCGGCACGATGATTGGCGACAACAACGCCGTCGGCCACGCCGACTACGGGATGCAGGCCGGCCCGGGCATCGTCCGGGCACGCATGGCCGGCTCGGTCACGGTGCCCTCGGGCCTCTTCTACCCGTTCAACCCGTCGGTGCAGGCGATCTCGACGACCGAGCTCACCGTCGCCGGCCCGGACGGCGAGATCAACATGTCCGTGAACGTCCACATCGACGGCTTCCTCGGCATTCCCGTCTGTGGCTCAGGCGCGTGCGGCGGCCTCGGCGTCGAGATGTCGGTCGGGCCGTTCGCTCGCCAGTCGGAGCTCAACTCTTTCGGCGACTCGCGGGTCAACACCCTTGGGCTCGCCTTCGATCCGGTCCCGGGCGGGTACCGCGTGCACGGCGATGTGATCGGGACAGCGTTCGGCGTGCGGACGAACACTCCGATCCCGATCACGATGGTCCTCAACGTGGGCGGTCGCTTCGCAGGCAGCCCGGCTCTGTCGACGTTCGGCGGGGATTTCGGCAACCCCGTCGAGAAGCTCCAGGTGAGCTTCGACCCGGCGAAGCCGGTGCTGAACGACATTCCGGCCGGCTACACCGTGTCGGGGCCGAACGTCGTCGACAACCACTGGACTGATCCGTTCGCGCCGCCGTCCGGCAACGTCGTCGTGACGAGCTGTGACGACCCGTTGCTCGCCGGGATCACGACCGTGAACGGGAGCCTGATCTTCCGCAATCTTCCCGGCTGTCCCGAGATCTCGCTGCCGAACCTGAAGGCCGTTCACGGCGACCTGATCGTCGAGCACAACCCCGGTCTCACGCACGTCGGGTTCACCGGGCCGGTGATCGTCGACGGCAGCGTCCGGATCGTCGACAACGGCTCGGCGAACGCGATCGACGTCGGCGACACCAGCACCGGCGGCGACCTCGAAATCAGCGGGAACCAGAACGCGACCGTCATCAGTGCCGGCAACGGGCAAATCGGCGGCAGCATCGACATCGCCGACAACGGTGCCGCGGTCATCAACATCGGCGACGTGACGACCGTGAGCGGTTCGATCGACATCTCGACCATGGCCGGCATCGTCGGAGCTGTGACCGCCGACGGTGTAACCGAGATCACGATGCTCGAGGGCGCGGCGCAGTTGCACGCCGTCCTGCCGGCCGGCGCGTTCGACGGACCGACCGGGTTCACGATCACGTACCGCTTCGACGACCCGGCGGAGAACGGCACTGCCGCCGACGGCACGACCGCGGTGATCGATCCGATCGGGACGTTCGTGTTCGCGTTCGACGTGCCGACCCTGAACTCGAACGCGCAGCTCTCGTTCACGGTCGACATGGCGCAGCTCGACGCGGTCGGACGGGCGGCGCTCCTGAACTCGCTCGCGTCCGGCACGGCCACGATCGTCGGCAAGGGCGACGCCGCTGGCTCGACGTACACCGCGTTCCCGGTCTGCACGAGCTCGCAGACGCCGGCCGCCGACGCCTGCGTCGCAATCGCGACACTCGCGGCCGACGGCACTCCCACGACCGGGAATCCCGCGTTCGTCCGCTTCGACGGCGTCGTCGGGCACTTCTCGTCCTACGCGGTCGCGCGCGTGCTCGCACTCGACAGCGCTCCGCCGGTGATCACCGTGCCGACGGGCCTCACCGTCGACGCGACGGCGCAGACCGGCGCGAGGGTCACGTACGCGGCGTCGGCGCACGACGACCGTGACCTGGCGCCGACCCTCGTCTGCACGCCGGCGTCGGGGACCGTGTTCGCGATCGGCAACACGACCGTCTCGTGCCTCGCGACCGACGCGGCGGGCAACGCGGCGACGGCCCGCTTCATGGTGCACGTGCGCGGCGCAGGCGAGCAGATCGCCGCGCTGATCGGCAAGACGGTTGCGTTCCTCGACCTGCCGGCGCTGAAGCCCGCGGTGAGCGCGGCGCTCCAGTCAGCTGCTGACTCGCTCGTGGCGCGCAACCCGCGCGCGGCGTGTCTCGGGCTCAACGTCTACATGGCGGCCGTGAAGCTCGCGCCAGCGAAGGCGTTCACAGCGGCGGAACGCGCCGAGCTCGTCGCGGATGCGATTCGGATCAGGGCTGTGATCGGCTGCTGATTCGATGACGGGACAGGTCCGGCGCCGGCGGCCCGGCGCCGGACCTGGTCACGGCTTGACCATCACCTTGATCGACTCGCGCTCGTTCATCGCGCGATAGCCGGCGGGCACCTCGTCGAGCCCGACGACGCTGTCGAAGACGCGGCCCGGCTCGATCCGGCCCTCCATGACATCCGGGAGCAGCTCCTCGATGTACGCACGGGCGGGAGCGGGGCCGCCGCTGATGGTCACGTTGTCGAAAAAGGTCTTCCTCGTCGTCGGGATCTCCTCGTGCTGCGGGACGCCGACGCGGCCGATAGCGCCACCGGGCCGGACGATGCCGAGCGCGGTCTCCATCGACTGGGTGTGGCCGACGCATTCGAGCACCGAGTGGACGCCGAGGCCGCCGGTGAGCGCGCGGACGCGCTCGACTGCCTCCTCGCCGCGTTCCGAGACGACGTCGGTCGCACCGAAGGCCTGCGCGAGCGCGATCCGGTCGGCGTGGCGCCCGAGGATCAAGATCCGCTCGGCTCCGAGGCGCTTCGCGGCGATGACACCGCAGAGGCCGACCGCGCCATCGCCGACGATCGCAGCCGTTTTTCCGGGCGCCACCTGAGCGTGGCGCGCCGCATGGTGTCCGGTGCCCATCACGTCGGAGAGCGTCAGCAACGAAGGCATCAGCGCGTCGTCTTCTCCGACCGGCAGGACGACGAGCGTACCGTCGGCCTGCGGGACTCGCACCGCCTCGCCCTGGCCGCCGTCGAGCTCGCCGCCCCACCAGCCGCCGTGCAGGCAGGAGGTGTGCAGCCCCTCGCGACAGAACTCGCAGGTTCCGTCGGACCACGCGAAGGGCGCTACGACGAGGTCCCCGGGCTTGATCGTCCGTACCTCGGAGCCGACTGCCTCGACGAGACCGATGAACTCGTGGCCCATCCGGCGGCCGTGCTCGGACTGCTCGAGCTGCGTGTAAGGCCAGAGATCCGAGCCGCAGATGCAGGCGCGCGTGACGCGGAGCAGCGCGTCCGTCGGCTCCTGGATCGACGCGTCCGGGACGTTTTCGACGCGGACGTCGCCGGCGCCGTACATGAGCGTTGCCTTCATCTCAAGCTCCTTTCAGCGGTCGATCATCCGCTCGTTCGCTTCGGCGTAGCGGGCGCCCTCGTCCTTGATCTCCGCGCGTTCGATTTCCTGGAGATCGTCCGGCGTCAGCTCGATGTCGGCCGCGGCGAGGTTCTCCTCCAGCCGGTGCAGCTTGGTGGTGCCGGGGATCGGGACGATCCAGGGCTTCTGGGCGAGAATCCAGGCGAGTGCGATCTGTGCCGGGCGTGACGTTCTTTCGCTCCGCGATGCGGGTCAGCAGCTCGACGAAGGCGAGATTGGCTCGGCGTGCGGCGGGGTCGGTGAAGCGCGGCACGGTGTTACGGAAGTCGCCGCTCTCGAACTCGGCCGTCTCGTCGATCTTCCCGGTCAGGAAGCCCTTCCCGAGCGGGCTGAACGGCACGAAGCCGATGCCGAGCTCCTCGAGCACCGGCAGGATCGCTTCCTCCGGCTCCCTCCACCACAGCGAGTACTCGCTCTGGAGGGCGGCGACCGGCTGGACGGCGTGCGCGCGGCGGATCGTCTGCACCCCTGCCTCGGAGAGGCCGAAATGCCTGACCTTGCCGGCTTCGATCAGCTCCTTGACGGTGCCCGCGACGTCCTCGATCGGGACGTTCGGGTCGACGCGGTGCTGGTAGAGGAGGTCGATCGTGTCGGTGCGCAGCCGCTTCAGCGAATCCTCGACGCTGCGCTTGATCGTCTCCGGCCTGCTGTCGAGACCGCCGTGCCCGCTTTCGAGGTCGAAGCCGAACTTCGTCGCGATCACGACCTGATCGCGGACCGGCTCGAGTGCTTCCCCGACGAGCTCTTCGTTCGTGAACGGCCCGTACACCTGTGCCGTGTCGAAGAACGTCACGCCTCGTTTGACCGCCGCCCGAGTCAGCCCGATCATTTCGGCTCTGTCGGGAATCGGGAGGTAGCTCTGGCTCATCCCCATACAGCCGAGGCCGATCGCCGAGACCTCGAGCTTGGTGTTTCCGAGTGTGCGTGTCTGGTTCATGGCTGCACTGAAGCAGGTCGCCGCGCCGCGTGTCCGGCCCTGTCGATCCAGGTATCGACAGACCCCCTCAGCGCACGCGCGAGGGCGTTACGCTCGCGAAATGGACGCCAAGACCGAGATCCGTGAATTCCTGACCACGAGGCGGGCCAAGATCACTCCCGAGCAGGCGGGTCTGCGCACGTACGGCAGCGGCGCCCGGCGAGTGCCCGGACTTCGCCGTGAGGAGGTCGCGCTGCTCGCGGGAGTCAGCGTCGATTACTACACCCGGCTCGAGCGCGGCAACGCGAGCGGCGTCTCCGAGACGGTGCTCGAGGCACTCGCCCGCGCGCTGCAGCTCGACGATGCGGAGCGCGCGCATCTGTTCGACCTCGCGCGAGCTGCGCATCCGGCAACACTTCGGCGGGGCCGGCGCAAGCAGCAGGCGATTCGGCCGAGCGTGCAGCACATGCTCGACGCGATGGTCGGCCTGCCGGCATTCGTGCGCAACGGCCGGCTCGACATTCTCGGGGCGAACCCGCTCGGCCGCGCGCTCTACTCGGGACACTTTGACAGTCCATTCGGGCCGCCGAACACCGCGCGCTTCGTGTTCCTCGACTCTCGTGCCGTCGACTTCTACGTCGACTGGGAGCGCGTCGCGAAGGACGTCGTCGCCATCCTGCGCGCGGAGGCCGGCCGCGACCCGTACGACCGCGAGCTCTCGAACCTCGTCGGTGAGCTGTCGACGCGGAGCGAGCTGTTCCGGACGCTCTGGGCCGCGCACGACGTCGGCAAGCACGACGCGGGCCAGAAACGCTTCCATCACCCGGTCGTCGGCGAGCTCACCGTCAGCTTCGAGGCGATGGAGCTCGCGGCCGATCCCGGCCTGATCATGTTCGTCTACACCACCGAGCCCGGCTCGAGATCCGAGGAAGCGCTGAGCCTGCTCGCCAGCTGGACGGCGACAACCGACGAGGAGAGCATCGATGCAGATCACGAGGAACAGCCTCGACACGAACGCCGGTCCTAGCGACTGGTTCACCGGCGCGGTTTACGTCGACACCGTCGCGGCGCCATCGGACGGCTCGCGAGTGCACGCGAGCTCCGTCCACTTCACCCCCGGAGCGCGCACGGCGTGGCACACGCACCCGAACGGTCAGACGATCTGGGTCGTGGAAGGAGTCGGTCTCTGCCAGCGACGTGGCGGCTCGGTCGAGCTGATCCGGCCCGGCGACCGCGTCTTCTTCGAGCCAGGCGAGCACCACTGGCACGGCGCGGCGCCGAATCGCTTCATGACCCACCTCGCGATGCTCCAGGTCGACGAGGAAGGCACCTCCGCGACGTGGGGCGACCACGTCACCGACGAGGAGTACGCGGCCGCACCGGCCATCGAAGTCTAGACCTCGTCTTAGGCGCGACCCGCGCTCGCGGCTTCCTCGACGAGCCGCCACATCAGCTCGACGGCGTCGTCGTCGCTGAGCCCCTGCTCGCGCGTCAGCGAGCGCCAGGTCGGAAATGCGAGCGCGTGACCGATTGCGGCGCGTACGAACTGCGCGCGGCGGCCCCGCAGGCCGCGGCCTGCGGCGAGGTCGTCCTGGATGGAGCTGAGGTAGCCGTAGAAGTCGCGGAGTCGGCGCTGAACGGCCGGGACGAGCGGCTCGTCGCGGAGCAGGCTGACGTACATGGCCTCGGTGCTGTCGTAGAACGCATAGAGCTCGCGGAGGGCGACGCGCGTTCGCTCGGCGTGGTCCTCGATCGACGACCACGTACCCGAGTCCGGCGGCGGGTTCTCCGCACGCCAGTGCGACGAGCACGCGGCGAACAACGTCTCCTCGTCCGGGAAGTGGCGGTAGACGGTCGAGCGCCGGACACCGGCGCGTTCGGCGATCGCGCTGATCGAAGTCTGCGCGGGACCGACCTCTTCGTGGAGGGAGACGGCGCTCTCGGTTATCCGTCGCCGCGTCTCCTCCTCGAGCTCGGCGCGGCGCTTCATCCGGTAGGGACGCTTTTGGTCGGACATGTCTGTCCAATCATATTGACAGACGCTCGCCCGTGTCGTATATTCGTGAGACATTAGTGTTCGATGAAAGGAGTTACCATGGAAGCTTCAGTCGCAGGTGTGAAAGTGGTCGGCCCCGACAACGGGCGCGAGGGTTTCCTCGGCAGCATCGGTGTGCGGTTCATGATCGACGGGTTCGAGGCGAGTGAGCGTTTTTCGCTCGTCGAGCATCCGATGTCGCCGCGCGCACTCGCTGCGCCCGTGCACCGGCACACGCGCGAGGACGAATACAGCTTCGTCCTGGAGGGGCGGATGGGCGCGCTCCTGGGTGACGACGTTGTCGAGGCAGGGCCGGGCGACCTCGTGTTCAAGCCGCGCAACCAGTGGCACACCTTCTGGAACGCCGGCGACGAGCCGTGCCGGATCCTCGAGATCATCTCGCCGGCCGGATTCGAGCGCTTCTTCCAGGAGCTCTCCGACATGGGCGGTGTGATCGCAGCGGACCCGGAGGCGGTCGCACAGCTCAGCGAGCGGTACGGCCTCGAGCTGCGCCCGGAGACGGTCCCCGAGCTGTTCGAGCGCTTCGGGGTCCAGCTGGGCGACCCGCTTCCCGGCGGCTGGAGGCCGTGAGCCCGGCCCCTACTCGTCGACGGCGCCCTCCTGCTCGGGAGGGCGCCTCCGGCCTTACGCCGGCACTTCCTCTTCGTCCTTCGCGGCCGGCTCAGGTTCCTTCGCGGGCGCTGCGTCGCTGACGCGAAGCACGACGTTGCCGGTCTTCTGGCCGGTCTCGACGTAGCGGGTCGCCTCGACGATCTCGTCCATCGTGTACGTCCGGTCGACCACGGGTCGGTACTTCCCCGCCTCGACGAGCTCCTTCACGAGGAGGAGATCCTCCGTGCGATAGCGGCCGACGCCGAGCGCCGCCCGCCTGCTCCCGACGAACCGCGTCACGAGGGCGAAGAGCGGCACGTGATAGGCGAACCCGAGGTCCATCGAGATGTAGATCCCGCCCGGCTTCAGCGAGCGCCGGCAGCGGCGGAACGAGTGCTTGCCGACCGCGTCGAAGATCACGTCGTACGTCTTGCCGTTCTTCGTGAAGTCCTCGCGAAGGCGATCGACGACGTCCCGCGCTCCCAGCGACCGGACGATCTCGACGGCCTTCGTGTCGCAGACCGCGTCCACGTCTGCCGCCTCGAGATGGTGTGCGAGGAGCTGGACGGCGGCCGTGCCGACGGAGCCCGCAGCGCCGTAGACGAGCACGCTCTTCCCCGGCAGCGGATGGGCCGGGCGCAGGCAGCTGAGCGCGAGCAGCGAGCCGTCGGGGACCGCCGCCGCCTCCTCGTCCGTCATCCCTGTCGGCTTCAGTGCGATCACGCCGCTCTCGCGCACGGCCACGTATTCCGCGTTCGCGCCGCCCTTGTAGCCGAACACCTCGTCGCCGACGCGGAACTCGGTCACCGCCGCGCCGACCTCCTCGATGCGGCCCGCGAACTCCGCGCCGAATGTGGTTCGCCTCGGGCGCCGAATGCCGGTGAGGAGACGAGCGAACAGGTACTGGCGATGACGCACGCCCATCGCGTCGCCGCGGGTGACCGTCGAGGCGTGGACCCTGACCAACACCTCGTCCTCCGTCGGCACGGGCCGCTCGACTTCGGCGACGCGCAGTACCTCCGGAGGTCCGTACCGATCGTGGACGACTGCTCTCATGGGGCACTTCCTCTCATCGATTCGGCTGGCTGCGCTGGATCGGCGCGCCGTGGTTCCAGGCCCGCCCGGCGCGGTAGAGCTCAGCGGGCCTGCCGCCGCCCGGTCCGGAGCGGGCCGTGCGGCCGGTCGGGATCACCCAACGGTCCTCGCCGACGAGGCTGCGGCGGAAGTTCGCGGCGTCGAGCTGCACGCCCCAGAGCGCCTCGTAGACCGCTCGCAACTCGGCCATCGTGAACGTCGTGCCGACGAAGGCCGTCGCGATGCCCGAGACCTCGAGCTCCACCCGGACACGCTCGACCGCGTCGCGGACGATTCGCAGATGGTCGAAGGCGAGCTCGATCGTCTCCTCGAGGATGTCCGAAGCGGGGATCAGCTCGGCCTGCGCTGCGTCGGTGCCGGCGACGATCGCTCCCACGTCGCGAAGCACTGCGAGGTACGCGACGGTGACGACGTTCATGCGCGGGTCGCGTCCGGGGTCACCGTAGGCGCCGAACTGGGTCAGCAGGCTCGGGACGTCGACGCCGGTCTCCTCGGAGAGCTCGCGCCTCGCCGCGTCGTTCAGCGTCTCTTCAGGGCGCTTGAACCCGCCGGGTATCGCCCACATGCCCTCGAACGGCTCTTGCCCGCGACGGACGAGAAGGACGTGGAGCACGCCTTCGACCATGGTCAGGATGACCACGTCCACCGTGACTGCGAAGGCCGGGAACTTGCTCGCGTCGTATCCGGGCGGGACCTTCGCCTTGCCCGTTCTTGTCGCCATGACTCTTACCGTCGCACAGAGTTTTGGTCTTGTCAACCAAAACCACGTGCTCTCACGATGCGCCCGACGAGTCAGGGAAGGGCGTGCAGGACGTATGCGTGGATCGAGTCGACCTTGCCCTTGATCCGCAGGCCGGTCTTCGCCTCGACCACGGTGCCCTCCGGCAGCTGGCCGTACGTCTCCGCGCCGATCAACACGCCGCCGGGCGGCGCGAGTTTCTCCAGACGCGAGCCGGTGTTGACGGTGTCGCCGACCAGTGGGTACGCCACGTGGCCCTCGCCTCCGATCTCTCGGACCACCGCCTCGCCGCTGTTGAGGCCGATGCGCATCCGCGGCCAGTCGGGATGCTGGTCGGCGACCGCGGCCAGCTCGCTCTGGAGCGCGAGAGCGGCGCGGGCAGCACGCAGCGCGTGGTCGGGCTGGTCGCCGCGGCTGTTGAACGTGGCCAGGATCCCGTCGCCCATGAACTTCTCCACGTCACCCTCGAACTGACGGGTGAGCAGCGGCGCGGCGATGCTCCAGTACGCGTTCAGCACTGCCGCCGCCTCCGCCGGCGCCGCGCGTTCGGCGAAGCCCGTGTACCCGGCCAGGTCGCCGAAGAGGACGCTGATGTCCTGCCGGCGCTCCCGCGTCGTCGGCAGGTAGAGATCCCGGAAGCGCTCGTCCCGCCACTCGCGCTGCGCGGCGAAGCCGATGATCAAGTACGCGGTGACGATCAGTCCGTGCCACTCCCACCAGCTCGCGTGCCACTTCCGCTCGCCGGTGAAGGCAACGCCGATCATCGCCTCGGCCAGCAAGAGGAAGCACGCGACGACGGCCAAGGGCAGCAACTTGCGATCGTGGCGGAAGATGCCCCAGTAGCGCGCGGCGCTGACCGCGTAGATGAGCGTCCCGACGATCGCGATCATGGCGAGCAGGCTCCCGCGCGCGGCCTCACTGTCCGGTCCGTCCAGTGGCGGCAGACTCGCAACCGTCCAGACGAGCCAGACCCCCATCGCGATCAGCACGGCTCCCCGTAGCAAGGTCCGGCGGCGGATCAACCACGGTGCGATCTCGGGACGGACGTCGACGAACGCCGATCCCGCCGCGAACACCGCGCTCAGGAGCAGACCCACGGGAATGGCGACCTGGAAGCCGGCGTGCTCCTTCGTGAAGAGAACACCTGGAGTCCCATAGGCGTGAAGACCCATGAAACCGCCGGTCGCCATGAAAGCCAGCGAGAGGAGCAGGACGCGGGCGTCGCCTCGCCGCCGGGCCGCCTCACCGGCGGCGTAGCCGAGCAGGAACGCCACGAGGCCGACGAGCCCGAAGACCGCGAAATGAATGCGGTAGTTCTCGAAGTGGGGGTCGAGCTGCGACCGGAGCAAGAGCGAGACCAGCCCGATCAGCGGCAGCGCGGCGGCCACAACCCAGGCCGCGACCGCGGTCGCCGATCGTGCTCGCTGAGGGAACATGTTCACAGCTCCTCCAACCTCGCCCTCGTCGCGCATTGGCTCGCGACTGCCCGGCCGATCCAATCGGCCATCTATCGAGGGTAGGCGCAGCGCCCCTTGCTACGGATCGGGGGCAAGGACGATCCGGGGTCGTCCTCGAGAACGATCTTCGCAACGGATATTTCCGTGCACTCGCGCGCTCATGCCACCGTGATGACGATCTTGCCGCGCGCGCGGCCCGTCTCGAGGTAGCGGATCGCCGCCGGCGCCTCCGCGAGGGGATACGTCCGGTCGATCACCGGCTTGATCTTGCCGGCGCACACGAGCTCGAGCATGACCGCCATGTCGTCCTTCGTGACCTTCGCGAAGAATGCGATCAGCGTCTGCTTCACGAAGCGGTTGAGGAGCTTCGTGCGCAGCTTGTAACCCAGGCCGCCGACGAGCCGGCCGCCCTTCGCACCGACCACGACAAGCGTGCCCGTCGAGACGAGCGCGCGCCGCGTCGAGCGGAGCCCGCGGTTGCCGACGTTGTCGAGGATGACGTCGTACTTCCGTCCCGCGCGCACGAAGTCGGCGGCGGTGTAGTCGATGACCTCGTCGGCGCCGAGTGAGCGCACGAGCTCCACGTTCGCGGTGCTGCAGACGCCGGTGACGTGCGCGCCGCGCGCCTTCGCGATCTGTACGGCGTACGTGCCGACGCCGCCGGAGGCACCGTTGATCAGGACACGCGTGCCCGCGGTGACCCCGCCGGCCCGGAGTGCCTGCAACGCCGTCACGCCTGCACCCGGTATGGCGGCGGCCTCCTCGAAGGTGAGCTCCTCCGGCTTCGGGACGAAGTCCGCCTCGCGGCCGACGGCGTACTCGGCGAGGGTCGCGCTGCAAGAGGCGATCACCTCGTCGCCGACGCTGAACTCCGTTACGCCCGCGCCGACGGACTCGACGGTCCCGGCGGCGTCGACCCCGGGGATTCCGCTCGCCGGGCGACGGAGCCCGATCACGAGTCGAACGAGGTAGGGGGTGCCGCGCACCAGGTGCCAGTCGAACGGGTTGACCGACGCCGCCTGGACCCGGATCAGGACCGAGTCGTCGTCGACCGCGGGCAGCGCACGCTCCTGGAGCGCCAGCTTCTCCGGCGGCCCGTACCGATGGTTGGCGATCGCCTTCATCGCGACTGACGTCATGGCGCGCTCCTCTCTGCGTACGTTGTAAACAGACTGGCAGGAGAGTACGCGTACAACGTAAACTTGTCAAGCGATGGCAAAGACCCGTGCTCCCCTGACCCGCGACCGGATCCTCGAGGCCGCCCTCGAGCTTGCGGATGCCCATGGGGTCGAGTCCCTGAAGATGCGCGAGCTCGCCGGCGCTCTCGGCTTCGAGGCGATGGCGCTGTACCGGCACGTCGCGAACAAGGAAGCGATCCTCGACGGGATCCTCGACATCGTCCTCGCCGAGATCGAGCCGGCTGTCGGCGCGGACTGGCGCGACGCGATCCGCCGCAGCGCCGTGTCGGCGCACGACGCGTTCGGCCGGCATCCGTGGTCGACGAGGTTGATCATGTCGGCGGCGCACATCCGGCCGCGCCGGCTCGCGTACATGGAGTCGCTGCTCGAGCAACTCGCCGCCGCGGGCCTCTCGGACGCCGCGATCTACCACGCCTACCACGTGCTCGACGCGTACATCGTCGGCTTCGCGCTGTGGGAGGCGGGCCACACGCTCACAGCCGAGGAGCAACGAGTGGTGGTCGAGAAACTGTCGCGCGAGGTCTCGCTCGACGACGACTTCCCGCACCTCGCCCTGCACCGCGACCAGCACGTCACGGACGGGCCGCATCGCGAGGCGAGCGCGTTCGAGATCGGCCTCGACATGATCCTCGACGGCTTCGCGACTGGTCAGCCCGCGCGCCGTCGCAACGACTGAAGCTGCTCCATTGGTCTCGCCCTGCGACGAGCTGCATTGCCGCGAAACGTCAGGGGACGTCCATGCGCTGGAGCCGGCGCACGACGAGCAGCCCGAAACCCACGAGCACAACGACAGTGCCGACGATCGCGGCCGCGCCTCCGAGCAGCTGCTGATCGGGCCCCGCGAAACGCGATTCGTCGAGCGCCTTGACGATGCCCAGGGTGTATTGGCGGATGCTCAGGTACTTGATCCCGTTGACGAACGTGCCGAACAAGCCCTCCCAGACGAAGACGTAGAGGAGGCCGAACGCAAGCGGGTGTGAGGTGACGAGCCCGGCCCAGAGGAACACCATCGAGTAGACCGTGAGGCCGATCGCCATCCCGATCGCCGCAGCTGTCGCCGCCTCACCGGCTCCCTCCACAGGTATGAGCCGAAAGCAGAGGAAGACGCTCCCGAACGTCCCGGCGACGAGCGCGGGCGCGCCGACAGTGATAGAGGCGAGGAGCTTCGGCAGCGCGATCCGCCAATGCGCGAGCGGGGTCAGTGTCAGGTTCGCAAGCGTCTTGTCCGAGAGCTCGTTGCCGAATGCGGCCGTTGCGACGGCGAGCGCGACGATCGGCAGGATCGCGGAGGCGAGCAGCCCGTTCAACAGCACATCGTCGACGTGTGACGCCGTCGGCTTGTCGGAGGCGGACCCTGCGGCTGCCGCGACCGCGAACGGCACGCCGCAGAGCGCGAGCAGGATCAACACCCGCCACTTGCCGACGAGTTGCCGGATCGTCAGGAGATAGATCGCCGTCACCGTTCCACCAGGTACTCGAAGACGCTCTCCAGTGAGTCGTCGAGCGGCTCGACGCGCATGAAGCCTGATCGACAGGTGGCTCGCCAGGGTCGGCAGCGCCTGCTGGACCGCCGCGACGTTGCGGCTGAGCAAGACGACGTCGCCGTCGACGCCGATCTGCACGGAGTCGACCGTGTCGAGCTTGACGAGCGCGGCTGCGAGCTCCCTCGGTGCGCTGCAGACGACCTTCACGTGGTACGGCCGCTCGTCGAGCGCGGCTCTGATCGCGTGATGGTCGCCTTCGGCCGCGAGCTTCCCGTTGACGACGAGGAGGACCCGGTCCGCGAGCGCCTCGACCTCTTCGAGGATGTGCGAGGAGACGACGATCGTTCGACCTTCCGCGGCGAGCTGGTGGAGGAGCTCCTGGAACTCGACCCGGTGCCGTGGGTCGGCGCCGGTCAACGGCTCGTCGAGGATCAGAAGAGCGGGGTCGTGCACGATCGTCGTCGCGAGCTTGATCCGCTGCTTCATCCCACGCGAGTAGGTGCGGACGCGCCGGTCGGCCGCGTCCGCCAGGTCGACGCGCCCGATGGCCAGGCGGGCAGCGGCCCCCACGTCAGGAACTTCGCGGAGCCGTGCGGCCAGCTCGACGAGCTGGCGGCCCGTGAGCATGTCGTAGGTCGACTCGTGCTCGGACATGACGCCGATGCGGCGGTAGATGTCACGGTTGCGACGCGGGTCCTGGCCGAGGACGGTGACGCGGCCCTGCGACGGCGCGGCGAGCCCGCAGATCAGCTTCAGCAGGGTCGTCTTCCCCGCGCCGTTCGGCCCGAGGAGGCCGGTGATGCCGGGCCGGACCTCGAACGACACCTCGTTCACCGCGACGACGCTGCCGTACCACTTGGAGACGGCGTCGACCGAGATGACGGGCTCCGCGACAGCCGCCGTCACGTCGACAGGCTCCGGTACCGCCGCCACGACACGAGCAAGGCGAGGAACGTGACGAGCCCGAACCAGGCGACCTGGATAGCGGCCGGGAGGTCCTCGGCGGCGGTCGACCCGGCGGTCGGATCGCCGCCGAACACGAGGTCGTTGATGTAGAGCGGCAGGTCGGGGAGGTTGAGCAGCGCGACCCAGCGGGCGGTGTCGAACGAGAGGACGTCCACGACGCTGCCGACGACGGCGCCGCTGACGACGAACAGGCCGACCATGAACGCAGCCGCATAGGCGCGCCGCGTCGTCATGGAGGCGACGAGCGTTGCGAACGATGCGTAGTAGATCGCGAGCGCGGCGCCGGCGACGAGGAAGCGCGGAATGTCCAGCCAGTGGTCGCCGAGATAGGCGGCGGGGTCGGAGGCGCCGAGCACGAGCCCGGTCAGGAGGACGAGCTGCGGGAGCCACGCCGCTACGACGGCGACGGTGACGAGCGCAGCCCAGCGCGCGGCCGCGTAATCCGTCGTCGTGAGCGGGCGGACCAGGTAGAGGCTGATCGTTCCGTCCCGCCGGTCGGGGCAGAAGAGCTCGGGGCCGATCACGGCGACGAAGACGACGAGCACGATCGACGCAAGGGCGTAGTAGTCGGCGTGCGAGGGGAGGTCGGCCGCCGCGTTGAACCCGGGTGCCGTCCGGTCGATTGCGCCCGCGATCAGCGCCAGCACGAGCGCGGGGAGGAGCGACGCGCCGACGAAGAGCCAGGGGACGACCTTCGCGCGGCCGCCTCGGCCGATGCCCGCCGCCGTCCGCAGCCCGTTCTCGTAGACGGCGAGCACGGCGCGCCGCCGACCTTCACGCGGCCCCTCGTAGCGCCTGAAGCCGAGGTCGTAGACGCGGCCGGTTGCCTCCGTCGGCGCGCTCACGAGGGCTTCTCCTCCGGCGCCTCCGGGCGAAAGATCTCGACGAGCGTCCCACGGTGCGGCGCGAGGCGGCGCAGCGGCGCTCCCGACGCGACGAGCGCGTCCCGGATGTGGTCGTACCGCTCGCCGACGACGTCCGGAACGACGATGGTCCGGCCCTCGATCGTGGCCTCGATCTGCTGCTCGCGGAGCGCCGCGACGAACTCGTCGTGCCGCGCAGTCACTTCGACGTAGACCGTCTCCGTCTCGCGCGTGAAGCTCGAGACCTCGCCCTCGTGGACGACGCGTCCTTCGTCGAGGACGAGGATGCGGTCGCAGGTCCGTTCGATGTCGCCCATGATGTGGGACGAGAAGATCACGTTGATCCCGAACTCTCGATTCGTCTTCCGGATCAACGCGAGCATGTCCTCGCGCCCTCGAGGGTCGAGCCCACTTGCCGGCTCGTCGAGGAACACGAGCACCGGATCGTGGACGAGCGCCTGCGCGAGCTTCACGCGCTGCTTCATCCCGGTCGAGTACCCGCCGATCGGCCGGTAGCGCTCCTCGAAAAGCCCGACGTGGCGCAGTGTCTCGGCCGCGCGGGAGCGCGCGTGCGCGCGCGGCAGGCCGCTGACACCCGCCATGTGAGCGAGGAACTCGGCCGCGGAGATGTTCTGCGGCAGGCAGTCGTGCTCCGGCATGTACCCGACTCGGGCCCGCACGGCGACGTTTGTGGCGGCCGTCTCGCCGAGCATCTCCGCCGTGCCCTCGGTCGGCTTGGTCAAGCCGAGGAAGAGCTTGATCGACGTGCTCTTCCCGGCCCCGTTCGGGCCGAGGAGCCCGGTGACTCCTTCCGCGACCGCGAAGTCGACCCGGTCGAGCGCCACGACGTTGCCGTAACGCTTGGTGAGTCCTCGGGCGCGAAGCAACTCCTGCACGATGTGCATCGTAGGAGCCGGGTCGGGAGCGGGCGGCCGGATCGTTGCGTTCGCACGCGGCGTTCGACAGACTTCCGCCATGGGCCTGAAGCGAATCTTCGGCCGCTGGTCGAAGGGTGAAGACGAGCGCGCCGTCGAGCGTGCAGAGAACGAAGCTCAGATGACGCCGGTCGACCGCGCGGTCGATCGTGAGGACTTTGAGGGGCGCAAGGACGACATTGTCGCCGGGTCGAGCCGGGCCGGGTCGGACGCTGCCGAAGCGGCGTCGGACGAGCTCGATTCGCCCTAGCGGACATCCCCGCCCGCGCGCGTCGATGTCGGACGTGGCGAGGAGCTCGTCGGACTGGCAGCGCCTTCGGACGAGCTTCGAGGAGGTGCCGGAGCTCTACGACGCGGCGCGCCCGGGCTATCCGCCGCAGGTCTTCGAGGACCTTGCCGGGCTCGCCGCGCTCCCGGAGGCGGCGCGGATCGTCGAGATCGGTTGCGGGACCGGGCAGGCGACGATCGCGCTCGCCGAGCGCGGATACCGGGTCACGTGCATCGAGCTGGGAGAGCAGCTCGCCGCGTTCGCGCGGCGCAAGCTCGCAGCCTTCCCTGCGGTGGAGGTCGTCAACGCCGCCTTCGAGACGTGGCAACCGAGCCGGGCCGGCTATGACGCGGTCGTCGCGTTCACCGCGTTCCACTGGATCGATCCCGAGCTTCGTTACGCGAAGTCCGCGTCGCTGCTGGGCGAACGCGGCCGGCTGGCGGTTGTCGCGACCGAGCACGTCTTGCCTGACGACGGCGACCAGTTCTTTGCCGACGTCCAGGCCGACTACGTCGCCGTCACCGACGAGGAGGACGAGTCTCCGCCCTCGCATCCGGACGACGTGGCCGATCTGACCGCCGAGATCGCGGGCAGCGGTCTCTTTCGGAATGTTGCCGTCAGGCGGTACGTCTGGGACGCGGTCTACACGGCGGACGAGTACCTCGCGCTCCTCGACACCTACTCCGGCCACCGCGCGCTCGGCGACGAGTCACGCCGTCAGCTGTACGAACGCATCCGCCGGCGGATCGAGAGCCGGCCGGGGCGGAGCGTCCGGAAGACGTACCTGACGACGCTGAACGTCGCGGCTCGGGTCCAGCCGAACGGGCAGTTGTAGACATATCGATGATCGACATATGGTGCGTGCGTGGAGTTCCGGACGCCGAGTTACTTCGCGCTGGCGACGCTGATCGACGGGCCGCTCCATGGCTACGCGATCGTGCAGCGCGCCGCTGAGCTCTCCGACGGCGCCGTGCGTCTCTCGACCGGCACGCTCTACGCACTGCTCGAGCGCGCGATCGACGAAGGGCTGGTCGTCGCCGGCGAGCCGTACCTCGAGCGTGGCCGGCAGCGGCGCGACTACACGCTGACCCAGATCGGCCGCACCGCGTTGCAGGCGGAGGCCGACCGGCTCGCGCAGGCAGGGAAGACGGTCACGCAACGGCTTCGTGCCACGGCGAAGCGTCATGGCCCAATGATCCGGGAGCGCGTCGCCCGGGCGGCGCTGCACGCATTCCCGCGCGAGATTCGGTCCGCCCGCGGCGCGGAGATGCTCGGCACCCTGCTCGACGCCAGCGCGACCTCCCGCGTGCGTTTCGCTCGCGAGATCGTCGACCTCGTCCGGTCGGGATTGCGCGCGCGGGCGAGGCGGACGGTCGAGGCCGGAGCGCGACGCGTCATCGCCGACGGGCTCTGCCTCGGCGGAGTGTGGCTACTGACCCTGTTCTTCGCGAGCGAGCTCGGCAACATGATCAAGGGCTTCGACCCCCGTGGCCCTTGGGTCCCGATGGCGCCGTGGACGCTCGCCCTGCTCAGCGCGGGGCTCGTGCTCGGGTTGATCGGCTACGACAGGCTCGCCGGAGCGACAGCGCTCGCGTTCATGGCGAGCGTTTTCGCCGACCCAGCGAGATACGACCTGACGACCCGTGAGCGCTCCGCTCTGCTCGTTCCGGTCTTCTGCTTCGTGGCCCTGCTGCTTGCTCCGCGCCGCCGGCAGCCCGACCCGCGCCGGCTTGCCTGGCTTGTGTTGGTTGCAGCGCTGGCCGTGGCGGCCGGCACGCGCCCGGGCGACGACACGATGGCCTGGGCCGGGCTCCTCCCGCTGCTCGTTCTCTTGATCCCGGTCTTCGCGCTTCTATGGACCGACCCCCGGCCGGCGATCGCCTACACGATGTGGGCGGCGTACTTCGGCGTCCTGATCGCACAAGACCCGGAAGCGCCGCGCGTGCTCGGCGTCTTGTTCCTCGCCGCGGCGCCGCTCGTGCTGACGATCGTGATCGCGCGCACCCGGCGCCTGCAGCCACGCACGCTCTTCTAGCGCTGCGGGCTCGACACGCGAACGTAGACTCGGGAACGGTGGACGCCTGCCCCGTGCGTCGTGTTTTCTCGTGAAGGACTCCACGTTCGAGCCTCTTGGCCGCAGCATCACCCGGCTCGTGCTCGGGACCGCTGCCTACACCGATGCGCCGCTCGACGCGTCGCTCGAGCTCTTCGATGCGTGGCTCGCGGTCGGCGGAAACGCGATCGACACGGGACGCCGCTACGGGAGTGCGGAGCACATCGTCGGCCGCTGGATCCGCGAGCGGGGGTGTCGCGACGAGATCGTTCTCTCGACGAAGGGCGCTCACTACGACCTGAAGACCGGGCGGAGCCGGGTCCATCCAGAGCTCATCACGGCCGATCTCCGAGGCAGCTTGTCCGCTCTCGGGGTCGACTATGTCGACCTCTACTGGCTTCACCGAGACGATCCGGCTCAACCGGTTGGGCCGATTGTGGAGACGCTCAACGAGCACAGGCGCGAAGGCTTGATCCGTGCGTTCGGCGCCTCGAACTGGAGCGAAGAGCGCCTCGACGAGGCGCAGGCGTGGTGCGATTCCCGCGGCCTCGAGAGCTTCTCGTGCTCCAGTCCGCAGTTGAGCCTGGCCGTGCCTGCCGTCGAGCCCTGGCCCGGCTGCATCACGATCCACCGTCCGGCTTCGCTCGAGTGGTACGCACGGACGCAGATCCCCGTCTTCGCCTGGTCGTCTCAGGCCGCGGGATTCTTCGCCGGCCGGACGAACGAGCACATCGAGCAGGTCTACGACACCGAGGAGAACCGGCAGCGGCGTCTGCGGGCGAACGAGCTCGCGAGCATCAGAGGTTGCACCGGCACCCAGATCGCACTCGCCTGGGTGCTGCACCAGAGCTTCCCGACCTACGCCGTCATCGGCCCTCAGGACGTCGACGAGCTGCACGAGAGCGTCGGGGCTCTCGACATCGTGCTGAGCAGCGAGGAGCTCCGCTGGCTCGATCTCGGGCAAGAGCCCTGATTACTCTTCCGGCGGATACCTCTTCTGCTCCCGCCTGTCGAAGTACCAAGCGATCGAGAGCAGCACCGCCGAGATGAACACGCACGCGCCGAGCGCGCCCCACGCGTAGAAGGCGTGACCGATGACGAAGAAGAGGATCATCAGGCCGATTCCGCCGACGATCAAGACGCCGGCGAGCCCGAGCCAGAAACGCGTACCGAGTCCTTCGCCCTCCACATTTCGATCCTCGCGGCACTCCGAGCCGACGCGCATCACCCCGAAGGGATGAGATTGAGGGCGCCTGCGCGGTATGACAGGCTTTCGTCGATGGTTCCCGAGGCGCGGCTCGAATCGACTGAGCACGGGCTCGTCCCGGATGGGGACGGGTGGTTCGTCCTCAATGCCCGCGAGGCGCGCTGGCGTCCGGCGAAGGGGCGAGGCGCGTACTGCATCTTCGAGGGTGAGCCGGAGTTTGCGCAGTACGGGATCCACCTGGTCTCGCTCGAGCCCGGTGACGCGATGGCGATGTATCACTGGGAGGCCGACCAGGAGGACTTCCTCGTCGTCGCCGGGGAAGCGCTGCTGATCGTCGAGGGCGAGGAGCGGCCGCTCCGCCAGTGGGACTTCGTCCACTGCCCGGCCGGCACGAAGCACGTGATCGTCGGGGCCGGCGCGGCGACCTGTCTCGTGCTGGCGGCCGGCGCCCGCGACCTGCTCGACCGGACCGGAGTGGGGCGGCTATACGGTGGACGAGACGGCGCTTCGTCACGGCGCCGGCGTCGAGCGCGACACGACCGACCCGGACGAGGCGTACGCGGAGGTCGCCCGGCGCGAACCGAGCCGCTACCGCGAAGGCTGGCTGCCCGAGTAGGCAGCGGGATCCACGTCATCTCCGGGAAACCGCTGATCTCGCGACCGGGCAAAGTACCGACGACCGCCGAGCCCCCCGCGACGACGATGGGGGCGTGACCTCGCTCGTGCAACCGTCGAGTCTCGAGATCGCCCAGGCGGCGCAGCTACGGCCGATTGCCGAGGTGGCCGCGCAACTGGGCCTGGAGGAGAACGAGGTCGAGTTATACGGCCGCACGAAGGCGAAGCTCGGCCTGTCGGCACTCGACCGTCTTGCCGCCGTGCCGAACGGGAAGCTCGTCGCGGTGACTGCCGTTACGCCGACGCCGCACGGCGAAGGCAAGACGACGGTCGCCTGTGCGTTGACCGACGGGTTGGCGCTCGTCGGCCGCCGTCCGGTTCTCTGCCTGCGCGAGGCCTCGCTCGGCCCGGTCTTCGGGATCAAGGGCGGCGCGGCCGGCGGCGGGTACGCGCAGATCGTGCCCATGGAGGACCTGAACCTGCACTTCACCGGCGACATTCACGCGATCACGGCGGCGAACAACCTGCTGTCGGCCATGATCGACGCGCACATCCTGCACGACAACGTGCTCGGTATCGACCCGCTGAGCGTCACCTGGCGCCGCTGCCTCGACATGAACGACCGCGCGCTCCGTGACGTCGTGACGGCGCTCGGCGGGCGCACGAACGGCTACCCGCGGCAGACGGGGTTCGACATCACCGCGGCCTCGGAGACGATGGCGATCGTCGCCGTCTCGCGCGATCTCGCCGACCTGCGGCGGCGGCTCGGATCGATCACCGTCGGCGCGACGCACAGTGGTGTTCCCGTTACGGCCGAGGATCTCGGAGCGGCCGGCGCCATGGCCGTGCTGCTGAAGGACGCGCTGAAGCCGAACCTCGTCCAGACGCTCGCGGGCAATCCGGCGCTCGTCCACTGCGGGCCGTTCGCGAACGTCGCCCACGGCAACAACTCGCTGATCGCCGACCGGATGGCGCTCAAGCTGGGCGACATCGTCGTCACCGAGGGCGGCTTCGCCTCGGATATGGGCCTCGAGAAGTTCCTCGACATCGTCTGCCGGCTCGGCGGGCTGGAGCCGAGCGCCGTCGTGCTCGTCGCGACCGTGCAGGCGCTCCGCCACCACGGCGACGGCGACATCGGCGAAGGCGCGGCGAACCTCGCTCGCCACCTCGGCATCGCGCACGAGTTCGGCTTGGCGCCCGTCGTGGCCGTCAACCGCTTCCCGTCCGACTCCGATGCGGACGTCGACGCGGTGCGGCGGCTTGCGCTCGAGCTCGGGGCGCACGGAGCTGCCGTCTGCGAGGGGTATGAGCGCGGGGGAGCGGGCGCGATCGAGCTCGCCGAGGCGGTCGTCGCCGCCACCGAGGAGCCGTCCGGGTTCCATCCGCTCTACGAGCTCGACCAGCCGATCGAGGCGAAGATCGAGGCGATCGCACGGCGCGTCTACGGGGCCGACGGCGTCGACTTCCTCCCGGCGGCGAGGGCCCAGCTGGGGCGGCTCGCAGAGCTCGGCCTCGACGGCCTGCCGATCTGCATGGCGAAAACGCATCTCTCGCTGTCGGACGACCCGTCGAAGCTGAACGCGCCGGTCGGCTTCCGGATCACGGTGCGCGACCTGCGCCCCTACACCGGCGCCGGCTGGATTCTGGCGCTCTGCGGCGCGATGCAGACGATGCCCGGTCTCGGCGCGCATCCCGCGGCGCACGCGATCGACGTCGACGCCGAGGGCCGCACCATCGGCCTCTTCTGAGCGTCCGCTCGAGCGCGAGCGTCGGCCTGCCGATCGCGGACGCCTGACGCTTCCCGGCGCGGTCCGGCCGCAACGGCCGCCACAATGCCGCCGTGACCGGGGGAGCTGACCAGGAGTCGTTGATCGGCGCGCTGCTCGTCGGGGCGTTGGGCCTCATCGCACTCGGAGGCGCTCTCCAAGTGCGCCGCGACGCATTCCGGGCCGGCGTTCTGCTCCAGACGGCGGGCGCGATCGGCGTCGGCGTGGCCGGCTTCTGGACGCTCGGGTCGGGGACGGCGATCGGCTCAGGCTTTACGAGCGCCTTCGACCCGCGCCTCGGCGCGGACGGCTTAACGGGGCTCTTTCTCGGCACGCTCGGGTTGATCGCAGCGCCGGCACTGGTGTTCTCGCTGCGCTACCTGGAGCCGACACGGCGGGGACGCGCGGTCGCCGGGCTGACGGCGGCGTTTCTGCTGGCGCTCGCGCTCGTCGTCTGCGCCCGCGACCCGCTCACGTTTCTCACCGGCTGGGAGCTGATGACGCTGCTCTCGGCGACGGTGATCCTCGTCGCCCGCGGCGGCGACCGGCCAGCGCGGCAGACGGTGTTCCACTACCTCGCCGTCACGCACCTCGGCGGGGTCGGGACGTGGATCGCGATCCTGCTCCTGGCCCAGGCGGGCGCGATCGGCAACCCGGCCGCGATCAGCTCGGGGTCCGGCCTCCAGACGGCGATCGCGCTGGCCGCGCTCGTCGGCATGGGGACGAAGGCAGGCGTGATGCCGGTGCACGTCTGGCTGCCGCGCGCGCACCCGATCGCGCCGGCGCCCGTCTCGGCGTTGATGAGCGGCGTGATGATCAAGGTCGCGCTGTACGGCCTCGTGCGGGTGCTCGTCGAGTGGGTCGGCGTCCTGCCGGTCTGGTTCGGGGCCGTCGTGCTGGGGGTCGGCGCGCTCTCGGCTGTCGGCGGAGTCGTCTACGCGCTCTTCCAGCACGATCTCAAACGGCTCCTCGCGCTGCACTCGATCGAGAACATCGGGATCATCGTGCTCGGGCTCGGCGCCTGCCTCGTCCTGCGCGCTCGCGGCGCCGATCTCTGGGCGTCGTTCGCGCTCGGGGCCGCGCTCCTGCACGTCGTCAACCACGCCATCTTCAAGGCGCTGCTCTTCCTCGGCGCAGGGGCGTTCGAACAGGCGACCGGCTCGCTCGAGCTCGACCGGCTCGGTGGCCTCCTGCGCCGGATGCCCTGGACCGGCGGGGCGTTCCTCGTCGGCTCGGCGGCGATCGCGGGCCTCCCGCCGTTGAACGGCTTCGCCTCGGAATGGCTGACCCTGCAGGCGCTGCTCCACGTCACGGCCTACGGGAACGTCGGCGACGGCATCGCCGGCGCGCTCGCTCTCGGCGCGCTCGCCGCCACCGCGGCGCTGGCGCTCTTCTGCTTCGTCAAGGTCGTCGGCCTCGTGCTCCTCGGCCCGCCGCGGACCCCGGCAGTGGCCGCTGCCGAGGAGGCACCGCTGCCGATGCGCGGAGCGGTGGTGTTCCTCGCGGGCGCCTGCGTCCTGCTCGGCCTCGCGCCGGGACTGCTCTTCGGCCCGCTCGTCGGACTGGCGCCCTGGTCGGCCGGCGTGCCGACGCACGCTCGGGCTCCCGCTGCCCGGGACCGGCTCGTTGTCCGGGATCTGGATCGCCGTCGTGCTCGCCGCCTTCACCGGAGGGCTCGTCTTGTTGCGTGGCAGCCGGACCGCCGCCCCGGCTCCCGCCTGGGCGTCCGGCCAGCGTCTCGAGCCGGCGCTCCTCTGGACGAGCGCCGGCTTCAGCAAGCCGCTGCGCCTGGTGCTCGAGACGGTGTTGCGCCCGGAGCGGGAAATCGTGGCGCGGAGCGAGGGAGGTGTCCTGCAGGAGGTCTCCTACAGCGGCCACGTACCGCACCTGATCGAGGATCGCGTCTACGAGCCGCTCGAGCGCGTCTCGCTCGCGGCCGCCGCGCAGGCCCGGCGGCTGCAGAGCGGCAGCCTCGGCACGTACGTCGCCTATCTCGCCGCGCTCGTCCTCGTGCTCCTCGCCGCCGCGCGCCTGGGGTGGATCGCGTGAGCGGCGGGTCGGCAGTGGCAGGCGCGGCCCAGATCGTCGGTGGCATCGCACTCGCGCCGCTCCTCCCGGGTCTCGTGCAGCACTGGAAGGGGCGGCTTCAGGGCCGGCGCGGCCCGAGCCCGTTGCAGCCGTATCGCGAGCTGCGCCGGCTCTGGGGGAAGAGTGTCGTCGCGCCCGAGGGAACCACGGTCCTGTACCGGCTCGCACCATCGGTGGCGGCCGGCGCCCTGGCTGCAGCCGTGCTCGTCGTCCCGGTGGCCGCGGCCGCCCCGGGGTTCGGGATCGGCCACGATGCGTTCGTCTTCGTCGGGCTCCTCGCGCTCGCCCGCTTCGCGGTCGTCGTCGCCGCCTGGGACGCCGGCAGCGGTTTCTCGCTGATGGGCGCGAGCCGCGATCTCACCCTGTCGGTCTTCGTCGAGGCGACACTCGTGCTGTCCCTCGCCGTGGCCGCGCTGATCGCCGGCACCACCGACCTGACCGGCGTCGTCGCCGCGACGGCCGGCACGCACGCCTGGTCGAGCCCCGCGCTGGCACTCGGCGCGATCGCCTTCGCGCTCGTCGCCGTGGCGGAGACGGGACGCCAGCCCGTCGACAGCCGCGACACGCACCTCGAGCTGACGATGATCCACGAGGGACCGCTGCTCGAGTACGCGGGGACGTGACCTCGCGTACCTCGAGTGGACAGCCGCTGCGCGCCACTGGGTCGTGCTCGTGCTCGCGGCGCAGGTCTTCCTGCCTCATCCGGCCGGAGTGTGGTCACAGCTCGCTCTGCTGCCCGGCGTTCTCGTCGTCCTCTGCGCCGCGCTGGCGCTGGCCGAGACGCTGGTCGCGAAGATGCGCATCATGCTGGTGCCGCGTCTGCTCGGTGCCGGCGCGGTGGCGGCGCTGCTCGGCATCGCTTCCTGGCTTGCGGGCTCGGCATGAGCGGCGCGGTCGTTTGGGTGCTCGTCGCGCTCGGGCTCGCCGTGATCGTCGTCCGCCGTCGCTCGGTCGCGGTCGCGCTTGTCACCCTGCAGGCGCTGGTGCTTGTCGGTTATGCGCTGCACGATGCAGAGACGGCCGGCGATGTCGTGGCAGCCGGGGCGCTCGCGGTGCGGGCCTTCGTACTCGGCGGGCTCTTCCTGCTGCTCGTGTCACGCACCCGCGCGGTGCGACCGGTGCGGGCGCGGGTGGCGCCGCTCGCGCGTGCGGGGATCGCCATTGGCTTCGCGCTGGCGGCGACCTGGCTCGTGCCGGTCATCGGGCTCAGCTCGCGCGACGCCGAGCGCGGGGTGCTGGCGCTGGTCGCATTCGGCATCGCCACCGCAGCGCTCCGCCGGGCGACGCTCTTCCAGATCATCGGCATCGTGCTCGTCGAGAACGCGCTTGCGCTCTCCGCACTCGAGCTTCCCCGCGGGGCCTCGGTCGCGATCGAGCTGGGCGTCGCGCTCGACCTGATCCTCGTCGCGCTGGTCGCGGTCGTCTTCTACGAGCGGATCTTCGCCGAGTTCGGCGCGGGCGACAGCGCGGTCCTGAGGACGCTGCGTGACTAGCCGGGAGCTCCTCGCCCTGGCGGTGATCGCCGTTCCGTCGGCCACGGCCGCGCTGCTCCTGCTCGCTCCGCGGCGGCTCGTTCCGGTCCTCGCGCGCGCCGGCGCCGTGCCGACCGGGGCAGCCGCGCTCGCGCTGACCGTCGTGGCCCTGCATGCGCCCGGCGAGCCGCGTATCGGCGAGTGGCTCGTGGTGGACGTCGCCGGTGCGCTGCTCGTCGGCGTGATCGGCGCCGTCGGCGTCGCGAGCGTTCTCGTCTCGCCGGCGTATCTCGGCGGTGGCGACGACTCGCTCGTCTCTCCGGGGCGGCGGCAGCGGATCTATTACGCCGTGCTCTACGCGTTCTGGGCGATCCTGCTCGCGGTGCCGCTCGCCGGGAACCTCGGTGCGGCGTGGCTGCTCGTCGAGGCGACGACGGCGGCCTCGGCACTGCTTGTCGGCTTCAGCGGCAAGCCGCGCGCGCTCGAGGCCGGCTGGAAGTACCTGGTGCTGACGTCGCTCGGCCTGGGTGTCGCGCTGCTCGGGATCGTGATGCTCGCGGCGGGGATTCCGACCGGCGGCATCGGTGCGCTCTCCTGGAACGCGCTCTCGACGTATGCCGGCGGCAGTGAGACCGCACTCGTCGCCTACCTGCTCCTGATCGCCGGGCTGGCGGCGAAGGTCGGCTGGGCGCCCGTGCACAACTGGCTGCCCGACGCACACTCCGAGTCGCCGCCGCCCGTCTCGGCGCTGCTCTCGGCGGCGCTCCTGCCGGCCGTCCTGCTCGTGGTCTGGCGCTCGGAGCACGCACTCGCGCCGGTCGTGGGCGTCCATGCCGCGGCAGGCGTGCTGATCGGCTTCGGGCTCGCCTCGCTCGTCGTCGCTGTGCCGTTCCTCTGGCGATCGCTGCCCTGGAAGCGGCTGCTCGCGTACTCCAGCCTCGAGCACATGGGTGTGATCGCGCTCGGCGTCGGCTTCGGCACGCCGCTCGCCCTAGCCGGCGTCGCCGTCCACGTCGCCGCGCACGCGGTGGCCAAGGCGCTCGGCTTCTACGCTGCGACGCCACTCGCGAGCCACGAGCCGCGGGCGGGCGAGCATGCGGTCACCGGCCTCGGACGCACCAAGCCGGCGCTCGGCGCCTCGATGGGGATCTCGCTCGCCGCCCTCGCGGGCCTCCCGCCTTCGCCACTTTTTGCCAGCGAGGTGCTGATCGTCGCCGGCGGCTTTCAGGGCGGCCGGCCCTGGGAGGCGAGCGCGATGGCGCTCCTGCTCGCGCTTGGCTTCCTCGGGCTCGCCCATGCCCTGATCGAGACCACCGCGGGCGACAGTCCGCCGCGCGCCGACGCCGCGGTGGCCGGCCTTCGCGGCCTCAATGTCCTGACAGCAGTCTCGATCGTCCTGCTGCTCGGCCTCGCCGCGGCCGCGGTCGTGCTTCCCGGCTCGGAGATCGTCGACGCGCTCGTGCGAGGACTTTCGTGACGACCCTGGCCG
>CAVQYE010000020.1:0-453162 GCA_963718065.1 uncultured Actinomycetes bacterium | reverse complement strand
CCGCGGTCTGCAGCATCTCGAGCTCCGAGTCGACGACCTCCGCCGGCACAGAGACCTCGGCCTTCGGCACCTTGAGCGAGCGCCAGTCGGGCAGCGTCGGCATCGGCTGGACGCCGAACGTCGCCTGGAACGACCACGGCTCGGAGTCCGAAGCCGGCAGCTCGTACTCGTACTCGGGCACCTTGACCGGCCGCGCGCGCGTGCTCGAGACGGCGTTCCAGAACCAGCCGCCGATGTGACTCTCGACGGCCTCCTGGTAGATGCGCTCCTTCCCCAGGCGAGAGAGCAGCACCTGCTTCGGCACCTTGCCCTTGCGGAAGCCCGGGATGCGAACGCTGGACGCGAGATCTTCGGTCGCGTGCTCGATCGCGTGATGGACGTCGTGCGCCGGGACGTCGACCGTGAGGCGGACCTTGTTCTCTCCAAGCTGCTCGACCTGGGATGCGCCCTGGGACGTCATTGAGCCATTCAAGCAAAGCCCGGCTCGGCTACCGCCGCCAGGCGCCACTCCTCACGGACGATAAGGCCGCGCACGATCCCGAGCACGGGCTCGGCGAGACGCGTGGCGCTGCGACGCGGCTCGTGTCCGCAGCCCGCCGCTAGGGTGACGGCGATGGACGTCGCGACCGCAATCCCGCACCCGTCGCACCCACAAGCAGTACGGGCGGGCGCCGGTCGATCGAAGCACGATCGAGGAGCTTCTCCAGCTCGCGCGGTTCGCGCCGAACCACAAGCTGACCCAGCCCTGGCGGTTCCGGGTGCTCGGGCCCGAAGCCCTCGCGCGGCTGAAGGAGGCGGGCGACGAGCGAGAGGCAGCGAAGCTCGACCGCGCGCCGACGCTCGTCCTCGCAACGGCGAAGCTCACCGGCGACGCCGTGCAGGACGAGGAGGATCTGCTCGCGACCGGCTGCGCGGTCTACGTCGTCCTGCTCGCGGCACATGAGCGCGGGCTCGCCTCCTACTGGCGCACGCCGTCGGTCCTGCGGACGCCCCAGGGACGCGCCGCGCTCGGGCTCGCGGCCGACGAGCACGTCGTCTCGCTGATCCACCTCGGCCCGCCGCTCGGGCTCCCGCCCGGCAAGGAGCGAGACCCGGCGCCGGTCGACTGGCTCGACTAGCGGGCACTCAGCCGGCCCACGACGCGCTGGGCCGCTGCGCGACACCTCCACTGGTACCTCGTCGCGTACCAGGTATGAAATGGTGTTCCAAACGAGGAAATGCCTGCACAGCTGACACTTTGCCCTGCCTCCGTACCTGGTCGTGTACCAGGTACGGAATCATGGTTGCAACGAGGAAATGCCTGGCGTGGCGCGTGCGGCTCGACCTACTCGCTCGGCCCCCAGCCCGGGGCGCGAAGCCACAGCGACCAGCGCTCGATGCTCACGAGCTGGAGCACGTCCTCGGGCCACGGCTCGCCGGCGAAACGTCGCCGGACCGCCGCCTCGCTCTCCGCCTGAACGACGACGAGCGTGTCGTCGCCGTCGCCCGGGCCGACGGGCCCGCCGAGGACGATGAAGCCTTGCTCGACGAGTCCGTCCATGAACACCGCGTGCTCGTCCCAACCGCTCTGCTCGCGACGCGCTCGCCCGTGATCCCAGGCGGGACCGCGGGCGCGCCGCACGAGGAACTCGAGGCTTGATGCGAAACCCGAGCACGCACGGCTGGTGCGCCAGACACGGCGCGGCTCAGCCAGCTCGGGCTTACCCGTAGCACCACTATGGACTGCGCCCGATCTGGCCGACCCGCTTGGTCTGACGCATCCCCGCACGCACCCGAGTTCCACATCAAGCCTCTAGTCGCTCATGACGAGACGATCTCCACCAGGTCGTCGTCGACCAAAACGTGGCCGGTGCCGACGCGCTGGCCGTCGAACTTCGCCGACGACCCCCACACGCGCGCACCGGTGCAGGTGTCCGCCAGCTCGTGGTGGATCGTGGCGGCGGCGTCGAGCACCGTCGAGCCCGGCTCGAGCGCCGCCGGCTCGGCCTCGGGTCGCCGGGCCGGCGCAGGAAGACGCGGATCAGCCCGGTCAGGCGCCAGAGCGGCGGCGCGCAGCCGCTCCAGGCTCTCGTCGTCCAGGACGGAGACGCCGATCGCCGGCAGGCCCGGCTGCCGCGCCGATCTGATCGACCGCGGAGGCATCCGCCTCGTCGAGCTTCGTCACCGCGACGATCGCGCGGTGCGCGATCCCTGCCGCGTCGAGCTCGGCGCGGACGGCGTGCAGCCCGTCGAGTGGCGCCAAAGCGTCCTGGCAGAGCACCATCGCGTCGGCTCCCCGCAGGACGCCGAGGAGCGCCCGGCCGCCACCGCGGTCCTCGTGCGCGCCTTCGATCAGCCCCGGGATCTCGACGAGCTGGACGAGCACACCGCGCGAGGCGCGTCAGCGCCGGCACGGGGCGGAGCGTCGTGAACGCGTAGTCGCCCGTCTTGATCTGGATCGACGAGAGCGCCTGCAGGAGCGACGACTTGCCCGCGTTCGGCGGACCGACGAACGCGATCTGCGCGACGCCTTCGCGCCGCACCTGCAGCGAGTCGCGGTGCACGACCTTCTTGCGCACGCGCGACTCCTCGATCTGGGCGTTGACCCACTTGCGGATGTCGCCGTACGGACCGTTCTTGTAGTCGGGCAGCTCCGCGAGGATCGACCGAGCTCCTTGATGCGCTCGCCGCCGTCCTTGCCGACGAGCCGGCGCTTGATCACTGCATCTGCGTGCGATGCGGCATTGGCATCGCTCTCACCTTCCCTTCGCTCAATTCATGCGGGAAGGCCGCGCTGCGGGCAGGCCTCGACAAGGCCGCGGAGCGCGTCCTGTCCCGCCGCTCTCTCGGACGCTTGAAGTCGAGAGCGGCGGATCAGCCGTTTTTGTTCGAGCTGGCAGAAAGCCAGGAGAGCTCCTGAGCGTTCATCGTGGAGGAAGCGTAGCCGTGGTCGGAGCGGTCGTCATCGTCCGCGCGGACGATTCGGCGACAATGACCGAATGGAGCTCGCCGCCGGAATCGCCGTGCTCGTCGTCACGCTGTCGACGACGGCGCTCGTGCTGTACCTGTTCGTCTGGGCTGCGCGCAAGGACGGCGAGGAGGACAAGGCGGTGCAGGCCCGCCTCGGCATCCGCCGGCGCACGCGGCTCGGCAAGTAGCGGGCAAGCATGGTTGCGCGGACTACTTCCGCCGGCGCCTCACGGAGTCGGCCAGTTGCCGGCCCATCGAGCCACCCGGCTCCAGCTCTTCGTTGGATCGGAAGAGCCGCCAACCGAAACGCACCACCGCAAAGAAGGTCAGCAACGCGCCCACAACCACGAGAAGACCCAGGATGGTCCACACCCAGAGTGCGTCATCCGCAACGAGCGATACAGCGGCGCCGCCCACGTCTGACATCCAATCACGTCCCCGTCCCGAGCGACCCTATGCGGGCGAGAGGAATCGAACCTCCAAGGGGCTCTCGCCCCACCGGGACCTAAACCCGGCGCGTCTGCCAGTTCCGCCACGCCCGCGGACACCCTCAGAATAGTGGTCCTTCGAGCGGGCGCGGGACAGGACAACCAGCAGAGCCCTAGGAGCGCGACCAGAGCACCGCGCCGCCCGCGAGGGCAACCGCGGCGCCGAGCCCGAGTAGCAGGTAGCCGAGCGTGCCGAGGCCGTCGTCGGCAGCCGGTGCCGAGCTCGCGACGGCCGGTCGCGCGGCCGCGGTCCGAAAGACGTACACGGCGTCGGCGCGTCCCTTCGCGTCGGGGTTTGCGAGGAACAGCCGGTACTGGTGGACGCGGGCGGAACGCGCCAGCGTCTCGGCGGTGCGGTTCAGCGCCTGCGCCCCGTCAAGCCCCGGCGGCAGGACATAGAGGCGTCCCGGCAGCTCCGGCCGAACGACGAGCATGACGCGCGGCACCCCGCTCCCGTTCAGTGTCACCGTCTGCACGAGCGGACGGCCCGCGCCGAGGAGCGCCGCGACCGGCGCGCGTGCCGAGCCGACGCGAACCTCGCCGGTGACCCGGAGCGGCGCCTCGATGCGGACGGTCCGCGAGCCGGGTGGACGGGCGAGATGGGCGAACACGTCGCCGACGCTCCCGCCGCGGACCGCGGCCAGGATCGCCCTCAGCTCGGCCGGACGGCCGACGCCGGCCGGCAGGTCGACGGCATACGCGGTCGCGTTCTCGATGCGGACCTGCACGCTCGTGCCGTCACGGGTGACGCGCACGCGGACCGGCAGGAACGGCGCCGCCCGCGCGGGCATCAGCTCGATGCGGGCAGCGAGCCGCTCGCCTCCGGGCGAGAAGCCCTGCCAGAGGACGGCGCCCGAGCGCAGCCCCGGATCGGCATCGGAGCCCGGCGCGGGCTGGACGTCGGCGATCGGGCCCGGCACCGCCAGCACGTAGTCGCCGACGCCGCCGACCAGCAGCCGCTGCACGACGGCGATCGACGTCGGCCTGCCCGTGGCGGCGAGCGCGACCTCGATCCGCTCGTCGCTGTCGATGCGCCCGCGCCACCGCACCTCGCCGACGAGAGCCTCGGATTGGAGCGGCGGGTTGCCGGTCGGAGCGCGCACCGGCGACGGCAGCAGCACGGGCTGCTCCGCCGCCGCTGCGCTCGCCGCGGCGACGAGCGCAGCTGCCGCCACGATGAGCAGTGTCCGCCGCACCTCAGCGGACTTGCGGCACGACCGGGAGTGTCCGGCTGAGCGGGTCGTCTTTCACAGGCCGATAGGTCATGTCGCGGAAGCGGGCGAAGTAGACGTCGTCGTCGACCACACCGTCGTGATTGCGGCGATTGAACCCGCGCTCGTCGCCGTTCGCGCCGCGCACCGTCACCTCTTCCAGCGCTGCCAGCACCTTCGCCCGGTCGATCGACTTCGCCTGGCCGATCGCGGCGACGAGCACGCGGACGAAGTCATAGGAGTACATCGCCTGCTCGGGCGGCTGGATCACCTCTTGTCCCGCGCGTGTCTTGACCCCGACCTTGTCGACGCCGAACGAGCGCTCGTAGTTCCCTTCGAACGCATAGAAGAAGCCCGGCCCGAGCTCCGCCGTCATCCGCCCGGTCGCAACCGTCAGGCCGTCGACCCAGTCGGGATGGTCGGCAAGCTGCTGGCGGATCAGCGGGCTCTCGCCGGCGGGCGGCGTGTAGACCGGCACCTTCCAGCCGGCGGTGCGCGCGGCCGTGAGCGTCGCGGCAATCGTCGCCGGCTGCGCCCAGACGAGGAGCGCCGTCGCCCCTGCCCGCTTCGCGCGCAGCACCTGCGGCGAGACGTCGAGCGCCGAGGACGGGAGCGTGATGCGTGCCGCGACCGCCTCGGGGTTCGACCCGAATGCCTTCGCGAGCGCCTTCCTGCCTTCCTGGCCGTAGCCCGAGTCGTCGACGAGCAGCGCCAGCTTCAGGCCCTTCGGGATCGTGTACTCCGCGAGCCGGAACGCAATCCCGCGGTCGGTCGGGGCAATGCGAAACACGTTCGGCCGCGTGTCCGGATCGACGAGCTCGATGCCTCCCTGGTAGGCGATGCCGATCGGCACGCTCGCGCCGTTCGCGATCCGCCACGAGGCGTCGACGCCGGTTCCCTCGTCGACGATCGCGAGCGCGCCGTCCTTCACCGCGGTGCGCACGTTGCGCGCGGCTCGTGCGGGCGAGAGGGCGTTGTCCATCCTGCGAACGCGCAGTTTGTATCGCTTGTGATCGACGATCACGCCCTGGCGATTGGCCTCGTCGACGGCGAGCTCCGCCCCGCGCGCGATCGACTCCCCCAGCTGCGGCGTGCGCGAGAAGGGCGCGTTGACGACGATCGTCAGCGAGCCGCCCTCCTTGTTGCCCGAGCTGCCGCAGCCGGCGAGCCCGATTGCGCCGGCCAGGACGACCGGCAACAAGAGGAGCGGACGAGAGCGCACGCCGGAACCTTAGAGCGGAGCGCCGCCGAGGAAGGCGCGACGGACTTCCGGGTCGGCGGAGACGTGCTCGGGGTCTCCTGCCGCGACGACCCGGCCGGCGGCGAGGACGACGACGTGGTCGGCGTTCCGCACGACCCGCAGGTTGTGCTCGACGAGCAGCACCGCAATGCCGTCGTCGCGCAACCCACCGAGCAGCGCCAGGAGGCCGTCGACCTCCTCGGCGCCGATTCCGGCCGACGGCTCGTCGACGAGCAGGACGCGCGGCCGGGCCGCGAGCGCGGCCGCGATCATCAACGCGCGCTGGTCGGCCGCGCGCAGCTCCGCCGCCGGCACATCGGCCGCCCAGCCGAGCCCGACGCGCTCGAGCGACTCGAGGGCACGGTTGCGCGCGCGGGTGGCGGCGGCGCGTGCCCGCGGCGTGGCGAAGAGCGCGCGAAGCGGGCCGAGATCGCGCTCGCCGACCGCCGCGCCGACGACGACGTTGTCGAGCGCGGTCGAGGCCGGGAAGACGGCGGTCGCCTGCAACGTGCGCACGACGCCCCGCTCGGCGCGCGCGTGTGCATCGAGCTCGGTGATGTCGTCGCCGCCGAGGACGATCCGCCCGCCGTCAGGTGTCATCGCCCCCGCGAGCAGTCTCAGCGCCGTCGTCTTGCCTGAGCCGTTCGGGCCGACGACCGCGACGACGCGGCCCGAGACGAGCTCGAGCGAGAGGCCGTCGAGCGCGGCGAAGCCGTCAAAGTGCTTCGAGAGGCCGTCCGCCCGCAGGACCGTCTCCGGCTCCGGACGGCACAGAGCGGCCGGAGATGCGAGCCGCACCGGCGCGGGATGCGGTCGCCGGCGCAGCAGCCGGCGCCCGAGCTCCGGCAGCACACCGTCGCCGCCGAACGCGAGGGCGGCGAGGATCAGCACTCCCGCGATCATCGGGTCGTACCGCGCCGCGTCGACGCCCTCGGCAGAGCCGAGCAGGTGACCCGCATGCGAGACGAGCAGATAGATCGCCAGACCGGCCGCCGGCCCGGCCGCGGTGCGCGCGCCACCGAGCAGCACCGCGACGAGCAGCTCGAAGGAGAGGAACGGGCCGAAGGCGCCGGGATCGGCCACCCCTGCGAGGTCGACAGCGAGCCCACCGGCGAGCCCCGCCACCGCGGCGGAGCCGACGAACGCCGCGAGGCGCAGCCGCCCGATGGGAGTCCCGAGCGCGGCTGCCGCCGCGGGCCGTTGCGCCGCGGCGGCGAGCCGGATCCCGAACGGCGCCCGCGCGAGCGCCACGAAGCCGAGCACGGCGAGCGCGAGCAGTGCGAGCGCCAGCTCGAAGTGGAAGCGGGCGCTCAACCCGTCGTCGAGCACGAGGCCCTGCGCCCCGCCCGAGAGGCGCGGAAACGATGCGAGCGCGATCGCGACGAGCCAGGTAAGGATCCAGGTGCTGACCGCGACGAACGCCGCGCGCAGGCGGACGAATGCCGCGCCCGCGACGACACCCGCGAGCGCGGCGGCCCCCGCGCCGAGCGGCACGGCCGCGAAACCGGGCACTCCCGCCTTCACCCGCAGCAGCGCCGAGGCGAAGCCGCCGATCGCCATGAAGGCGCCCTGCCCCAGCGACGGCATGCCGCCGATGCCGACGACGAACCCGAGCGCGGTCGCCGCGAGCGCGAGCTGCACGTTGACGGCGGCCGATGCGGTGTCGATGCCCGCGAGCGGCGCCAGCGCGACGACAACCAGTGTGACCGCGCCGAGCGTCGCCGCGGGACGCCAGGCGCGGCGCGCGTCGTGCGCACCCGCCCTGAGCGCGGCGACGGTCATTCCACGGCCTCCACCGCCGCGCCGAGGCGCCGCGACGCCATCCAGGCGAGCGCGAGTGCGAGCGGGATCACCTCGCGCCACGACGGACCAAGCTCGTGACCGAGCACCGGCAGCCCGGCGATCGCCGCCTCCGCCACGCCGAGCACGAGCCCCATGCCGAACGCGAGCCGAAGCGACCCGAAACCGGCAACGAGCGCGGCGACCAAGCCCTTGACGCCGAGCAGGGTCGCCGTGTCGACGGAGAACGTCCCGCTCGGCGCAGCGATCACCGCGGCCACCGCGGCCAGCCCACCGGCGAGGCCGAACGCAGCCGCGACGTAGCGCTCGACCGGGACGCCGACGAGGAGCGCACCCTCGCGATCGTCGACGATCGCCTGCAGCGCGCGACCCCACCTCGTCCGTTCGAGCGCCCGCTCGGCGACGACGGCCAGCAGCAGTGCGACGGCGATCACGAAGAACGCACGCACCGGGATCGAGGCGCCGCCGACCTCCAGATAGCCGCCGCGGCCGATGTCGCGGAACGGCAGCGGATCGGGTACGACGTAGCCCGGCCGGTCGAACACGGCGGTCTCGCCGCTGCGGAGCGCGAACGCGACGGCCACGGTCGTCGCGACCCAGCCGACCGTCGAGCCGCGCGCGACGTACGGCTGCACGGCGAGCAGGTACGTCGCCATGCCCGCGCCGATGCACGCGACGAGCCCGACGACGAGGCCGACGACGAACCGGGCGCCGCCGACGCTCGTCTGCGTCACCGGTCCGGTGCCGACGGCAACCGCGAGCGTCACGAAGACTGCGAGCCCGACGAGGTCGCCGAGCGCGAAGTGAACGACGCCCGTCAGCCGGTAGACGACCGAGTAACCGACCGCGACCAGGCCGTAGACGCCTCCGGCCGCGAGCCCCGTGACGAGGACCTGGAGGGCGAGATCCACGCGCGGACGCTAACCGTCGCCGGGCTCGACCGGCAGCCGGAGCCGGAACACCGCTCCCCCTCCCTCGGCATTCGCGGCCTCGGCCGCGCCGCCGTGCGCCTCGGCGACGTGCTTGACGATCGCGAGCCCGAGCCCCGAGCCCGGTGTGCCGCGTGCGTCGGGCGAGCGGTAGAAGCGCTCGAAGACGAGCGGCAGGTCTCCCTCGCTGATCCCCGGGCCGTGATCGCGGACCTCGACGACGCCGCCGGCGACGCGCACCTCGACAGGCCTGTCCGGCGGGCTCCACTTGCCTGCGTTATCGAGCAGGTTGAGAACCGCGCGCCCGAGTCGCTCCGGGCTGCCGCGAACGACCGTGGGCTCGAGCTCCGCTTCGATCCGGCTGCCGGGCGCGCGGCGGCGCATCGACTCGATCGCGCCGGCGACGAGGTCGTCGAGCCTGACGTCCTCGACCTCGTCCGGCGGGCCGCCGCCGTCTTCCCGGGCCAGCTCGATCAGGTCGTCGACGAGGCCCGAGAGCTCGTCGACCTGGCCGAGCACGTCGCGGGCGATCGCCTCCCGCTCGGCGAGCGGCAAGTCCTCGTGCCGGAGCACGAACTCGAGGTTCGCCCGCAGGCTCGTGAGCGGTGTTCGGAACTCGTGCGACGCATCGGCGACGAGGCGCCGCTGCGAGGCGAGCGAGTGGTCGAGCGCGGCGAGCATCTCGTTGAAGCTCGCGCCGAGGCGGGCGACCTCGTCCGTCCCGCGGTCGTCGAGGCGCACGCCGAGATCGCGGGTGCGCGCGATCCGCCCTGCCGCCTCGCTCAACCGGCGCACCGGGGCGAGCGCGGTGTCGCGCACCCACGAGGCGACGAGCACCGACAGCCCGACGCCGCAGAGAACGAGCAGGAGGAAGAGCAGCCGCACGCGGCGGAGCGTCGACCGCTCGGCCTCGTCGGACCGAGCAACGGCGACGGCGAGACCCGAGGCGGCCAGGCTCGTGTAGACGCGCAGGTGCTGTCCCGAGACGGTGGCGCCGCGCACGAAGGGCTTGCGGCGGCCCGCCGCGACTTCCCGTGCGTCTTGCCCGGCCGGCAGCACGACGGCCTGGTACGGCGGGCGGGCTGTCCGCCCGGCGGCGTCAACGGTCTGCACGTATTCGCCCGGCGCCGCGACGAGCGGCAGCGACGTGCCGCCTGGCCTCAGTGCGGCGACCGCCGGAGCAAGGACGGCGGCGCGGTCCCGGAGCGCGTCGTCGGCATGCCGGTAGAGCTCACGCCGGACGATCGCGTACGCCGACCCGGCCACGAGCAGCGTCACGAGCGCAGTGCCGGCGGTCGCGACGAGCACGACCCGGCGTCCGAGGCTCATGGCTCCTCGCGCAAGACGTAGCCGAAGCCGCGGACCGTGTGGAGGAGGCGCGGCTCGCCGCCCGCCTCGGTCTTGCGCCGCAGATAGCCGACGTACACCTCGAGCGAGTTCGACAGCGGCCCGAAGTCGTAGCCCCACACGGCCTCGAAGATCTCCGTACGCGAGAGCACCTTGCCCGCGTTGGCGAGGAAGAGCTCCAGCAGAGCGTGCTCGGTGCGCGTCAGCTCAATCTCGCGCTCGCCGCGCAGCACCTTCCTCGAGCTCGTGTCGAGCGTGAGGTCGCCGAAGCGCAAGGTCTTGCCGCCGCCTCGCGAGCGGCGCAGAAGAGCCCGGATTCGGGCGAGCAGCTCGTCGAGCTCGAACGGCTTCGCGAGATAGTCGTCTGCCCCCGCGTCGAGGCCGGCGACCCGGTCCGCGACCTCGCCGCGGGCGGTGAGCATCAGGATCGGGGTCTGCACATCGCGCCCGCGAAGCGTCCGGCAGACCTGGAGGCCGTCCGGCTCCGGCATCAGGACGTCGAGCACGATCAGGTCGAGCCCGCCCGCGAGGGCGCGCGTCAGTGCCTCGTCACCCCGAGACGCCGACTCGACTTCGTACCCCTCGTGCTGGAGCACGCGGCGAAGCGCGTCCCGCACGGCGGCGTCGTCGTCGGCGATCAGCACCCGCATTCACCGAGAGTCTTGCCAGAAAAGGCGACGGCCGCACAGGGGAGCACGGCCGCCGGGGTACGCACATGGGAAGTGGGCACAGTCTCCCCGGCCCGGCTGAAGGGACGCTGAGAGGCCGATAAGAATCCGCTAAGAATCGCGTCGCGATGCCTGCACCGCCGCTGTAGGATCGCGGCCCCGTGAGCGCACGAGCCCTCAGGCTGATCCTCATCGCCGTCGTCGCAACCTGCTCGCTCGCCGCGTGCGGCGGCTCCGGCGAGAAAGGCACCGACACCGACGCAGGGTCGCAGGTGAGCGCCGAGGCGAAGGCGGCCTGCGACGGCGCTGCGCTCACAGGCGACGCGAAGCTGCCCGCCAACTTCCCGCAGCTCGAGAAGGCGACGTACGTCTCGACCGAGCCGGTTGGCCCGTCGCAGATCGTGGACGGCTACTACGAGGGCTCGATCCAGGACGCGCACGACGACTACAAGCAGGCGCTGCAGACGGCGGGGTTCGACATCCTCTTCGACGAGGTCGAGGAGCACGACTCCGAGGTCTCGTGGAAGGGCAGCGGCCGCACCGGGCAGGTTGCGTTGCGCGAGGAGTGCGACCAGGACGGCCGCCTCTACGTGCACATCACGAGCCGGCCCGAGCAGGTCCGGCTACAGCGCTGCGAGCAGCCGGTCGGCGCGGGCCCAGTACGCCGCCCGCGCGCCCGGCGAGTCGTCGAGCACCGAGAGGTGCGTCGCGACAAAGGTGCCGTGCGAGCGCACGAGCTGGTACTTCAGATCTTCGTACGGGAAGCCGCTCGCCGCGAGCTGCGTCACGAGCTGGTTGACGCCGTGCGTGCCGACGGTCTCGTCCTTGTCGCCCGCGAGCAGGACGACCTTCGTGCCCTTGCGAATCGTCCGCAGGTCCTGGAGTGAGTCCATGAGCCCGGACGGGAAGACGGAGAGGACCGTGCTCGGCACCGGGCCGACCCCGTGCGCGCGCGCCGTGTAGTCCATGACGAGCCGGCCGCCGCGCGAGTAGCCGATGGCCAGCACCGGGGCGTTCGTGTGCAGCTCGCGCCAGCCGAGCCGCGCGCCCTTGACGAGGTGGCGCAGCCCACCCGCCTCGAACGGATGCAGCTCGAAGCGCGGGTAGAGAACAGCGTTCCCCTCGGCGGCCAGATGCTCGAGCCACGGGCGGTGATGGAAGGGCGTCGTCTCGAGCTGGTCGCCGAGCCCGTGGACGAAGAGCACGACGTGCTTCGGCTCGCCGTGGGCCGGCCGGAAGATCCAGACGCGATCCGCGCCCGTGCCGACCGAGGTCTCGACGATCTGATCGGAGTCTGCGGTCGTCGACGAAGGCGCGCCACCGCTGGCCGAGGAGCTCCCGTCGCGGTGCAGCAGCCCGACGGCGCCGAGCGCAAGCCCGGCGGCGACGGCGGCGCACGCGATTCCCAGACGCAGCCTCATCGACTCGTGTGACGTCGTGGGGACGATGCTTGTTCGCCGGCCGCTCGAGGCTTAACCGCGGCTCAACGAGCGGGCCCGCCACGCCCCCAACCGAATGGTGGGGGAAAAGACCGTGTGTATGGGTTGAAAACGTGAAAAGCTCGACCTTCGTCCCGTTGGCGAATCGCTGCAGGGGCGTCACTGTGAGATGCGGAAGGAAGTGCCGGCGCCAGGCCGGACATCTCCCACCAGCCGGGCGGGCCCGTCCTGAGCCTCGCCAGCCGATTGCAGCGTTACGTTTAGAAACTCGAAGATCAGGGCGAAAAAGCAGGGCACTTGTACGGCGGCAATTTGGGTCTGCTACGCCCAGGGGCTCAAAACAACCTAGGGGAGAAAAAACAATGCGGCGTCTTTTCGTGCTGGTCTGCGTCCTCGGCGCGGCCGGTCTGCTGGCCACAGTTGCAGCAGCCTGCCACTCCGAGATCTCGGCCACACTCGGTTGCAACGGCACGGTGTCCTACACGGCGACCGCCTGGACGGGATCCGACGCGACGACAACGTCGCGGACGAACTCGGACGTGCGCGTCTACGCCTCGTTCGACAACGGAGGGCATTACACACAGGTCGGTAGCGGCCACTTCGGCTCCGACAACAACTTTGCGTTCTCGGGCACCTTCTCCGCCGGCTCGGCGACGAAGGTGATCGTCAAGGTCCGCGAGGTCGCGGACTGGGGCAGCGGCGACTCGCCCGCTCCGGCCCGGTACGTCACGGCGACGCGCGGGGACTGCCCGCCGCCACCGCCCGTCTGCCCCGAGTCGGGGATGGCGACCACGACCGGCCCGATCACGATCAGTGAGGGCGTCGCAACGGTGCCGTTCAAGATCGCGGCAGGCTGCGAGAACATCACGCTCTCGCTCGTCAGCTACAAGGCCCCCGGGCCGACGTTCGACGAGAAGACCGCTGACCAGCAGGTGTTGTTCGACTCGAAGACGCAGACGTACTCGAGCGGCAACTACACGCTGGCGGTCAACGTGCCGGGCTGCTACTACCAGATCGACTTCGTCTACGGCACCGTGATCACGCATCTCGGTCCGGCCGGGACGAACAACTTCTATTCGAAGCAGGGCCGGCTGATCCAGGCGCTGAACGGCGGCACGACGACGTGCACGCCGCCTCCGCCTCCGCCTCCGCCGCCCCCGCCGCCTCCTCCGCCCCCGCCGCCGTTGGTGCCCGGGATCTCGCTCGTCAAGACCGAGCGCATCGGCACCGGCTCCTTCGTCGCGGGCCCGGTCAGCGCCACGGTCGGCCAGAAGGTCGACTACAACCTGGCGGTCACGAACACCGGCACGGCGACGCTCTCGGTGACGATCGTGGACACCGGGTGCGACACGACGCCTCTGCCGGCGGGCGCGCAGCCGCTGGCTCCGGGAGCGTCGATCACGTTCACGTGCTCTCACACGCTGAAGGCAAGCGACGGCAGCACCTTCACGAACGTCGCGGTCACGACGGGGACGGCCCCCAACGGCGCCCAGGTCACGGCCACGAGCAACGCCGTCGCGACCGTCGCTCAGGGTGGTGTGCTCGGCACCAAGAAGAAGGTGGCGGCGAAGCACAAGGCGGTCGTCAAGCACAAGGTCGTCAAGAAGAAGGTCAAGAAGATCACGAAGAAGGCGAAGCCCGCACGCGCAGTCGTCGGCGGCGCCCACTTCACCGGATGACCGAGACGACGACGGTTCACCGGCCCGGCGGCGAGCTCTTCGGAGCTCGCCGCCGGGCCGTAATCGCGGCAGCGGCGGCGGCACTCGCAGTCGTCGCACCCCACGGTGCGGCCGCGGCGACGCCGAAGCAAAGCGTCGTCGCGGAGGCGAAGGGCCGCGCGGTCGCCGTGTACCGCACGCCCACCGCGAAGAAGCCGTACCTGACGCTGCGGAGCCCGAACGCCGACGGGGCGACGCTCACGTTCCTCGTCAAGCAGCGGCGTCCGGGCTGGGAGCTCGTGTACCTGCCGACCCGGCCGAACGGCTCGACCGGCTGGGTCCGGACGCGGCGGTCAACCTGTCGCTCGACCCGTACCGCGTGATCGTCTCCCTCAGCGCGCACACGCTGAGCGTCTACAAGGAGAACCGCCTGATCCAGCGCGAGCCGGCAGGTGTCGGCCGCTCGGTCGTGCCCACTCCCGCCGGGACGTACTTCATCGTCGAGCTCCTCCGGCAGCCAAACCCGAGCGGCGCGTACGGGCCGTACGCCTTCGGGCTCTCCGCGCACTCGAACGTCCTCTACAGCTTCGGCGGCGGCCCCGGCCAGATCGGGCTGCACGGGACGAACGAACCGGCGTCGCTGGGGATCAACTCCAGCCACGGCTGCATCCGGATCAGCAACGCCGGCATCGCTCGACTCGCCCGGCTCCTGCCCCTCGGCACTCCGGTACAGATCGCGTTCTGAGGCGCCGAGCGTCGCAGAGCGGAGCGGCCTGCTCCGACCCCGGACCTCGTAAGCTCTAACTGTGTCGATCCTCGTTGAGATCGCGACGCGTGCGGACGTCTCGGTCGAAGGCGTGGTGCGGGTCCTCACGCGCGAGCCGGTCAGCGACATCGTCAAGGAGCGCGTCCTCGCGGTCCTCGACGAGCTGAGCCCGGCCGAGTCGCGCGTGCTCGAGCGGTTCGCGCTCGCCTCCGTGCACGACGTCTCGGGAAGCGAGAGCGAGTGGCGTCCCGGCGACCAGGCCGCTCGTGCCGCCTTGCCGCAAGGACCTGCCCTTCGGCCGGGCGACGCCGCCCCGCCGGAGCGGACTGCAAGCGCCGACGAGCTGCGTGAGGCCGACATGCTCGCCGTCCGGCTCGTGACGCTCCTCGAGGAGCTCGTCGGAACGATCTCGGATCTGAAGCGCGCGGGCACCGTGGAACGGCAGGAGCGGGTGGACGACCTGGCGATGCTCGTCGAGCTGATCACGACCGGCTGGCAGGGTGTCGACCGCAGGCTGGTGCGGGTCGAGCGCGTGGTCTCGCAGCTGGAGTCGGACCGCCCGGCGCCCCCGCTCGTACCGGAGGCCGCGCAGCCGGAGGCCGCGCAGCCGGAGTCGGGCACCGTCGAGGCCGCGCCCGAGGCGGAGGAGCCTGCCGAAGCGGAGGAAGCTCCCGCCGAACCGGATCGACGACCGGGTCCGGGCCTCTGGATTCCCGGGCTCATCATCGACGAAGACGAGGTCGCCGAGACCGAACGGCGGCGTTGGCCGGCGGTGCTTGCGGTCGTCGTCCTCGGCGTCGCCGCCGTGATCGGGATCCTCGCCTTGCTCGGTCTGCTGCCCTCACGTCACGACATCTCGGATCTCGTCCCCGGCTGGGCGAGCTCGTCGTCGACGAGCACCGCCGGCCTGCCGCTTGTCGGCCCGCCGCCGGCGCCGCTGACGGCGACCGGCACGAGCACGGGCCTCCCCGCCACCACGGCTCCGATCACGCCGCCCGCGACTACGACGAAGCGAACGAGCCCGACGACGAAGGCGGCGACGACGGCGACAACAACCAAGGCGACCACGACCAAGCCGGCGACCGCCACGACGAAGGCGGCAACGACAAGGGCAGCGACGACCAAGCCGCGGACGACGACAAAGCCGCCTGCGACGCCGCCGCCCGCGGCGATCCAGCCGGCGCGGACCTGGGCCTGGGCGCCCGTGCCCAAGGCGACGTACTACTCGATCGAGTTCCGCCGCGGCAGCAAGCGCATCTACCAGACGGTCTCGTCGAAGCCGCGGCTGACGCTGCCGGCATCCGTCGTCTTCAGCGCGGGCGCGTATCGCTGGATCGTGCGGCCGGGCTTCGGCAGCCGCGCCGAGAAGCAGCTCGGCAAGCCGGTCGTCAACTCGGCGTTCTCCGTCGCCTGACGGCACGAGCCGGCGCGAATGACATGGCCCCGGGTGGAGTCGAACCACCGCACGCAGCTTCGAAGGCTGCCGCTCTGTCCGCTGAGCTACGGGGCCGGGCCGAGCTCCTCGATCTTCCAGCCGGAAGGGTAGCTTCGTCTCGGAAGCGCCGTCCTCGTGCGGGGACGCCGTCTCGGCGGCAGCGCACCGACGAGGCGTGAGCGCGTCCGCAGCGCCGTCTCGGCCGCGCGGCGCTCGAGCCCCGTCGGCCGGGCGAGACGCAGCGCGTCGAGCAGCGGCTCGTCGAGGACGGCACAGATCGCGCGGCGGACACCGGGAACGCCGCGGGCGAACATGCGCAGCGCCGCCTCGGCGACGCGCCGGCCGCCGTCCGAGTAGGCGAAGCGGTCGCGTTCGAAGTCGACGTTGAACCGCTCGAACGCCTCGTAGGTCTCTGGCAGCTCTCGGATCGCCATCCGGTGCCCGACCTCGCGCCAGAAGTGGAACGTGGCGAGCTTCTCCGTCTCGTGCAACTGCCGCCAACCGAAGCGGGCGTTCCAGCGAACCGGCTCGAAGACGAACGTCGAGAGCACGTAGAGGAAGTCGTCGTTGCCGATCCCGAAGCGCGCGTGGATGCGGTTCATGCGCCGGATCGCGCGGCGCCCTGCGTCCGAGTCGTAGCCCGCCTCGGCGAACGACGAGATCAGGAGATCGGTGTCGTCGTAGCGGCGCCGCGGCCGCTGTGTGAACTCACCGGTCGACGCGAGCAGCTCGCCGATCGAGGGCACCGCGAAGGTGCGAAAGAGCGCCAGCTCGAGTGAGCGAGTCGTGTCCCACGGGAACTCGAAGCAGGCGTCGAGGAAAACGATTCTCTGGTGGTCGCGCACCGGATCGAGCCGGCGGATCTCGTCCAGATAGCGCGAGCCCACCATCCGGACAGTAGCCGGATCATCACTTTCGGATCACAATGAGTGGACATGCGGCCACGGGACATCGCGATTGTCCTCTCCGGCGGAAGCATCAACGGGGTCCTGATGGAGCTCGGCTTCCTGAAACGACTGCGCGAAACGCCGCTCTGGCCACGGGTCGGCCGGATCTACGGCACCTCCGCAGGCGCACTCGCCGGGACGATGGCGGCCCTCGACCGGCTCGACGACTTCGAGGCGTTCATGTACGCGCTGCGGCCGCAGGACACCTTCTATCCGCGCCGGCTCTGGCAGCTGCCGATCAGCGGCATGCACCTCTACACGCTGCCGGCAACGCTCGACGAGCGGCTGGGAGCGATCGACGACCTCGCCCACCAGCTCGCCGTCGCCGACCGGGAGCTCGTGGTCTGCGCGACGGACGTCTCGGCGCACGTCGAGGCGGGGCCGCAGACGGGTGAGCTCGTCTACTCGGCCTGGACGACCCCGCCCGAGGAGATGGCCCAGGCGATCCTCGCCTCCGCCGCGATCAGCGCCCTCGTCCTGCCGATGCGCGTCGGCGACCGAATCGCGACCGACGGCGCCTGGGTGCGCAACTTCCCGCTCGCGCATGCCTATGAGCACGACGAGGTCGCGATGATCGTCTCGTTCCTCTACGTCCCTCGCTACGCGAACCTCGGCATCGATCTCACCGCGCTCCGGCGCCGCCTGAACCGCTTCCGGCGCGTGTCGCCCGTGAAGAGCCTGCTGGCCGAGCTCGACGAGGCCGAGGAGCGCGAGCGCCGCGGCGAGCCGGGCCATCACGTCGAGATGATCGTCCGCTTGATGCGGCTCGCGGTCGCGCGCAACACCGCGCTCGAGGAGACGCTCGCGACCGAGAAGGACGCCTCGATCCGCGAGCTTGCGGAGCTGCGCGCCTCGGTCGGCGAGATCCTCGCGCAGCACATCCGGACGCCGGCGCGGCGGCGGCGAATCCAGGCCGCGATCGACGAGCGGTTCGCGCAGGCGCGGTTCCCGTTCCGGCACGACCGGCTCGTGCCGCGGATCACCGTCTCGGCGAGCGTCGGCGACATCAGCCTCGAGGCCGGCCTGCGGACCCAGCGCCCGTGGAGCGACGAGGCCAAGCGCGCGCTCATCGACCGGGGCTACGAGCTGACCGATCGCGAGCTGCAAAAGCACGGCGTCGAGGACGACGCCGCGCAGGCGTCCTAGCTTTAGGAGGGCTCGGCGAAATAACGGCTGTGCCGCCGGGCCGCTCTGCTCGCCCCGATGCGGCGTCCTCGGTCGCGCCCGTAGAACCTCCGGCTACGAACGCTCCCTGCGTCCTTGCCTCGGAACGAGCATCGCACCCCGACGACGAGCGATATTCCGCCAATCCCTCCTACTAGGCCTGCAGCCGCGCCCGCCGGACCGCGAGCCGCCAGGCCTCTCGCTGCTCGCCGAGGTCTGCACCTGACGGCTCGTAACGAGCGCCGCGCCGCTGCAGTCGCAGCACGTCGTCCGGCTGCCACTGCCCGATCGCGACGCCGGCGAGCGCCGCAGCACCGAGCGCGGTCGTCTCCCGCTCCGCCGCGACCTCGACGGGGCAGCCGAGGACATCCGCCTGGAACTGCATCAGGAACGCGTTGTCGGTTGCGCCGCCGTCGGCCCGCAGGGTGACGACCGGGTCCGGCAGGGCGTCGACGACGTCGGCGACCTGGAAGGCGATCGCCTCGAGCGCCGCCCGGACAAGGTGCGCCTTCGTCGTGCCGCGCGTGATCCCCGAGACGAGCCCGCGCGCGTCGGCGTCCCAGTACGGCGAGCCGAGCCCGGAGAGCGCGGGCACGAAGACGACGCCGGCCGAGGAGGCGACCTCCCGCGCAAGCGCCTCGCTCTCGGCGGCCTCGTCGATCAGGCCGAGTCCGTCGCGCAGCCACTGCACGGCGGCGCCGCTGACGAGCACGGCGCCCTCGATCGCGTAGTCGCGCCCTGACGCCGCAACCGTCTTCAGCAGCCCGTGCGGCGGCGGCGCCGGCGAGTCGCCGACGTTGACAAGCACGAAGCTGCCGGTGCCGTAGGTCGCCTTTCCTTCGCCCGTGGCGAAGCAGCCCTGGCCGTAGAGAGCCGCCTGCTGGTCGCCGGCGATCCCGGCGATCGGGAGTGTCGTGCCGAGCAGCGTCCCCTCGCCGACGACCTCCGCCGAGGCGGCGACGCGGGGCAGGAGCGAGCGCTCGACGCCGAAGAGCTCGAGCAGCTCGTCGCTCCAGTCGCGAGCGTCGATGTCGTAGAGCAGCGTCCGCGATGCATTCGTCGCGTCAGTGACGTGCTCCTCGCCCGCCGGTCAGCCGCCAGACGCAGCCACGAGTCGACGGTCCCGAACGCGAGCTCCTCGACCGGCTCGTCGACGCGCGCGAGCAGCCACTCGAGCTTGCGTCGCCGAGAAGTACGGATCGGGGACGAGCCCGGTCCGGGCGCGAAGCAGCTCGGCCGGCAGCTCGCGGCACCGGTCGCGGTGCGCCGGTCCTGCCAGACGATCGCGGGCGCGACGGCGTCGCCCGTGCGCCTGCTCCAGAGCACGGTCGTCTCGCGCTGGTTCGTCAGGCCCAGGGCGCGGAGATCGCCCGGCGCTCGCGCCGGCGTCCTGCAGGGCGAGCCGGGCCGCGTCCTCGACGCTCCGCCAGAGCGTCTCCGGGTCGTGCTCGACCCAGCCCGGGTGGGGAAACGACTGCGCGATCTCGACGGACCCGCGCCCGCGGACGGCGAGCTGGTCGTCGACGACGAGGCAGGTCGTCCCCGTCGTGCCCTGGTCGACGGCGAGGATCACGCGCCGTGGCGCGCGACGAACTCGAGCGTGCGGCGCCAGGCGTCTGCGGAGGCGTCCGCGTGCTCGTCGAACTTGCGATCGAAGAAGCTGTGCGGCGCACCGTCGTAGATCTGGATCTCGTGCTCGACGCCGGCCTGCTCGAGTGCCCGCTCGAAGGTGTGCACATCCTCGACGGGGATGCCCTGGTCGGCGCCGCCCATGAGGCCGAGGATCGGCGCCGCGAGCTCGGACGCGCGTTGCGCAGGGCCGGGCGATCCGTCGCTGCCTTCGCCCGGCCGCCCGTAAAAGCCGACCGCGCCGGCAAGGTCGTGCCCCGATGCAGCGGCGAGCCACGAGTGCCGGCCGCCGAAGCAGAAGCCGACCGTGAAGACCGACGTGGCGCCGTTCGCCCGCAGCCACTCGACCGCCGCCTGGGTGTCGGCCTGCACGCCGTCGCTCGTCGTCTGCTCGACGTGCGGCCGGTACTCGAAGTCGTCGTCGCGCTTCTCTGCGCCGGCGGTGCGCCCGAAGTAGTCGATCGCCACCGCCGTGTGCCTGTGCTCGCCGAAGCGCAGCGCGAGCTCCTCGTAGAAGCGATAGAGCCCGCGGATGTCGGGGAGGATCACGATCCCGTTCCCGCTCGGCTCGTCCGGTGTGGCTGCGAACGCCGCGAAGCGCGTGCCGTCGGCCGACTCGAGCACGAGGTCCTGCGTGCGAGACAGCCGCGCCCGCGAGCACCGGAATCGGCGGCGAAGAGTCGAGGTCGAAGCACACGGCAGCCGGGACGATACCGCGCCGGGCCTGCGCCGACGGAACAGGGCCGATCGACGAGAAACGAGGGTGGCGGACGGGACTCGAACCCGCGACCACCGGGACCACAACCCGGGGCTCTACCAACTGAGCTACCGCCACCGCGGCGCGGACAGAATAGCCGCGTCAACCGGCGAGCGCGCGCAGCCGCTCGGCGCGTTCGCCGTCGAACGACGGGTCGCCTGCTTCGAGCAGCGGCAGAGCGAGGCGCGCCTGCTCGCGCGCGTCCTCCTCGCGGCCGAGCGCCGCGTAGTCCTCGGCGAGCTCCTCGTGGAACCAGCCGTCGGGCGCGCCCGACTCGCTCGCCCACGCGACCGCGCGCTCGAGCTGCGCCGCCGCCTCCGCGGGCCGGCCGACGCGCACGCAGCGCCTTGCCGACGCAGTAGCGCGCGATCTCGATCTGCAAGCGCTGCTCGGGCTGCCGCTCCCGGGCGGCGAGCGCCTCCTCGAACGTCGTCAGCGCCTCGTCGAACGCGCCCTCGTCGTAGCGCGCCCAGCCGAGGTTGTTGTGGAGCGTGCCCAGCCAGTACGACGCGTCCTCCGAGCGGCGGGCGAGATCGACCCCACGCTCCGTCCAGGCGGCGATCCCCGCCGGGTCGACGAGCGCCGCCATGTGCGCCGCATCAGCCGCGGTGAAGTCCTCGCCCGCCTCGAGCGCGAGCTCGTATGCGAACTCGAAGAGCGGCAACGCGACTTCCGGGCTCCCGCTCGACCGGAGCGCGCGTCCCGCTCGAGGTTCACCCGCGCCCGGGCGACAACGCTCTCGCCCGCGAGCTCCTCCGCATCGGCGAGCAGCAGCTCGCTCGCCGCGAAATCGTCACGAAGCCCTTCGACGCGTGCCAGCTGAGTGAGCACCTCGGCGCGACCCGCGTCGTCGGCCTCGACGTCGAGCTGCGTCCGCAGCCGCTGCTCGCTCGTGTCGAGATCCGAGAAGTCCCAGAGTACGCGCAGACGATCCGTCACCGGCCAACTCTACTGAGCGCCCGCCCGTTCGAAGCACTTACGGCAGTGGGCTGCCAGGCCGGCTCGCCGTCCTGGGCGGCCGAGGATCCGAAGCAGTCGTCGAGCTCGGGGTCGCAGTCGTCTGCCGGCTCGTCGCTGGGGTCTTGCGTGACGTTGACCGCACCGAGCCGTCGGCGTTGGCGACGTAGATCTCGGCGTTGCCGTCGCGATCCGAGACAAAGACGATCTTCTTGCCGTCAGGTGACCAGGCCGGGTCGGAATCGTCGGAGGAGCCGTCGGTGAGAGACGCGGCCGAGCCGCCCTTGGGCTTGCCGAAGACGAGGCGATTCCCGGTCTCGCCGGAACGGTCGAACGCCAGCGCGCCGTTCCAGGCTGCGCTCGGATCGTCGCCCTCGCCGACGCTCGCGGCTTCGCAATTCACCGCTGCGCCGAGCGACACAGCGAAGATCGATCCGTCGCGGGAGTAGTGAACCTGCTTCCCGTCGGCCGACCAGACGGGCGCGCCGAGGCTCGTGTCGTCGGTCCCGCAAAGCTTCTTCGCGCCCTTGCCGTCCGCGCCGGCGAGCCAGAGCTCGCCGTTGCCCGAGTCGGGGTTGGCGCGCACGAAGGCGATCGACTTCCCGTCGGGCGACCAGGCGGGTGCGCCGCCGTCTGCGAGCAGCTCGCGCTGATTGCCGCCGTCGCCGCCCATCAGCCAGACGCCGGCGTTGCCTTCGTCGTCGGAGCGGACGTAGGCAAGGAGGGCGCCGTCCGGCGACCAGGCCGGCGCAAAGCTCTCGGTGTACGAGTCTTCGGAGAGCCTCGGTCAGTTGCGCGCGGCCGGAGCCGTCGGCGGCAATCACGAAGATCTGCCGAGTGCCGTCTGCGTCGCTGACGAAGGCGATCGTCCCGTTTCGCTTCGGCTTCGGTGCGGCGGGTGCAGGCTTGGGCTTGGGCTTCTCGGCTTTGGCTTTGGCTTGACCGCCTTCTTCCTGTGCTTCTTCTTCCCGTGAGCTGCCTGCTTCGGATGTGTCGGCTTCGGCTTGCCCTTCGCGGCGAGGCCTGCGGCGGGGACGACGAGCAGGAGCGCGAGCGTCGCCGCGCACAGCAAGAACCACCGCTTGATACCGACCCGGGCCACGTCGTCCTCTTCGACACCGGCGCGGCGGAGCTTGAGCCTCTCGCGAGTGATGCGCCCGGCAGGATTCGAACCTGCGACCAACGGCTTAGAAGGCCGGCGCTCTTCCACTGAGCTACGGGCGCGCAGCAGTCAGGGTACCGCGACCGCATGCCTGTTCTAGGTCCCGCCGGGGTCGAGGCCAGCGCCGCCGGACGGAGCCTCGAGCAGCGGCGCACTCGGCGGGCGCCGCGCGAGCCAGTCGCGCAGGAAGACCTGGATCGAGCCGGCGACCGGAATCGCGGCGAGCGCGCCCAGGATGCCGGCGAGCTCGGCGCCGATCAGCACCGAGATCAGCACGACAAGCGGAGAGAGCTGCACCGTTCGTCCGTAGATCAGCGGCTGCAGGACGTGGTTCTCGAGCTGCTGGTAGGCGAGGAAGAAGACGACCATGACGATGCCTGCCGGGATCGAGTGCAGGAAGGCGACGGTGCCGACGACGACCGCGGCGATCGTCGCTCCGGCGAGCGGGACGAGGTCGAGGATCGCGACGAGCAGCCCGAGCGCGACCGCAAAGGGAACGCCCATCACGACCAGGACGACTGTAGACACCACCCCGGCGATGATGCTGATCAGCAGGTTCCCGGTGACGTAGCCGCCGACCGTCCGGTAGACGTCGCGGCCGATCGCGCGCCAGCGAGGCTGGCTCGCCGGCGAGAGCAGCGAGTAGAAGCGCTCCATCCAGACAGGCCCTTCGAGCAGCATGAAGATGGTCATGAACATGATCGTCAGCGTCGGCGACGATGATCGTCACGATGCCCTTCGTGACCGAGACGGCCGTGCCCGAAAGCCCGAGCAGCTTCTTCGACGCCGCCGTTTTCGAGGGCGTCCTTCACCTTTTCGACGACGTGGTACTTCGTCTCGAGGAAGCCGAGCCTGCCTCGGCCTTTCGTCACGTCGTCGACGTAGCCCGGCGATCGCGTCGACGAGTTGGTTCACCTCGATGGACGAGCGTCGGCACGAAGACCGCGCCGATGGCGGCGATGACGAGGATCGCGCCGACCATCGTGATCGCGACCGCGTAGCCCGTCTCTTGATTCCGTGCGCCAACAGCCGACTCGACTGCTGGGTTCAGCGCGAGCGTCAGGAAGACCGCGACCACGATCCAGGTGATCACGTGCCGGGAGATCCAGATCACCTCGAGCGCCGCGGCGACCGCGAGCACGACGAGAAGCGTCGTCAGGATCGCGCGCGGGCGGAAGTAGACGAACCGCTCTTCCAGCATGGAGGGATCGTCCCTGAAGGGTCGGACGGCTCAGGCGGCGATCAACCGGGGACATAGTGCGGTTGCGTCGCGTTGCCAGCTGGTCGAGACTGGGCGCATGGAGGACGCTTCGGCGAATGTGCGCTACATGGTCGACGACGTCGGGGCCGCGATCGCGTTCTACACGACGCATCTCGGCTTCACGCTGCTCACGGATCAGTCGCCGGCGTTCGCCGATGTGAAGCGCGGCCAGCTGAGACTGCTGCTGAGCGGGTCGACGAGCTCCGCCGGTCGCCCGATGCCCGACGGGCGGCAGCCCGAGCCGGGCGGCTGGAACAGGATCCACCTGATCGTCGACGATCTGGCCGCCGAGGTGGAGCGCTTCCGTGCTGCGGGCATGACGTTCCGGAACGAGATCGTCAAGGGCCCCGGCGGCTCGCAGATCCTCCTCGACGATCCGTCCGGGAATCCGATCGAGCTCTTCCAGCCGCGCTAGCACCAGCACTGGGCCGGTGATCGACGCCGTGCTCGCGCGGCGGCGATCAGCCTCGAAGAGCTCCTCACGGTGTCTGGCACCGAGGCCTTAACAAGGTCTGGCACCGGGGTCTTAACAGTGTCTGGCACCGAGGGTTCCTAACAACGTCTGGCACCGAGGGTCTTAACGGTGTCTGGCACCGTGGGCTAACAACGTCTGGCACCGAGGGTCTTAACAGTGTCTGGCACCGTGGGCGGGCGGCGACGCCACGCCGCCGGCACGGGCGGCGCGACCCGGACACAGCGAATATCATCCCCCGATGGTGCGCTTCCGCACCAACGTCAGGATCGTCGCGGGCATCGCGTGTGGACTGCTCCTCGCCGCCGCGCTCGCCGCCTGCGGCGGCACAAAGACCGTCACGAAGACGGTGACCGTCGTCGGCACCGTTCCGAACGGCGGCGCCACCTCCGTCAGCGCGACACGTCGCCGCAGGCGCCCACGACTTTACGCAGTTCGCGTGCGCCCAGTGTCACGGCGACCGCGGGCGTGGCGGCGTCTCGCCTGATGTCCCCGCCCTCGACAAGGTCGGCAAGCAGCTCACCGTGGCGCAGCTGAAGACGATCATCGACCACGGCCTCGGCTCGTCGGCCGATCCGCAGAAGCCGTACATGCCGGTCTGGGGAGAGGTGATCTCGGCGCATCAGGTCTCCGATCTCGTCGCCTACATCCGCGCAGGCCTGCCGTCGGTGCCGGGCACGGAGCCCGCACCCGTGATCACCGGTCAAGGCGCGGCGGTCGAGGGCTCGCTTCTCTACCAGCGCTACGGCTGCGTCAACTGCCACGGCCCAAACGGGCTCGGCGGCGTGCCGAACCCGCAGTCGCCCGACAAGGCCATCCCCGCGCTCTCCGGCGCCGACTTCTTCGACGAGTTCAACACCGACGAGAAGATCATCACGATGATCAGGAGCGGGAGCGTGATCGGAAAGGCGCCGATCGTGTCAATGCCCCACTGGGGCGGGATCATCCCCGACGAGCAGCTGCAGGCGCTGCTCGCGTACATCAAGACGCTGAAGACGAGCTAGGCGAGCGCGCACCGCCGGCGACGACGCGCGCGAGCGGGTCGCCGCGAGGTGGCTCCTGTCGAGGAGAGCGGGCGGCGGGAATCGAACCCGCATGATCAGCTTGGAAGGCTGGAGCTCTACCATTGAGCTACGCCCGCGGAGCGTCGAACGATAACGAAACGACGCCGACGTTCCGGCGCGGCGACCGTGCGGCCGCGCCCGTCTCTGCGGATCCTCTAGCCTGCGCCGATGGTGACCGTCGAGCTCCCCGCCGAGCTCCGGGACGCCGTGACGGCGCTGGCGACGCCGGGCGTCGCGGACGCAAGCCGTGACCTCTCCGACCGGTACCGCGACCTTGGCCGCCGGCGGGGCGCAGTCGCGACCACCGCGGCCGACGTCGCCGCCTACGCCGTGACACGGCTTCCCGCAACCTACGCCGCGCTTCGCGCCACGCTCGGCGAGTTGGCCCTGCAGCGGCCGGAGTTCGCTCCCCGCACCCACCTCGACCTCGGCGCGGGGCTCGGCGCCGCTCTTTGGGCCGCGGGAAGAACATGGCCGACGCTCACCGAGGCGACTGCCGTCGACGCCGAGCCCGAGATGCTCCGGTTCGGCGCAGCGCTGCCTTCCCCGGGCATGACGGTCTCCTGGCAGCGCGGCGCCTTGCCGGACGCTGTGCCGGAGACGACGTTCGACCTCGTGACGATCGGCTATGTCCTGAACGAGCTCGACGAGGGCGCCGGCGCGGAGACGCTACGCCGAGCCTGGGCAGCGACACGCGGCGCGCTCGCCGTGGTCGAGCCGGGAACGCCCGCCGGGTCCCAACTCGTCCTCGCAGCCCGCGGCCGGCTCCTCGAAGCGGGCGCCACCACCGTCGCCCCCTGTCCCCACGACGCGCCCTGCCCGCTGCCGGCCGACGACTGGTGCCACTTCGCCGTGCGCCTCGCGCGCACGAGCGCGCACCGGCGCGCGAAGGACGCGCAGCTCGCACATGAGGACGAGAAGTTCTCGTACGCGATCGTCGCCCGCGAACCGGGCACGCGGGCCGCCGCCCGCATCCTGCGGCACCCGCAGATCCGTTCGGGCCACGTGCGCCTGAAGCTCTGCAAGCCGGACGGGATCGAGGAGACCATCGTCTCGAAGCGCGACGGCGAGGCCTACCGCCGGGCCCGCAAGGCGTCGTGGGGCGAGGACCTCGGCGACCTCCGCCGGGCGCCGTAGCCGGTGGACCCATACGCCTGGCAGCTCGACGTCGACACGCTGATCGTCGTCCCGGCGCACCTCCTCGCGTACGTCCTCATCACCCGCCGCTTCCCCGCTTCCGCCGGTCGCTGGGCCGCGTTCCTCACGGCGCACGCGCTGATCCTGCTCGTCTCGAACACCCCGGTGAACACCCTCGCCCTCAAGTACCTCCTGTGCGCCCACCTGCTGCAGAACGTCGTCTACGCCGAGTGGGCGCCGGGCCTCGCGGTGCTCGGCCTCCCAACGGCGTTCGCGGTCTGGGCCGCACGTCCGCGCATCGTCCGAGTCGCGACGCATCCCGCCGTCGCGCTGCCGGTCTGGCTCATTACGTACTTCACGTGGCACATCCCGGTCGTCTACGACGCGGCACTCGACCATCACACACTCCTCCATCTCGAGCATGCGACGTATTTCTGGACCGGCGTCCTCGTCTGGTGGCCCGTGATCCACGGCCGGCTCGAGACGGGCGCGAAGGCGGCTTACCTCTTCGCGGCGTTCGTGCTCGCGAGCCCGCTCGGGCTGCTCCTGGCGCTGCTGCCGAAGGCGGTCTACGACACCTACATCAATGCGCCGGAGCGCGTGTGGGGTCTCTCGCCGCTCGCCGACCAGCAGCTGGCCGGTGTGACGATGTCAGCCGAGCAGGCGATCGTCTTCTTCACCGTCTTCATGATCTATCTGTCCCGATTCCTCCGGGAGCAGGAGACGGCCGACTAGCTCAGGCAGCTCTCGACGGTCTCGAGGTCGGTCTGCTCGGGATGCTGCCGCCAGAGCATCACGGCGTTGGACTCCCGCTTGAGGATGTCCTCGATGCCGACGTTCGCCGCGTGGAACCGGACATACGCCTTCTCGATCTGCTGACCGTCGTTCGTGTTGTTGCCGAAGGCGATCGTCAGCTCGTTGGCCGGGAGCGTGACGTGGAAGGCGCCGCCGGTCGCCGTCGAGGCGACGAAGTCGAGCTTGCCGCCGATCTTCGCGCCCTTGTCGCTGAGGCACTGCTTCGTCTTCGCGACGCTGTACGTCGGCTCCTTCGCAGGGCCGCAAGCGGCGAGCGCAAGCGCGAGCAGGGGTATGAGGACGATGAGGCGACGCATCGGGAACGCGTCAGTGTAGGCGCTCTTTACGGCGGAGGTGAGTATCGTTCCGCCTCATGCCCGCCGCAGACGACCGCCTCCAGGCGTACGCCCGCCTCGCCGTTCAGGTGGGCTGCAATCTGCAGCCCGGCCAGATTCTCGGCGTCGGCGCCAGCCTCGAGCATGCGCCGCTCGTGCGGGCGGTGGCGCACGAGGCGTACGCCGCGGGCGCGAAGTTCGTCGACGTCCACTACAGCGACCCGCACGTCCGTCGCGCCCAGATCGAGAGCGCCCCCGAGGAGTCGCTCGGCTTCTCGCCGCGCTGGGCGGTCGAGCGTGCGACGGCACACGGGGAAGGTCACGCCGCGTATGTCGCAATCACCGGCACCGCGGAGCCGGAGTTGTTCGCCGACCTTGACGGTCGCCGCGTCGGCATGGCGCGGCAGAAGGACGTGGCCGAGGCGATGCTGCGCGCGACCGACCACAACCAGATCAACTGGACGGTCGTCGCGTTTCCGAACGCCGGGTGGGCCGAGACGATCTTCGGCGAGCCCGACGTCGAGCGGCTCTGGGAAGCGCTCGGGACATCGGTGCGGCTCGACGAGGCGGACCCCGTCGCAGCGTGGCGGACGCACACGGCTCGTCTCTCTGCGCGGGCGGGAGATCTGAATCGCCGGCGCTTCGACTCGCTCCGGTTCCGCGGCCCGGGCACCGACCTGACGGTCGGCCTGCACCCGGAAGGCAACTTCCTCGCCGCGCTCGACCACACGGTCGACGGGATCGAGTTCGTCGCCAACATGCCGACCGAGGAGGTCTACGGCGCCCCCGACGCGCGCCGGACACAGGGGACGGTGCGGTCGACGCGGCCGCTCGTGCTCGGCGGCACAGTCGTGCGCGATCTCGAGGTCCGCTTCGAGAACGGTGAGGCGGTCGAGATCGACGCCTCCGCGGGCGCCGAGGTCATGCGCGCGCACGTTGCCGCCGACGAGGGCGGCGTCCGGCTCGGCGAGGTCGCGCTCGTCGACGGCGAGTCCCGGGTCGGGCGGACGGGCATCACCTTCTACGACACGCTCTTCGACGAGAACGCGACGTGCCACATCGCGCTCGGCGCGGCGATCACACAGTCGCTTCCCGGCTCGGAGGACCTCACGCCGGCGGAGCGGGCCGAACGCGGGCTCAACCATTCGTCGATCCACACCGACTTCATGATCGGCGGGCCAGACGTCGAGGTCGACGCTGTCACCGCCGACGGCGACGTCGTGCCGCTCCTGCGGAACGACGAGTGGCTGCTCGGCTAGCCCTCCGCCCCGCACAGGCGGCGCGAATACCGTTTCGCCGGATCTCGGCTATGTTCAAGGAAGCGCGTTCTTGGCTCTAGCGTTGAAGCCGCGGAGGCTCGTCCTTCCCGACTGTCACACCTGGCCGTGAACGCAGCAGGGAGCTCAATCGAGCTTTCTGCCCCGTGAGATGAGTAAGAGGAGCAGCACATGCATGCGATCATTCGCCGTTACGACAGCGTGGACCAGGCTCGCACCGCCGAGCTGACCGACAAGGTCAACGAGACCCTCGTCCCGCAGCTGACGAAGCTGCCCGGCTTCAAGGGCTACTACCTGATCGAGGCCGGCAACGGCATCCTGAGCTCGCTCGGTCTCTTCGAGACCTCCGAGCAGGTCGAAGAGTCCTCGAAGGTCGCCGCCGGCTGGGTCCGCGACGAGAACTTGAGCGCCCTACTGCCGAACGAGCCCAAGATCACGACCGGCAAGGTCGTCGCTCACAGCAGCATCGTCCCGGTCGCCTAGCTCGATCTGACGCATTGGACGGGGTCAGGAGGGCCCGGCTTGCCGGGCCCTCCTTCTATCCGTCCTTATCATTCTCCGCCCGGCTTCCGAAGAGAGGGTATGACCCAGGTTCAGACTCCCGTGCGTCCGACTGAACCTCACGCCGGTCACGACCCGCTTGCTGCGATCGCCGCCACCGTCGCGCCGGTCGTTCTCGAGGGCCGGTATCGCATGCTGGTCGGCGCACTCGCACGCCTGCGCCAGTCGCGCTCTGGGCGCTGGGGCCTCGCGGTCGGGTACGGCGTCGTCGCGATCGCGCTCGCGTTGCTGGGCGCTCGTCACTTCGCCTCTAGCGGTTGGCCGCTCTCGAAGGGCAACCCCGGAGTGCTCGCGGCGGCCGGGGCGCTGCTGCTCGTCGCCCAGGCGCTGAAGGCGTTCGGCTGGGCGCGGCTGTTCCGCCCGGACGAGCGGCCGGCGGCCCTCGCGCTCGCAGCCGGCAACGGCGGCGCTGCTCTGATCGGCGTCATCCTCCCCGGCCGCTTCGACGACGCGGCGCGGATCGCAGTCGTGCGCCGCTACCCGGGCTGTCCCGCCCGCGTGCATGCAATCGCCCTCTCGCTCGTCATGCTCGGACTGATCGACGCCGCTGCCCTGGCGCCGCTGGCCCTCGTCGGCGTGGTCGTGCCGGGCGTGGGAATCTGGATCCGGCTCGGGCTCACCCTGGTGACCGTCGGTGGACTCGCCGCCGCGTCGGTGATCGTCGCGCTGCCGCGGCTGGCCGCGAGCGAGCGAGCGCTGCGCTTTCGGCTCGGCCGCTGGCTGAGCCCGCGTACGACGTCCTTGCGGGGAGCGATCGAGGCCTGGGGGCTCGTCTCCGCCTGCTGGCTCGTCCGCGCGGTGGCGGTCTTCCTGCTTCTCGGCACGCTCGGGGTCGACTTCTCGCTGCCGCTCGCCCTGCTCTTCCTCTGCGCCGGCGCCGCCGCTGCCGCGCTGCCGATCGGCCCTGCAGGTGCCGCTGCGCAGGTGGGCGCCGGGGCCGCAGCGCTCATCTCGTCCGGTGTCGGAGCCTCCGAGGCGCTCGCCGTCTCGGTCTCGGTCGCCGCGCTCGGAGTCTTCTCCGGCGCTGTGATCATCGCCGTCGCGATCGTGTGGCGCGCGTGCGTCGCGGTCGTGGCCCGCTCGCAGCGGCGCCGGGCTTTCGCTCGCTGAAACGGCGCTTCCCGTGCTTCTGGTCGGCGATGGTGCCTGCGACGCGCCAGCGCGAGGCTGTGCCAGCGCGAGGCGCCGCGCCAGAGCCAGTCGGGACGGACGGATTCGAACCGTCGGCCTCCTGCTCCCAAAGCAGGCGCGCTAACCAGGCTGCGCTACGTCCCGCGCAGAGAAGTCTAGACGGCGCCCCGCCGGGCTCCTGGCCAGGCGCCCACTCGGACTGAGTCTGGCACCGCCGGGCCTCACATGGTCTGGCACCGTTGCCTTAACAACGTCTGACACCGTTCGGCGTTACGTGCTCTGGCACCGTGTCTTTACAGGGTCTGGCACCGTTCGGCGCCGTTCCGAGCGCGTCCGCCCCGCGACCGCGGGTAGCCTCGGCAGCCGTGTCGGAAGCCCCATTCCCCGTCGAGCCGGCACGTCTCCGGCGTCCACGGCTCGGCTACGCGATGGCGGCCGCCGCGGCGGCGCTCTGGGCGGTCAACGGTGTCGTCTCGAAGGTGATACTCGCGCACGGCATCTCGTCGGGGCAGCTCTCCGCCGTGCGCTCGACCGGCGCATTCGTCGGCCTCGCGGTGCTACTCGCACTCACTGCCCCCCAGCGGCTGCGCGTGACGCGCAAAGAGCTGCCGTTCCTCATCTTCTTCGGCGTCTGCGGCCTGGCATTCGTGCAGTGGTTCTACTTCCTCGCGATCCACCGTCTCGACATCGGCGTCGCGCTGCTGATCCAGTACCTCGCCCCGTTGCTCGTCGCACTCTGGGCGCGCTACGTCTACCACGAGCAGGTGCGCCGCAGGATCTGGGCCGCCCTCATCCTCGCCCTGACGGGCCTCTCGCTGATGGTCGACCTCTGGAACGGCCTCTCGCTCGACACGTTCGGCGTCGTCGCGTCACTGCTCGCCGCCGGCGCATATGCGCTGTACATCCTGCAGGCGGAGCACGCTGTCGGCCGCCGCGATCCAATCTCGCTCATCTGCTGGGGATTCTTCTTCGCCGCGATCTTCTGGGCGATCCTCGCTCCGTGGTGGTCGTTCCCCTTCGGGCGCGTCGGCGACAGCGTCTCGCTGCTCGGCAACCTCGAAGGGCAGCACCTGCCGGTGTGGACGCTGATGACCTGGATGGTGCTGCTGGGGACGATCGTGCCCTTCGCCTTGCTCGTCTCCGCTCTGCGGCACATCCCGGCGACCCGCGTCGGGATCGTGGCCATGCTCGAGCCCGTCGTGGCCACGGTCGTTGCCTGGCTGTGGCTTGGAGAATCGCTCGCAACCGGGCAGCTCGTGGGCGCCGCAATCGTGCTCGCGGCGATCCTTCTCGCCCAGACTGCGCGTTAGTGCGAATGCGCTCTTTTGCGGCAGGTTCTTGCTTCAACCCCTCGAATGGGGGAGGCTAGCGGTGGTGAGGAATGCGATTTTCAACGCCGTGTCGCCGCGCCTGCAAAGGCTCGTCCCGGCAGCGCTCGCTTGCGCGTTGTTGATCGCTCCCGCCGCCACCGCGGCGACCAAGAGCGAGTCGGCGCTCCTGCACGAGATGAACCGCGTTCGCGTCCAGCACGGACTCGCACCGCTGAGCCCGAACACGGCGCTCGCGCACGCCGCGCACGCGTACACCCAGACGTTGCTCCAGAACAACGTCTTCACGCACGGCGATTTCGGAGCGCGCATGGCGGCCTATCCGGTGCCCGGCTCGATCCTCGGCGAGAACCTCGCCTGGGGAGTCGGCCGCCGCGGCACCGCCCGCGCCATCGTCGCGAGTTGGCTTCGCGAGCCCGGGCCACCGCGAAAATCTGCTCCGCCCCGGCTTCCGTTACGTCGGCGTCGGCGCGCTGCGCGGAACCTTCCTCGGCCACGGCCGCGCGCTCATCGTCACCGCCGACTTCGCCGGCTCGTAGAGACGGCCCCCGTCCGGGCGCTACCCGCGCTCGAGCATCGCGCGCAGCTCGCCGAGCTTCTCGCGCCGCAGCTCTTCGCGCTCGCCCTTTTCGACCCTGTGGATCAGGTCGCGGACGAGCGGCGCCAGCTCGATCGGGTTGAAGGGCTTCGTCACGTAGTCGACGCCGCCGAGGTCGAGGCCGCGGGCGCGATCGCGCAGCTCGGCGCGCGCAGTCAGGAAGACGATCGGGATCGTGGCCGTGCGCTCGTCGTCGAGGAGCTCCTCCGCGACCCGCCAGCCGTCGAGGCCGGGCATCATCACGTCGAGCAGGATCACGTCCGGTGACTCCGTACGCGCGGCGTCCAGGCCCGCCGGCCCGTCGGCAGCCTCGAGCACGCTCATCCCCTCTGCCTCGAGATTCACTCGGCAGAGCAAGCGGATCGGCGCTTCGTCGTCGATTACGAGAACCTTGGTCATGACGGAGGGTCGCTCGGGTTGTTCAACCGATTTTGGTGTTTCACCTTTCACGCTTCTCGAACCCTCAGTCGCCGACCGCGAGCGGCAATTCGAATGTGAAGCTCGAGCCTTCGCCCTCGGCGGAGTCGACCCAGATCCTGCCTCCCATGGCATTGACGAGCCCGTGCGCGATGAAGAGGCCGAGCCCTGTTCCCTCCGGCCCGTCCGGATCGGCGCGGAAGAACTTCGTGAACGCACGCGCCCGCTGGGCGGCCGACATGCCGATCCCCTGGTCCGAGACGCTCACCTCGACGGCGTCGTCGCGGCGCCTCGCCGCGACCGTCACCGTGCCGCCGCTCGGCGAGAACTTGACGGCGTTCTCGAGCAGCTGATCGAGGATCTGGCGCAGCTTCTCGCGATCGGCGGCCGCCTCGATCGGTCGTGAGTCCTCCAGCTCGACCACGAAATGGTGGCCGTTTCCGCCCCCGTTCCGTCGACTCGACCGACTCGACCACTTCCGAGACGACGCGCGCGACGTCGATGCGCGCGAGCTGCACCTGGAGGTCGTCGGTGTCGACGCGGGCGACGTTCAGCAGCGTGTCGACGATGCGGGTCAGCCGCTCCGACTCCGACGCGATGTAGCCGAGAAACGTCCGCCGCTCGCTCTCGCCGAACTGGACGTCCTGCCGGAGCAGCGTCTCCGCGAAGCCGTAGATGGAGGTCAGCGGGCGCCGGAGGTCGTGCGACACGGCCGACACGAAATCGGACTTCATCTGATCGACGACGCGCTCGCCGGAGATGTCGCGGAACGCGAAGATGCGCCCCGCAACGAGCCCGGCCGGGTCGCGCATCACCGCTTCGGAGAGCGAGAGCGAGATCTCGTCGCTGCCGCGGGTGATCGTCACCAGGCGGTTCGGCGGCGGCACCGGCAGATCCGACTCGAGGCTGCGCTGCAGAACCTGCGAAGGCGGGCGGCCGATCGCCTCCTCTCCCGGGATGCCGGTGATCTGCGCGGCCGCCGCGTTCCAGAGGACGACGTTGCCGTCGCGGTCGACGGCGACGATCCCGTCGGCGATGTTCGCGAGGATGGCGACGCTCCGCTCGCGCTCGACTGCGACCCGCTGGTAGAGCTCGGCGTTCGACAGCGCAGCGGAGGCATTGGCGGCGAGCGCCGCAAGCGCCTCGATCTCGTCGGTCAGCCAGGCGCGCGGGCGCTCGGCGTAGACCGCGAGCACGCCATGGGGCGCGCCTTCGGACCCGAAGAGCGGCACACCGAGGTAGGCAGCGTGGCCGGCGGCGAGTACCGGCTCGCTGTCGAGCGGCCGGCCACCGGCTGCCGCGTCTGCGATAGCGACCGGCGCGCGCGACTGGACGACGTCGCCGGCGGGCCAGGCTGTGGAAGGCGTCACCCCTTCCCCGATCTCGGCGCCGCTCACGGCTGTCAGCTGCAACTCGCCGCCCGCGAGGACGCGCACCGACGCGGCGTCCGCGCCGAGCAGGGTGGCCGCCTGCTCGACGACCTCGTCGAGAACCGCCGACGGCTCGAGCTCCATCGCGAGCCGGCTGCCCGTTCGGGCCAGCTGCTGCGAGAGCGTGCGGGCACTTCGCTCGGCCTCGAAGAGCCGCCCGCGCTCGAGAGCGCCTCGGGCGGCGCCGGCGAGTTGCCGCGCGAGCTCGAGGTCGTCGTCGGTGAACGTCCGCCGTCCTTCGAACAGCACGAGCGCGACGGCGGCGTCCTCGTGGTGAAGCTCCTCGACCGGGATGGCGAGCAGTGCGGAGACGCCCGCGCCGGCCAACAGGTCGCGCCATTCGGAACCGAAGCGGTCGTCGTCTGTCAGCTCGCGCGATGACAGGACGCGCCGGTCGGCGGCAGCCGCCGCGATCGTCTCGGCGCCCTCCGGCAGACCGTCGCGGAGCGCCTCCTCGAGCATGGCCGGAAGCTCGTACGCGCCCGCGAGCGTCAAGCCGCGCGGAGACGGCGTCAGCAGCGCCGCCGCCTTCGCACCGAGCGCCTCGGCCGCCGCCTGCGCGACGGCGGTGACCGTCGCCGAGAGCGAGATCGGCTCGCCGAGGACGGATGCGATCCGGTAGAAGCCCCGCTGGATCCGCGCCTGGCTCGTTCGCTGCTCGAAGCTCTCCGCGTTTCGGAGCGCGAGCGCCGCGAGGGCCGCGAACGCCTCCAGGAGCTCGACGTCCGACTCGTCGAAGCCGCGGCTCTCGTCACGGATGCCCACGCCGAGCACGCCACGCGTCTCGCCGCCCCAGACCATCGGCCCGACGAGCGAGCGCACGAAGCCGTCGTACGCGTCATTCGGGATGCGCGGCGGCAGCTCGTCGTACTCGTCGGCGGAGACGGGCCGCGACTCGCGCATCGCCACGCCGGCGAGTCCCTGGTCGGCGGCGAACTCGAAGCCGACGACGGCCTGGTCGAGACCGTGGACGGCGGCGCACCGCAGGACGCCTCGGCGCTCGTCGTAGAGGTAGCAGTCGGCGGCGTCGGCACGCAGCAGCTTCGTCATCTCCTCGACGAGCCGCTGCAGCACGGCGTCGAGCTCCAGCTCGCTCGTCACGACCTGAGCCGCGTGGAGGAGCGCCGCCTGCTGCTCGAGCCGGCGCTGGTTCTCGCTCAGCAGACGGGCGGTGTGCAGCGCGAGGCCGAACTCGCGGGCCACCGCCTCGATCAGGTCGATCTCCGTCTGCGTCCACTCGTGGACGTCGGGACGGTGCGCGGTGACGACGCCGATCATCCGGTCGAAGACGAGGATCGGCGCGGCGAGCGCCGAGCGTACGCTGAGCCCGAGCAGCACATCGCGATCGCCGAGCGTCGCGTCCTCGAGCTCGGCCGCGGTCGCGACGTCTCCGATTGCGACCGTCCGGCGCGTGCGCGAGGCGAGGTTCGAAACCGGGAGACGAGCGACGAGACTGCCGACCGGCGCGATTCCCTCGGTGTGCCATTCCGCTCCGAGGCGCAGCTCCTCGCCTGGCTCGCCGAGCCGGATGAAGCAGCGCGTGACGCCGAGCGCCTTGCCCACCTCTTCCGCGGCCACCGCCAACAGGGGGTCGACGTCCAGCTCCGACCGAACGCGCCGCGAGATGCTGGCGACGAGGCGTTCGCGCTCGAGCGCGCTCGCGAGGGCCGCGCCGGCGCGGATGCGGGCGAGCGCCAGAGCACCTTCCGCGGCCATCGTCTGGGCAAGTGTGATCTCGTCCGGCTCCCACACGCGCCGGTCGGCCGTCGTCGCGAGCACGAGCACGCCGAGAACCCGGTTGTCGCTGACGAGCGGTATCCACGCCCCACTCTTGGCGCCGACCGCCTGCGCGAGCCGCGGACTGACGAGACGTGAGCTCGACACGTCGTAGACCGTCACCGGCGCGACTTGCGACACGGCGCTCGCGATCCCGGACGGCTCGTTGTGGAGATCGACGCGGACGTCGCGCCACCACGAGGCGTCTTCACCCGTGGTCAGCGCGAGCACGCCGCGGGCCTCGTCCCCGCGCTCGTCGACCTCGGCCAGCGCGGCGAACTCGACGCCGAGCAGCGGCTGCACCTTCGGGAGCAGGATGCGCGCGATGGCTTCCGCGTCCTGGGCGTGCGCGAGCTCGTTCGAGAGCGCCGTCACCGCCTCGAGCTCGCGGTCCCGGTCGGAGATGATCTGCACCGCATCACGCGCTCGCACGTCGCCGGTGAGGACGAGCGCACGCTCGTTCCAGCGGGCCAGGAACAGCACCGCGGGTGCGAGGACCACGAGCAGCGACACGAGCGAGAGCCACAGGTGGCCGGCGAGCGGCTGCCGGTCATAGAGGACAGCTCCCCCGAAGATTGCCGCCGAGAGGGCGATCGCGGGGAACGTCAGGCCGATCGCCAGGTCGAGCGGATGCGTGCGGCCGCGCTGCCGCCAGAGATTCGGAGCCACCGCGGCGACGACGCCGAGGTACACCAGCGTCAGCGCCACCAGCGGTACCGCATTGAAGAGCACAACCTCGGTCTCTGCACTCACTCGCGCGTCCTCTTCACTGAGCTCCTAGCCAGGGGTCCCGTCATCGGGCTCCTGATCGCCGGCGTCCTAATCGTAGGGAGGTCTGCTGTCGCGGACAACGCATCCGGTTTCCCGGCCTCGCGCATTGCTTGCCCGGGTTGCAAAGATGGGCCTCACGGCCTATTCACAAGCCCGAAGCGTGCTTATAGCTTGAACCGCACTGGGCGATGCGAACCGCGGTGCGCGTACCTGGCCATAAAGGCCGCGGTTAGCAACTGAGAGGGCCCGCCGCACTGACCCCCCCGAGCGGCGGGCTTTCTCTGTCCTGGGGGCTTTGCCGGGTGGCGGCTAGAGGCTTGATGTGTATTAGACGTCCGTCGTGGGGTCGTTCCAGGCCAAGCCAGGGCGGCTCGGCGGCCGAAGGCCAGGCCGGTTTGCCTGGGCGAGGCCGACGAGACGGCATGGCGCCGCGCCTGGGGCGGCACCACGGCCACGGCTGATGCGCATCTAGCCTCTAGGATGATTTCGATGGTGAAGCGCGTCCTCCTTGCGTCTCCGCGCGGCTACTGCGCCGGCGTCGAGCGAGCGGTCGAGACGGTCGAGCGGGCGCTCGAGCTGTACGGCCCGCCGGTGTACGTGCGCAAGCAGATCGTCCACAACCTGCATGTCGTCCGCGACCTAGAGGCGAGAGGTGCGATCTTCGTCGACTCCGAGGAGGACGTGCCGGAGGGCAAGACCGTCGTCTTCTCGGCGCACGGGGTCGCGCCGGCCGTCCACGAGAGCGCGGCCGCGAGACAGCTGAAGACGATCGACGCCACGTGCCCGCTCGTGACGAAGGTGCACGTCCAGGCGCGGCGCTACGCCGCGGAGGGGTACACGGTGCTGCTGATCGGCCATGCCGGGCACGAGGAGGTCGTCGGGACGATGGGCGAAGCGCCCGACTCGATCGTGCTCGTGGAGTCGGTCGAGGACGCCGAGCGGCTCGAGCTTCCCGGGGTCGAGAAGATCGCCTACACGACGCAGACGACGCTCTCGGTCGACGAGACGCACGAGATCATCTCGGTGCTCCGGCGGCGGTTCCCGCAGCTGCGGGCGCCCAAGAAGGAGGACATCTGTTACGCGACCTCCAACCGCCAGTGGGCCGTCAAGGAGATGCTCGGCGAAGTCGACCTGCTGCTCGTGATCGGCTCCCGCAACTCCTCCAACTCGAACCGGCTCGTCGACGTGGCGCGCGCCGCGGGGGTGCGCTCGCATCTGATCGACGACGAGACCGAGATCGACGAGACCTGGCTCGACGGCGTCGAGACCGTCGGCGTCACGTCGGGCGCGAGTGCGCCGGAGAAGCTCGTCGACCGCCTCTGCGACTGGTTCCGCGCCCGCGGTGTGACGGAGATCGAGCCGTTCAAGCTCGTGAACGAGGATGTCGAGTTCCGCCTGCCGGTGGAGCTTCGCCGCGAGCTCGCGCTCGCGGAGACGCAGGGCTAGCTCGCGGGTCAGGGCGGGCGCTCCGGTCACGGCGGGCGCTTGGGTCAGGGCGCGCGCGGGCGCTCGGCCACGAACGCGGCCAGGCGCTTTCGCGCGCGAGCCGTGTTGCCGCCGAACTGCTCCAGCAGGTGGTCGAGCTGGATGAACTGCGGCGGCCGTGCGCGGCCGAGCGCCACGGCGAAGCCGCTCCAGGGATGGTCGGCCGGATCGACGCAGAGCCCCGCGTCGCGTGCGTTGTTTGCGACGTAGCGCTTCGTCTCGACCAGCTGCCCGTCCGTCTGCTGGAAGACGTCGTGAAAGCGATCGCCGAACAGGTGACCGCGCCGGCCGTAGCGGTGGTTGAAGGAACGGGCGTAGCAGCCGTTGAGGAGCTGCATCCCGCGGGAGAGGTTCGCCTCGGGCGTGCGCACGATCAGGTGGTAGTGGGTACCCATCAGGGAGTAGTCGAGGATCTCCCAGCCGTGCCGCGAGACGCAGAGCCCGAGGATGGCGAGGAACGACTCCCGGTCGGCGTCGTCGAGGAAGATGAGGCATCCCTCGACGCCGCGGGTCGTGACGTGGAAGATCCCGCCGGGGACTTGGAAGCGCGGTGGCCTCATGTCGCCACGGTAGGCGGCGCGGCGTTCGGCCGGTAGGGCGTTTTTGGCCATTTGCGGCTTCTTTTCGCCCCTTGTTCCACTCCTGTGTCTGACCCCGTCTCTTCACGAGGTCTGACATGACAAGTTCACATGGTCTGACCCCGCGGCTTTACAGCGTCTGGCACCGTTCGAGGCGCCTCGCCAGAGCTGACGCCCCGCCGACACCGGTTCGTCGCGCCGCGCGGGGCGGTGCGCGCGCGCCTCGTTGCCGCGCTACGCCTTCGAGATCTCGAGCTGGCCGCCGCCCTCGGCAGGGTCGCCGTCCACCTCGAGCGAGACGGCGAGCACCTCAGACTTGATCCAGTCGGCGTGGCCGAGCAAGTCGCGCGCCGCGGCTGGGAGCACGACGGCGATCCGGTCGGTCAACTCGAGCCCGAGCTCACGCCGGCGCAGATTGATCTCGTGGATCAGGTCGAGCACACGGCTCTCAAGCTGCAACTCGTCGTCCAGCGTCGTATCGAGCGCGACGGTGACGCCGCCCTCTGAGACGACCGCCCACCCCGGGCGGCCGGCCCGCTCGACCAGCACCTCGTCGGGCCCGAGCTCATGCCCCAAAACGCGGAACCTGCCCTCGCCGAGCTCCTCGAACTCGCCGGCCTGCAGCGCGGCGCGCACCACGCCGAGCTCCTTGCCGAGCCTCGGGCCGAGGGCCGGCAGGTGCGGCTTCACGCGCAGCTCCGACGCCTCGACGCGCCCGAACTCGACCTCCTTCACGCGCAACTCCTCGACGATCTCCTCCGCATGCGAGCTCGCGAGCGGCGCACCCTCGACGACGAGCCGCCGCAACGGTTGTCGCAGCTTCAGCCGTGAGACGTCGCGCGCGCGGCGGCCGAGCTCGACGACCCGGCGTACCTCGGCGACCTCGGCAAGGAGCCCGCCGTCGATCTCACCCGGCTCGGGCCACCCGGCGAGGAAGACCGACTCGTCTTCGCCGGCGAGGTTCCGCCAGAGGGACTCAGCCAGGAACGGCATCACCGGCGCGATCGCCTGGATCGCCTGCGCGAGCGCGTCGTAGAGCACGCGCAGCGCCGTCGCCTCGCCGTCCCAGAAGCGCCGGCGGCTGCGCCGGATGTACCAGTTCGAGAGATCGTCGACGAACGCCTCGAACGCCTCGACGACGCCGGGCGTCCAGAAGCGCTCGTACGACTCGGTGGCGTCGCGCACCAGCTGCGCAGTGCGGGACTGCAGCCAGCGATCGAGTGGCCGGAGCTCGGCCGGGTCGACCTCGGCCGCGGCAGGGTCGAAGTCCGCGATCTCCGCGTACGTGACGAAGAACGTGACGGAGTTCCAGAACGTGAGGAGCCTGCGCTTGACGTCGTCGGCCATCCCGTAGCCGAAGCGGAGCGTCTGGCTCGGCGGCTGCTCGCAGAACATCCAGCGCATCACGTCGGCGCCCATCCGCTCGAGCGCCTCGTTCAGCTCGATCGCGTTGCCCCACGACTTGTGCATCTCGCGGCCGGTCTCGTCGAGGACCTTCTCGTACGTGAGCACCTGCCGGTACGGCTGGCGGCCGTCGAGCGTGACGGCCATGAAGCACTGCGAGTAGAACCAGAGGCGAATCTGCTCGCGCATCTCCGAGACCCAGTCGGCGGGGAACCACTTCTCCCAGTACGCGTGGTCGGGCAGCGGAGCCTTCGTCAGGCCCTTCGCGGCGCCGGTCCCGTTGCCCTCCTCCACCCAGGCCGGGTTCTGCCAGCCCAGCGTCGAGAAGTGGACGATGCCGGCGTCGAGCCACGCGTCGCCGACCTCCTCGACCCGCTTCGCCGGCTCGCCGCAGGTCTCGCAGGTGACCGCGATCGCGTCGATCCACGGGCGGTGCAGCTCCGGCAGCGCATCGTCCGCAACCGGCGCCGCCGCACGCGCGAGCAGCTCACGCTTGGAGCCGATCACATTCAGGTGCCCGCACGCGCACGGATACAGCGGCAGCGGCAGGCCGAAGTAGCGCTTCCGCGAGATGTTCCAGTCCCCCATGTTGCGGAGCCAGTCGTCCATCCGCTTCTTGTATTGCGGCGGCGTCCACTCGACGGTGTCGTTCGCGTCGAGCATCGGCTGCCGGATCTCCTGCGCGGAGATGAACCAGTCGTCGACGATCCGGAAGACGAGCGGCGTCCCGCAGCGCCAGCAGATGGGATAGCGGTGGACGATCGTGCCCGCCTCCACGAGCAGGCCACGCGTGCGGAGCTCCTCGATCACGGGCTCGGCGACCTCGTCCGTCGACAGGCCCGCGAACGGATAGCCCGGGAGCATGCGCCCCGACTCGTCGATCGGCATCAGCACCGTCAGGTCGTGGACGCGCGAGAGGTCGAAGTCGTCGGCGCCGCACCCGGGCGCGATGTGCACGATCCCGGTGCCCTCGCCGAGGCTGACCTCGTCCCACGGGATGACGCGGTGGACGACACCCTCCAGCGCCGGAAAGTCGTCGAACGGGCCCTCGTACTCGAGCCCGACCAGGTCCTCGCCGCGGACGCGCTGCGTGAACGTCTCGTCGGGAAAGCGCTCGACCGCGAGCCAGCGGCCGTCCTCGGTCAGGCCGTACTCGGCATCCGGCTTCACCGCGGCGGCGACGTTCGCGGGCAGCGTCCACGGAGTCGTCGTCCACACGACGAGCGCCTCGTTCTCCCGGCCCTTGAGCGGGAAGCGGACGTAGAGCGACGGATGCGTGAGCTCCGTGTACTTGTCCTCGCCCGCCTGCTCGTGCTGCGAGAGCGACGTACCGCAGCGCGGGCACCACTGCGTCGAGCGATGACCCTTGTAGAGCCAGCCGCGCTCGTCGACCGTCTTCAGGAACCGCCAGATGTAGTCGATGTTCGTGTCGGAGAACGTGAAGTAGGAGTGCTCCCAGTCCATCCACTGGCCGAGGCGCTTCGACTGGTCGGTCAAGACGCGGGAGTAGTGCGCCACACGCTCCTTGCACCGCTCGGCGAACTCGGCGATGCCGTACGCCTCGATGTCGCGCTTCGAGTTCAGCCCGAGTGACTTCTCGACCTCGACCTCGACCCAGAGCCCCTGGCAGTCGAACCCGTTCTGGTAGCGCTGGTCGAAACCGCGCATCGCCTTGTAGCGCTGGAAGACGTCCTTGAGCGTGCGCCCGTGCCCGTGGTGGACGCCCGCCGGGTTGTTCGCAGTGATCGGCCCGTCCATGAAGCTGAAGGTCGGACCGCCCCGATTGCGGTCGCGGACGCGCTCGAATGTGCCCTCACGCTCCCAGAGCGCGAGGATCTCCTGCTCCAGCCCCGGATGGTCGGGCTTGTCCGGCAGCGATGCGAATGTCTTGGGCATGCTTCTCGATTCTACGGACGGGGAAGAAAGACCCCTGGCACGTCGTTGATGCAGATGAATCCAGGAAAGGACGTTTTTCAACATGGCAAACGCAGTCACGGAGCAGACCTTCGAGCAGGAAGTCCTCCAGAGCGACAAGCCGGTGATCGTGGACTTCTGGGCGGAATGGTGCGGCCCGTGCCACGCAGTCGCCCCGGTGCTCGACAAGATCGTCGCAGAGCGCGGCGACGAGCTGAAGCTGGTCAAGGTGAACATCGACGAGGAGCAGGGTCTCGCCCAGCGCTACGGCATCGCGTCGATCCCGACGATGGTGCTCTTCAAGGACGGGCAGCCGACGGCCGCCGCAATCGGTGCGCAGCCGAAGGGCGCCATCGAGAAGTCGCTCGGCCTGGTGGCCGAAGTGGCCGTCACCGACTAGGCACTGCACGGCCGGAACTCTGGAACGGGCCCGCCGCCAGGCGGGCCCGTTCGCGTTCCGGGGCCTAGCCGGCCGCCTCGGCCGAGCGCAGGCCGCGCACCGCCCAGAGCGAGAAGCCCACGACGAGCGCGATCGCGAGCCCGAAGGCCAGCGCAACGTGCACCTCGGCTCCGGCGAGCATGCTCCGCTCGGCCTCGAGCACATAGGTGACCGGGTTCAACTTCGCGTTGATCTCGATCCAGCCCGTGAGCAGGCCGAGCGGGACGTACACCGGCGCGAAGAAGAGCGCCAGGAAGACCGGCATCTGCATCAGGGGGCCCGCCTGGATCGTCCGGAAGCGCATCGCGATGCCGCAGGCCCAGAGCAGCCCGGCGACGTTTATCAGCAACGCGAGCGAGTACATGCCGAAGACGTCGATCGGGCCGCCGAAGACGTTCATGCCGGCGATGACCGCGACGACCGTCAGCGCCGACGCGGTCACCAGCCAGCGCACGAGCGCCGCCAGCGCGTAGCCGAGCACGATGCCCGTCCGGTTCGGGGCCGCGAGCAGCAGCCGCCGTGCGAAGCCGAACTCGAAGTCGCGCGCGATCCCGAAGCCGGTGAAGACGCCGCCGAACGCGGCCGACTGGATCAGGACGAAGCAGAATTGGAACGCCGTGTAGCCGGGCGCGAAGTCGAAGCCGGGGACGTTCGCAACCTGCGAGAGGCCACCGGCGAACGCGGTGAAGAAGAAGAGCGGGAAGACGATCGACGGGATCAGCAGCGACGGGGTCGTGAAGACGGTCTTCAGCGTCCGCCAGGCAACCGCGGAGGCAACCGGCCAGATCCTCATGTCCGCACCAGCCGGTCCTTCAGCGCGAACGTCGCGAGCGTCGTCGCCACGATCCCGATCAGGACGGCGAAGCCGAACCCGAGCAGGAGCGCCTCGCGGTTCCAGCCCGTGATGATCAGGCTCCGCACGCATTCGATCAGGTACGAGACCGGGTTGACGGACGCGACGAAGCGGAACCAGTCGACGCCGATCAGGTTCCGCGGCGTGTTCATCGACGAGAGGAACAGGAAGACGAAGAGCAGCGGGAAGAGGCCCTGGATCGCCTCACCCGATCCGGTGCGGAGCGCGAGGAAGACGCCGAGAGCGCCGAAGCTCACCGAGACGACGGCCGCGAAGCCGAAGAGCGCCAGAATCCCGAGTGGGCCTGCCGCGAAGTGGACGCCGAGCAGAAGGCCGACCGCGACATAGAACGCAGCCTGGATCAAGCCGAGGACGACGACGCCGGCGAGCTGGCCCGCGACCAGCGCGACGCCGCGCATCGAGGTCAGCGAGAGCCGGTTCAGGAAGCCGGTCTGGATGTCCTTCGCGAGATCGGTGCCGGCGTTCATCGTCGAGAAGAGCGCGCCCTGGATGAACGGGACGGCGAGTGCGAACGCGAGGAAGGAATCGGTCGGGAAGCCGGGCAGCTTCGTCGATGCCTTCAGCCCGCCCGAGTTCACGATCAGGAGCAGCATCGGGAAGATCAGCGGAAACACGACCGCCGCCGGCTGCCGGCTCGTGCGAACGATCGAGCGCCGCGCGAGCGCTCCGACCTGCCCGAGGACCTCGCTCACGCGACCGGCTCGGCCGCGTCGGGCTCTGCCTCGGCGGCCCCCTCCAGCGAGCGGCCGGTCTTGGCGAGGAAGACATCGTCGAGCGAAGGCGCCTGGATCTCCAGGCTCGCGAGCGTCAGGCCCGCCTCGTCCACGGCCCGGACGACCGCCGGGAGACCCGCGAGCCCCTCATGCAGCCGCACGGCGACCTCGCGCGAGGTGCCTCCGAGCGCCTCGCCGTACGGAGCGAGCGCAGCGACGAGCTTGGGGCGGTCGGTTTCGACGACGGGAATCGCATGCACGCTCGGCAGCCCGATCTCGGCCTTGAGCGCGGCCGGCGTCCCCTCGGCGACGATGTGCCCGTGGTCGATGATCCCGACGCGGTCGGCGAGGGCGTCCGCCTCCTCCAGATATTGCGTCGTCAGAAAGACGGTCACGCCGTCCTCGTTGGCGAGCCGGGCGACCTCCTCCCAGAGGGCTGTCCGGCTCTGGATGTCGAGCCCGGTGGTCGGCTCGTCCAGGAAGATGATCCGCGGCCGGTGCACGAGCGCGAGCGCGAGGTCGAGCCGGCGCTTCATGCCGCCCGAGTAGCCGGCGACCTTGCGATCGGCCGCCTCCGTCAGGCCCACCCGCTCGAGGAGCTCGTTCGAGCGAGGCTTGCGCTCGGCGCGGGGCATCCCCTGCAGCGTCGACTGCAGCCGCAGATGGTCGCGGCCCGTGAGCATCGGATCGAGGGCCGCCTCCTGGAGGGCGGCGCCGATCACGGTGCGCACTTTCGGGCCCTGCTTGACCACGTCGTAGCCTCCGACGCGCGCCGTGCCGGACGTCGGCGGCAGCAGTGTCGTCAGCATCAGGACGGTGGTCGACTTGCCGGCGCCGTTCGGGCCGAGGAAGCCGTAGATCTCGCCCGGCTCGACCTGGAGGTCGATTCCGTCGACTGCGCGCGGGCCTTTCTTGAACTCGCGCACGAGCTTTTCGACCTCGATGCTGTTCGGCCGCTCCACGTCCGCACCCTACCGAGGCGCGGGCGAGGCGCCGCAAAGGCCCAGCCCGGGTCTGGCCGAGGGCGCACCGAGGCACGGCCGAAGGCCGGGCGCCTCAGAACGGGATCAGACGCTCTGGGTCGACTCGTCGAGGTACAGCAGGAACGCGGCGTGCTTCGCGAGATAGTCCTCGATTGCCGCAATCCCAGCCAGGGCCCAGAGTGCGACCCAATCCTCAGCGAGATCGTCTTCGATCCGGTGATATCCGCAGTCGTTCATGGGTGAATGATCGGCGGGAGCCCGAAAGGTGTAAATGAGCCGTTCGGCCCAACTTTGGGGCGGTCCGGGCCTATGCTGGCGGTCGTGCCGGGCCTGCTCGTCGTCAACCCAGGCTCCGGCAGCGGCTCTCCGTCGGCGGACGAGCTGCGGGCCGAGGCCGAGCAGCGCGGCATTCGCGTTCGCATGTTGCGCGAGGGCGAGGACCCGGCCGAGGCCGCCGCTGAGGCGCTCGACGAGGCGCTGGACGACGGCAGCGACGTGGCGATCGGCGCTGCCGGTGGCGACGGGACGCTCTCCGGCATCGCGAGCGTCTGCATCGACCGTGACCTGCGGTTCGTTCCGGTCCCGTTCGGAACGAGGAATCATTTCGCCCGCGATGCCGGGATCGATCGCGACGATCCCGTGACCGCGCTCGACCTGTTCGACGTGGGCGTCGAGAAGCGCGTCGACGTCGGCCGGGTCAACGGGAAGCTGTTCTTGAACAACGTCTCGCTCGGCCTCTACGCGGGCCTCGTCCACCACCGGGAGCACCATCGACGCCGCCGGCTCGCGTTCGCCCGGCTGCGCGCGCTGGCTCTCGCCGCAAGGCACCGCGAGGCGCTCGGGCTGACCGTGGACGGCGAGGCGGTCGAGACGCACGTCCTGTTCGTGGGGAACAACCGCTACGTGCTCGACGTGCTGTCGATCGGCGAGCGGGAGCGACTCGACGAGGGTCTTCTGCACCTCTATGTGCTGCGCGGCTGGACGTGGGAGGAGCGTTCGTGCGACCGCCTCACCGTCGATGCGGCGGCCGGCCGGTTGCAGGCGGCGATCGACGGCGAGCCGGTCACGCTCGAGACGCCCCTCGAGTTCAGGTGTGACGCCGGGGCGCTACGGCTGCTCGTGCCGGCTGCGCCAGAGAGCTAGCGCGGCGATCTGGCCCGGGAAGGCGATCTGCTCGTCCGGCGGCAGCTCGTCGGCCGCGAACCAGCGCAGCTCGGCGACGTCGTCGGCGGCTTGTTCGACGCCTCCGGCCGGGCGGGCGAGCCACGTCAGCGAGAGGATCGTCCGGCCGTCATAGGGGTCCATGAAGATGCCAAGGAACTCGAGGATCTCGATCTCGAGGCCGGTCTCCTCGAGCAGCTCGCGATGCAGCGCGTCGAGCGGATGCTCCTGCTCGTTGAGGAATCCGCCCGGGAAGTCCCAAAGGCCTCGCCGCGGCTCGAGTGCCCTGCGGGCGAGGAGAACGCGCCCGTCGCGCTCGACGAGCGCCTGCGCGCCGGGGACTGCGTTCGCCCAGACGATTTCGCCACATGCCCCGCAGCGGGCGAAGTTCACGTCGCGGGTGAGTGCGCCGGCGCAGCGGGGGCAGAACTTCCAGCCGTCCAGAATCGACACGCGGCCGACGATAATCGCAAGGATGTCGGGGTGCAGGATCGGGACGACAGCGTGAGCGCGCAGGTGCTGCGGCGATGAGCCCGCGGGCGAGCAGCGCGACGGCGCACGAGCTCTCGCGGATCGGGCTGCTCGCGACGCTCCCGGGGGAGGTGCTGGCCAAGCTCGCGGGACGGATGCAGCGCGAGCAGGTGCCACCCGGCACGGCGATCCTCACGGAGGGCGCGGAGGACGACCGGTTCTACGTCCTGCTGTCCGGGATGCTGACCGTCTCGCAGGCGGCTCAGGGGTCGCGGGGCCTGCTGCGGCCGGGCGACTACTTCGGCGAGGTCGCCGCGGCGATGGGCGTCCCGCGGACGGCGAGCGTCCGGACGCTGACGCCGGCCGTGATCGCCAGCTGCGACCGGGAGACCTTCGAGGAGTTCGTCAAGCCGTTGTTCTCTGCGTAGGCGGGTTGGCCGGTTAGCGGCGCAGCGCCGGCGGCAGCACCCCACATGGTCCCCACATGGTCTGGCACCGTTGCTCTTAACAACGTCTGACACCGGCGGCCCTAACGAGGTCTGACGCCGTTGCTCTTAACAGCGTCTGGCACCGTGGCCTTAACAGTGTCTGGCACCGTGGTGTTAACGGTGTCTGGCACCGTGTGAGGCGCCCCGACCCGCCGCCGCGTCACGCAGCAAGCTCGGCGAGGACGCCGTCCGCGAGCCTCGGCCACGCTTCCTTCGACCAGTCGCCGAAGGCGAGATCCGTGAGGCAACCGAGCGCGACACCCGCTTCCGGGTCGACCCAGAGGAACGTGCCGCTGCGGCCGAAGTGACCGAACGTGCGCGGCGAGTTCCGCGTCCCCGTCCAGTGAGGCGACTTGCCGTCGCGGATCTCGAGACCCAGCCCCCAGTCGTTCGGCGACATCCGGCCGAAGCCGGGGAGAACCCCGTCGAGGCCTGGGAATTGCACCGCGGCCGCCTCGGCGAGCGTCTCGGGCGCCAGCCGCTGCGGGGCGAGCAACTCGCGCGCCAGCGCGGCCAGGTCGCCGACGGTGCCCGACGCCCCGCTGCCGGCCGGCCCCTCGAGGACGATGCCCGTCCCCGCCCAGACCGTCGCGAAGTAGCTTGCGAACGGCATCTCGGCCCGCTCGGCGACGAGCTCCGCCAGCACGTCGAAGCCGGCGTTCGAGTAGATGCGGCGCTCACCGGGTCGCCCGATCGGCGCCGCGCCCTCGAACGGCAGGCCCGACGTGTGCGCGAGCAGATGGCGAACCGTCGAACCGGGCGGGCCGGCCGGGTCGTCGAGGTCGACGATTCCCTCCTCCGCGGCCACGAGCACGGCGACCGCGACGGCCGGCTTCGTCACCGAGGCCCAGGGGAAAACGCGCGTCGCATCACCGTGAACCGCCTCGACTGACCCCGCCACCGCAACCGCGACGTGCTCGCACGGCCACCCCTCGACTTGCCTCAGAGCCTCCACGGCCCGCACACTAGCCAGCGTGGAACGGCGAACGATCTCATCCGGCTCGGCGTTCGAAGAGCGCGTCGGCTACTCCCGCGCGGTCGTCATCGGGCCTCATGTCTGGATCGCGGGCACCGCGCCGATCATGCCCGACGACGCCGATCCGCCCACCGGCGCCTACGACCAGGCGAAGCGCTGCCTCGAGATCCTCGAGTCGGCGCTCCACGAAGCCGGCGGCTCGCTCGCGGACGTCGTCCGGACGCGGATCTACGTCACGAGCGCCGAACTGATCGAGGACGTCGGCCGCGCCCACCACGAGGCCTTCGCGACTGTCCGCCCGGCGACGACCGGCATCGTCGTCGCGCTCCTCGATCCTCGCTGGCTCGTCGAGATCGAGGCAGAGGCGTTTCTGAGCGGCCCGGAAGCGGGATACTCGGGGCCTTGAACGGCGACGACCAGCAACAGATCTATCCGGCCACGATCACCGGCAAGGGCTCGAGCTTCGCGCACGGTGGGAGCGTGCTCGACCACGCATTCGGCAAGAGCGACCCGTACACGCTCGGCGTCGAGGAGGAGTACATGCTTCTCGACGGCGAGACCTTCGACCTCGTCCAGCACATCGACACCGTCCTGGCCGCGGTCGAAGGCGGTGAGCACGAGGCCCGCATCAACCCGGAGCTGATGCAGTCGGTGCTCGAGATCACGACCCCCGTCTGCCGCACCCCGGCCGACGTCGACACCGAGCTACGCACCCTTCGCCGCTACGTCACCGAGGTGGCGAGCATGCGGGGCATGCGCGTCGGCTCGGCCGGCACGCACCCGTTCAGCCTCTTCGAGCGCCAGCGGATCACCGCGCGCGACCGCTACCGGAACCTCGTCGACCAGCTTCAGTACATCGCCCGCCGCGAGCTGATCTTCGGCATGCACATCCACGTCGCCGTCGACGACGCCGAGAAGGCGATCAAGGTCGTCAACGGACTGCTCGCCCACCTCGCCCAGCTGCTCGCGCTTTCCGCCAGCTCGCCGTTCTGGCGCGGCGAGTCGACCGGGCTCGCGTCGAGCCGGCAGATGGTCTTCGCCGCGTTCCCGCGCTCGGGGCCGCCGCCGCGCTTCCGCGACTACGCCGACTACGCGGAGGTCGTCGGCCAGCTCGAGAAGACCGGGTGCATCGCCGACTACACGCACATCTGGTGGGACATCCGGCTCCACCCGAGGCTCGGGACGATCGAGATCCGCATCTGCGACGCCGTCACGCACGTGGAGGACGCGGTCGCGCTCGCTGCCTACTGCCAAGCCCTTGTCAAGCTCTACTGCGAGCAGTACGAGGCTGGCCGCGAGATCCCCTCGTACCACCGGATCCTGACGACCGAGAACAAGTGGCTCGGCGCCCGCTACGGACTCGAGGCGCCCGTGATGGACCTCGCCACGGGCCGTCGCAACCGAGCGCCGCTCGCACAGCTCGATCCGGCGGACGCTGCGCGACATCGAGCCGCACGCGAAGGAGCTCGGCTCCGACCGCGAGCTCGAAGGCGTGCGCGACATCCTCGCGCGGGGAAACGGAGCCGACCGGCAGCTGCGCGTCTTCAACGCCAACCGCGACATCGTCGAGGTCGTCCGCGAGATCGCCGACGCGACCGAGGTCGCGCCGCTCCCGGCGTAACGACCGCGCCGATAGGATCGCCGCATGCTGGCCGAGGGGCACCGGGTTCCGGATGTGACGGTGTGGACCGCGCCGAACGAGCAGGCCAAGCTTCCCGATCTTCTCGCCGGCGCCCCGGCGCTCGTCTTCTTCTATCTCTTCGACTTCTCGGGCACGTGCAAGAACGAGTTCGAGCATCTGCGTGACCGGAGCGCGGAGCTGGACGAGGTCGGCGTCCGGGCGTTCGGCATCTCGCGCGACTCGCCGTACACACACATCGCCTGGTCGCAGGCGCTCGACCTGAGCGTGCCGCTCCTCTCGGACTGGCACGGCGACGCCGCCCGGGAGTTCGGTGTCGCATTCGAGTTCCGCGGCCTGCGCGACGTGGCGGGTCGCAGTGCGTTCCTCGTCGACGCGGACGGTACGGTCCGCGGAGCATGGCGCTACGAGCCCTCCGAGGTGCCGGACCTGGACGTGCTGCTCGACGCCGCGCGGGCGCTGCAGCCCTCCTCGTAGCGTTCTTCCTCGGGGCGGGCGCGCTCGTCACCTGGCCGGCCGTCAAGCGGGCGGACACGCACTTCCTCGCCGGAGGCGCACCGGGCTACGGCGAGGCCGCGGCAGGCGACCATCTTCAGACGGCGTACCGCCTCTGGCTCGTCGGGCACCAGCTGGAGCACGGCCGAGCGCCGTGGCGAGATCCCTACTCGTTCCGGCCCGAGCTGCCCGCGCAGCTGAACCCGGCGGGCTGGCCGTTCGGGCTCCTGTACTGGCCGCTGACGCTCCTCGGGACGGTGCTGGCGTGGAACGCATTCGTGCTCCTCTCCTACGTGGGTGCGGGCGCCGCCTGCTTCGCATGGCTGCGGGCGCTCGACCTGCGGACCGGCGCCGCGCTCGCCGGCGGGCTCGCGTTCGCGATTGCCCCGTACCGGGCCGAGCAGAGCGCGGGCCATCTGCTCGGGCCGGTGTCGATCCTGCTGCCGGTCGCCCTCTGGTCGTTCGAGCGGCGGCGGCCGTGGCTCGCGGCGGCGGCGCTGGCGTCGATCCCGCTCTCGGGCCAGGTGCACCTCGCGCTCGGTGCGATCCCGTTCTTCCTGCTCTACGCGGCCTGCCGGACGCAGGACCGGCGGCGGCTCGTCGAGGCCGGTCTCGCTGCGCTCGTCGCCGTGGCGGCCGGGCTCCTCGTGCAGCGCGCGGTGATCTCCCACTCGCTCGAGTCGGGCGGGCGGTCGCTCGCCGAGGTCGCGCGCTACTCCGCGGAGTGGCCCGACTTCCTCGCCCGCCGCGAGCGTCACGGCAGCGAGAGCTTCGTGCTCCTGGGCTGGCTGCTGCCTCTGCTGGCACTCGCCGGCCTCGTGGTGGCGCGCAACCGCCGGCTCGCAGTTGCGCTCGGCCTCGGCGTGGTCGTCCCCGCGCTGCTTGCACTCGGCACGAATCTGCCGTCCTACTCCTGGCTCTGGCATCACTTCTCGCCGCTGCGATACCCGCGCGTGCCGGAGCGGCTGATGCCGATCGCCTGCCTCGCACTCGCTGCGCTCGCTGCGATCGCGATCGACCGGCTGCGCATCCCGGCGGTGCTCGCCATCGTGCTGATCGCGGCGGACCTGACGCTCGGCTTCACTCCGTACGGCGCCTCGGCCGCCGAGCCTGGCAGCCGCGCCTACGACCGCATCGCCGGCCCAGGACGCCTGCTCGAGCTCCCCGTCACGACACCGGACATCCACCTCGGGCAGCGTCTACCTCTACTACGACATCGCGGCGCAGCGCGAGCGGCCCGGTGGGTACTCGACGCTCGCGCCCGCGCGCGCCGACGAGATCGCGCGTCAGCTCCGGCCGCTGAACCGGGGCGACTGGCGCGGCGGGAAGAAGCAGCTCCTCCGCAAGCTCGGCGTCCGCTTCGTCGCGGTGCACGAGGGCGTGTACGCCGCGCTCTCGGGGCTCGGCCGTGCGCCGGCGGCTCGAGCGGAGCAGGAGCTGCGCGCCCACGGTGCGCAGGAGCTCGGCCGCGACGGCGCGGTCGTCGTGTTCCGCCTTCCCTGATCCGGGCTACGCCTCGCCGAGCGCGTCCAGGCTCGGAGCCGCCCGGATCGACGGGCTGAGCGTCCCCCACACCGCCAGCACGAGGGCGACCGCAGCGAAGACGGCGACCGTCGCGCGCGCCGACACCGCCCCGAGCAGGACACCAGCGGTCAGCGGCCCGAGCGGCGCGATCAGGAGCGAGATCGTGCTGCGGACGGACTCCGAGCGTCCGAGCAGCCGGTCCGGCGTCATCGCGATGCGATAGCCGTGGACGACCGAGTCCGTCGACGGGATCGCAAGCGCCGTCGGAAGAATGCCGGCCGTCAGCACATAGACACTCGGCCAGACGAGGAACGCGGCACACCCGAGCCACGTCCACAGCTCGAGCACCAGAACAGCCCGGACCGGGAGCAGGCGGCGCACGAGCGGCGACAGGAACGAGCCGACCAGCAGGCACGCGCCGAACGCGGCCACCAGGAGGCCGATCTGCCCGCCCGAGAGACCCTGGTCCTCGCCGACGATCACGACCACGAGCAGCAGGCCGGGGCCGAGGAAGTTCGCCAGCCCGAAGAGGAGCGCGCACGTCCGCAGGAACGGCCGGCTCCACAGAAAGCGGAAGCCCTCACGGACCTGCGAGCGCAGCGGCGAGCGGTCACGCTCGCGCTCCTCCTGGAACGGCGTTCGCATCGCGAAGAGCGAGAGCGTCGAGAACGCGTACGACACCGCGTCGACGAGAAACGGCAGCGCGCGGGCGACGCCGAAGAGCGCTCCGCCGAGCGGTGGGCCGCCGAGCATCACCGTCGCCTGCCGCCCGGTCTGCACACCGGCCGCCGCCGGCAACTGGCGCAGCGGCACGACCGCGCGCAAGGCGCCGGCCTGGGCCGACGCGAACACTGCGGTGCCACAGCCCTCGACGAACGCGACGACGGCGATCGCCTCGAACGAGACCCGGTCGGCGAGGAGCGCCGCAGCGAGTCCCGCCAGGGCAAGCACCCGCACGCCGTCTGCCGCGATCATCATCCGCCTGCGACTCCAGCGGTCGGCCGCAAGGCCGGACGGCAATGCGAGGAGCACCCCCGGCACCGCGCGCAGGAACGCGACGACACCGGTCTGCGCCGCCGAGCCCGTGACCGCCAGCACGAGCAGTGGGTACGCAACCGATGTCGACTGTGTGCCGAAGCTCGACAGCAACTGCCCTGCCTGCAGCAGCATGAAGTCACGATTGCGGCGCAGGGGAACCGTGGCCACGCGCCGAGCCTTGACGGCTACATGCCCATCGAGTGATACCCGGAGTCGACGTAGAGCGTCGTCCCGGTCACGTTCCGCGCTTCGTCCGACAGCAGGTACGCGGCCGCCGCGCCGACGTCGTCGGCATCGACATGGCGGTGGAGCGGCGCGCGCTCCTCGACGATCGACTCCATCGTCGGAAAGCCGGCGATCGAGCGGGCCGCCAACGTGCGCACCGGCCCGGCCGAGATCGGCGTTGACGCGGATGTTCTTCTCGCCGAGGTCCCAGGCGAGGTACTTGACGGACGAGTCGAGTGCCGCCTTGGCGACGCCCATCACGTTGTAGTGCGGCACGGCGCGCTCGCCGCCGAGGTAGGTCATGGTCACGATCGAGCCACCGCCGGCCGCCTCCATCAGCGGCTCGGCCGCGCGCGAGGTGGCGACGAGCGAGTAGGCGCTCACGTCCATGGCCATCCAGAAGCGCTCCCGCGGCGTATCCGTGAAGCGCCCCTCGAGATCCTCGGCCGCGGCGTAGGCCAGCGAATGGACCAGGATGTCCAGCTTCCCGTCGAACACCTTGCCGACCTCGGAGAAGACGCGTGCGACGTCGTCGTCGGAGCGGACGTCGCACTCGGTCACGAGCGGGCTCGACACCGTCCGGCCAGATCGCGCACCGACTTCTCGATTCGCTCCCCCTGGAAGGTGAAGGCGAGCTCGGCGCCGCCCTCGCGCGAGCCGCTGCGCGATCGCCCACGCGATCGAGCGCTTGTTGGCGACGCCGAGCACGAGCGCGCGCTTCCCGTCGAATCCGGCTGCCACGGCGGCGCGAGTCTACCCCGGGGTTCGCTACGCTGCCGGCCCGTGCGCCGCGTCTTCCTCCTCGGTGCGTTTGCAACGGCGCTGGCTGTTCGTAACCTCTGCCGCCGCAGGCTTTCAGCCCGTCCAACGGACGTACGGCGAGGTGACCCTGCCGCTCATGCGGGCCGGCGTCGTCCACGTGCCCGCCGCACACGATCGCGGCCGCATGCGCGTGATCGTGACGCTGGGGCTGCCGCCGCTCGCTGCGCGGAACCCTGACCGGACGATTTTCGCGGCCGCGGGCGCTGCCGACTCGACGTACGCACGCGCACGTCGCGCGCCTACCTCGCGCGGCTCGCGCGGGCCCAGACCGTCGCCGATCGCGCAGCTGCGCGCGCGATCCCGGAGGCGCGTCGTCGAGCACCGCTACCGATCGTCCTCGACGGCCTCGCGGTCAGCTGCCGGCGGCCAGCCTGCCGCGCGCTCGTCGCGGCTCGCTTCGTCAACAAGATCTATCCGAGCATCCGGTACACGGCGACGCTCAACCAGAGCCCCGCGATCATCGGCGCGACGGAGTTCGAGAACACGACCGGCATGCACGGCGACGGGATGAAGATCGGCGTCGTCGACACCGGCGTCGACCCGAAGAGCCCGTTCCTCGCCTCGACCGGCTACCAGTACCCGCCCGGCTTCCCCAAGGGCGACCGGCACCTGACGACGCCGAAGGTGATCGTCGCCCGCACCTTCCCCGGCCCGGGCGCCGGCAAGCGCGGGACGCCAGGCGCTCGACCTCGCCGAGTACCACGGCACACACGTCTCGGGGATCGCCGCGGGCGACTCCGGCACGGATGCGCCGTCCGAGCCCGGCGACACCCGGCCGTCGCCGGGCTCTCGGGAGTCGCACCGCGCGCGTTCGTCGGCAACTACCGCGTCTTCACGGTGCCGACGCCGATCGGCCACGTCGCCAACACGCCCGAGATCGTCTCGGCCTTCGAGGCCGCGGTCGCCGACGGCATGGACGTGATCAACTTCTCGGGCGGCGGCGCCGCAGACCGAGCCCGCGAGCGACGCCCTCGTCGAGGCCGTCCGGCATGTCGCCGAGGCCGGCGTCGTGCCGGTGATCGCGGCCGGCAACGACCGCGACGACTACGGCCTCGGCTCGGTCGGCTCGCCCGGCAGCGCGCCGGAGGCGATCTCGGTCGCGGCCGTCTCGAACACGCACGTCTTCGCCGAGGCCCTGTCGGTGCCCGACGGTGCGGCGGCGCTGCAGCGGATCCCGTTCGCGGGCGCCGCCGGCCGCGACGCCCCGTCGGCCTGGGCGACCGTCCGACCAGACGCTCGTCGACCTCGGCTCGATCGTCGGCACCGACGGCAAGCCCGTCGACCGCAACCTCTGCGGGCCTGCCGCGCAACCCGAACGGCTCGAAGGCCACCCTGCCCGCCGGCTCGCTCAAGGGTCTCGTCGTGCTCGTCTACACGCGGCACGTGCGCGTTCTCACCAAAGCGGTCGGGCGCGCGCGCGCCGCCGGCGCGGTCGGCGTGCTGGTCCTGATCGACAACCGCAGCGGTGAGCCGAACTCGATCCCGCTGGCGCTGCCCCTGGCCGCCGGATGGTCGCGACCTCGACGGCCAGCGCCTGCGCGCCGTCATGCGCGACGGCGGCCGGACGGCAGGCTGCCCTTCCGCGTCTCGAGCGCGATCGCAGGAGATCCTGACCGGCCGCAGCGGCGTCGATCACGAGCTTCTCGTCGGCCGGGCCGACCGCCTTCGGCCACGAGCTGAAGCCGGACGTCTCGGCGCCCGGGCGGCCAGATTCTCTCCTCGACGCCGCCGAAGGCGACCGGCTCGACGTTCACCGTCCTGGACGGCACGAGCATGGCGACCCCACACGTCGCGGGCGCCGCGGCGCTGCTGCTCCAGGATGCATCCGGGCTGGACGCCGCGCCAGGTGAAGTCGGCGCTCGTCTCGACGGCGGGACCGGCCTGGGCCGACACGGCGCGCACGATCGAGGCGCCGGTCCTGCTCGAGGGCGGCGGCCTGGTCGCGCTGCCGCGCGCGGCCGACCCGCAGATCTTCACGGATCCCGTCTCGCTCTCGTTCCACGACGTGAACGTCAACCACGGCGCCGTCACGCGGCCGCTCCTGCTCTCCGTCGTCGACGCGGGCAACGGCGCCGGCACCTGGCAGCTCGAGCTCCGGCCGCAGGCCGCGACCGCCGGCACCTCGCTCGAGCTGGCCGGGACCGTCGACCATCGCTCCCGGCGGCGAGTCGTTCCTGCCGATCGCCGTCCACGCCGCCGCCGACGCGAAGGCCGGCGACAACTACGGCTTCGTCGTCCTGAAGCGCGGCACGACCGAGCGCCGCGTCCCGTACTACTTCGCGGTCACCAGGCCGCAGCTCGAGCTCGGCCCGGCGCCGGTGAAGCTGAAGAAGCTCCAGATCGGCGACACGCGCATCGGCATCTCGCGCGCGAGCGTCTACCGCTTCCCGTCGTTCCCGTTCGGGCCGCCGCCGTCCTACACCGGCCCCGGCATGGACGAGAACGGCGCCGAGCGCGTGTACGTCACGAGGGTGAACGAGCCGGTCGCGAACGTCGGCGTCTCGATCCTCGCCTCAACGCCGGGCTCCGTGGTCGAGCCGTGGCTCCTCGGCTCGCTCGACGAGAACGACGTCCAGGGCTACGCGGGCACGCCGGTCAACGTCAACGACCTCACCTTCGACGCGCGGATCGACATCGGCACCGCGGCGGCGATCTTCCCCCGGCAGCAGTCGCTCTACGTGGCGGTCGACTCCGGCCGCGACGAGTTCACCGGCCGCTCCCGCGGCGGGCGCTACATCCTCAACTCATGGATCAACGACGTCACGCCGCCGTTCGTCGAGCTCGTGACCCAGCGCGTCTCGACCGGACGGCCGCTGATCGTCGCGCGGGCGCTCGACCTGGGCGCGGGAGTCGACCCGCTCTCGCTCGTGCTCGCCTACAAGCGCGTGCTGATCGGTGCCGCCGCATACGACCCGTTCACCGGCTTCATCCTCTTCGGCCTGCCGCCTGATGCGCCGAAGCTCGTCGCCGGCAAGGCCGCCGCGGTCGTCGTCGCCTCGGACTACCAGGAGGCGAAGAACGTGAACACGATCGGCGACGACATCATGCCCAACACGACGTACCGCGGTACGTCGCTCCGCGTCGTGAACGGCCCCGCAGTGACCTGGCTCTCGCCCGAGGTGCGGCAGTGCGTCGCGGCCTCCGAGCGGCTGCTCGTCGTGGCGAGCGCGGCGCAGAAGCTGCGCGAGGTGCGCTTCCTCGCCGACGGCAAGCGCGTCGGCGTCGCCCGCACCGGGCCTGGCGGCCTGTACTCGCTGACGTGGAAGACGAAGCAGGCTCGCACGGGCCGCCACACGCTGGTCGCCGTCGCGGTCGATCGCGCCGGCGCCACGGCGGCGGCGTCGCGCGTCGTCCGCCGCTGCCGCTGATGCGCGTCGCCGTCGTCACGGGCGGTTCGAGCGGCATCGGCGCCGAGCTTGCCCGCCAGCTCGCGGCGACGGGCTGGCACCCGGTGCTGATCGCACGGCGGGAAGATCGAATGAAGGAGCTCGGCTTCGAGTACGAGCTCTGCGACGTCGCCGACCGCGAGCAGGTCGAAGCGGCGGCGACGCGGGTGCTCGAGCGCCACCCGCGGATCGACCTGCTCGTCAACGGCGCCGGTGTGGCGGTCGGGGGTGGGTTCCTCAAGTCGGACCCGGAGCGGATCGAGCTGGGCGTCCGCGTCAACTACCTCGGCTCGGTCTGGGCCCTGCGGGCGTTCCTGCCCGGGCTCGAGCGTGGAGCGCATGTCGTCAACATCGTCTCGGTCGCGGGCAGCTTCGCGTCCGGCCCCTACTCCGCGTCGAAGCATGCGCAGCTCGCGTTCTCCCGCTCGGTGGCCCGCGACCTCGCGGGCCGCGGCATCTCGGTGCACACGGTCGAACCCGGGCTTCGTCGAGACGGAAGGCTTCCCGCAGCGTGACCGCCTCGGCGGCCTGCTGCGCCGGCTCGTGGTCGACCCGCCGTTCGTCGCCAAGCGGATCATCCGCGCGATCGAGCTCGACCAGCGGGAGATCACGGTGCCGCGCTGGTACCGCATCGCCTCGCTGGCCCAGGCGATCGCCCCGACGCTCGTCACCCGCGCGCCCGCGCGCTCCGCGCGGCCCTACGGAGGGCTTGGTGAGCACGTACCAGCCGAGCTCGGCGACGTAGGGCTGCGGCGCGAGTGCCCGCGCACGCTCCCGTGCGTCGCCCTCGCAGCCGGCGAGGTCGAGGTACGGCTCGAGCTCGCGCGGCTCGCGGTCGACCGCGAACGTCCGCAGCTCGAGGCCGTTGGCGGCGAAGAGAGCTCGGAGCTCCGCGTCGGTCAGCACGCGCCCGGTCGACGCGTCGCGCGCCCGCTCGAAGCGGTTCAGCTCGATCCGCGGCGTCGACGTCCGCCGGCGCGAGCTGGTCGACCACGAGCACCGTCCCGCCGCGGCGCGTCACCCTTGTCGAGCTCGGCGACAACCCGCTCCGGACGCTCGACGTGATGGAGCATGCGCAGCGTTCCCGCCAGGTCGAACGACCCGTCCTCGAACGGGAGCTCCGTGGCGTCGCCCTCGACGAGCTCGACGTTGGCCGGGGCGCGACGCCGCGCCTCTGCGAGGAGCGCGGGCTCGAGGTCGACGGCGACGACCTCGTCGGCGAGCGGAGCGAGTGCGAACGCGAGCGCGCCGGCGCCGGCGCCGACGTCGAGCGCGCGCCCCACCCGGCCGACGAGCGCTCGAACGCGGTCGGCGAGCCGTCGGCCCGCGCGTCCTGGAGACGGGCGAGACGATCGGCCGTACGCGCGAAGCGGTCGCTCATCAGCCGTCGAAGATCGTCCGGCGCGCGCGGGACGGACGCGTGACGATCCCGCACGTGATCTCGTAGTTGATCGTCTCGGCGACACGTGCGTGCGCTTCGGCGAGCAGGCCGTGGCCGACGATCGTCACCGGCGTGCCCTGCGGCAGCTCACGGTCGAGCGACACCGTGAACGCGTCCATCGAGACGGTGCCGACGACGGGCCACAGCTCGCCTGCGACGCGAACTTCCGTTCCCGTCAGGTCGCGCCGGAAGCCGTCGCCGTAGCCGACCGGGACGACGCCGATCCACGTCGGCTCAGAGGCGACGAAGCGGCGGCCGTAGCCCGCGCTCTCGCCCGGCGCCAGCTGCTTCACCTGCGCGAGCTCGCTGGCCCACGAGAGGGCCGGCTCGAGCCCGTCGTCGGCCGGGTCGTCGCCGAAGGGCGACAGCCCGTAGATCGCGATCCCACAGCGCGCCGCGTCGTAGCGCGACTCGGGGATCCGGATCGCCGCTGCGCTGTTGGCGGCGTGACGGGTCAGCTCGGAGAAGCCGGTCGTCGCGTCCTCGAACCGCCGCAGCTGCTCGCGCGCGAAATCCTCATCGGTGTCGGCGGTGGCGAGGTGCGTCATCAGCCCGACAACCTCCGGGGCGGAGCGGTGAGCTCCGAGAGCCCCCAGCGACCCATACCGGTGTCGAGCTTCACATGGCAGGCGACCCCGTCCGGCACCTCGCCGTCCGCGACCACGAGCTCGAGCCTGGCCTCACGGGCCGCTGCGATCTCGCGATTCGTCGCGGGGCCGATGACGAGGATCCGCGTGTACGGGAACTCCGACCGCAGCTCGAGCGCCTCGCCGACGGTGGTGACGCAGAGCGCCGATGCACCGGCTCCGAGCGCCGCACCTGCGACCTCGACCGCGCCGTGGCCGTAGCCGTTCGTCTTGACGACGGCCCAGAGCTCGAGCCGTCCAGCACGCCCAGCAGCGTCTTCACATTGCGGCGCATCGCGCCGAGGTCGATCGTGATCTCAGACCGCATCGAGGGCGTCCGGTAGAGCCTCGACGACGTCCGATGCGATCAGCCCGCGCTCCGGACCCAGCTCCGCGGCGGCGGCTGCGCGGTCGCAGCCGCGGCGGCGGCGACGCGACGGCGTCGACACCCTTGGCGAGAAACGCCGCGAGCGATGCCGGTCAGAACGTCGCCCGTGCCGGCGGTCGCGAGCCCGTGAGCGGTGCGACGCAGACGAGCACTCCCTCGCCGGGCGCGCCGACGAGCGTGTCCGGGCCTTTCAGCAGCACGACGCAACCGTACTTCTCGACCGCGTCCGCGAGTGCTTCGAGCCGGTGTGCGGCGACCCAGGACGACTCGCGGCCGAGCAGGCGCCCGAGCTCGCCCGCGTGCGGGCGTCAGCACCGTCGGCGCATCGCGCTCGAACGGCTCGAGCTCGTGCAGCGCATCGGCGTCGACGACCGCCGGGAGGTTCGTCTCGAGCAGGCGCCGAACGAGGTCTGCTCGCCGCGGCCGAGCCCGGGCCCGATCGCGAGCGCGGTCGCACGCTCGACGGCGGCGCGCACGTCCTCGAGCGGGCGCTTCACCGCCTCGAGCAGGAGCGTCTCGAGCACCGGCAGCGACTCGGGCGGTGCCGCGACCGCGACGTAGCCGGCATCGGCGCGGAACGCGGCCCGCGCGGCGAGCGGCCGCCCCGGTCATACCGGGCGAGCCGCCGACGACGAGCACCGAGCCGGCCGTGTACTTGTTGTCCTCGCTGACGCCGCGGAACGAGCTGCAGGACCTCGCGCGTGACGAGGCGGGCCCGTCTCACGGTGCGACACGCCGATCTCGGCGACGTCGACCTCCCCGGCGTGGAACCGGCCGGGCGCGACGCGAGACCGACCTTCCAGCCGTGCATCGTCACCGTCAGCGTCTGCCCGGACTGCCGGGCCCGACGACCTCCCCGGTCGAGGCGTCGACGCCGGACGGGATGTCGACGGCGACCACGGGCGCGGTGGCGATTGATCTCGTCGATCATCCCGTGCCAGCTCGGGCCGCGGCTCGCCCTGGAAGCCGGTGCCGAGCAGCGCGTCGATCACGACGTCGGCCTCGCCGAGCGGCGTCGCCGGACTCCTCGACCCGCGCCCGCCCCTGCCTGCAGGTCTCCGCCGCGATGCGGCCATCGCCGCCGTTCGCGCCCTTGCCGGCGCACACCGCGATCGTCTGCGCCTCGGGAAAGCGCTCGAGCACGCCGCCGCGACTGCCTCCCCGGCTCGCTGCATCATCTCCTGGACGTCGTGGCCTGCCTCGGCGGCGCGCATCTCCTCGGCCGTGTAGAGCGGCTCGAAGATCATTCGGGCAGCGCGAGCGCCACGGCCGCGGCCAGTCCGCGCGAGTGCGTCATCGACAGCTCGACCCTCGCGGCGCCGACCTTCTCGGCCCACGCGGCCGTGCGACCGGTGAGATGGACGCCGGGCTTCGGCCGGCCGCGGATCTCGATCTCCTTCCATGTGAAGTGGACGCCCGACCCGAGTGCCTTGCCCACCGCCTCCTTGCCGGCGAACCGGCCGGCGTAGTGCTGCGCCGGGTTCGGCTTGCCGTCGCAGTAGCGGATCTCCTCCTCGGTGAAGCAGCGCTCCCGGAAGCCGGGGTGCCGCGCGAGCGCCCGCGCGATGCGGTCGATCTCGATCAGGTCGATGCCGACCTTCAGTTGTTCTGCTCCAGCCATTCCGGCAGGAACGCGACCGAGCTGAGGATCGCGTCGGGCGTGATGCCCCAGCGGTCGAGGTCGTCCGGGCGGAACTTGCCCGTGCGCACGAGCACGGTCTTCAGCCCATGCTTCTGCGCCGGCCCGATGTCCGTGTCGATGTCGTCGCTGACCATCCACGCGAGGTTGGCGTCCGCGTCGAGCGCCTCGAGCGCGGCGGCGAAGTACGCGGCCGACGGCTTGCCGAGCACGGTCGCCTCGGTGTCGGCGGCGAACTCCAGCCCCGCGACGAAGGCACCCGCGTCGAGCAGCGGGCCGTCGGAGGTCTGCCACCAGCGGTTGCGGTGTAGGCAGTAGAGCTCCGCGCCGCTGTCCAGCTCGTGGAACGCGCGCGACAGGTTCGTGTATGAGAAGACCCGCCCGGTCTCCTCCGTCTCGTCCGCCCCACCGATGAGCACCGCCTCGGCGTCCTCGCCGACGAGCTCGATGCCCTCCAGGTCGGGCAGGATCGCCTCCATCGTCAGCGCGAGCACCCGCTTGCCCTTGAGCGCCCTTGCGGCCGCCCGCGGCACCGTCTGCAGCTCGTCGTCGTCGAGCTCGATTCCCATCTCGCGGAGATCGGCTGCGAGCTGGGCGCGCGACCTTGTCGTGTTGTTCGTGACGAAGCGAACCCGGTGCCCGACGGCCCGCAGCCGCTGCACCGCGGCGGCCCCGCCGTCGATCGGATGGCCGGAGACGTGAAACACCCCGTCCACGTCGAAGAGAATGGCCGCCATGGAGCGCGAGTCTATTCGCTCAGAGATCGTCTTCCGGACGTCCCGCTCGAGCGGGCCGGGCGGCCAGCACGCGCAGAAATCGGAGACGCGGGTCGAGGCGATCTTCGACGTCGAGACGTCGGAGACGTTGACCGACGTCCAGAAGCGCCGCGTCGTGGCAAAGGCGGGGTCCGTGTTGCGAGCGATCGCCCAGGACGAGCGTAGTCAGCTGCGAAACCGGGAGCTCGCGGTCGAGCGACTGCTCGCGCAGCTCAAGGAGGCTCTGCACGTCCCGCGCAAGCGGCGTGCCACGAGGCCGACCAAGGCGGCGAAGGAGAAGCGCCTCGAAGAGAAGAAGCGGCGTGGCGCGACCAAGCGTCTGCGCGGCAACTCCTCGGACGAGGGTTAGCCCGACCTGTTGGCTCGAGGGCCTAGAAGAGCCCGCGCGGGCCGGCGGGCCAGTTCGGCTGCCGGTCGCGTACGTCGGTCCGGCGCGAGTCGGCGCCGTAGCGCACGGCCAGCGGGCCGATCGCGAGCAACACTATGAGGATGAGAAGAGCGGTCATGTCTCTCACTCTGCGCGGTTTTGTTCATAAGCACAAATCCAGCTACAATTGGTTTCCATTATGGAACCTGATACTCAAAGCTGGCTCGGCGTCGAGCTTCGGCACCTCGCGGCGCTGCAGGCGCTCGCGAACGAGGGGACGTTCGGCCGCGCCGCAATCGCGCTCGGCTACACGCAGTCAGCGATCTCGCAGCAGATCGCGGCGCTCGAGCGCATCGTCGGCGCCCGCCTCGTCGAGCGGCCCGGCGGCCCCCGCCCCGTGACGCTGACCGAGGGCGGCCGGCTGCTGCTCCGCCACGCCGACTCGATCATCTCCCGGCTCCAGGCCGCGCAGGCCGACATGACCGCGCTCGCGAAGGGCGACTCGGCGGCGCTCCGCGTCGGCACCTTCCAGAGCGTCGGCGCCAAAGTGCTGCCGCGCATCCTCGGCCGCTTCCGCGACGAGTGGCCCGGTGTCGAGATCCACCTCCGCGAGTCGGCGCACGACGAGGAGCTGACCGCGTGGGTCGAGAGCGGCGAGCTCGATCTCGCCTTCGTGCAGATGCCCGCAGAAGGCGAGTGGATCGAGACGAGAGAGCTGCTCCGCGACCCGTACGTCCTGCTCGTCCACCCGGACTCATCGCTCCTCGTGCGCGACCGGACGCCGACGCTGAAGGAGCTCGTCACGCAGCGGCTGATCGGCTTCCGGGTCTGCCGCGCCACCAACGCGATCGAGTCGCAGCTGCGGACGACCGGCCTCGAGCCGGAGTTCGTCTTCCGCTCCGACGACAACGGGATCGTGCAGGGGATGGTCGCGGCCGGCGTCGGCTCGGCGATCGTGCCGCGGCTGACCGTCGACGAGACCGACGAGCTCGTGCGCATCGTCGACCTCGGCGCCCGGCTGCAGCCGCGCCTGATCGGACTGGCGCGCCACAGCGACCGGTATCACTCGCCGGCGGCCGAGGCATTCGTCGAGGTCGCGAGCGCGGTGTGCGACGCGCTGCAGAAGCCGCTCGGCGCCGCGGCCTGAGCCCCGGCCCGCGCGCGACGGGTCCGTCTATCGTTGGCGGTCCCACGGACCCGACGCGACAAAGGGGGAACGATGACCACGCTCAAGAACCGGCCGGGTACCGCGCTCCTCGTCGTCGACGTGCAGAACGGCGTCGTCGAGGGGGCTCACGAGCGCGACGCAGTCGTCGCGAACGTCGGCAGCCTGGTCGAGAAGGCGCGGCGGGAACGCGTCCCCGTCGTCTGGGTCCAGCACTTCGACGAGGGTCTTGCCAGGGGGAGCGACGAGTGGCGAATCGTCCCCGAGCTGACGCCGGACGACGCCGAGCCGCTCGTCGAGAAGAGCTACGGCGACTCCTTCGAGGACACCACTCTCGAGAGCGTGCTTTCGGACCTCGGTGTCGGGCGGCTCGTCGTCGTCGGCGCAGAGACCGATGCGTGCATCCGCTCGACGCTCCACGGCGCGATCGCCAGGGGCTACGACGCGACCCTGATCAGCGACGCTCACACGACGGGCAACCACACGGCCTGGGGAGCGCCGCCGCCGGAGCTCGTGATCGCGCACACGAACCTGTACTGGGCCGACCACACGGCGCCGGGGCGGACGGCCGGGACGGTCGCGACCAAGAACGTCGACTTCGCCAAGCCCTCCTAGCTCGGGCGGGCTATTCGACGGTGACGGTCTTCGCCAGGTTCCGAGGCTGGTCGACGTTCAGGCCGCGCAGCCGCGCGATCCGGTAGGCGAGCAGCTGCAGCGGCAACACGGCGAGCACCGCCTGCAGGAACGCGGGTGACTTCGGCACGTAGATGACGTCGTCCGCGTGGTGCTGGATGTCCTCGTTGCCGTCGGTCGCGATCGCGATCACATGGGCACCGCGCGCACGCGTCTCCTGGATGTTGGAGACGATCTTGTCGTAGACGTGGATGTTCGTCGCCACGACGACGACCGGCGTCCCCGCCTCGAGCAGCGCGATCGGCCCGTGCTTCATCTCGCCGGCCGAGTACCCCTCGGTCGGGATGTACGAGATCTCCTTCAGCTTCAGCGCGCCCTCGAGCGCCACGGGCAGCCCGATGTGGCGCCCCAGGTACAGGAAGAACGACTTGTCGTAGAAGCGCTCCGCGATCTCCTCGATCGGATGGTCGCCGTCCAGGAACTGCGACATCTTGTCGGGCAGCCGGTAGACCTCGTCGAGAATGAACTGCATCTCGTCGGCGGGCATCGTCTCGCGCACCTGCGCCAGCTTCAGGCCGACGAGGTAGAGCAGCGCAACCTGCGCGGTGAAGGTCTTCGACGCCGCAACGCCGACCTCGAGGCCGGTGCGCGTGTAGAGCACCGAGTCGCACTCGCGCGTGATCTGCGAGCCCATCATGTTCGTGATCGCGACCGTGCGCGCGCCCTTCTCGCGGGCCAGCTGCATGGCCTGGATCGTGTCGCGCGTCTCGCCGGACTGGGAGATGCCGATCACGAGCGTGTCGGGGCCGAGCACGGGGTTCCGGTAGATCCACTCGCTCGCGATGTCGGGCTCGACCGGCACGCGCGCCCACTCCTCGATCACGTAACGGCCGACGACACCCGCATGGTAGGCGGTGCCGCAAGCGACGATCACGATCCGACGCAGCGCGCGCAGCTCGTCGTCGGTCATCCCCATCCCCTCGAGCACGAGGCTGCCGTGGCGGACGCGGTCGCCGATCGTCTCGGCGACGCCCTCCGGCTGCTCGTAGATCTCCTTGAGCATGAACGTGTCGTAGCCGCCCTTCTCGGCGCCCTCGTCGTCCCAGTCGAGGACGATGGGATCGTGCTCGATCGCGTTGCCCTCGACGTCGCTGAACAGGGCGCCCTCGGGGGTGATCGCGACGAGCTCGCCGTCGTCCGGGAACTTGACGGTACGCGTCTCGCTGAGGAACGCCGCGGCGTTCGAGGCGAGGAACGTCTCGCCATCGCCGAGACCGACGACCAGCGGGCACTGATGGCGGCCGGCGACGAGCAGGCCGGGATGATCGTGATGGATGACGACGAATGCGAAGTGGCCCTCGAGCTCTGCGAACGCGGCGCGCACTGCCTCGAGCAGGTCGCCGGCGTAGTGGCGCTCGATGAGATGGACGACGGTCTCGGCGTCGGTCTCGGAGCTGAACGTGTGGCCCTCGGCCTGCAGCTGCTCGCGGAGCTCGCGGTAGTTCTCGACGATCCCGTTGAGGACGATCGCCAGCTTCGAGTGGTCGCAGCCGACGAGCGGGTGCGCGTTCTGCTCGGTGACGGCGCCGTGGGTGGCCCAGCGGGTGTGGCCGAGGCCGGTGGTCGACTGCGAGCTGTTGCTGCCCGCCGCCACCTTCAGGTTCTGGAGGTTGCCGACCGCGCGGACGTAATCGAGCCCACCCTCTTCGAGCAGCGCGATACCTGCGGAGTCATAGCCGCGGTACTCGAGCCGTTCCAGTCCTGCGAGCAGGAGTCCCTTGGAGGCCCGGCTGCCGACGTATCCGATGATCCCACACATACCTTGAGCTCCCTTTGTCGCCCTCGACCCATTGTCCCGCAACACCCGAAGCCTGTCTCCCACCTTTTGGCCGGACCTGAAGCGGAAAAACCCCGAAAAACGCGGAAAGCCCGGCCAAATGACCCGCTCCAGGCGTCGGAGCGGTCAGCCGAGCGCTCGCCGAACGAGCGTGGCGATGCTAGCACAGGCCTCGTCGGCGGCCCGAAAATCCTCGGCTTCGGCCAGGACGCGGATCAGCGGCTCCGTGCCAGAAGCTCTCACCAAAATGCGACCTTTTTCGCCCAGCTCGGCGTTCACGGCGTCGATCTCGGCGAGCAGCGCCTGCGGCAGCACCCGGCTGGCGACGACGACGTTCTGCTTCGCCTGGTGGTAGCGCGGCATCTGCGCCGCCGCCTCGGCGAGCGTCGTGCCCTTGATCGCAGCGCAGAGCATGAGCCCGGCCGCGAGCCCGTCCCCGGTGACGTGGTCGCGCAGGTAGATGATGTGCCCCGACTGCTCGCCGCCGAGCAGGGCTCCCTCCCGGTGCAGCGCCTCGAGCACGTAGCGGTCGCCGACGTCGGTCGTGTGGACGCGAATGGCGCGCTCGCGCATCAGCGCGTGGAAGCCGAGGTTCGCCATCGAGGTGACGGCGACCTGGTCGACGCCGAGGTGGAGAGCGAGGATCGCGATGATCTCGTCGCCGTCGACACTCTCGCCTGCCCCGTCGACGGCCAGCATGCGGTCGCCGTCCCCGTCGAAGGCGATCCCGAGATCGAAGTCGCCGCCGCGGACGAGCTCCTGCAGCGCGGCCAGGTCGGTGGCGCCGCAACCCATGTTGATGTTCGTGCCGTCCGGCTCGTTGCCGATCGTCACGACCTCCGCGCCGAGGTGCGTGAAGGCGTGCTCGGCGAGGCCGGCGTAGGCGCCGTTCGCGCAGTCGAGCGCAATCCGCAGGCCTTCGAGATCGCTCCCGAATCGCTGCACGACGTGATCGAGATAGCTGTCGGGGGCGATGCCGACCTGCGCCATCACGGTGCCAGGCTCGGGCGCCGCGGCGGGCGCGTCGAGCAGCGCCTCGATCTCCTCCTCGGCAACGTCGGTCAGCTTGTTGCCGTCGCGGTCGAAGAACTTGACGCCGTTGTACTCGGGTGGGTTGTGCGAGGCCGAGATGACGACGCCGAGGTCGAGCCGGAGCAGAGCGACGGCGGGCGTCGGCAGAACGCCGCCGAGGATCGCCGAGCCGCCGGCGGAGACGACGCCACGCGCGAACGCCTGCTCGAGCTCGACGCCCGAGCTGCGGGTGTCGCGGCCGATGAACGCCCGGCCGTGGCCCGACCAGAGCGAGGCGGCGCGGCCGAGCCTCTCGACGAGGTCCGGCGTCAGGAACTCGCCGACCACGCCGCGGACGCCGTCCGTACCGAAGTATTTGCGGGCCAAGAGGCGCTAGCGCTTGCTGAACTGCGGCGCCTTGCGCGCCTTGTGCAGGCCGGCCTTCTTGCGCTCGACCTGGCGGTCGTCACGCGTCAGGAAGCCCTCGCGCTTCAGCGGCGTGCGGAGCTCCGGGTCGGACTCGACCAGCGCGCGGGCGATACCGTGGCGGACCGCGCCGGCCTGGCCGGTCGTGCCGCCGCCGTGGACGCGCACACGCAGGTCGTAACGGCCGTCGACGCCTGCCACCTTCAGCGGGGCGAGTGCGACCTGCCGGAGGACGGGCCGGGGGAAGTACTCCTCGATCGGCTTGCCGTTGAACCAGGTCTTGCCGTCACCCGGACGCAGGATCACGCGTGCGACGGATGTCTTCCGCTTGCCGGTGCCACGGTACTGAGCCTGCTCCATCATGTGTCTCCTAGGTCTCCAACTCGAGCGGCTCGGGAGCCTGCGCCTCGTGCGGGTGCTCCGTGCCGGCATAGATCTTGAGCTTGATCAGCTGCGCGCGGCCAAGGCGGTTGCGCGGGAGCATCCCCTTGACGGCCTTGCGCAGCACCTCCGCCGGCTGCCGGTCGAGTTGCTCGCGCAACGTGCGGCTGCGGAGCCCGCCCGGGAAGCCCGAGTGGCGGTAGTACATCTTGTCGTCGAGCTTCTTGCCCGTGACCGCGATCTTCTCGGCGTTGATGACGACGATGAAATCGCCCGTGTCGACGTGCGGCGTGAACTGCGGCTTCTGCTTGCCGCGCAGCGTGTCGGCGATCTGCGTCGCGAGCCGGCCCAGGGTCTTCCCCTCGGCGTCGACGAGGTACCAGCGACGCTGGATCTCGCCCGGCTTGGCCGAATACGTGCGGTTAGGGTTTCTTGTCGTACTCATGCGAAAAGGCGGCGGACTCTAGGCCCGCCGGGGGCGCAGGATAGCAGGAATCAGGCCGGTTCCGGCGTCGGCGAGGGGGTGCCGCGGCCGACGAGCCAGACCGCGGGAAGCGCCGCCAGAGCCGCCGCCAGGGCCGCGAGCGGGACGACGCCGTTGGCGCTGTAGATCGCCCCGCCCCCGAGCGCGAGCGCGGCGCCGAAGGCCGACGAAGCGAGGTCGGAGAAGCCCACGAGCCTTCCCCGCTCCGACGGCGATGCGAGCGAGACGAGCTCCGTCGTCGCAGCGACGTACGAGAGGTTCCAGCCGAGCCCGAGCCCGAAGAGCGAGATGGACATCCCGAGCAGGCTGTCGAACCAGATCATCGAGGCGCACGAAGCGGACACGATCGCGAGCCCGCCGACGAGCGCGGTGCGGTGCCCGATCCGGTCGATGATGTCGCCGACGACGATCACGAGCCCGTACATGCCGACGATGTGGGCGCTGATGATCGTGAAGACGTCACCCTGGGCGTGATGGTGGCCGAGCGCGACATAGCCGGAGAGGTTCATCACGCCGGCCATGACTCCGAAGCTCGCGACGGCAGCTACGAGCGCGGCGGGAACGCCCGGGCGGCGGAGGATCTCCCGCAGCGGCGAGCCCGAGCCGACGTCGGCGAGATCGCCGACGTGGGTCTGCGAGATCGTCTTCGGATCGGGCCGGACTCCGAGCGAGATCACAAAGCCCGCCAGCATGAAGAGGCCGGCCGAGAGCCATGGCACGACGAGTGCATGCGGGGTCAACTCCCGGTCCGCGAACATCGGCCCGAAGATGAGCGGGCCCCAGATCGCGCCGGACACCGCTCCGAACAGCACGTACGAGATCCCCCTCGCCCGCTTCTCCGGCGGGAACATCTCCGCTGCCGCGGCGCGCGAGAGCAGGACGACAGCCGCCGCGATGCCGGCGCAGGCGAAGCCGAGGATCACGAGCGTCGCCGAGAGCCACTGGCAGCCGAGGGCCGTCAGCGTCGTCCCGAGGGCGCCGAGCAGGAAGCCGCCCCGAATCACCGGCATGCGCCCGTGGCGGTCCATCAGCCGGCCGGCGGGCAGGACGCCGATCGAGCCCGCGATGAGGAAGATCGCCGGGCCGAGGCCGAGGATCCCTTCGACGCCGGTGACGAGCACGAGCGTCGTCGTCGCGAGCGCCACCGTGAGCTGGAACATCCCCGACAGGCAGACGAGCCCGGCGGCGAGCAGAAAAGCGTTGCGGCGGACGGGATAGCCCTGCACGGGCTTATCGAATCAGTTCGGCCAGGCCCAGCGCGAACTCTCGAGCGCCACCGTGCGACGGATGGCGCACGTGCGGGCCGCCGAGCACCGCCTGCGCGACCCGCCCGACGGCGATCGTCCGCCGCCCGGCGGCCAGGCGCTCGAGGAACGGCAACCCGCCTTCGACCTCCGCCCGGGTCGGCGCCCGGTTCGACGTCGCGGTCCCCGGATGCGTCGGCACGACGTTCCAGAGCAGCACCTCGCCCGAGCGCCCAAGCTCGCGAAGCACGCGGTGGACGATCGTCGCCGTCGCCTCGGCCGGTCCTGTGCCGGTGAGCTGGCGCTCGGAGGTGAACGGGATCCCGGAGACGCGGGCGCCGCGATACCCCGGCGCCTCGCCGACGAGGAGAACGGGCGCGTCGGCCAGCGCCGCGAGGTAGCCCTGCAGACGGTCGCGACGCAGCCGCGCGCCGGGGCCGTCACGATAGAAATTGAACGTGGCGCCGATCTCAGCACCGAGCAGCTCGTCGACGAACGCGATCACGATCCGCACTCTGACGGATGGCGGCCAGCCCGCGATCGGCGTCGCGCAGCTCGTGGCCTCGTTCATCGCCGAAGCCCGGACGTCACTCGACATCGCGCAGTACGACTTCCACCTCGGGGCGCAGACCTCAGAGCTCGTCGGCGCGTCGATCCGCGAAGCAGCGGGACGCGGCGTCGCGGTGCGGATCATCTACGACGTCGATCATCCGAACCCGGTCCCCGTGCCGCCGCCGCCGGAGCCCGACGTGGAGATGATCACCTCGCTCGGCGTGCCGAGCCGCCCGATCGCCGGCGTGCCGGACCTGATGCACCACAAGTACGCCGTCCGCGACGGCGAGGCGGTGTGGACGGGCTCGATGAACTGGACGGACGACTCCTGGTCGCGGCAGGAGAACGTGATCGCGGTCGTCCGCTCGCGCGACCTCGCTCGCGCGTTCACGCTCAACTATGAGGAGCTCTGGGGGAAGGGCGTCGTCGAGCTGTCCGGGTTCGTCGAACCGCGCCCGATCGACGTGGACGGCGTCAAGATGCGGCCCTGGTTTGCGCCCGGCAACGGCGACGCGCTCTCGCACCGGATCGCGAAGGCAATCACCAAGGCGAAGCGGCGCGTGCGGATCTGCTCGCCCGTGATCACCGCCGCACCGGTGCTCTCGACGCTCGCTCAGATCGCGTCCGAGGGAACCCTCGACGTGGCGGGCTGCGTCGACGCCACGCAGATGGCCGACGTGTTGCGCCAGTGGGAGGTGAGCGGCAACGTCGCCTGGAAGCTGCCGCTCTTCGAGCGAATGCTGACCCTGCCGTTCTCGGGCAAGAACTCGACGCCCTGGGCCCCCGGCTCGCTGCACGACTTCATGCACGCGAAGGTGACGGTCGCCGACGACACGGTGTTCGTCGGCTCGTTCAACCTCTCGCGCTCGGGCGAGCGGAACGCAGAGAACGTGCTCGAGTTCCGCGACGCCGACCTCGCCGACACACTCGCCGTCTATGTCGACACCGTCCGGGCGGGCCACCCGCCGCTGCACCTGACGTGATCCGGCGGCGAGTCGTCGTGCGGGGACGGGTGCAGGACGTCGGCTTCCGGTACTCGGTCCTCCGGCGCGCGGAGCAGCGCGGGGTCGCCGGCTGGGCCCGCAACCGCCCCGACGGCACCGTCGAGGCCGTCTTCGAGGGCGAGCCGGACTCCGTCGATCGCCTCGTCGAGTTCTGCCGCGAAGGCCCGCGCGCCGCGATCGTGGAGGAAGTCGAGGTGGCCGACGAGGAGCCGGAGGGGCTGACCGGGTTTCGTGTCTCCTAGCCGGAATCAGGCTCCGGAAACGAGCGTTGAACAGGTATGCCGCGCGACTTGCTCCCACTCGACGAGGCGACGAACCGGCTGCGCCCGTCGGGTCGCCGGTACGTCGGGATCCGCCCGATCGAGCTGAGCCGCATCGTCGGCACCGACAGCCGCAGTGCGGATTTCGACCGAGACTTTTCGGAGCGGAGGCGCGACGTTCGTGAGCGCCGGCGCGACGTGGAGCGGGCCTTCCCGGACGGAGACTTCCCGCCGATCGTCGTGCACAAGCTCGGCGACGCCTACTTCGTGATCGACGGTCATCACCGGGTCGCAGCCGCGCGCCGGCGCCGAATGCAGACGATCGACGCCGAGGTGACCGAGCTGACAGCGCGCTGGCATCTCCACGCAGACGCCGATCTCATCGAGCTCGTGCACGCCGAGCAGGAGCGGATCTTCATGCTCGAGAGCGGGCTGGTCGACGTGTTGCCGAATGCTCGAATCCGCTTCACCCGCCCCGTCGGCTACCTGCAGCTCCTCGATGCGATCCAGGTTCACGGCTACCGGCTGACCCTCGACGCGCAGCGCCCGCTCCGGCGCGGGGACGTCGCTCGTGACTGGTACACCCGCATCTATCTGCCCACGCTCGAGGTGATCCACGACGAGCTGCTCGATGAGGTGTGCCCCGACGCGACCGACCCGGACCGTTTCCTGTGGGTCTACGGACGCAGGCACGACCTCGCCGTCGCGTACGGGCCGCACGAGCTGAGCGATGCCGCTCGCCGGGCGACACGGGAGCTGGCGCGGAGTCGCCGCGGCGTGCGGAAGCTGCTCCGGCGCTCGCGGCCGGACTAGGAGGGCAGCGCGGGCGCGGAGGCCGCTCTGCGTTCCAGGTGTTGTTCAGGTGCTCCTGGATGTACGGGATCTCGAACGGCAGGAAGATCACCGCCACGAAGTAGAGGACGAATCCTAGCCCGCGGCTGATCCGGGTCTCACTGTCCGCCTTCTCCTCGGCCTGCTGGATCCGCCCGAGCGTGTTCCACATCGACACGAACGGCGGCACGATGACGAACGCGCCGAGGGTTATTGCGACGAGCGAGGTAAGCGGGCTCGTGCCGATCCCGTAGTCCCGCAGCTCGCGATTGATCTTGTAGTACCAGACGAGGTAGTAGATCCCGAAGGTGATCAGCGCCAGGAAGAACGTCGCCCCACGGGCTCCGGATCTTCGCTCGGCCCTGACCGATCTGGACTTCTTCCGCCATCGCTGCCTCCTCGTTCCGGGAGCTAGCCCGGGTCGGATCCTGACGGTTTCCGCTCCGCGCTGTCGCCATGGTCCACGGCGAAACCACGTTCTAGGAACGCGCAAAGCCTGTGGTCGCCCGGCAGCGGCGACGCTCCGATCCGGACGACGGTCAACTCGCCGATCCGGTCGCCCGGCGCCGGGCAGTCGCCCTCGCCTTCACGCAGCTCGTAGCCGCCGCCCGCGGGCAAGAAGAGGAGATGGCCACCGACGGCCGTGTCCGTATAGGCGTCGACCTGCTCGCCGAGGTCGTGGATCAGCATCTCCAGTCGCTCGACCTTGTCGCGCACGCGCTCCACCTGAGCGCCGAGGCTCACCGTTTCGGTGTCGCGGAAGAGAATCTGCGCCAGTCGGCGAGCGGACGGCGGTGCGGCGATCGTCTCACTCTCCTCCACGACGGGCGTTTCGCCCGCCGCGGCTCTAATCCTCTTTGCGAGGGCTTACGGGCGGTAGCCCTGCAGAAGCATGCGCCAAGCGTGGCGGATGTCCGCAGACTCGGTGACGGCGTAGACGACCGGAAGCGTGATCGCGTTCTGCACCTCGGCGAGACCTTCGCTCGTCGGGTCAGCGACGCCGACGATCAGCTTGGTGCCGCCGTCGTGGAACCGGACCGGGATCGCCGAGAGGCGCTGGCCGATCTCAGGATCGAGACACGCGGCCGCTTTCGGGTCGACCGACACGTGGCAGATGTCCACGTAGTCGAAGCCGAACTGAATCGCGAGCGCACGGGCGATGTCCTGCGGGAAGAGAAGGCCGTCCTCGACCAGCACCTCGCCCAGGCGCTTGCCGGTCTCGGCCTGCTTGGCGAGCGCGTCGTCGAGCTGATCGGGGCGCAGCAGCTTGCTGCGGAGGAGCACCGCACCCAGGTGGGGGCGCGACTCTCCATCAGAATAGGAGTGATCCAGGCGCGGTAGATACCGCTCGGTGTCCGTAGTTCCCATGGGCCGCAGTCCCTTCAGGTTGGTCGCAGAGGTTCGTTCTGAGCATGGGTCGGCCCTGCGGATCCGACACTCCCCCGAACGAGGGGTTCGCTCAGGCCTGGACGCGGTTGCCGGCGGCGTCGAACGCCTCGTAGGCGACCTGAGCGGCAAGTGACGCAGGGAGCTCGTGACGCAGGAGCGAGAAGATGATCACGTCGCGCTTCGCCTCGCCTTCGACGCGCCCCGGCAGGCGCTTGCGGAGCGTCGCCTCCTCCATGTAGCCGAGCTTGCGCGGGACGGCAGTACTCCGGACGTTCGTCGGGTCGACGCGGATGTCGATCCGCTCTGCGCCGCCCAGCTCGAACCCGACGCGGGTCAGCGCCGCCGTCGTCTCGGTGGCGATGCCGCGCCCCGCTGCGGCCGCGCTCACCCAGTAGCCGATCTCGAAGCCGTCCTCGACGCGCGTGTGGAGCCCGGAGCCGCCGAGCGCCTCGCTCTCGTCCGGCGAGAAGACGCCGTAGACGAAGTCCTGCCCCAGGTCGAACCGCCCTCGGAACATGCGCAGGAGCTCGACCTTCTCCGGCAGCGACTGCGGCTCGTTGTACGCCCAGGGCATCCACGGGCGCAGATGATCGAGGCTGGCGTCGACCGCCTGCTTCAGGAGGGGCGCGTCGCGAGGCTCCCAGCACCGGATCACGAGCCGCTCCGTCTCGACGCGGTAAGGGGGAGTTCCTACTCCCACTCGATCGTGGACGGCGGCTTCGACGTCACGTCGAGGACGACGCGGTTCACCTCGGGGATCTCGTTCACGATCCGCGACGAGATCGTCTCGATCAGGTCGTACGGGAGGCGTGCCCAGTCGGCGGTCATCGCGTCCTCGCTGGTCACGGCCCGCAGCACGATCGGATAGCCGTACGTCCGCTCGTCGCCCTGGACGCCGACCGAGCGGATCGCGGGCAGCACGGCGAACGACTGCCAGAGCTGCCGGTACCAGCCCGCCTTGCGCACCTCCTCCTGGAGGATCGCGTCGGCCTCGCGCAGCACCTCGAGGCGCTCGCGGGTCACGTCGCCGATGATGCGGATCGCGAGGCCCGGGCCTGGGAACGGCTGGCGCCAGACCATCCGCTCGGGGAGGCCGAGCTCCTCGCCGACGCGCCGAACCTCGTCCTTGAAGAGCATCCGCAGCGGCTCGACGAGCTCCATCTGCATGTCCTCGGGCAGGCCGCCGACGTTGTGGTGCGACTTGATCGTCGCGGCCACACCGCCCTCGCCGCCCGACTCGATCACGTCCGAGTAAAGCGTCCCCTGGACGAGGAACCGCGGTGCGCCGAGCCCGAGGCCGTCGCGGCTCAGCTGCTCCGCCTCCGACTCGAAGACCCGGATGAACTCGTCGCCGATGATCTTGCGCTTCTCCTCGGGATCGGACACGCCCTCGAGGCGCGAGATGAACCTCTCCTGTGCGTCGACGTGCACGAGCGGGACGTGGAAGTGGTTGCCGAACGTCTCGACGACCTGCGCCGCCTCGTCCTTGCGCAGCAGCCCGTGATCGACGAAGACGCAGGTCAGCTGGTCGCCGATCGCCTTGTGGACGAGGAGCGCGGCGACCGAGGAGTCGACGCCGCCGGAGAGCCCGCAGATCACACGCTCGCTCCCGACCTGGGCGCGGATGCGGTCGACCTGCTCCTCGATCACAGCCGCCGGAGTCCAGAGGGCCGGTGCGTCGGCGATGCCGAAGAGGAAGTTCTTCAGGATCTCCTGGCCGTGCGGCGTGTGCACGACCTCGGGGTGAAACTGGACGCCGTAGAGACGATGCTCGTCGTCCTCGAACGCAGCGACCGGCGTCGAGGGCGAGCCGGCGACGACCCGCGCACCGGCGGGCGGCGCGGTGACGGTGTCGCGGTGGCTCATCCAGCAGGTCTGGCCGGACGGGAGATCGCGGAAGAGCCGGCTCTCGTCGCCGCCTTCCCCGACCTCGAGCTCCGTCTTGCCGAACTCCGAGGCGCCGGTGCGCTCGACCTTGCCGCCGAGCTCCAGCGCGAGGAGCTGCGCGCCGTAGCAGATGCCGAGCGTCGGGACGCCCTGCTCGAAGATCGCCGGATCCATCTTCGGCGCGTGCTCGGCGTACACGGACGCCGGACCGCCCGAGAGGATCATCGCGACGGGATTCCGCCGCAGCAGCTCCTCGACGGAGATCGTGTGAGGCACGAGCTCGGAGAAGACGCGCGCCTCGCGGACGCGCCTCGCGATCAGCTGGCTGTACTGGCCGCCGAGATCGACGACGAGGACGGGCCGCTCCTCGGCGGCCCGCTCGGGCAACGGGACGACCTCGGCCCCGGCGATGGCGATCACCTCAGCCCCGGCGATAGTTCGGCGCGTCCTTCGTGATCGTGATGTTGTGCGGGTGACTCTCGCGGAGGCCGGCGCCGGTGATGCGGACGAACCGCGCGTCCTTCAGCTCGGCTACGGTCGCGGCGCCGCAATAGCCCATTGCCTGGCGGACGCCGCCGACGAGCTGGTGCAGGATGTTCCTCACCGGGCCCTTGTAGGCGACCCGGCCCTCGATCCCCTCCGGGACGAGCTTGTCCGAGTCCTCGACGTCACCCTGGAAGTAGCGGTCGACGGAGAAGCCTCGCGCCTTCATCGCTCCCAGCGAGCCCATGCCGCGGTACTCCTTGAACCGCTCGCCGTGGGCGACCACGACGTCGCCCGGCGCCTCGTCGGTGCCGGCGAGCATCGAGCCGAGCATGACGGTGTCGGCGCCCGCAGCGATCGCCTTCGCCAGGTCGCCGGAGGAAGTGATCCCGCCGTCGCCGATGACCGGGACTCCGTAGCGCTTCGCAACCTGGGCGCAGTCGTAGATCGCCGTGATCTGCGGCACACCGACGCCGGCGACGACGCGGGTCGTACATATGGACCCGGGCCCGATCCCGGACTTTAAGGCGTCGGCGCCCGCGTCGAGCAGCGCTTCGGCGGCCTCGCTCGTGGCGATGTTGCCCGCCATCAGCTGCTGGTCGGGCCACTCCGTCTTCAGCCGGCGCACCATCTCGATCACCGAGGCGGCGTGGCCGTGCGCGGTGTCGACGACGAGCACGTCGACGTCTGCGGCGACGAGGGCGGCCGCGCGCTCGAAGGCATCCGGTCCGACGCCGACGGCGGCGCCTACGCGCAGGCGGCCGCGGTCGTCCTTCGTCGAGAGGGGGTACTGGATCCGCTTCCGGATGTCCTTGACGGTGATCAATCCCTTGAGGACACCGTCGGCGTCGACGACCGGCAGCTTCTCGATCTTGTTCCGGTGCAGGATCGCCTCCGCCTCCTCGAGCGTCGTTCCCACAGGCGCGGTGACGAGATTCGTCGCAGTCATCACCTCGGAGACGGGCGACATCGCCTCGACGCCGAAGCCGAGATCGCGATTCGTGAGGATGCCGACCAGGCGCCCGCCACGGTCGACGATCGGCACGCCGGAGATGCGGTAGCGCTCCATCAGCCTCAGCGCGTCGCCGACGAGGTCGCCGGGCTCGAGCGTCATCGGCTCGACGATCATCCCCGACTCGCTCCGCTTCACCTTGTCGACCTCGGCCACCTGCGCCTCGATCGGCAGGTTGCGATGGACGATGCCGATACCGCCCTCGCGGGCGAGCGCCACGGCGAGCCGCGCCTCGGTGACGGTGTCCATCGCGGCCGAGACGACCGGGATCTGCAGCTCGATCTCGCGCGTCAGCCGCGTCGCGGTCGAGACGTCCTTCGGCAGCACATGCGATGCCGCCGGGACGAGCAGCACGTCGTCGAACGTCAGGCCTTCCTTGGAGAACTTACTAGCGCGGGCGGCTTCGTCGGGCTCAAGCTGTCCCAATTTGACCTGCCCGAGCTCGAGATCCATGCCGATGTCGCTGCCGCTGTCCAGGTGGACAGGGTAACAGCCCCTCCCGACGGCCCACTCGGGTGTGCCGGATCCGCGGGCGGCGCTCAGGCCGTCTCGACGCCGGCGAGCTCGACGAGCTCGACGCCGCTCGTCAGCCGCTGCGCCTCGCGGAGGTCGAACCGTCCGGCGCCCACTTCCAGGGTCGACGCCGCACCCGCGGCGACCGACTCGCGGAGCACGTCCTCGACCGAGTGATCCGCGATCAGGCCGGCGAGAAGCGCGGCGACCAGCACATCGCCCGAGCCGACTGCCGACACGGCCTCGACCCGAGGCGCGACGGCGCGGAACCGCCGCCGCTCGCGCTCCTCTCGCACGAGCGCGACGCAGCCGGTCTCCTGGGTGATCAGCACGTTGCGGGCGCCCATGTCTGCGATGCGGTCGAGGGCCGCGTGGAAGTCCTCGTCGTCGTGGAACTCGTGCCCGACGAGGCTCTCGGCCTCCTCCTGGTTCGGCGAGACGAGAAACGGCTCGGCCGGCATGGCGAGGCGCAGCGGCTCGCCCTCCGAGTCCAGGACGCTGCGCACGCCGCGGCGATTCAGGTCGCGGATCGCCTCGGCGTAGAAGTCCTCCGGCACGTCTCGGGGCAGCGAACCGGCGAAGACGACGTACTCCGCGCCCTGCGTGAGGTAGTGGAGCTTCTCGAGCAGCGTGTCGAGCTCGGCCGTCGAGACGGCGGGGCCCCACTCGTTGATCTCGGTGTAGCTCGAGCTGGTCGGGTCGACGACCGCGGTCGAGGTGCGCGACTCCCCGGCGATGCGGACGAAGTCGTTCAGGATCGACTCGCTCGTCAGCTCCTCGACGATGCGCGTGCCTGTGCGTCCGCCGGCGAGGCCGGTCGCGATCACCGGCACGCCGAGCTGCTTCAGGGCGCGCGCGACATTCAGGCCCTTGCCGCCGGCGAGCGTGAGGCCGAGGCTTGCGCGATGGCGCTGGCCGCGTTGGAAGTTCGGCACCGTCAGCGTGCGGTCGACGGCCGCGTTCAAGGTCACCGTGACGATCACGAGATCCACCCCCAGGCGTGCTTCGCAGTTCGCTTGGCGTACCAGCCGACGCGGCCGGCAACGCCCGGTTTCGAGACGGAACGGTCGGCGAGGAGCGGGCTCTGCGCGACCAGCTTCGAGCGGGCGTAGATCCGCACCGTACCGAGCCGCTGCCCCTTGCGGACCGGCAGCGAGACGGCCGTCGCCGCCTCGACCCGCTCGACGAGCGGCCGGTCGACGCGCACGACGCGAAGGAATGGTCTCGGCGCGACGAGCCGCAGGGCACCGCGCCCGTAAGGTGTGCGCGCCGTCGCATAGGTCCGCGTCGGCGAGATCGCCGTCACGACCGTGTAGCGCGAGAGGCCCCAGGCAAGGAGCCCCGCAAGGTCGCTGTTTCGCTGGCCGCGAGACGGGCTGCCGAGAATCGTGGCGTAGACCGTGACGGCGCGGCCGCGCGCGGCGGCGACCTGCGACCAGCCTGCCCCGTTCGTGTGCCCGGTCTTGACGCCCAGCAGGTGCGGGAACGACGACAGCAGGTCGTTCCACGTGTGCAGCATGCGGCCGCCTCCGATCGTGTCGGTCCGCTCGCGCACCGTCTCGCGCACGAAGGGGATGCGCATCGCGAGCCAGGCGAGTCGCGTCACGTCGCGCGCGCTCGACACGTGGCCGGGCGCGTCGAGGCCGTCGGGGCGAACGAAATGCGTCTCGGTGAGGCCGAGCTCGGCGGCCTTCGCGTTCATCAGCGCGACGAAGCGCGGCACGCTCCCGTCGCCGACGTACAGGGCGAGTGCGTACGCGGCGTCGTTTGCGCTCTGGATCAATGCTCCCTTGATCAGGTCGCGAACCGTGAGGTGCTCGCCGGCGCGGAGGTTGATCGTCGACTCGCCGACGACGGCGGCGCCGGGGCGAACGGTGACGACGTCCGAGAGCTTCGCGTGCTCGAGCGTCACGAGCACTGTCATCAGCTTCGTGATGCTCGCGATCGGGACGCGCTGGTCGGCATGCGACGACGCGAGCACCTCGCCCGTGGCGACGTTCTCCACCAGGTACGCACGTGCGGTGACCGGCGGCGTCCCGCCTGCTGCAGAAGGGGCAAGGACGAGGGCCGCGAGCAGGACGAGAAGCCGGGGCTTCACGCGGCGAAGGTTACTTGACGCGGATCTTCTGCCCGATGAAGAGCGAGGTCGACTTGATGCCCGGATTGAGCCGTTCGACCTCGGTGACGGTGATGCCGTTCTTGGAGGCAATCGTCCCGAACGTGTCACCCGCGGCCACGGTGTAGAAGGCCGAGGCGCTCGTGCCGGTCGAGGGCTTCGGCTTGGACTTTGGCTTCGTGGTCGTCGTCTTCGCCGGCGCGGTCTTGACGATCGTCGTCGCCGGCGACTTGCCGTCCCCGGCGTCCTGCAGGCCGGACCGGACGAGCAGGATCGCGATCGTGGCCGCGAGCAGGAAGGCTGCGGGTGCCCCGAAGCGGGCCCAGAGATTCCGCTGGCGGCCGGTGCCGGCGCTGCGACGCTTCTGCGCCATCGCCTGACAGCCTGCCTACCAGCCCGCGACGGCCCAGATCTCGCGCTTGAGCCGCGAGGCCTCGGCGCCGGCGGCCGTGCGGAAGTCCCCGCCGGCTGCGCGAAACGCGTAGATCACCGAGCGCGACGCGTTGACGAGAGCGCTCGCCGGGCCGCTCGTGAAGGCACGGGCCACGTTGGCAGGCGTACCGCCCTGCGCTCCCACTCCGGGCAGGAGCAGCACCGACTGCGGCATCAGCTTCCGCGCCTCCCCGATCGCGCGCGGATGGGTCGCGCCGACGACGGCGCATACGCTCGAGAGGCCGCGCTCGCCGATCAGGTCCTCGCCCCATTCGGCGACGAGCCTGGCGACCTGCTGCCAGAGGAGGCTCCCGTCGGAGAGCTTCAGATCCTGGACGTCCGCGCCGGCGTTCGACGTCTTGACGATGCAGAAGATGCCCGAGCCGTGATGCCGGCAGGCCGAGAGGAACGGCTCGATCGACTCGCGGCCCATGTACGGGTTGACGGTCAGCGCGTCGGCGATGCCGCTCTCGAGGTACGCCTCGGCGTAGGCGCGGGCAGTCGAGCCGATGTCGCCGCGCTTGCCGTCCGCGAGCACGATCAGCCCGACCGAGTGGGCGTAGGCGGACACCTCCTCGAAGGCGCGGATCCCGTCGGCGCCGAGGCACTCCCAGAACGCGAGCTGCGGCTTGACGGCGACCGCATGCGGCGCGACCGCGTCGACGATGCCGCAGCCGAAGCGCCGGAACGCGTCGGCCGCCGCGGCGCGGCTGCCGGCCGTGTCGCCGCGAAGCTCGACAGGGAGCAGGTCGAGCCGTGGGTCGAGGCCGACGACGAGCTGGCTTCGCTTCCGTTCGACCGCCTCGGCGAGGCGGTCGGCGAAGAGCGTGGTTGTGGTCGCGACCCCTGCTTCCATCGAATTCAGACTAACGCCCAGTTCCAGAAAGAGTCAGCCTGGAATGCAGCGAGGGCCCCGATTGGGGCCCTCGCAAGTCCTCGGAGGAAAGGTCCGCAGCTCTCCTAGCGACCGCGGACGGCGGTCTTGAGCGCGCTGCCGGCCGAGAACTTCGGCACGGTGGCGGCTGCGATCTGGACCTTCTCACCGGTACGGGGATTGACGCCCTGCCGCGCGGCGCGGTCCGACGTCGAGAACTTCCCAAAGCCCGTGAAATTGACTGTGTCACGTGCTTTGAGCGTGTCGGTGATCGTCTCGAGGAACGCATCGACGGCCTTGGCGGCGTCGCGGTTCGAGAGTCCGCTCCGCTGGGCGATCTGATTCACGAAATCTTGTTTGGTCACTGCCTCTCCTCCTGTGGATTTGCCGTTTCCGGATGACCGCGCAGCACCCTACCACGGCCATCGGATCGCATAACCATGCGGATTCTCAGGGTTCCTTCTGGACAGTGACGAATTCTCCTGCGCCAAAGAGCGGCCGCAGCCGTACCGCGTGCCGGGCGAGCTCGTCCGCGCCCCCCTCCTCGCGGTCGACGACGCAGATGCACGTGTGCACCACAAGGCCCGCCTCACGGAGCGCGTGCACGGAGTCGAGCGCCGCCCCGCCCGAGGTGACGACGTCCTCGACGATGCAGGCGGTTTGGCCCTCGCGGAAGACGCCCTCGATCTGTTTGCCGGTGCCGTATTCCTTCGCAGCCTTGCGGACGATCAGGAACGGCAGATCGCTCTCGAGCGACGCTGCAGCCGCGAGCGCGACAGCGCCGAGCTCGGGGCCGGCGAGGATCTCGGCGTCCGGCGCATGCTCGGCAACGGCTGCTGCGATGCGCTTTCCGAGCGGGCGCAGGATGTCCGGGCGCGTCTCGAAGCGGTACTTGTCGAGGTAGTACTTCGAGCGGCGCCCGGAGCGAAGCACGAAGTCGCCTTCGAGGTACGCCGCGGCGCGGACGGCTTCGCGCAGCGCCTCGTGGTTCATCTAGGCGCTGTAGACATCTACGAGCGGGCGGCGGCGAGGACGTCGCGGGCCGGCGGCAGCAGCCGCTCGGCGTCGAGCTGGCCCTCGGCGAGCGAGACCATCGAGCCGTCCTCGAAGTAGAGGTCGACGCGCTCGCGGCGGCGGGCCGCGCGGCGCCGGAGCATCAGCGAGCCCGCGACCGAGCCGGCGCCGAGGAGGAGCCCCGTCCAGACCTTACGACGGGGCATGCTGTGCCTCTTCCGGGGCCTCTTCCGGTGTCGTCTGCGGATCGGCCTTCTTGCGCGATTGCTTCGCCTTCGGCTTCCCGGCCGCCGCGACCTGCCTGAGCGCGGCCTTCAGGTCGTAGAAGACGAGCCCGACGGTGGGCTCGGGGCTGGTGACGGCCGCGATCAGCCGCTCGTCGTCGCGCACGACGAAGACGCTCCCGTCAAGCGTCGCGGCCTCGAGCTGCTGCAGCGGCGGCGAGCCGATCTCGGCCTCGCTCTCCACCGCAGCCTCGAAGAGGCGCTTGGCAGCCTCGGCGTAGCGCTTTGCGCGCAGGTCGTCCCCGACCGTCGACGCGACGACCGATCCGTCGCCGGCGAGCAGCACGACGGACTCGATCTGAGACGAGATCTCGATCAGATCGGCAAGTGCTGCGGCGGCGGCATCCATCGACGTGAGGATACTGCAGCCGTGAAGCGCCGGAGGAAGCGTCGCCTGCTGCAGAAGTTCTTCGCCGACCGGGGCACCCACCTCGCCGCGATGATCGCGTACTTCGCGCTGCTCTCGTTCGTGCCGCTGCTCTTCCTCTCGCTCGCCCTGCTCAGCTTCGTGGGCCAGGCCGACGAGGGCAGCTTCTTCGTCCGCGAGCTGAATCGCGTCTTCCCGTCCACCTCGCTGAAGTCGATCCTGCAGACAGTCCGCTCGATCCAGCGCAACGCCACGACACTCGGCATCGTCGGCGGCGCCGCGCTCCTCTGGTCGTCGCTCTCGCTCTTCAGCGTCCTCGAGTCGGCGTTCAACATCGTCTACGACCTGCCCAACCGCTCGTTCCTGCGCGGCAAGGGGCTCGCGAGCCTGATGCTGATCGGGGCGCTGACGACGCTCTTCTTCTCGCTCGTGGTCGGCTCGATCGGCGGCGAGGTGCTCAGGCGCTACGCGCCGGGCTTCACGTCGAACCCGTGGGTCGCGTACGCGATCTCGATCACCGTCTCGCTCTTCGGCGTCTTTCTCTTCCTGGTCTCGGCCTACTACTACTTGACGAACGACCGGATGACGGTTCGCGAGGTGCTGCCCGGCGCCTTGGCGGCCGCGATTCTTCTCGAAGGCTCCTTCCAGGTGCTGCCGGTCTACATCCGGGGGCTGAAGGAGCTGCCGGCGCTCCAGGCAGCCGGCGGCCCGGTCGTCCTCCTCGTCTGGATGTACGTGATGGCGAACCTGATCGTGCTCGGCGCCGAGGTGAACTGGTGGTTCCGCCACCGCTACGACGACCAGATCGAGCCGGAGGGCGCGGGGCTGGCGTAGGCGCCGCGGCGTGCGGCCCACGCGGCTCACGTAGGCCTGCGCGGGGCGTTTCCTCGTTTCAACCCCGATTCCGTACCTGGTACACGACGAGGTACGGGGCGAGGTCGATATGCCCCGCTTGCAGGCATTTCCTCGTTTGGAACGACTTTTCGTACCTGGTACGCGACGAGGTACGAGGGGGGCGAGGGCGGACGCCCCGCCTGCGCCGGTCAGCCCCGCTCGAGCGCGGCGAGAAGGGCCTGCGCGGCGAGGGCGCGATGGGAATGCGAGCGCTTCCACGCGTCGCCGAGCTCCGCGACGGTGTGGTGCTCGCCCGCGGGCACGAAGAGCGGGTCGAAGCCGAAGCCCTCATTCCCGCGGGCGGCTGTCGCGACGGCTCCCTCGAGCGTGCCGGTCCCTCGGTGCTCGCAGCCTTCCGGGTCGATCGCGACGAGCTCGCAGACGTACCGCGCCCGCCGGTCGGAGGCCCTCGCGAGAGCCGCGAGCAGCTTCTCGACGTGCCGCCCGTCGGCCCAGCGCGCCGTCCTGACGCCGGGTGCGCCGCCGAGGGCGTCGACCTCGATCCCGGAATCGTCGGCGAGCACCCACTCGCCGGGGCGCAGGCCGGCGGCGAAGCGGGCCTTCAGGCTCGCATTCTCGACATACGTCTCGCCGTCCTCGGGCGGGAGCTCCGCGCCGAGAAGCTCCAGCTCCCAGCCGGGCAGGAGCGCGCGAAACTCCTCCAGCTTGTGCGCGTTCTCCGACGCGAGGCGCGCCCTCACCTGCACCCGGTCACCGGCGCCACTGCACCGTCGTCACGAAGTCGAGCTTCGCGAGCGCCGGCACGAGCCGCTCGGACGGAGTGTCGAGCGTCAGCGTGACGTGCATCGCCTGGCCGTCGTCGGAGACGTGGATCGCCTCGACGCGGGCCCCCTCGGCCTCCAGCACCTGCAGCAGCTGCGCGACGCTCGCGTCCCGTTTCAGCTCGACGAGCAGGTCTCGCTCCTCGGGCCTCATTCGCTCGAAGACGAAGTACGCGCCGAGCCGCAGCGGCCAGAGCGCCACGATCGTCAGCGCCGTCGTGAAGACGGCACCCGTCCAGTAGCCGGCGCCCGCCGCGATGCCGATCGCCGCAGCGACCCAGAGCGTCGCGGCGGTCGTCAGCCCGCGGATCGTCAGCCCGTTGCGGATGATCGCGCCGGCGCCGAGGAAGCCGATGCCCGTGACGATCTGCGCGGCGATCCGCGTCGGGTCCGCTCGGATCACCACGTCGCCGCTCGTCAGGAACTCGTTGAAGCCGTACGCCGAGACGATCGTGAAGAGCGCCGACCCGACGCAGACGAGCATGTGGGTGCGGAAGCCTGCCTCGCGGTCGCGGAGCTCCCGCTCGACGCCGATCGCGCCGCCGAGCACCGCGGCGAGCGAGAGCCGCGCGAGGTCTTGCCACCAGTCGAGGGTCGGGACCTCAGCCAGCAGCGACAGCATCCGCCGCCTTCTCCTGCGCGGTCGAGATGAGCCCGATGCCGCGCTCCGCAAGATCCAGCAGCTCGCCGAGCTGGTCGCGCGAGAACGGATCCTTCTCCGCGGTCGCCTGCACCTCGACGAGGCGCCCGTCGCCGGTCATGACGACGTTGACGTCGACGTCGGCGTTCGAGTCCTCGGAGTAGTCGAGGTCGAGCAGCGGCTCGCCTGCCACGATCCCGACGGAGACGGCGGCCACCGAGCCGGTGAGCGCCTTCGAGAGCCCGAAGCGGTCGAGCGCGCGCCAGGCCGCGACGTACGCGCCGCAGATCGCGGCGCAGCGGGTGCCGCCGTCCGCCTGCAGGACGTCGCAGTCGAGATAGACGGTGCGCTCGCCGAGCGCCTGGAAGTCGACGATGCCGCGAAGCGACCGGCCGATCAGCCGCTGGATCTCGACGGTGCGCCCGCCCTGCTTGCCGCGCGCCGCCTCCCGGTCGGTGCGGTCGCCCGTCGACGCGGGAAGGAGCGAGTACTCGGCCGTCATCCAGCCGCGGCCGGACTTGTAGAGCCAGCGCGGCACGCCGTCCTGCACGCTCGCGGTGCAGAGCACCTTCGTCTTGCCCTGCGTCCAGAGCACCGAGCCGTGCGGGTTCTCGAGCCAGTCGACGTGGATGTCGAGCGCCCGCAGATGGTCGTGACGTGCGCGTCCGTCGGCTCTCATGCGGCGCGCTCCAGCTCGGCGATCGTCACGGTCTCGATGTCACGCAGCGGCAGCTGCAGGAACCGCGCGCCGAGCACGCGGAACGAGCTCCGGCGCCCCGGTGGTCAGGAAGCGGTACGTGCCCTCGCGCGCGATGTCGTTCTCGAAGCCCTTGCGCGCCAGCGTCTCCGCGACCTCGCGCGCCGTCTCGTCGGCGGAGAAGACGAGCGTCACGTCACGCCCGAACACGCGCTGGAAGATCGGGCGGATCAGCGGGTAGTGCGTGCAGCCGAGGATCACCGTGTCGCAGCCGGCCTCCTTCACGGGCGCCGCCGACTCTCGCACGGCCTCGATCGTCTCCTCGCCGTACGGGTTGTCGCTCTCGATCAGCGGCACGAGCCGGGGACATGCGACCGCCGTGAAGCGAACGCCGGCGTCGAGCGTCCGCACGAGCTGCTCGTAGCGCCCGGCGGCGACGGTTCCCTCCGTCGCGAGCAGGCCGATGCGCCGGTTGCGGGTCGTCTGCACCGCGGCATGCGCCTCGGGCGTGATCACGCCGACGACCGGGACGGAGAGGCTCGCCTGCAGCTCCGGCAGCGCGGCGGATGTCGCCGTGTTGCAGGCGACGACGACGATCTTGACGCCGAGCGACTCGAGATAGGCGCCGATCTCGTGCGCGAACCGCCGCACCTCGTCGAGCGGACGCGGCCCGTACGGCAGCCGCGCGTGGTCGCCGAGATAGACGAAGTCCTCGTGCGGAAGCGTGACGAGGCACTCGTGCAGCACCGTCAGGCCGCCCACGCCGGAGTCGAACACGCCGATCGGGCGGGGATCCATGCGAGCGATTGTACGAGGCCGGGAACGCGGCTACCCTTGCAGCGGCTTGCGCCGGGTCATCCTCATCGTCTTCCTCGCCGTCCTCTGGGTTGCTCCCGCACGAGCTGCAGGGCCGATCGTGGGCTCGCAGACGATGGACGACGGCGTCGTCATCTCGACCGCGACGTACCTGCCGGACGGCACTGCACCGGCCGGAGGCTGGCCCGGAGTCGTCGTCCTGCACGGGCTCGCGGGCACGAAGGAGTCGGTCGGGGCGATCGCGCAGTTCTTCCAGCAGCGCGGCTATGCCGTCCTCACCTACGACGCGCGCGGGCACGGCGTCTCCGGCGGCAACGTCGAGCTGGCCTCGAGCCGCGAGGTCGCAGACCTGCGGGCGCTGGAGTCGACGTTCGCCGCGCGCCCCGATGTCTTCGAGCGCGTCGGCTGCTGGGGCATCTCGTACGGCGGCGGCCAGTGCTGGAACGCGGCGGTCGCGGGCGTGCCCTTCCGCGCGATCGAGGTCGTCGAGACCTGGACCGATCTCTACTCGGCGCTCTGGCCGGGCAACGTCGCCAAGTCCGGTGTCGTGCTCCAGTTCTCGAAGTCGGTCGAGCAGCGCTCACCGCTGATCGCCGAGCTCGAGGACGACGCGCTGCACTCGACGAACCTCGGCAAGGTGAAGGCGCTCGTCGACGCGCGGTCGTCCCTCGCGAAGCTCGGCTCGCTGACGACGCCCGCCTATCTCTTCCAGGGCCGCAAGGACTACGCGTTCGACATCGACCAGGCGTCGCGCGCCTTCGCGAAGCTCACCGGCCCCAAGAAGCTGTACGTCGGCCAGTTCGGGCACCCGCCCTCGACGTTCCCCGGCCCCGACGTCGAGTACGTGCTCTCGCAGGGCGGCCTCTGGTTCGACCGCTGGCTGAAGGCGATGCCGAACGGGATCGACAAGGCGCCGAAGGTGACGCTGGCCGCCGCCGCCGGTTCGAAGAAGGTCTCCTCGGCCGGCCTACCGGCGACGAAGGTCGTGCCCGTCGGCTTCCGCGGCACGACGTTCGGCCGCACGACGACGCCGTTCAAGGTCAAGCTCGAGTCGTTCGGCCAGAGCGTGCTGCGCGTGCAGGTGCCGAAGGTCGCCGGTTACCCGCGCCTCGTGGCGACGCTCACCGCGCTCGAGCCCGGCGGCAAGCAGGTCACCGTCACGCACGGCGCGGTGGTGCCGAAGCAGGGCCTGAACACGATCCGCCTCGCTGACTACGCCGTGGCGATCCCGAAGGGCTCGCGCCTGCGCCTCAACCTCGGCCCGGACTCCGCGAGCCACGGCGACCTCGCCTACTTTGGCTTCGGCGACATCGGCACGATCAAGCTCGGCGCCGCCGTTCTCAACTTCTCGGTGCTCCGGACGCCCCTCTCGTGAAGCACCTCGTCCTCCTCGCGCTTGCCCTGGCCCTCGCTCCCGTCGCGCTCGCCGGCGGCTCGGCCGACCCGGGCATCACCGCGAAGGAGATCCTCCTCGGCGGCACGGTGCCCACGACCGGGGTCGCCGCCCTCTTCGGCTCCGTCGGCCCGGGCGCGGACGCCTACTTCAAGTACGTGAACGCGCACGGCGGCGTCAACGGCCGCAAGATCCGCTACGAGTACCTCGACGACCAGTACGACGTGACGCAGACGGTGCAGCAGACGAGGAAGCTCGTCGAGCAGGAGCACGTCTTCGCCCTCTTCAACTCCGTCGGCACGGCCAATGTCGAGGCGGTACGCGGCTATCAGAACGCCGCCAAGGTGCCACAGCTCTTCGCGGGCACGGGAATCGCGATCGACCGCAAGTCCTCGCCGTGGACGATGGGGTACCTGCCGAGCTTCAGGGCCGAGGGAAAGATCTACGGGCGGCTGATCCGGACGACGATGCCGAACGCGAAGGTCGGCGTCCTCTATGAGAACTCCGACTTCGGCAAGGATCTGACGACGGGGATGAAGGTCGGCCTCGGCGCGAAGCAGCAGACGATCGAGGTCGCCGAGCAGTCGTATGAGGTCACCGACACGTCCGTCGCCGCGCAGATCTCGGCGCTGAAGAGCGCGGGCGCGAACACGGTGATGCTGTTCACGACGCCCCAGTACGCGATCTACGCGTACGTCGCCGCGTACAAGCTCGGCTGGCACCCGCAGTTCTTCCTCAGCTCGGTGTCGCCGTCGCCGAACATCATGGCGATCGCGCGGCTGAACTCCGGCGACACGACGAACGGCACGATCACCGCCGCCTTCGTCAAGGACCCGACGCACCCGCGCTGGGCGAAGGATCCGGCCGTGAAGCTCTACAAGCAGATCCTCAAGAAGTATCTGCCGCGCAAGCGGGCCGACGACGTCTACCTCTACTACGGGATGGCGACGGCCTACACGATGGTCGACGCGCTCAAGCACGCCGGCTCGCCGCCGACGCGCGCGGGCCTGCTGCGCGCGGCGACGCACCTGAACGAGACGAACCCGTTTCTCTTCCCGGGGATCAAGGTGCAGACCTCGCCGAGCAACTACTTCCCGCTGCGCCAGGCCTACCTCGTCAAGTTCAAGAACGGGCGCTGGGACCAATTCGGCAGCCTCACCACCGCCTCCGAGTAATCTGTCCCGTCCTCGCGCTGCGTACCGTTTGCCACCACGCCGCGACGGCGACAACCGGCTCGCACAACCAACGTGCGCATCGAACGTCTCACCTATGACTTATCTGACTTACAAATGAGAATGGCCAAATGAGAATAAAGGGGGATTCAATGAGGAAGCCCATGCGCTTCACACTGCTGCTCGCCGCGTGCGCCACGGCGCTGGCGACGGCAGGGACCGCGCTGGCTGCGTACAGCCCGCAGATCGTCGTCACCGGGACGGCGCAGGCCGGGGCCGCGCCGGTCGTCACCACGAGCGTCAAGGTCAACCAGACCGACGATCCGACGGCGAAGGTGACGATCTACGTCCCGCAGGGGTACCAGGTCGGCGCCCCGGCGGTCGGCACGAAGCTCGGCACGGTCAGCGCGCACGCGGAGGCCGCCGATCTCGGCGGTGTCGTCCTGCCGCTCGAGGGCGACGTGCTCGCGATCGACCCGAAGTCCGGAGTCGTGCCCCAGCAGCAGGCCGTGTGCGTTCCCGGTGTCACACCCGCCTCGGTGTGGGACCTGCACCTGACGGCCGCCGGGCAAGTGCTCGACGTGCCGATTTTCGTCGTCCAGACGGCGGGCGCCGAGAGCGCGATCGCACAGTACAAGCTCGTCATCTGCCTGCCGCCGCCGGATGTGCCCGCGGGCACGCCCGGTCGCGCGACCTTCGGCGCCAAGCTGATGGACGCGCTGTTCACGAACAACGCGATCACCAATCCGTCGGCCGCCGGTGAGTACCGCTGGCGGACGCTGTGGACGCCGTACACGCCCAAGACGGGCCAGCCGAACGCGGCCGGCACGCAAGAGGCGCAGGCGATTGTCCGCGTGCCGACACAGGCCACGCTGTCGGTGAAGAAGTCGAAGGTGCTCAAGGGCAAGGGCAAGGCGCGCCGCACCTGGACGCTCGTGACGATCACCGGCAAGGTGACCGAGAACGGAGCGGGCCTGGCCGGCCAGAGCGTCTCGGTCGGCTTCGCCAAGACGGCGACCGGCAAGCTGACCCCGCTGCCGGCGGTCAAGACGGGCGCAGACGGCAGCTACAAGAAGACGCTGCTCGTCAAGAACGCGATCTACGTGCAGTCCGACACGACGATCGCGCTCCGGAGCCTCGGAGCAGCGGGCTGCACGCAGACGTTTGCGCCGGTGCCCTGCACCAGCGCGTCCGTCGGCGGCTCGCACCCGGTCAGCCGCAAGGTCAAGGTGACGGCCTACAAGTTCAAGTAGGCCTCGACCGGAACGAACAACGCACCGAGAGGGCTCCGCAAGGGGCCCTCTCTTTATGCTCATGCGGTGGCCGCGCCGATCCGGATCGGGACCTGCTCGTTCGCCGACGAGGCGCTCACGAAGCACTGGTATCCGCCGGGCACCGCGGCGAGAGAACGTCTTCCCTACTACGCGGAGCGCTTCTCGACGGTCGAGGTCGACTCCACGTACTACAGCATCCCCGACGAGAAGACCGTCTCGGGTTGGGCGGAGCGCACACCCGAGGACTTCGTCATCCACGTGAAGGCGTTCGGCGTGCTGACCCGCCATCCGGTGAAGCTCGAGCAACTGCCGCCGGACCTGCGCGACGGGATGCCGGTCGACGCGCGCGGCCGGGTCGACAGGCCGCCGCGTGAGCAGCGCGCGAGTGTCTTCCGCCGCTTCCACGAGATGCTCGAGCCGCTCCGCACGGCGGGCAAGCTCGGCGGGATCCTCTTCCAGCTGCCGCCGTACGTCGTCTTCAGGCCGTCGTCGCTCGAGTACCTCGAGTGGGCGCAGGCGGAGCTCCGCGGCGACCTGATGCTCGTCGAGTTTCGGCACCGGAGCTGGCTCGAGGACGAGAACCAGGCCGAGACGCTGCGCTTCCTGGAGGAGCGCGGCATGGCGTACGTGACCGTCGACGCGCCGAAGACCGAGGCGAAGAACCTGATCCCGACGGTCGTCGCCGCCACCGCGCCCGTCTCGTACGTCCGCTTCCACGGGCGCAACGCGTCGACGTGGAATGCGCGCGGCGGCGGTGCCTCGACCCGGTTCGACTGGATGTATTCGGAGGACGAGCTGCGCGAGTGGGTCGGGCCGCTGCGCGAGCTTTCGGAGCAGTCCGCCGAGGCGTACGCGTTCTTCAACAACAACAACCAGAACGACGGCGTCGCGCAGGCGCCGGCCGGGGCGCAGCTTCTGCGGAAGCTGCTCGAGGAGGAGCACGTGCCGGTGGGATGAGGATCCTCTCGCTCGACCACGGCCCGCTCGTGCGGGCGGAGATCTTCGAGGACGTCGTGCGCGACGAGGGCCACGAGCTCGTCGAGGCGGGCGCTGACGAGCCGCTGCCCTCGCTCGACGGCTGGGATGCGCTCCTTGTCTTCGGCGGCCATCAGCAGGTCGACGAGGAGCACGTGCACCCGTGGCTCGTGCCGGAGAACGCGTTCCTTCAGGAGGCGCTCGAGCGCGACGTGCCGATGCTCGCAGTCTGCCTCGGCGCGCAGCTCCTGGCGAAGGCGGCCGGCTCGTGGGCAGGCCCGGCGCCGACGCCCGAGCGCGGCTGGGTGCCGGTGCAGCTGACGGACGCCGGCGCCGCCGATCCGGTCCTCGGCGCGCTGCCGGCGCGGTTCGACGCCTTCGAGTTGCACGAGTACACCTACGAGGTGCCGGAGGGTGCGGTCGAGCTCGCGCGCTCGGAGACGTGCACGCAGGCGTTCCGGCTCGGCGCCGCGTGGGCGGTGCAGTTCCACCCGGAGGTGCGCCAGGCCCAGGTCGAGCGCTGGCTCGTCGACGACGGCGTGCCGGGGCGCGAGGAGATCGCGGCCTCGCTGCCGGCGCGTCTGCCCGCCTGGCAGGAGCTCGGCCGCGCGCTCTGCCGCGCATTTCTGCGGACGGCAGCGGATCCCGATGGGCGATGATCGCCGCGTGGAATCGATCGTCGACGCGATCGGCAACACGCCGCTGATCCGCCTGCAGCGCTGTGCGCCGGCGAACGGCGCGGAGCTGTGGCTGAAGCTGGAGTACACGAACCCGACCGGGTCGATGAAGGACCGCATGGCCCTGGCGATGGTCGAAGGTGCGGAGCGCGACGGGTTGATCTCGCCCGGTGACACGATCGTCGAATACACGGGCGGCAGCACCGGGCCCGCGCTGGCGCTCGTCTGTGCGGCGAAGGGGTACCGCGCGCTGATCGTGATCGCCGACTGCTTCACGGAGGAGCGTTTCCAGCTGATGCGCGCGCTCGGCGCCGAGCTGGACGTGATTCCGTCGGTCGAGGGTCGCCCGAAGGTGACGGCCAAAGACATCGAGAACATGGTCGCGCGGGCCGCTGAGCTCGCCGAGCGTCCCGGCCATTACGCAACGGATCAGTTCAACAGCCCGTACATCATCGCCCACCATCGCGACCACCTCGGGCGAGAGATCTGGGAACAGACGGAGGGCCGGGTGACCGGGTTCTGCCACGGCATGGGCACCGCGAGCTCGGTGATGGGGGTCTCCGACGCGCTCAAGCCGCACGGCGTCTTCATCCAGGCGCACGAGCCGGCGAGCTCGCCGGCGATCGGCGGCGGCGAGCGTGGGCCATTCCTCATCCAGGGCTGGACGGGCCTCGTGATGCCGCACTGGTATCCCGAGAAGATCGACCGGCTCGAGGCGATCGGCGACGACGAGGCGATCGAGATGACAGGGCGACTCGCGCGGGAGGAGGGCGTCTTCGCCGGCATCTCGACGGGCGCGAACGTGGTCGGCGCGCATCGCCTCGCGGAGCGCCTCGGCCCCGACGCGGTGCTCGTGACGCTGGCCGTCGACACGGGCTTCAAGTACACGAGCGTCAGGCCGTACGCCGACGGCTAGCCGGGGGCCATCGCCTCGCCTCGTACCTCGTCGTGTACGAGGTACGAAAAGTCGTTCCAAAGAGGGAAATGCCTGTAAACAGGGCACATGGCCCTGGCGCCGTACCTCGTCGTGTACCAGGTACGGATTGTTGGTTGCAAGCGAGAAGATGCTCCGGGGCGCGCCGTTGCCGCGGGCGAAGGGCGCCAGGCTCGGCTCGAGCACAGGCTCGTCGACGACGGCGTGGCGGAGCGGGAGGCAATCGCGGCCTCGCTCCGCGAGCGCCTGCCGCCGTGGCAGGAGCTCTGCCGCGCGTTTCTGCGGGCGGCGGCGCGCTGAGCGCCGCAGTCGAGGTCGAGGCCGTACCCACGATCCAGCGCCGGCGCCAGGGCGGCCACGACACCCCCTGTCCCGGGAGCACGGGTCCTAAAGCCTGGAGCAGAGGTGTCGATATGGTCCGCATGAGCGCGTACCGCCCGGATGGCCCCCGGTCGCCTTCTGCGTCCCCCCGTTGGATCGACCGCTGGATGGCGGCCTGTAGCGAGTTGACCGAGCTCGAGCGGTCCAACCCGATGACGGACGCGGTCATCGACGAGATCGACGGGCGGATGATCCGCATCGGCGACAAGTGGCTCGCCGATTTCGCGTCCTGCAACTACCTCGGCTTCGATCTCGATCGCGAGATCATCGACGAGATCCCGGACTACCTCGAGAAGTGGGGTACACATCCGAGCTGGTCGCGCATGCTCGGCAGTCCTGTTCTCTACCGGCAGATCGAGGAGCGCCTGACCGAGCTGCTCGGCTGCGAGGACACACTGGTGATCCCGACGATCACGCTCATCCACCTGTCGGTGATCCCGGTGCTCGCAGGCGACGGGACGATCTTCGTCGACAACCGGGCGCACAAGACGATCTACGACGGTTGCCAGTTCGCCGCTGCCCGAGGAGCGACCGTGAAGCGATTCCGGTTCGAGGACCCCGACGATCTCGAGAAGCTTCTGCGCCAGGACCGCTCGACCACGCGACTCATCTGCATGGACGGGGTGAACAGCATGACGGGCAACGCGCCCGACCTAGGAGAGTTCGCCCGAGTCGCCCGCCGCCACGACGCGATGCTCTACGTCGACGACGCGCACGGCTTCGGCGTGATCGGCGAACGGACCAGCGACGAGTCGAGCCCGTACGGCACCCGTGGGAACAGCATCGTCCGCTACTGCGGCGAGTCGTATGAGGGCGTCGTGCTGGTGGGAGGCTTCTCCAAGGCGTACTCGTCGCTCGCAGCCTTCTTGACGTGCCCGACGGAGCTCAAGAACCTGCTGAAGACTGCCGCTCCGCCGTACCTCTATTCGGGCCCGTCGCCGATCGCGTCGCTCGCGACGGTCCTCGCCGGCTTCGACGTCAACGAGGCTCGCGGCGACTCGATTCGAGCAGATCTGTGGCGGAAGACCGACGCGGTGCTCAGCTGTCTCGACCGCCTCGGCGTGCACACCCCGAATCGCTCGGGGTTCCCGATCATCGAAGTTCCGCTCGCCCGCCACGAGGACATCGGTGCGGCGGGGCGCTTCCTCTTCGACCACGGCATCTACGTGACGCTCGCGGCCTATCCGCTCGTCCCAAAGAGCGAGGTCGGCTTCCGGATCCAGGTCACCGCCGCAAATTCGGCCGCGGAGATCGAACAACTCGTCGACGTCCTCGGCAAGCTCACGGGAGCATTCGATCTTCGCCCCGCCGGGCGTCGGGAATACGCGGCGTGACCACGCTCAGAGGCGTCGACTGGCGCGGTCGCGCCTGGGCCGCCTATCTCGTTGCGGGCGGGCTGCTGACGGCGGCTTACCTCTGGCTCCCGCCGCTGAAGGGCAACGGGCCTTTGATCAACTTGCTCGGCCTTTCCTCGTCTGTCGCGATCGCGTTCGGCATCTATCTCCACAAGCCGAAGGCACGCGCCGCCTGGATGCTCTTCATTGTCGGCCAGTTCCTGTTCTTCGCCGGCGACCTCTACACGTACAGCTACCCGAAGCTCTTCGGCGCCGAGGTCGAGTTCCCGTCGCTCGGCGACGGCATCTACCTGACGGTCTACCCCGCGCTCGTGGCGGGGTTGCTGGTCCTCGTGCGCCGGCGCAACCCGCGAGGCGACCGCGCCGGCATGATCGATTCGCTGATCCTCACGGTCGGCATCGCGCTCCTCTCCTGGGTCTTCCTCGTCGCCCCGAACATCCACCTGTCCGGGCTCACGTGGCTCGAGAAGGGCGTTTCGACGGCGTATCCGCTCGGCGACATCCTGCTCCTCGCCGCTGCAATCCGACTCGCCGTCGACAAGGGAAAGCGGGCTCCCGCGTTCTTCCTGCTCGTCGCCAGCATCGTCTCGCTGCTCGCCGTGGACTCGGCCTACACCTATGCGTTGCTCACGAACGCGTACCGCCACCAGCTGAGCTTCGACGTCGGCTGGATCGCGTACTACGTGCTCTGGGGCGCCGCGGCGCTGCATCCGTCGATGAGGACGCTCGAGGAGCCGGCGCTCGAGTCGCGGGCGCGCCTCACCCCGCTACGCCTCTCGCTGCTGACCGGAGCGTGTCTGATCGCGCCGGGTATCCGCGCCTGGCAGTCGTTCGGCGATACCGACAAGCTCGTCTTGATCTCCGCTTCGGCGGTTCTGTTCCTGCTCGTCGTCAGTCGCATGGCCGGTCTCGTGCGCAAGGAGGAGCGGGCGGCCGCGCGCGAGCTCGGGTTGCGCGCCGCAGGGCTGGAGCTCGTTGCATCGGCGAGCCCCCAGCAGGTCAACGAGGCAGCCGTCACGGCTGTCGGGGCCCTGATGGACGAGCCGGGCGACGTTCGCCTCGTGCTCCTGCCAGCAGAAGGCGCCGTCGTCGTCGCCTCGTCCGGGCTCGACGGCGAGTGGACCGTCTCGCGGGAGGCGGACCGCTGGCTCCGCGCCTCGGCGACCGCGACGCTCCGAATCCCGCTGAAGGCCATACCCGAGCCTGTGCGAAGCCAGCTGCGCATGCGCGACGGCGAAGCCGCGCTGCTGCTGCCCCTCTCCGTACGGGACGAGGCGCGTGGGTTGTTCGTCGTCTCCGCGCCGGTGGAGTTCTCGCGGGAGCTGGTCGACTCGCTCGAGTCCCTCGCCTCCCAGGTTTCGCTGGCCGTCGAGGGAGCGTCGCTCTCCGAGGATCTGCACCGCCGGCAGAGCGAAGCTCGGTTCCGGTCGCTCGTCGCACACTCGAGCGACCTGATCACGGTTCTCGACGCGGACGGCGTCGTCACGTACCAGAGCCCGTCCGTCGAGCGCGTGCTCGGGTATCGCGTCGACGAGATCGAGGGCACGGAATACGCGAGGCTGCTCGGCGAGTCCGACCGCCCCCGGCTGATGGAGATCCTCTCCGGAGTCGGCGAGGCCTACGCCGGCGGCGGTTCCGAGACCCACGTCACCGAGTGCCTGCTCCGGCACTCCGACGGGACGTGGCTTCAGTTCGAGGTCCAGCACACGGACCTGCTTCAGGACGAGCATGTGCGCGGCATCGTCCTGAACGGGAGAGACGTCAGCGAGCGCAAGGTCTTCGAGGACCAGCTGGCACATCAAGCGTTCCACGACCCTGTGACGAATCTCGCCAACCGAGCGCTCTTCGCCGATCGTGTTCAACACTCGATCAAGCGCTCGATCCGCGGCGGGCCTGCGATCGGTGTCATGTTCATCGACCTCGACGATTTCAAGACGGTCAACGACAGCCTGGGTCACGCGGCGGGCGACATGGTTCTCCAGGAGGTCGGCCGCCGCCTCCAGGACGCGGTGCGCCCGGCAGACACCGTCGCGCGCTTCGGCGGCGACGAGTTCGCGATCCTCCTGGACGGGATCGAAGACTCCGCGGAAGCGGCCGATGTCGCGAGCCGGATCTTGCGCTCGCTCGAGCTTCCGTTCGACATCGAAGGCAAGCAGGTCTACCCGCGCGCGAGCGTCGGCATCTGCCTAGGAGGCCGCGACGTCAGCTCGGCGGAATCGGAAGAGCTGCTGCGCGACGCCGACGTCGCGATGTACATGGCGAAGCGCGACCGGAAGGGCGGTTACCGGGTGTTCGAACCGGCGATGCACGAGCGGGTGGTGGAGCGGATGGAGCTCCAGACGGAGCTGCAGCAGGCGCTGACGCTCAACCAGCTCGAGATCCATTATCAGCCCGTCGTCCGGCTCGACCAGGGCGCCGACTACGGCGTCGAGGCGCTGCTGCGGTGGATGCACCCTACGCGCGGGACGATCGCGCCGCTCAACTTCATCCCGCTTGCCGAGGAAACCGGCCTGATCATCCCGATCGGCCGCTGGGTGCTGCAGGAGGCGTGCCGCCAGGGGGTCATCCTGCAGGAGCGCTTCCCGCGGAAGCCGCCGTTGACCGTCAGCGTCAACCTCTCCGTCAAGCAGCTTCAGTCCGAGACGATCGTCGCCGACGTCCACGAGGCCCTGGAGGCGACCGGGCTGCCGCCCTGGAGCCTCGTGCTCGAGATCACAGAGACCGTCGTGATGGTCGACACCGATCTCGCCGTCGAGCGTCTGCGCGACCTGAAGTCGCTCGGGATCCTGCTGGCGATGGACGACTTCGGAACCGGCCACTCCTCGCTCAGCTACCTGAGCCGCTTCCCGATCGACATCCTCAAGATGGACCGTTCGTTCCTGGCACCGGAGCACGAGGATTCGGGGCTGGCGGCGGCGATCATCGGGCTCGGGAACAGCCTCAACCTGAACGTCGTGGCCGAAGGCATCGAGATGCCGAACCAGATCGCCTCGCTGCGGGATCTGGGCTGCGACTACGGCCAGGGCTTCCTGTTCGCCAGGCCGATGACGTTCGCCGCCCTCGCCGACTACCTCGCCGCCGACGCAGAACCCTCCGTCGCGTTCGGCTAGCAGTTCGCATGCAGCACAGCCACGAGGCGCTCGATCGCACGGGGGGCTTCTCCCGCGTGAATCTCCTCGCGCCGTTGCGTGAGCGCGACTTCCGCCTCCTCTGGACCGGGATGACGATCTCGCTCTTCGGCGACGGCATCTTCTTCGTGGCGATGGCCTGGCAGGCATACGAGCTCTGGAACGCCCCGGCCGCGCTCTCGCTGCTCGGGATCGGGATGACCGTTTCGACCATCGCCTTCCTGCTGCCGGCGGGAGTCCTCAGCGACCGCGTCGATCGACGCTCGCTGATGCTGTGCGCCGACATCGGACGCGCCGCCGTGGTTGGGCTCTTGGCGACTCTCTCGCTTGCCGACGTCCTCACCTTCTGGGAGCTCCTCGTCCTCGTCACCTTCTACGGCGTCGGGACTGCCTTCTTCACTCCCGCTTTCGAGGCAATCGTTCCGGACCTCGTTCCGGCCGCCAACCTCGCCGCAGCGAACTCGCTCGACCAGTTCGTCCGGCCGATCGCGTTGCGGATCGCCGGGCCGGCTGCGGGCGGAGCGCTCGTGGCCGGAATCGGCACGGGCGCTGCGTTCGGCTTCGACGCCGTCACCTTTGTCGTCTCGGCGGTGGCATTGCTGCTCATGCGGCCGCCGCCTCACCCGCGCTCAGAGCACACCGAGTCGTCGCTCGGCGCCGTCAAGGAGGGGATGCGGTTCGTCCGGCGCCGCGTCTGGCTCTGGGGCACCCTCCTCTCCGCCGCGATCGCCTATCTCGCCTTCATGGGGCCGGCCGAGGTCCTGCTCCCCTACCTTGTGAAGAACGAGCTGCACGCATCCGCTGCCGATCTCGGGCTTGTCTTCGGCGCCGGCGGACTCGGAGCTGTGGCCGCGGCGCTCGCAATGGGCCAGCGGGGCCATCCTCAACGCGACGTCACTTTCATGTACACCGTGTGGACCCTCGCCACCCTTGCCATTGCGGGCTACGGCCTCGCAACCGCATCCTGGCAACTGATGGTGGCGTGCCTCCTGTTCAACGCCCTCGAGACAGCCGGAACGATCGTCTGGGCGACGATCAAGCAACGCCACGTCCCGGCGTCGATGCTCGGGCGTGTCTCGAGCCTCGACTGGCTGATCTCGATCGGCCTCCTGCCGCTCTCATTCGCCCTCACCGCCCCCGTCACGGCGCTGGTCGGCGTCAGGGCGACGCTGATCGGAGCCGCAATCGTTGGCGCCGTATGCACACTCGGCGCTCTCTTCCTCCCGGGCATGCGCGACATCGAAGACCGGCCCGCGGAGTTCGAGCGGCCGAGACCCCCTTCATCCCTCGGGCGCGTCCCGGCCTGAGCGCGCGCGGGCCGGTCCGCCGACCGTCCTAGCGCTCGGCCGGCAGGTCGTCGCGCCGCGACCACTCGTGCCACGAGCCGGCGTAGTTCCGCGCGTCGAAGCCGAGCGAGCGCAGCACGTGGACCGCGAGCCCCGAGCGCGAGCCGCTGTGGCAGTACGCCACGACCTCGCCGCCGGGCTCGACACCGATTGCGGTCGCCACGTCACCCGCTTGCAGCTCCATCAGCCGGTAGAGGTCGACATTCCTCGCGCCCGGGATGTGCCCCTGGCGCGGGTCGCACGGCTTGCCGAGCGTGCCGTCGTACTCGCCCGCCGTCCGCACGTCCAGTACCGGGACCTCACCGAGCCGTGACGCGAGCTCGTCGACCTCGATGTCGCTCACAGCGAGGCTACGACGCTGAGCTCCTCGGCGAACGACGGTCGCCTCGCCATGCGCGCGAGCCAGTCGTCGAGGTCGGGCGGCAGCGCCACCCCGAGCATCTCCCGGGCCCGGATGATCCACGGCGCGTAGGCGGCGTCGACGTACAGGTTGAGACCGAGCGGCAGGTTGAGCAGCCGCTCCTCGAGGCGGTTCTCGTCGCCGCGGCGGAACGCGTAGTAGTCGTCGCCCAGCACGTCGTCGAAGCAGTCGACCGCGAGGCGCGCCAGCGCGCGGTCGGCCGCGTCCGCCGGCAGCAGCGCCGGCTCGGGGTAGCGCTCCTCGAGGTACTCCATGATCAGGTGGGACTCGGGCAGGATGAAGCCGTCCTCCTCGAGGACGGGCACCTTCCCTTTCGGGTTCTTCTCGTAGAGCCAGGCGGGGCGGTCGGAAAGGTCGATCTCAAACGACTCCCACGCCACCGCCTTCTCGGCGAGGACGATCCGCACGCGCGCGCAGTACGGGCAGCGCGGTGCGTCGTAGATCGTGATCACGCGAGCCCCAGCAAGGTGGCGAGCTCGCCGAGGAGCTGCTCGGGCGGAGGCAGCTCTTCAGGCGTATCGGCGGTGACCGCGACGTCGCGCACCTGGTCGGGGTCGGCGCCGGTGAGCCTGGAGACGACGCGTGGGTTCGCGCGCAGGGCGATAACGTCCCCCGGCGGCAGCGGCCCGTAGAGCTCGGGCACGGAGAGGTACTCGTCGACCATGCCGCCGCGGTCGTAGATCGCGTAGTGCACCGCCGCGCCGCGCTCGATCCCGAGCGCGATTGTGATCGACCCGGTCGTCAGCGACAGCTCCTGCGCCAGCCGCTGCAGGAACTTCGGGTCTCCGTCGAGTAGCGGCTCGCGGACGGCGACCCAGCCGGTGCCCGTGGAGGAGACCTCGGTCCCCTGGGGGCGGCCGAGCCGGGGCAGGAACTTCCGGGTCGACGCGGCAACCCGTCCCTCGTCGTCGGTCTGGACGTACACCGTCCCGGAGCTCGGGCCGGTGCGCTCGACGAGTCGCCGCGAGAGCGCCTCGAGCGGTAGCGCCATGAACGTCGAGAGCTCCTCGAAGCCGAGCCGGCGCCAGATCGTGCGCGCGGGCTCGTTGACCTTGAGGACGTTGAGCGACACCGTCCGCGCGTCGCGTGCCGCGGCGTCCTCGGCGATGGCGCGCAGCAGCGCCTTCGTCACTCCTCGCCGGCGCGCGTCGGGGAGAACGTAGACGAGATGGATGTGCGCGACGCCCCGCCTGGGCGCCGACACGCGACCGACGCCGACGACACGGCCTCCGTCCTCCGCGATGAACGCGCCGCCGCCCTCGATGTCGCGGACGGTGTCGCGCCACTCCTCCTCCCACGTCTCCGGCTCGAAGCCCTCCGGCTCGGGGACCTCGAGCTCGAACTCCTCCCAGAGCTCACGCACCACGGCCTCGTCGGCGACCGTCGCTCGGCGGATGGCGAACGGCTCGCTCATCCGGGCAGCCGCTCCGCGAGCAGCAGATAGTGAACGGCGAGATTCTGATGGGGGGCAAAGCGGTCCACGTCGCTGGCTGCAAGGTTATGCAGCGCGAGCGCCCTGCGGACGCCGAGGTCGCCGGGAGCCCACGCTTGCGGGCGGCCGAGGTGCCGCGCGAGGTACCAGTCCGCGGTCCAGTCGCCCAGCCCGCGCACGGCTGTGATCCGCGCTTTCACCTCGTCGTCCGGCAGCGCTGCGAGCTCGTCGTAGGCCAGCTCCGCGCGGGCGACGCCGACCACGTACTCCGCCTTGCGGTGCGTGAAGCCGACGGCGAAGAGGTCGTCCGCCTCGGCCGCGGCGACGACTTCCTGGCGGGGGAACTCCCAGGCGGCGCCCACCTGCCGGCCGAAGCGCTCGATGAACCGGTTGCGGATCCTGAACGCGACGATCAGCGAGATCTGCTGCGCCGAGATCGACGTCACGAGCGACTCGAAAGGGTCCGGCACGAGCGGCGGGCGGAAGCCGCGCAGGCGGGCGACGACCGGAGCGAGCAGCGGGTCCGAGGCGGCGAAGTCGTAGAACGCGTCGAGATCCCAGTCGCCGCCGAGATAGCGCCGCGCCTGCCGGAGCAGGAGAGGCTTCGCCGGGACGGCCCGCTCCGCTTCGATGCGGACCTCGGTGCCGTCGAAGACCCGGTGCAGCGCACCGTCGTGCCAGAGGTTCGCCAGATCCGGGCCGAAGGCGCGAAAGCGCTCGGTCGAGAGCGCGAAGTCGAACGGGTCCGGCGCGAGCGGTGCGCGAGCGAGGGCCACGCAGCGACGTTATCGCCGCGTGGCCCTCTGCCGTCTGCCGCCTACGCGCCCGCCTGAGGCAGTGCCGCAGCCGGCCGCTCGCGGACCGGCTTGTCAGTGGCCGGCTTGTCGGTGGCCGCCCTGTCCGTCGCCGGCTTGGCAGTCGCCGGCTTGTCGGCGTCGCGGGCCGGCCGGCCATCGGCGCCTTCCCTGTCGCCGGCCGCCGCCTCGTGGAGATTGCCGCCGAGCTTGCCGGTGTAGCCGTCCGGGATCCGGATCGCCATCCGCATTGCGAACCCGTTCAGCTTGAAGTGGCTGCCCGAGATCGCCATCAGGCCGCCGCGACCGGCGCAGAGGAAGACCGTCTGGCCCTCGTCGTTCTTCCGTGTCGCCGACTTGCCGTTCCCGCAGCGGACCTTCAGGTCGCCGCCGAGGTCGAGCACCTTGACGTAGCCGGCCTTCGCCCGGACCAGCACGGGCCTCGCGTCCGCCGCCGCCGTCAGCTCGCCGCGGACGAAGCCGCGGCCCTGGAGCGTGACGGCCTTGCCGTCGAGCTCGATCGACGCGGCAGCCGCAGTCGCGGGCGCCATCAGCGCCGCGAGGGCGAGTAGGAGCATCGCCTTGCGCATCGTGTTCCTCCTTGGGGGATTGGTACTGCTCACGACGCGCAGGAAGGGCGGCGGGCGTAAGCCGGCCGCAAGCCGTTTGTAAGCCGATTGGAAAACGCATGGCCGATTCCCTCCTTCGAGGGAAGCTGGGCAGCCCGGCTAGGCCGCCGGTTAGGCGACGGCCTGCGTCGACTCCGAGAGCGGCTCGGGTTGCTGCGGCCGCGAGTCGATCGCGACCGCAGTCCCCTGCTCCGCGGAGCGAAGGATCGCGCGGGCGACCTCGACCACGTGGAGCCCGAGTGCCGCGGCCGCGCGGTGCGGCGTGCCGCGGCCGATCGACTCGACGAGATCGTTGAGGCCAATGCCGCGCGCGTCGCGGCCGGCGCCCGGCGTGTACGGCGCTTCCTGCCAGTCGCCGTGACCGACTCTGACCCGCACCGGGCCGTCGAAGCTGTTCGGGTCGGGGAGCACGAGCACGCCCTTGGTGCCGTGGATCTCCAGGTCGCAGATGTACTGGCCGCCGGCCTCGAAGCTCGCGACCAGGTTGGCCGTGACGCCGCTCTCGAGCTCCATGACGGCGCTCGTGTGCGTCGGCGTCGAAGCTGTGAAGTGGGCGCCGGCGCGCGGCCCGATCTCGATCGTCCGCTCGAGCGTCCGCGTCGAGGCGAAGCCGGCCACTCGGCGGATCGGACCGAGCAGGGCGACGATCGCAGTCAGGTAGTACGGCCCCATGTCGAGCAGCGGCCCAGCGCCGTCGGCGAAGAAGATGTCCGGGTTCGGGTGCCATGTCTCCTGCCCGCCGACGAGCATCGCCGCGCTGACCGAGAGCGGCTCGCCGATCGCGCCTTCGTCAATGAGCGCGCGGGCGGCCTGGTACGGCGCGCCGAGGAAGATGTCGGGCGCACAGCCGATCCGCAGCCCGCGCCGCTCCGCCTCGGCGACGAGCTCCTCGGCAGCGGCGAGCTCGGTCGCGATCGGCTTCTCCGTGTAGACGTGCTTGCCCGCCTCGAGCGCGTCGCGGATCACGGCGGCGTGCACCGCCGGCGGCGTGAGGTTGAGCACGATGTCGATCGCAGGGTCGGCGAGAAGCTCGGCGACCGGCAGAGTGGGGATGCCGGTCGCCTTCGAGAGCTCCTCCGCTTGCGCGGCGTCGAGATCTGCACACGCAACGATTTCGAACGAGTCGAACGCCTCGGCGTTCTCGGCGTAGTGGCGGCTGATCACGCCGCAGCCGACGATCCCGACCTTCGCCCGTCCGTTCATGCCACACGCTCGAGCATCTGCGTCAGCGCGTCGAGCGAGCGGCGGGCGGCGTCGAGCTCGGAGCCCTCCGACTCGTCCTGCTCGACGAGCAGCCATTCGGCGGCGCCCCGCGCCGCGGCGGGCGCCACGCGGTCGTACCCGACAGCGCCGTCGCCCACGGGGCAGTACTCGTACCCGCCGCGCACGACGAAGTCCTTGATGTGGACGAGCTTGCAACGGTCCCCCGCCTGCTCGAGCACGTCGATGGGATCGAAGCCGGCCCACCACGCCCAGCCGAGGTCGAGCTCGAGGAAGATCTCCTCCGGCAGCCGCCAGAGGAATCCGTCGCGCACCTCCGCGTCGTGGTTGTGGTAGCCGAGCTCGAGCCCGACCGCTCCCACCGCGTCGGCTGCAGCGGCGAGGCGGCCCGGCAGGTCCTCGTCGCCGAGGCGCGCGGGATCGACCCAGCTGACGACGAGCCGCGTCCAGCCGAGCGTGCGCGCCTCGTCCGCCAGCTCCGGCAGCTGAGACTCGATCGCCTCGAGCTGCGCGTGACGGCCGCAGGCGAGCAGGCCGCTCTCGTCGAGCCAGGCGGCGACATCCACGGCTCGGTGCCCGTGCAGGTCGAAGAGCTCGACGCCCTCGAAGCCCATCTCGCCGACCTCACGCAGTGTCGACTGGAAGTTCTCGGCCGCCGCGCGGCGCACCGTGTAGAGCATCAGGCCGATGCGGGCCAAGGTTCCTCCTGTCGTTGGGCTGCGATGAAGTCGCGATACCAGTGGGCGCTCGACTTGGGCACCCGTTCGAGCGTCGGGTAGTCGACGTAGACGATCCCGAACCGCTTGGAGTAGCCGAACGACCACTCGTAAGTTGTCGAGCAGCGACCAGACGTAGTAGCCGCGCACCGGCGCTCCGTCGTCGATCGCGCGCGCGACGGCGCCGAGGTGGTCGGCGATGTACGCCTGGCGCTCGGGGTCGCGGACCGATCCGTCGTGCCCGCGGACGTCGCCGAACGCAGCACCGTTCTCGGTGATGTAGACCGCCGGCGGCGCGTAGTCCCGGGTCACTCGCATCAGCGTCTCGTAGAAGCCGTCGGGATAGATCTCCCAGCCCATGTCGGTGTACTGGGACTCGGGCACGTGGACGAAGATCGGGAAGCCGCCGTTGGCTCCGGCCTGCGTGACCGCGCGCGAGTAGTAGTTGACGCCGAGGAAGTCGATCGGCGTCGCGATCGTCGCGAGGTCGCCGGCAAGCACCGGCGGCTCGTAGTCCATGTCAGCCGGGTACTCGCCGCGGAAGATCGGATCGAGGAACCAGCGGTTCCAGTTGCCGTCGAGCTGGAGGGCGGCGGCGACGTCCGCCGGCGAGTCGGTGGCCGGATAGGTGTGCGTCAGGTTGAGCGTGATTCCGACCTCGCTGCCGGGCCGGCGCAGCACGTCGACCGCCCAGCCGTGCGAGAGCAGCAGGTGATGCGCAGCGGCGACGGCGTCAGCCGCGCTCGTGCGCCCGGGCGCGTGGATGCCCCAGCCGTAGCCGAGCCACGCGGCGACCCACGGCTCGTTGTGCGTCACCCAGCGGTCGACCCGGTCGCCGATCCGCCCGGCGACGGCCTCGGCGAGCTCGACGAATGCCTCGGCGGTGGCGCGCACCGGCCAGCCGCCCTCGTCCTCCAGCACCTGCGGTAGGTCCCAGTGGTAGAGCGTCACGCACGGCTCGATCCCGTTGGCGAGCAGCTCGTCGACGAGCCGGTCGTAGAAGTCGAGTCCTGCGGTGTTCACCCTGCCTCTGCCCTCGGGCAGGATCCGCGGCCACGAGATCGAGAAGCGGAACGCATCCAGCCCGAGCTCGCGCATCAGCCGGATGTCGTCGGCATAGCGGTGGTAGAAGTCGCACGCGACGTCGCCGTTCTCGCCGTTGCGCACCTTGCCCGGCGTGGCAGCGAAGCGCTCCCAGATGCTCGGCGTGCGTCCGTCCTCGCTCGCCGCGCCCTCGATCTGGTAGGCCGCTGTCGCCGCACCCCACCGGAAGTCGGACGGGAAGCTCATTACAGGCTCAATCCGGGAGCAGGGGCGGTGACGTGGCAGCGGGCGCTCTGGCCGGGGTTGACCTCGACGAGATCCGGCGTCAGGTGCGCGCAAGCGGCGATCGCGAGCGGGCAGCGATCGACGAAACGACAGGCGGCAATCGGGTCGACGGCTGCAACATGGGAGCGCCGGACGGCGACCCGCGCGGCGTGCAGGCCCGCGCCCGGATCGGGGACCGCCGAGAGCAGCAGCCGCGTGTACGGATGCAGCGGGCGCTGCAGGACGTCCTCGGTCGGCCCCTGCTCGACGATCTGGCCCGCGTACATGACGAGCATCTCGTCGGCGACGTAGCGGGCGCTCGCCAGGTCGTGCGTGACGTACAGGAACGCGAGGTCGCGCTCCTCCTTCAGCGCCAGCATCAGGTTCAGGATCCCGATCCGGATCGAGACATCGAGCATCGACGTGGGCTCGTCGGCCAAGATGATGCGCGGCTCGACGGCGAGGGCGCGGGCGATTGCGACGCGCTGCCGCTGGCCGCCCGAGAGCTCGTGCGGGTACTTCGCGGCGTAGTGCGCGGGCGGTACGAGGCCGACGGTCGTGAGCAGCTCGTGCACCCGTTCGGTGACGGCGCCCGCGGGCACGATGTTGTGGATCTTCAGCGGCCGCTCGATGTGGTGGGCGATCGTCTTGACCGGGTTCAGCGAGCCGAACGGGTCCTGGAAGATCATCTGCACCTGCGAGCGGTAGCGGAGCACGTCGCTGCGACGGGACAAGTGCGTGCAGTCGTCGCCCTCGTAGCGGATCGTCCCGGCGGTCACGTCGTACAGCCGTGCGAGCATCCGCGCGACGGTGCTCTTGCCGCTGCCGCTCTCGCCGACGAGCGCCGTGATCGTCCCCGGGCGCAGGCTGAAGCTGACGTCGTCGACCGCGTGGAGCTTGGCGCCCCGCGCCATCAGGCGGCTGCCGCCGGCCGGGAAGTACTTCGTCAGGCCCTGGACATCGAGCGCCGTGCTCACGATGCGCCCTCCGCGAGCTGCCGCTCGACGAGGTGACAGGCGGCGAAGTGACCCGGCGCGACCTGCTTCAGGAGCGGCCGCTCGGTCACTTGTCGCGTGTACAGAGCCTCGTCCGACGGGAGGCAGTGGGGGCAGCGCGTGTGGAAGCGGCAGCCGCTCGGCGGCGCGGAGAGGTCGGGCGGCGAGCCAGGGATGCCGGTCATCCGCACGACCGGACCGGTGAGCGGCGGGAACGAGCTCAGCAGGCCCTGCGTGTAGGGATGCTTCGCGTCCGTGAAGAGCGATCGAGCGGGTGCGGTCTCGACGATCTCCCCCGCGTACATGATCCCGATCCGGTCCGCGAACTCGATCAGCAGCGAGAGGTCGTGCGTGATGAACAGCACGGCGAAGTCGAAGTCGCGCTTCAGCGCCTCGAGCTGCTGCAGGATCTCGCGCTGGACGACGACGTCGAGTGCCGTCGTCGGCTCGTCGAGGATCAGGAGCTCGGGGGTGAGCGCGAGCGCCATCGCGATGATCACGCGCTGGCGCATGCCGCCGGAGAGCTCGTGCGGATACGCGCGGATGCGCGACGGCTCGATGCCGACCATCTCGAGCAGCACGCCCGCGCGCGCGAGCGACTCCTTCTTCGAGATGCGCTCGTGCGCGTGCATCATGTCGACGAACTGGTCGCCGATGCGCATCACCGGGTTGAGCGCGTTCATCGCGCTCTGGAAGACCATCGAGACGTTGCGCCAGCGGTACTTGCGGAGCTCCTCGCGGCTCTTCCCGACGAGGTTCTCGCCGCGGAAGCGGATCTCGCCGCCGGTGACGCGGGCGGGGTCGCGGAGGATCTGGAGGATCGCGTTGCCGGTCGTGCTCTTGCCGCAGCCCGACTCGCCGGCGAGGCCGACGATCTCGCCGGCGTGAATCTCGAGGTCGATGTGGTCGACGGCGCGGACGCGCTTGCCGGGCACCTCGTAGTCGACGACGAGCCCGCGCAGCTCCATGAGCAGCTCGCGCTCCACGGCAGCCGGCTCGGTCGCGGTTGCTCGGTCGAGCACGGTCACGACGCCTCCTCGACCGCCGCGCGGCCGCCGAGAAGGCTGCGCAGGAAGCCGCGATGCTTGCGCTTGCTCCGCAGGCGCGGATTCGACAGCTCGTCGATGCCGTAGTTCACCAGCACGAGCGCCGCGACCGACATCGCGAGCGCGATGCCGGGGAAGAAGAAGTGCCACCACTCGCCCTGGAGCACCGCCGAGTTGTTCTGCGCCCAGTACATCGTCGCGCCCCAGCTCGTCTTGTTGACGTCGGCCAGGCCGAGGAACTCGAGCCCGGCCTCGAAGAGAATCGAGATGTAGAAGACGAGCAGGAAGGCCGCGGCGATGCGGCTGACCATGTTCGACATGATCTCGCTGAAGACGATGCGCCGGGTCGACTCGCCCGCGACCTTCGAGGCGAGCACGAAGTCGCGGTTGCGGAGCGACAGCGCCTGGCCGCGGAGGATGCGCGCCTCGACCGCCCAGGTCGTCAGGCCGATGATCAGCACGAGCATCCCGGGCCCGCGGTTCTCGACGAACGACGCGATCACGATCAGCAGCGGCAGCGTCGGGATGACGAGGAAGACGTTGGTGACGAGGTTGATGACGTCGTCGACCGGCGCCGCCGCAGTAGGCGGCGAGGAGGCCGAGGGTGGTGGCGATCGTCGTCGAGAGGATGGCGGCGAGCGCGCCGACGGCGAGCGACTGGCGCGCGCCCCAGACGACCTGCGAGAAGACGTCGTAGCCCTGGTCGGTCGTGCCGAAGAAGAAGTCGTGGTTCGGCGGCTGGCCGGGCAGGCCGACGATGTCGCTCGGCGAGTTCGTCGCGAGCCACGGCGCGGCGAGCGCGGCGACGACGAACGTCCCGAAGATCAGCAGGCCGAGCCGCGACTTCCAGTTGCCGAGCAGGAGGCGCGCCCACAACGGCATCCGGAAGCGCCGGCGAGGGCCACCGAGGCCGAGGGCCGCGACCTCCGCCTCGACGGCCACGGGCGTGAGCTCGAGATCGGCGAGGTTCGTCACGAGGCTTCCTTGCTCACGCGGCCCATGCTCACGTGATCCGGACCCTCGGGTCGAGGACGACGTAGAGCGAGATCCATGATCAGGTTCGCGATCAGCACGCAGCACGCGAAGACGAGCAGCAGCGCCTGGGTCAGCGGGTAGTCGGACCCGAGCGCGGCCTGCTGAAGGGTCAGGCCGACGCCCGGATAGCTGAAGACGAACTCGATGAAGACGAGCCCGCCCACCGCGGCGCCGAACTGCGCTGCGAAGCCGGTGAGCGGCGGCAGGATCGCGTTGCGGCCCGCGTACATCGTCATCACGCGGCTGTCCTTCAGGCCCTTCGCGTGCGCCATGCCGACGTAATCCTCTTCGATGGTGTTGATCATCACGTTGCGCATGTTCAGGAGCCAGCCGCCGGCGAACACGCCGACGATGATCAGCGCCGGCAGCGCCCCGTGCTGGATCGTGCTCCAGATGAACGTCCAGTTGAAGCCGGGCTCGATGCCGGTGTCGTAGGCGTGCTGGATCGGGAACCAGCCCCACTTGAGCCCGAGGAAATAGACGGCGAGGAGCGCCGTGAAGAAGGCGGGGAACGCGCCGAGCGAGATCAGCGCCGGCGTGACGAAGTTGTCGACGAACCCGCCGCGCCGCCACGCGGCGACCATCCCGAGCGTCGTGCCGAGGATGAAGGCGAACAGGACGCCGACGCCGACGAGCGCCACGGAGTAGGGAAGCGTCCGCGCGATGACCTGCGTGACGGGCGTCGGGAAGTTCGACGTCGAGATGCCGAAGTTCCCCGTGAAGACCTGGCCGAGGTACCCCCAGTACGCCTCGAAGAACGGCTTCTTCTGGACGTTCAGGTACGCACGCAGGTTGTCGACCATGTGCGGGTTCGACGCCAGCTGCGACGGAGACATCCGCGACATCAACCCGTCGAGCGGGGAGCCCGGCATCATCCGCGGCAGCACGAAGTTGAGAGTGATCGCGCCCCAGAGAGCGACCGCGTAGAAGCCCAGGCGTCGAAGAAGGAAGCGCATGACCGGATTGTCCCCCTAAGTAGGCGCCGTTGGGCGGGGTGGAGCCCCGCCCAACGGCCTTTGGAAGGGACTTACTGGATCGGGTTGCTCTCCGCCGCACCGCCGGAGCAGATGCGGGTCAGCGTCAGCGAGTTGTCGGGGTAGTTGTTGAAGATCGGCCTCGCATACCGATTCTTCGGCGTCGGGAAGCAGTGGAAGTTCTTCGTGCTGTAGGTCGACCACTGCGTGCCGACGAAGAGCGGGATGATCGGCAGCTCCTTGAGCCAGAGCGACTCGACCGTCGTCGCGATCTTCTTCTGGCCGGCGACATCGAGCGTCGCCTTCCACTTGTCCAGCAGGCTCGTCGCCTGTGCGTTCTGGTAGTGGGCGAAGTTGCCGGTGTTCACCGCGTCCTCACCGGAGGGCACGAACGTGTTCTTGTGCATGTTGTTGAAGAAGTACCCGTACGGCGAGCCGGTGGACGCGATCTGCCAGAGCAGGGTCACGAACTTCGTGCTCGTCGCGTTCGGGAACCAGGAGCCCCAGTCCGGCTCGAGCTTGACGCCCGCGTCGATGCCGATGTCCTGGAGGTTCTTGGAGATGATCTGGAGCGAGGCGACCCAGTCAGACCAGCCCGAGATCACGTGGATGTCGAACTTGACCGGGTTGCCCTTCGGGTCGATCAGGTTGTTGCCCTTGTACGTGAACCCGTTGTCCGTCAGCAGCTTCTTGGCCGCGGACGAGTTGTAGGTCGCGAGGCGCTTCGCCTCGGCCTTGACGCCGGAGTTCGTCACCCAGGACGGGAAGAGGTAGTTCAGACCGACGGCGTCAGCCGGCGGCGAATAGCCGTACTCGCCGAGCTTCCACACCTTGACACGGTCGATCGCCATGCTGACGGCCTGGCGGAACGCCGGCATGCTGTACGGGTACTGGCCCGTGTCGAACATCAGCGACTGCGCGTACGCCGTGTTGTCGTAGAACGCGTGGAAGTGCTTCGGGTCCTTCGCGATGTACGCCTTCTCGACGTTCGGCACGAAGTTGTGCGTCCAGTCCGCCTGCCCGCTGCGGATCTGCAGGAGCGCCGCGTCGTTCGACGACGCCTGGATGTACTCGACGCACGGGACCTTCGGCATTCCCGCCTGCCAGTAGTTCGGGTTCTTGTTGAGGACGTAGTCCTGCCCGTTGAACCGACCGACGCCGGTGAACGGCCCCGTGCCGACCGGGTTCGGGTTCAGGAACTTGTTGATGTCCGGCGACCTTCGAGAACACGTGCTTGGGCACCATGAAGACGCCGTTCAGGTTCACGATCACGAACTGCGAGTCCTTGGACTTGAGCGTGATGAGAACGGTGTAGTTGCCCTTCTGCTTGATCGAGGCAATGTTCGTCCCCGGGCGGTAGGCGCCGATGATGTCCATCGTCGGGTCCTGCTTGCCCGCGGTGAGGCTGTAGACGACGTCGGTGGCGGTGAACGGCTTGCCATCCGACCACTTGACGCCCTGGCGCAGGTTCAGCGTCAGCGTCTTGCCGTCCTTGCTCCACGCGTAGCTCTTCGCGAGCCACTTGTACTCCTTGCCACCGCCCGCAGGCGTCGTGATCACGAGCGGCTCGTACATGCCGCCGCGCACGAAGCTCGACGAGGGCAGGCCCTGAACGTACGGGTTGAAGTTACGGACGAACGCCGGGTCGCCGGAGCCTGTGGCGACGAGGCACTTGTGAGCGGCCTTGCTGGCCGTCGGTGCCGCAGGTGCCGCGGTCCGCGAACTGGCGGAGAGCGCGGTCTGAGCGACGAGCGCACAGAGCAGGCCGACCGCGCCCACGATGCCCGCTGCGCGGTAACCGAAGCGCTTCGAGCGAGCTGAACTCTTCATTCCGCTTCCTTTCTGTCTCTGCCGCCTTGGCGTACAGAGGGTCGACGTAGACCGGTCAGAAAACGCGCCATCACGGGCGCCTCGTGGAACTTGTTTCGGGAACGGTTAACAGATCGTTTCAGAAGAGTCAAGTGATTCGGTGCCGAAAGTCGTGCTGGTGCACCGCCGGTTCTCGCGCTAAGATCGCGTGATTCATGTAACCGTTACCGGTGGAGTTTCTGCTTGAATAGGAACCATGGCAGCTGAGGGAGGAAGGTCGCGCTCGACGATACGCCAGGTGGCAAGCGCCGCCGGGGTCTCGATCGCCACGGTCTCGCGCGTCATGAACGGCCGTCCCGACGTGGCGCCCGAGACGAGAGAGGCCGTGCTACGTGTCGTCCGCGACCAGGGCTTCAGCATGAACCGAAGCGCCCGGGCGCTCTCCGGCGGCAAGACGGGCCTCGTCGGGGTCACGCTGCCGATCGTCCAGGCTGCCTATTTCTCGTTCATCCTCTCCGGCGCCGCCGAGGCGCTGTACGAGCAGGACATGCGGATGCTGCTCTGCCCCACGCTGCACCAGCACGAGCGCGAGGTCAACCTCCTCGACCGGCTGATGGGCGGCACGACCGACGGTGCCGTGCTGACGCTGCCGGAGGAGACGAACGAGGAGCTGAAGGCGCTGCAGCGGCAGGACTTCCCGTTTGTCGTCGTCGATCCCCGCGTCCCGCTCGACGAGGGCATCCCGGCCGTATCGGCCGCGAACGCCTCCGGGGCCAGGGCCGCGGTCGCGCACCTCCTCTCCCTGGGCCACCGGCGCATCGGCGCGATCACGGGCCCCCAGGCCTGGATGGCGTCGACCGAGCGCCTGAACGGGATGCGCGGCGCGCTGGCCGCGGCCGGCGTCCTCCCCGACCCGGACCTCGTCGTCGAGTCGAGCTTCTCGATCGAGAGCGGCGAGGAAGTTGCGCGGACGCTGCTCGACCGGCCCGATCGGCCGACGGCGATCTTCGCCTTCAACGACAACACCGCGATCGGGGCGCTGCGGGTGGCTCGGGAGCTGGGTCTCCGCGTGCCGGAGGATCTCTCCGTCATCGGCTTCGACGACTCCGAGCAGGCCGCCATCGTCACGCCCGGGCTGACCACCGTCCGCCAGCCGCTCGCCGAGATGGGACGCATGGCCGTCAGCCTCCTGCTGCGGCTGATCGAGAACCAGCGGGTCGAGTCGCTGAGCATCGAGCTCGCAACGCGCCTCATCGTGCGCGAGTCGACCGCGCCGCCGCCGGCGTAGAGTTCCCTCGATCGAGGCCGCCAAGCTCCCCCTGACGGGTGAGCGCTGGGTGCCGCGTCGCCCCTAGGGTCCGGTTGGGTGGCGGTCCTGCGAGTCCTGCCGCGCCTTCTTGCATGGATCCCTGGACAGGCGCTCTGCGGCGCAGGACGGAGCTCTTTGATGGTGCGGAACAAGCCGACGATGGCCTGGGCGATCACGCTCGCCCTGGCACTGGCGATGCTCGTCCCCATGGTCGCCGGCGCAGGAGGCCCGCGCCACGACAGAGGCGGTGTCGGTAGCCCAGGCGGGCCGGTCGTGCCGCAGAGCCTGCTCGACGCGGCGACGGCGCACCCCACCTCGACGTTCCGCGTGGTCGTGCAGGGCGGGCGAGGCACGCGGTCGGCCGCAGTCGGCGACGCGGTGACAGCGGTGACGGCCAGCTTGCCGGCGACCGCCACGAAGCTGCGCCGGCGGTTCAACTCCATCGACGGCGTCGCGGCGACGCTGACCGGCAAGCAGATCCTGAGACTGGCAGGACGCCGCGGCATCAGCGCGATCACGCCCGACACGACCCTGCGCCCGACCGGCTACGAGAACGCCGAGATGTGGCGGCAGACGTCGAACCTGCAGCAGCTGGCCGCACCCTCCGGCGCAGGTCCCCGCAGGCGCCGGCGATCGCGATCATCGACAGCGGCATCGACGCGACGAAGACCGCCGACTTCGGCTCGCGCGTCGTCGCGAGCGTCAACCTCTCCTCACGCTCGCCCGGCGCGACGGGCGACCAGCAGGGCCACGGAACGATGGTCGCCGGCGTTGCCGCCGGCAGCTCCGCCCTCCATCCCGGCGCCGCGCCGAACGCGCAGCTCGTCGACGTCCGCACGGCGGATGGCAACGGCGAGTCGCTGGCGAGCGACGTGATCGCCGGCATCGACTGGATCCTCGCGCACCGGGCGCAGTACGGCATTCGCGTCGTCAACCTGTCGATGTCCGGAGACACGCAGACGAGCTTCCAGTCCGATCCGCTCGACAAGGCCGTCGAGAAGCTCTGGTTCAGCGGCATCGTGGTCGTCGTCGCCGCCGGGAACAACGGCACGGGCACGGGCGAGGTCGACATGTCGGCCGCACCCGGAAACGATCCGTTCGTGATCACCGTCGGCGCGATCGACCAGGCGCAGACCCCGGCAGACCGGCAACGACTTCGTGGCGCCGTGGTCGTCGTACGGCCACACCGTCGACGGCTTCGCGAAGCCGGAGCTGTCGGCACCGGGCCGCTACCTCGTGATGCCCGTGCCCGCGACGTCGATGATCGCGACCGCCCTGCCGGACCGGGTCGTCGCTCCCGGCTACATGTGGATGTCCGGTACGTCCTTCGCGGCGCCCGTCGTCTCCGGCGCGGCCGCCCAGCTGCTGGCCCGCCATCCCCGTGGACGCCCGACCAGGTCAAGGGCGCGCTGATGCTGACAGCCCGGTCCGTCGGTCAGGCGCAGTCGCAGGTGGACCTCGGAACGACCGCCGGCTACGCAGTGCTCGCGGGCTCGACGGTGACGAGCACCGGCCCGACGACCGTGAACGGAAACCTCGGCCTGAGCCCGGGCACCTCGGTCACCGGCTTCCCGCCCGGCCTGATCGCCGGCGGCGTCCAGAACGTCGCCAACCCGGAGGCGCAGCAGGCGAAGATCGACCTCGTCGCCGCCTACAACGACGCCGCGCAGGCAGGCGCCCGCCACGCCCGTGGTCGCGGACGCTCTCGGCGGCCAGACGCTGAACGCCGGCGTCTACAGCGGTGGCGCCCTCGACCTCACCGGGACGCTCACGCTCGACGCGCAGGGCGACAGCTCTGCCGTCTTCATCTTCCAGGCAGCCTCGACGCTCGTCACGGCCTCGGCGAGTCAGGTGAGGCTCGTCAACGGCGCCTCGGCGTGCAACGTCTTCTGGCAGGTCGGCAGCTCGGCGACGCTCGGGACGACGACGAGCTTCGAGGGCACGATCCTCGCCCTCGCGTCGATCACGGCGAACACCGGCGCCACGGTCGACGGCAGGCTCCTCGCCCGCACCGCCGCGGTGACGCTGGACAGCAACACGGTGACGACGCCCACGTGCTCGAGCGCCGCCCAGTGGCTCGCTCGCCGGGGGTGTCGGCGAGATCGACGCTGCCGCCGCGGCCGGGCTCGTCGCCCCGCCGAACCCGAACCAGAACCTGAATGCCTTCGTCGCCGTCGACCTGCTGACGGGACTACCGGTGTTCAACAGCGCCGCGTGGGTGAGCGCCGTCTCGACGAACGCGAGCTGGACGAACGCCAGCTGGACGGACGCGAGCTGGACGGACGCGAGCTGGACGAACGCCAGCTGGACCGACGCGAGCTGGACGAACGCGAGCTGGACGAATGCCAGTTGGACGAACGCCAGCTGGACCGACGCCAGCTGGACGGACGCGAGCTGGACCGACGCCAGCTGGACCGACGCCAGCTGGACCGAGTAGCGCCGGGCTCAGAGGTGTGACGTGACGCCGGCCGGATCCTCGTCCGGCGTCCGGCCGTCCGCGCCCGGCTCGTCGTACCACGAGTAGGCGTACTGCCCGTCGTCCATGCCCTTGGCGAGCTTCGTCAGCTTCAGCGGGTTGAACGTGTCGCACATGACGGCGAGCTCGTGCGTCTCGGTCATCCCGATCGACTTCTCGGCGAGACCGGGCTGCGGGCCGTGCGGCAGACCGGACGGATGGAGCGTCACCGAGCCGACCTCGATCGCCTTCCGCGACGAGAAGTTGCCGTCGACGTAATAGATCATCTCCTCGGACTGCAGGTTCGAGTGGTGGTACGGGATCGGCACCGCGTCCGGGTCGAAGTCGAGCTTGCGAGGGCAGAACGAGCAGATGACGAAGTTCGGTCCGCCGAAGGTCTGGTGCGACGGCGGCGGCATGTGGATGCGGCCCGTGATCGGCTCGAAGTCGTGGATCGAGAACGTCCACGGATAGAGGTAGCCGTCCCAGCCGACGACGTCGAACGGGTGGTAGTCGAGCACGTAGTCCTGGTAGCCGTCGCGCACGCGCACCTTGACGAGGAACTCGCCCTTGTCGCGGTGCGTGCGCAGCTCGGTCGGCGCATGGATGTCGCGGTGGTAGTACGGCGCATGCTCCATCAGCTGCCCGTGCTCGTTGCGGTAGCGCTTCGGGATCGAGATCAGACCGGGTGTCTCGAAGACGAGATAGCGCTGCTCCCCTTCGGGGACCATGCGGTACGTCGTGCCGCGCGGGATGACGACGTAGTCGCCGGGCTTGTACGGCAGGTCGCCGAAGATCGTCTCGACGGTGCCCGAGCCCTCGTGGACGAAGATCACCTCGTCGCCCTCGCCGTTCCGGTAGAAGCCCTCGAGCTCTGCGGTCGGGCGCGCGAGCGAGATCTCGACGTCGGAGTTCCACATCAGGAGCTTGCGGCCGCTGACGAGGTCGCCCTCCGGCTTCACGTCCCAGGTCTTGAAGTGCCGGTGCGCATGCGTGTCGGGGACCCATTCCTCGCGCTTGATCGCCCGGAAGTCGCCGAGCTTCATCACCCGGCACGGCGACTGGAGGTGGTAGAGGATCGACTCGTTGCCCGAGAAGCCCTCGAGGCCCATCACCTCCTCGGTGAGCAGCGTGCCGTTCTCGCGGAACTGGATGTGGCGCTTGCGGGGCAGGTCGCCGAGGCGCTGATAGAAAGGCATGCGTGGAGGATATCGGCGCGCGGATCGCGGCAGAGGTGCTCTCGTGGGAGGGCGTCACGGAGCACGAGCACCGGTTCGGAGGCGTCGAGTTCCGCCTCGGCAAGCGCGAGCTCGGGCACCTGCACGGCGACCGGCTCGCCGACTTGCCGTTCCACCGGACCGTCCGCGACATGCTTGTCGAGACGGGGCGCGCGGAGGCGCATCATGTGCTGCCGGACACGGGCTGGGTGTCGAAGCGGATCGCAAGCGAGGAGGACGCGGACGAGGTGATCGAGCTCTTCCGGCTCTCCTACGAGCGGGCGCGCGTTGCCGCGTCTGTGCGCGACGCTAGAGGCGGCTGAGGATCTCGTCGTCCTCGGGGAAGCGGCCGGTCTGCTTCTTCGAGTAGATGAGCTCGCCGTCGAGGAAGACGTCGAACTGCCCGCCGCTGCCGGGCGTGATCGTCGACTCGTGTGAGGCCTGCGCCTCGATCGCGGCCGCGAGACTCGCGGCCCGTGTGTCGTAGCCGTTTCAGGTGGGGCAGTAGAAGATCTCGACGCTCACAGCTGCGACCTTACCGCGGGCCGACCATGTTGCGCAGCACGCCGATGCCCTCGACCTCCAGCTCGACGACGTCGCCGGGCCGCAGCCACCGTCCGTCGCCGTGCTCGAGGATGCAGCCGGTGCCGACGGTCCCCGACCCGAGTATGTCGCCGGGGCGGAGCGTCGTGCTGCGCGCCGCGTGGGCGACGAGGTCGTCCCAGCGCCAGTGCATGTCCGCGAGCTCGCCGCGTGACCGCTCCTCGCCGTTGACGCGCGCGATCATCGTTCCCTTCGTGCCGTCGAGCTCGTCGGGCGTGACGACGAACGGCCCTAGACTTGTCGCGAAGTCCTTGCCCTTCGCCGGCCCGAGCCCGACCTTCATCTCCTGCAGCTGCAGGTCCCGCGCCGACCAGTCGTTCAGGACGGTGAAGCCGCCGATCGCGCCATCGGCGCCGATGATCGCCGCGACCTCGAGCTCGTAGTCGAGCTGCTCCGAGCCCTCCGGGTACGGGATCGTCGCCTCGGGCCCGAACATCGCCGCCGGGTTCGAGAAGTAGAAGACGGGCACCTCGTACCACTCCTTCGGCACCGGCTGGCCGCGGTTCGCGCGTGCGGTCGCGACGTGCTGCTCGAAGGCCATGAAGTCGCGGACCGCCGGCGGATGGAGCACCGGTGTGCGGAGGTCGACCTCGGCCAGGGCGTACTCCGCGTGGCGGCGCGCCTCGCCGCCGCCGGTGAAGAACGACTGCAGCGTCTGCGCGGCGAGCTGGAAGACGCTCTCACCTTCGACGACCCCGGGCCAACCGCGCTCGAGGTCGTGTCCCTTCGGGCTGAACATGCAGAGCCGCATCGGTCGCGAAGCCTAGCCTCCAAGACACGAAGGGCCCGCCTTGCGGCGGGCCCTTCGGTACGACTTGCGCTAGGCGGTGGCGATGTCGCCGTTGAACTCCTCGTTCAGGAGCGTGCCGGCGCCCTTGCCCTTGTCCTGCCAGTGGTGGAACAGCAGGGTCTTGTCGTGCGAGACGTAGTGGAAGTTGAACTTGCAGTCGGTGCTGTTCACGTCGCACGAGTAGACGGCGTTCGGGCCGAAGTGCGTCGTGATGAACGTCGAGCGCTCACCACAGGTCGGGCCGGTGCAGGTCGCCTTCGGGTCGAACGTGCCGCCGGTGATCGTGCCGACAAGGAAGCCGAAGACGAAGCCCTTGACGCCGGGCGTCACGGTCGAGCCGTGCTGGCCCGTCGTGTCGCACTTGCCAGGGCTCGTCGTGCCGGTCGTGACGAACGTGCCGCGATCGAAGCGGAACAGCTTGAACGAGCCGTCGCTGTTCTTCGTCACGACATACGTCCGCTTCAGCGTGTCGGTCGCCCAGTCGACGCCGCACGAGCCGCCGTCGGTGGTGACGACGTCGAAGTTGAAGCGCGTGTTGTGGTGGCCCTTGAAGTGCTTGAAATGGTGGCCGTGCTTCTGCTCGCTCTTGTGCCCGGTCTTCGAGCCGTGCTCGCCACCGTTGGCGAGCGCGCCGGTCGACAGCATGAGCGCTGCAACCGCGAGCACCGCGATCGAGATGAATTTCTGCATTGCGTATCTCCCCTTCGAGTTCTTTGAGTTGCTCACTAGAAGGGGATGCCCGACCCTGGCGAAACGAACGGCCTGCCGGCCGATCCTTACATTTTGCAAACGCGAAACGCTTGGAAATCGGCTTGAACGCAAGGATTGTCAAGGCTCGGTGTGCACGATCACGTCGGCGATGTCGGGCGCCGCGCGGCGGATCTTCTCCTCGATCTCGCTCGCCCGCGCGTGCGCCTCGGCGAGCGTCACGGACGGATCGAGACGCAGCGTGAGGAACGCGACGATCCCCTCGGTCGTGCGCAGGAAGCGGACCTCCCGGGGCTCGAGCCCGGTCGCCTCGCGGACGATCCGCTCGATCGCGGCGTGGTCGAACTCAACCTCGGCGGCGGCCTTCGGCTCGGCGAGCGGCTCCAGGTGCGTCTGCACGGCGTCGATCTGCGGCACGGCGTCGCAAATCGCGCGCTCCACCTGCTCGGCCACCTCGTGCGCCTCTTCGAGGGGGAGGTCGCCGGGAAGCTTCAGGTGGAGCGACAGCTCGGTCCGGCCGCCGACGTCGACGACCGAGAGGTTGTGAATCTCGCGCACGCGAGCCACGCCGAGCGCGGCCGCGTGCGCGCGCTCGCGGATCTCGGCCTCGTCGCCGAGCGGCTCGACATGGACGACGACGTCCGACTCGGGCAAGGCGCGCTGCACCGCCTCCTCGACCCGGTCGGCGGCGGCGTGCCCCTGCCCCACCGCGGCGCCGGACGAGACACCGATCACGACGTCGGCGAAATGACGTCCCGCGGCCTGGCGCATGCGCAGCCGGCGGAGATTGACCGGTGGGTCGATGGCGACGATCGCCAGCCGCGCGGCCTCTTCGGCCTCGGCCGGCGCGCGGTCCATCAGCACGTCGACGTTCCTGCGCATCAGCCTCGCGGCGGCGAGCACGACGAGTCCGGCGACGAAGAGCGCCGCGACCGAGTCGCCTGCGGCCCAACCGGCGCGTGCGAGTGCGAGTCCCGAGAGCACCGCGATCGAGCCGGCGAGGTCGGAGCCGAAGTGGAGCGCGTTGGACGCGAGCGCCGCGCTCTCGTACCGGCGCGCCGCCCGCAGCGAGACGATCGTGCGCGAGATGTCGATGGCGATCACGATCCCGAGTACGACGAAGGCGTACCAGGCGGGTTCGACCTGGCCGTGCCCGTGCCCGAGCAGGCGCTCGACCGCGCGGAACGCGATGAAGATGCTGACGAGCGCGAGGAATCCCGCCTCGGCGAGCGCGGCGAGGTGCTCGGCTTTGCCGTGCCCGTACTGATGCTGGAAGTCGGCCGGCCGCCCGGCGACGCCGATCGCGAAGAGGGTCAGCAGCGCGGCGACGACGTCCGTCCCCGAGTGCGCCGCCTCGGAGAGGAGCCCGAGGCTGCCGGTCGCGAGTCCGGTCACGAGCTTCAGCGCAACGAGCGCCAGCGCGGCGAACACGGAGACGAGCGCGGTGCGGCGCTGCGGAGACATGTCGGAGAAGGCTAGTTCGTGTCCGAAAGAGGCATGACCGGGGACTGTCCCCCAGAGGCCCTCAACCTGTCCAAAGCCGCCATGACCCCGGACATGTCCCAAAGCGTCAATCCTCTGGTCAGACCAACAGTCACAGAAGTGTGACGAGCCGTCCACAGATGAAGGAACGAAGCGGTCTGGCGGTACGCCGGCTGGTCAGACCAACTGCGACAGAAGTGTGACGGAGTTTCCCCAGATCGCGGGCCGCGTCGCGTCGCACCGGCGTTCGGCACCGCGTGCGCCGAGGTTCGCCGGAAGTCCGCCTAGAGGTTCGCCGGCGATCCGCGCAGGTGCTCGCCGGACGCCCGCCTTAGAGCTTCGCCCTAGAGGTTCCCGCCTACAGGTTCCCGCGCAGCGCCTGCTCGCGCTCGATCGCCTCGAACAACGCCTTGAAGTTGCCGTCGCCGAAGCCGCGCGCGCCGTGGCGCTCGATCACCTCGAAGAAAAGCGTCGGCCGGTCCTGCGCCGTCTTCGTGAAGATCTGCAGCAGATAGCCGTCGTCGTCGCGGTCCGCGAGGATGCGCAGCCGCTTGAGATCGTCCCAGCTCTCGTCGATCTCACCCACCCGATCGGGCGTGATGTCGTAATACGACTCCGGCGTCGAGAGGAAGAGCACCCCGCGGCGCTGGAGCCGCTCGACCGTCTCGACGATGTTCGAGCTCGTGAGCGCGATGTGCTGCGAGCCGGGGCCGTGGTTGAACTCGAGGTACTCCTCGATCTGGCTCTTCCGCTTGCCCTCGGCAGGCTCGTTGATCGGGAACTTGATCTTGCCGTTCCCGTCCGTCATCACCTTGCTCATCAACGCTGAGTACTCGGTCGAGATCGCCTCGTCGGTGAAGTGCAGCATCTCGGTCATGCCGAAGACGCGCTCGTAGAAGCCGACCCAGTGATCCATGCGGCCGAGCTCGACGTTGCCGACGACGTGGTCCATCGCCAGCAGGCCGACGTCCTCTCCCTGGTCGCTCGACTCCTGTGCGACATAGCCCGGGAGATACGCGCCCTCGTAGTGCGAGCGGTCGACGAAGGTGTGCACGACGTCGCCGTAGGTGCCGATCGAGGCGAGCTGTACCTTGCCGAACTCGTCCTCGGCCGTGTGCGGCTCGGTGATCCCGCGGGCGCCTCGCTGGACGGCCTGGCGGTAGGCCTCGTTCGCATCGGGGACGCGCAGCGCGATGTCCTTGACGCCGTCGCCGTGCACGAAGGCGAACTGGCCGATCTCGGAGTCGCGACGCAGCGCGCTCGTCACCACGAGCCGGATGTCGTTCTGCTCGAGCACATAGCTCGCACGGTCCCGGATTCCCGTCTCCGGGCCTGCGTAGGCCGTCTTGCGGAAGCCGAATGCGTGCTCGTAGTAGTAGGCGGCCTGCTTCGCGTTCCCGACCCACAACTCGACGTGGTCCCACCCATCGAGCGGCATGAAATCGTCGGTCACGTCCGGGAGTCTACCGGGGTCGTCGCCGGCGCCCCCGTGGCGGCCTCGGCGGCGCCCGGGTCGTCGAGGGTGCGCCGCAGCGGCACTTCCTTGACGCCGAGGAGCGCAATCACAAACACGAGCAACGACACGACGGCGGCCGCGAGGAACGCGGGGTGGATCGCGTCTGCGAGCGCCTTGCGAAGTGCCGGCGACAGCCGGTGAATCGCCCCGGCGGCGCCTCCGTCGGTGCCCGGCGGCAGGCCGCTGTTGACGATCGCGCCCATGATCGCGACGCCGATCGTGGCGCCGATCTGCCGGGAGAACTGCGTCAGCGCGGTCGCGGAGCCGATGCGCGCCGGGCGCACGACGTTCTGAACGCTGAGCACGAAGACCTGCATCATCGAGCCGATGCCGATGCCCGCGACGACCATCGCGCGCGCCGCCTGACTGTTCGTCGCGTGCTCGTCGAGCCGCCAGAGCATGACCATCCCCGCGGTGAGCACGAGCGGGCCGAGCACCGCGTTCCAGCGGTAGCGACCCGTGCGCGAGACGAGCTGGCCGGTGACGATCGACGTCGTCACGGCGCCGAGCATCAGCGGCGTCAGCACGACGCCCGACGACGTGGCGGACGTGCCGATCACGCCCTGGACGAAGAGCGGGACATAGGCGATCGTCCCGAACATCGCCATGCCGACGAGCGCCATGCAGGCGATGCTCGACGCCACGATCGGATTGCGGAGCACGTCGAACGGGAGGATCGGCTCCACCGCGCGACGCTCGACGACGGCGAAGAGCGTGAGCAGCGCCACGGCGATCGCCAGCGCCCCGAGCACGTGACCGCTCGTCCAGCCGTAGTCGCGCCCGCCCCAGATGAGCGCCATCAGGAGCGCCCCCGTGCCACCGGCGAGCAGACCGGCGCCGAGCCAGTCGATCGAGTGCTCCGACCGCCGCGCGCGACTGGGCATCGTCAGCGAGATCACGAGCAGCGCAACACCGCCGATCGGGAGGTTGACGAGGAAGATCCAGCGCCACGTCGTCGAGTCGACGATGAACCCGCCGATCGCCGGGCCGGCAATAGAGGCCGCCGCGAACACGGCTCCGATCAGTCCCTGCCAGCGGCCGCGGTCCCGCGGCGGGACGATGTTGCCGATCACGGCGAGCGACAGCGGAAACAGCCCGCCGGCGCCGATGCCCTGGATGGCGCGGAAGACGACGAGCTGGGTCATCCCCTGAGCGAGCCCGCAGAGCGCCGAGCCGATCAGGAAGACGACGATCGCGAAGATGAAGAGCTTCTTCCGCCCGTAGACGTCGCCGAGCTTGCCGTAGAGCGGCACGGTGACCGTCGAGGTGAGCATGTACGCGGTGAAGACCCACGCGTACTGCGTCAGCCCGCCGAGGTCGGAGACGATCCGCGGCAGCGCCGTCGCGACGATCGTCTGGTCGAGCGCCGCGAGCAGGAGCGTCACCATCAGGCCGGAGTAGATGGCGAGGATCCGGCCGATCGAGAAGCGGTAGCCGGGCGGTGTGTGCGCGAGGCGAGCGCGGAGGCTAGTCACCGCCCACCCCCACGACGGCGACGCGCTCGCGCGGTGCGAGCAGGATGCCGGCGGCGATCGCGAGGCCGCCGACGATCTGGACGGTCGAGATCGACTCGGAGAGCAGCAGGACGGCGAAGATCGCGGCCAGGAAGAACTGCAGGTTCGCAAAGAGCGAGGCGCGGCCCGGCCCGACCGCGTGGATGGCGCGGAACCAGAGCACGTTCGTGAGCACGAGCGGGCCGGCCACGGCAAAGGCGAAGCCGAGCCAGACCAGCCATCCGCCCGGCCAGTCGCCGTCGAACTGGTGTGAGCCGGCGAGACCGAGCATCACCGTCGTCGCCGTCAGCACGACGAAGCTGATCCGGTAGGGGCTGTAGCGCCGCATCAGCGGCCCGATCGCCACCGAGTAGGCGGCCCATGTCGCCGCGCCGAGGAGCGCCAGGAGATCGCCCTTCACGTCGGATGAGAGCCCGCCGCCGTCGCCGGTCGCGACGAGCGCGACGCCGGCGAACGAGACCCCGGCCGCGAGCGCGAAGCGCGACGTCAGCTCCTCGACGCCGGTCGCCGCGGCGATCAGCCCGGTGAAGATCGGCAGCGTGCCGAAGATGAGCGCGACCGTGGTCGCCGTCGTGAAATGCAGCGAGTAGACGAAGCCGATCTGGTTCACGAAGAGCAGGCACGCACAGCCGAGCAGGATGCCCAGGTCGCGGCGCGAGACGCGGAACGAGCGCTCGCTCACATAGGTGATGCCGGCGAAGATCGCCGCCGCGATCACGTACCGGGTGCTCGAGTACTGGATCGGCTCGAAACCGTGCTCGAGGATGTATTTCGAGACGGTGAAGTTGAGCGCCCAGAAGACGACCGTCGTGACGAGCATCGCATCCGCAGCTGAGAAGCGCACCCGGTCGAGACTACTGATGGGTCTCATTGCCGAGACGCGGTAGGCTCAGCCCGTGTCCGCGCGGGAGCCAACGATCGACGACGTCGAACGCCCTCGTCGGTCCCGCGACGCCGCACTTCGCCTACCAGATCCGCGCCCGGGTCGAGGAGCTCGTAGCAGACCTGCCGGCCGACCATCCGGTGCGGGGCTACGCCGAGCAGCAGCTGGTCCGCCTCGACGCGCTCGGCCATGCATCCTCCAAGGCCGAGGAAGGCGGGCGCGAGCCGCGGACGCGTCCCGGCTGGGAGGAGCTGCCGAGCTCCGCGCCTGCGGACGACCCGCTGCCGCAGCGGCGGTGAGCGTCGAGGGCGGCACCGTCCTCGTGACGGGCGGGTCGCGAGGGATCGGCAAGGCGATCGCGCTCAGGCTCGTGCGCGACGGAGCCGTCCGCGTCGCGATCGGGTACCTCCGCAACGACGCGGCGGCGGAGGCTGCCGCCGAGGAGATCCGCACCGCCGGCGCCGAGCCGCTCCTCGTGCGCGGCAACGTCTCGTCGTCGCGCGTGCTCGACGAGGTGCGCGCGCTCGGGCCGCTCGCTGCGCTCGTCCACAACGCCGCCACCGGTGTGATCCGGCCGGCGCTCGAGGTGGAGGACAAGCACTGGGACTGGACGATGAACGCAAACGCGCGGGCGCTGCTCGGGCTCGCGCAGGCCGCCGTGCCGCAGATGGAGCGCGGCGCCTCGATCGTGGCGCTCTCGAGCCTCGGCTCGTTTCGCACGCTCGAGAACTACGTCCTCGTCGGGACGTCGAAGGCGGCGCTCGAGTCGCTCGTCCGCTACCTCGGCGTCGAGCTGGCGCCCCGCGGCATCCGCGTCAATGCGGTCTCCGGCGGCGTCGTCGAGACGGGCGCGCTCGAGCACTTCCCCAACCGCGACGAGATGCTCCGCGCGGGACGCGAGCGCACGCCGGCCGGCCGGCTCGTCGAGCCCGGCGACCTCGCGGGCGCCGTCTCGTTCCTCTGCTCGGACGATGCGGCGATGATCTGCGGCCAGACGCTGATCGTCGACGGCGGCTTCTCGCTGCCGGCCTAGATCGTTGAGCGCTACGAGCCCTTGAAGACGTCCATCGTGTAGACGCCCTCGGCGTTCCAGAGCAGGAACCCGGACACGCCGGCGCGACGGGCGGCTGCGATCTGCTGCTGCACCTCCGCAATGCCGTAGGTCCGCCCGAGCGAGAAGTCCTGCAGCCACGGGACGAGCCGCGCCTTGCGCCCTCGGAGCGCGTGCTTGTAGTCGCGCAGCGCGGCGGCGACCGTCTGGCCCGGCGCTGCGTTCGGATCGTCGAGGCGGTACTCGCCGGCGTTGAAATGCGAGGGGTAGACCATCGGGTAGACCGCGTCGACGTACCGCGAGAGGCGCCGCGGTGCCTGGCCGACGCCGAGGTCGCGCGTCGCGGCGAGGCCGAACAGGTCGGCCGAGACGCGGACGCCGAGCGGGTGCAGGCGCTTGGCCGCGTACTGCAGGAACCGGGCGATCGTTACTCCCTGCGCCTCACGCACCTTGCCCGCGAAGACGGCGCTCGAGAGGTCGCCGTCGGTCGGGAACCGGACGTAGTCGAACTGGATCTCGTCGAAGCCGGCCTTCGCCGCGGCGACCCCGACGTCGACGGCGTACTTCCAGTAGCCGCGCGAGTACGGATTCGCCCAGCCGAGCCCGGCTCGGTTGTGCCAGATGCCTCCGGACGTGCGTGCGGATCGCAAGCGACGGCCGCCGCTCGGACACGACCGGGTCCTCGAAGGTGACGACGCGTCCGATCAGGTAGACGCCATGCAGGCGCGCCGACTTCACGACGGCCGCTGGGTCGTAGAAGCGCCCGGCCGCGCCCGTCGCACGCGCGAGCGGCGGCGCGGCGCCGACGAAGGCGATGCGCCCGCTTTCGTCCTTGACGTCGAGCTCGACGGTGTTCAGGCCCGGCACGGCGAGGTACTCGTCGAGCTTCCCGGGCAGCGAGGCGAGCGACATCGTCACGTGCACGCCGCGGATCTCGTACGGAAGGGGACGCGGCTCCTTCACCGCGGGCTTCGGCTTGTGGACGGGCGCCTTCGGCTTGGGGGTCGCCGTCTTCCCCGGCGAGCCGCCCGTGCCGACGAGCACCGCCGCCAGGGCGACGGCGAGCACGATCACCAGCAGCGCTGCGTACAGGCGACGGCGCCGGCGGCGGCTGAGGATGCGCTCACGGCGGAGCCGGAAGCGCTCGTTGGGGTCGACGGGTTGAAGAACCATCGGCGCCCGAAGTATGACCTGGAAATCGCCGAAACCGAGTCTGTGACTGACCTAGCCTGCGACGCCCCAGGTGAGGCCGGTCGCATCGCCGCGATGGGGCAGCGCGCGGACACGGCCGCTCGCGGGCGAGATGATCCGCACGTTCGAGCCCGCTGCACCGAGCTGGACGAACGCGATCCACGACGTCCCGTCCGGCGCCCAGGCGGCCGACGCCTCCACCGCGTGCGGCGTCTGCGTGATGCGCCGCACAACCCCGTCGGCCAGGCGCACCGTCCAGAGATCGGCGCTCTGGACGAAGGCGATGCGTGAGCCGCCAAGGGACCACACAGGCCGGTCGGCGAAGCCACCCGACGGGGTCAGCCGACGGAGTCCGCGGCCGTCGGCGCGCACGAGCAAGATGCCGTCCTCGCCGTCACCGCGTCGCGCGAAGGCGATCGCTGCGCCGCCCGGCGACCACGCCGGCGCGACGTCGGCGCCCCGCGTCAGCAGCCGTGGCTTGCCGCCTGCGGCCGCGACGCGCGCGATCCCCGCTGCGGCCGAATACGCGACGGCGTCCCCGCTCGGCGACCACGTCGGCTGCCGGCCCGCGGCCACACGGTGCGCCCGTCCGGAGGCGAGCGTCAGGATCCAGATCTCCGAGGCGGTCCCGCGGGTCCGGGTGAAGACGATCCGGGTGCCGTCCGGCGACCACGCGGGTGCCCTGTCGACGCCCGTCCCCGTGGTGACGCGGTGCGGGGCGTCGCCGACGGCGCCGAGGCCAGCGTCCAGATGTCCCCGCCGCGCGTGAAGGCGATCCGCTTCCCGTCCCTGGTGAGCGAGGGTGAGCCGTCGTCGAACCGTCCCGCCGTCAGCCGGCGCAGCGCGCTGCCGTCCGGCGCCGCGGCCCAGAGGTCATGGTCGCGGGCCGGGCCGGCGGCGAAGACGATCCTTCCCGACGGCAGTCCCGCCGAGGGTAGAGCGGCCGCCGAGCCCGTCCCGATCGCAAGCGTCGCCAGCAACGCGAGTCGCACCATGAGGCGATTGTGACTGCCGCGTCAGTTGGCGCCGTGCCCGGGGATCAGCCGTTGCATGACCCCGGAGGCGACGTAGCCGGCGACCTTCGGGTTCTCCTGCAGCCGCCGGAGCGAGTACTCGTACCAGCGCTCGCCGAACGGGACGTAGATCCGCAGGCGATGCCCGTCCCGGACGAGCCTGTCCCCCAGCTCGGGCCGTACGCCGAGCAGCAGCTGGAACTCGTAGGCCTCACGCGGCAGGTCTCGCTCGCGCACGAGTGCGAGCGCCTGGTCGACCAGCCACTCGTCGTGCGTCGCGATGCCGACGTAGGCGCCCTCGTCGAGCAGCGCCTCGAGCGCCTTCACGAACGAGGTACGCACAGCCGCGTCGTCGCGGTACTGGATGTCGTGCGGCTCGATGTAGATGCCCTTGCAGAGACGCGCGTTGTGGATGCCGGCGACGTCGCCGATCGTCCGGCGAAGCGACGCCTGGAGCACCGGCCCGACGTTCGAGTGGCCCTCGGTGCGCAGCTCGCGGTAGACGCGCAGCGTGTCGTCGGTCGTCGACGAGTCCTCCATGTCGATCCGGACGAAGTTGCGGCGGGCCGCCGCGTCGCGGACGAGCGCCTCGACGTTCTGCTTCAGCAGGTCGTAGGAGAGGTTCAGGCCGAGCGCCGTCGGCTTGACGCTGACGTTCGCATCGAGCCCTTCGCGCTCGACCGCCTCGAAGACGTCGTGGTAGGCCTGCGTGACGGCGTGGGCCTCGTCGGCGCTGTGGATCTCCTCGCCGAGGACGTCGATGGTGACCATCTTCCCCGCCTCGTTCAGCTCGCGGACGGTGGCGACGGCGTCGGCGAGCGTCGTGCCCGCGATGTAGCGAGAGGAGATCCGCCGGACGATGGTGCGGGGGACGACCGGCAGCAGCCGGACGATCGCCTTATCGAGGATCGCCAAAGCGCCGCGGATTCTACGCGGGGACATGTCGTTTGCGGACCGACTGGGGACAGTCCCCCGTCATGTCCTGAAAGGACATCTGCCGCGTACCGGGGACAGTCCCCCGACATGTCCCAAAAGGACACCCGCCTCGCACCGGGGACAGTCCCCCGACATGTCCCAGAAGGACACCTGCGGCGCACCAGGGACAGTCCCCCGACACGTCTCAAAAGGACACCCGCCTCGCACCGGGGACAGTCCTCGGGCATGTCCCAAAGGGGCGGTTCGTCCTTGGCCGGCCGACAGAAGACGCGCAGAAGATTCTCGGAATCGTGACGGTCTCGTGCGGACTTTCCCGGTAGCCTCGACCGTGAGGGCGGTGGGAAGCGGTCCCCACCCAGGGTGGGGGTGTGCCCCGAAGCTTCGCGTTCGGACGCTCCGAGCGCGCCGGCGCTACGACTCGCGCATGAACCCCTGGCGCGCCGCGCTGACGAGCGCGACCGCCTCGGGGAACAGGACGCGCATCGCGTCGCGCATTGCGACCGCCTGCTCGTCCGGCGTGCCGGACACGTCCAGCCGCTTGAGCGCGGCGCCGGTCAGCTCGACCGCCGTGTTCAGCGTCAGCGTCGCGAACTGCTCGCGCTGCGCCTCCTGCACGTGCTCGGCCTGCTGCTCGGCGAACTCGCGCAACCCGCGCATCAGGTCTTCCGGGTCACCACCGAATGGGAAATTGAAGCCGCCTTCCATGCCCCTACCTTAGCTGCCCCTTGTAGGCCCGCTCCACGTCCTGGACGAACTCGTCGACCGTCGCCACACCGGCCTTCATCGCCGACGAGAACGGCGACGGGCCGGAGTTGCCGAGAGCCAGCTCGAGCTCGCGCGTCGCGAGACCGACCGAGTCCAGATACGCAGGGCTCGCCACTCTCGGCGGCGCGCCGATCGCAAGCTCGAGAGCATGGGCGGCCGCCTCGGCCCGCTCGATGCCAGGCGGGTTCTCCGTCAGCCGCAGCTGCACGAGCTGCCGGCGAAGCTCTTCGAGATCTCCACCGCCCGCGCTCTCCTCGGCGAGCTCGCACAGTGCCGCGATCGAGGCGGCGTCGCGGACGAGCGCCCGGCTCGAAAGCACGTCCACCTCGTCGCCGAACGCGAGCCAGCTGTGCCCGTCCGCGCCGCTGAACGCACAGAGATAGACGCGGCGCCCGTTCGCGGGCTCGGCGGCGACCACCCCCGCCAGCTCCTCCCCGTCCCCGGCGTGCGCGGCCGCGGCCACCGCGATCCGCTCGAGCTCCTCGCCCAGCCCCATGCGGCCATCGTAGACTGGGCACCCGTGGCGTCCGCCGCCCGCACCGAGCACGCGAAGGCCCTGTTCGCCCCGCTCGGGCCGACCTACGACCGCTACGCCTCGCTGCTCTCGTTCGGACAGGACCCGCGCTGGCGCCGCTTCCTCGTCTCGGTCACCGACGCAGGGCCGAAGGACCTCGTGCTGGACGTCGCCACAGGCACCGGCGCCGTGATCCGGGAGCTCGTCCGGCAGAAGGGCTGCGCCGTCGTCGGCATCGACCAGAGCCCCGACATGCTGGCCGTCGCCCGGCAGCGGATCGCGCTGACCGCGGCGACGAAGCAGGTGCGGCTCGTCGAGGGGAGCGCCGAGTCGCTGCCGTTCGACGACCGCCAGTTCGACGCGCTCACGTTCACCTACCTCCTGCGCTACGTCGACGACCCGCGCGCCACGCTTCGCGAGCTGACACGGGTCGTCCAACCCGGCGGCACGATCGCGATGCTGGAGTTCGGATTGCCGCGCGGAATCTGGCGGCCGCTCTGGGAGCTCTGGGTCCGGATCGGCCTGCCCGGCGCCGGCCGCGCGATCTCGCCCGGCTGGGCCGAGGTCGGCGACTTTCTCGGCCCGTCGATCCGCGAGTTCTGGCAGCGACACTCGCCGGGCGACGTGCTCTCGATGTGGCGCGAAGCCGGGATCGGCGATGTCCATGCGCACCGTCTGAGCCTCGGCGGCGGGGTGGTCGTGTGGGGCAGGAAGCGGTAAGGCCCGCGTTCTACGCGCTCCGCTCCGGCGGCTGGCGCGACTACGTGACGCTCCTGCACGCGCCGTACACGCTCTGGCATCTCTCCTACGTCGCCATCGGCGCGGCGCTCGCGCCCACGGTGCACGTCGACCGGCTGCTCTGGACGCTGGCTGCTTTTGCGCTCGCCCTCGGGATCGGCGCGCACGCGCTCGACGAGCTTCACGGACGGCCGCTGCGCACGCAGATCCCCGCGGGAGTGCTCTGGGTGCTGGCCGTCGGCTCCGTCGCGGGCGCGATCGTCATCGGGCTCGTCGCGGCGGCGGCCTGGGGCTGGTGGCTGCTCGTCTTCATCGGTGCCGGCGGCTTCCTCGTCTTCGCGTACAACCTCGAGTTGCTCGGCGGCCGCTTTCACTCCGACCTCTGGTTCGGGATCGCGTGGGGTGGCTTCCCGCTCCTCACCGGCTACTTCGTGCAGGCGCAGCGCTTGCGACCGGAAGCCGTGCTGGCCGCGGTCTTCGCGACCCTGCTGAGCCTCGCCCAGCGGGTGCTGTCGACGCAGGTTCGCACCGTTCGGCGCCGGCTGACGGCACTCGACGGCACGATCGAGCTGGATGGGGAGCCCGAGCCGTTGACGCCGGAGTGGCTCCTGGCCGCCTGCGAATCGGCTTTGCGGCTCCTCACGGCGGCGGTCGTCGCGCTCGCCGCCGCGCTGCTGGTCTGGCGCCTACGATGAACCGATGACGACCGCCCTCGCCATCGCAGTCGCGGTGCTGCTCGTCGCCCTCGTGGCGGTCTGGCTGGTGCTCCGGCGCACGATGGCGCACCTGAAGAGCTACGACGAGCACGTCGCGCGCGGCAAGGAGGCGCTCGGTGAGGTCGTGCAGCACGAGATCGCCGCGCGGGAGGCGGAGCTGGAGCAGATCCTCGCCCGAACGCGGGCGGATGCGCTGTCGCGGCTCGCGGAGGAGGAGCGGCGCCTGGCCGAGGAGCGGCGGACGATCGTGGCGCAGCGCGAGCGCGAGGCGTCGGCTGCGCTGGCCGAGGCGCTCGCCCAGGCCCAGCGACGCATGGAGGACAGGCTCAAGAGCTGGACCGGGGATCTCGAGAGCGCGCAGGGCTCGCTCGCCGAGGAGCTGCGCCAGGTGAGCGAGCGCCAGAAACGGCTGATCGCCGAGGTGAACGCGCGCATCGGCGCCGACTCCGAGACGCTGAAGAACGCCAGCGAGGAGCAGCGGGCGGCCTTGCAGCGTTTGCGCGAGGACGTCGCGCGCGAGGCCCAGGAGCTGATGGCGGCGACGACCAGCGAGCTCGAGCAGCACTCGCTCGAGCGGCGGCGCGCCCTCCACGAGGTGGCCGAGCGGCTGCGGCGCCGCGAGCGCGAGTTCCAGGAGCAGATCCAGCGTGAGGGCGCCGACGCTGCGGAGCGGCTGCAGGCCGGGCTCGGTGACGTCGAGCGCCGGCAGATCGAGCAGCTCGAGCGCGTGGTCGCACGCGAGGCGACCCGTTACTCCGAGGCGGCCGCCGCCGAATTCGACGCCGCGATCCGCTCTTCACGCGAGGACGCGGCGCGCCGGCTCTCGCGGGAGCTCGACCTCGCCGTCGAGCGATTCGCACGCGAGGCGGAGACCGTGCTCTCCGACCGGATGGCTCAGACCGGCGACAAGGCGGCACAGGGGGTCGAGCGCCGCCTCGCCCAGCTGCGCGTCTCCGTCGAGCGGCAGCGCGACGAGCTCGCCGAGTCGCTCGAGCGGCAGGCCGCCGAAGCCGAAGCAGCGTTGCGCGAGCGGCTGCAGCGCGTCGCGCGCGAGGCCGAGAGCGAGCGGGTCGTGCTCGAGGAGCGCCTCCACGACCTCGCCCGGCGGCTCGACGAGGCGCTGACGAGGGCACAGGAGCGCCTGAACGAGCTCGACCAGGTCCGCGCGAGCCGTCCCTGACGGCGCCGACCGTCTCGCCGCCCGTTCCAAACTCTCGGCGGCCAACTTTCAGCGGCAGGGTTCGTCTAGGACAAGGCGAAACAGTCCCGGCTGGCGGCCACTCAAGGGGACACTGAGCACAAAAGGGGTAACTGAGCATGGCGCAGGTTGCAGAACCGACGCAGAGCGAGCGGGCAAAGGTCGAGTCCTGGCGCCTGCATGTCCTGCTGGACGCCGGGTATCCCCTGTCGCTCGCCGAGAAGCTGGCACACAGCGAGGCCGACCTCCATCAGGCGGTCGAGCTCGTCATCCGGGGCTGCACGCACGAGACCGCAGCGGAAATCCTCCTCTAGCCCGCCGCCGCGACCCCGCCCCGCGGCTCCACCGCACGTCCTTTCTGGACATGGCCCTCCGTGGCGGTGCGCCTTAAATACCTGGTCAGACCAACGGTTACAGAAGTGGAACAACGAATCCACATTGTGCCTCTTGGCAGGCACATCGCCGAAATTTCTGGTCAGACCAAGTGTCACGGAAGTGGAACATTCTGTCCACAGGCGTGACCGGCGCGAGCGGGCGCTAGCATCGACTCGATGAAGGTCCAGCCCGTCCTCTACGGGGACAAGAAGGTCTACACGGTCGGCGCGTTCAACCAGGGCGTCGCATCGTGGCTCGCCCGGCTGCCGAGCGTCTGGGTCGAGGGCGAGGTCACCGAGCTTCGCCGCCAGGAGCGCTGGCAGAGCGTCTTCCTGACGCTGAAGGACCCCGAGACCGGCGCCTGCCTCTCGGTGCAGATGCCCCGCGGCCAGTTCGACGGGCTGCGGCTCGACCTCGTCGACGGCGAGCGCGTGCACGTCTACGGGCGCCCCGAGCTCTTCGAGCAGCGCGGCGACTTCCGGCTGCGCGCTCTCTCGATCGAGCGCTTCGGCCTCGGCGACCACCTCGCGGCGCTGGAGCGGTTGAAGCGCAAGCTCGGCGACGAGGGGCTCTTCGCTGCGGAGCGAAAGCGGCCGCTGCCGAGATTTCCACGCCGCATCGGGCTCGTGACGGGCAACGACGCGGCCGCGAAGCGCGACGTGCTGACGGCGATCACCGCGCGGTTCCCGGCCGCGCGTGTCGTGGTGGCCGAGACCTACGTGCAGGGACCGCGCGCCGCCGCGGCCGTCGTCGAGGCGCTCGACGGCCTCTGCGCCGAAGGCTGCGACGTGATCGTCGTCGCGCGCGGCGGCGGCAGCTTCGAGGATCTCCTCCCCTTCTCCGACGAGCGCCTCGTCCGCGCGATCGCCGCCTGCGCGGTCCCCGTCGTCTCGGCCGTCGGCCACGAGCAGGACACACCGCTCTGCGATCTCGCCGCCGACGTCCGCGCCTCGACGCCGAGCGTCGCGGGGCGCCTCGTCGTCCCGGACGCAGCAGAGCTCTCGGCGACGCTCGAGCGCGCCCGCGCCGGGCTCGGACGCGGTGCCCGCCGCACCGTCGAGCGCCGAGCCGAGCGGCTGGAGCACGTCCATCACCGGCTGCGCGGCGCCCCGGCCCTCGCGGTCGAGCGCAAGCGCTCGCGCCTCGAGCACGCGGCGGGGCGCCTGCGCGCGCTGTCGCCTCGCGCCACGCTCGAGCGCGGCTATGCAATCGTCCGCGCCCACGGCGCGGTCGTCCGCACGGCGGCAGACGTGACCACCGGCGACGCCCTCGCGGTCGAGGTCGCCGAGGGTAGCTTCGGAGCGACCGTTGACTGACCCGGCCGCCCCGGCTCAGCAACCACCGGAGCAGCTCACCTTCGAGCAGGCGCACGCCGAGCTCGAGCGGATCGTCGAGCAGCTCGAGCGTGGCGAAGCCGGACTCGACGAGGCGCTCGACCTCTGGCAGCGCGGCGAGGAGCTCTACCGTTTCTGCCGCGAGCGGCTCGACACCGCGCAGGGCAAGATCGAGGAGCTGGCGCGTCGCGTCGAAAACACTGCCGAATCCAGGTTAGGATCACCCGCATGTCTGCTCCAGTCGATCTGCTCAGGCGCGTGCCGCTGTTCAACGGGCTCGAGGACAGCCAGCTCGAGATGCTCTCCCGGACGATGAAGGACCGCACCTTCCGGGCGGGCCAGTCCGTCGCCACCGAAGGTCAGGGCGGCGTCGGGTTCTTCGTCGTCGAAGCCGGCGAAGGAACGATCACCGTCGCCGGCGAGGAGAAGGGCAAGATCGGCCCCGGCGACTACTTCGGCGAAGTGGCGCTGATCGACGAAGGCGCCCGCTCCGCCACGATCAGGGCCGACAGCGACCTCAAGTGCTGGGGCCTGACGCCGTGGGAGTTCCGGCCGCTCGTCGAGTCGAACGCCTCGATCGCGTGGCCGCTCCTGAAGATGATGGCCGAGCGCCTACGCCGCGCCGAGCAGCGCTAGCCCGAGCTCCTCGCCCAGCTCGACCAGATCCTCCGCAGCCTGATCCGGGCGGCCGCTGAGCGCACGCGTCTCGGTCTGCGGCAGCGGCTCGCTCGACGCGGCCGCCGAAGACCACGCAGCGCACGCCGAGCGACCGGCACGCCGCCGCGACCGCGCCGGTCGCCTTCCCCTCGGCCGACGAGACGTCGACCGTTCCCTCGCCCGTGACGACCAGGTCGGCACCCGCGGCCACCTCGTCGAACCGGATGAGGTCGAGCACGAGCTCGCCGCCGGGCACGAGCGTCGCGCCGAGCGACGCCAGCGCCGCACCGAGGCCGCCCGCCGCGCCGGCGCCCGGCAAGGTGGCGACGCCGGCCAGCTCGGGCATCCCTTCGAGCCGGCGCTCGAGCTCGTCCACCACGTCGGGCGTGGCACCCTTCTGCGGGCCGAACGCACGCGCGGCGCCGCGTGCGCCCAGCAGCGGATTGCGCACGTCGCAGGCCACGCGGACCGGGATGTCCTGCAGCCAGCGTCCGACCACGGCCCGCATGCCGGCACCGCCGTCGATCGTGGCGCTGCCGCCGAGACAGACAAGGAGCGACTGCGGCCGCGCGGCCAGCGTCGCGAGCATCAGCTCGCCGAGGCCGCGGCTCGTCAGGCACGAGTGGGTCGCGCTCGTCCTCGGCGACGCGGCCGAGACCGATCACCTCCGCCGACTCGACGACCGCCGTCCCGTCCGGCAGGAGCAGCCACCGGGCCGCGACCGGCCTGCCGAGCGGGATCCGAGACGACCGCCGTCCGCCACTCGCCGCCGCATGCCTGCAAGAGCACCTCGGCTGTCCCCTCGCCGCCGTCTGCGACCGGGCACTCGCCGACCTCGAGGCCCGCAACCCGCCGCAGCCCCGTCGCCAGCATGGCCGCCGCCTCGATCGGAGTGAGGACGCCTTTGAGGCTAGCCGGGGACGCGAGCGCGCGCAGGTTCCTCCTGTTCCGCCTCCGCCTCGTCGTACTCCTCGTCGTCCGAGCCGGGCGCATTGGCGGCAGGCATGTCCTTCAGCACGGCGTACGAGATCCCCTCGCGGGCGAGGAAGATGAGCCCGATCCCGACGCCGACGGAGACCTCGATCGCCTGCAGCCCGATGCCGAACGCGAACGCGCGCGCGTACGGGACGCCGTACTGGACGAGGGGCAGCGCGACGGCGGCCTGCAGCAGTCCGATGTTGCCCGGCCAGAGCGGAAAGATCGACGCCACGTTCATCAAGAGCAAAACCAGCCCGGCGGCCGGCAGCGGCAGGTGGATGTGGAAGGCGCGCATGGCCGTGTACACGGCGAGCAGCTGGCAGATCCAGCCGAGCGTCTGGAAGAAGATCGCGAGCGCTGCCGCCCAGGGCTCGCGCATCACCGCGAGCCCCTGGCGGGCGCGCGACACGAGCTGGCGGACTGGGCCGAGCTCGTTGAGCACCGGCCGGTGATGGCGCCGCGCGCCCGCGAGAGCGAAGGCAAAGAGCACGAAGCCGACGACGCATGCCACGATCAGGCTCGTGATCGCCCAGTGCGGGATCTTGGCCGTCATCAAAACCCAGATGGTGAGAAGCACCGTCGGGAAGAGGTCGAAGACGCGATGCGCGAAGACGGAGCCGACGAGGGTCGCGAACGTCCCCTCGCGCCGGGGAATCTTGCGCGAGAGCACGACGACGCGCGCGAGCTCGCCGATCCGCCCGGGCAGCACCGCGTTCGCAAAGAGACCGACGCCGAACGCCGAGAAGACGGACCGGAAGCGAGGATGCGGCGGCGGCACCGCTTGCCGAATCGCCACGTCCCAGGCGATCGCCCGGGTGAGCACCGACAAGAGATTCAGTCCGATCGCCGCGAACACCCAGCGCCAGCGCACGATCGTGAACGCTTCGCGCACGAGCTTCCAGTCGGGGCCTCGCCACCAGATCAGCGCCATGGCGACCGCGAACGGAAGGGTCAGGGCGATGACCCGAACCCAGCGGTTCTCCGGGAACGCGAGCCTCAAGCGGCGACCTCCGCGGGCGACCCGGCCGTCACGCGGACGTAGACCTCCTCCAGCCGGCGTGCGACGTCCGGCCAGGAGTACTGCTCGATCGCAATCTGGCGCGCGGCGACGCCTGCGGCGGCGCGGCGCGGCTCGTCTGCGAGCAACGCGGCGACCGCGTCCGCGAGCGCGGAGGGATCCTCCGGCGGCACCAGGAGCCCGGTGTCGGACGTCATCACATCCTGATAGCCGGCGATGTCCGAGGCCACAACCGGTGTCGCGCAGGCGAACGCCTCGGCGAGGACGAGGCCGAAGCTCTCGCCGCCGAGCGCCGGCGAGACGAGCAGCTTCGCGCTCGCGAGCTCGGCCGTCCGCACCTCGTTCGTGACGACCCCGAGCACGTCGATCCCCTGGTCCGAGACGCGTAGGCGCGTCAGCGCCAGCCGCACCTGCAGCGGATCGGCGCCCATCAGCCGGAGCCGCGCCCCCGTGCGGCGATGGATCTCCGGCCAGGCCCGCAGCAAGACCGCCAGGCCCTTGCGCCGGTCGTGGCGGCCGATGAATGCAATCCGGTGCTCGCGCCCGCCCGGGTCAGCCTCCTCCGGGACGAGGACGCCGTTCGGGATCACCTCGTAGTCGCCCGGTAGCCAGCGCGCCGCGGAGGCGCGCGCCTGCTCGGAGACGGCGATGCGGGCGTCGACGCGGTCGATCAGAAAGCCCCAGATGTGCACCGCGCCGCGCATCCAGCCCAGCTCGCCCGAGGCGTGCGACGTCGTCACGATCGGCGAATCCGCGAGCGCGAGCGCGGCGACGCACAGGGCTGGCGTCAACGGCTCGTGGAGATGCAGCACGTCGAAGCGCTCTCGCTCGAGCGTCCGTCGAAGACGTCCCACGACCGGCGGGCTCAGCACGATGTTCGGCAGCGAGCCGTTGGCCGGGACGACGACCGAGCGCCCGAGCGGGATCACCCACTCCGGCGGCCGCTCGTGGCGACCGAGCCGTGGATGCAGCACGCGGGTCAGCGTGCCCGGCGGGTCGTGGCCGCAGATCAGACGCACGTCGTGCCCGCGCTCCATCAACGCCTGCGCCTGGCGCTCTGCATGCTCGATCACTCCGCCCCAGTACGACCAGCTGAACGGCGCGACAATGCCAATCTTCATGCGTGCACCTGCTCGAAGGCGCGCGCCAGCCGGCCCAGGCCGGCAAGCAGCACGTCGTCCGGCACGGAGACCGAAATGCGTGCGTAGCCGGCGCCGCTCGGGCCGAACCCCTCGCCCGGCGCGACCGCCACCCGATGCTCGAGCAGCAACTGCTCGGCGGTGAGCCCGTCCGGAAGCCGAAGCCACGAGTAGTACGTCCCCTCGCTCGCAGGCGTCCCGAGCGCTTCGGCGACGAGCCCGCAGCGGCCCTCGTAGCTCGCGGTGCGCTCGGCCACCGAGTCCTGCGGACCGGTGAGCGCCGCGATCGACGCCAGCTGGACGGGCACGAAGATCCCGACTCGCACATGGTCGTTGAAGAGGTTGATCCGCTCCACGAGCTCGGCGTTCCCGAGCACGAAGCCGACACGCCAGCCGGCCATCCCGTACGTCTTCGACATCGAGTAGAGCTCGACGCCGACGTCCTTCGCCCCCGGTGTCGCGAGGAAGCTCTCAGGCCGGCGCCCGTCGAAGACGAGGTCGCCGTACGCGAAGTCGTTGACGACGGCACCGCCGGTGCGCTCGGCCCAGCGGACCGCGTCCTCGTAGGCGCCGGCGGGTGCGGCCACCGCACACGGGTTCGACGGGTAGTTGAGATAGGCGAGCGCCGCCGGCGGGGCGGCGTCGAAGTCAGGCGCCCAGCCGCGGTCGGGGTCGAGTGGGAGCGTCGCAAGCTCGGCGCCCGCGAGAGCGACGCCGGACGGGTAATCGGGGTACCACGGGTCGGGCAGCAGCACGCGCTCCCCGCGCTGGGCCGTCGCGAGCGGCAGCTCCGCGAGCGCGGTCTTCGTCCCGGGCACGACAGCGATCTCGCGCTCGGAATCGAGCTCGACGCCGTAGACGTCCCGGTAGCGCGCGGCGATCGCCTCTTTCAGCGCCGGCAGGCCTCGAATCGGGGCGTAGCCGTGGGCGCCGGAATCGCGCGCGGCCTCTGCGAGACGCTCGACGACGTGCGCGGGCGGGCCGACGTCCGGGTTTCCGCGCCCGAGGTCGACCAGCGGATCGCCCTCCGTCTCAGCCGCCGCCGCGACACGGGCCAGCAGGGAGACGAAGTACTGCTCCGGGAGCCTGCCGAGTCGGTCGGGGCGCGCCTGCACGGCTCTGATGCTACGTCGAAGGCGCACAAACGCGAGCCGGGGTCGTATCCATGTTGCCCGTTCTGACGTTGTTCCCAGATGAGCCCACCCAAGGTGAGCCCCACCGCCGATCGCGCTTTCGAAGGGCTCTACCGCCGCCATCGCGGTGAGCTCTATCGCTGGCTGCTCCGCGAGACGGGGGATCCCGAGGTCGCCGAGGACGTCCTGCAGACGGCGTTCCTGCACGCGTACCGGGCCCTGCTTGACGGAACGCCGCCGCGCGAGCCGAGATCCTGGCTTTTCGCGATCGCCCGGAACGCGAACCGCGGCCGCTTCCGGCGGCAGCGGGTCGTCGAGGCCGACTTCGACGAGGACCTGCCGCTCGCGCGGGACGATTCGCCCGGCGAGCTCGGCGTCCACGAGCTGAAGGATGCGCTCGCGACGCTGCCGCCGAACCAGCGCGCAGCGATCGTCCTGCAGGAGGTCGGGGGTTTCTCGTACGCGGAGATCGCCGACCGGCTCGGGCTCACCGTCGGCTCGGTGCAGATGCTCGTCTTCCGCGCGCGACGCAAGCTGCGCGCCGAGCTGCTCGGCGAGCGCCGCCTCGGCGGTCTGTTCCTGCCGGTGCAGCCGCTCCTCAATCTGCTCTCGCGGCTCTCCCCCGCCGGCGACCGGGCGGTGCTCGTCCGCGGCGCAGCGGGCGTCGCCGGTGCGGTCGCGATCGGCGGCGGCATCCTCGCGACGCCAAGTGGTGGCTCGCCGGCGGTCCGCGGCGAGGCGAAGACGGCCCCGGCTCAGGTCGCGCCGGCGGCGTCGTCACGACACGGAGCGGCGACCGTGCCACGCATGGCGCACGCGACCACGATCGCCGCGCGCCCGTCGCGCACCGGCTCCACCGGACGGCGGGACCGGACAGCCGTCGAGCCGACGGCCTCGCCGACCGCACCAGCCCCGGCGCCCGCCGCAGCCCCGAATTCGACGCCGCCGTCCCAGCCGGCAGTGGAGACACCCGTGACCCCGGCCCCGCACACGCCCGCCTTGCCTTCGCTGCCGAAGAAGGCTCAACTGCCGGCGGTGCCCGCCGTCCCGCTCCCGCAGCTGCCGGCGCTGCCGCCCGCTCCGCAGCAACCGCCGGTGGAGTTGCCCCAATTGCCGCCTCTGCCCGCGCTGCCGCCACCGCCGCCGCTGCCGCCGAAGCCGCTGTCCGTTCCGTCCATCCTGGCCATCTCCTAGCCAAAGAGCCTGTCGCAGCCTGGACTCCGTGCGGCTACGCTCTGACCCGTGGCGAGCACAGGCAGGGCACTCATCACGGGCGGTGCGGGCTTCATCGGCTCACATCTGTCCGAGCTTCTCCTCAAGGAGGGCTGGGAGGTCTACGTCCTCGACGACCTCTCGACCGGCTCCCTGACCAACGTCCAGCACCTGATGGACCGCGCCGACTTCCACCTGGTCGTCGACTCGGTGCTGAAGCCCGCGGTCGTGAACGAGCTCGTGCACAAATGCGACGTCGTCTATCACCTGGCCGCAGCCGTCGGCGTCAGGCTGATCGTCGAGCAGCCCGTGCACACGCTCGTGACGAACCTCGAGGGGACAGAGATCGTCCTCGACCACTGCAACCGCTTCAACAAGCGGGTGCTCGTCGCGTCGACCTCCGAGGTGTACGGCGACCATCGTGAAGAGCGCCCCCTCTCCGAGAACGACCGCCGGATCTACGGGCCGACGACGCAGCGCCGCTGGTCGTACGCAGACTCGAAGGCGATCGACGAGTTTCTGGCGCTCGCCTATCACCAGGAGCGCGGGCTCGACGCCGTGATCGTCCGTCTCTTCAACACCGTCGGGCCACGCCAGAGCGGCCAGTACGGGATGGTCATCCCCCGTTTTGTGCGCGCGGCGCTTGCGAACGAGACGCTCGAGATCCACGGCGACGGCAACCAGACGCGGTGCTTCTGCCACGTCCAGGACACGATCCGCGCCCTCGTGGCGCTGATGGCGACCCCCGAGGCGGCGGGTGAGATCTTCAACGTCGGCTCGCAGGAGCGGGTGACGATCCTCGAGCTCGCCGACCGGATCCGTGCGGTCGCGGGCAGCACCTCGGAGCTCAAGCACATCCCGTACGACGAGGTCTACGGCCAGGGGATCGAGGACATGATCCACCGCATGCCGGCGCTCGACAAGGTGACGGGCGCCGTCGGCTGGACGCCCGAGCGCAGCCTCGACGACATTCTCGGCGACGTGATCGAGTACGTCCGCGCCGAGGCCGACGCTCCGTCGCTCGCCTGAGCAAGGCGTTCGCGAACGGGCTCGTCTTCAGCCGGAACCGCGCCTGCGTCTCGCCGCGGTAGATCCCGATCCGCGGGACCGCGTGGCGGGACGGCCGCGCGAGGCCGGCCGGCAGCGCGAACGACGCCTCGTAGCCGGCGCGGTCGGCCGCGGCGCGAACGCGCCGGTCCTCGTCGCCGAACGGATAAGCGAGCCAGCGGCACGGCCGCGCGAGCTCGTCTTCGAGCAGCTGCTTCGACTCGCGCAGCTCGCGGTCGAGCTCCTCGTCGGACAGACGAGGCAGATGCGGGTGCGAGACGGTGTGCGACGCGACCTCGTGCCCGCGCTCGACGAGCCCGCGTAGCTCGTCCCAGTCCATCGTGGCGAGCTCCGCTTCCGGCTCGGCCGCGAGCTCCGGGACGCGCAAGGGCGCACCACCGAGGTCCGCGACGCCGCTGCAGGCGAAGAACGTGGCGGCGATGCCGTGGCGCTCGAGCAGCGGGAGTGCAGGCGCAACGCTGCGGAACGCATCGTCGAAGGTGACGTGGAAGGTGTCGCGCGGCCCGCCGATCGCGGCCGCCGTGTCGACGGGGCGGAGCCCGCGGGCGCGGAGCGAGGCCAGCTGTCGGTCGAGGGTCTCCGGGGCGAGCGAGAGCGCGTGCTCCCATGTCGCGGAGACGGCGTGGTAACAGAGGACGAGCGTCACGGAACGAGCGTCATGAATCGCGCCTCAAGCCGAGTCGAGCAGCCCGTCGAAGACCTCGCGCACGAGCGGATCGAGACGGCGCGGCAGCATCCCCGCCGAGTCGGCCTGTGCCGTCAGCGCGGGCAGGTAGGCACGCCACTCCTCGGCCCGCTCGGGCGTCTCGGCGGCGCGCCGCTCGACAAGCCGTGCCAAGGCGCGAACGTTCCATTCGCCCGGTCGCGGCTGCAGGAGCGGCTCGGGCTCCTCGGCGGGCGGCGCAGGTGGGGGCGCCGGCTCGGGTTCCGGCTGTGGCTCGGGTTGGGGCTCGCGCTCCCGGACAGGCAGCGGCGCCGGCTCGGGCTCCGCGACGGGCGTGCGCTCTCGCCGCGACGCCGGCGTCCGCTTGGGGAGCCGGGGCCGGTCGACGGGCGGGCGCCGAGCCCAGAGCTCGCGAGCCCTGAGCCGCAGGCCACCGGGCCCTGCGCGCTCGAGCGCCGCCGGCACGAGTAGCGCCAGCAAGATGCCCACGAGCGCACCGACGATGAGAGCTCGTCCCCAGCGAGGCGACACCCGCCCCGGCAGGGCATGCGCGCTGCCGAAGAGCGTCGCCTTGAGCTTCGGGAACCGCTCGGTCGCGAGTTGCGTGAAGACGAGGCCGATCTCCTGGGCCAGCTTTTCGGCGTCGCTCCGCGAGCCCGCGTCGGCGGAGATGACGAGCAGCGACGTCCCCTCGGGAGTCCGGACCCGCACCCGGCCGGCGAGGTCCTGTGGCGAAACGTCGAGCTTCAGATCCTTCACCGCGGCTCGCAAGACGATGTCGCTGAGCGCGAGCGTGCTCAGCGTCTTCATCCCGGAGACGTCCTGCGGCGTCGGCTGCCGCGGCGTCGTGCCGACGACGACGGTCGCCTCGGCCCGGTAGCGGGTCGGCTCGAGCAGCGCGACGACCACCGCGACCGCGAGAGCGCCCGCGAGCAGGGCGGCGGCGAGCTTTCTCCTGCGGGCGAGCGCTTCGAGCATGGCGCGACGTTACCGCTCCCGGCAGGCGAGCGGACGCCGATCGGGAAGCTACGCGAGCGGTGCGGGCGCCGGGCGGAGGCTGTCGATCAGCCGCTGCAGGCCTTCGTCGAGCGAGATGGTCGGCTCCCACCCGAGCACCTGCTTCGCCTTCGTGATGTCCGGCCGACGCTGCTGCGGGTCGTCCGTCGGCAGCGCTTCGTAGACGATCTCGCTCGGCGAGCCGGAGATCTCGATCACCTTCTGCGCAAGCTCCAGCAACGTGAACTCACCCGGGTTGCCGATGTTCACCGGCAGATGCTCGCCGGACTGCGCAAGCAGGTAGAGGCCCCGGATCAGATCGTCCACGTAACAGAAGCTCCGCGTCTGGCTGCCGTCGCCGTAGACCGTAAGCGGCTCCCCGTTCAGCGCCTGGCGGACGAAGTTCGGAATCGCCCGGCCGTCGTGCGGCCGCATCCGCGGGCCATACGTGTTGAAGATCCGCACGATCGCCGTGTCGACGCCTTGCTGGCCGTGGTACGCCATCGTCAGCGCCTCTGCGTAGCGCTTCGCCTCGTCGTAGACGCCACGCGGGCCGATCGGGTTGACGTTGCCCCAGTAGCTCTCCGGCTGCGGGTGGACGAGTGGATCGCCGTAGACCTCGCTCGTGGACGAGATGAGGAACCGCGCCCGCTTGAACTTCGCCAGGCCGAGTGCGTTGTGCGTCCCGTAGGAGCCGACCTTGAGCGAGTGCAGCGGCTGCCGCAGGTAGTCGATCGGGCTCGCGAGCGCCGCGAGGTGGTAGACGAAGTCGACAGACTCGTCGAGCTCGAGGTGGAACGTCATGTCGTGGTTCACGAACAGGAACGAGTCGTTGCCGATGTGCTCGATGTTCGCGAGCGACCCGGTCTCGAGGTTGTCGACGCAGATCACGCGCTCGCCCTTGGCGATCAGGTAATCGCAGAGATGCGACCCCAGGAAGCCGGCACCGCCCGTCACGACAGAGGTTGGCATGGCGGTCAGTCTAGTTGGGGTCCGTGAAGAAGCTGTGAGCTTCGGAAGGCGGGGTGAATCGGCTCGAAGTCGTTACAGACAGGTGCGTTGAACATGCATATACATGTCCCATGGCTATGCACTTACATGTGTTGCTCCCTGAAGAGCAGTACACGTTCCTCCGCGAAGAGTCGGCCCGAACGGGGCTCTCGATGTCCGAGCTCGTCCGCCGCGGCGTCGAGGCGACCTACAAGGTCGGCGCGCGTCCCAAGGTGCGCGGCACCGAGTTTCGCATCGGGTTCTGGCGCAGACCGGACGCCGCGGCAGCCGCCCGCTGGAACCGCGTCGTCTAACTCGGCGGCGACCGGCTAGTCGCGGGCGCGCAGCGCGGGGAACAGAATCACGTCACGGATCGCCTCGCGGCCGGTCAGCACCATCGCGAGGCGGTCGATCCCCAGCCCGAGCCCGCCGGTCGGGGGCATGCCGTACGAGAGGGCCTCGACGTAGTCCGGGTCGCCTTGCTCGGCCTCCACGTTCCCACCGGCTCCCTCTTCGAGCTGGCCCGCGAAGCGCTCTGCCTGCTCCGCCGCGTCGTTGATCTCCGTGAAGGCGTTACCGAGCTCCATACCGCCGACGAAGTACTCGAAGCGCTCGACGATCGTCGGATCCTCCTCGGTCACCCGCGCGAACGGCGAAAGCTCGATGGGGTAGTCGTAGAGGATCGTCGGCTGAATCAGAGCCGGCTCGACGAAATGACTGTGCGCCTTGTCGATGAGCTGGGCCCACGTCTTGTCCTGGCTCGTGTCGACGTCCTGCGCGTCCAGCCGCCCGCGGAGCTCATCCGCGTCGCGCGTCCAGAAACCTCGCTCCTCGAGCGCATCGACGAACTTGACGCGCGCCCAGGGCGCCTTCAGGTCGATCTCGTGGCCGCGGAACTGCGTCGTCGTCCGCCCCAGCACATCGCGGGCGACGCGCTCGACGAGACTCTCGATCCGGGCCATCGTGTCCCGGTAGTCCGCGTAGGCCTCGTACCACTCGAGCATCGTGAACTCGGGCGAGTGCTTGAACGAGTAGCTCTCGTTCCGGAAGTCCTTGCCAAGCTCGTAGACGCGTTCGAGCCCGCCGACGATCAGCCGCTTGAGATAGAGCTCGGTGGCGATCCGGAGGTAGAGATCCTGGTCGAGCAGATTGGAGTGGGTGACGAACGGCTCCGCGAACGCGCCCCCGTACCGTGGCTGCATGACAGGCGTCTCGACCTCGAGGAAGCCGTCCTCGTCGAGGGCGCGGCGGATCGCGCTGACCATCCGCGACCGCACTTCGAAGTCGCGCCGGGACTCCTCGTTCATCAGCAGGTCGAGATAACGGCGCCGGTACCGCTGCTCGACGTCGGTCAGGCCGTGAAACGTGTCGGGCAATGGCGTGCGGATCCTCGACAGGACCTCGAGCTCGTCGACGACGAGTGACGGCTCGCCGCGGCGCGCGCGGGCCGGTGAGCCCGTGACGCCGACGACGTCGCCGAGGTGCACGTCGATCTCGCCGGTGCGCTCGAGCGGGCACATGAGCTGGATCCGCCCGGACCGGTCGACCAGATCGAGAAACACGAGCTTGCCCATGTCGCGCCGCGCGAGCACGCGGCCGGCAAGCCGCCGCTTCTCGTCCAGTTCCTGGCCGGCCTCGAGCGGCTCGACCTCCGCCCGGACGGCCGAGATCTCCACCCGGTCGGGAAAGCGCTTCGCTGTCATGCGCGGTGAGACTACCGCGCTGGCTGAGGCGGCCTGGTCATCGCCCACGAGGTGGGCCCGCCCTGCGGCGTCTCCTCCTCGGCGTCGATGCGGAACCCGAACCGCTCGTAGAACGGCAGATTCCGTGGCTCGTTCGTGAGCAGGAACACCGAGGCGTGCGAGGCGTCGGCCGCGGCGAGCCCGGGCTGCATCAGCGAGCCGCCGACCCCGCGGCCCTGCTGATCCGGGTCGACGCCGATCCCGTCGAGGTACCAACTGCCCTCCGGCTGGGTGCGCTTACGCAGCGCTCCGATCGAGCGGCCGTACGAGAAGAAGCGCCGCATCGAGCCGCGGAAGCGCAGCGGCAAGCCGAGTGTGGCGCCGACCATCGCGTTGAAAGGCGCCGGCGGTCGGCCGGGCGGAATCCAGCGCGCGACACCGAGCACCTCACCCTCGGTCGTCCAGATGTCGGACGTCGAGACCTCGAGCCCTTTCAGGAAGAGCCACGACAGGACCGACTTACGCTGCTCGGCGTCGGGCAGCACCCACTGCCAGGCCGGGTCGGCGTCGAACGCGCGTGCGAGCACAGCCGCGCCGGCGGCGAACTCCGCGCGCTCGAGTGGCCTTACGCCGCCTTGATCTCGAGGATCTTGAACTTGAGCGATCCTCTCGGCGCGACGACCTCGACCACTTCGCCCTTCTTGCGGCCCATGATCGCCTTGCCGACCGGCGACTCGTTCGACAGTTTGTTGTCCGCCGGATTGGCCTCGGCCGAGCCGACGATCTGGTACTCGAAGGTCTTGTTGGCCGCGACGTCGCGCAGTCGCACCTTCGAGCCCACCGAGACGACGTCCTTGGCGATGTCCTTCTTCTCGATCACCCGTGCGGAGATCAGGCGCTCCTCGAGCAGCGCAATCTTGTGCTCGAGCATCGCCTGCTCGTTCTTGGCGTCGTCGTACTCGGCGTTCTCCGCGATGTCGCCGAACTCGCGGGCAACGCGAATACGCTCCGCGACCTCGCGACGCTTCTCACCGCGCAGGACGTCGATCTCCTGCTGGAGCTTCTCGAACCCTTCGCGCGTGAGGATGACTTCCTTCAACTTCCGGCCTCCTGTACCCCACCTAAAAGAAAAGCGCGGCGGCCACTGAGGGCCGATCGCGACGGAAAATGGTAGCCAGATACCATTGCAGTCGCAAATGAGTGTCAATTTGCAGGAATCTTGGTGGATTCGGGACGTCGAGATCCCCTCTCGGCTCGTCCTTGCGCCGATGGCGGGCGTCAGCGTCCAGGCGTTCCGGCGGCAGGGCCGGCGGTACGGCGCCGGCCTCGTCTGCTCCGAAATGGTCAGCTGCGCGGGGATCGAGTACCGCAACGAGCGGACGCTCGGCTATCTGCGTGTTGCGTCCGATGAGCACCCGCTCGCCATCCAGATCTTCGGCTCGGATCCGACCGTCATGGCCGACGCGGCCCGGATGGTCGAGGCGGCCGGCGCCGACGTCGTGGACGTCAACTTCGGCTGCCCGGTCCGCAAGGTGACGAAGACGGGCGCCGGTGCGACGCTCCTCGACGATCCCGATCGCGCCTGCGCGATCGTCGCGGCGATGGCCGACGCGGTCTCGATCCCGGTCTCCGTGAAGATGCGCCGCGGGCTGGAGAACGGTTCGCGCACCTGCCTCGACGTCGGCCCTCGCCTCGTCCAAGCCGGTGCATCCGTGCTGACGCTCCACCCGCGTTCGGCGAAGCAGATGTACACCGGTGAGGCGGATCACTCGCTGACCGCCGAGCTTGTCGAGTTGGTCGACGTGCCGGTGATCGCGTCCGGGGACGTGACGTCGCACGCTCGCGCACAGGTCGTGCTGGCGACGACCGGCGCCGCAGCCGTGATGGTCGGCCGCGCCGCGCAGGGCAACCCCTGGGTGCTGCGCGAGATCGCACACGGCGACGACGCCGAGCCGTCGCGCGAGGAGGTGGCCGCCGAGTTGATCCTTTTCGTCAAGGAGACCGTCCGCGAGCTGGGCGAGCGCCGCGCGACGAGCTTCCTGAAGAAGTTCTACGGGTGGTACCTCGGCCGTGGCCGCTTCCCGCGCCCATTCAAGAACGAGCTCGTCCAGCTCGAGTCGATCGACGACGTCGTGACCCGGCTGCTCGCGGCGGCCCCGGGGGCAGCCGAGCTCGTCGAGCTGCTCGAAGCGGAGCTGCCCGATCCCGCGGACGAGTTCCTGCTCGACGGCATGCCGATCTCGATCTACGGCGGCGGCTGAAAACCCGCCGAAACCGGCCCCGTCGCCTGTCCGAACCGGACATGGTCTGGGACTGTCCCCGGCCAGGTCAGATCTGCCTCCCGGACGTGTCCCGACGAGACATGTCTGGGGACTGTCCCCGAAGTGGCCTCATCGCCCGAATGGGACATGTCGGGGGACTGTCCCCGGAGGGGACCCTCGTTGCCTCAAAAGGCCATGTCTGGGGACTGTCCCCGGAGCGGCCCTCATGGCCCGAAACGACATGTCTGGGGACTGTCCCCATTTCGCGCGTATGAGCCAAAAAAGACATGCCTGGGGACTGTCCCCAATACGAGGCTTCGAGCTAGCGGTTGCGCTCCCAGACGAGCCGGAGACCCTCGAGCGTGAGCCACGGATCGACCTGGGAGATGGCGCTCGAATGCGGTGCGATCAGGTCGGCGAGACCGCCCGTTGCGACGACGGGCGCGTCCGGCGCGCCGAGCTCGTCGCGGATCCGCCCCGAGATCGCGTCGACCTGGCCGGCGAAGCCGTAGACGAGACCCGACTGGAGGCCCGTCGTCGTCGTCTTGCCGATCACCGTCGGGGGCGCCTCGAACGGCACCTTCGTCAGCCTCGCCGCGCGGGCGAAGAGCGCGTCCATCGAGATCTCGATCCCGGGCGCCAGGACGCCGCCGACGTACTCGCCGTCCTGCGAGACGATGTCGAAGTTCGTTGACGTGCCGAAGTCGACGACGATCACCGGGGCGCCGTACCGCGCCTGCGCGGCGACCGCGTTCGCGATCCGGTCGGGCCCCACCTCGCGCGGGTCGTCGTAACGGATCGGCAGCCCCGTCTTGACGCCCGGGCCCAGCACGAGGAGCGGCGCGTGCGCCCAGCGCTCGGCAAAGTGCTCGTACTCGCGCACGAGCGTCGGCACGGTGGACGCGAGGCAGATCCCGTCGACGTCCTCCAGCTCGAAGAGCCCCGAATAGAAGACGCCGAGCTCGTCACCGGTGCGACTGCGGTCCGAGGCGAGGCGCCAGTGCTCACGGAGCTCCTCGCCGTCGTAGAGACCGAGGACCGTCTGCGTGTTGCCGACGTCGACCGCGAGGAGCACGGCGCGAGTCTAGATGGAACCTACGGAGCCTAGATCTCGTCTTCGGCGCCGGGCAGCTCGCCGATGCGCTTCGCGAGATCCTCGGCGGTCAGCGCGGGCCCGTCGCCCTCGCCGCGCAACTCCTCGACCGTCACGTCGCTCGACGTGTAGACCTCGGTGCGCGGGATCATCCGGGTCGGGCGGTTCTTGTCCCAGACCCAGACGTCCTCCATCTTCAGGTGGAAGAACGGATAGGCCGGCTGCGGCACGTACTGCAGGTCGAGCTTGTTGCAGAGGTACGTCGCATCCTGGGTCAACACGCAGTAGCGGAAGAGACCGAAGACCGCGCCGTATTCCTTCTTCAGCCGGAGCTCGAGCTCTGCCTCGAACTCGTCCAGCTCGTCGATGCTCGACATCAGGCCGATTGTAGCCGCGCCAGGAGGTCTCGAACCGCGCCCTTTCCAGGGATCTTCAAGTCGGGTGCCAGCTCGGCAAGCGGCTCGAGGACGAACGCGCGCTCGTGGAGGCTCGGGTGCGGGACGGTCAGCCCCGGCTCCGCCAGCTCGAGGTCGCCGTAGACGAGCAGGTCGAGATCGAGCGTCCGCGGCCCCCAGCGCTCGAAGCGGATCCGGCCGTGCTCGCGCTCGACGGCGAGCAGCCGCTCGAGAAGCGCCCGCGGCGGGTCCTCCGTCTCGAGCTCGCCGACCGCGTTCAGGAACGGCGGCTGGTCGAGGACGCCCCACGGCGCGGTCTCCCTGATCGCCGACAGCCGCGCGATGCCGAGCTCGTCGGCCGCGGCGAGGATCGCCTGCTCCCGGTCGCCGAGGTTCGAGCCGAAGCCGATGTACGCACGCGTCAAGGCCGTTCGACCGTGACGCCGGTCCAGTCGACCGTCATGCCCGCCGGGCGCACCTGCGGCTTGCGCACGCGCACCCGGACCCGCTCGACGCCGTAGCGGGCGCGCACCGCGTCCGCGATCGCTGCCGCGAGCGCCTCGAGCAGCTGGAAGTGCGTGTCGTGCGAGACCTGGCGCACGAGCTCGACGACGCCGCGGTAGTCGACCGCGTCCTCGATCCGGTCCGACGGCACCTCGGACCCGGCGATCCAGAGATCGAAGAGGAACGTCTGGCCGCGCTCCCGCTCCTCGTCGAGCACGCCGTGGTACCCGTGGAGCTGCAGGCCGTGGATCTCGATCTCGAGGCTCACCGCTGCATTCTCGCGAAGACGGCAAGCGCCTCCACGTGCTCGCGGACGTCGTGCACGCGGAAGATCGTCGCGCCGCGCTGCAACGCCGCCGCGGCGGCGCCGACCGACGCGGCCACCGACGATGTGGTCGCCTGCGGATCGCCGAGGATCCTGCCCAGCGAGCTCTTGCGCGAGAGCCCGACGAGCACGGGCCTTCCCAGAGCCACGAGCTCGTCGAGCCGGCGGACGAGCTCGACGTTGTGCTCGATGGTCTTGCCGAAGCCGATCCCGGGGTCGAGGCAGATCCGCTCCTCCGGGATGCCCTGCGCCACGGCGAACGCGAGCCGCTCCTCGAGAAACGCAGCTACCTCGGAGACGACATCGTCGTAGGCCGGGCTCGCCTGCATCGTCCGCGGCTCGCCCTGCATGTGCATCAGGCAGAGGTACGCGCCCGCATCCGCGACGACGCCCGCCAGCTCCGGGTCGCCGCGCAGCGCCGTCACGTCGTTGACGAGCTCGGCGCCCAGCTCCAGGGCGCGGCGCGCGACGGCGGCCTTCGCGGTGTCGATCGACACTGGCACACTCGACACTGGGAGCCCCGCAAGCGCCTCGAGCACGGGCTCGACACGACGGAGCTCCTCGTCCACGGAGACGCCCTCCGAGCCCGGTCGCGTCGACTCGCCGCCGACGTCGACGATCGCCGCTCCGTCGGCGAGCATCGCGCGGGCGGCGGCCGCGGCGACGGCGGGGTCGAGGTGGGCGCCGCCGTCCGAGAACGAGTCCGGCGTGACATTGATCACACCCATCACCGACGGGCGCGGGAAGCGCTCGTGGATGGGCGGCCTTGACATCTCCGGATACTTTCGCAGGTGGAGGGGCGTTGGCGTTATCTGGGCCGGGTGATCGTCGAGCAGCGCGTCGGCGTCTTCGGCAACGTGCTCGCCGGTGTGCTCCTGGCAGGCGGCCGCGGTGTTCGGGCCGCTGCTCGTGCGCTATGCCGTGGACACCGGGATCCGCGCCCACGACAGCCGCGCGCTCGCGCTCTCGGTCGCCGGGCTCGTCGCGCTCGGCGCCCTCGAGGCAGCCTCAGGCGCCGCGCGGCACTACTACGCGATGCGCAACCGGGGCCGGAGCCAGGCCTCGGTGCGCGACGCGATCTTCGGCCGGGCGCTGGCGCTCGACGCCCGCTACCACGACCGCGTCTCGACGGGCGAGCTGATGAGCCGCGCCTCGAACGACGCCGATCTCGTGGCGCGGTTGCTCGACTCGATGGGTCACACGATCGCCTACATCCTCACGGTCCTCGCGGTCTCGGTGACCCTCGTCATCCTCGACGCGGGCCTCGCCGTGATCGTGCTCGCACCGCTGCCGCTGCTGGCGATCGGCTTCTGGAAGTACTCGGGCCGCTACCGGGAGAAGACGACTGCGCTGCAGGAGGAGCTCGGTGCGGCGACGACGCTCGTCGAGGAGACCGTGGCGGGCATCCGGGTCGTCAAGGGCCTCGGGGCCGGCCCGGCGATCTCGGCCCGGTTCCGCCGGCAGAGCGACCGTGTGGTGCAACGGGCGCTCGACGTGGCCGCCGTCGATGCCGTCTTCCTGCCGGTGCTCGAGCTGTTGCCGCTGCTGGGAATCCTGGCGGTGCTCTGGATCGGCGGGCAACGTGCGCTCGACGGCGAGATCTCGATCGGCACGCTCGTCGCGTTCACGCTCTACGTGACGATGCTCGTCTGGCCGATGCGCGTGATCGGCCAGCGCGTCGGCACCGTGCAGCAGGCGGCCTCCGCGGCCGGCCGGGTGCTCGAGGTACTGCAGTCGGAGCCGGCCGTCGTCGAGCGGCCGGACGCAGCCGCGAGGCAGCTGGAGGGGCATGTGCGGCTCGAGGACGTGCGCTTCGGCTACCAGGACGGCCGCGCCGTGCTCGACGGGCTCTCGCTCGCGATCGAGCCCGGTACGTCGCTGGCCCTCGTCGGCGGCACCGGCTCGGGCAAGAGCACCGTGGCGGCGCTCCTGGCGCGGTTCTACGACGTCGAGGGCGGCCGCGTGACGATCGACGGCGCCGACGTCCGCGATCTGCGCCTCGCCGATCTGCGCCGCGCCGTCGGCCTCGTCTTCGAGCAGACGTTCCTCTTCGGCGACACCGTGCACGCGAACATCGCCTACGGCCGGCCCGACGCGTCACCCGGCGAGGTGGAGCAGGCGGCGCGGCTCGCGGGCGCGCACGACTTCATCCAGCGCATGCCGCACGACTACGGCACGGTGCTCGGCGAACGCGGCTACTCGCTCTCGGGCGGCCAGCGCCAACGCATCGCGATCGCGCGCGCGATCCTCGCCGACCCAGCAGTGCTGATCCTCGACGACGCGACGTCGGCCGTGGACGCGACGAAGGAGCACGAGATCCGCGCCGCGCTCGGCGCCGTCATGCGTGGCCGCACGACCCTCGTGATCGCGCACCGCGCCGCGACGATCGCGCTCGCCGACCGGGTCGCGGTCCTCGAAGGAGGGCGGATCGTCGAGCAGGGCACGCACGCCGAGCTGATCGCCGGCTCCGGCCGCTACCGGCAGCTGCTTGCCCTCGAGGACGCGGCATGACTCCGCTCCGCCGCCACGTGTCGACGATGCTGCGCCCGTACCGCCGGCAGATTGTGCTCGCGGCGCTCGGGATCATCGGCGCCACCGTCGTCGGCGTCGCGGCGCCGCTCCTCGTCCGCTATGCGATCGACAACGGCATCCGCCGCGGCGAGTCGGCTCCCGTCACGCAGGCGGCGCTCGTCTACCTCGGCCTCGCGCTCGCGCGCCCGTTGCTCGAGCGGCTGGTCGTTCTCTCCGCAGCGCGCGCGGGCGAGCGCTTCCTGGGCGACCTCCGCGTCAGCGCCTTCGACCACCTGCAGCGGCTCTCGCTGCCGTTCTTCGAGACCGAGCGCGCCGGCGTCCTCGTCTCGCGGCTGACCGCCGATGTCCAGTCGCTCGCGACCTTCGTCCGCCAGGTGCTGGTCGAGGTGGTCGGCAACATGCTCCTGCTCGTCGTGACGCTCGTCGTGCTGGTGACTATGTCGCCGCTGCTGGCCGCCGTCGTCTTCGTCTCGCTGCCGATCCTGATCGTCTCCTCGCTCTCGTACCGCAAGCGCTCGCGGCCGACGTTTCTCGCGCTCCGCGACCGCGTCGCGGACGTGATGACGTCGCTGCAGGAGGGACTGTCCGGGCTGCGGGTCGTGCAGTCGTTCGCGCGAGAGCGCGATCAGGAAGCCGCGTACCGCATTCGAAGCTGGTCGCTCGTCGGCGCGTGGCGGACGGCCTCGCTCGTGAACATCCGGTTCTTCCCGTCGATCGCGCTCGCACAGGCCGTCTCCACCGGAGCCGTGCTTGCGACCGGCGGCTGGCTCTACTGGCACGACCGGGTCTCGGTCGGCACGGTCGCCGCATTCGCGCTCTACCTGACGAGCCTCTTCGAGCCGATCGCCCGCCTCGGCGACTGGTACTCGGAGCTCCAGTCGGGTCGCGCCGCGCTGACGAAGATCGTCGGCCTGCTCGAGACGCCGGTCACCGTCGTCCCCGGAACGGCGGAGTTGCCCCAGCGTGGCGAGCTCGTCGCGACCGACGTCACCTTCTCGTACGGCGAGGGACCGCCAGCGGTGCAGGACGTCTCGCTCACCGTCATCCAGGGCGAGCACCTCGCCCTCGTCGGAGCGACCGGGGCCGGGAAGTCGACGCTGGCGAAGGTGCTGACGCGGCTCTACGACCCGCACGCCGGCACGGTCTCGTTCGGAGGCGTCGACCTGCCAGAGGCGAGCGAGGAGTCCCTGCGGTCGCGGATCGTCTTCCTCCCGCAGGAAGGCCATCTCTTCGCCGGCTCGATCGCCGACAACGTGCGGCTCGCGCGTCCCGAGGCATCCGACGAGGACGTGGCGGCTGCACTGTCGCGGATCGGCGCGCTCGATCGGTTCGCCTCGCTGCCGGGCGGGCTCTCGACCGACGTGCAGACCCGCGGCGTGCGCCTCTCCTCCGGCGAGCGGCAGCTGATCGCACTCGCCCGGGTGGCGCTCGTCGAGCCGGCCGTGATCGTGCTCGACGAGGCGACGTCGTCACTCGATCCCGGCACGGAGCGCGCCGTCGAGCAGGCGATCGCAGCCGTCGCGGCCGGGCGCACCGTGATCACGATCGCGCACCGCCTCTCGACGGCTGAGCGCGCCGACCGCGTCGCGGTGATGGAGCACGGGCGGCTCGTCGAGCTCGCCTCGCACGAAGACCTCGTCACGCAGGGCGAGCGCTACGCACGGCTCTGGGAGTCGTGGCAGGCCGGCCTCGAGGCGATGGAGCGGCCGCTCCCGGATGCCGTCGACGACGATGCTGTCCGCGACCCGGCGCACTCCGAGGACGAGGAGGCGGCCGCGGCGCGCTCCGCCAGGCCGGACCAGCCGCCCGGCGAGCGCGCCTGACCGCGGCTCTACGCCGCTTCGGCCAGCTTTCCCATGACGACCCGCTCCCGCGGTGCGACCTCGCGGCGGCGCCGTGCCCAGAGGTCGTGCCCGACGAGCGCCCCGATCGCGATTACCGCGCCAGAGAGCTCCAGCACGCCTGGCCGGTAGCCGCGGGCGATCTGAATCGCGAAGGCCGTCACCGGAATCAGATTCGCGAAGAGCGAGGCGTTCTGCGCGCCGATGCGAAGCACGGCCCCGTTCCAGGCGACCACCGCGACGACCGCGCCGAGCACGCTGATGTAGAGGAACTGCGGCCAGATGTCGGCGAACGCGCCGGCGGATGCCCCGGGCTCCAGCCCCGTCCCCACCGCGACACCTGCGGCCACGGCGATCGAGAGCCAGCCGAGGCCGGCCGTCAGCGCCGTGTAGCGCAGCGCCGAGAAATCACGGAACTCGGCGGCGCCGAGCATGTACAGGACGAACGAGAACGCGCCGGCGAGCACCAGCGCGTCTCCCCAGCCGACCGCGCCCGTCAGCACGGCGGCCGGGTCGCCCCGGCCGATCACGAGCATGACCCCGAAGAGGGCGACGACGAGCGTCACGATCGTCGACGTGGCCGGCCGGATCCGCGACTTCGCCCAGAGGACGAGCGCGGTGAGCACGGGGCCGAGCGTCATGATCAGCGCCGCACTCTGCGGCTGGGCGTGCTCGAGGCCCGTGTAGGCCAGCAGGTTGAAGCCGGCGAAGCCGATGGTGCCGAGCACGAAGAGGCGCCGGCCACGGCCCTCGAGCCGGAACGCGCCCCAGCCCTCGACGGCCGCGAGCACCGCGAGCAGCAGCAACGCGGCGACCCCGTAGCGCACCGCCGTCAGCGTGAAGGGATCGATGGCGTTCAGCGCCGATTTGCCGACGACGAACTGACCACCCCAGACGATCCCGGTGAGGGCGGCGAGGACTGCTCCTGTTGCTGCGGGACGCATCGGTCTCCCTTCCTGCAATACTTCGATGGATGTCGAAGTATGGAAACGACCACGCGTCCGAAACTATTTCGATGGCTATCGAATGAGTGTGGGCGAATGACACAGGACCTCGCCGGCCCGCCGACAGAGGAGCTCGAGCTGACCGCGGTGTTACAGGCTCTGAGCGACCCGATCCGCCTGCAGATCGTCGCCGAGCTCGCCGGCGGGCAGGAGATCGTCTGCGGCGCCTTCTCGGTGCCGGTGCAGGGCTCCACCCGCTCGCACCATCTGAGAATCCTGCGCGAAGCAGGCGTCACGCGCACCCGCGCCGTCGGCACACGGCGGCTGGTCTCACTTCGCGCAGACGACCTCGAGGCGCGCTTCCCGGGCGTCCTCGCGTCGGTGCTCGCCTCCGCCCGCGCGGCCTGACGGGCTCGGTGCTTGGGCGCCGGACGGAAGTGCCGACATAGCGGTTCCTCAATCGGTTAAAAGACTCCTCTGCGCGCACACCGTGTTTCTTCGTAGAGGGAGGAAGGGATGCAAGGGGTAAGCACGACGCGCGCGCTCCGGGCCGTCTGGCTCGCAGCGCTGGCGATCGTCCTGCTGGCGGCCGTTTCGGCGGCCCGCGGGGCAGTCGACATCGAGGGGCTCCAGAACGATGCGCTTCCCGATCTCGACACGCGCACGACGGAGGTCGCGCCGACCGCGACCCAAACCGAGGCTGCGGCCCAGCTGGGCGCCGCAGTCACCTGGAATCGTTTTGGCACCCCGTCGTCGGTCTACAACCTCGACGGCAACCTGGCAACGGGCATCGCGGCTTCGACGGCCGTTGACGCGGCCCGCACCTGGCTGAACGGCAACACCGCGCTCTTCGGCCTCGCCGGCGCGGACGGGCTCACGCTCGTCCGAGACACGCCGCTCGCCGACGGCGGCGGGCACGCGATTCTGCTCGGCCAGTCGTTCGACGGCGCGCTCGCCGCGCCGGACGGGCTCGTGACGGTCGCCGTCGCCGGCTCGGCCACCGACGGCTGGAACGTCACGTATGCCTCGTCGTCGCTCGCACGGAACGACTCCGTGGCCAACGACTACACGCTGTCCCCCGAGCAGGCCTGGGTGCAGGCCGCCAACTCGGTGGGCGAGCAGGTCTCGACCGACGACGTCACCGTCGCCGGCTCCGAAGACGGCTGGACGCAACTGAACGTCGACGGCTTCGACGAGACGCAGTCCGTCCGCGAGGCGGCATTCCCGGTGCCGGGCACCGAGGCGCGCGCCGCCTTCCAGACGCTGATCGTCGACGGCGACAACCTCGGCTACGCACAGACGGTCGACGCGTCGAGCGGCCAGATCCTGGCCCGCACCAACACCGTGGACAACGCCATCGACAACCCGACCTGGAAGGCATTCCCCGCCTTCCCGCTCACGAGCCAGTTGAACGCGTTCCCGTGGAACTACTCGAGCACGGACACGCGCGAGCTCTGGTGCTGGGCTCCGGTCACGTCCTGCAACCGCGTCGTCGGCAATCCGGCGAACGCCGGCGCAGTCGCGATGCCGTGGGATCAGACCGATCCCGCCGGGCCTTCGACGTTCACGACGCGTGGCAACAACGCGAACTCGCGCGAGAACTGGATCACCCAGGCAGCGGGTCGCCCGGCCGGCACGCTCTTCCAGCCGACGAGCCCGACGCGGGACTACGTGTATCCGTGGACGAACGTCTGGTTCACCTCGAAGTGCGACCCGGCGAACCTCGTCGATCCGGCCACGGGAGCCCCGCGCGCCGGAACGGGGAACGACATCTCGGCCGCGGTAACGAACCTGTTCGACATGCACAACCGGATCCACGACTTCGCGTACTACCTCGGCTTCACCGAGGCCGCGTGGAACGGACAGCAGAACAACTTCGGCACGCCGCCGCCGTTCCTCGGCAACGACCCGGTGACCGGCAACGCGCAGGCCGGCGGCATCACGGGCGGCTTCCCCGGGTTCGCCGGCCGCGACAACGCGAACATGAACACGCAGCGCGACGGAACCCCGTCCGTGACGAACATGTTCCTCTGGCAGCCGATCGCCGGCTCGTTCTACTCGCCGTGCGTCGACGGCGACTACGACATGACCGTCATCGGCCACGAGTACGGGCACATGATCGAGAACCGGATGATCGGCAAGGGCTTCCGTCGCGGCGGCACCCACGCAGGCGCGATGGGCGAGGCGTTCGGCGACCTGAACGCCGTCGAGTACGTGAACGAGAACCACGACGTGCCCGTGAGCGGGATCAACCCGTTCGTCGAGGGCGCCTACGTGACGGGCAACCCGGTGACCGGGATCCGCGACTACGCCATGAACTGGCCGATGAGCGGCGACTTCCCGGAGCCCGGGCGCAACCCGAAGGTCAACTCGCTGAACCTCGGCGACTACGAGTTCGACATCACGGGACAGGAGGTGCACGCGGACGGTGAGATCTGGGTCGCGGCGAACTACACGCTCCGGCAGCTGTTCCTGAACCGGTACCCGGCACACGGGACGACAGTCGATCGCAAGTGCGCGATCGGGCAGATTCCCGTGGCGCAGTGCCCGGGCGACCGGCGCTGGATGCAGCTCGCCTTCGACGCGATGCTGCTGATGCCCACCTCACCGACGCTGATCGACGCGAGGAATGCATACCTCGCCGCCGACCAGACCCGCTTCGGAGGCGCCAACCAGGATCTGATCTGGCGCGGCTTCGCCGAGCGCGGGTTCGGGCAGTTCGCGTCGACGACCGGGGTGAACGACAACAACCCGATCCCGGACTTCTCGTCGCCGGACGAGACGAACGCGACGGTGACGTTCAAGGCGGTCACCGGCAACGGCCGTAACGCAATCCCGGTCGACGCCACGATCTACGTCGGCGACTACGAGGCACGCGTGACGCCGATCGCCGACACGATCGCCGCGAACGACACGGCCGTGGCGAACACGAACCTCGACGCGACGGCTCCGTTCGTCGCCACCCACGACGGCCGCGGCGACGGTCACAACCTCCATGGCTGGCGGAACGACCATGGCAAGGGGCCCGACCGCGACGGCGACGGCCATCACAACGATGACAACGGAGCCGGGTACAACTTCGTCGCCAGAGCCGCCGGCTACGGCCACGTCCGGTTCCGGATCGACGACCTGCGGCCCGGTGAGAACCGCGTCGTCACGATCGAGTTCCCGCGCAACGTCGCCTCGGCAGCCGCCGGCGCAACGGCGAGCGGGGACGGCACCGGCCAGGCCAACCTGATCGACGAGACCGAGGGAACGCAGTGGACGAGCACCGGCACGACCGACGTCGCCGGACGGCAGGTGCTGATCACGCTCGCCGGCAAGCAGACGTTCCGCTTCGTCAAGGTGAGCGCGCTCCTGGGACCGGGCCAGAATCGGTTCACGGCGCTCCGGTCCTTCGAGCTCTTTGCCTGCGACGCGAGCAAGGGGGCGACCTGCGACCCGGGGAGCCCGGCGAACTGGAAGCGTGTCCTCACGTCGAAGGGCAACGCCTTCCCGTCGGTCAACCCGAGACCGATCGCACCCGACATGCTCATGCGGGGTTGGAAGGTGCCGACGACGTCGGCGACACACGTCCTGTTCCGGGTACTCACGAACCAGTGCTCTGGGCAGACGTCCTTCCAGGGCGAGCAGGACAACGATCCCACCTACTCGACCGACTGCCGCGTCACCTCGCTGACGTCGACAGGGACGGTCGCTCTGCCGGCCCGGAACACGGATGTCCGGGCCGCCGAGGTCGAGTTGCTCGACTCCTCGTCCGAGGTCAAAGGCGCGGCTGACGAGAACATCGGCGACGACGATCACGGCCACGATCACGACTAGGCGCCCGTAGCCCGGTCGGAGTCACGTGAGGGGGCCGGAAACGGCCCCCTCACATATCTCTCCAGGCGCTATTCCTGAATCCCGCCGAGCGTGCGCAGCAGCGCGAACGGGCGCGCCAGCCGCGCCGGCAGCTTCGCATCCTCTTCGATCTTGATCGTCTTGCCGCCGTAGCTGAGCTTGTAGATGTAGCCGTCGGCCATCCCCGACGTCGACTCGTAGCGGTGCGCAAGCGTCCCCCAACGCGCGTTCACGAGCGCCAGGCGCAGGGCGACCATCCGCTTCGTGCTCAGCTGCTTCGCCGTCACCGGCAGCCCGTCCGAGACGACCTTCCCCGTCTTCTGCACGGAGAAGCCGCGCTCGATACCGGCGAACCCACCCGTCTGCTCGAACGTGACGAGCGTCGGCGAGGTGGCTGCCGAGGAGCTTGGCGCCAGCGCTGCCAGCGCCACGATGAGTGTGACTCCGAATCGCTTCATGTGTCTCATGATGCCCCCTTCCTGCCCACTTCCTTTCAATGCCCAACGTGCGCCGGTCCAACCGGCCGCGCGCTAAACCCCTTCGGGCTCGGGCGGCGGGGGCTGCATCGCAGCGCCGCCGGGCAGCGGGAACGGGCGCGGCTTGGGATGCGGGCGCCGTTCCTTTTCGTCTTCTGGAGTCGTCTCCGTCTCGGGCTCGGGCGGGAAGACCTCGTCCTCCGTGCCGCCGGCGAGGAGCCGCTCGTACTGCTCGCGGTCGATCGTCTCGCGCTCGATCAGGATCGCGGAGATCTTGTGGAGCTTGTCCATGTGCTCGCGCAGCACCTTCAGCGCCAGCTCGTGACCCTCGTCGATGACGCGGCGGATCTCGTCGTCGATCTCGCGGGCGATCTCGTCGGAGTAGTCGGGCTCGGCTCCCATCTCGCGGCCGAGGAACGGCATGTCGTGGTTGCGGCCGAGGACACGCGGGCCGAGCTTCTCGCTCATCCCGAAGCGCATCACCATCTGCTTCGCGATCGAGGTCACGCGCTCGAGGTCGTTCGACGCACCGGTCGTCACCTCGTGGAAGACGAGCTCCTCGGCAGCGCGGCCGCCCAGGGTCATGGCGATCTGCTCCATGAGCGCGGTCTTGGTCGTCAGGTAGCGATCCTCGGTTGGCAGGGAGATCGTCAGGCCGAGCGCCTGGCCGCGCGAGACGATCGTGATCTTGTGGACCGGGTCGGTGTTCTCGAGGTAGTGCCCGACGAGCGCATGGCCCATCTCGTGGTAGGCCGTGATCTTGCGCTCCTTCTCGGAGAGCAGCCGCGCCTTCTTCTCGGGGCCGGCGATCACGCGCATGATCCCCTCCTCGAGCTCCTCCTGCTCGATCATCTTCTTGTTGTGACGCGCTGCCAGGAGCGCTGCCTCGTTGACCAGGTTCGCCAGGTCGGCGCCCGTGAACCCAGGCGTGCCGGCGGCCAGCGTCTCGAGGTCGATCTCGGGCGCCAGCGGCTTGCCCTTGGAGTGCACCTCGAGGATCTTTCGGCGCCCGTTCCGGTCGGGCCGGTCGACGACGATCTGGCGGTCGAAGCGCCCCGGGCGGAGGAGAGCCGGGTCGAGGATGTCGGGGCGGTTCGTGGCGGCGATCAGGATGATGTTGTCCTTCATCTCGAAGCCGTCCATCTCGACGAGCAGCTGGTTCAGCGTCTGCTCGCGCTCGTCGTGCCCGCCGCCGAGGCCGGCGCCGCGGTGGCGGCCGACAGCGTCGATCTCGTCCATGAAGACGATGCACGGCGAGGCCTGCTTCGCCTGCTCGAACAGGTCGCGTACGCGCGAGGCGCCGACGCCGACGAACATCTCGACGAAGTCGGAACCGGAGATGGAGAAGAACGGCACGCCCGCCTCGCCGGCGACCGCGCGGGCGAGCAGCGTCTTGCCGGTTCCCGGCGGCCCGTAGAGGAGCACGCCCTTGGGGATCCGGGCGCCCAGCGCCTGGAACTTCTTCGGGTTCTCGAGGAACTCCTTGATCTCCTGGAGCTCCTCCACGGCCTCGTCGACGCCGGCGACGTCCTTGAAGCCGATCTTCGGCGAGTCCGGCGCCATGCGCTTGGCGCGCGACTTGCCGAAGGACATCACCTTCGAGCCGCCGCCCTGTACCTGGTTCATCAGGAAGATCCAGAAGCCGAAGAGCAGGACGAACGGGAGGAGGCTCGTGAGGATCGACCACCACGGCGACGAGCCGGTGCCCTTCGAGTCGAACTCGACGCCCTTCTTCTGCAGGTCCTGCTGGAAGAGCACCTGCGACTGGTCTGACGGGTAGTTGACCTTGACCTTGGTGCCGTCGCGGAGCTCGGCAGTGATCTGGCGCTTGGCGGGCGCGAAGACGGCATTCGCGACCTCGCCCCGGTTCACGGACTCGATCAGCTGCGAATAGGTCGTCTTCTTCTCGTGCTTCGATTTCGGGATCAGCGTCTGGCTGGCCAGCCAGACCAGCAGAACGATCACGATGAGCGGAAAGAGCGCGCTGCGGAAGAAGCGATTCACAAAGATCCTCGGCTTGAGGGTAGCACCCAGTATTCGTCAAACAGGGGGTTCGTGGACTTCCGTTAGGCCCCTTCTGGAATTAAGTCTTCGTGAAGAACTCCGACGTACGGCAGATTGCGGTAGCGCTCTGCAAAGTCGAGGCCGTAGCCGATCACGAACTTGTTCGGGATCTCGAAGCCCGTGTACCGCACCGGAACGTCGATCTCGCGCCGGGCGGGCTTCGTCAGCAGGGCGCAGATCTCGAGGGTTGCGGGGTTCCGGGACTCGAGATTCCGCATCAGATACGAGAGCGTCAGGCCGGAATCGATGATGTCCTCGACGACGAGCACATGGCGGCCCTCGATATTGATGTCGAGGTCTTTGAGGATGCGGACGACCCCTGAGGAGTCGGTCGAGGCGCCGTACGAGGAGATGGCCATGAAATCGATCTCGCAGGGCACCGTCAGGTGCCGCATCAGGTCGGCCATGAAGAAGACGGCGCCCTTCAGGACGCCCAGCAGGAGCACTTCGCGGCCCTCGTAGTCGGCGGAGATTTCTCGTCCGAGCTCGGCGATGCGCACGCCGAGCGACTCCTCGTCGATCAGGATCTCGCCGACGGCGCCGTCGAGCTCAGTCTGCGACACGCGACTCGTTCGCTCTGTGGGCGTCCACGCCCTCGGCGGAGACGATTCCAGGCACGGCGACGACCTCGTCCCCGCGCACGACCAGAGGCCATGCCTCGCGGTCGCTGCGGGGGATTTTCGCGTCGACGAACACGTCCTGGATCTTCTTGGTTCGGCCTGCCAGCCGGTCACCCGGCCGCCAGCCTCTAACGATAAGGCCTGGAAGCTCGGATCGGATGCGCCACTCGCCCCAGCGCACCTCGCCCTGCAGCCGGACGGGCGCCCGCTCGAGCCAGAGGCGGTCCTGCTCGCGCACCGCGGTCAGGCCGCCGCCGAGATCGACGCGACGGGAGCCGGCCGGCGAGGCGATCAGCTCGGCGAGCTCCGGCGGCAGGGTCTGGCGCTCGTCGAGGGCCCGCAAGAGGTTCTCGTCGGCGGCAGGATGGAGCTCGCGCAGCAGAGGCAGGATCTCGGTGCGGATGAGGCCCCGCTTGGTGTCGGCGTTCGTCGAGTCGAGCCGGAAGGCGAGCCCCTCGGCGCGGCAGTACGCCTCCGTCTCTGCGCGCCACACGGGCAGGAGCGGGCGCACGACGCCGTCCGCGCGGCGCACCTGGATCCCGGTGGGGCGGCCGCTGGAGACGAGCCGGTAGAGGATCGTCTCGACCTGGTCCGAGGCCGTGTGCCCTGTCGCGCGGAGGCGATCGGTCGCCTGGGCGTAGCGCACGTCTCGCAGCTCGGCCTCGGTGTGCCCGCCAGGCGCGTCGACGATCTGGGCGCCGAGGTGCTCGCTGCAGTGGCGCGCGTCCGCGTCCGACTCCTCGCCCCGGAGGTGATGGTTCACGTGCAGCGCCGAGACGTCGTAACCGAGTGCTCGCAGCGCATGCCAGAGGCAGGTCGAGTCGGCCCCGCCCGAGACGAGGCACGTGACGGCCGCGCCCGGCTCGATCAGCTCGTGGCGGCGGACATGCGCCTCGATGCGGGCACGCAGCTCGGCGGGGTCGATCTGGGCGGAATCCATCCCGCCCATTGTTGCTCAGAGCAGGTCGGAGGCTCAGAGCAGGTCGGAGACCTGGCAGCCTGCGCCGACGAGACCTGGGCGCGCCTTCTCGAGCACGTTGTGCGCGTAGTTCGCGAGGCTGTAGCTGCGGTACATGTGCGAGGAGGCGTCCTTGCCCGCCTCGCGGGCGCGAATGGCCCGGCCGTACTCGATGAACATGCCGTGGACGAAGACGCGGGCGCGCTTCAACGCGAAGTCGCGAGGCGCGGTCCGGTCGATGCCGAGCGCCGCGTTGCGCGCTGCGGCGATCGCGTCGGCCGCGGGGCCGTCGCCGGCGACATAGCTCTGCCCCATCAGCTGCACGGTCTCGAGATTGCTTGCCGCGACGCGCAGAAACTGCCTGTCCGTTGCCGAACAGGTGTGAATGGCTTGCGCGGGCTCCGCTCTGCCGGACGCCACAATCACGACGCCGACAAGGAGGAGTCCGGCCGCAGAGACTCCGAACCGCCGCATACCTGTCGTGTATCGGCGTCAGCGGCGGGTCGCGCGTCACTCGATCGGTTCACTCGATGGAGTGACGCCGAAACGGCGGAGGGGCGTCGATCGGGGCCGGACCGGGCCGGCGCCAGTGACGGCCGGCGTAGGCGGCGAGCTCGCCGGCGGCCCAGCGAAGGAGCCAGGCGGCGACCGCGAGGCGGAGGAGGCGCTTCATCTCCAGGCGGGCTCTCGCAGCCAGTCTTCGAGCAGATCGACCGCCGCCGAGAGCTCGTCCCGGGTGAGCTCGAAGGGCACAGCGGACGGCACGCCGTCGAGCTTCGGCGCGGGCGGGAGGCCTGCGGCGGCCTGGAGGACGTAGCGGATCACGAGCCCGTGGGCGACGACGGCCACGCTCCGTTCCGGCCGCGCGAGCACGCGGCGGTAGCCACGGACGTACCGCGCGAGCACCGCGACGCGGCTCTCACCGCCGCCCGGCGCCTCCTCCAGCGGCCCGGCGGTCCAGGCCCAGCCGCTGTACGCCTCGTACGTCTGTCCCTCCCAGCGGCCGAAGGCGATCTCGTCGAAGTCGGGCTCCTCGAGCCGGGGCACGTCCGGCCAGGCGAGCTCGGCGGTCTCGCGCGTGCGTTCGAAGGAGCTCGTGACGGCGAGGTCGGGGCGGGTCGCCGTGCCCAGCTCGCGCGCCTGCTCGCGACCGTGCTCGCTGAGCGGGCCGGCGACTGTGCGGTCGCCGTTCAGGATCGCGCCGACGTTCAGCTCGCTCTCGGCGTGACGCACGAGGATCGCGTGCTCCATTCAGAAGAGAAGGCTGCGGTAGGAGATCGTCCGCTGCATGCCGATCGCCTCGTAGACGTGGATCGCGGGTGCGTTCTCCGGGCGGGCGAAGAGGCAGACGGTCGGCGTCCCGGCGAGGAGCAGCCGGCAGAGGTCGCGCATGCCCCGCTTGGCGAAGCCGTTGCCGCGCGCACTCGGGTCGACCCAGACCTGCTGGATCTGGACGGCGCTCGGCGTCCAGGCCGACGCCTCGGCCTTGAAGAGGATCGTCCCGCTCTCGACCCAGAGCCACGACCGGCCCTCTTCGATCTGCGCCCGCGTGCGCCAGCGGAAGCTCTCGGCGTCCCGCTCGAGCGGGTCGATGCCGATCTCCTCGAGGTGCGTCTTCGCGGCGGCGGGCACGAGCAGCTCCAGGTCGTCCAGCGTCGCAGGCCGGAGATGCGTCTCGCCCGGCTCGGGCGGCTCGTGGATGACGAAGACGGGCTGCCCCGGCCGGTCCTCGCGCGGGTCGGGGAACGAGGCGGAGGCGGCGCTCCAGAGATCGGTGACGGCGCTCTCCTCGCCGATGATCATCCGCGCCCGGCCGTTGCGCGCCGCCTCGGCGAAGGCGCCGCAGCCCTGGCCGGACGGCACGAGGTTTGCGCCGACGTGGCAGAGGCCGACGAGCCTACCGTCGTCGACGAGGCCGGTGAACCGCCCCATGCCACGGCGCGCGATGTCCTCGAGGAAGACACGCTCGACCGGCTCCTCGGCGCAGAACGCAAGGATCTGTGGGAGCTCGGGTTCGACGAGTTGGGGCATCCGGCAATCCTGCCTTTTTCGGACATCACCGTGCCTTTTTCGGTCATGCCCGGGGACTGTCCCCCGCCGGCCCGCCGCGGACGTGTTCCAATCGGCCACGACACTTCAAGACATGACGGGGGACTGTCCCCGGTCTGACCGCCGCGGACATGTCGCCGCCGGCCACGACACTTCGAGACATGACCGGGGACTGTCCCCGGTCGGTCCGCCGCGGACGTGTTCCAATCGGCCACGACCCTTTGAGCCATGACGGGGGACTGTCCCCGGTCGGTCCGCCGCAGACATGCCGCGACCGGCCACGACGCTTTGAGCCATGGCCGGGGACTGTCCCCGGCGGGTCCCCTGCCGAGGCGGCCGCCGACCGACTAGGGTTGCCGCGATGCCGATCCACATTCGCGCCGAGCCGGGTGATTACGCCGAGGCGGTCCTGCTGCCGGGCGACCCGCTGCGGGCCAAGTACATCGCCGAGACCTACCTCGAGGACGTCGAGGAGAAGAACGCCGAGCGCGGTCTGCTCGGCTACACGGGCACGTGGCAGGGCAAGCCGATCTCCGTCCAGGGCACCGGCATGGGCTGTCCCGGGGCGACGATCGTCTTCGAAGAGCTCGTTCAGCTCGGCTGCAAGAAGCTGCTCCGCGTCGGCACGTGCGGCGGCCTGCAGCCGCACCACCAGCTCGGCGACCTGATCGTCGCGATCTCAGCGGTCCCCGCCGACGCCACCGCCATGCACCTCGTCGCGAACGAACCCCATTGCCCGACGGCGTCCTGGAGCCTCATCCACGGAGCGGTCCACGTCGCGAAAGAGATGAAGCAGGAGATGCACGTCGGCCCGATCGTCTCGAGCGACCTCTTCTACAACCCGGACGAGGGCCAGTACGAGCGCTGGTCGAAGCGCGGCGTCCTCGCCGTCGAGATGGAGGCCGCGGCGCTCTTCACGGTCGGCGCGCTCCGAGGCGTCGAGTCGGGCTGCCTCCTGACGGTCAGCGACATCGTCGTCGAGGGCGAGTTCAAGCGGATCACCGACGACGAGCTGCGCGCCTCGGTCGACCGAATGACGCGCGTCGCACTCGACACGGTCACCGCCGAGCACTAGCGCAATGGCCGGCACGGTCTTCCTCGTGAACCCCGCGTCGGGGAACGGGTCGACCGGCAAGCGCTGGCCCGAGCTCGTGCATCGCGCAGCGGGTCTCGGGCTCACCGGCGACACGCTCTTCTCCGAGCGCCCGGGTCACCTGATCGAGCTCGCTCGCCAGGCGGCCGACGACGGCGCCGGCCTGCTGGTGGCCGTCGGCGGGGACGGGACGCTGAACGAGGTCGTGAACGGGTTGCTGCAGGCATCGGGCCGGCCGGACCTCGCGACGATCCCGCTCGGCACGGGCATGGACTTCGGCCGGACGCACGGGATTCCGAAGGGATTCGACGGCGCCGTCCGCGCGGCCGCGGGCGACACGACGAGGATGATCGATGCCGGGCGCGTCACCTACCGCGCCTGGGACGGCAGCGAGGAGGTGCGTTTCTACGCGAACGTCGGCTCCGTCGGCATGAGCGGCGCGGTCGCGCAGCGGGCGAACGGCATGTCGAAGGCGCTCGGCGGCAAGGTGACGTTCTTCGTCGCGCTGACCCAGGTCTTCCTCCGCTGGCAGAACACGGAGGTGACGGTCGAGCTCGAGAACGGCGAGACGCACACCGGACGGATGCACGACGTGATCGTCGCGAACGGACAATGGCACGGCGGGGCGATGTGGCTCGCGCCCGAGGCCCAGCCGGACGACGGGCTCTTCGACATCGTCCTCATCGGCGACGTCACGAAGCTCGATTTCGTCACGACCGCGCCAAAGCTCTACAAGGGCAAGCACCTCGCTCACCCGAAGGTCGATCTGCTTCGCTCGTCCCGGGTGCGCGTCGACGCCGCCGAGCACCTGCCGATCGAGCTCGACGGCGAGCAGGTGGGCACCACCCCGGCGACGTTCGAGATCGTGCCGGAGGCGCTGCGCGTGCGCGTTCCCGGCTAGCCGGTCCCGGTCTTCTTCTCCGCGGTCGAGCTGGTCGAGGACGCCGACGCAGTCTTCTTCGCGCGGGGCGTCTTCGACTTGCCGGCGCCCTCGAGCTTGGCGACGCGACGCTCGAGCTGCGCCACCTTCTTCTCCACCTCGCCGAGGCCGCGCAGGCGCTTCTGGATGTCGTCAAGACGCTTTGTCAAGCCGCTCGTCGCCTCGACCATCCTGTGCGCGGCAGGCGCTCCGGCGAGCTTCGTGAGCGCATCCTCACCGGCATCGGCGAGCTTTTCGATCAGATTCTTCTGGGTCATGTCTCCCTTTCTCTAGCGGACGAGCGTGACCGTGTAGCTCAGTTGGAAACAGCCTCGCTTGTTCGACGGCGGGCAGTCGGAGCCTGCCACGATCGAGTTCACGACGTGCTTCCCAATCGCAGCCCCACGGTACCGCGCCTCCAGCGCGCCCGGATTGTCGTCGCCCTTGAAGTTGCCGACCTCACCCGTCTTCGGGCAGGGGAAGACCGGGATCCCGACGCCTGCCGCGCTGGGCAAAGCCCCGAAGTCACATTCGCGCGCCATCGCAAACACGCGCCAGGCACCGCTGGGCGGCACGTAGAAGTCGACCGTCTGACGGCCCTGGAAGCGCTGGCCGTCCTTCGCGTGCAGGAGGCCCGGCGACCAGCGGCTCCAGATCCCGGCGACGTCCCAGTAGAGCTCCCACTCGCCTGGGCCGGTCGTGATCTGCCCGTAGCCGAGCGTCTCGTCCTTATACGTGCAGCTCGTCCGATCGGGCGGGCAGCCGGGATCCATCGCCCGACGGACGAGCAGCGAGTCGAAGCGGAGGCGGAGGTGCAGCGGCAGCTTTGCCGCAGGCATCGGCGTCCAGCCGGCGAAGATCTGCTTTGCGACGACGACCTTCTGGCCCGGTGATGCGTCGACGTGGAAGTTCACGTCGACCCAGGCGTTGTTGAAGACCGCGTTCACGCGCGGCGCGTTGACGCTGCCCTTGTCGACGACCCGGACGACGAGGCGCGCGGTCTTCGACGGCCGAGGCGGCGGCGTGAGCTTGAAGCGGTAGTCGCCGCTTGGATCGACCCAGGTATCACGGCGGGCGATGCAGGCGTGAAAGGCGTCGGCGTCGCCCTTCGTCTGATGCGCGCAGTTGGCCTGCGTCGCCGCGGCTGTGCCGTCCGAGGAGACGTAGAGGTCACCTTCGGTTTCGCCCTTCGGGCTCCGTGGCGACGGCTTGCCTGCGTTCCGCTCGATCCAGAGCGCGCGGATTGGGTGGAACTCGGTGTGCTCGCCGGCACCCTGGAAGTGGTCGCAGTCCCAGGTCCACGAGCCGAGGAGCGAGAGGCGGTCGCCTCGCTCGGCCCAGAAGGCGGTCGGCAGGAGGCCCGACTCGCGCTCGCTGTGCAGGCGTCCGTTCTCCTCGCCTTCGCCGACATTCCCGGTCCCGACGAGGTAGCCGCTGGCCGGGTCGACCTGGACGTTGACGTTGAAGTCGTAGGAGACGTGTGTGATCGGGTCGTCAACGCTCGACGGATGCGCGGCGAGGTAGGTGCGCGCACCGGCGTTGGCCGTGCCGCTCGCCCATTGCGCCGGGGGCGTTGGCCCGGAAGCCGGATAGCTCTTGTCGTTGACGTACACCCAGTTCGGCGCCAGCCCCTTGAAGATGTCGGTAGTGACCCGCTTGCAGCCGTCGGCGATCGCCTGGGCGTTCGGATCCGGGCGATCGTTCGCGGCGAGGGCGGCGACGCTTACGACGAGCACTGCGAGAGCAACGAGGGCGGCGGCGCGCTTCACCGCCCGATGATGACAGGCGTTCGCGATGCCGGGCGAACGCCCATCTCCCCACGGCCGGCGGACATGTCCGTTCCAGACCGCGGCCGCCAACCGGGGACAGTCCCCAGACATGTCCAATCCAGACAGCGGGCCGATGACCGGGGACAGTCCCCCCACATGTCCTTTCCGGACAGCGGGCCGACAACGGGGACAGTCCCCAGACATGTCCCTTCCGGACATCGCGCCGACGATCGGGGACAGTCCCCCGACATGTCCTTTCCGGACAGCGGGCCGATGAGCCGGGGACAGTCCCCGGTCATGTCCTTTTGGGACGGTATTCGGGCCGTCGTCCTGGCATCGTCAGCGGGGCGTACGCTGGCGTTCGTGGTCGTCGCGCACCTCGATCTGGACGCCTTCTTCGCCGCGGTGGAGGAGCTCGAGAACCCCGAGCTCCGCAACAAGCCGCTCATCGTCGGCGGCGAGCCGCAGGGGCGCGGCGTCGTCGCCACGGCCAACTACGTCGCGCGGCGATTTGGCATCTACTCCGCCATGAGCTGCGCCGAAGCGCTGCGCCGCTGCCCGCAGGCGGTCTTCGTCCCGCCGCGGCACGCCGTCTACCGCGAGTACTCACAGGAGGTCTGGCAAACCGTCCGCGAGGTCGTCCCCACGGTCGAGCGCACCGGCCTCGACGAGGGCTACCTCGACCTGGGCGAGATCGCGCGCGACTTCACCCAGGCGACCACCCTCGCGGAGGCGGTGCAGGCGGCAGTGCTGACCCGCACCCGGCTGACCTGCTCGCTCGGAGTCGCCACCTCCAAGGTCGTCGCGAAGGTGGCGAGCGACCGCCGCAAGCCCGCCGGCTTGACCATCGTCCGCCCCGGCCGCGAGGCGTCGTTCCTGGCGCCGTTCGACATCCGGCTCCTCCCGGGCGTCGGGCCTCGCTCGGCGGAGCGACTCCGCTCGACGCAGGTCGAGACGATCGGCGCCCTCGCCTCGCTCACCGACGACGAGCTCCGCGCGGTGCTCCCCGGCAAGGTCGGGCGGCTGCTGCGTGACCGCGCCAACGGCGTCGACCCGCGCGGGCTCGACACGAAGGTGGAGCGGATCTCGATCTCCCAGGAAGAGACATTTGCGCGGGACGTCGCCGACCCCGAGCGGCTTCACGACGAACTCCGCCGCATGGCGGGCCAGCTCTCGCGAGCACCTGTCCCGAAAGCACCAGACCGCGCGCACCGTCACGACCAAGATCCGCTACCCGGACTTCACGATCCGGACGCGCTCCGCGACCCTCCCCGTCGGCACCGACGACGCCGCCCGGATCGGCGAGCTCGCCTGCCGGCTGCTCGACCGGGCTCTCTCCGATCGCCCCGGACCGCTGCGACTCGTCGGGGTCGGCGTCTCGGGCCTGGACGATCACCGCCAACTCACGCTCGTTCCCGACGTCTGAATCTTTACCGGATCGTCACCGTTTCTTGCCACCCTCCGGCAGGTGACGTCCTACCCTGAGACGAAGATGACAACGCAGATGACAACAGCGACGACAAAGCATCGCCACGACAAGGTCGCGACGCATGTGATCGTGCAGCGGGCAGGCATCCCGTACGAGCTCGAACGGGTCGTCTGCAGCGTGTGCGGTCGTGTGCTCGACGAGCGCCCGCTCCACCGCGCTGCGGCCTAGGACGACGCCTCGACGCGAGCGAGTGCAGGGGTCGCAGCTGCGATCGCGCCCACTCGTTGGTAGACCTCACCGAGCGGCGGGCGCCCGTCCTCGTCGCCACGATTCGGCCAGAGAGCCAGCGCCCGCTCGGCCTGCGCGGCGATCGTCAGCGACGGGTTGACGCCGAGGTTGGCATTGACCGTGCTCCCGTCGACCACGTGCAGCCCCGGCTCCGTGACGACCCGGTGATAGCGGTCGACGACGGCGTCCACGCACGCGCCGCCGAGGATGTGGGCCGTCGTCGGCACGTCGAGCAGCACCTCGTTCAGCGAGCTGCCCGGATCGCCGCCCATCAACCCGGCTGCGATCCGCGCGGTCTCGTTCGCGACGGGGATGTAGCTCGGCGCGTCGGACCCGTCGGAGGTGAGGCGTCCGCGACGCAGCCGGACCCGGAGCGCGCTCGGCGTCGCCTGCATCGCCAGCACGATCACCGTCCGTTCCGACCAGCGCCGCACCGAGACGCTGCGCAGCGCAGCGAGCGGCTGCCGCGCGAGCGTCCTGAGGAACCGCAGCTGGCGCGGCGCCCGGTCGCCGCCGTCGACGAGCACGGTCCCGAGCAGGCCCATCAGGTTCGAGCCCCGTGGGTAGCGCACCGGCTCGACGTGCGTCACTGCGTCGGGCCGGAACGACGAGCCGATCGCGATGCCCTGCGAGTAGTCGACGTCGGCGCGCCGAGCCTGGGCACCGACGAGCGCCTCCGAGTTCGTGCGCACCGCCTCGCCGACGCGCGGCCCGCCGAGCCCGGAGCGGAGCAAGAGCTTCAGTGTCCCGAGCACGCCCGCCGCGAGGACGACCTGCTGCGCGCCGAACGTCTCGCGCCGCCGCGACCAGCCCGGCCGCCGCGTCTCGACCTCCCAGCCTCCGCCGGCCGCGGCGCAGCAACACCGCCTCGCGCTCCGGCACGACCTCGGCGCCGAGCCGCTCGGCGAGCCACAGGTAGTTGAGGTCGAGCGTGTTCTTCGCGCCGTAGCGGCAGCCGACCATGCAGCCACCGCAGCGCACACACCCGTTCCGCAGCGGGCCGGCGCCGCCGAAGTACGGGTCGACGCCGTCCTCGCCGAACCAGACGCCGACCGGCGCGTGCTCGAACGTGTCGCCCGCGCCCAGCCGATCCGCAACCTGGCGCATCACGACCTCCGCCTCGGAGTCGAACGGCGTCACCGTGGTCCCGAGCATCCGCCGCGCGAGCTCGTAGTACGGGCGCAGCTCCTCGCCCCACGACGGGTCGTCCCACACCGATGCCGGCGGCTCGTAGTGGACGTTCGCGTAGACCAGCGAGCCGCCCCCGACGCCCGTGCCCGAGAGGACGAGCACGTCGCGCAGCAGCGTCAGGCGCTGGATGCCGCGACAGCCGAGCCGCGGCGCCCAGAGGAAGCGGCGCACGCGCCAGTTGGTGCGCGGGAAGTCCTCGGGCGCGAACCGCCGTCCGGCCTCGACGACTCCGACGCGATAGCCCTTCTCGGCGAGGCGCAACGCGGCAACGGCGCCGCCGAAGCCGCTGCCTACGACGAGAACGTCGAACTCACGCATTCGAGCACCTCCCCCGCGCTGCCATCCACGACGAGCGTCGCCTCCCGATCGTAGGGGGTCGACCCTCGGTTGACGATCGCGAGCTTCCCACCCGCGGCGAGCGTCTCCTCCGGCAGCCCAGCGACCGGGTGGACCTCGAGCGAGGAGCCGACGACGAGCAGCAGCGCCGCCTCGCGCGCAAGCTCCGACGCACGCTCGATCGCGGCGACGGGCAGCAGCTCGCCGAACATGACCACGTCCGGCTTCAGCACGGCGCCGCACTGCGCACAACGCGGTGTCGGTAGGAGCTCCACCACCCGGTCGAAGCCCTCGACGTGCCCGCAGTCGAGACAGCTCGACGTCCGCAGCGACCCGTGCACCTCGACGACGTCCCGCGACCCGGCGCGCTCGTGCAAGCGGTCGACGTTCTGCGTCACGATCGCCTGCACGAAACCGAGCGACTCGAGCCGCGCCAGCGCCCTGTGCGCGGCGTTCGGCTCCGCGGCCTGCAGCACGCCGAGCCGCTGCGAATAGAAGTCCCAGACCTTCACCGGATCCCGCCGGAACGCCTGAATCGTCGCGTACTCCATCGGGTCGTACTGCGCCCAGATGCCGTCGCGCGAGCGGAAGTCCGGGATGCCCGACTCGGTGGAGACGCCGGCGCCGGTCAGCACGACGCACGGCTGGTTGTCGCGAATCAACTGGGCGAGCGCTTCGGCAGACACGCGTCCCAGTATCCTCGCCGCGATGGAGGGATTCACGTTCTCGACCGACGTGCGCGTCCGCTTCGCGGAGACCGACGCCCAGGGCGTTGCGCACAACTCCAACTACTTCGTCTGGTTCGAAGTCGCGCGCGTCGAGTACCTGGAGCGCTTCGCCGGCGGCTACCCGAAGCTCCGCGACGAAGGGCTCGAGGCGCTCGTGCTCGAGACCCACGTCCGCTACCTGCAGCCGGCGCGCTTCGACGACCGGCTGACCGTGCACGCACGCTGCCGGGACGTGAAGGGCGCTCGGTTCCGCTACGAGTACGCGATCGAGCGCGCGGGTGAGGTGATCGCCGACGGCTGGACCGCGCATGCGACCGTCGACGGCGAGACGTTCCGCCCGACGCGCGTTCCCGCCTGGCTCGCCGAGGCGATCGGGAGCGCGGAAGCGGCTAGCGCTGGGTCGGGCCCGCCGGAGTCGTCGGCGTCTCGCCCGGCGTAGGCGTCTCGCCCGGCGTGTCCCTCGGCGCCTCTGTCACGGGAACGACCGGCGGCTTCGGCTTCTTCGTCCCGACGCGGACGAGCTTGGGCTCAGAGACGTACGACGACGACCAGGTCGTGTCGTACATCAGCGTCCCATCGGCCGCGTAGACCTTGCGGTGCACGCTCGTCGCGCGCGCGGGCTCGCCGTAATCGTCGACCTCGACCGTCCCCTTCTTCAGGGTCGGATCCTTAGTGCGCTCCACCGGCGGCGGGGCGACGACGCGAAGCGGAGCCGTCTCCGTCTCGACGCGCCGGTGCTGCGGCGTGCCGTACAGGCCGACCGTCAGCGACGACGCGCCCACGAACGTCCGCAGCAGCAGCCAGTGCCCCGTGTCGTTCAGGAACTTGAGATCGGTGTCCGGGTAGTTGACCGTCGCGTCGCGGCCGAGCGGATAGTGGTCGATGTAGAGAGCGTGGTTCGTCCGCGCGGTGATCGAGAGGCCCGCATCGAAGGCCGCGTTGAAGACGGTTGTCGAGACCTGGCAGACGCCGCCGCCGAGCCCGGTCTGGAGCTCGCCGTTGATGATCACCGGTGCCTCGAGGAAGCCCTTGTCGGCGCTGCGCTCCCCGGTCGTGCCGTTGAAGGAGAACGTGGCGCCGGGCGCGATCAGATGGTTGTCGACGAGCTGCGCGACGAGGCGGACGTTGTGCAGCCGGTTCGCCTCACCGCCGTAGATCGTCGTGAACGAGCCGACGACCCCGGTGATGCCCATCGCCTTCGCGTCCTCGGTCGAGCGCTTCGGCGCCGCGGTCGTGACGGCGAGCCGCGCCAGGCGGTCGCCAGGCGTGGTCGCAGCGGCGAGGATCGCGGCGGAGGTGGCAGGGATGTCGATGCGGACGCCGGGCTGCGCCGGGACGATCCGAACCACGTTCCCCGAGACGGCGAAGCCGGCGTCGACGGGGGCGTGGCCGGCCGTCTTGGCGAGCTGGCCGAACCACCGCTCCGCGCGCGGGCCGCCGATTCTGAGGTCTGTGCGGCCGCCGCTCGGCAGGTCGAGGAGCTCCGCCAGGCGCCAGCGCGGAATCCGCCAGGCCGTCCGGTCGTAGACGAGCCTGACCGGCGCCGAGAGCGCGCGTTGCGCATCTGCCTGGGCAGGCCTCAGCTCCTGGATGCCGATCGTCGGCGGATCCTTCCGAACCGGCAGCGCCACGGGCGTGCCGCGCTGGAACGAGGCGAGAGCGCGGACGATCACGCTGCCCGCTGCATCCTGCTTGAGCACGACGCCGGTCGTTCCCCGCTCCGCGACGATCTTCAGGCCCTTGCGCGTCAGGGCAGGCTCCTCGGCCGTAGCGTCGATCATCGACTTCAGCTGCCCCAGCTCGTACTGCAGCGCCGCGTCGTAGACCCGCGTCGGCGGCTGAAGATCGCCCGGGAAGAAGCGGACGCGAAGGCGCTTGAAGCCCTGCACCGGCCCGAAGCCCTCTCCCTGCTCCCGTGCGGCGCGAACCGCGGCGGCCCAGTCGACCTTGACCCCGAGGCGCTCCGGCGTGATCCGGTAGCGCTTGCCGCCGGCGGTGAACACGACTGGTGTCCGCTCGAGCTCCGCCGAGCGGCGCTCGAGCAGCCGCTGCGCGCTTTTCGGCGACAGGCCGCCGACGTCGATCCCCGCCACATGCGTGCCGTCTGCAAGACGGGCGGACGAGCCGGCGTAGAAGAGCCCGATCACGAGCACCGCGCCGCCGAGCAGGGCGACGAATGCGAGTGTCCAGTGGAGCGCAGGCGAGCGAAGGCGCGTGCGGCGCCGGCGATAACGGGCAGGGCGGGCGGACGCGGGGGCGCTCAAGTAGCGCAGTGTAGCGGCCCTCGATCAGCGTCCTGTAAAGCGGGGCTTGTCGCCGGCGAAGAACGCCGCGACACCCGCTTGGGCGTCCTCGGAGACGAGAACTTCCCTGAAACCTTGGCGCTCGACGGCGAAGCCGTCGGGGTCGCCGGCGGCTCGAATCGCCCGCTTGATCGCGCGCAGGGCGATCGGCGCCTGGCGCGCGAGCGAGGCGGCAAAGTCGGCGGCCCGCTGCTCGAGCTCGTCCTCGTCGACGGCGAAGTGGACAAGGCCGTCCCGTTCTGCGTCGTCCGCGCCGACCTGCAGTCCCTTCAGCAGGTACGACGCGGCCTTGCCGGGGCCGAGCAGGCGCGTCAGGCGCTGCGTGCCGCCCGCCCCGGGGATGAGCCCGAGGCGCACCTCCGGCTGGCCGATCAGGCCGTGATTGCGCGCCATGAAGCGAAAATCGCAGGCGAGCGCAAGCTCGCAGCCGCCGCCGAGAGCGTGGCCGCTGATCGCGGCGACGATCGGTTGCGGGAGCTCCGCGAAGTCGGTGAACGCCTGCTGCACCTGCACGATCGTCTCGACCTGCACAGTCGTCATGACCTGCGTGTCGAGGCCGGCGATCGTGGTCAGGTCGGCGCCGGCCATGAAGACGCCCTCGACGGCGGACCGCACGAGCACCGCCCGGACGTCGTCCGTCGCGGCCGCGAGCTCCTCGGTCACGGCGACGAGCCCGCGCACCACCGACTCGTCGATCGCGTTCATCGGCGGGCGATCGAGCGTCACCACCGCGACGCCGTCGTCGCCGCGCTCGAGGCGGACGACCTCAGCCACGGCGAAGGTACATCGAGATCACGTGCCGCTGGATCTCCGACGTCCCCTCGACGATCTGGAAGACCTTCGCGTCGCGCATCCACTTCTCGACGGGGTGGTCGCGCATGATGCCGGCGCCGCCGAGGATCTGGACCGCGTCCGTCGTGACCTCCATCGCAGTATCCGCGGCGAACGCCTTCGCGTAGGAGCCGAGGAGACCCGCGTCCTCGCCGCGGTCGACCGCCTCGGCGGCGCGCCAGATCAGCAGTCGCGACGCCTCGATCTTCATCGCAGCGTCCGCGAGCTTGAACGAGACGCCCTGTTTCGCGAGCAGCGGCTTGCCGAAGGCCTTTCGCTCGCGCGCGTAGCTCGTCGCGTACTCGAAGGCGGCCCGCGCGACACCGAGCGCGCCTGCCGCGACCTGCGGCCGCGACACCTGGAAGAAGTCCATCGCGATCTGGAAGCCGAGCCCTTCCTCACCGAGCAGGCGATCGGCCGGAATCCGGGCCTCGCGGAGGACGAGCGAGCCGGTGTACGAGGCGCGCAGGCCGAGCTTGTCCTCCTTGCGCCCGGCGGAGACGCCCTCGTCGGTCGGCTCGACGAGGAACGCCGAGATGGCGTCGTCCAGCTTCGCGAAGACGATCGTCAGCTCGGCGATGCCGCCGTTCGTGACGTAGATCTTCTCGCCGTTCAGGACGAAGTCGTCGCCGTCGCGACGCGCGGTCGCCTCGATCGCCGCCACGTCGGAGCCGGCGCCGGCCTCGGTGAAGGCGATCGCCGAGAGGAAGCCCTCCTCGGCGGCGATGCGGGGAAGCCAGCGCTCCTTCTGCTCGTCGGTGCCGAAGGCGAGCAGTGGCCGGACCGGGAACATCGTCGCCTGGATCGTCGCGGCAAGGCCGGCGCAGCCCCAGGCGAGCTCCTCGGCGATCAGGGCCGCGGTCACCGAGTCGACTCCGCCGCCCCCATGCTCGCGCGGCACGACGTACGACGTCAGGCCGAGGCCGGCCGCCTTGGCCAGCAGGCCGTCGGGGAACTCGCTGCGGGCGTCGCACTCGCCTGCGACAGGGCGCAGCTCACGCTCGGCGAACTCGTGCGCGAGCGCACGCAGCTCCGCCTGCTCCGGCGTCGGCTGAAACGAGATGCCGGCCATCAGGGCGCCGGACACGTCCGGAAGCGTCATGACCGGGGACTGTCCCCGGTCGTGACCCCGAAGGCGACGGACATATCCCAAAGCGTCATGCCGGGGGACTGTCCCCTGTGCTGGCCGTACTGGCCCTGACCGCGGCAGACGTGTCCGAGAGTGTCATGCCGGGGGACTGTCCCCTGTGATGTCTCTAAAAGACAAAAAGCTCGACACCGCCGGAGACGTTCAGCTCGATGCCGGTGATGTAGGCCGCCAGGTCGGAGCAGAGGAAGGCGATCGCATTCGCGATGTCCTGCGGCTCGCCCGGGCGCTTGAAGACCGTCCGCGCCGCGATCCGCTCGTTCATCGACTGATTGGCCATGTTGAACGCCTCCGTGCCGATGATCCCCGGCACGATCGCATTGCTCGTGATGCCGTGGCGGCCGCCCTCCATCGCCAGCGTCTTCGTCAGGCCGAGGATCCCCGCCTTGGTCGTCGAGTACGACGCCTGGCCGAACCCGCCGAGCGTCCCGGCGACGGACGCCATGTTGACGATCCGGCCCCAGCCACGCTCCTTCATGTGCGGCCAGACGGCCTGTGCGCAGTTGAAGGCGCCCGTCAGGTTGACGCGCAGGTCGCGCTCCCACAGGTCGAGGCGCTGATCGTGGATCTGCCCGACGTGGTCGAGCGTGCCGGCGTTGTTGACGAGGATGTCGACCGAGCCGAACTCTTCGACCGCGCGCGCGACGACTGCGTCGACCTGCTCGCGGTCGGTGACGTCGCACTTGGTCGCGGCCGCACGCCGCCCCAGCTGCTGGATCTCCGCGGCCGTCGCTTCTGAGAAGACGAGGCCTTGCGTCCGCGCGACGGTCGCGAGCACGCCGTACGCGTCGGTCTCGTCCGACTCGGCCGCAGACTCCACGAGCAGGTCGGCGATGACGACATCCGCGCCCGCCCGTGCGAGCGTCAGCGCGTCCGCCCGGCCGAGCCCGCGCGAGCCGCCCGTGACGAGGGCGACACGCCCGGATAGGTCAATTTCGAGGCTCATTCGTGACGACCCTACGTCAGTCGCCGCGGGGCAGGAAGATCTCCTTGGCGATCACGAGCCGCTGGATCTGCGACGTTCCCTCGTAGATCTGGAAGAGCTTGGCGTCGCGCATCAGCTTCTCGACCGGATACTCCTTCATGTAGCCGTAACCGCCGAAGACCTGCACCGCATCGGTCGCGACCTTCATCGCAGTGTCCGCCGCGAAGCGCTTCGCGAACGACGAGTAGAGCGTGGCCCGGTGACCCTGGTCGAGCATCCAGGCTGCCTGCCACGTCAAGAGCCGCGACGCCTCGATCTCGGTCGCCATGTCGGCGATCATGAAGCTGACGCCCTGGTGCATCGCGATCGGCATGTCGAAGGTGACGCGCTGCTTGGCGTACTCGACCGCGAGCTCGTAGGCGGCCTGCGCGACGCCGACGGCGCCGATCGCGGTGCCCGGCCGCGTGAAGTCGAGGGTCTGCATCGCGATCTTGAAGCCCTGGCCCTCTTCGCCCAAGAGGTTCGCGGCCGGGATCACGACATCCTGGAGCGCGAAAGCAGACGTGTCCGTCGCCCGCTGCCCCATCTTGTCGAGATGGGTCTCGATCGTCACGCCGGGCGTGTCCATCGGCACGACGAACGCGGAGATGCCGCGGTGGCCCTTCGAGACGTCGGTCTTCGCGAAGACGACGGTCCAGTCCGCATAGCCGGCGTTCGTGATGAACGTCTTCGAGCCGTTGAGGACGTACTCGTCGCCGCGGCGCTCGGCGGTGGTCTTGAGCTTGGCGACGTCGGAGCCCGCCTCGGGCTCGGAAAGCCCAAACGAGCACAGGATCGGCGTCTCGAGCAGCGGCGGCAGCCACTTGGCCTTCTGTTCTTCGGTGCCGGCGATGATCACGGGCCCGGCGCCGAGGCCGTTTGCCCCGAGCGAGGTCGCGATGCCCGAGCAGCCCCAGTTCAGCTCTTCACCGGCCAGCACCCCGTCGAAGCAGCCGAGGCCGAGCCCACCGTACTCGGCGGGAATGTTGAGGTTCATCAGGCCAAGTTCGTGGGCTTTCGCGATCACGTCCGCCGGGTGGGTCATGTGGATGTCGTACTCGGCGGCCTTCGGCCTGATCTCCTTCTCCGCGAACTCGCGCGCGAGTTCTCGCAGGGACCGCTGCTCGCTGCTGAGCGCGAACGAGATACCGGCTGCAACGTCCTGTTCGATCGCCGTCATTGCGTCCACCTACCTGTTGATTGACTAGTCAGTCAACACAGCGTACGCGGTGTCCGGCGACCTCGCAAGACGTGAACCTGGACACTGCATCTTCAAACTCGGCTCCACAGCGACCGGGGCGACCGCGTTTCTCGCTCCTCGGCAGCGCGTTCTTCAGTGCCTACGTCGCGAAGGTGACGATCGTGCGGCTGCACCGCTTCCCGCGCTGGGTGCTCCCGTCCGCCGGCGGGCTCCTCTTCGCCGTCTTGATCGGCGTCTGGTACACGAGCGGCTACTGGTTCTTCACGAACGTCGACGCGAACTGGTAGGCGCGGCCGGATCGCGGCCCGGCCAACCCGAAATCACCCGCCAGGGACAGTCCCCGGTCATGTCCCGCACAGCCGGGGCCGTCGTGGACAGGTCCGATTCCGCCAGGACCGGGGACTGTCCCCATTTGGGAAGCAAGCGGCCGGTAGGCTGAGCCGATGGGCAAGGTGTTCGACGGCATCGACGCGAAGCTGGCCGCCTGGATCCAGGCGCAGCGCCTCTTCTTTGTCGCGACGGCACCCAAGCACCGGCGGCCGCGTCAACGTCAGCCCGAAGGGCCCGATCGAGACGCTGCGCCTCGTCGACGAGCAGACCATCGAGTACGACGACCACATCGGCAGCGGCGCCGAGACGATTGCGCACCTGCGCGAGAACGGCCGCCTCGTGCTGATGCTCTGTGCCTTCGAAGGACCGCCTCGCATCGTCAGGCTTCACGGCCGCGGCGAGGTCGTCCGCGCCGACGATCCCGGCGATGGAGTGCGCGGCGTGATTCGCCTCCACGTCGAGCGGATCTCCGACTCGTGCGGGTTCGGCGTCCCGCTCATGGAATACGTCGGCGAGCGGCCGCAACGCGACCTCTGGATCGACCGCCAGGGCGAAGATGGGCTGCGCGACTACGTGCGGGAGAAGAACGCCGTCTCGATCGACGGGCTCCCGGCGCTCGATCCGGCCTGACAGAGCGGGACGGTCCGCGTTACGAGGCCAGGTGGGGCGCGCGGCGCGGTCAAGGTAGGCTCTCGCGCGTGGACTTCGCGCTGACCGACGAGCAGAAGCTGATCCAGGACACCGTGCGCGCCTTCGTGGACGAGCGCGTCCTCCCGGTCGCCGTCGAGAACGACATTGCGCACCGTCTCGACATGGAGCTGATCGAGGGAATGGCCGAGCTCGGGATCCTCGGCATCGTAATCCCGGAGGAGTACGGCGGCGCCGGCCTCGACTACGTCTCCGAGGCGCTCGCGTGCGAGGAGATCGAGCGCGGCGAGGCGGCGTTCCGGACACTGATCTCCGTCCACGTCGGGCTCAATTCGCTGTCGCTCCTCAAGTACGGCTCCGAGGAGCAGAAGCAGCGCTGGCTCGCACCGCAGGCACGCGGCGAGAAGCTCGCGTGCTTCGGCCTCACCGAGCCGGCTGCAGGCTCCGATGTCGCCGCGATGCGCACGACCGCGCGCCGCGAGGGCGACGTCTACGTCCTCAACGGTCAGAAGAACTGGATCTCGTACGCGACGGTCGCCGACCACGCGCTCGTGTTCGCCAAGACCGACCCGGCCGCGAAGCACAAGGGCATCTCGGCCTTCGTTCTCGAGAAGGGGATGAAGGGCTTCTCCGCCGCCGACACCGAGCACAAGCTCGGCATCTGGGCGGGGTCGACCGGCGAGCTCTTCTTCGAGAACGTCGAGGTGCCCGCCGAGAATCTGATCGGCGACGAGGGGCAGGGCTTCGAGATCGCCATGCACTCGCTCGACCAGGGACGCTTCACCGTCGCGGCCGGCGCGTGCGGCGTCGTGCGCGCGTGCCTCGAGCGTTCGACCGCGTACGCGCGCGAGCGGGAGACGTTCGGCCAGGCGATCGGCAAGTACCAGTTCGTCCAGGACATGATCGCCCAGATGGTCCTCGGCTACGAGACGTCCAAGCTCCTCGTCATGCAGGCGGCCTGGATGAAGAACGAGGGCAAGCGGAACACGCGCGAGACCTCCCTCGCCAAGTGGCACGCGACGGAGTCCGCGTTCGAAGCCGCCCACCTCGCGATCCAGGTCTTCGGCTCCTACGGCTACTCCGCCGAGTACGGGATCGAGCGGTACTTCCGGAACGCGCGGGCGCCGATCATCTACGAGGGCACGACGCAGATCCACAAGCTGATGCAGGCCGAGCACGCGCTCGGCTACCGGCGTCTGAACGGGAGCGGCGGCGACGTCTCGCCGATCTGCTCGTGGGCGCCCGCGCTGTCGCCCGTGCACGCGGGCGCGCAGGTCTAGTCGCTCGACTGCACGGCCGCCACTCCACGGCCAGCGTTCGCCGAAGTCGCAGAGCCCGGCGCGTGCTGCGTTGTCCAGCACGTAGCGCGTCGCACTCGCAAGGTGGTCGTCGTCGCGGATCATCCACGCGCGAAACCGGTCGCCGAACAGGTGGCCGTCGCGGCCGTGGCGCTCGTTGAAAGCCTGGGCGAAGCGTCCGTTCAGGCGCTGCATTCCGTTCGAGAGACGCTCGCGCCAGGTCTCGACGATGAGATGGAAATGGTTGTCGAGCAGAATCCACGCGATGCAGTCCCAGGAGTAGTGGCGAATCGTGAGGCGCGCGAGGCGAGCCCAGTAGTCGCGGTCGTGGTCGTCGCGGACGATCGGCTGGCGCGCGACGCCACGAGTCGTGACGTGGAAGACGCCGTACGCGGGGAGTGCTGATCGCGGCTGCCGCATCGCTTGAACGTAGCGCCCGTCAGACGCGAAAGGGCCTCGAGGGGAGCCGAAGTTACGCTCTTGTTACGAAGGCCATGGCCGAAAGAGAGGTGACCGGGGACTGTCCCCGGTCGGCTGGCCAACGGCCACGTCGTAAGCGGTCATGACCCAAACGGACACGTTGGGGGACTGTCCCCACTGGGGAGCTCGCGCGCCCCGAACCTCCCGCTAAAGCTCGCCGTCCCAGTAGTCGAGGCTCGGCGTTCGCCGCAGCATGTAGTCGTTGCCGCCGGGCGCCCAGAAGCCGATCTTGTCGCTGTCCGGATACTCCGTCGATTCCGACGGGACGCTTCGTCGAGAGCATCGCGACCCGCCCCGGGCCACGGACGTTGTGCGCGCCCTCGGGGCCCTCGCGGAAGCAGACGACGTCGCCGGGCTCCAGCGCGTGCTCACCCTCGGGCGTCCGCAGCGTCGGCGTCCCGTCGAGCACGATCAGCCACTCCTCGGCGCCCCACTCGTAGTGATAAGCGCAGATCCACTCGGCGTCTTCCAGCAGATACACCGACATCCCGAGCTTCTCGCCGGCGACGAGCGGTCCGAGCTGAGCCCAGCGCCGGCAGTAGCCCTCCGGCTCGTCGGGATCGAACTTCAGCTCGACGTCGAAGACGTTGACCGGCCCGCTCACCCGCCCTCACCCTCCCAGTAGCCGACCGCGTCGCCGCGGCGGAAGTTGAGCCTGTCGTCCTCGCCGGCCGGACGCGTGCCGAGCTTGTCGCTGTCCGGATAGACCGACACCGAAGGCGGCCCACCGGTCGAGATGACCAGCACCCGGCCCGGCCCGCGCAGCGAGTGGGCGCCGTCGGGCCCGCTGGGGAAGCCGAGCACGTCGCCGGGCCGGAGCTGCTTCTCCCCGCCCGGCGTCCGCACCACCGGCGAGCCGGAAACGACGTACAGCCATTCCTCGACGCCGTGGTGATAGTGGTACGGAAACGTCCGCTCGCCCTCGCCGAGCTCGTAGAGCGTGCCGCCGATCTGCGCGGCCCCGAGCTTGTCCGCGAGGCGCGTCGTGCGCCAGCGCGAGCCACCTTGCTCGACCTCGTGCTCCAGCTCCCCGTTCAGATTGAAGCGCTGCACCGGTGACTAGTATCGCGACGTGGGCATCCTGCTCGCTCTCGCACTCGCCGCCCAGCCGCCGAAAATCCTCGTCCCGGGCCAGAGCCTCGGCGGCATCCGGGTCGGCGACACGCCCGCGCGCGTCACGCACCTCTGGGGCCTGCGTCACGGCGTCTGCCGCAGCTGCGCCCGGCCCACCTGGTTCTTCAACACACGACGCTTTCAGCCGCAGGGGATCGGCGTCACGTTCCGCCGCGGCCGGGTCGCAGCGGCCTACACGGTCTGGATGCCCACGGGCTGGAAGACCGACGCCGGGCTGCGGATCGGCGACCCCTCCGCCTCGCTGACGGCCCTTTACGGCGCCCTGCCGCGCATCGCCTGCCCGGGGTACGACACCTACACCCTCGGGACGACGACCCGGATCTACGTGCAGCAGAACCGCGTCTGGGGCTTCGGGCTCACACGGCCGGGGGAACCACCGTGCCGCGAGGCTCGTGCTTGACGAGTGACGCGACGAGCGGAATCGCCAACAGGATCGGCACGCCGCAGAGCGGCCACAGCAGCTGGTAGCCGTCGGTCGACTCGAGATACGGGGCGAAGATGTCGATCGCGCCGCCGACGACCACCGGGCCGATGATCAGCCCGAAGCCCTTCGTCCAGGTCGCGAGGCCGGCGATCGCACCCCGGTGCTCCTCGGGCATCAGCTTGAAGAGCAGCCCCCAGGCCAGCGTCATCACTGTCCCGCCGGCGATCGCGACCGTGAAGATGATCGGGTAGTACCAGTCGTGCCACTCGATCGCCAGCCCGCCGCCGAGCAGGCCGAACCCATAGATGAACGACGCGATCCAGATCACCTTCGCGAGCCCGAAGCGGTCGCCGAGCCTGCCCGACCCGATCGCGGCGACGACGTAGCCACCGGCAACGGCCGCGAGCACGAACGAGTTGGTCGAGAGCGGTTCGCCTAGACCGCGCGTGATGTAGAGGACGACGAACGTTCGGGCGGCCGCGAAGGTCGCCTCCCACGCGGCGTTCGCAATCAGGAACCGCCGCACCAGAGGCTCGTCGCGCAAGATGTGCCAGCTGCGCGCGAGGTAGCTGCGGACGCCTTCGAAAGCGCGCCGCGTGCCGTGGGTGTCCTCCCGCACGAGCAGGATCACTCCGCCGCAGGCGAGCGTCGTGACGAACGCCGCGACGAGGAACGGAAACGGTTGCCAGACGTGAAAGAGAAACCCGCCGCCGACGAGCCCCCCGCCGAGCGCGATCCCGCGCATGATGTGCTGCACGCCCTGCGAACGGCCGTAGAGCGACTCGGGCAGGAGATCCGGGTAGAGCCCGCGATACGGCGGCTCGTACACGTAGTAGGCGAAGAAGAACGCGAGCACGATCAGCGCGGTCGTCCAGAGGCTCGGCATGAAGGCCATCAGCGCCAGGCAGAAGCCCATCGGGCCGAGCGCGGCGAGCATGAACGGGCGCCGGCGGCCGAGCGGCGTGTGGAACGTGTCCGACCAGGGGCCGATCACGAGTGGCAGCGTCAGCGCGAAGATCCCTTCCGAGCCGAGGACCAGCGCGATCAGGGTCTTCGAGTCGGTGAACTTGCCGAGCAGGGGCGGCAGGTACGCAGCCGTGGTGGTGATCGAGAACGCGAGCCCGAACGCGCCGAGCGACAGACGCCAGACCGGCGCCCGGCGCTGCGGCAGGAGCACGACCTGGGCGGCACGGGCCTCTTCCACGCCTAGACGGTAGTCGCCGCCCGCGACGCCAGGCCGCTTGCGAACACTGTCAGCTGCGCGCGGTACGCCGCGATGTCGGACGGTTCAGTCAAAGCGGGCGCCGAGTCTAGTGGCATGATCTCCGCCGGTGCAACCACTCGGGGGGCTTCTCGTCGTCGATCTCACGCGTCAGCTCCCGGGGGCGTACGCCGGTCGCGAGTTGCTCCGCCTGGGCGCGCGCGTCGTGCGGCTCGAGTCGCCCGAGGGCGATCCGATGCGGCTGGCGGTGCCTGCCGCCGAGGCTGCGCTGAACGCCGGCAAGGAGTCTGTGGTCTGGGACGCGAAGGCCGGCGACCCGCTCGGGCCTGCGCTTGTCGGGCGTGCGGACGTGGTGCTCGAGGGCTTTCGCCCGGGCGTCGCCGAGCGGCTCGGAGTCGGACCCGCCGCGGCGCCGGAGCACGCGGTGTACTGCTCGATCACCGGATTCGGTCACGGCCCGCGGGCGGGGCAGGCGGGCCACGACCTCAACTACATGGGCTACGCCGGCGCGCTCGCCGACACGGCGCCGGCCGTGCCGCCGGTGCAGGCCGCCGATCTGGCCGCGGGGGCGCTGCAGGCCGTGACGGAGATCCTCGCAGCCCTGCTCGAGCTCGGGCGGACCGGCCGAGGTGCGCGGCTCGTCGTCTCGATGACCGAGGGTGCGCACCAATTGGTCTCCCATCGCCTCGGCGGTGAGCCGGTGCCGCGTCTGCTGACCGGCGGCGCGGCCTGCTACGGGATCTACGAGACAGCCGACGGGCGCTTTCTGACCGTGGCGGCGCTGGAGCCGAAGTTCTGGCGCCGGCTCTGCGAGCTCGTCGAGCGCGAGGACCTCGTCAACCGGGCGTTCGAGCCGAACGTGCCGGAGCTCCGCGAAACGATCGCCGCTCGAACGCTCGCCGAATGGCTCGAGCGCTTCGACGGCGAGGACGTCTGCGCGGGGCCGGTGCTAACCCTCGAAGAAGCGGCCTCCGAGCTCGCCTCCCCTGTCCTAAAACAACATGACCGGGGACTGTCCCCAGGACATGACCGGGGTCTGTCCCCGGTGGTCCCGGATCTGCCGCCAGCGGCGCCCGCTCTCGGCGAGCAGACGGAGGTATGGCGATCGCTGCTTGGGCTCTAGCACTCGCGTTCGCGACGGCGAGCGGGGTCTACGTCGACGGCCACAAGGCCGCCCTCGGTCACGGTCCGGCCTGGACGCCCGACGGCCGCCGCATCGCGTTCGTCCAGCGGGGCGACGTCTGGGTGATGGACGCCGACGGGACGCGCCGCGCACGACTCGTGCGCGCCGGCGACGAGCCAGCGTGGGCGCCCGATGGGCGCCGGCTCGCCTTCGTCCGGGACGACGCCGTCTGGACGGTGCGCGCGGACGGGCTCGACGAGCGGCGCCTCGCCGCAGGCGCCGATCCCGACTGGTCGAAGGACGGCAAGCGCATCGCCTTCGAGCGGGACGGCGAGGTGTACAGCGTCCGCTGGTGCGGCGGCGGTCTGCGCGACCACGGTCCCGGCAGCGACCCGGCGTGGGGCCCGGCCGGACAGCTCGCGAAGATCGTCGACGGCCAGCTCGCGGTCGGCGGCACGCCCGTGACCGCCGTCGACGAGCCGGCCGGAGCACCCGCGTGGTCGCCGGCGGGGGCACGACTCGCCTTCGTCTCGGCGGACACGCTCTGGACCGTGGCGCCCGACGGCACGGCGCTGCGCGAGCTCGGCCCGGGGCACCAGCCGTCGTGGAGGCCGCCGCTTTCGCGCGAGCTGCTTCCCGACTTCGAGCAGCGTTCACCGAGCGGGCTCGTGATCGGCGGCGGACCCGGCCACTGGCAGCTCGGCTTCACGTCGACGGTCGACAACATCGGCCTGGGCGCGTCACAACTCGAAGGCTTCCGCCCGACCGGCGCCGCCCGGATGAACGTGCGTCAGCGCGTCTTCCTGAAGGGCGGCGGCTCGAAGCTCTACCTCGACACCGGCAAGCTCCGCTACACACGCTCGCCGCCCCATTTCCACTGGCACTACATGCGCTTCGTCAGCTTCGAACTCCGTAACCCGGAAGGAGAGCTGCTCGTCCGCGACCGCAAGAGCGGCTTCTGCCTGGCCGACCACTACGGAGCGGTGCCCGGCATCAAGAAGCCCAAGGCGAAATACTTGTCCAACTGCGGCCAGTTCGCGCCGGACGCGAGGTCGATCCTGCAAGGGACGTCCGTCGGCTACACCGATCGCTACCCCGGCTTCTTCCACGGGCAGAACGTCGAGATCACGCACGTTCCGGCCGGTGTCTACGTGCTCTCTCACCGCGTGAACCCGAGCATGTTCCTGCGCGAGCTGCGCTACGAGAACAACGCCGCGTCGGTGCGGATCCGCCTCACGTGGAAGGTGGGTCGGCCGGTGGTGAAGGTGCTTTCGAGGTGTCCGGCGACAGCGGACTGCTGAGCGCCTCGGAGAGGCGGCTGAGCGCGCCGGAGAACTCGCTCGGGATGATCCACATCTTGTTCGCGTCGCCTTGCGCGATCTGCGGCAGCACCTGGAGATACTGGTAGGCGAGGAGCTTCGGGTCGGCGTTGCCCTCGTGGATCGCGCGGAAGACGGTCTCGATCGCCTTCGCCTGACCCTCGGAGCGCAGCACCTGGGCCTGGCTGTCGCCTTCCGCCTTGAGGATCGCCGACTGCTTCGCGCCCTCGGCCTCGAGGATCGCCGACTGCTTGACGCCCTCGGCCTGGAGGATCGCGGCCCGCTTCTCCCGGTCGGCGCGCATCTGCTTCTCCATCGTCTCCTTGATCGAGACGGGCGGGTCGATCGCCTTCAGCTCCACGCGGTGCACACGGATGCCCCACTTGCCGGTCGCGTCGTCGAGGATCCCGCGCAGCTGGTCGTTGATCGCGTCGCGGGAGGTCAGCGCCTCCTCGAGCGTCATGCCGCCGACGAGGTTGCGGAGCGCCGTCACGGTCAGCAGGTCGATCGCCTGGATGTAGTTCTGGATCTCGTACGTCGCCGCCTTCGCCTCCGTGACCTGGAAGTAGATGACGGTGTCGATCGAGACCACCAGATTGTCCTCGGTGATCACCGGCTGCGGCGCGAACGAGATCACCTGCTCGCGAAGGTCGATCGTCTCGCGGATGCGGTCGACGAACGGCACGACGATCGAGAGCCCCGGCGTCAGCGTCCGGCTGTAGCGGCCGAGGCGCTCGACGACTCCGGCGCGCGCCTGCGGGATGATCTTGATCGTCCGCGCGAGGATCAAGAGAACGAACAACGCGACCACGACCAGCACGATGAGAGCGGCCACCGGAACCTCCTATTCGTAGACGAGCGCCGTGGCGCCCTCGATCTTCGCGACTTCGACCCGCGTCCCGGGCTCGAGCACCTGCTCCTCGAAGAACGTCCGCGCAGTCCACTCCTCGCCACCGATTTTGACCAGGCCTCCGTTGCTGTCGACCCGGCGCACGACGAGCGCCTTCGCGCCGACGAGGGCGTCTGACCCCGTGCGCAGCTCGGGTGGCATTCGCAGGTGCGATCGTGCGATCGGACGCAGAACTCCGACCGAGGCGATCGCCAGGACGACGAAGACGAGCAACTGCACGACAACGCTGACCCCGATCGCCCCGACGACCGCGGCCGCCACGGCCGCGAGCGCGACCGGCCCGAGGAAGAACATCCCGGGCGTCATCAACTCGCCGACCCCGAGCAGCACGGCGACGATCGACCAGATCACCCAATCCGGCATCCGGCTCGATCCTAGTCTTTCGACGTCCAAAAACGCCATGACCGGGGACTGTCCCCGGCCCGGCGCTCACTGTCCGAAAACGGCATGCCTGGGGACTGTCCCCCACCGGGACGCATCGGGACATGGCCCTGCCTGCCGTGGCCGAGCGGGACACTGACCGGGGACTGTCCCCGGTGATGACCGAAAAAGCCGATCAGACGACGAGCCCAAGCGCAGCCGGCAGAGCGAGCAGCGTCGGGATCCGCTCCACCACCTCCGGGTACCGGTCGTCACGATCGACGAGCACCGCCCGCATGCCGATCGCCCGCGCACCCTCGACGTCGTCCTCGACGGTGTCGCCGACCATCACGGCCGCCCCCGCATCGACGCCGAGCGCCTCGAGCATCGCGCGGAAGATCGCCTCATGCGGCTTCGTCTTGCCGTGGGCCCGCGACGTGAGCACCGCGTCGACGTCGAGCCCGTGATGCGCGACGAACTCATCCAGGTCGCGCGCCGTGTTCGAGAGCAGCCCGAGCCGCAGGCCTCGCTCCCGCAGATCCTGAAGCACCGGCAGCGCGTCCTCGTAGAGCTCGAAGTGCTCCGCCTGCTCCCACGCACGCGTCATCTCGGCCGCGCATGCATACGTGTCGCCGGTGCCGCCCATGCCGACGATGATCCGCTGGGTGAAGAGCACCCAGACTTCCTCGTCGTGGTCGAGCTCCGGGTGGCGCTGCAACTCGTCGAGCGCCGCGATCCGCGCCTCCTCGTAGCGCTCCGGATCGAGCGCGAGGCCGAACCGTGCGCCGAGCCGCTGGTAGCCCTCCGGGCCGAGATCGGGTCCCGGCTTCGAGATCGTGAAGTCGACGTCGAAGACGACGGCGCTCAGAGGCACTGCGTTTTGCGACACGTCGGCCACGATAGCGTTGGCGCGAGTGGACGACGCCTTCCCCGCCAAGCGCGCCGGCACTCTCGGCGCCTTCCGCAGCCGCGACTTCCGCCTGCTCTGGGGCGGTCAGACGATCTCGTTCGTCGGCGACGCGGCGTTCATCGTCGCCCTCGGCTGGCGCGTCACCGACCTGACCGGCGACGCGGGCTCGCTCGGCTTCGTCCTCGCGCTCTACTCCCTCGGCCTGCTGACGACCCTCCTCTGGGGCGGCGTCCTCGCCGACCGGCACTCGCGGCGCCTGCTGATGATCGGCTCCGACCTCGCCCGCGCCGTCCTCGTCGGCATGCTCGCCGTCCTCGAGTTCAGCGGGCATCTCTCACTCACCTCGCTGATGGTCCTCGCAACGGCGATCGGCTTCGCCGACGGGTTCTTCCACCCGGCCTTCGGCGGCATCGTCCCGCTCGTCGTCGAGCAGCCCTACCTCGCGTCGGCGAACTCGATGATCAACGGTGCGCGACAGCTGAGCGCCGTGATCGGGCCCGCGGTCGCCGCCGGACTGTACGGCACGGCGGGCCCTGGGACCGTCTGGACGATCGACGCGCTGTCCTTCGTCGCCTCCGCTGCCCTGCTGTGGCAGGCGCGCCCGCGCGTGATGACGCCGGCGCCGCGTGAGGGCGCCTTCCGTGAGATCGGCGCCGGCTTCCGCTACGTGATGAGCGTTCCGTGGCTCTGGTCGGGCATCTTCGTGGCGACGTTCATCCTGATGATCGCGATGTCACCCTACATCGCCCTCCTGCCGCAACTCGTGCGCGATCAGTACGACCGCGGTGTCGGCTCGTACGGATTCCTCTTCAGCCTGATGTCGCTCGGAATGGTCGCCGGCTCGCTGATCTACGCCCGCTGGAACCCGCGCCGCAACCGCGTCCTGATCTGCTTCATCGCTTTCGGGTTGAACGACGTGGGCATGGTCGTTGTCGCGCTCTCGCCCTGGTACCCGCTCGCCTGCGTGGCCGTCGTCTGGCGCGGGCTCGGCATCGGGCTCGGGATCGCCGGGTGGTTCACCATGGTCACCGAGCTCGTACCGGAGAACTACCTGTCACGTGTCTTCAGCCTCGATGCGTTCGGCTCGTTCGCGCTGACCCCGATCGGCTATGCGGTCGCGGGCGCGCTCGCCGGCACCTTCACGCCGCGCCAGATCATCGCCGTCGGCGGCTCGCTCGGTTGTGTGCTGTGGTTCATCCCGCTCTGCTACCGCTCCGTGCGAACGGCCGCATGAGGTCGCCCGAGCAGATCCTCCGCGAGGCGGGGACGATCGCACTGGTCGGCGCTTCGCCCAATCCCGAACGGCCGAGCCACCGCGTCATGCGCTATCTGCTCGACGCCGGCTACCGCGTGATCCCGGTTCGCCCACTGGACTGCGACGACGTGCTCGGCGTGCCCTGCGTGGCGTCGCTCGCCGAGATCGACGAGCACATCGACCTCGTCGACGTCTTCCGGCGGCCGGAGCACTGCGCCGCCCACGCGCGTGAGGCGGTGGCCGCAGGCGCGGGAGCGCTCTGGCTCCAGCTCGGAATCCGCTCGGACGAGGCTCGTCGCATCGCCACCGCTGCGGGCCTCGACTACGTCGAGGACGCGTGCACGGCCGTGGTTCACCGCCATGACTCGTCAGAGCCTGCTCCGGCGGAGGGTGCCCCGAGCGGCTAACCTGTAGCCGCTCGGGGTGTGGCGCAGCCTGGTAGCGCGCTCCGTTCGGGTCGGAGAGGTCCCGAGTTCAAATCTCGGCACCCCGATGAGAAGACGGCGGGCATCGGCCCGCCGTTTTTCTTTCCAGAGTTGTCACAGACACGTGCCGTTCCCGGGGCTACGTTGGCTCGACAGTCACCGGAGGAGGAGCCCGTGAACGTCGTCACCCTGATCGGCAACCTCGCGACCGACGTCGAGCTGAAGGAGGTCGGCGAGGGCAAGCAACGCGCGACGTTCCTGCTTGCCGTCGACCGCCCCAAGGGCGACGCGGCGGACTTCGTCGGCGTCGTCGCCTGGGACAAGCAGGCAGAGCTCTGCGCGCAGTACCTCGTCAAAGGCCGTCGGGTTGCGGTCGACGGCCGCCTGCGCAGCCGCAGCTGGGAGGAAGAGGGGAAGCGCCGGAACGCGATCGAGGTCGTCGCGCACCATGTCCAGTTCCTGTCCCCGCCCGCGGAGGTCGCCGTGGCCTAGCGAAGCTCCGCAGAAGCAACGAGCGACAGAATCGCGTCCACGACGGCGGCGGGCCGTTCGGCGATCACGAGGTGCCCGGCGTCCGCGACGAGGCGCACGGGCGCGCGCAGCCGCCGGGCGTACTGGAAGAAGTCGGCCACCGGCACCTGCACGTCGCGCGCACCGCCGATGACGAGGCACGGGCACGCGACACGCCCGAGGTCGCCTCGCGGATCGTCACGGACGAGCGCACGCCCGGCGCTCAACGTGTCGGTGTGCAGCGGCGGACCCGCGAGGAGGCCACGCGTCGCCTCGGCGGTGAGCACCGTCCCGTCCGACACTGCCCACGCGCCGAGCACGGTGCGGCGAAGCCGAGGCGTGGCCGCAACCGTCTCGATCAAGCGACCGATGTGCCGTCCGGGCCGTACGAGCCCGAACGCGGTCAACGTCGCTTCGGCGACGCGGGTCGACGACGAGATGCCGGCGGGCGCGACCAGTGCGACCGAGCGCACGGCCTCGGGTCTCCGTGCCGCGAGCCGCAGCACGACGACACCGCCGAGCGAATGCCCGACGACATGCGCGGGCAGCATCTGCTCGAGCTTCGCGACGGCGGCGACGCGATCCGCGAAGACCCCCAAGCCGGGAGTCGAGGACAGTGCGTCCGAATGCCCGTGCCCGGGCAGATCGGGGACGAGCACGCGGTGCGATTGCGCAAGCAGCGCTGCGATCTCGATCCAGTTGGACGCCGCGCCTGCGAAGCCGTGCACGAGCACGACGGGCGGTCCTTCGCCGCCGACGAAGTAGCGGAGCCGGGTCCCTTTCACCTCGGCGAAACGCTCCTGCAAACCGGACATCTTTGCGTCCGTCATGATCCCCGTCTATCCTTAGATCCAATGAGCACTAGAGGGGGACAGGCCCAGTGATTCCCCGGGTCCCAAAAAGCAAGGCAACGTCTTAGCCCGTCAGCGCAGCGCGCAGATGGGCTTTTTTGTGGCCGAGAACGGAAGGAGCGACATGGCAAATCACCTTACGCCGGAAGAGCTGTCCAAGGAGCTCGGGATCGACCGCGACGAGGTCATCCGGGTTTGCGTGCAGGAGAGCGTGCCGATCTACCAGGGGAAGATCGACAAGACGCTGTTCGCCGCGCAGCTCCAGGCGTTGGGCGCCATGCCGCAGAGCCACTAGAACTGCAGAGTCACTAGAACTGCAGAGCCACCAGAACTGCAGAGCCACCAGAACTGCAGAGCCACTAGAACTGCAGAGCCACTAACGCTCCAGAGCCGGTGAGGCGCTGAGCCGTTCGCTCTGCGACGACTGGCTACGCGCTCTTCTTCACCGGAGCGCGACGCGTTCGAGAGCCGCCCTTCGAGGCGGCTTTCGGCTTTCCGGCGCCGTCCTCGGTGCCCTGGCGTGACTTGACCTCGGCGACGGAGCGCTTGAGCGCGTCGATCAGGTCGATGACGGGCGCCGCCTCCTCCTCGGGCTCCGGCTCGGCGAGCTCTGTGCCGGCGAGCTTCGCCTCGAGCAGGGCCCGGAGGCTCTGGCGGTACTCGCTCTTGAGCTCCGACGGGTCGAAGTCTCCGTGCAGGCTCGCGACGATCTGCCGGGCAAGCGCGAGCTCGGGCTTCTTCACCTCGGCGCCGGCGACCGCTCCCTCGATCTCCTCGGCGGGCACGACATCCTCGTTCACGAAGAGCGTCTCGAGCGCGAGCGCCTCGCCGAGCGGGCGGATCAGCGCGAGCTTCTCCTTGCCGGCCTGGACGAACCGGCCGATCGCGCCCACGCCGGCATCCTTCATGGCCTCGTGGAGCAGCGCATACGGCCGCCTCGCTGCCTCGGCGCCGCCGGGAACGACGAAGTAGGTGCGGTCGTACCAGACGGGATCGACCTGATCGAGGTCGACGAAGCGCTCGATCTCGATCAACCGCGAGTTCTGCTGCTGCTCGAGCGATTCGAGATCGGCGTCCTCGACGAGCACGAACTGACCCTTTGAGACCTCCCAGCCGCGAACGAGCTCGTCCTGGCTGACCTCGCGATCGTGGGTCGGGCACCAACGCTTCTGCTTGATCGGCGTGCCGCACTCGCGGTGCAGCAGCCGGAACGAGACGTCCGACTGACGGGCAGCGGGTTTTGTCGCGGGCGCGAGGCCCACAGGGATGTTCACCAGCCCGAAGCTGATCGCGCCGTTCCAGGTCGTCCGCATCGTTCCTCGAATCGTAGAGGGACCAGGGAGTTTCGTGGAAATTGACAGCATCCCTCCCCGGCCTGAGTAAAGTGCGAGCAGGCTCCGTGAGCGAGGTCAGCACTCCACCAGCTTCTGAGCGGTCGGCAATGCCGGCCGAACCGCGCACGATCGCCGGCCTCTGGCAGGAAGCTCGAGGCCGCGCAGGCACGGCCTACCTCGTCGAAGAGGACGACGGCTGGCGCGAGGTCTCGTGGGCCGACGCGGGCGTGGCGATCGACGAGCTGGCAAACGGCCTGCTCTCGCTCGGCGTCGGCCGAGGCGAGGCCTTCGCGATCATCGGCCGCACCCGCCTCGAATGGGCGCTCTTCGATTTCGCGCTCGGCCTCGTCGGCGCGGTCGTGGCGCCGATCTACCCCAACAGCGCCCAGGGCGAGACGGTCTACATCCTCGAGCACTCGGAGGTGGTCGGCGCAGTCGTCGAGGACGACGAGCAGCTCGAGAAGATCTCGGACTACCGCGCGTCGAGCGAGCGCCTGCAGCACGTCCTGACGTTCGCCGACCTCGACGGCCTGCGCGAGCAAGGTCGCGCCTTCGCGGCGGCGAACCCCGGCGCGCTGGCGGCGCGCACGGTCGAGATCGACGAGAACGACCTCTTCACGTTCATCTACACGTCGGGCACGACCGGCCGGCCGAAGGCCTGCATGATCCGTCACCGCAACTACCACGCGATGGTGACCAAGGCGGACGAGATGGAGCCGCCGCTGGCCGTCCCCGGCGACATCGCGCTTCTCTACCTGCCGCTCGCGCACAACTATGGCCGGCTGCTTCACCTCTCTGCCCCCTATGTGGGATTCACGGTCGCGTTCCTCCCGGACCCGCTGCATGCGGTGATGGCGCTGCCGCAGGTGCGGCCGACGCTCTTCCCGAGCGTGCCGCGGGTGTACGAGAAGATCCACACCGCCGTCCTCCAGCAATTCGACGAGGCCACGGGCGCGAAGCGGCGGATCATCGACTGGGCCATGCGGGTCGGGTACCGCGTGAGCCGGTTGGAGCAGGCCGGTGAGCCTGTTCCGGCGCTGCTGGCCGCGCAGCGGCGCGTGGCAGGCAAGCTCGTCTTCTCGAGGGTGATGGAGCGCCTCGGCGGCCGGCTTCGCATCGCCAACTCCGGCGGCGCGCCGCTCGGGCAGGAGATGGCGGAGTTCTTCCACGCGATCGGGCTGCTGATCCTCGAGGGATATGGCCTCTCCGAGTGCACGACCGCCGCGACGGTCAACCGGCCCGACGCGTTCCGTTTCGGCACGGTCGGCCAGGCGCTGCCCGGCGTCGAGCTGCGGATCGCCGGCGACGGCGAAGTGCTCATCCGGTCGAACACGATCTTCAAGGGCTACTACAAGGACGAGGCGTCGACGGCGGAGGTGCTGACCGAGGACGGTTGGCTCCTGACAGGAGACGTGGGCGAGATCGACGACGACGGGTTCCTGAAGATCACCGACCGAAAGAAGGATCTGATCGTCACCTCCGGCGGCAAGAACGTCGCACCGCAGAACCTCGAGAACGACTTGAAGGCGTCGAAGTACATCTCGCAGGCCCTCGTCGTCGGCGACCGCAAGCCGTACGTCACGGCGCTGATCACACTCGACGAGGCCGCCCTCCGAGCCGAGGGCCTCACCGCCCCGCTCGAGGAACTGGCGACCGACGAATCCGTGCGAGCGCGAATCCAATCCGTGATCGACGGCGTGAACCACGAGCGCTCGCGCTACGAGCAGGTGAAGCGCTTCGCAATCCTCCCGCGCGACTTCTCGATGGAGGACGACGAGCTGACGCCGACGCTAAAGCTGAAGCGCCGCGTCTGCCAGCAGCACTTCGGCTCGACGATCGAAGATCTCTACGGCTGAGCGCCACCTCCTGTCCGAAAACGGCATGACCGGGGACTGTCCCCACTAGGACGCCGCCCTGTCCAAGAAGGCCATGGCGGGGGACTGTCCCCACATGGGCCTCGCCTGGCCGAAAAGGTCATGACCGGGGACTGTCCCCATTGAGGGCGCAGCGTGGCCGCGCCGGCGCTCCTATGGCCTGGCGGAGCGCTAGAGGATGCGACGCGCGCCGACGTACGACGACCCGTACCAGGAGTCCGAGAGCGACGAGATCTTGACGACGTCGCCCGTGTGCGGCGAGTGGACGAACTGGCCGCCGCCGATGTAGATCCCAACGTGTCCGAGCCCGTCGAAGAAGACCAGGTCGCCCGCCTGGAGCTGGTCGCGCGACACCGGGACGCCGGAGCCGAACTGGGCTGCCGCGTTGTGCGGCAACGAGACGCCCATCTGGGAGTAGGCGTACATGACGAAGCCGGAGCAATCGAAGCCGCCGGGCGAAGCGCCGCCCCACACGTACGGGGTGCCGAGGTACTGCATCGCGACGCCGACGACGCCGCCGTACTGCGACGGTGGCGCGACCGAGATGCCCTCGGCTGTCGTCGCCGCGGCGCCGACGACCGAATCGTCGGCAGGCCCATTCTGGCGATTCGCGAGCCGCGCCTGCGCGGCGGCGGCGATCTGCAGCTGCCGTGTGCGCTCGGCAGCCTGGATCTTCGCGATCTCGCTCTTGATCGACGAGAGCAAGGCGCGGCGCTGGGCGAGCTGCGACTCGATCGCCGCCCGTTGTCGTGCGCGCTCGCCGACGAGTGAGACCTGCTCCGCATGAGCCTTCTTCAGCTGGCCCTCGCGTTTCTGAACCGCGGTCCGGAACTCGCGCACCTCCCCGAGGACATGCGTGTCCTGGCTGGAGACGCGACTCACGGCCTCGAGCCGGTTCAGCATGTCGTCCAGGCTCTTGGCGCCGAGCATCACCTCGAGCGTCGTGTTGCTCGAGTCCGATGTGTAGAGCGAGACCAGGCGACGGGCAAGCGTTCGCTGCCCCTTCTTGAGGTTTCCGCGCGCCACGCCGAGCGCCTGCTCGTTGTCACGCAGGTCACGCTTGATCTTGGCGAGCTTGATGTTGGCGAGGTTGTAAGCCTCGACCGCCTTCTCCATCTGCACGTCGATTCGCTGGATGTCAGCGAGAACGTGCTGGGCCTCCGCCTGCTTCGAAGAGACCGAGGGGTCGGCTACCGCCGGGACTGCGCTCAAAAGAGCGGCAAGCATCCCAAGCAGAAGGTACGGCGCCCACCTTTGCTTACTAATAAGACTCCGCTTACTAATAAGAACCCCCTGAGCGGGGGCAAGACAGGCGCACCGGGAGGGGCCGGTACGTCACAGCGCGAGACCGTAGCAGGGATGCCGGACGAACGCCAACTTTTAAGCGTTGAAAACTCGCCTAATTCTACAAAATTTTGCGGTTTCCTACGGTTTGCGTGTTAAGAACGTGTGGTACGGTCCTGACCCTTGGCTGGGCAGGCACCCCACCAACGCCGCATCGCGGCCTGGACTGCCATCGTCGCAGCCGTCGTCCTCCTTGCCCCCGCCGCAGGCGGCGCAGGTCCAGACGCCGGCTCGCTGCGCGCGCAGAACGTCCAGATCGACGCGAGTCGCCAATCAGCGGCGCTCGCGTTGTATGCGATCGAGACCAAGTTGGTTCGAGCGAACGCAGACCTCGCGTCGCTCCGTGCCGAGTCGACCCGCCTGCGGGCGGAACGCGCCTCTGCGAACCGGGCGCTGCGCCTCGCACGCCACGACACGCGGGTGGGCGAGAAGCGCCTCGCAGAACGGCTCAGGCGCCTGTACGAGGAAGGCGATGTCAGCCCGCTGGAGATCCTCCTCGGCGCGAAGTCGCTCGACGAGGCGCTCACTGGGCTCGACAACCTCAACCGGATCGCGACGCAGGACAAGAACGTGCTCGCCGAAGTGAAGCGCGCACGCGGCGCGCTCGTCCGGCTTGACCACGCGGTCGCCCGCCGCCAGGCCCGGATCGCCCGGCTCGAGGCTGCCGCCGCCACGACCGCCGCCTCGCTTGCGCAGGCGAAGGCCGCCAAGACCGCCTACATCGGCGAGCTCGCGAGCAAGCGGCGCCTGAACGAGGCGAGGATCGCCTCGGTCGAGGCTCAGTCGCGCGCGGCGCAGGCTCGCGCGGCGGCGCTCGTCCGTGAGCCGGTCGTCGTCCCGACGTCCCTCCCGACGACCCCGACCGCGACGCTCGCCTCGGCAGCGCAGCCCGCTGCCGGCGGCACGACGATGACCGTCTCTGCGACCGGCTACTCACTCCGCGGTCGGACCGCGACCGGACTACCCGTCGGCTGGGGCGTCGTCGCCGTCGATCCGTCGGTGATCCCGCTCGGCACGAGGCTGACCATCCCCGGCTACGGCGAGGCTGTCGCCGCCGATGTCGGCGCCGCGGTGCAAGGCTCGACGATCGACGTCTGGTTCCCGACGCAGGCGCAGGCGCAGGCCTGGGGCCGTCGCACGGTCACGATCACACTGCACTAGACTGTCAGCCCCCAGGGCCAGGGCGGTACGCGCTGACAGACTCCGAAACCAATAACGACGGCGTTGCAGCGGGGCTCCGCGTCATCCTCGTCGACGATCACGACCTCTTTCGGACGGGCCTTCGCAACCTGCTCTTCGAGCAGGGACTGGAGATCGTCGGTGAGGCGTCGAACGGTGCCGACGCGCTGCGGCTCGTCCGCGAGCTGACGCCGGACGTCGTCGTCATGGACCTGAACATGCCGGGGATGACGGGCGTCGAGGCGACGCGCCAGATCTCGACGATCTCGCCGCTCACCCGGGTGCTCGTGCTGACGATCTCCGACCAGGACGACGATGTCATGGACGCGATCCTCGCCGGCGCCTGCGGCTACCTGCTGAAGGACTCGTCGATCCCCGATCTGATGCGAGGCATCCAGTCTGCGTCGATCGGCGAGTCGCTGGTCTCGCCGACGATCGCCTCGAAGGTGCTGCAGCGGGTCCGCGCGTCGTCGACGTCGCCTCAGGACGCAGCGACGATCCGGGCCGAGCTCTCCGACCGCGAGATCCAGGTGCTGAAGCTGATTGCGAACGGCAAGGACAACGCCCAGATCGCCGACGACCTGCACATCAGCCCGAAGACGGTCAAGAACCACATCTCGAACATCCTGATGAAGCTCCAGATCGAGAACCGCATCCAGGCGGCCGTCTACGCCGTCCGCAGCGGCATCGTCTAGCCGCGCAGCCCGCGTCGCGCTAGTGGAGCTGGAGCTCGGCCCGATGGGCTCGGAGCGTTGCGAGCCGCTCGCGGAGACGATCCAGCTCGGCCTGCGCGGCGCTGAGTCGCTTCGCGAGCGCGGAAAGCTCAGCCGTCTGGCCCGAGAGGTCATCCTCGCCGAGCGCTCCCGCCAGCTCGGTGATCCGACGCTCGAGGCGCCAGCGTTCCGCCTCGAGGGCGAGGGCGTGCGCGTAGCCGTCCGTCAGGACGCGTTCGAGCCGCTCGAGGTGCAACTGCCGCTCGCGCGGAACAGGTTGCTCGATGAGCTCGGAGATTTCATCCAAAAAGGTCGCCATTTCCACCGCGGACGTCGATTATCCCGGCGTGCCCGCATGGGTCGCATGGGCCGCCCGACCTATCTTCGTCCGGGGCAAGGCCCATTCTTTCTTGACGCAGTGAGAAGGCATGGGAACACTGGCCACGTGCTTCGCCGCGCGCTGGCCGCCGTCATCGTCTCGCTGGCGCTCGCGCCGGCGGCACTCACCGCCACCGCGCAGGCGCGCCCGCTGACCGGCCCACCGGTCGCCAAGAGGCTCACGCAGGCGCTGCAGCTGCCGGTGCTCGCGTCGACGCGAACGTCGGCGCTGGTGCTCGATCTGACGACGGGCGACACCGTCTACGCCCAGAACGAGCGGCTCGCTCTTGTCCCTGCTTCGAACCAGAAACTGGCGGTGACGTATGCGGCGCTCTCGGCTCTGGGACCCAGTTACCAGTTCCGCACCGAGGTGCTCGGCGAGGGCGAGCTCGACGACGGTGTCTGGGACGGTGACCTCGTGCTGCGCGGCCTCGGCGACCCGACGTTGACGTCGCTCGGTCTGCTCCGCCTCGCGACGCAGTTGCGGGCACTCGGGATCCGCTCGGTCACCGGCTCGGTCGTCGGGGACGAGTCGTTCTTCGACGCCCAGCGCGGCGCCCCCGGCTGGAAGTCGTTCTTCCTGATGAACGAGTCGGCGCCGATCTCCGCGCTCTCGGTCGACCGTGGGCGGTACCGGCACGTGCTGACGTCGGCACCCGCGAGGGCGACGGCCGTGCGCTTCCAGGAGGTCCTGCTGAAGCGAGGGATCACCGTCGCGGGAGAGCCACGGGTCGGCCGGGCCGACAGCGCCGCGTTCCCGCTCGCTGAGCTGCTCTCGGAGCCGCTCAGCGACGTGCTCCAGTTCATGGACAGAGAGAGCGACAACTTCACGGCCGAGCTCGTCCTGAAGCAGCTCGGCGCGGTGCTGCGCGGAGCCGGCACGACCGTCGCCGGCGCCGACGTGATCGCCGAGGAGCTTCGCGAGGCCGGCGTGCCTCTCCTCGGGGCGCGCTTCGTCGACGGCTCCGGCCTGTCGAGCCTCGACCGGATGTCGGCGCGGACGCTCGCCACGCTCTTGCGCGCCGCCTGGTCCGACCCCGACCTGCGCGAGCCGATGCGCATGGCGCTCGCCGTCGCCGGAGTGAACGGGACGCTCGAGGACCGGCTCCAGAGCCGTCCCGCCCGCGGCCACGTCCGTGCGAAGACGGGGACGACGAGCCTTGCGTCTGCGCTCTCCGGCTACGTCGACGACCGCTATGTCTTCGCGATCGTCCAGAACGGCAATCCCGTCCCGTTCTGGTCGGCGCGCAAGGCCCAGGATCGATTCGTGCAGGCGCTCGCCGCGCGCTGATCGAGCCGTTACGCCTGCGCGAGCAGCGCCACGAGATCGTCCTCGGAGAGGATCGGCACGCCCGCCTTCTGCGCCTTCGCCGCCTTCGAGCCCGGGCTTTCGCCGACGATCACGCCGGTGGTCTTCTTCGACACGTTGTCGGACACCTTCGCGCCGAGGTCCTCGAGCGCCGCCTTCGCCGCTTCGCGCGTGAACCCCTCGAGCGTGCCCGTGATCACGTATTGAGAGCCGGTGAGCGGCCCCTCCTTCGGCCGCTCCTCCTCGCCCGCTTCGAACCGCAGCCGGAGCTCCCGCAGCTCTGCGACGAGCGCGCGATTGTCCTCCTCGGAGAACCAGTCGACGATCGACTCGGCGCGGTCCGGGCCGATGCCGTCGACTTCCTGCACGTCCTCCTGGCTCGCGTCGAGGAGGCGGTCGACGGTGACGAAATGCCGCGCGAGATTCTGCGCGGTCACCCAGCCGACGTCGGGGATGTTGAGCCCGAAGAGCACGCGGCTGAACGGCACCTGCTTCGACGCCTCGATCGCCGAGATCGCATTCGAGGCGCTCTTCTCCTGGAAGCCGTCCAGCTCGAGGAGCTGCTCCTTGGTCAGCCGGTATAGCTCCGGGACCGACCGGACGAGGCCGAGATCCCAGAGCCGGCGCACGAGCTGCTCGCCCACGCCCTCGATGTCGGCGGCCGCCATCACCCAGTTGTTGAGCGTCTCGAGCCCGCGCGACGGGCAGGCGCGATTGGGACAGCGGTGCATCACCTCGCCCTCGGGCTTGATGATGTTTTCCCCGCACAGAGGGCATTTCTTGGGCATCTTGAACGCCTTCGTGCCGGGCTGATGCTCCCCCGCCGGACCGACGATCTGCGGGATCACGTCGCCCGCGCGCTGGACGATCACGAGATCGCCTTCGCGGATCTCCTTGCGGTTGATGTCGTCCTCGTTGTGCAGCGTCGCGCGCGAGATCGTCACGCCGCCGACCTCCACCGGCTCGAGAATCGCCCACGGATTGAGAGCGCCGGTGCGGCCGACGCGGATCGCGATCTTGACGAGCTTCGTCTGCGCGGTCATCGGCGCCCACTTGAAGGCACGCGCCCAGCGAGGCCGCTCGTGCAGCGCACCGAGGCGCCGCTGCTGGTCGAGCGAGTCGACCTTGATCACCAAGCCGTCGATCTCGTAGTCGAGCTCGACTCGCTTCTTCTCCCACTCGACCGAGAGCTTCGCCACCTCCTCGATCGACTCGAGCCGCTGCACGTGCGGGTTGATCGGGAAGCCGTGCTCGCGGAGCCACTGCAGCATCTCCCAGTGCGTCTCGTACTCGACGCCCTCGCGATAGCCGGAGCCGTAGACCCAGATCGAGAGCGGCCGTTCGCGCGTGATCGCGGAGTTCAGCTGGCGGAGTGAGCCGGCCGAAGCGTTGCGCGGGTTCGGCGCCGTCTTCTTGCCCTCGGCCACGAAACGCTCGTTCAGCTTCCGGAAGCCGGAGAGCGGCATGTAGACCTCGCCACGTACCTCGAGCACCGGCGGCGCGGTCTCGCCCTCGTCGAGCCGCAGCGAGAGCGGGATCGCGTCGATCGTCCGCAGGTTCACCGTCACGTCCTCGCCGCGCGTGCCGTCACCGCGGGTGGCGCCGCGCTCGAAGAGCCCGCTCGCGTAGACGAGGCTTACCGCCGAGCCGTCGATCTTCGGCTCGATCACGTAGGCGACCGCCTCGTCGGAGTCGAGGCGCTTCCGGACATCGGCGTCCCATTTGAGGAGCGCCTCGTCGGTCGTCACCTTCTCGAGCGAGCCCATCGGCGCCAGGTGGTCGACCTTCTGGAACTTCCCGGAGGGCGGCGCGCCGACCCGGCGCGTCGGGCTGTCCGGCGGAATCTCGTCGTCGGGCAAGTCGCGCTCGAGCTCGACGAGCTCGTCGTAGAGCCGGTCGTACTCAGCGTCCTCGACCTCCGGCTCGTCGAGGACGTGGTACGCGTGCCCGTAGCGCCGCAGCAGCCCGCGCAGCTCGTCGGCGCGGGTCGCCGTCCTAGAGGACGCCAAGAAGCTCCTCCGGTGTGTCGACGACGACGTCGGCCGCGCCGAGCTGATGGCGGGCGAACATGCGGCCCCAGGTGACGCCCACGGCAAGCACGCCGGCTGCACGTGCCGCCTCTGCGTCGAACGGCGAGTCGCCCACATAGGCGGCGTCGCGGGGCTCCGCCACCAGTCGGTCGAGCGCGAGCAGGATCGGGTCCGGGTGAGGCTTGCGGAGCTCCGTCGACTCCTCGGTGACGACGACGTCGAAGAAGTCGGCGATCGGCAGTCGCGCGAATGCAAGGTCGACGGTGGCGCGCCGCTTCGCAGTGACGATCCCGAGCCGGCGGCCCTGGCCGTGCAGTTCCGTCAGCAGCCCCTCGATGCCGAGACAGCATTCGAGCCGCTCGTGCGCGAGCTCGTTGTGCGCACGGTAGGAGACGATCAGTTCTTCGACGCGGTCGCGGTCGAACGACGCCATCTGGTCGCGCAACCCGGAGCCCGCGCCGACGCCGGCAAAGAGCGCCTCGTCGGTCAGCTCGACGTCGAGCACCGAGCGCGCGGCATGGCGGAACGAGTCGAGGATGATTGCGCCCGAGTCGATCAGCGTGCCGTCGAGGTCGAAGAGGACGACGGGGAAGCGCATGACCTCGATCGTATCGACGGAGGGCGGTGGTGCCGGGCGAGGCGGGCGGGGCGCCCGGCCGGGGCGGGGCGTCGGACCAGGGCGAGGCACCGGACCCATCCCTAGCCCCCACCCACCCGGGGATCTAGCACGAGCGTACCGCCCTGCGGCGCACAGGACTGTGACAATTGCGCACCAATTTTCAGTAGTCGACGCGGGCGAGATAGAGCCCGTGCGGCGGGGCGGTCTGTCCCGCGGCGTCTCGGACGGCACCGTCGAGGAGCGGCCCGATCTCGATGCCGTCGGTCATCGTGCCGACGAGCGTGCGCACCATCCGGCGGAGGAAGCTGTTCGCGGTGACGTGGAACTCGAGCACGTCCCCGGCCTCGATCCATTCCGCCCGCTCGACGATGCGCACGAAGTCGCGATGCTCCGTCTCGGTCGGCGTGAACGCGCGGAAGTCGTGCTCGCCGGGCAGGAGCGCCGCCTGGATCTGGAGGTAGTCGAGATCGAGCGGCCGCGGCACCCACCACGCGCGTCCCCGCTCGAAGGGAGACGCCGTCCGGCGCCGGTGGATCCGGTAGACATAGCTGCGCCGCTTCGCCGAGAAGCGGGCGCTGAAGCCGGGTTCGACCTCGGTCGCCTCGATCACCGAGACGTCGTGCGGCAGGAAGGCGTTCAGCGCCGCCGGCAGGCGGTCGAGCGGCGGCGCGAACGAGGCATCGAGGCTGACCACCTGGCCGCGGGCGTGCACGCCTGAGTCCGTGCGGCCGGCGACCGCCAGGTCGTCCGGATCGCCCAGTACCTTCGGCAGCGCGTCGCGCACGACGCCCTCGACACTGCGCAGGCCAGGCTGCCGGGCCCAGCCGCGGAAGTCCGTGCCGTCGTACTCGAGTGTCAGCTTCAGACGCACGTCAGGCGCCCCTGACCTCTGTTGTAAGGTGTGCCATATGCTCTAGTTGATTTGCAATCCTCTGTTACACTATATTCCGTGACCGAGCACCAGCAGCGCTTTCTCCTGCAGCGCATCCAGCCGGCGATGGTCGGGTTGATCGACGGCTCCCTCTCGACGCTGGCGCCGATCTTCTCGGTCGCCTTCGCGACACACAAGCCGCACTACGCATTCATCGCCGGGCTCGCGACCTCGATCGGCGCCGGCATCTCGATGGCGTACTCCGAGGGCCTTTCGGACACGGGCGAGCTGACGGGCCGTGGCAACCCGCTGACCCGGGGGGCGATCACCGGCGTCGGCACGTTTCTCGGCGGGATCCTGCACACGCTGCCGTTCCTGATCCCGCACTACGAGGCGGCCGTGATCACCGCGGTCATCGTCGTCGCCTTCGAGCTCGTCGCGCTTGCCTGGATCCGCTGGCGGTTCTTCGACACCGGCTTCGTGCGCTCGCTCGGGTTCATCACGCTGGGCGGCGCAGTGATCGCACTCGTCGGTGCCGTCATCGGCGCGGGCGCGTAGCGCTCTCCGTCCCGTAGCCGCCACCGCCCGGCGTCTCGACCCTGAGCAGGTCGCCGGCGTCGAGATCGCGGCTGACGAAGGGAGCGAGCTCCTGCCCGTTCAGGAGGTTGCGGCCCGGCGAGCCGGGCGAGCCGCCCGCAGCCCCGCCGGGAGCGATCCGCCGCCGTTGCGAAAGCAGCGAGAGGCGGCACGGCTCGAGCACACGCAACTCGCGGATGACCCCGTCGCCGCCCTGGTGCAGGCCGCCGCCGCCAGAGCCGAGACGCAGCGCATGCCGTTCGACGCGCAGCGGGTAGGCGAGCTCGAGCGCCTCCGTCGGGGTCGAGAGGGTGTTCGACATCGCGACATGGATGCCCGACGGCCCGTCCGCGTCGGGACACGCGCCTTGCCCGCCGCCGATCGTTTCGTAGTAGGTGAAGCGCTCGTTCCCGAGCACGACGTTGTTCATCGTCCCCTGTCCCTGCGCAGGCACCGGCACGGCCTGGCCGAAGGCACGGAGGAGCAGGTCGACGATTCTGCTCGACGTCTCGACGTTGCCGGCGGCGACGGCGGCGGGCGGGCGGGCGTTCAGGAGGCAGCCCTCGGGCGCGCGGACGGTCACCGGCGCGAGCGCCCCCGCCGACGCCGGCGCGTCGGGGTCGGTCAGGCAGCGTACGACGAAGAGGCACGCCGAGACGGTGACGGCGAGCGGGCAGTTCAGGTTCCCGTCGTGTTGAGGGGCGGTGCCGGCGAAGTCGAGCTCGAGCTCGTCGCCGGCGATCGTGACGGCGACGCGCAGCTCGAGGTCACCGGCCGCGGACTCGAGCAACTCGACAGCCTCGTAGCGCCCGTCCGGCAGGGCGGCGATGCCGGCGCGCACACGGCGTTCCGAATAGGCGACGAGCTCGTCCATCGCCGCTGACACCGCCCTGCGGCCCTGGCGCGCGCAGAGCTCGGCGATTCGCCGAGCGCCCAGCCGCTGTGCGGCGAGCTGGGCGCGAAGATCGCCGCGTCGCTCGTCCGGGTTGCGCATCTGGGCGACGAGAGCGTCGAGCGTGCGGTCGTCGAGGCGCGTCGGTGGGATCACGACGCCTTCCTCCTCGAGACGTCGCGAGTCGGCGGGCATGCTGCCGGGGACCGCACCGCCGACGTCGGCATGGTGTGCGCGCGTCGCGGCGAAGCCGAGCTCCGTCCGGGAGACGAGCGTGATGTCCGGGAGATGCGTGCCACCCGCGAACGGATCGTTGAGGATGAAGACGTCGTCCGGTCCCGGATCGCAGGCGATCACCGCCGCCACCGACGCGGGCATGGCACCCAGGTGGACGGGAATGTGCTCGGCCTGTGCGACCATCCGGCCGGACGAGTCGAAGATCGCGGTCGAGCAGTCGCGGCGCTCCTTGATGTTCGCCGAGAAGGCGGAGCGGATCAGCACCGCGCCCATCTCGTCCGCCACTGCGCGCAAGGCATAGCCGACGACTTGCAGGCGAACGTTCATGCGCGTGTCACCACCAGTGACCCGCTGCGCCATTCGCCGCGCCAGCCGTCCGGGATCCACGCGGTGGCGCCGTCGAGCTCGACGAGCCCCGTCGCGGTGGGCCGTTCGGGGGCGGGAGGCAGACGCAGCACGGGTCCCGGCCGGACGTGCGCGGTACGCAGCGCCACGAGCTCGAGCGCTCGCTTGCGGTCGGCGTAGCCGTAACGCTCCTCGTGCGCCCGGTGAAATGCCTCGGCGACGTCCCCGCCGAGCGGAACGGTGAGCTCGAAAGACTGGCCGTGGTAACGGAGGTCCGCCTCGCCCTCGTTGGGCAGCTCGCCTGCAGCGGCGAGCGGGATGACGATCGAGCGCACCTCGTCGCGGCGTTCGTCGCCGATCGCAAGCCCGAGCGCCGAGAGGACGCCGGCTGCGGCAGGAATCAGAACGGTGCGGATCTCGAGCTCGTCCGCGAGTGCGCACGCATGCAGCGGGCCGCAGCCGCCGAAGGCGACGAGCGCGAAGTCGCGCGGATCGAGCCCTCGCTCGACCGAGACGACGCGGAGGGCTGCGATCATCTCGGCGTTCACGACCTCGATCACGTCCTCCGGCTGCGCACCGACTCGTGCCAAGGCCCGTGACGCAGCGGCGCGGTCGAGCTCGAGGCCGCCGGCGAGGCCGGGCGGAAGCCGCCCGAGAAGGAGGTTCGCGTCGGTCACCGTCGGCAACTCACCACCGCGGCCGTAGCAGGCCGGGCCCGGCTCCGCGCCTGCACTCTGGGGCCCGACGCGCAGCGCGCCACCGGTGTCGCGCCACACGATCGAGCCGCCGCCGGCACCGACCGTGTGCACGTCGAGCGTCGGCAACCGCACCGGCAGGCCGCCGACGAGGCGCTCGCTCGACCGTGTTGCTTCGCCGCCGACGATCGCGCAGACGTCGGTCGACGTGCCGCCCATGTCGAAGGCGAGCGCATGCTCGATTCCGGCCAGTCGCGCGACCCGGCTCGCACCGACGACGCCGGCCGCAGGCCCGGAGAGAAGCGCTCGCGCCGCATGGGCTGCCGCGTCTTCGAGCGACGCGACGCCGCCGGAGGATCTCATCACCAGGGGCTCCGGCAGTCCCTCGTCCCGGCAGCGCGTGGCGAGCGAGCGCAGGTAGCGGCCGAGCAGCGGGCCGAGATAGGCGTCCACGGCGGTCGTCGAAGCGCGTTCGTACTCACGGAACTCGGGCGCAGAGTCGCACGATGCGACGACGTGAGCGCCCGGGTGGCGCCGGCGGAGCTCGGTGACGACAGCCCGCTCGTGGCTCGGATCGCGGAACGAGAAGAGCAGGCAGACCGCGACTGCCTCCGCGTCGCCGAGATCGGCGAGCGAGTCGAGATCGAGCGGCACTAGCTCGCCGGCCGGCCCGATCCGGCCGGTGACGCCGTGGCAGCGCTCGAGCGGCACGAGTGGAGCCGGGTGCTGCGCGCACAAGCGGTAGAGGTGAGCCCGGTTCTGGCGCCTCAGGTGCAGGAGATGCTCGAACCCTGCGGTGGCCACGAGCGCGGTGCGCGCGCCCCGCCGTTCCAGAAGGGCGTTCGTCGCGATCGTCGTCCCATGCGTGAAGCGCTCGAGCTCCTCGGCGCCAACCGCCTTCGCCGCGGCCAGCACCGACTCTTCTTGCAGACGTGCCGTCGGCACCTTTGCCGTGCGGAGCTCGTCGCCGTCGAGGAGAACGGCGTCGGTGTACGTGCCGCCCACGTCGATGCCGAGGATCGCCACGGTCCGACTCTACGAGGCCGTACGCCGTCGACGAGCCCGAAGCGCCGCCCGCGACACCCGGCTTCCGGCGCGCGGCCATGTCCATTCCCGACATGACCGGGGACGACATGACCGGGGACTGTCCCCGGACGGCGAGGCACTGTTCCTTTCGGACATGACGGGGGACTGTCCCCGGACGGCGAGACACTGTCCCTTTCGGACATGACGGGGGACTGTCCCCAGACCGCGAGGCACTGTCCCATTCGGACATGACGGGGGACTGTCCCCGGACGGCGAGACGCTGTCCTTATGGGCCATGTCGGGGGACTGTCGCCGGCGGGCCGTTTGGCCGTCAGTTTGCCGGCTCGACGACGAGCGTCAGCCCGTCGACGGTCAGCACCGTGACAGGCGTCCCGCGGGCGAGGCCTTCGGCGCCTCGCGCTTGCCACAGCTCGCCCTGGACGAACACATAACCGCCGTCGCGCACCTCCGCTCGTGCGCCGACGAGGGTCTCGACGCCGACCTGCGTCTTGTGGCGGCGCGACCAGCGCACCCAGAAGAAGCTCTCGCCGACCTCGATTGCGGCGCCGGTCGCGACCGCGACGATGTCCCAGGCCGGTGGCAGGACGAAGATCGCCAGGAGGACAGCTACCACGAGTGCCACTCCGCCACCTACCCCGGGAGCTCGAGGGCCTCGTTGACGTCGCTGACAAAGAGGCCCGGCTCCCGGCCCCCGGCGAGGACATAAACGGTTCGACCCACCGCCGCGACGCCGAGCCCGTGGCGCGGCGTCGACAGGTCGGGAAGACGGCGCCAGAAATTGTCGCCGACTCGAAGCGTGTACACGGTGCGAATCGTGCCGCCGGGCTCCTCGCCGCCGATCGAGACGATCGTGCCGCCGACGACCGCGGCGCCGGTGCCTCCGCGCGGCTCCGGCAACGGCGGCCCGAGGCGCCAGCGCGGCTCGCCGGGCCGCCACGACTCCACGAGATCCAGATTCGTGTCGATTCCCGCCGTGCGGCCTCCGATCGCCCACAGCCGCCCCGCGGCCGCCACGACAGCCAGGTGCTCCCGCGGCGTGGGTGCCGGCACGAAGCGCCAGCGACGGACGCGAGACTGATACTCGAGCGCCCCGCGCGCGAGGCCCGCCGGCCCCACCCCGCCGACGACGTACAGCCGCCCGTCGAGGACCGCTGCTCCGGCGGCGCCCCGCCGTGACGGCAGCGGCGGCAGCGCCCGCCAGCTTCGCCCGCGCAACTCGAAGACACTTCGAACCGCGCGCCCCGGCGCGGCGTAGCCGCCCGCGACGACGAGGCGGCCCTGCAGCGTCGCCGCCGACGCGTGATTGACGCCGAACGGCAGGTCAGGCAGCCGGGCCCACGCGTCCGCAGCCGGCGCGTAGCTCTCCACGCGGCGTGACGAGGAGCCATCGGCGAGATAGCCGCCGACGACCGCGATCTGCCCGCCGACGGTCGTAGCGGCGACCTCGGAGCGCGCCAGGGGCACCGGCGCGCGCGGCTCCCAGCCGAGCGCGAGGGCCAGTGCGAGCGCGAGGATCACCCCGCCAGCGTAGTCACCGCCCAGCGACGCGGGTCGGCCGGCGGTGAGCTACTCGCCGACGCGAGCCGCGGGATCGTGATCCACGAGCTCGAGATACACCATCGCGGCGGAGTCGCCGGGGCGCGGGCCGATCTTGACGATCCGCGAGTAGCCGCCGGGCCGGTCCGCAAAGCGCGGCGCGATCTCGGCGAACAGCTTGTGGACGACGTCCTTCGACCGCAGGTAGGCGACCGCCTGGCGCCGGGCGGCGATGTCGCCGCGCCGGCCCAGGGTGATCATCTTCTCTGCGATCGGCTTGACGGCCTTGGCTTTCGCCTCGGTCGTCCGGATCCGGCCGTGCTCGATCAGCGCGCCGGCAAGGTTCGAGTAGAGCGCCTTGCGGTGCGCCGAGTCGCGCCCGAGCTTCTTACCGGATCTCGCGTGGCGCATCGGAGGTTCAGTCCTCGCCCCGGAGGTTGAGGCCGTGCGTCTGCAGGGTCTCCTTGACCTCTTCGATCGACTTCTTGCCGAAGTTCGGGATCGCGGCGAGCTCGTTCTCGGTCTTCATCACGAGGTCGCCGATCGTCTCGATGCCGACGCGCTTGAGACAGTTGTACGACCGGACGCCGAGCTCGAGCTCCTCGATCGGGAAGTTCTCCATCCCGTGCGCGAACGACTCGACGGGTGCGCCGCCGTCGTCGGCCGAGGAGACGCCTTCGCGGAGGACGTCGATCTTGTCGATGTCCGTGAAGATCGCGAGCTGGCGGATCAGGATCTCGGCGGCCTCGGCGATCGCGTCCTTCGGGTTCACCGAGCCGTCGGTCGTCACGTCCAGGCGGAGCTTGTCGTAGTCGGTGCGCTGGCCGACACGGGCGGCCTCGACGTCGTACGAGACACGGCGCACCGGCGAGAAGATCGAGTCGACCGGGATGACGCCGATCGTGTGCTGCGGCCCGCGGTTCATCTCGGCGGGGACATACCCGCGGCCGCGGCCGATGGTCAGCGTGATCTCGAGCTTGCCCTTGTCCGAGAGGTTGGCGATCTCGAGGTCCGGGTTGAGGATCTCGAGGTCGGCCGGCGCCTCGATGTCGGAGGCGATGACCGGGCCGGCGCCCCGCTTCGTCAGACGCACTTCGATCTCGGGCGAGTCGCCGTGCAGGATCGAGACGAGGTTCTTGAGGTTGAGGATGATGTCGGTCACGTCCTCGCGGACGCCCGGCAGGGTCGTGAACTCGTGCGCGACACCCTCGATCTTGACCGAGGTGACTGCGGCGCCCTCGAGCGACGAGAGCAGCACGCGGCGCAGCGAGTTGCCGAACGTGTAGCCGAAGCCGCGGTCGAGCGGCTCGATCACGAAGACACCCCGGAGATCGTCCACTTCCTCGTGGGAGATCTTCGGGATCTGGAAATCCATCAGAGAACTACGAACGGCCATTCTTTCCTTTCCTAGCGGGCGCTACTTCGAGTAGAGCTCGACGATCAATGACTCCTGGACCGGCGTGTCGATCTCTTCCCGCTCGGGGAACTTGAGGATCTTGCCGGTGAGGCCCTCGTGGTCTGCCTGCAGCCACGGGGCGACGGACGCCGTCAGGTCGGTGGCGTCGCGAACTGTCTGCTCCGCGCTCGAGCCGGGGCGCATCGTGACGATGTCGTCCGGCTTCACCTGGAAGCTCGGGATGTTGACGCGGCGGCCGTTGACGTGGAAGTGGCCGTGGCGCACGAGCTGGCGGGCTTGCGCGCGCGAGGCGGCGAAGCCGAGGCGGTACACGACGTTGTCGAGCCGCGTCTCCAGCATCCGGAGCAGGTTGTCGCCCGTGATGCCGGTCTTCTGCGCGGCCTTGGCGTAGTAGGTGCGGAACTGGGTCTCGAGCAGGCCGTAGTAGCGGCGGGCCTTCTGCTTCTCGCGCAGCTGCAGCAGGTACTCGCTCTGCTTGATCCGGCCGCGCCCGTGCTCGCCCGGCGGATAGCTGCGGCGCTCGACCGAGCACTTCTCGGTCAGGCAGCGCTCGCCCTTCAGGAAGAGCTTCATGCCCTCCCGCCGGCACTGCTTGCACTTCGGTGATGTATCCCTCGCCACTACACACGCCTCCGCTTCTTGGGGCGGACGCCGTTGTGCGCCTGCGGCGAGACGTCCTTCACACTGATGATCTCGAGGCCGGCTGCCTGCAGCGACCGGATGGCGGTCTCGCGGCCGGAGCCGGGGCCCTTGACGAAGACCTCGACCTTCTGGAGGCCGTGCTCCATGCCCTTCCGGGCGCACGCGTCGGCTGTCACCTGGGCGGCGAACGGGGTCGACTTGCGGGAGCCCTTGAACCCGGCCGAGCCGGCCGACTCCCACGCGATCACGTTCCCTTCCTTGTCGGTGAGGGAGACGATCGTGTTGTTGAACGACGTCTTGATGTGCGCCTGGCCGATGGCGATGTTCTTGCGCACACGGCGACGGACGCGACCTCTGGTCGCCTGACGACGGGGAGGGGCCACTACTTCGCCTTCTTCCCGCGGCCGACGGTCTTCTTCGGGCCCTTGCGCGTGCGAGCGTTCGTCTTCGTCCGCTGCCCGTTCACGGGCAGGCCGCGCCGGTGGCGGATGCCGCGGTACGAGCCGATCTCGCCGAGGCGCTTGATCGCCTGCGTGCGCTCGCGGCGGAGGTCACCCTCGACCTGGAGCTGCCCGTCGATGTACTCGCGGAGCTTCGTGATCTCCTCGTCGGTCAGGTCCTTGACCTTCTCGTCGGACGACAGCTCGAGGTCCTTGCAGATCTTCTTCGCGGTCGACTGGCCGATCCCGTAGATGTAGGTGAGGCCGATCTCGAGGCGCTTCTGGTTCGGCAGGTTCACACCCGCGATACGAGCCATTAGTGCGTCACCTCGTGGCCATGCCGGATGCCTGCGTCGTCAGCACCAAGCGAGGCAAGGACGCAGGGAGCGTTCGGGCTGGTTTGCCCGGGCGCGACCGTGGACGCCGCATCGCGCCGCGTGCTGGCGGGGCAGGCGCCGGTGATGGGTGCGAGGTGGCGCACCTAGCCCTGCCTCTGCTTGTGGCGCGGGTTGGTGCAGATGACCATGGTGCGGCCGTGCCGCTTGATCACGCGGCAGCGCTCACACATGGGCTTCACAGACGGACGAACTTTCACGCAGAAAACTCCTCTTGGACGGCGCGATTTGCAGCGCAGAAAAAGGACGCGGCGCGGGCGCCGCGAGGCGATTATCGTAGCAAAGACGCCGTTGCGGCCGTCAGGACCCGGGGTCCCGCCTCTGTGATCGCGACGGTGTGCTCGAAATGCGCCGCGAGCGAGCCGTCAGCGGTCGAGATCGACCAGTCGTCGTCGTGGACGTAGATGTCGTGCGAGCCTGCAGTGATCATCGGCTCGATCGCCAGTGTCATGCCCTCGCGAAGCTCTGGACCGCGGTTTGCGGAGACGAAATTCGGGATCTGGGGCTCCTCGTGCATCGAGCGCCCGACGCCGTGGCCGACGAGGCTCCGGATCACCGAGAAGCCTGCCTCCTCGGTTCGCGCCTGCACCGCCGCGGAGATGTCGCCGATCGAGTTGCCGAGCCGGGCCCGCTCGATGCCGGCCCAGAGCGCGGCCTCGCACGTCTCCAGCAGGCGAGCCGCCTCCTCGGAGATCTCCTCGACCGGGTACGTCCACGCGGAGTCCGCGACGTAACCGTCGAGCGTGACGCCGACGTCGAGCGAGAGGATGTCGCCCGGCTTGAGCTCGTAGGGGCCGGGGATCCCGTGCACGACCATCGCGTTCGGCGAGGCGCAGATCGCAGCCGGGTAGCCCTTGTAGCCGAGGAACGTGGGCACCCCGCCCTTCGAGCGGATGAACTCGTCGGCGAGGCGGTCGAGCTCGGCCGTCGTCATGCCCGCGCGGGTCTCGCTGCCGAGCAGGGCGAGCGTCTCGGCGACGACCGTGCCGGCGCGGTCCATCGTGTCGAGCTCCGACTTGCTCTTGCGGTAGATCACGCCGCGTGCTCCGCCTGGGCCAGCGCCTTCTGGATCTCGTCGTAGACCTCTTCGATGGAGCCCTCCGCGTGCAGCGGCACGAGCTGCCCCGTGGCCCGGTAGTGCTCGACGATCGGCTCTGTCTCCTCGTGGTAGATCTCGAGCCGGCGGTCGATCACCTCGGGCGTGTCGTCGGGGCGGTTCTCCTCGACGGCGCGCTTCGTCATCCGCTCGCGCGCCACGTCGTCGGGCAGGTCGAAGTAGAGGATCGCGTCCAGTCCGCGGCCGATGTCGCCGAGCATCGCGTCGAGCGCGTCCGCCTGCTCCGCGTTGCGCGGGAAGCCGTCGAGGATGAAGCCCTTGGCCGCGTCGGAGGCGGAGAGGCGCTCGCGAATGAGCTGCACCGTCAGCTCGTCCGGGACGAGCTCGCCCGAGGCGAGGATCGGCGCGACGCGCTTGCCGAGCTCGGTCTCAGCTGCGATCGCGGCGCGGAACATGTCCCCCGTCGAGACGTGCGGGATCTCGTAGTCGGCCGAGATCAGCTTCGCCTGCGTTCCCTTGCCGGACCCCTGCGGGCCGAGGACCAAGAGGTTCACTACTTCAAGAAACCTTCGTAGGAGCGCATCATCATCTGCGACTCCATCTGGCGCATCGTGTCGAGCGCGACGCCGACGACGATCAGCACGGAGGTGCCGCCGAGGGCGCGGGAGGTGGCCTGCGAGAAGCCTCCGTAGCGGATGAAGATGCTCGGGAGCACGGCGATCGTCGCCAGGTAGATCGCGCCGGGCAGCGTCAGCCGCGTCAGCACGCGGTCGAGATACGCCGCCGTCGGCGGGCCCGGTCGGATGCCGGGGATGTAGCCGCCGTACTTACGTAGGTTGTCGGCCTGGTCGACGGGGTTGAACTGGACCGCCGTGTAGAAGTACGTGAAGACGATGATCAGCACGCCTTCGAGCAGCAGGTACGTCAAGCTCGAGGCCTGGAAGTGGCTGTTGATGAAGCCCTGGGTCTGCGGGAAGAACTGGCCGATCGTCGGCGGGAAGGCCATGACGGCGGCGGCGAAGATCACCGGGATGACGCCGGCCATGTTCACGCGCAGCGGCATGTAGGTCGCTCCACCGGCGGTCATGCGGCGGCCGACCATCCGCTTCGCGTACTGGATCGGGATCCGGCGCTGGCCCTCCTGGATGAAGACGACCGCGACGACGATGGCGATGGCGACGAGCGGGAAGAAGAGCTTCTCCATCGGGCCGCCGTTGATCCAGGCCTGCACGCCCGCGGGGGCGCTGGTCAGAATCGACGCGAAGATCAGCAGCGAGATGCCGTTGCCGATGCCGCGCTTGGTGATCAGCTCGCCCATGTACATGAGAAGCGTGGTGCCGGCGGTGAGGGTCAGGATGATCAGCACGAGGCGCCCGGGGTTCGTCTGCAGCGCGCCCTGCCGCTGGAAGAGGTACGCGTAGCCGGCAGCCTGGGCGGCGGCGAGCGCCACGGTGAGGTAGCGCGTGTACTGATTGATCTTCGCGGTGCCGGCCTCGCCCTCTTTCTGCAGCGCCTCGAGCTGCGGGATCACGACCGTCATCAGCTGCAGGATGATCGACGCCGTCACGTACGGCATGATCCCGAGCGCGAAGATCGAGAAGCGCGAAAGCGCCGAGCCGGAGAAGAGGTTCAGCAGGCCGAGGACGGTGCCGCCCTGGCCGTTGAAGTAGCTCGCGATCGTGTCGGAGTCGACACCCGGTGCGGGCATCCACGAGCCGAGGCGGTAAAGCGCCAGGATCAGCGCCGTGAACAGCACGCGACGGCGAAGCTCGGGGACGCGCCAGGCGTTACCGAGCCACGAGAACAACGGCTACGCCTCGCCTTCTTGCGCGTCGTCGGTTGGCGTCTCGGCGGGCTCTTCAGTTTCGGTCGGCTCGGCGGCCGCTTCGGGCTCGGCTGTCTCCTCGGGATCGGCGGCGACGGGCTTCGGCCTCGATTTGGCCTTCTTCACCTTCGGCTCGCGGAGGAGCGTTACGGTGCCGCCGGCACCCTCGATCTTCTCGCGGGCGCTCGCCGACACGCCGTGCGCGACGACGGTCAGCTTCACGTCCAGGTCGCCCTTGCCGAGGATCTTCACGTCCTTGCGGATGCTGCGGATCAGGCCGGCCTCCTTCAGGAGCTCGGGCGTCACCTCGGTGCCGGCGTCGAAGCGTGCGAGTGCCGAGACGTTGACCGGCTGGCTGTAGGTGCGGAACGGGCCGATCGGCATCGCGTCGGCCGACGTCGAGCCGCGCTGCTTCGGGATGCGCATGTAGAGCGGCATCTGGCCGCCCTCGAAGCCGGCGCGCATCTTCTTCGAGCCCGAGCGCGACTTCTGGCCCTTGATCCCGCGGCCGGAGTAGCGCCCCTTGCCGGAGCCGAGACCGCGGCCGACGCGCTTGCGGTCCTTCCGCTCCTGCGCAGGCTTCAGCGTCGAGAGATTCAGATCGTCGGCCACTACTGCTCCTCCACCTTCACGAGATGGCGCACCTTGCGAAGCATGCCTGCAAGGACCGGTGACTCGTCGTGCTCGGCGGACTTGCCGATCCTGCCGAGGCCGAGCGCGCGCAGGGTGCCGTGGTGGCGCTGCGTCTGGCCGATCTTGCTCCTGACCTGCGTGATCTTCACTTTGGCCACGACTACAACTCCCCGTCTGCTGCGGCTGCCGCGACGGCGACCGGCTCGGGCTCGACGACGATGTCCTCGGCCGGCGCGGGCGACCACGGCAGGATCTCGGAGATCTGCTTGCCGCGGGCTCTCGCCACGTCCTCGGGCCGGCGCAGGTGCTTCAACCCGTCGACGGCCGCCTTCAGCATGTTGATCGGATTCGTCGTGCCGAGGCTCTTCGCGAGCACGTCGCGGATCCCGGCCAGCTCGAGCACCGCGCGCACGCCGCCGCCGGCGATGACGCCGGTACCGGGGCTCGCGGGACGGAGCAGCACGCGGGCGGCGTCCGCCTTGCCGAGGATCTCGTGCGTGATCGTCTGGCCGTGCTTCGGCACGGTGAACATGTTCTTCTTCGCGTCGTCGACCGCCTTCGCGATCGCGAGCGGCACCTCGCGTGCCTTGCCGTAGCCGACGCCGACGCGGTCGACCTCGTCGCCGATGACCACGAGCGCGGTGAACGAGAACCGCCGGCCGCCCTTGACGACCTTCGCGACGCGGTTGATCTCGACGACCCGCTCCTTGAGCTCTCTGGAATCTCTTTCGGCGAAATCAGCCACTAGAAGTTCAGTCCTCCCTCACGGGCGCCGTCTGCCAGCGCCTTGACTCGTCCGTGATACAGGTAGCCGGCGCGATCGAAGACGGCGGCCTCGATGCCGGCCTTCTTCGCAGCCTCGGCAAGCGCCTTGCCCACCTCAGCCGCCTGCTCGGTCTTCGTTGCCCTTGAACGACTTCTTGAGCCCGACCCAACTCGCGCCGGCAAGGGTCTTGCCGGAGATGTCGTCGATGAGCTGGGCGGAGACGCCCTTGTTCGAGCGGAAGACGGCCAGGCGCGGGCGCTCCGGGGTGCCGGAGACCTTGCCCCGGACCCGGCGGTGCCGGCGCAGGCGGGCTTCGCGAACGGTGAGCTGGCTCATGCGCGCTTCCCGACCTTCCTGCGGACGTACTCGCCCTCGTAGCGGATGCCCTTGCCCTTGTAGGGCTCGGGGGGCCGCACGCGCCGGATCTCGGCGGCGATCTGGCCGACCTGCTGCTTGTCGATGCCCTTGACCGTGATCTGCGTGGGCACGGGGACGTCGAACTCGATGCCCTGCGGCGGCTTGACGAGCACGGTGTGCGAGTAGCCGACGCTGAGCTCCAGGTCGGTGCCGCGCAGGGTCGCGCGGTAGCCGACGCCCTGGATCTCGAGGCGCTTCTCGAAGCCCTTCGTGACGCCTTCGACCATGTTGGCGACGAGCGTCCGAGTGAGGCCGTGCAGCGCGCGGTCCTCGCCGCGCTCGGTCGGGCGAGTGACGACGATCTGCTCGTCCTGCTTCTCGATCTGAATCCGCGCCGGGACATGCTGCGACAGCTCGCCGAGCGGCCCGTTCACCTGAACGCGGCCGGGCGAGAGCGCGACGTTCACGCCGGCGGGGACTTCGATGGGCTTGTTTCCGATGCGGCTCATGGTTGCTCTCTCGCTCCGTCTACCAGACGAAGCACAGGACCTCTCCGCCGATGCCCTTCTCCTGGGCGGTCCGGCTTGTGACGAGTCCCGCAGACGTGGACAGAATCGCGGTCCCCATGCCGCCGAGCACGCGCGGCATGCGGTCCTTGCGCGCGTAGATGCGCCGGCCTGGCTTCGAGACGCGCTTCAGATCGGTGATGATCCGCTCGCGTCCGCGGCCGTACTTCAGCTCGACGACCAGGGTGTTGAAGCTCTCGCCGGTCTCGACGTGGAAGTCCTTGATGTAGCCCTCCTCCTTCAGGAGGCGGGCGATCTCGACCTTGACGGTGGAGGTCGGCATCGTGGCAGCGTCGTGCAGCGCCTTGTTGGCGTTGCGGATGCGCGTCAGCATGTCGGCGATCGGGTCGGTCATGGTCATACGGGGATTCCTCCTACCACGAGCTCTTCGTCATGCCGGGGATGGCGCCCTCGTGGGCGAGCTCCCGCAGGCAGATCCGGCAGAGCCCGAACTTCTTGAAGACAGCACGCGGCCGGCCGCAGCGATTGCAGCGGGTGTAGGCGCGAACCTTGTACTTGGACGGGCGGGCCTGCTTGACGACGAGCGACTTCTTGGCCACTACTCTTCCCTTCTTCCTTCGGCGTCGGCGAACGGCATGCCGAAGCCGCGCAGCAACGCATGCGCTTCCTCGTCCGTCGCACCGCGCGACATCGTGATGGTGACGTCGAGACCCCGGATCTGCTGAATCGAGTCGTAGTCGATCTCCGGAAAGATGATCTGCTCGCGGATGCCCAGCGAGTAGTTGCCGCGGCCGTCGAACGAGTCGGGGCTGAGACCCCGGAAGTCGCGGATCCGCGGCAGGGCGATCGAGATCAGCCGGTCGAGGAACTCGTACATCCGCGCGCCGCGCAGCGTCACCTTGGCGCCGATCGGCATACCCTCGCGGAGCTTGAACTGGGCGATCGACTTCCGCGCCTTGCGCAGCTGCGCGCGCTGGCCGGCGATCGTCGTCAGCTCCTCGATCGCGCTCTCGAGCGCCTTGGCGTCGGTCTTGCCGTCGCCGACGCCCATGTTGAGCGTGATCTTCTGGATCCGCGGCACCTGCATGACCGTGCTCTTGCCGAGGTCCTCGCGCAACTGCTCGCGCAGCTCGCTCTCGTAGAGCTCCTTGAGGCGCGGCGTGTACGTGGCTGTCTCTTTGGTCTTGGTGGTGGCTGCCATGGCTACTTGTCGATCTCCTGGCCGCAGCCGTCGCGCTTGCAGACGCGGATGCGGACGGTCTGGCCGCCCTTGGCTTCCTTCTCGACGACGCCGACGCGCGTGGGCGTCTTGCACGTCGGGCAGACGACCATCACGTTCGAGACGTCGAGCGCTGCCGGGAGGTCGATGATGCCGCCGGGCGTGATCTGCGTGCCGCCCATGCGGCTCGAGTCGCGCAGCGGCTTCGGCCGCGTGTGGCGCTTCATCAGGTTCAGGTTCTCGACCAGGACCTTGCGCTGGCTCGGGCGCGCTTCGATGACGCGGCCCTGCTTGCCGCGGTCCTTGCCGCTCAGAATCTGAACGAGGTCTCCCTTTTTCACTCTCAGTGTCTGCATCTCAAAGCACCTCTGGGGCCAGGCTGACGATCTTCATGAAGTTCTTCTCGCGCAGCTCGCGGGCGACCGGCCCGAAGATGCGCGTTCCGCGCGGGTTCCGCTGGTTGTCGATGATCACGGCCGCGTTCTCGTCGAACGCGATCGACGTCCCGTCGTTGCGGCCGAAGGGCTTCTTCGTCCGCACGACGACGGCGCGCACCACCTCGCCCTTCTTGATGGCTCCCTGCGGGGTAGCCGCCTTGACGGTGCCGACGATGATGTCACCGACACGGGCGTACCGCCGATGCGAGCCGCCCATGACGCGGATGCAGAGTAGCTCACGAGCACCCGTGTTGTCGGCCACGCGGAGTCTGGATTCCTGCTGGATCACTTGGCTTTCTCCAGGACCTCTGCAAGGCGCCAGTTCTTCGTCTTCGACAGCGGGCGCGTCTCGACGATGCGCACGGTGTCGCCGATGGCGGCCTGGTTCTGCTCGTCGTGGGCGTGGAACTTGACCGAGCGCCGGATCACCTTCTTGTAGCGCTGGTGCGTCTTGATCACTTCGACCTTGACGACGATCGTCTTCTCCATCGCGTCGGAGACGACGACACCGCGGCGCTCCTGCCGGCGGCCGAGCTCGTTGTCCGGCTTGGGCAGGCGGACGATCGGCCTGCGCTCCGTGGCGGGAACGCGCTGGACGCGGCCCTTCTTCGGGCGCAGGGGACGCGGGAGCCGCTTCTTCTTCACCTTGTGCTGTGACTGCGGTGCAGGCGGCGCGGGCGGCTCCTCGGCGGCGGGCGGCGCGGCCTCTGCGGGGGCGGGCTCCTCTGCAGGCGCGTCCTCGGCGGCAGGCGCCTCCTCGGCGGCCGGCTCGGCCTCCGCGGCGGGCTCCTCGACTGCGGCTTCGGCGGCGGCCGGCTCGGGCTCCGGAGCGGCTTCCTCTGCCGCTGCCTCCTCGGGCGCGGGCGTCTCCTCCGCGGCGGCGGGCTCCTCGGCGGGCTCTTCGGCTACGGGCTCCTCCACGGCGGGCTCTTCCACCACGGGCTCCTCCGCGGCGGGCTCTGCCGCCGCAGCCTCTTCGGTGACGGGCTCCTCGACGGCAGGCTCTTCGGCCACGGGCTCCTCCACCACGGGGGTGTCCTCGGCGGGAGCGTCGTCGGTCTTCTTGGGTTTCTTCTTTTCGGCCATCTAGTGCTTCACCTCGGCTGCGCGCGGCTGGTCGGTCTCGGCGCGCTCGTTGCGGACGGTCAAAATGCGGGCGATCTCGCGCTTGGCGAGCTTCAGGCGGGCGCTGTTCTCGAGCGCACCGGTCACGGACTGGAAGCGCAGGTTGAAGAGCTCGTGCCGGGTCTCGGCGAGCCGGTGGTCGAGCTCGTCGGTCGTCAGGTCGCGGAGATCTCTAGCTCTCAAAGAGATCAGCCTCCCGCTTCACGAACTTGGTCTTCACCGGCAGCTTCTGGCCGGCGAGGCGGAGCGCCTCCTTGGCGAGCTGCTCGGGCACGCCCGAGAGCTCGAACATGACGCGGCCCGGCTTGATCACGGCGACCCAGCCTTCGGGTGAGCCCTTGCCGGAGCCCATGCGGGTCTCCGCCGGCTTCGCGGTGACGGGCTTGTCCGGGAAGATGTTGATCCAGACCTTGCCGCCGCGCTTGATCTTGCGCGTCATCGCGATCCGGGCAGCCTCGATCTGGCGGTTGGTGACCCAACCGACCTCGACCGCCTTGATCCCGTAGTCCCCGAAATGGACCGTCGTCTGGCCCTTCGCGGTTCCACGGCGCCGGCCCCGCTGGTACTTGCGGTACTTCGTCTTCTTTGGCAGCAGCATCTAGGACTCTTCCTTCTTCTTGCGCGGCGCGCGCTTGGGCTTCGCCGCGGCGGGCTTCTCGGCTGCCGGCGCGTCTGTCGTCGCGTCGGGCGCCCCTGCCTCGGGGGTCGGGGCTTCTGCGGCCGGAGCCGGCGCTTCGGCCTGAACCGGTGCGTCGGCCTGAGCCGGTGCGTCGACCGGAGCCGGTGCATCCGTCTGCGTCGGTGCGTCGGCCACCGGAGGCGTGGTCTCGACCTGCGGGTCGGCCGGCGGAGCCTGCTCGGTCCGCGGGCGATCGGCGTTCGACCGGCGCGGACGCGTCGAGCCGCCGCCGGGAGCGGGGGCCGTACCGCCGCCGCCTCCGCTGCGAGGACGTCCGCCGCCTGCACCGCCACCGGCGCCACGGGGACGACCGCCACCGCCGCCGGCGCCGCCACCAGCGGCACCTGCACCGCGCTGGCCGGGACGTCCGCGGCGCACGGGGCCGAGGCCCTCGCGATCCTGCTGGCGTCCGCGCCCACTCTCACGCGAGGCGCCGAGGCCCTCGGTGACGCCGCCCTTGCGGCGCGCCGTGTCCTGGTCGCCAAGGCGCGTCTCCTTGCCGGAGCGGGCGACGCCCTCATAGCCCTCGGGCATGATCTCGCCCTTGTTGATCCAGACCTTGACGCCGATGCGGCCGAAAGTCGTCTTGGCCTCGGTGAAGCCGTAGTCGATGTCGGCGCGGATCGTGTGCAGCGGCACGCGGCCCTCGCTGTAGGCCTCGGAGCGGCTCATCTCGGCGCCGCCCAGGCGGCCGCCGCACTGGATGCGGACGCCCGCTGCGCCGGAGCGCATCGCGGAGGCAAGAGAGCGCTTCATCGCGCGCCTGAACGAGACGCGGTTCTGCAGCTGCTCGGCTATCGACTGCGCGACGAGCTTCGCGTCGAGCTCGGGGCGCTTGATCTCGTTGATGTTGATGTGGACGTTCTTCTGGGTCATCGCGTGCACCTCTTTGCGCAGCGCGTCGACCTCGACGCCCGACTTGCCGATCACGATCCCGGGGCGCGCCGTGAAGATGTCGATCGTGATCCGCTGCTTGTCCTTGCGGATCAGGATGTCCGACAGCCCGGCATGCGAGAGCTTGCCGTAGATGTGCTTGCGGATCTTGATGTCCTCGAGCAGCGCCGCGGGGAAGTCCTTCGTGCCGGCATACCAATTCGACTTCCAGTCGTGGATGACGCCGACGCGCAGGCCTCCGGGATGGACTTTTTGACCCATTAGCTCTTCGTCTCCTCTGCCTGCTCGGTGTCTTCAGGGGCGTCGTCGGTGGTCTCGGCCGTGGTGTCGTCAGCGGGCTCCGCTGCTTGCTCGTCGGCGCCGGTTGCAGTCTCTTCGGGCTCGGGCGCGGTCTCCTCGGTCGCGATCTCCTCAGTGGGGGCCTCGGCCTCGGCCGGCTCGGCAACCGGCGTCTCCTCGACAGCCGTTTCGGCGGTCGCGGTCTCGACGGCAGTCGTCTCGGCGGCCTTCTTGCGCGAGCGCTTCGGCTTCTCGGCGGCCGCTGCCTGCGGCGGCGCGACGACGACGCGCTTCTCGCCCTCCACGACCTTGATCGTGATGTGGCAGGTGCGCTTCTTGATCTGGTTGACGCGGCCGCGGGCGCGCTGGCGCCAGCGCTTGATCGTCGGACCCTCGTCGATGTAGGCAGCCGAGACGACCAGGTCGTCGCCGATCAAGCCGTGGTTTGCCTCCGCGTTCGCGACGGCGCTGCGCAGGACCTTCTCGACCTCGCGCGCGGCCGCCCGCTGCGTGAAGGCGAGCACCGTCCTGGCTTCGGGCACGCTGCGCCCGCGGATGTGCTCCACCACGAGCCGCGCCTTGCGCGGCGAGATGCGTACCCACTTCGCTTCGGCCCTGACCTCGCGTTTGGCTTCCCGCTTGTTCTCGGTCGTCACAGCCATCTAGCGCTTCTTCACCTGTGTCTTGTTGTCGCCGGCATGACCCCGGAACGTCCGGGTCGGCGCGAACTCGCCGAGCTTGTGCCCGACCATCTGCTCCGAGATGAACACCGGCACGTGCTTGCGCCCGTCGTGGACCGCGATCGTGTGACCGACCATGTCCGGGAAGACGGTCGAGGTCCGCGACCAGGTGCGGATCATGCGCTTCGAGTTGGAGGCGTTCATCTCCTCGATGCGGCTCATCAGCCGCGCCTCGACGAAAGGCCCCTTTTTGCGAACTGCGGCTCATTCAACGCTTGTCCTTCCCGCGGCGACGGCCGCGAACGATCAACTTGTCGGATTCCTTGTGCTTGCGGCGCGTGCGCTTGCCGAGCGTGGGCACGCCCCACGGTGTGACCGGATGGCGGCCGCCCTTCGACTTGCCCTCGCCGCCACCGTGCGGGTGGTCGACCGGGTTCATCGCCGAGCCGCGTACCGTCGGGCGCTTGCCCAACCACCGGCTGCGCCCCGCCTTGCCGATCGTGACGTTCTGGTGATCGACGTTGCCGACCTGCCCGACCGTCGCGCGACACGTTAGCGGGACCCTGCGCATCTCACCCGAGGGCAGGCGCAGGACGCCGAAGCCGTCGTCCTTCGCGACGAGCTGGATGCCCGAGCCGGCGCTGCGCGCCATCTGCCCGCCCCGGCCCGGCTTCAGCTCGACGTTGTGCACGAGCGTGCCGGTGGGGATGTTGGCGAGGGGCAGCGCGTTCCCGGGACGGATGTCCGCGGTCGGGCCCGACTCGAGCTTGGCGCCGACCTTCAGCCCGGACGGGGCGATGATGTAGGCCTTCGCGCCGTCGGCGTAGTGCAGGAGCGCGATCCGCGCCGAGCGATTCGGGTCGTACTCGATCGCGGCCACGGTCGCCGGCACGCCGTCTTTCAGGCGCTTGAAGTCGATGATCCGGTAGCGGCGCTTGTGGCCGCCGCCCTGGTGGCGCGTCGTGATCCGGCCGTTGTTGTTGCGGCCGCCCTTCTTCGTCAGCGGGGCGAGCAGGCTCTTCTCCGGCTCGGTCTTCGTCACCTCGTCGAACGCCGAGACGCTCATGAAGCGCCGTCCCGGTGACGTCGGCTTGTACCTACGGATCGCCATCAGACCTGGGCTCCTTCGAAGATCTCGATCGACTCGCCCTCGCGCAGCTGCACGATGGCCTTCTTCCAGCCGGGACGGATGCCCTTGATCAGCCCGCGGCGCTTCGGCTTGGGCTGGACCTTGATGATGTTCACGCGTGCGACCTTGACGCCGAAGAGCTCCTCAACGGCCTGGCGCACCTGCGTCTTGTGGGCGTCCTGGTGGATCCTGAACGTGTACTGGCCGGACGGGATCCGCGAGTACGACTTCTCGGAGACGACAGGCGAGAGCAACACCTCGCTCGGGTGCAACGACATCTAGCCCGCCCTCCCCGTGACCTGCTCGAGCGCGCCCTCGGTCACGAGCAGCGAGCGCGCCCACACGACGGCGACGACCTCGAGGTCGGCCGGGATCGTCACGACGACCTTCTGAAGATTGCGGAACGACTTGATCACGCCCACCTCGTCCTCGGTGGCGACGACCACGAGCGGCACGTCCTTGCCCCAGGCGGCGATCAGGCCGGCGGCCTGCTTCGTCGAGGGCGCGTCGCCGAAGCCCGACGCGTCGAGGATGGCGATCGTCCCCTTCGTCGCATGCTCGGAGAGCGCGGCGGCGAGGGCGGCCTTGCGGGCCTTCTTGTTCACCTTCACCTCGAACGAGCGCATCGTCGGCGGGAAGGCGACGCCGCCGCCCTTCCAGTGCGGAGCGCGCGTCGTGCCTGCGCGGGCGCGGCCGGTGCCCTTCTGGCGCCACGGCTTCGAGCGGCCGCCGGAGACGAGCCCGCGCGACTTCGCGCCGCGGGTTCCAGCGCGCGCGGCGTTCAGCTCGGCGCGGACGACCTCGTGCACGAGGTGCGGCTTGATCTCGGCGCCGAACAGCGAGTCCACGAGCGTCACGTCCTTCGACTTCTTGCCCGCGGTGTCGAGAAGAGGTGCCTTGGCGCTAGCCACGGTTCACGTCCTGTCTGACCTCGACGAGGCCGTTCTTCGGGCCCGGGACGGCGCCCTTGATCAGCAGCAGGTTGCGCTCGGGGTCGATCGAGTGGATGCGGAGGCCGAGCTGCGTGACGCGCTTGCCGCCCATCCGGCCGGGCATCTTCTGGCCCTTGAAGACGCGGGACGGCGTCGCGGAGGCGCCGATCGAGCCGGGCTTGCGGACGTTGTGCGAGCCGTGCGACTTCGGGCCGCTGTGGAAGTTGTGACGCTTGATCGTGCCGGCGAAGCCCTTGCCGATGCCGATGCCCGCGACCTTGACGGCGTCCCCGGGCTCGAAGAGCTCGACGGTGATCGTCTCGCCCGGGTTCGCGCCCTCGATGCCGCCGCGGAACTCGACGAGGTGCCGGTGCGGCTCGACGCCGAACTTCGAGAGGTGCCCGAGCTCGGGCTTGGAGAGCTTTCGCTCCGGGACGGCGTCGAACGCGAGCTGGACGGCCTCGTAGCCGTCGGTCTCGTTCATGCGCACCGCGACCACCGGGCACGGCCCGGCCTCGATCACGGTCACGGAGGTCACCGCTCCCGACTCGGCGTCGAAGACCTGCGTCATTCCCAGCTTGCGTCCGATGATTCCCTTTGGCATCTCTGAGTCAGTCCTAGAGCTTGATCTCGATGTCGATGCCGGCCGGGAGGTCGAGCCGCATCAGCGAGTCGACCGTCTTCGGCGTCGGCGAGTGGATGTCGATCAGGCGCTTGTGCGTCCGGATCTCGAAGTGCTCCCGGGAGTCCTTGTCCTTGAACGGCGAGCGAATCACCGTGTAGACGTTCTTCTCCGTCGGCAGCGGAACGGGCCCGGTGATGGTCGCGCCGGTGCGCTGAGCAGTCTCGACGATCTGCGACGCAGAACGGTCGAGTTGGGTGTGGTCGTAACCCTTGAGCCTGATACGGATCTTCTGCTGAGGCACCGGCGCGTCCCTTTCTCTACTTGATGATCTCGGTGACGACGCCTGCACCGACGGTGCGGCCGCCCTCGCGGATGGCGAAGCGGAGACCCTGGTCCATGGCGATCGGCTGGATCAGCTCGATCTCCATGTTCGTGTTGTCGCCCGGCATGACCATCTCCTGGCCCTCCGGGAGCTTCACCGCGCCGGTCACGTCCGTCGTGCGGAAGTAGAACTGCGGGCGGTAGTTGTTGAAGAACGGCGTGTGGCGCCCGCCCTCGTCCTTCGACAGCACGTAGACCTCGGCCTTGAACTGCGTGTGCGGCGTGATCGAGCCGGGCTTCGCGAGCACCTGGCCGCGCTCGACGTCCTCGCGCTTGATGCCGCGGAGGAGCGCACCGGCGTTGTCGCCGGCCTGCGCGAAGTCGAGGGACTTCTGGAACATCTCGAGCCCCGTGACGACCGTCTTCTCGACCTTCTCGTGGATGCCGACGATCTCGATCTCGACGCCGACCTCGATCTTGCCCTGCTCGATGCGGCCGGTCACGACGGTGCCGCGGCCGGTGATCGTGAACACGTCCTCGATCGGCATCAGGAACGGCTTGTCGACGTCGCGGACGGGCTCCGGGATGTAGGTGTCGACGGCCTCCATCAGCTCCAGGATCTTCGGCGTCCACTCGGGGTCGCCCTCGAGCGCCTTCAGCGCCGAGACCTGGATGACGGGGATGTCGTCGCCGGGGAACTCGTACTTCGAGAGCAGCTCGCGGACTTCGAGCTCGACGAGCTCGAGGAGCTCCGGGTCGTCCACCATGTCGGCCTTGTTGAGGGCGACGACGATGTACGGCACCTCGACCTGGCGGGCGAGCAGGATGTGCTCGCGCGTCTGCGGCATGGGGCCGTCGGCGGCGGAGACCACGAGGATCGCGCCGTCCATCTGGGCGGCACCCGTGATCATGTTCTTGATGTAGTCGGCGTGACCCGGGCAGTCGACGTGCGCGTAGTGACGGTTCTCCGTCTCGTACTCGACGTGCGCGGTGTTGATCGTGATGCCGCGCTGCCGCTCTTCGGGAGCGGCGTCGATCGACGCGAAGTCGCGGGCGACCGTGTTGCCGCCCTGCTCGGCGAGGACCTTGGTGATCGCGGCGGTCAACGTCGTCTTGCCATGGTCGATGTGACCGATCGTGCCGACGTTGAGATGCGGCTTCGTGCGCTCGAACTTCTGCTTCGCCATTGACTCTTTCTTCCTTTCGCTAGCTCGCCGCGGCGTCGACCAGCTCGGTCGCGATCGACTGCGGGACTTCTTCGTAGTGGTCGAATTGCATGGTGAATGTGGCGCGGCCCTGGGTCATCGACCGGACGTCGGTCGCGTACCCGAACATCTCGGACAGCGGCACCATCGCCTTGATCGACTGGGCGTTCCCCAACGGCTCGAGCGACTCGACCCGGCCGCGGCGCGAGTTCAAGTTGCCCATCACGTCGCCCAGGTACTCCTCCGGCGTGACGACCTCGACGGCCATCATCGGCTCGAGCAGCTTCGGCTTCGCGCGCTTCATCGCCTCCTTGAAGGCCATCGAGCCGGCGATCTTGAACGCCATCTCGCTCGAGTCGACGTCGTGGTACGACCCGTCGACCAGCACGACCTTGATGTCGACGACCGGATAGCCGGCGAGGACGCCGGACTCCATCGCCTCCTGGATGCCCATGTCGATCGACGGGATGTACTCCTTCGGGATCTTGCCGCCGACGACCTTGTCGATGAACTCGTAGCCCTCACCTGCGGGCAGCGGCTCCATGTTGATCACGGCGTGGCCGTACTGGCCGCGGCCGCCGGTCTGGCGGACGAACTTGCCCTGGATCTTCTCGACGGCCTGGCCGATCGTCTCGCGGTAGGCGACCTGCGGGCGGCCGACGTTCGCGTCCACCTTGAACTCGCGCTTGAGCCGGTCGACGATGATCTCGAGGTGCAGCTCGCCCATGCCGTCGATCAGGGTCTGGCCCGTCTCCTCGTCGGTGCGGACGCGGAAGGTCGGATCCTCCTCGGCGAGGCGCTGTAGGCCCTGGCCGAGCTTGTCCTGGTCGCCCTTCGTCCTCGGCTCGACGGCGACGGAGATCACGGGCTCGGGGAAGGTCATCGACTCGAGCACGATCGGCGCCGTCTCGGCGGAGAGCGTGTCGCCGGTCGTCGTCGCCTTCAGGCCGACGGCGGCCGCGATCTCGCCGGCGGAGATCTCGTCGCGCTCCTCGCGGTGGTTCGCGTGCATCTGGAGGATGCGGCTGATCCGCTCGGTCTTGCCGGTCGTCGTGTTCAGGACCCGGTCGCCGGTCTTGAGCGTGCCCGAGTAGACGCGGAAGTAGGTGAGCTTGCCGACGTACGGGTCGGACATGACCTTGAACGCGAGCGCGGCGAACGGCTCGTCGTCGGCGGCGTGCCGCGAGAGCTCGTTGTCGGTGCGCGGGTCGCGGCCGTGGATGGACGGCACGTCGAGCGGGCTCGGCAGGTAGTCGATGACGGCGTCGAGGAGCGGCTGCACGCCCTTGTTCTTGAAGGCGGAGCCGAGCAGCACCGGCGTGATCTTCGAAGAGACCGTGCCGGCGCGCAGGGCGCGGCGGATCATGTCCGGCGTCACCGACGTCTCGTCCTCGAGGAACGCACCCGTCAGCTCGTCGTCGAACTCGGCGATGCTGTCGATCAGCTGGTGGTGGTACTCCTGCGCCTGCTCGAGGAGCTCGGCGGGGATCTCCGACACTTCCGGATGCGCACCGAGGTCGTCCGCGTAGGTGATCGCCTTCATCTCGACGAGGTCGACGACACCGCGGTGGTGCTCCTCCTGGCCGAGCGGGATCTGGACGGGGACCGGGTGGGCGCCGAGGCGCTCGACCATCGACTCGACCGACTTGAAGAAGTCGGCGCCGGTGCGGTCCATCTTGTTGATGAACGCGATGCGCGGGACGCTGTACTTGTCGGCCTGGCGCCAGACGGTCTCGGACTGCGGCTGGACGCCGGCGACGGCGTCGAAGACGGCCACTGCGCCGTCGAGGACGCGCAGGCTCCGCTCCACCTCGACGGTAAAGTCCACGTGTCCGGGCGTATCGATAATGTTGATTCGATGGTCGCGCCAAAACGCCGTCGTGGCGGCCGACGTGATCGTGATCCCGCGCTCCTGCTCCTGCTCCATCCAGTCCATCGTCGCGGCACCCTCGTGGACCTCGCCCATCTTGTGGGTGCGGCCGGTGTAGTAGAGGATCCGCTCGGTCGTCGTGGTCTTGCCCGCGTCGATGTGGGCCATGATCCCGATGTTCCGGACGTTGGCGAGCGCAGTCGTGTGGTCTGTTGTTGCCAAAGCTCTCTTTCGTTACCAGCGGTAGTGGGCGAAGGCCTTGTTGGCCTGCGCCATGCGATACATGTCGTCCTTGCGCTTGAAGGCGCCGCCTTGCTGCTCGAGGGCGTCGAGGATCTCGCCGGCGAGCTTCTCTTCCATGTGCTTCTCGCGCCGGTCGCGCGCGAAGGTCACGAGCCAGCGAATCGCCAGCGTGCGGCCGCGGCGCTGCGGCACCTCGATCGGCACCTGGTAGTTCGCGCCGCCGACGCGGCGTGAGCGGACCTCGAGCACCGGCGTGACCGTCTTCACGGCCTGCTCCAGCACCTCGACGGGCGGCTTGCCCGTGCGCTCGCCGACACGCTCGAGCGCGCCGTAGACGATCTGCTCGGCGGTCGACTTCTTGCCGCGCGTCATGACGCGGTTGATCAGCTGCGAGACGAGGATCGACTCGTAGACCGGGTCGGACGGGACAGGGCGCGGCGCGATTTCTGCACGACGTGGCATTACGCGCTCTTCTTGGTCCCGTACTTGGAGCGGCCCTGCTTGCGGTCCGAGACGCCGGAGGCGTCGAACGCGGCGCGGATGACCTTGTACCGGTAGCCCGGGAGGTCCTTGACGCGGCCGCCGCGGATCAGCACGACCGAGTGCTCCTGGAGGTTGTGCCCCTCGCCGGGGATGTACGCGCCGACCTCCATGCCGTTCGTGAGCCGGACGCGCGCGATCTTGCGCAGCGCCGAGTTCGGCTTCTTGGGCGTCATCGTCGAGACGCGCGTGCAGACGCCGCGCTTCTGCGGGGCACCCTGGAGGGCAGGCGTCTTCGTCTTCGCCTTCTTCGAGACGCGGCCCTTCCGAATCAGTTGGTTCACAGTCGGCATGAAGCTCCCGTAGGCGGGTCGAGTACGCGGTCGTATACAGACAAAAGGCCGGCCTGGCGCGGTGCACCGGCCAACCGGAGAGGGCATGGTAGCGAAGCGGGAGGGTCGGCGCAAACGAGTACGGGCGCTGCGGTGGGCTTGAACAAGCCGAAAACGGCAACGACGTCTCCGCATCGCGAGCCGATTTAAAGTGCACCGCACGTGATCGTTGCCCTCGCTGCGGCTTGCGGCGCCCTCGCGCTGCTTCTCCTCACCCTTGCCACGATTCTGCTCATGCGCCGGGGCCGGGGCGCCGACGCGCGCGTCGAGGCGGCCGTCGCCGAGCTGAACGAGCGGATGGAGGCGATGGTCAGGGAGTTCTCGCTCGCGCTCGAGCACGCACGCGAGGAAGGCTTGCGTTCCCGCTCGCTCGGGGAGCTCGCGGGCTCGATCGACCTCGACGAGGTGCTCGAGCGCGCCCTCGAGGCGGCCGGGTCGCTGCCCGGGGTCGATGCGGCTCTGGTCACGGTCGGCGGCGAGGGCGATCCTGTCTCGGCGACGGTCGGGCTCAGCCCGGAAGAGGCAGCGCGACGCCCGATCGCCGGCCCACCGGACGGTCGTGCCGCCCGGGCGGTGTCGGTCTCCTACCACTACGCCGAGGACGAGCTCGGCGGCGGCCCGTTCATCTACGGGGGCGTCGCCGTCCCGGTGCCGTCGGAGCATGACGCGTGCGGCTCGCTCGCGATCTTCACGCGCTCGCCGTCGCATCGCTTCCACGACGACGCCGTGCGCGAGCTCGAGGATCTTGCGAACCGCATCGGGCCGTCGATCGACAACGCGCGCCGGTTCCGCGCAGCGCGCGAGCTCGCGGATCTCGACGCGTTGACGAAGCTCCACAATCGGCGTTTCTTCGAGGAGGCGCTCGCGCGCGAGTGCGCGCGGGCGCATCGCTACGACCGGCGGCTGGCGCTCGTCGTCTTCGACGTGGACGACTTCAAGGACATCAACGAGCGAATCGGGCAGGAACCGGGCGACGCGGTGCTGGCGGAGATCGCCGACCGGCTGCGCGGCGTCGTGCGCTCGGCGGACATCGCGTGCCGCATCGGCGGCGACGAGTTCGCGGTCATCCTGCCGGAGTCCGGGGTCGCCGACGCGTCGATCTTGACGAAGCGCCTGCAGCTGACGATCAGCGGGCGGCCATTCGTGGTCGACTGCAGCGTCGAGATCTCGGCCGGGGTCGCTGAGCTCCGCCCGAACGACGACGCCGGCGCCCTCTTTCAGCAGGCCGACAGCGCCCTCTACATCGCCAAGGATCAGGGCAAGGGCCGCGTGATCGCGGCCAACGGCTAGCGCTCGCAACCTCGCCGAGCGGGACGTCTGGGCGCTTTTCCGCGGGCCGTCTCTTGTCCTTTTGGGACATGACGGGGGACTGTCCCCGGTTGGTCGGCACCTGTCCCTTTGAGACATGACGGGGGACTGTCCCCGGTTGCCCGGCACCTTCCCTTTGGGACATGGCGGGGGACTGTCCCCGTTGGCCAAAATGCCGAGAGGCCCGGTTGCCCGGGCCTCTCGGCGCACGTGTTGCGGACTCGGCTTACGCCTCGTCGAGCGGGGAGTCGACCTCGGGGATCTCCTCCGCCTCGAGGCTCGAGCCGTTCCCCGCCGCGGACGCGCCGCCGAGGTCGTCGAGGCCCGAGAGGTCGAGGCCGCCGCCGTCCGAGCCGATCTCCTCGAGCGCGGCGAGCAGCGCCTGCCGCTCGTACGTCTCGCGGGGGATGTCGCCGGACGGGGTGATCTCGATGTTCCGATAGCGCTTCAGGCCCGTGGCAGCCGGGATCAGCTTGCCGATGATCACGTTCTCCTTCAGGCCGTTCAGCCGGTCGATCTTGCCCTCGATCGACGCGTCGGTCAGCACCTTCGTGGTCTCCTGGAACGAGGCGGCCGAGAGGAAGGACTCGGTCGCGAGCGATGCCTTCGTGATCCCGAGGATCAACGGCTCGAACGTCGCGGCCTCCTGCTTCTTCTTCAGCTTGCCCTGTGCCCGCTCGAACATGACCTTGTCGATCAGCTGACCGGGCAGGAGGTCGGTGTCGCCGTTCGTCTCGACGCGCACCTTCTTCAGCATCTGCCGGACGATCAGCTCGATGTGCTTGTCGTGGATCTCGACGCCCTGCGACTTGTAGACCTTCTGGACCTCGCCGACCAGGTACAGCTCGGTCGCGGTCGATCCCTTCAGGCGCAGCATGTCCGGCAGGGTTGCGCGAGCCCTCGTTCAGGGCGTCGCCGGGCTCGATCATCTGGCCGTCGGCGACCAGCAGCCGCGTGCGCCGCGGGAGCTGGATCGCGACGGGCTCGATCGGATTGCCCTCGTCGTCGATCTTGTCGACGTGGATCGTCACCTTCGGGCCGCGATCCGTCGGCTCGAGCTCCACGCGCCCGCCGACCTCGGCGAGCACCGCGGCGCCCTTCGGGTTCCGGGCCTCGAAGATCTCGACGACACGGGGCAGACCGTGCGTGATGTCGGCGCCGGCCACACCACCGGTGTGGAAGGTCCGCATCGTCAGCTGCGTGCCCGGCTCGCCGATCGACTGCGCGGCGATGATGCCGACCGCGTCGCCGATCTCGGCGATGTTCCCCGTCGCGAGGAACGTGCCGTAGCAGGTCATGCAGACACCCGTCTCGGCGCGGCACTTCAGCACCGAGCGAACCGGGACCATGATCGACTCGGCGGTCTCGGCGAGCTCCTCCGCCAGCATCTTCAGATCCGGCGTCGTCACCTCGTGCCCCTTCTCGAGCAGCACGGTCTTGCCGGGCTTGCCCGAGGCGAGCGGCTTGTGGACGTCGTCCGCGAGGACGCGGGCGACGATGCTCTTGTTGACGCCGTCCGGCCCGAGGAGCGGCAGCTCGACGAAGTCCGTCGTGCCGCAGTCCTCCTCGCGGACGATCACGTCCTGCGAGACGTCGACGAGACGCCGCGTCAGGTAGCCCGAGTCGGCCGTGCGGAGCGCCGTGTCGGCGAGACCCTTGCGGGCGCCGTGCGTCGAGATGAAGTACTCGAGCACCGACAGGCCCTCCATGAAGTTGGCCTTGATCGGGCGCTCGATGATCTCGCCCTTCGGATTGGCCATCAGGCCGCGCATACCGGCCAGCTGGCGGATCTGCTTGAAGGAGCCACGCGCACCCGAGTTGGCCATCATGAAGATGGGGTTCAGCTCGTAGAGCGTGTTCTCCATCGCGTCGGCGACCTCGTCGGTCGCCTCGGTCCAGATGTTGACGATCTGCTCGTGGCGCTCCTCTTCGGTGATGAGACCGCGCGAGTACTGCGCGTCGACCTCGGTCACCCGCTTCTCGTAGCCGACGAGGATCTGCTCCTTCTCCGGCGGGATGACGATGTCGTTCTTCGAGATCGTGATCCCCGCGATCGTCGCGTAGTGGAAGCCGAGCGTCTTGATCGTGTCGAGGACGACCGCGATCGAGTGCGCGCCGTAGCGTGACGTCAGCTCGAGGATGAGCGAGTCGAGCTGCGGCTTCGCGAGCGTCGTGTTGATGAAGTCGTGCGTCTGCTCCTCCGCCGGCACCGTCTCGCCAACCGCGCGCACGATCTCCTCGTTGAAGATCACGCGGCCCGGCGTCGTCAGGATCAGCTCGCCCGAGCGGAGCCGGTACTCGATCGGCTGCTGCAGCCCGACCTGCTTCGCCTCGACGGCCATCTCGACCTCTTCCTCGGAGCGGAAGCGGCTCGGCCTGGGCTTGAGCTTTTCGGCCGACATCGACGCGAGGTCCTCGGCGTTGTAGGTCAGGTAGTACGAGCCGAGCACCATGTCCTGCGTCGGGGTCGCCAGCGGGCGGCCCGAGGCCGGGGACAGGATGTTGTTCGAGGACAGCATCAGGATGCGGGCCTCGGCCTGCGCCTCGGCGCTCAGCGGGAGGTGGACAGCCATCTGGTCGCCGTCGAAGTCGGCGTTGAAGGCGTGGCAGACCAGCGGATGAACCTGGATCGCCTTGCCCTCGACGAGCACGGGCTCGAACGCCTGGATGCCGAGGCGGTGCAGCGTGGGGGCGCGGTTCAGGAGAACCGGATGCTCCGCGATGACCTCCTCGAGCACGTCCCAGACCTCCGGGACCATCGACTCGACGTGCTTCTTCGCAGCCTTGATGTTCTGGACGGACTTCCGCTCGACGAGCCGGCTCATGATGAACGGCTTGAAGAGCTCGAGCGCCATCAGCTTCGGCAGCCCGCACTGGTGCAGGCGCAGGTTCGGGCCGGCAACGATCACCGAGCGGCCCGAGTAGTCCACGCGCTTGCCGAGCAGGTTCTGGCGGAAGCGGCCCTGCTTGCCCTTGAGCATGTCGGAGAGCGACTTCAGCGGCCGGTTGCCCGGGCCGGTGACGGCGCGACCGCGGCGGCCGTTGTCGAACAGCGCGTCGACGGCCTCCTGCAGCATCCGCTTCTCGTTGTTGACGATGATCTCCGGCGCGCCGAGGTCGAGCAGGCGCTTCAGCCGGTTGTTCCGGTTGATCACGCGGCGATACAGATCGTTCAGATCCGACGTCGCGAAACGGCCACCGTCGAGCTGCACCATCGGGCGGAGCTCCGGCGGGATCACCGGCACGGCCTCGAGGATCATCCACTCGGGCTTGTTCTCGGAGGTGATGAAGGCGTTGACGACCTTCAGGCGCTTGATCGAGCGCGCCTGCTTCTGGCCCTTCGACGTCTTGATCGTGTCGCGGAGCATCGTCGCCTCGGCGTTCAGGTCGAGGTCGCGAAGCAGGTCACGGATCGCCTCCGCGCCCATGCCGCCGCGGAAGTAGACGCCGAACCCGTACGGCGAACCGAAGCGATCCTTGAGCTCGCGGAAGATCTGCTCGTCGTTGACGACCAGCTTCGGCTCGAGCTCGCGGAACACGCGCCAGGTCTCCTCGAGGCGGCGCACCGAGTCGACGGAGGCCTCGCGGGCGTCCTCGCGGCGCGACTCCATGTCCTGGTACATCTCGCGGACCTTCAAGGCCCACTGGATGATCGAGTCGAGATCCTCTTTCTGGATCTTCCCGTCGGTGCGCAGGCAGAGGTCGTTCGACAGCTCGCGGACGTCGGTCTCGTCGTCGGCCTTCTCGATCGTCTCGGCGAGCAGCCCGTTGCCGAGCTCACGCGCCTTGTCGAGGTTCTTGGCGTCGATGCCGGCGACCGTCTTCTGATCCTCTTCCGCGACTTCGCCGCCCGAGAGCAGCGCGTCCAGGATCCGGTTGATGTGCTTTGAGACCTGGCCCTTGGCCGCTCCCGTCGCCTTCGCCTGGTCCTTGCGGAGCTTCGCGAGCGCGTCGCGAACCTGCTCGGCGGCGAGGCCGACCTGCTCCAGCTCGCGCGGCGACAGCTTGCGGTCGTCGCGGATCGCGGAGTTGCGGACGAGCTCGCGGATCTTCTTCGCGTCCTCGGTCGAGATCTGGCCGGCGATGTCCTTGAACATCCCGCCGGCGAGATCGCGCGCCTCCTCGAGGGTCGGCAGGCCCTGCTCCTCGGCCCAGGTGGAAAGCCCACGGGCCCAGAAGTCGTCGTCCTCGTCGAAGCCCTTGTCGGCTCCCTTGGCGAAGTAGTTGCGCCGCCGGGTGAGACGCGCCTCCACGGCCGCGAGCTGCTCGTCGCGGTCGACGTAGATGCGCTCGGACTCGCCCTTGACCTTCTCTTCGAGGTCGTTCAGGTCCTTGGCGCGCGCCTCGTCGTCGACCTGCGTGACGATCGACGCGGCGAAGTAGAGCACCTTCTCGAGCTCGCGCGGGGCGATGTCCAGCAGGTAGCCGATGCGGCTCGGAACGCCCTTGAAGAACCAGATATGGGAGACCGGAGCGGCGAGGTCGATGTGACCCATGCGCTCGCGGCGCACCTTCTGCCGGGTCACCTCGACGCCGCAGCGCTCGCAGATGATGCCCTTGTAGCGGACGCGCTTGTACTTGCCGCAGTAGCACTCCCAGTCCTTCGTCGGACCGAAGATGCGCTCGCAGAAGAGGCCGTCGCGCTCGGGCTTGAGCGTGCGGTAGTTGATCGTCTCCGGCTTCGTGACCTCGCCGGACGACCAGTCGCGGATCTGCTTGCTCGACGCGAGGCCAATGCGGATCGCGTCGAAATCATTGATGTCGATCAAGTGTTAGCGCCTCTTTCTGTAATCCGTGGTCGCCGGAATTTCTAGTCTTCGATCTCGATCTCATCGAGCTCGCCGAGCGGGCCGACCTGCTCCTCGACCTCCTCGGCGGGGGTGTCCTCTGAGGTGACGTCCACCTCGGCGAGGTCGCCCAGGTCCTCGTCGACCGGCAAGGCGAGCTCGCCGTCGACGTCAACCCGCTCCTGGCCCTCCTCGACCTCCTGCCCCGTGGGCTGGCGGGCGGCGGCGCGGAGCGATCCCGGCGAGAGGTCGATGCCGAGCTCCTCCGCGGCGCGGAGCAGCTCGTCGTCTTCCTCGCGGACCTCGACCTCGGCGCCCTCCTCGGAGATGACACCGACGTCGAGCGCCAGCGACTGCATCTCCTTCAGGAGCACCTTGAACGACTCGGGGATCGACGGCTCGGCGATGTTCTCGCCCTTGACGATCGCCTCGTAGGCCTTGACCCGCCCGACGGTGTCGTCGGACTTGATCGTGAGCATCTCCTGGAGGGTGTACGCGGCGCCGTATGCCTCGAGCGCCCACACCTCCATCTCGCCGAAGCGCTGGCCACCGAACTGCGCCTTGCCGCCCAGCGGCTGCTGGGTGACGAGCGAGTACGGGCCCGTGGAGCGCGCATGGATCTTGTCGTCCACGAGATGCAGCAGCTTCAGGATGTACATGTAGCCGACGGTCACCTTCTGCTCGAAGGGCTCGCCGCTGCGGCCGTTGAAGAGCCTCACCTTGCCGGACGTGCGCCGGCCGGCGGGACGCTTCTTGTCGACCTTCATCGAGATCGGGGACTTCGGGTTCTGCTCCGTCCAGCGGACGAGGGCGTCGTCGACGTCCTCTGGCGTGGCGCCGTCGAAGACCGGTGACGCGATCGGGGTCGGCCCGTTCGTGGGCTGGCCCTCCTCGACGAAGACGCCGTGCGCGGCCGCCCAGCCGAGGTGCGTCTCGAGGATCTGGCCGATGTTCATCCGGCTCGGCACGCCGAGCGGGTTCAGCAGGATGTCCACCGGACGGCCGTCCTCGAGGAACGGCATGTCCTCTTCCGGCACGATCTTCGAGATGACGCCCTTGTTGCCGTGGCGTCCTGCGAGCTTGTCGCCCTCGCTGATCTTGCGCTTCTTCGCGACGTAGACGCGGACGAGCTCGTTCACGCCAGGCGACAGGTCGTCGCCGTTCTCGCGCGAGAACGTCTTCACGTCGATCACCTTGCCGCCCTCGCCGTGCGGGACCTTGAGGGAGGTGTCGCGGACCTCGCGTGCCTTCTCCTTGAAGATGGCGCGGATCAGCTTCTCCTCCGCGGTCAGCTCGGTCTCGCCCTTGGGCGTCACCTTGCCGACGAGCAGGTCGCCGGAGCCGACCTCGGCGCCGATGCGCACGATGCCGCGCTCGTCGAGCTGCGCGAGCGACTCCTCCGAGCGGTTCGGAATGTCGCGGGTGATCTCCTCGTCGCCCAGCTTGGTCGAGCGGGCGTCGATCTCGTACTCGTGGATGTGGATCGAGCTCAGCACCTCTTCCTTGACGAGGCGCTCCGAGAGGACGATCGCGTCCTCGAAGTTGTAGCCCTCGAACGGCATGAAGGCGACGAGCAGGTTGGCGCCGAGCGCCAGCTCGCCCATGTCGGTCGAGGAGCCGTCCGCGACGACCTGGCCCTTCGCCACCTTGTCGTTCAGGCGGACGATCGGCTTGTGGTGGATCAGCGTCCCCTGGTTGGAGCGCATGAACTTCGTCAGCGGGTACTCGTCGCGGGTGCCCTTGCCCTCGACCACAATGTGGTCGGCGGAGACGTCGATGACGGTGCCGGCGTTGTCGGCGACGACCACGTCGCCCGAGTCGACCGCGGCGCGGTGCTCGATGCCGGTGCCGACGAGCGGTGCCTGCGTGATCATCAGCGGCACTGCCTGCCGCTGCATGTTCGCGCCCATCAGGGCCCGGTTGGCGTCGTTGTGCTCGAGGAACGGGATCATCGCCGTCGCGACCGACACGATCTGCGCCGGCTCGACGTCCATGAACTGCACTTCCTTCGGCGCGGCCATCACGGCCTCGCCCTCCTTCGAGCGGCACAGCACCTGGTCCTTGAGGAACTTGCCCTTGTCGTCGACGCGCTCCGAGGCCTGCGCGATCGTGTACTGCGCCTCCTCGGCTGCGTCCAGGTAGAGGATGTCGTCCGTCACCTTGCCGTTGACGACCTTCCGGTACGGCGTCTGGATGAAGCCGAACTCGGAGACGGTCGCGTACGACGCGAGCGAGCCGATCAGGCCGATGTTCGGGCCTTCAGGCGTCTCGATCGGGCACATGCGCCCGTAATGGGTCGGGTGGACGTCGCGCACCTCGATCGGCGCGCGCTCGCGGGTCAGGCCGCCGGCACCGAGCGCCGAGAGGCGCCTGCGGTGGGTCAGGCCGTCGAGCGAGTTCGTCTGCTGCATGAACTGCGACAGCTGGGACGAGCCGAAGAACTCCTTCAGCGCCGCCACGACAGGCCGGATATTGATGATCGTCTGCGGCGTGATCGTGTCGACGTCCTCGGTCGTCATCCGCTCGCGGACGACGCGCTCCATGCGGTAGAGGCCGACCCGGAACGCTTCCTGGATCAGCTCGCCCGTGGTGCGCAGCCGGCGGTTGCCGAAGTGCTCGTACTCGTCGAGCTCGGTGCGGATCGGGTCGCGCGAGAGGGAGATCGTGTCGGCCGCGAAGTCCTTGGACTCCTCGGGGGCGCCGATCTTCCGCGGCAGGTCGACGAGCTTCTGGACGAGCGCGATGATGTCCTGGGTCGTCAGGACGCGCGTGTCCTCGGGGACGTCGACGCCGAGGCGCTGGTTCAGCTTGTAGCGGCCGACCTTGGTCAGGTCGTAGCGCTTGGGGTCGAAGAAGAGCGACCGGAGCAGGTTCCGCGCGTTGTCGAGCGTCGGCGGCTCACCGGGGCGCTGCTTCTTGAAGACCTCGATCAGGGCCTCTTCCTCGCGGGTCGAGGGGTCCTTGTCGAGCGTCATCTGGATGAAGGGAGAGTTGTCGAACAGCTTCAGGATCGCCTCGTTGGACGAGGTGTCCAGCTTCCAGCCCGTGGTCGGGTCCTCGGCCGGGAGCGCACGCAGCAGCGTCGTGATCGGCAGCTTGCGCTTGCGGTCGATGCGGGCGTACGCGACGCCCTTCTTGTCGATCTCGAGCTCGAGCCATGAGCCGCGGGACGGCATCAGGTTGGCCGTGAAGACCTGCTTCGTCGGGTCCTTCGGCTCCATCAGGTAGGCGCCCGGGGAGCGGACGAGCTGCGTCACGATCACGCGCTCGGTGCCGTTGATGATGAACGTCCCCCACTCCGTCATCATCGGGAAGTCCCCCATGAAGACGGTCTGCTCCCGGATCTCGCCCGTCTCCGTGTTCACGAAGCGGACGGTCATCGAAAGCGGGGCCTGGTACGTCAGGTCCTTCTCACGGCACTCCTGGATCGAGAACTGAGGCTCACCGAACTTGTACTCGCCGAACTCGACGGCGAGCGTGCCGGTGTAATCCTCGATCGGCGAGATGTCGTCGATCGTCTCGCGGAGCCCCTCGTCCAGGAACCACTTGAACGAGGCCTTCTGGATGTCAATGAGGTTGGGGAGGTCGAGAACGTGCTTGAGGCGGGAAAAACTCTTGCGCGCGCGAGGCGCAGCGACCTTGGTGGTCAAGTGGTACAGCCTCCCTCTATGAAGTTAAGGAGTGGAACGGGCGGCAGCCGGCCGTGCGGGGAACGGCGCAACCACCCAGGGTAGCGGAAGCGCACCTCTCCCGGCAAGCAGGCAGGCGGCGCCTGGCGAGGCACCGCTGCTCGTTGGGGAAGTGTAGCGAGTCGTGCCAGGCTGCGCCAGGCCGGCGGAGTTGACCGGCAAAGCCGCTTTCTGCTGGGATCGGAGGCGCAATGGAAGGCAACACGCCCTCGCTCGCGCACGTCTTGGAGCTGCTCTACACGGCACGCACCCGCTACCGCACGGTCCGGCTCGAGCTCCGCAGCTCGAGCCGCCCGCGTGCCCAGGGCGAGGCAATGCAGCGCCTGACGGGACAACGGGCCTCGCAGATGGTGTTCGCGATCGGCGGCGGCCGGGGCGAGATCCCGGAGGTGATCGAGACGCGGCTCCGGCTGTCAGGCGAGCCGCCGGGACGGTGGCGGGTCGAGCGTGACGACGGCAACGGCGCGTCGCTCACTGTCGCCGACGGCGACACGTTCTGGACGTACCATCCCCTGGCGGGGGCGATGACGAACTTCGGGGACGCCCAGCACCAGGTCGGATCCCCCTCCGAGGCGACGCCGGTCCTCGATCCATCCGCCCTGCTCGCGACGCTCGACCTGGAGGTGACGGGCGCGACGCCGGCCGGGATCGAGCTGCACGGCCGGCGTCGGCCCGATGTGCAGGGGCCTTGGGATTCCCTCTCGTTCGGCGCCGACGAGCACCTGATGCTGGTGCACCCGGAGCGCGGCGTCCTGCTCCGGGTGCAGTCGCTCTACGAAGGGCAGGAGCTGGCGACGCTCGAGGTGACCTCGATCGAGTTCGACGTCGAGCTGCCGCCCGAGACGTTCGTGTTCGTGCCCCCCGAGGGCGTGACCGTCCGCGACGCGCGGAGCCCGCATTTCGAGCGGCTGACGATCGAGGAGGCAGCGGTGCGCGCTTCGTTCTCCGTCTTCGTCCTCACCGGGCTCGAAGGGGACTGGCATGCGGGGGTCGTCTATCTCCCGTTGGAGGAGGGCTCCGAGACGCTCCACCTCACCTACTCGCGGGCCGACGGTTTCCGGCACGTCCAGGTCTCGGAGTCGAGCACCGCGGTCGGCTGGGCCGCTTATGGACCGGTCGAGTGGCAGGAGTCGGGCGTCTACCGGTTCATCGAGGAGGGCGGACAGTCGATCGTCGCGTTCGAGCGCGATGGGACGCACCTGCAGCTGACCTCGAACGAGCTGACCGCCGCCGAGCTCGTCGCGCTCGCCGACGGGATGGAGAAAGCCGAAGGGCCGCCCGAGGGCGGCCCTTCGTAGAACGGCCGGCGAGCGAGCTCGCTACTTGATCTCGACGCCGGCGCCTGCCTCTTCGAGCTGCGCCTTGATCGAGTCGGCCTCCTCCTGCGGGATGCCCTCCTTGACGGGCTGGGGTGCACCGTCGACGAGGTCCTTTGCCTCCTTGAGGCCGAGGCCCGTGATCGCGCGGACGACCTTGATCACCTGGATCTTCTTGTCGCCCGCACCGGTGAGCACGACGTCGAAGGCGCTCTTCTCCTCGACGGGGGCTGCACCGTCGCCACCACCACCGGCCGCCGCGACGGCGACCGGAGCGGCGGCCGTGATGCCCCACTCGTCCTCGATCTTCTTCTTCAGCTCGACCAGCTCGAGCACCGACATGCTGCCGAGCTGGTCGAAGATGGTGTCAACTGCTTTGGCAGCCATGTTCAGTCCTCCTGCGTTTCGGTTTCACTGGTTGCTTCGTCACTGCTTGGTTCGTCGGTCGTAGCTTCGTCGCTTGGTGCTTCGTCACTTGGTGCTTCGTCGCTCGGGGCTTCGTCGGCCGGAGCCTCTGCGGCTTCCGGCTCGGGCGCCGTTTCTGCGGCCGGCGCTTCTTCGGCGGCGGGCGCCTCGGCCTCTGCCGCCGGGGCTTCCTCGGCGACCGGCTCCTCGGCGGGAGCCTCCGCGACCGCGGCCGCGCTCCCGGACGTGTCGCCTGCCGCCTCCAGCTGCTCGATGCGGGCGTCGATCAGCCCGATCAGGTTCTGGAGAGGGGCCGAGAAGAGGCCGACGATCGTCGTCAGCGGCGCCGTGATCGCTCCCAGCACCTGGCTGCGGAGCACGTCGAACGGCGGCAGCTTCGCGAGCTCCTCCACCTCCGCCTCGCTGATCGCCCTGCCCTGGAGGACACCGCCGCGGATCGTCAGCACCTTCGTGTCGCGTGCGACCTTCGACAGCGCCTTCGCGGCGGCGACCATGTCGCCGTCCGCCTCGAGGAACGCGATCGCCGACGGTCCGTCGAGGAGCGCCAACAGCGCGTCCTGCCCCGCGGCCTCGGCCGCACGGCGGGTGAGCGTGTTCTTGACCACCTGGAACTTGGCGCCGTGCTCGAGCAGCTCACCCCGGAGGGCGTCGATCTCGGGCATGGTCAGGCCCCGGTAGTCGGCCACGATCAGCGTCTCCGAGCTCTTGAGGCGCTCGGTCAGCTCGGTCACGAGTTGTTCCTTCTGGGTCTTGTGCATCTCTCACCTCCTTTGAATCAGTCGAGCCCGCACTCAGGCGGGCTCGAAACGAAGGCGAGTGAAGTCGCTTTCATCCGATCCGCCTCGGGAGGTCTTCTGCCGCAGCGTTGCTGCGGCCGCCTCCTGTCTCTGGCGACGGGCGTTTTTCCTTAGGCAGAAACCGGCTCTGCAGCCTCCTCGGGCTCGGCGACGATGTCCCGGATCCTGGTCGGATCGACCTTGATCCCCGGGCCCATCGTGCTCGTGAGCGTGATCTTCTTGATGTAGCGGCCCTTCGAGGCGGCGGGCTTGGCGCGCTGGATCTCGTCGATCAGCGCCGCGTAGTTCTCGAGCAGGGCCTGCTCGTCGAAGGACTTCTTGCCGATCGCGACGTGGACGTTCGCGCCGCGGTCGGTGCGGTACTCCATCCGTCCCGCCTTGGACTCGCGGACCGCCTTGCCGACGTCGAAGGTGACCGTGCCCGTCTTCGGGTTCGGCATCAGGCCGCGCGGGCCGAGCACGCGCCCGAGCCGGCCGACCTGGCCCATCATGTCGGGCGTCGCGATCGCGACGTCGAAGTCGGTGAAGCCGTCCTCGATCCGCTTCGCGAGATCGGCGGAGCCGACGACGTCGGCGCCGGCCTCCTCGGCCTCCTTGGCCTTGTCGCCCTCGGCGAAGACCGCGACGCGCGTCTCACGACCCGTCCCGTGCGGGAGCGAGATCGTGCCGCGCAGCTGCTGGTCTGCGTGCCGGACGTTGAGCCCGAGGTTGAAGTGCGCCTCGACCGTCTCGTCGAAGTTCGCGATCTGCTGATCCTTCAGGATCTTGACGGCCTCGGCCGGCGAGTAGAGCTGCTCGCGGTCGATCGAGGCGATCGCGCTGCGGTAGCGCTTCCCGTGCGGTGCCATTAGAGATCCACCTCCACGCCCATGCTCCGCGCCGTGCCGGCGATCACGAGCATCGCCTGGTCGACGTCGCGCGCGTTCAGGTCGGGCATCTTCGTCTCGGCGATCGAGCGAATCTGGTTGCGGCTCAGCCGGCCGACCTTGACGCGGTTCGGCTCGGCGGAGCCCTTCTCGAGGTTCAGCGCCTCCTTGATCAGCACGGCCGCCGGCGGCGTCTTCGTGATGAACGTGAAGGAGCGGTCCTCGAAGACCGTGATCTCGACCGGGGTGATGCGCCCGTTCTGAGCCTGCGTCTCGGCGTTGAACGCCTTGCAGAACTCCATGATGTTGACGCCGTGCTGACCGAGCGCCGGTCCGACGGGCGGCGCCGGGTTGGCCTGGCCACCCGGGATCTGGAGCTTGATGAGTGTGAGTACCTTTTTTGCCACGATTTCCTTTTAGTCGATCTTCTTTACCTGGTCGAAGCCGAGCTCGACCGGGACCTGGCGCTCGAAGATGTCCACGAGCACCTTCAGCTTCTGCTGGTCGGGATTCACGTCGACGATCTCGCCGTCGAAGTCGGAGAGCGGGCCGGACGTCACCTTGACGGACTCGCCGAGCGAGAACTCGACCGTCGTGCGGGCGCGCTCGCCGACGGCGGCGGCGCCTGTCTTCAGGATCCGGTCGACCTCACCCTGCGCCAGCGGCACGGGCTTCGCGCCGGCGCCGACGAAGCCGGTGACGCCGGGCGTGTTCTTGACGACCGTCCAGGCCTCGTCCGAGAGGTCCATGTTCACGAGCACGTAGCCCGGCAGGACCCGCTTCTCGATCTGGACCTTCTGCCCGTCCTTCGTCTCGATCACCTGCTCCGTCGGGACGATCACGCGCCGGAAGCGCGGGCGCTGCCCCATCGAGTCGATGCGGTGCTCGAGATTGGCCTTGACCTTGTTCTCGTGCCCCGAGTACGTGTTGACGACATACCAGCGAAACATCAGTTCTCGTGCCCCAATCTCATTGACCCAGCAGGACCGTCTGCACGAAGCGCTTGAAAACCTGGTCGGCGGCGAAGAGATACGTGCCGACGACGATGCAGGCGATCAGGACGACCGTGACGCCCTGGACGATCTGCGATTGCCCGGGCCACTCGACCTTCATCAGCTCGGCCCAGCACTCCCGGATGAAGTTGACGACCCCGGTCTTGCGCTCCGGCTCAGTGCGGGGGGCGCGCTCGGGACCGTGCGGGGTCGGGCGGATGCCCTCCGGCTCGCCTCCACCGCCGCCGTCGTCGGCGGGAGTGCGGCGCCTGGGGGGCGCGCCTGCGCTCGAGACGCTCGAGACGCCCTGAGCCTGCCGGCGGGCGCGGCGCTGGGAACGGGTCTGCCTGGCCACTAGCGCGTCTCCCGGTGCAGCGTGTGCTTGCTGCACCAACGGCAGTACTTCTTGAACTCGATGCGGTCCGGATGGTTCCGCTTCGACTTCTGGGTTTGATAGTTCCGCCGCTTGCACTCTGTGCATGCGAGGGTGATTCCTACGCGTACTCCGGTGGCCATATCTGGGTCAGGTTCCTAGTGATTCGGGGTAGGTGCGAGTAGCGGCGGCAGGACTCGAACCTGCGACACGCGGATTATGATTCCGCTGCTCTAACCAACTGAGCTACGCCGCCGCGCGGGTGCGAGTGTAGCAATATCCGGCGCCTGGGCTAGCGTTCCGGGGCCTTGGCCGAGAGCGAACGCTGCTGGCGCTGCGCCGCCACGATGGAATGGCGTCACGGGACGTGGCAATGCCCTCTGTGCCGCTTCAAGCTGGGCTGCTGCGAGGGCGATCCCCAGACCGCTTGTGATTCCATCCCGAAGCAATGGCAGCCGGCCGAGACCGCGTCCACCCTTCCGTCCTAGCGGGCTTCGGCTCCGCGTCCGAGGCCTACGAGCGGGCGCGGCCGAGCTATCCGGCCGAGGCGGTCGCGTGGCTCGTCGAGCGCCTCGGGATCCGGGAAGGCGCGACCGTGGTCGATCTCGCCGCCGGCACCGGCAAGCTGACCCGGCTGCTCGTCCCGACCGGCGCGCGCGTCGTCGCGGTCGAGCCGGTCGCCGAGATGCGGGCGCGGATCGAGAGCGAAGCGGTCGAGGGCTACGCCGAGTCGATCCCGTTCCCCGACGGCTTCGCCGACGCCGTGACGGTCGCGCAGGCGTTCCACTGGTTCGCGACGACGAGACGCCCTCGCCGAGATCGCGAGAGTGCTGCGCCCGGGAGGATCGCTCGGCCTGATCTGGAACCGACGCGACGGCAGAGCAGCCGGTGCAGCAGGCGTTCACGGAAGCCGTCGAGTCGCTGCGGGACGACGAGGCGACCTACAAGAGAGAGTCGTGGCGCGAGCCGTTCGCCGGCGAAGCGCGCTTCGGCCCCCTCGAAGAGGCCGAGTTCACGTGGGAGCGCAGCCTCGACGCGGAGTCGCTCGCCGAGCTTGCGTCGTCGATCTCGTTCGTCGCCGCCGCTACTCCGGCTGCGCGCGAGCAGGTGCTCGAGCGCGTCCGGGCGATCGCACCCGACGGCGAGGTCCGGTTCCCGTACGTGACGCGCGTGTACGCCGCCAAGCGCGCGTGACGCTGCAGCCGCCCGAGCCGCCGCTCGCCGACGAGGCGATCCAGCTCGTGCCGCTCGACGGCGAGGCACGAGGCACACATGGCCGCCGTCGCCGAGGACCCGGACGTGCGCCGGTTCACCTATGTGCCGACGAAGCCGCCGCCGGGCTTCGCGGCGCGCTGGGTGGAGCGCTACGTCGAGGGCTGGCGCGACGGGAGCCGCGCCGGCTTCGCCATCGAGTCGCCCGACGGCGAGTTCCTCGGCTGCGGGCTCTTCGTCTCGATCGACCGGGACGCCCGCCAGGGAGAGATCGGCTACCTCGTCGCGCCGCAGGCGCGCGGACGGGGCATCGGGACGAGGGCGCTTCGGCTCCTCACCGGCTGGGGCTTCGACGAGCTCGGTCTCGAGCGGATCGAGCTCCGGATCGACGTCACGAACACCGGCTCGGAGCGAATGGCCGAGCGGGCGGGCTACGTCCGCGAAGGCGTGCTCCGGTCGCTCGCCTTCAAGGAGGGCATGCGCAGCGACGTCGGCGTCTGGTCACGGCTTGCGGGCGATCCCTAGCACCGCGCGGACCTGACGCGCGACGGCCGCCGCGGAGAGCCGGCCCGGCGGCAGCTCGACGACGAAGCTCTCCCCACCGCCGACCAGGTGGTTCTGCCAGCTCGGAGGCGGAGCCGTTCGGCCACGCGAGCGCGCGGAAGGGCATGCCCGAGAGGCGCGCGTAGCGCTTCGCGACCAGGATGCTCCGGCCCCATGCCCGGACAAGCGACTGCGGCTGGTGGAACCAGATCGTCACCGCCGGGTGGATGCGCAACACGAGCGAGCGCGCCCACCGCGTCTCCGGCTCGGACCACGGTTTCGGCCCGGAGTACTCCAGGTCGCCGGGGCGGCCGAGCCGGCGCCACAACGTGCCGAAGTTCCGGTTCAGGTCGACGCCGTGCTCGTTCTGGCGCGTCCCGCGGCTCACGCCGGCCGGGTTGAGGCTCGGGACGATCCAGAGTTGCTCGCCCACCGGCCGGGTCTTGCGCAACGCCTGCGCAACGGCAATCCCGGCCGGCTCGCTGCCGTGAATGCAGCCGACGACGAGCACGACAGGGCCGCTCGCGCCGACGTGATACGCCGGCAGAGAGGGCGCCTGTGCGAGTGCTAGCGTCACCGCGATGAGCGTCATCGAGGTCAACGGCCTGCGCAGAACGTACAAGACGACGACCGGCGTGGTCCGGCGGAAGCCGCTCGAGGTCGAGGCGGTCCGCGGCATCGACTTCGACGTGCAGCAGGGCGAGCTCTTCGGCCTGCTCGGCCCGAACGGCGCCGGCAAGACGACGACGATCAAGATGCTGATCACGCTGCTCCTCCCGACGGCCGGCGAGGCGCACGTGCTCGGCTACGACGTGGCCACCCACCCGCGCGAGATCCGGAAGCGGATCGGCTACGTCTTCGGCGGCGACAAGGGCCTCTACGAACGGCTCTCCGCACTCGACAACCTCCGTTACTTCGCGGAGCTCTACGGCGTCACCGGCGCCGAGCAGAAGCGCCGGATCGGCGAGCTGCTGGAGCTCGTCGGGCTCGAAGGGCGGGAGAAGGAGCGCGTCGAGGGCTACTCGCGCGGCATGCGCCAGCGGCTGCACATCGCCCGCGGGATCGTGCACGACCCGGAGGTGGTGTTCCTCGACGAGCCGACGATCGGCGTCGACCCGGTCGGCGCGCGCGAGCTGAGACAGATGATCGCCGGGCTCGTCACCGCCGGGAAGACCGTCCTGTTGACCACGCACTACATGTTCGAGGCCGACAGCATGTGCGACCGGATCGCGGTCATCGCCAAGGGGAAGATCGTCGGCTCGGGCACCCCGACCGAGCTGAAGCAAGGTGTCGCCAACGGCCGCGTGACCGAGATCGAGGTGTTCGGCATCGAGGAGCCATCGGTCGAGCGGCTCCGCGGGCTCGCCGGCGTAACCGCGGTCGCGGTGGAGGAGCTGGAGCAGAAGCAGCTGCTCGTCGTGCAGACGACGGGCGAGACCGAGATGACGCAGTCCCTCCTCGGTCACCTGGACGGCGTCTCGGTGGGACGGATCTCGACGCGCGAGCCGACCCTCGAGGATGCATACGTCGCGCTCGTGACCAGCGACGAGTGAAGGTCCTACGCGTCTTCTGGGTCGGCTGGTGGATGCACTTCAAGATCCAGTCGCGCCAGCCGTTCGAGGGCGTGCTCACCGCCATCTGGCCGATCATCAACTCGACGCTCGCGTACCTGATGTACACGCGTGGAGCCCATCCGCAGACGCTGCTCTATGCCTCGCTCGGGTCGGCGGTGGCGAGCATCTGGTCGTCGACGACGAACGCGGCGAGCAGCGCGATCCAGCGGCAGCGCTGGTGGGGGACGCTCGAGCTGCAGGTGGCGGCACCGACGAACTTCGCGCTCGTGCTGCTGCCGACCGCGGTTGCGACGTCCAGCGTCGGGATCTATGCGCTCGGCATGTCGCTCGCGTTCGGAAAGCTGGTCTACGGCATCCCGCTCCCGCTCGAGCATCCGGTCGCGTTCGTCGTCGCGATCCCGGTCGCGATCACCTCGATCGGCGTCCTCGGCTTCGCACTGGCGGTGCTGCTCGTCCGGTACCGCACGGCGGGCTCGCTCGGGAACTCACTCGAGTACCCCGTCTGGCTCGTCAGCGGCCTGCTCTTCCCCATCGCGGTGCTTCCCGCCTGGTCGCATCCGATCTCCTACGCCCTGGCGCCGACCTGGGGGATGCAGGCACTGCTCGACGCCTCGCTCGGTGGGGAACCATGGCGGGACCTCGCCTACTGCGTCGGGCTCGGGGTCGTCTACGGGGTGATCGGCGCGCTCTTCCTCGGCCGCGTCATGGACGCAGCCCGCCGGCGCGCGACGCTGTCCCTGACATGAGGGCACTGGCATGACGAACGTGCGCGTCTTCTTCTACGGCGGCTTTCTCAGCTACCGCGCGCTCTTCGGCTGGACGAACCCGTGGGTGTTCTTTCCGATCCTCGTCGTGGCGCCGATCTTCCAGCTGCTCTTCTTCGCCTACCTCGGCCGCGCTGCGGGGCTCGAGGACGATCGCTTCTACGTGATCGGCAACGCCCTGCAGCTCGCCGCGCTGCCCGGCCTTTTTGCGATGACGTTCACGATCACCGGCGAGCGGCAGGCCCAGACGCTCGCAGCGGTCCTCGCGACCCCCGCCAACCGCGCGGCGCTCTTCCTCGGCCGGGCGCTCCCGGTGACGGCGAACGCGGCTCTCGTCTGCGTGATCTCGTTCACCGGCGGCGTTCTGCTGCTGCATGTGCACATCCCGCTCTCGTCGCTGCCGGGGCTCGCGCTGGTGATCCTCGTCACATCGTTCTCGTGCACCGGCTTCGGGTTCCTCGGCGGCGCGGTCGGATTGCGCATGCGCGACGCGATCGTGCTGATCAACCTGCTCGATGCGGCGCTGCTCGTCTTCTGCGGCACCAACGTGCCGCTCGACGGGCTGCCGGACTGGATGCGCAGCGTCGCGGAGTGGCTTCCCGTCACGCACGGGCTCCAGGCGGCGCGCGACATCGCCGCGGGCGGGACCGTCGCGGACAATGCCGGCCTCATCCTCGCCGAGCTCGCGATCGGCCTCGCGTATGCGACCGCCGGCTACGTCCTCCTGCGCTATCTCGAGATCGAGGCGCGCCGCTCAGCGACACTGGAGCGGACGTGAGGCAGTCCACGCGCATCGTCTGGAAAGGGCTCGCGCTCCAGCTGAAGCGGAACGCTACCTCGCAGTGGTTTCTGCTGATGAGCGTCTTCCAGCCGCTGATCTTCGCGACGATCGCCTTCTACATGTTCAAGGCGGGCGGCAAGGAGGGCACGCTCCTCTACGCCGCACTCGGGGCCGGGATGATGGGCATCTGGTCGTCGACGCTCTTCGGCTCCGGCGGCGTGCTGCAGTGGTGGCGCTGGGAAGGGACGCTCGAGCTCGCCGTCGGCGCGCCGCCGCCGTTCTTCCTGGTGCTGCTGCCGGCGAGCCTCTCGTCGTCGATCGCGGGCACGTACGCGCTCGCCGCGACACTCGGCTGGGGACGGCTCGCGTTCGGCATCCCGCTCCACTTCGAGCACCCGTGGCTGCTGATCGAGGCGATTCCGGTGACCGTGCTCTCGCTCGGCCTGATGGGACTGCTGATGGCCTCGTCGTTCATTCTCTACCGGCACGCGAACGCGCTGATGAACCTGCTGGAGTACCCGGTCTGGATCGCGACCGGGCTGGTGTTCCCGATCGCGCTCTTGCCCGGCTGGGCGCAGCCGCTCGGCTGGCCGCTCGCGCCGCGCTGGGGGATCGACGCGATCCGCAACGCGGCCCTCGGCGGCGGCTCGGTGTGGCAACCGCTCGCGATGACCACGGCGCTCGGCGTCGTCTACGGCGTGCTCGCGTTCTTCTTCCTGCGGCTCTTCGAGCACCTGGCCCGCGCCAACGCAACGTTGTCGCTGACGTGACGAACTGGCTGCGGATCTTCTTCGTCGGCGGCCTGCTCGCCTACCGCGGCCTCTTCAACTGGATCCGGCCCTCGATCTACATCCCGACGCTCCTCGGCGCGCCGCTCTTCCAGATCTTCTTCTTCACCTATCTCGGCCGCTACGCGACGGACCAGCCCGACTCGTTCTACGTCGTCGGCAACGCGATCCAGATCTGCGCGATGGCGAGCGTCTACGGCATGGCGATGGCCGTGGCCAACGAGCGCTGGTCGGGGACGCTCGGGCCGCTGCTCGCCACACCGGCGAACCGGGCGGCCGTCTTCCTCGGCCGCGGCGTGCCGGTGCTCGCGAACGGGCTGCTCGTCTCGTCGTTCGGCTTCCTCGTCGGTGCGCTCTTCCTCGACTTCCGGCCCGGCTGGGACGTCGTGCCGGCGCTCGCGACGGTGATCCTCGCCAGCGTCGCCTCGTGCACCGCGTTCGGGATGCTGCTCGGATCGATCGGCCTGCGCGCGAAGGACTTCATGTTCGCGGCCAACATGGCGAACTTCTTGTTGCTGCTCTTCTGCGGCGTCAACATCCCGCTCGACGCTCTGCCTGGCTGGATGGAGACGATCGGACGCTGCCTGCCGCTGACGCACGGGATCATCGCGGCCCGGGAGGTCGCCGCCGGCGCGTCGCTGGCAGACGTCAGCGGGCTCGTCTGGACCGAGCTCGGGATCGGAGCCGCGTATGCGGCGGCCGCCTACGTGCTCTTCCGCGTGCTGGAGCACGAGTCCCGCCGCAGTGCGGTGCTCGACTCGTTCTAGCTTTGCGCTAGCGACGGAAGAGCGCAGTGAAGCCGACTGCGAGCGCGAGGAGCGAGGCAGTGAAGGATCGGCGCAGAGTGATGATCGTCATCTCGTCTCCGTTATCGGCAGGGTCGTCCTGTTTCGTGACAACGGAATTGACCCCTTCCCGGACGCGCGGCCGACGGCGCACAGGAAGACCGGCCGACTGGCGCGGCGCAGAACGTGGAAGACCCTCACCCGGAACGGGGAGTCCCGGGGGTACGGGACGACCCCGCCGGGCACTGCCAACCGGGAATGGCTCGCCGGCCCCCCCGCCCCGATGCTGAGTAAGCGATGCGGCGCACCTTTCTTCTTGCTCTCACCATGCTGGCGGCCACCTGGGCGCTGGCCGGTGTGGCACAGGCTTCCGGCGGCACGTACGCCTTCGCCGGCGGGACGCCCCAGGAGCAGGCAACGGTGCACCAGGCGCTGAACGCGTCGAGCTTCAACTGGAGCCTCGTGCCGCAGACCGTGACGATCCACCTCGTCCACGGCGAGGACTCGTATGCGACGCCGGGCGACATCTACCTCGATGCCGACCTCGTCGACTCCGGTCGCTTCGCCTGGGCGACGATCCAGCACGAGTACGCCCACCAGGTCGACTTCTTCCTCCTGGACGACGCAAAGCGCGCCACGCTCAACTCGGCGCTGCACACCAGCGACTGGTGCTACGGCGTCCAGGGGCTCGAGCACGCACAGTACGGCTGCGAGCGGTTCGCCTCGCTCATCGCCTGGGCCTACTGGCAGGCCCCGAGCAACGCACTTCGCCCGGCGAGCACCCACGACGAAGCCGGCGCGATGGCACCTGCCGCGTTCCGCACGCTGCTCGCCCAGCTGATCGGTGCTCCGTCGCTCGCGAGCGTCGCCCCGGGCACGAAGGCTTTCGCCCCCAAGGCGAAGGCGCCCGCGAAGCCGAAGCCCAAGCTCCACCGCACGGTCTAGCTCCCGCTAGGCGATCAAATGTCCGCGCAGCGCGCGGGCGACCGCCTGGGTGCGCGTGTCGGCGTCGAGCTTGTTCATCGCCTTGCGCACGTGTGTCCGCACCGTCTCGGGCGAGATGAAGAGCTCCTTGCCGATCTCCTCGTTCGAGAGACCGTCGGCGAGCAGGCGCAGGACCTCGCGCTCCCGCTGGGTCAGGGCGGGCAGCTTGTCCGTCACGGCCGCGCTCGCGAGCACGCCGGCCAGCACGGGGTCGACGTAGGTACCGCCGCCCGCGACGACGCGGACCGCCCGCAGCAGGTCGTCGAGCGGCGCCTCCTTCAGGACGAAGCCGCGGGCACCGGCGTCCATCGCCTCCGTCAGAAGCGCCCGGTCGCCGTAGCCCGTGTAGAGGATGATCGCGGTGTCGGGTGACTTGCGGGCCGTCTGGCGGGCGATCTCGATCCCGCCGAGCTCGGGCATGCGCACGTCGAGCAGCGCGACCTGCGGCTTGAGCTCGCTGATCAGCTCGAGCGCGTCCGTTCCCGTCTCCGCCCGGCCGACGATCGTGACGCCGTTGCCCTCGAGGTAAAGACAGACAGCCTCGAGCACGGCCGGATGGTCGTCGGCGACGAAGCAGTTGTACGTGGTCGATTTGCTCAACGAGGATCCCCGAATCGGGTGACGCCGCGCGCGCGGGCTGAGGGATACCGCCAGGGCCGCTGCTTGCCAATAGTAGATGAGGAACACGAAGTTCCCGTCCGTTCCCTGCGTTCTTCCCTGCGTTTTGCGGCAAACCTCTCCCCCATCCGATGCGAACGGCGTGCCTCCGGGCGCAGCCGGGACCTCGCACGACCGCGCGCTGATCGACGCGGCGGTGGCGATCAACGCCGCCGAGACGGTCGACGACGCATTCGCCGTGCTCGCCCAGACCGGGCTGGAGCTGCTGGGCGCCGCGCGCTCCTCGATCGCAGTCTGGGACGGACAGCTCACGAGCGGCGTGCTGCGCGCGGGAGCCGGCGAGGCTGCTGCAGACATCGGCGCAGTCCTCCTCCCCGGCAAGCACGCAGCCTGGGAAGCGATCTCGACCGGGCAGCCGGTTCACGACTTCACGCGACAGAAGAGCGGGTTGCCGGACAACCTGGCAACCTCGCTCGGAAGGATTGCCTGTGTGATCGCCGTGCCGCTCGAGCCCGAGAGCGGCGCCCGGATCACCTTCCAGGCAGGCTGGCTCGAGGAGCTCGGCGACGAGGAGCTCGCCGCCGCGACCAGCATGCTCGTCACTCTGGGCCGCCTGACCGCGATCGCGCAGCGCACCGAGCGCGAGAGCGACCACGCCGCCACCGAGGCGAGCCTCGAGGCGACGATGGAGGCAATTGCCGACGGCGTGCTCATCCGCCGCGGCGACGACGTGCGGATGAACGACGCGGCGGGACGCATGCTCGGCGTCGCCGCCGGCGAGCAGGCATTCGGGCTCTTGAACGTCCGCACGATCGACGGCCACCCCGTCGTGCGCGAGGAGTGGGCCGGCTCCGTCGCAGTCGCCACGGGCGAGACGCAGCGCTATCGCTATCGCGTCACGACGGGTGCAGGCAAGGAGATCGTGATCGACGGCACCGCGTCGCCGACCGACGACGGACAGGGCTTCGTGACGCTCTTTCGCGACGTCACGGCCGAGCACGAGCGCGAGTTCCTGAACGAGCAATACGTCCGCTATCTCTTCGACGCCATCCCGACCGCGATCCTGCTCGTCGACCCTGCTACCCGTGTCGTCGTCTCCGGCAACCGCGCGTTCTGCGAGCTGGTCGACTACGAGCTCGAGGACGTCGTGGGCTGCACGCCGCCGTACCCGTGGTGGGCCGACTCGGACAGCGCGTGGAATCACGGCGACGAGCTCCGCTACGAGCGGCTGTACCGCCGCGCCGACGGCCGGCTCGTGCCCGTGCAGGTGAACGGCCAGACGATTCGCGACCACGACGGCCGCGCTCTGTCGCTGCTCGCACTGATCACCGACCTCTCGGAGCGCCGCCGGCACGAGCAGCAGCTCGTCCAGAGCGGCAAGCTCGCCGCGATCGGCGAGCTGGCGGCAGGTGTCGCGCACGAGATCAACAACCCGCTCTTCGCGATCCTCGGCCTCGTCGAGTTCCTGATGAAGGACGCCGAGCCGGGCTCGAAGACGCTCGAGCGGCTGTTGCTCGTGCAGCAGACGGGTCTCGAGATCAAGGAGATCGTCCGCTCGCTGCTCGACTTCGCCCGCGAGAACTCGGAGGACCGGCACGTCGTCGTGCTGGAAGAGGTCGTCTTCCAGACCGTCGACCTCGTCCGCCGCACGAGCGCGAGCAAGGGCGTCGAGCTCAGCGAGAGCTACGACTCCGACGCGGCGCTCGTCAACGTGAGCCCGAACCAGATCAAGCAGATCTTCCTCAACCTGCTCGCGAACGCCCGCCAGGCGATGCAGGGCGGCGGCTCGGTGAAGATCGACGTCCGCTGCGAGGCAGACGGGGTGCTCGCCACCGTCTCCGACACCGGCGCCGGCATCCCCGAGGAGCTGCAGTCGCGGATCTTCGAGCCGTTCTTCACGACGAAGCGAGACAGCGGCGGCACCGGCCTCGGGCTCTCGGTCAGCCTCGGCATCGCCGAAGCGCACGGCGGCAGCCTCACGGTCGAGTCGAAGCCCGGCCGGGGCTCGACGTTCACGCTCCGGCTGCCTCGCGTCGCGGAAGCCGAAGCCGAGGCCCGCGTGAGCCGGATCCTCGTCATCGACGACGAGACGGTCGTCCGCAACCTGCTCGTGGAGATCCTCCAGAACGCGGGCTACGAGGTGGTCGGCGCCGACTCGCCGGAGCTCGCTCTGACGCTCCTCGACGACACCGACGACTTCTCGCTCGTCGTCAGCGACATCGTCATGCCGGGCCTCTCGGGGCTCGACCTGCTCGAATCCGTGCGCGCGCTGCGCCCGAGCCTGCCGGTGGTGCTCGTCACCGGCGCCGGCACCTACGAGAACCTCGTCCAGCGCGCTCACGCGCGGTGCGGCCGGCCTCGTCACGAAGCCGTTCTCGCACGCACAGCTCCAATCCGCCGTCGCCGAGGCGATCGAGCGCGCCGCCAAGCGCGAGGAGGACCTGCGCGAGCGCCTGCTGACCCCGACGCTGGCCAGCGCGCTCGCGAACGCGATCGAGGCGCGCGACAAGGACCTGTCCGGCCACTGCGAGCGGCTCGCCACGCTGGCAGTGCGGATCTCCGAGGAGCTGGAGCTCGCTCCGCCGCAAATCGAGTCGATCCGGCTCGGCGCGATCCTCCACGACGTGGGCAAGGTCGGCATCCCCGACCGCGTGCTCCTGAAGCCGGGGCCGCTCGACGACGAGGAGCTTCTGCTCGTCCAGACCCATCCGGTGCTCGGCGACTCGATCCTCGAGCCGCTGGACCTGCTCGCTCACGTGCGGCCCATCGTCCGCCACCACCACGAGCGCTGGGACGGCGACGGCTATCCGGACGGGCTGGCCGGCGACGCGATCCCGATCGGTGCGCGCATCGTCGCCGTCGCCGACGCGGTCGAGGTCATGTCGTCCCGCAAGCTCTACCGGCGGCCGCTCGACGCCGCCGACGTGATCGAGGAGCTCCGCCGTTGCAGCGGCGCCCAGTGGGACCCCCGCATCGTCGAGGTCGCCCTCGACCTGATCGAGAGCGGCGAGGTCCGCATCTCGGCGACCGGTCTGCAAATCGAGGCGCGTGGCGCCGTCCCCGCCCCGCCGCCCGTCTGCTCGGTGCTGCTCGTCGGTGGCGGCACAGACGAGATGCCTGGCCTCGTCGGCGCGCTCGAGAGCGTCAACGCAGGCGTCCAGGTCTCGCACACGACCAACGCTGCGACAGCCGCCGCGCTCTGCCTCAACTCCACATGGGCACTCGCCGTCGTCGACGACCGCCTGCCCGACGGCGCCGGAGCCGAGTTGCTGGCCCAGCTCGCCGAGCACTGCCCCGGTGTTCCGATCGTCCTGATCACCGAGCCCGGCAAAGGTTTCAGTGCCGTCGAGGCATACCGCCTCGGCGCAACCGACTTCGTCGTCCGTGGCGCAAGCCTCCTCGACGACCTGACCGAACGAGCGCGCGGTCTCTTGGCCGCCGCCTGATGGAAGGAGCACCCTTGACCCGCTGCCTTGTTGCAGACGACCACCCGGCGCTCATTGCCGCTGTGACGCTCTACCTCGTCGAAGCCGGCTACGAGATCGTCGGCCCCGCGACGGACGGCCTCCGGACGGTGGCGATGCTCGAGGCCGAGAAGCCCGAGCTTGCGCTTGTCGATTTCCGCATGCCCCGGCTCGAGGGCCCGGAGCTGGTTCGCCGCCTGAAGGAGGTCTCGCCCGGCACCGCGATCGCCGTCTACAGCGCCGACATCGACGCCCAGACGGCTCGCGAGGCTCTCGCCGCGGGCGCCTCCGCTGTCCTGCTGAAGGAAGCGCCGATCGCCGACCTCGGCCGCGCGCTCGAGGCGCTGCTGAACGGGAACTCGTACCTCGACCCGACGCTCGTCGAAGCTGCTCCCGTGCGCGGCGCCCTGACGGGCCGCGAGGTCGACGTCCTCTCGCTGCTGGCCGAAGGGCTCTCGCACGATGCGATCGGCGCCCGCCTGTCGATCAGCTCCGAGACCGTGCGCACCCATGTCCGCAAGGCTGCCGACCGGCTCGAGGCGAAGAACCGCACCGAAGCGGTCGCAACGGCGCTCCGCCAGGGCCTCATCATTTGAGCGAGCAGCCGGAACCCATGAGCGATCGCCGGATCATGGCCCGCTTCGCGATCTTCGCCCTCGCGGCGCTGCTCGTGGTGGCTGCGCTCGGCTTCGTGATGGTGCAGCGGAACACGACCAGGCGCGCGAAGCGCACCTCGCTCGAGCGCGCGCGGCTCGTCACAGCCGTGATCACGAACCAGCTCGAAAGGGCGGATCTCGAGCGGCCAGTCGGCGACGCTCAGCGGCTGCGGCTGGACTCGTTCATCGCGTCGACGATTCCCGACGTCCCGCTCGTGAAGGTCTTCTCCCGCACCGGGAAGGTCACGTACTCCAGCGACCCGGCGCTGATCGGCACGCGACCGGCGGAGAACGTCGCCGACGCGCGCAAGGTGGTCGCCGGCGGCGCCTACTCCGACATCTCGCACCTCGACTCGGGTCAAAAGGTCATCGAGTCCACCATCCCTGTTGACGCCGACCACGATGGGCGCGTCGACGGCGGGATCGAGGTCTACCGCGACTTTGCGCCCGTCGCGGCCCGGATCCGGCACGACTTTGCACTCTCCTCGGCCGGCCTCGCAGCGCTGCTGCTGCTCCTCTACGCAGCGCTCTTCCCGATCCTCCGGCGCGTGCTGCGCGAGCGCAGCCGGTTCGAGTCGGCGCTCCACGCCAGTGAGCAGCGCCACCGGTCCCTGATCGAGACCCTGCCGACGATCAGCTACGTGAATCCGCTCGGCGAGTTGAGCGTCCCGAGCTTCGTCAGCCCGCAGATCGAGACCGTCCTCGGCTACACGCCGGCAGAGTGGACAGGCGATCCGGCTGTCTACCAAAACGCGATCCACCCTCAGGACCGGGAGCGCGTTCTCGCCGCTGCCGACCGGTTCCGCACGAGGCTCGACCGCTTCTCCGAGGAGTACCGGCTGGTCGCCCGCGACGGCCGGATCGTCTGGGTGTTCGACGAGACCGAGGTCGCACGTGACGCGTCCGGCGAGCCGCTACATCTGCAGGGAGTCCTCGTCGACATCACCCAGCGCCGTGCGGACCAGGAGAGCCTGCGCGAAAGCGAGCAACGCTTCCGCGGCGCCTTCGACTCGTCTGCGCTCGGCATGGCGCTGACCTCGCGCAAGGGCGGCATCCTGCGGGCCAACGACGTGCTCTGCAGCATCTCGGTCTACGAGCGCGACGAGATGCTCGGAATGTCGTTCTCGGAGCTGACCCACCCCGACGACCGCGACGCGCGCCTGGTCGATCTGGACAAGCTCCGCTCCGGCGCGGTCGACTCGTATGCGGCCGAGCGCTGCTACGTGCGCAAGGACGGCACGATCGTCTGGTGCCGGATCTCGGTCTCGGCCGTTCGCAACGACTCCGGCGAAGCGGTCTACGACATCACCCAGGTGCAGGACGTCAGCGTCGAGCGGGCGCTACGCGACTCGCTCGAAGACAACGAGCGGCTCTTCCGGACCCTCTTTGCCGAGTCGCTGCTGGCGAAGGTCGTGCTCGCCGACGACGCCACGATCCTCGACTGCAACGACGCCTACGTCGCGCTCACGGGGCTGACCCGCGAGGAGATCGTCGGCCACCCGATGTCGGGCATCTCGGCCTCGCCGGAGATCGCCGAGCACTTCTGGGGGCAGCTGCAGACCGACGGCGAGCTCCGGGCGCAAGTGGAGTTCACCCGCCGCGACGGCGCTCGCCGCGACGTCGACGTGACCGCGAAGATGAACATCCTGCCCGGACGCCACCTGGCCGTGATGTTCGACCAGACGGAGACGAAGCGTCTCGAGCAGCAGGTGCTCCAGGCCCACAAGATGGAGAGCGTCGGCCGGCTCGCGGGCGGAATCGCGCATGACTTCAACAACCTGCTGACTGCCATCGGCGGCTACACCGAGCTGATGCTTCGCCGCATCCCGGAGGAGGACGTCGCGCTCCGCCACGACGCCGAAGAGATCCGCACCGCCGCCGAGCGGGCGACGAACCTGACCCGGCAGCTGCTCGCCTTCAGCCGCCGCCAGGTGCTGCAGCCTCGTCTCCTCGACCTGAACGCCGTCGTCCTCGGCATGGAGAACATGCTCGTGCGCCTGATCGGCGAGGACGTCTCGTTCGAGACCCGGCTCGAGGCAGAGCTCGGCGCCGTCCTTGCCGACCCCGGCCAGCTCGAGCAGGTGATCCTGAACCTCGTCGTCAACGCGCGCGACGCGCTCGCCACGGGCGGCACGGTCACGATCGAGACGTCGAACGTCGAGCTCAGCGGGGATGAGGCCGAGGAGAACGCCCGCGGCAACGAAGGCTCCTACGTGCTCCTGTCCGTCACCGACGACGGCGAGGGCATCGAGGAGACCGTGCGCGCTCAGCTCTTCGAGCCGTTCTTCACGACGAAGGAAGGCGTCAACACGGGCCTCGGCCTGGCGACCGTCTTCGGGATCGTCAAGCAGTCCGGCGGCTACATCTGGGTCGACAGCGCACCCGGCGAAGGCTCGCGGTTCCGGCTCTACCTGCCGCGGGCCGAGGGCGTCGCTTCTGCGATCGCGCCCACCGAGCCCGCGGCGAAGCCGGCGCTCCGAGAGGCGAAGCCCAGTCCCGAGACGATCCTGCTGATCGAGGACGAGGAGATCGTCCGCGACCTCGTGAAGGAGATGCTCACGAGCTTCGGCTACGACGTGCTCGAGGCCCGCAACGGACGCGAGGCAATCGACATCTCCAGCGGGCACACCGGCCCGATCGAGCTGGTCGTCTCCGACGTGATCATGCCGGGAATGTCGGGCCCCGAGGCGGCACGCGAGGTCGTGGCGCAGCGCCCAGGCACGCGCGTCCTCTTCATCTCTGGCTACACCGACTCGGCGATCGTCCACCACGGCGTGCTCGAGCACGGGACCGAGTTCCTCCAGAAGCCGTTCAACACCGAGGCGCTCGCGAACAAGGTGCGCGCGGTGCTCGACAGCGCGCCGCTCGCCCGGGCGTCGTAGCAGCGTTGTAGGACGTTCTCTCTAGGATCCGGCGGATGCAGCCGGAGCCTCCGGAGGCGGTAGAGCCGCCGCCCCTTCGCCGCCAGCCGGAGTTCCTGAAGCTCTGGGCGGGCCAGACGATCTCCGTCTTCGGCGACCAGGTCACGGTCCTGGCGCTGCCGCTCGCCGCCGTGCTGACGCTGAACGCCTCCGCATTCCAGATGGGAGTGCTGACGGCCGTCGCGTGGCTGCCGCACCTGCTGCTCTCGCTGCACGTGGGACTCTTCATCGACCGCCGTGGCAATCGCCGGCAGACGATGATCGCGGCCGACCTTTCACGAGCCGTCGTCCTCGCCTCCATCCCGCTCGCCTACGCATTCGACGCGCTGACGATGCCCCAGCTCTACGCGGTCGCGTTCGCGGTCGGGGCGATCTCCGTCTTCTTCGACCTCGTCGTGGAGCACGATCTTCGTCGCGATCGTGCCGCGGCGGGACTTCGTCGAGGCGAACTCGAAGCTCTTCCAGTCCCGGGCGCTCTCCTACGTCGGTGGGCCTGCGCTGGCGGGGTTCCTCGTGCAGGTGCTGACGGCGCCGCTGGCGATCCTGGCGGACGCGCTGTCGTTCATCGGCTCGGCGGTCTTCCTCTCCCGGCTGTCGGCGGACGAGCCGGAGCCCGAGCCGCACGATCCGACGCGCACGCAGCGACAGCGGCTGTCCGAGGGCCTCTCGTTCATCTTTCGCAACGACATCTTCCGCGGCTCGCTGCTCGCATTTGCGACGGTGAACTTCTTCAACCTGATGTTCAGCGCCCTGTTCGTGCTCTACGCGACGCGCGAGCTCGGCGTCAGCCCGGGCGCGCTCGGCATCATCCTCGGCGTCGGCGCGCTCGGCGGCGTCGCCGGTGCGTTCGTCGCGCCCTGGATCTCACGGCGGATCGGCGTCGGGCCGGCGCTGATGCTCGGGACCGTCCTCTTCCCGCTGCCGCTCGTTCTCGTCCCCGCCGCCGGCGGCCCGCACTGGCTCGTGCTGACGCTTCCTCCTGATCGCCGAGTTCTTCGCCGCGCTGGGCGTGATGATCCTCGACGTCAACGGCAACTCGCTGAGCGCCGCCCTGATCCCGGACCGGATCCGGGCCCGCGTCAGCGGCGCCCACCGCGTGATCAACTACGGCGTGCGCCCGATCGGCTCCCTCCTCGCCGGCATCCTCGCCACGTTGATCGGCATCCGGACGACGCTCTGGATCTCCTCGCTCGGCGCCGCGCTCGGAGTCTTCTGGCTGCTGCCGTCGCCGATCCCGTCGATTCACGATTTGCCGGAGCCCGCCGAGTGACTGAGCCGCCACAGTGATGGAGCCGCTCGAGCGCCTTTCCGACTGGATCGCCGAGGAGCAGGTCCGCGGCGACGTGATGGCGCTCGCGACCGCGACTCCCGACGGCCGGCCCTCGGTGCGCATGGTGCTGCTGAAGGAGGCGACGGCGCGCGGCTTCGTCTTCTTCTCGAACTACGAGAGCCGGAAGGGCGTCGAGCTCGAGGCGAATCCGCACGCCGCACTGCTGATCCAGGGGGACGGGCGGCAGGTGCGGGTCGAGGGCGCGGTCGAGCGCCTGCCGGCCGCGGAGTCGGATGCGTACTGGGCGACCCGTCCGCCGGGCTCGCGGCGAAGTGCCGCGGCTTCGCGGCAGAGCCGGCCGATCGGCTCGCGCGAGGAGCTGGAGGCGGCGGTCGCCGCGCAGCCGCGAGGAGCCGCCGCGGCCGGCGACCTGGGGCGGGTATCTGCTCGTGCCGGAGGTCTACGAGTTCTGGGAGCACCGCGACGACCGCCTGCACGACCGCGAACGATGGACGCGCTCGGATGGGGGATGGCGGGTCGAGCGGCTGCAGCCGTAACCTGTATCGATGCGCTACGCCCTCGCCGCCGGGCTGGCCGCGCTCTTCGCCGCCACCGCTCTCGCCGCTTCGTCCTCGCCGCCGCACCTCGCCGGTGCGCCCGCCTGTCCGCTCTTCCCGGCCTCGAATCCGTGGAACCAGCGGGTCGACTCGCTGCCGGTTGCGCCGAACTCCGACACGCTGATCCGCTCGATCGGTCTCGACACGTACGTGCACGCCGACTTCGGCTCCGGGCTCTGGGACGGCGGCAAGATCGGCATCCCCTATCGTCGTCGTGCCGGGCAAGACGCCGAAGACGCGCGTCAGCTTCGACTACGCCGACGAATCCGACAAGGGCCCGTATCCGATCCCGAAGGGCGTCCCCATCGAGTCGGGGTCGGATCACCACGCGCTGATCGTCGACAAGTCGACCTGCAAGCTCTATGAGCTGGGCGGCCTCGAGCGGCGGGGCGCCGGCTGGCACGCCTGGTCGGGAGCGATCTGGAACCTGCGCTCGAACAAGCTGCGACCCGCGACGTGGACGTCGTCCGACGCCGCCGGCCTGCCGATCCTCCCCGGCCTCGCGCGCTACGACGAGGTCGCCCGCGGCTCGGTCACGCACGCGATGCGCTTCACGGCCGACCGGACGCGCAGCGCCTATGTCTGGCCCGCGCGCCACTCCGCGTCGAGCAGCACCGATCCCAGCCTGCCGCCGATGGGCCTGCACGTCCGCCTGAAGAAGAGCTTCGACACGAGCCGCTACCCCCGCCAGGCGCGGGTGCTGCTCGAGGCGTGGAAGCGTTACGGCCTGATCCTCGCCGACAACGGCTCGAGCTGGTACGTGACCGGCGCGCCCGACAAGCGGTGGTCGAACGACCAGCTGCACACGCTGCAGCAGGTGCACGGGTCCGACTTCGAGGTCGTCGATCCGGCTGCCATCCACCCTTAAGAAGAACGAGCCGCCGCCCGTTGCCGGCGGCGGCTCGCAATACATGCGCGTTCGACTCCTGTACCCCGGTCGGCGGGCCAGTCAGCACCTAATCCCGGCGTCGCCCGTAAGAGTGCTTTCAACCGTGGGTGTACGGGGCATCTTCGGGTACCGGCCGGACGTTCCTGCCCCCTCCGCTCAGAGGGTGCTTGCGCATTCGTGCGTTTTCGCTCTTAGTGTGGCCACTGTCCCCGACTACCACGCGAGGTTCACATGTATGGAATCGAGCCCGCTGCGGCAGTCACCGCCGCCCTGGCACTGTTGGTGATCCTCAGTTTCGCGAGGATCCTCCTCAGGACCTAGGGGCAAGGAGACATACGAGGGCACGTCCGATCCGCTGCGTCAGGCGGTTCGGACTGCCTGCGAGGGTTCATCCGTGGAACGAGATGCCGTCGGGCTCCGGGAACCGCGCCTGGACGCCCCAGCCGCCGAAGTCCTCCGAGACGGCGACGACGAGCTCGTTCTCGCCGCGCGTGAGCGGCAGGTACAGCGCGTCCCAGTAGCCGATGCTGCCCAGGAACCGGTAGTCGCGCGAGCGGTAGGTGTCGTCGCCGCGATACAGCGCCTGCCCGTTCAGGTAGACGACCGCCCGGTCGCTGAAGCCGAGCTCCATCCGTTTCGACTGCGCCTGCTCCGAGCTGAATCGTCGCGTGGGCGAAGACGGTGTTCCTGCCGTCCCGGATCCCGTTCACACGGGCGAGGTCGACGACCCCGGTCGGCTCGCTCGCCAGGGGCGTCCAGCTCCGCCCGTCGAGAAGCTCCGCGGCGAGGGTCGGAGAGCCGTCGATCGCCGACTCCGGGAAGGCATCCGAGACCGACCATGCCGGCACGACTCCGGCAGCCCTGTGCTCCGCCGGCAATGCATCGCTTCGGAGCACCGCGTCCGGGCCGTAGGCGAAGCCGGAGACATGGATGCCCGGGCCGCCGGCCATCACGCCGACGCGGCCGGGCTCGGCCGGCCGCTTCAGCTCGCGGATCGCGAGTGCCGGCTCGGAGAGGTCACCGACGTAGACCTCGGCGCGATCGCCGGCGAAGACGACGCGGATGCGGAACCACTCGTCGATCGGGAACGCGATCGGCGCCCAGTAGCCGGGGCCGTGGTAGAGCTGCCAGGCCGAGATGTCGTTGAAGACGGGGGTGTACTGGATGGCATCGGGATTGCCGACCTGATGCGGGCGCACGAAGAACGACTCGTAGTTCTCCTCGTCCCGCCCACGCCAGATGACGCCGTAGAAGCCCCGCTCGCGACCGAGCGCCAGCTCGGCCTCGATGACACCGTCGGCGAGCTCGACGCCGTTGACCGTGCCGAGCACGGTCGCGTCGACCGCGTCGACGAAGAGGCATTCGCGACCGAGGTGCTCCGTCGGCGTCTGCGTGCCCGCGGACCACTCCCAGAGCCCGCGCTCGAACGGGACGGCCGACAACGTCGGTACGGAGTCGCGGGCGGCAGGCATTGGCTGGGGGTACCGACGACGAGGCACCGCCCTTGTTAGAGCGGCGATGCCTCGAGCGCGGAAGCTGCAGCCTCGAGGGAGGGCGGGAGTGGGGTGCCCTCCCCCGAGACAACGCCCCGGCCGTCGAACGAGGGACTTCGACGTTGCCGGGGACGGCAGCCTGTCCATGCTGGCGACAGCATGCGCCTCTGTCCTTGACGCAAATGGGGTGGTCGAGCCGCCGGGCCGCATCGCCGGACAGTGCGTAGCATCGCGGCATGAGCTGGGACGAGGCCTTCTCTCTTCACTACGAGGAATGGTCGGCTGCGATGACGGAGGACGTCGCGTTCTACGTCCAGCTCGCCCGCGAGGCGGACGGGCCGCTCGTCGAGCTTGCGATCGGCAACGGCCGCGTCGCGATACCGGTGGCGCAGGCGACCGGGCGGCCCGTGATCGGCATCGACTCCTCGCCTTCGATGCTCGCGCAGGCACGCGCAGCGCGCCGCCGAGGCGGGTGTGACGCTCGACCTGCGTGAGGGCGACATGCGGCGACTCGAGCTCGACGAGCCGGCCGCGCTGATCTATTGCCCCTTCCGGGCGCTGCTGCACCTGCCGACCTGGGCCGACCGACGCCTCATGTTCGAACGGGTGGCCGCGTCGCTCCGGCCCGGCGGGCGCTTCGCCTGGAACGCCTTTGCCTTCGACCACCGGATCGCGGCGCGGCTGGACGGCCTGCGCCAGGACGAGCCCGTCCCGCACACGATCCGCTACGGCGTCGCCGACAACCGCATCGACATCGTGTTGGACGACGGCGGGACGAGCTCGCTCTGGTGGGCGACGAAGAACGAGTGGCTCGGGCTCGTCGACGTGGCCGGCCTGGAGGTCGAGTCACTGCACGGCGGCTTCAGCGGCGAACCGTTCGACGACGAGAGCCGCGAGTACGTCTTCGTCGCGCGCCGTCGCTAAGGTGCGTGGCGACTAGGGGCCGAGAACGCGCGCAGCGACGACCTGGGTCACCGCGTACCGGAACACCCGGAGCGCGGAGTAATCCCTGAACCACTGACCATCCGGGCCGCACACCCACTTGTTCCCGTTCACGTCGGTCGCCCTCTCTCCGGGGAGATAGAACTCGTACTCCCCCGGACCGACCTTGGCAGCGCAGCGCACGCCTGGATCGACCGGCTGCTTGGGCTCGGCCGACGCCGAAGCGGAGAACGCGAGCGCCACCCCGGCCGTGAGCGCGACGGCCACGACCCGCACGCGGCCGAAGGGAAAGATCGGGCTGATCCTGCGGTTCATCACTGTCTCCTCTCGCTCCCTGTTCGGATCGGCCGGAGAATCCAAGCCGTCACTCAAGAGACGGGCGAAGCAGCGTCGATCTTCCGCGCCGCGACCGGCCGCGTGCCCGGCCGGTCGCCTCTTCTTCGCTGCTGTTACTCGGAGGGCTGAACGACGATCAGCGAGTTGCCGTCAGGGTCGCGGAGCCAGAACATCGGCGGCACCGGCCCGCCCCACCGCGCGACCTCGTCGTCGACGTCGGCGCCCGCAGCCTTCAGCGTCGCGTGATCTGCGTCGACGTCCGCGGTGTCGAGGCAGATACCCGTCTGGGTTCCTCCTGCCTCGGTTCCCTGCGGCGGCGGCGCCAGCGCGATCGTCGTCGCGGCACCCGGCAGCGCCACCTCGACCCAGCGTCCCGCGTCGCCCATCGGGACGTCGACGACCTTCTCGAAGCCGAGCGTCTCGACGTAGAACTCGAGCGCGCGGTCGGTGTCGGCGACGGTGACACAGACACGGCCGACCTGTTTGAGATTCAACTTGGACTGCACCCTGGACATCGGAGCCTCCTGCTCGTCGCGGTTATCCCTTAGACGGCGGCGGCCGCGGAAACTCATCGCGGAGACCTGAGGCGGCTCAGCCCTTCTGCTCGGCGATCGCCCCGAACACGGTCGTGAGCATGACGGGCTCCACCTCGGCCTCGGAGATACGGCCGCTCCGCAGCTCGGCGCTCGCGGTATGGACGATCGCGCGGATCACCGCAACATGCCACGAGACCGGGAGATCGCTCCGAAAGACGCCCTGCTTCTGACCACGTTTGATCAGAGGCTCGAGCAGCGTGGTCATCGGCAGGTGGCGGCGCCGGAGCTCCTCGACCGAGAGCCGGCTCGTGTTGATCGCAAGCAAGGCATGGAACCGGCCGAGCTCCTTCCAGGTGGCGCGGAGGACTCGCTCGAGCCCCTCTTCCGGATCACCGCGCTCCGGATCCGCGTCGGCCATTGCCTGGGCGACCTCCGCGACTGCGTGCTCCATCACAGCGTCGAGCAGCGATTCACGCGTCGGGAAGTGGACGTAGATCGTGGCGCGCACGACACCCGCCCGGCGAGCGATCTCGGCCATGCTCACATCGGGATCGCCCGCCAACGCGTCGAGGGCTGCGGCGAGGATCGCCGCGACGCTCCGGTCGGCGTCTGCGCGGCGGCGCCTCTGCGTCGTGGCGGGTGTCGTCTGCTTCGTCATTTCAGTGGACCGGGATCGCGAGCGGGTTGAGACGGAGCTTCGGCACGAAGTCGCGAGCGTGCGGAAGCACCGCGAATGCAATCAGGCTCGCGACACTCGTGAGGATCCCTGCGGCCACGAACGCATGGGCGATCCCAGAGGCAGCCTGCTGCGCCGCCGAGCGCTCCGGTGGCGCCGGCCGCAATTGTCGAGAACACGGCGATCCCGATCGTCCCGCCGATCTCGTGGCCGGTCGAGTTCAGGCCGGAGATCATCCCCGACTCGTCGTCGCGAACGCCCGTCAGGATCGCGATCGACACCGAGACGACCGCGATGCCGAGCCCGAAGCCGGCGACGAGCATGCCCGGCAGCACGTTGCGGAGATAGGTGCCGTTCTCGCCGACGTGCGCGAGCAGGGCCATCCCGGCGGCGGCGATTGCAAAGGCGGACGCGAGCGGGACCCGCACCCCGTGGCGTCCGACGATGTGCCCGGCGGCGTGAGCGCCGATTCCTGCCGCGAGCGCGAGCGGGATGAACGCGAGGCCGGTCCTGAGCGGCCCGGTTCCGAGCACGTTCTGCAGGTAGAGCGAGCAGAGAAGGAACAGCCCGAAGATCGAGCTCGCGGCGACGACCATCAGGAAGAGCCCACCGCCGACAGCGCGATCCGCGAGCCGCTCGACACGCAGCAGCGGCCTTTCAGCGCGAAGCTCCCAGGCCACGAAGCATGGCGAGACCCACGACCGCGGCGCTGATGAGAGCGACCGTCTGGGGCGAGCTCCAACCGGCGCTGCCGGCCTGCGTGATCGCATAGACGAGCGCGCCCAGGCTCCCCGTGCCGAGAACTGCACCGGGTACGTCGAGCCCACGCACGCGCGGCTTCGCGACGTCCCGCGGGATCACCTTGAGGGCGGCGACCGCGAGTGCCAGCGCGACCGGGAGGTTGACGTAGAAGATCAACCGCCAGTCGGCGACCTCGGTGAGAATGCCGCCGACGAGGACGCCGAGCGCCGCGCCCGCACCGCCGACAGCGCCCCAGGCGGCGAGCGCCTTCGCCCGCTGGGTGCCCTGGAAGGCGGTCGTGATGATCGAGAGGGCAGCCGGGGAGAGCATCGCAGCGCCCAGACCCTGACCGGCTCGTGCTGCAAAGAGCGTTCCTGCTGTTGCCGCCATCGCCGAGGCGAACGACGACACGGTGAAGACGCCGAGGCCGGTGAGGAACAGACGCCTCCGTCCGAGGAGATCTGCGGCCCGGCCGCCGAAGAGAAGCAAGCTGCCGAAGATCAGCGAGTAGCTCGTGATCGTCCAGCTGACCGTCGATCCGCTCAGCTCGAGATCCCGCGCGAGGCTCGGCAGCGCGATGTTCACCGCCGTGATGTCGAGGATCACCATCAGCTGGGCCGTGAGCAGGACGCCGAGCAGCGCCAGTCCTGCCTTCGAATGCGATCCCTCTGCAGCGCCTCCGTGGCAGGCGCCGTGCGTCGTGTTCTTGCGGCTCGCGTGATGCATGTCAGTCCCTTCTAAGTCAGACAGCAGTGTCTGGAGTAATAAATCAGACATCAGTGTCCGAGTCAAGGGCAGACGGAGATAGCCAAAGGGCAGACGAAGATCGCGTGGCTACGCCGCGCATTGCGTGACGTCCAGGTGTATGAGCGGAGCTCCGACGAAGACCGGTCCGGGCCGGAAGCCGAGCCCGACTGCAAAAAACTCAGGTCGTCGTCGAGCTACTTGACGAGCGTGAGCATCTTGAACATCGGCAGGTACATGCTGATGATGATGATGCCGACCATGAGCCCCACGCCGATCATCATCAGCGGCTCGATGATCGAGGTCAGGGACTGGATCGACGCGTCGACCTCGTCCTCGTAGAAGTCGGCGATCTTGCCGAGCATCTTGTCGAGCTCTCCGGTCTCCTCGCCGACCTTCACCATCTGCGAGACCATCGGCGGGAACACCGGGTTGTCGAGCAGCGGCTGGGCGATCGGGACGCCCTCGTGGACCTTGGCGCGGACCGTCGTGAGCGCGTCCTCGACGACCCAGTTGCCGGCCGTCTGACCGGTGATCTCGAGGGCGCGGATGATGTCGACGCCGGCGGCGACGAGCGTGCCGAGCGTGCGCGAGAAGCGGGCCATCGTCACCTTGAGGACGACGTCGCCGATCTTCATCGGCACCTTCAGCTTCATCCGGTCCCAGACCTTCCGGCCCCGGTTGCTCTTCTTCCACTTCAGGAAGCCGAAGATCATGCCGCCCCAGGCCGGGATGATGATGTAGAAGTTCGCCTTCATCGCGTCGGAGAGCGTGACGACGATCTGCGTCAGCATCGGCAGCTGGCCGTTCAGGTCCGTGAAGATCTTCGTGAAGACCGGGACGAGGAAGAGGAGCATGCCGATCAGGACGAGGGTCGCGAAGATCAGGACCATCATCGGGTACATCATCGCGCCCTTGACGCGGCGCTTGATCGCAGTCTCGCGCTCGATCTGGAACGCAACGCGGTCGAGCACCTGGTCCAGGATTCCGGCTGCCTCGCCTGCCTCGACCATGGAGACGAAGAGGCGGTTGAAGACTTTCGTGTGACGGCCCATCGCCTGCGAGAGCAGCAAGCCGCCCTCGACGTCGGCGCGAAGCTCGCGGATCACGGAGCCGAGGTAGGCGTCGTCGGTCTGCTGCTCCAGGATCACGAGCGCGGAGACGACGTTCAGCCCGGCCTCGATCATCGTCGCGAACTGGCGCGAGAAGATCTGCAGCGACTTCGGGTCGATCTTCTTGAAGACGGTGCGTGCGCTGTCCTCGCCGGATGCCGCCAGCTCTACGAGCCGCTCGGCGAGCAGGCCGCGGACGCGCAACTGCTCACGCGCACCGTCCATCGACGGCGCGTGAATCTCGCCGGACTGCTCGATTCCGATCGAATTGATCGCGCTGTATGAGAACGCCGCCACGCGGTTCCTATCGGCAAGAGGGATGGGGGCCTTGAGGAACGCGCCCCCACTGCCGATACACCGCCTGTGCAGCGTCTGCGCGCAAACGAGGGCTTCGGGCTCGTCGAGCTTCTGATCGCGATGACCGTTCTGAACGTGGCGCTCCTGGCGCTGATTGCGTCGTTCAGCTCCGGCGCGCTGGCCTTGACGCGCGCGAGCAAGACCGGCACGGCCGCATCGCTTGCCGACGCGCAGGTCGAGCTGTACCGCGCGATGACCTACGACTCGATCGGGCTGGACACCGCGGCGTCGACGGATGCGACCTACAAGGCCGATTCCGCCTGCATCGGCGGCGCGACCTGCTCGAACATCGCCCCGACGGCGCCCGACTGCGCCACGATCACCGGCAGCGGCGGCACGCAGTGGAACATCCCGAATGCATGCAGCCCCAGCCGACTGATCTCAGGCACGACGACCCCGGCGAGCCCCGACAAGCTCTCGTACCGCGTCGACACCTACGTGCGCATCAACACGGTCGCGAACCAGCGGGACACGAAGCAGGTGACGGTCGTCGTCCGCGACGGAGCCACGCTCAGCAAGGTGCTCGCGCGCGTCGTCTCGATCTTCGACTGCTCCACCGGTCAGGGCGCCACCGGCGGCGTCTGCTAGCGGCTCGGCGTCGTTCCGCTCGCGAGCCCTAGACTTCGCGCGTGAGCACTCAGAGCCGGAACGCCGTGATCCGGCTGGCGATCATGTTCGGAACCCTGCTGGTCGCCTTCCTCATCGGGTCGGCCACCCATTCCGTCAACGTCTTCATCGTCGTGGTGGCCATCGGGCTGGTAGGCGGCATCGTCCTGCGTCTCACGCTTCTGCGCTGAGGCGTTCGCTCGCCCCTCACGGTCGCTGACGACCGCCGGGGACAGACCCCCGGCACGTCCCGAACGGCCACCATGTCGCGCGCCGGGGACAGACCCCAGACCTGTCCAGAACGGCCAGATGTCCGCGCCCCGGGGACAGTCCCCAGACATGTCCGAAACGGACAAGAGACGGCGCCCCGGGGACAGACCCCGGACATGTCCGAAATGGCCAGGCGAACGACGGCCGGGGACAGTCCCCCAACATGTCTGAAAAGGACCATCGCCGGCCGGCGACGGCTGCGAAAAGAGCGCTGCTACGGCGTGCGGACGAGGACGATGCGGTAGCGCGTGTCGTCGAGCGTGTTCACGAGCGTCAGCGGCACGCCCTGCTTCAGGGTCACGGTGCGGTTGCCGGCCGCGTACGAGCCGCCGACGATGCCGATCTCTGCGGTGCCCTTGCCGAAGCTGACGAGGCGGAACGTCGGCGTGGACTGCGGGAACGTCCCGCCCTTGCCGACGGCCTCTTGCTTGCCGTTGACGGAGACCGTCACGGTCTCGCCGGTCTGCGTGGCGCCACTCGAGCCGGTCGAGCCGCTGCCCGCCTGCGGCACGAAGCTGCCCGGCGCACCGGTGCTCGGTACTGAGCCGTTGCCCGAGGACGCGTCGCCGCCGGTGGCCGCGCCGCCGGATGCCGAACCGTCGCCTGAGGCCGGTGTGGCTCCTGCGGCGCCCGTGCTCGGGTCGGCCGCGGAGCCGGAGATCGTCGCCGGATCCGTGGCGGTCGGCGAGATCTGCTGGACAAAGGGATCCTTGCTCCGGAAGAGGCTGAAGCCGACGAGGCTCGTCTGGGTCGCCTGCGGCGCCAGGTCGGTGTCGACGAGCTGGCCGATACCGGCGCTCGTCACGGGCGTCTGCGTCGAGCCGGGCGTCGGCGGGGCGAGCGAGGTCGGTGTCGCCTGCGGCGCGGCGGTGACCGGCGCCGCCGTGGTGGCGGCGGGCGGCGGCGGCGCGGCCCCTCCGCCTCCCATGATCATCGGCACTTCGTAGGCGCCGGCGCCGAGCAGGGCCACGAGCCCGATCCCGACGAAGATCTTCTGCTTCTTCTGCTTCGCCTTGAGGGCGTCGCCGGGCTTCTTGCGCGCCATCAGCCGCTCGCCCCCGCCGCAGCCGCGCCGGCCGGCGGGATGTCGCCCGTCGAGTCGCCGCCGCTCGTTGTGGTCGTTGCCGTCGTATCCGTCGAAGCCGCCGGCGGCACGACCGGTGCGGCCGTGACGGGCGCCGTGGGCGCGCCGTACTGGTAGACGTCCATCGAGAGCGTCGCCTGGATCTGCGGGAACGCGTCAGGGCCTTCGTCGAAGTGGATCGACTCGATGTTGAAGAGCCGGCCGGTCGCCTGCAGCTCGCCCTCGCGCACCGTCACGAGGTTGCGCACGCGGAAGAGGAAGTCCGACAGCCCGTAGAAGTTGCCGATGAAGGCGATCTGGAGATTGCGCTTCGTGAAAGCCGTGTCGACGACCTGGTCGGCAGGCGTGATCGAGGTGAAGCGAATCCCGCTCGCCTCGGCCGCGCGGCTCAGCTGCAGGATCACGCCGGCCATGTCCTCCTGGTTCGGCATCGCCTTGGTGAGCTTGAAGAGATCGGCGACGCGGATCTGCTCGGTGGGATGCGCCTGGAGGGCGGCGAGCTGCCGGTTCTGGTCGATCTGCGCCTGGGTCGACTCCGCCTCCTGGGCCAGATCCGCCGCCTTCGTCTTCTGTGGCGTCACGAGCAGCATCCAGCCGCCTGCGAGCAGGAGGACGCACCAGAGGACCGCGACTCCGATCTGGAGCCTCGGATCGAGCTTCCGGAACTTGTGCAGGACCTGGCTCACGACGTCGCTCCGGGCGGCTTGATGACTGCGGTGATCGAGAAGTGCACGACGGGGCGGTCGCGGATCTTGTCGGTGGTCGAGCTGACCAGGCTGACGCCGGTGAGGTTCGGGAGCAGCTGCAGCCGCGTCAGGAGCCTCGCGACACCGTCCTGCGAGTAGGTGAACCCGGCGAGCTCGACGCCGGTCGTGACGTTGGCGATACCGGGCGCGGTGGCGCCGAGGCTCGTCAGCCACACGTCCTCTGGCAGCACCTGTGAGAGCTCGCGGAGCACGCGATCCCAGACGACGCGCTGCGAGAGCGCCGTCGCGAGCGCGGCGATCCGCGCCGTCTTCTCTGCGGGCAGCCCGCTCTCGGCTGCCGACTGAGGCTTCGCGGGCGGCGGTGCCGGAGTGGCGGCGAGCTCGGTCTGGAGGCCCTCGAGCGTCGTGCGCTGCTGGCCGACCTTCGAGCTTGCGGAGAGGAACATCGCGGCGATCACGGCGGTCACGACGACCGTGCCGAAGCAGGCGACGAGTGCCGGGATCGGACGTCCCTGGCGGCCGCCGCGGGTGTCGTCGCTCGGGAGAAGGTTGACGGCACGCATCAGTCGTCGATCCCGAGTCCGACGGCAACGGTGTACGAACCGAGCTGCTCCGGATCCTTGAAGCGCTTGCCGAGCTTGACGCGGCCGAGCGGATCGCCGACCCGTACCGCGACACCGATCAGCCGCTCCAGCTCGGCCGCGAGGCCGGGGAGGTGCGACGTGCCGCCGGTGAGGACGATCTGCTGGATGCCGAGCGAGCCGGGCTGGTTCTGGTAGAAGCGAAGCGAGGACACGAGCTCGCGGGCGAAGGCCTGCAGCTCGCGGGTGACGGCCTCTGAGGCGGCGTCGGTCTGCTCCTGCGAGAAGCTGTCGGGTGCGGTGACGGTGCCGCCGAGGACGAGCGCGAGCTTCAGCGACTCCACCTCGCTCGGGGTCATGTCGATCGCACGGGCGATGGCCACGGAGAGGGACTGGCCGCCCCAGCTGAGCACCCGGGTGAACTCGCAGACGTGCCCGTCGGAGACGGCAAGCGTCGAGCGGTCGTGGCCGACGTTGATGACGACGCTCACACCGTCCGGTTCCGGAGAGCCGGGCGGCGGGGGCGGAATGACGGCACGCAGCATCGCGAACGCCTCGAGGTCGATGCCGGAGAGCCGGATGCCGGCCTTCTTGCAGGCGGCGACGTAGCGGTCGACGAGCTCGCGGTAGGCGACGACGAGCAGGACGCGGCGCGTCGTGCCGCCGTCCTCGTCGCGGGTCTCGCTCAGGACCTGCCAGTCGAGCACGGCCTCTTCGAGCGGAATCGGCAGCGTCTCCTGCGCGCGGAAGCGGATCGCGTTGTTCAGCTGGCGCGGGTCGTCGATGCCGTTGATCTCAAAGGTGCGGACGCCGATGCGGTTGTTGGCGATCCCGAGCCGGACGTTCTTCTTCGGCAGCTTGTGCTTGGCGAAGAACGACGCCAGCTCGACCGCGAGCGTCTCCGGATCGCGCAGCTCGCCGCCGACGATGATGCCGTCGTCGAGCGTCTCGCGGGCGACCTGCATGAGCTCCGGCGAGCCGTTGTTGACGACGCGCGCCGCAGCGAGCTGCGAGGCGCCGATCTTCAGGCCGACGACCATCTGCTTCTTGCTCGCTTTGCTCTTCTTCTTGGCTGCGCCGCGGTCGATCGGAGCCGACCTGGCCGCATCGGAGGACTTGCCGAGCGAGAAGTCCTTCTTCCAGAACGGGAGGTTCTTGACGCCCGGCGCCTGCTTGCGCTTCGGCTCCTTGGCTGCCTTGTCGCCCTTCTTGCCGAGCTCCTTCTTCCAGAACGGGACGCTCTTCGCCTTCGCGGGCTTCGCCGCCTGCTCCGCCTGCTCCGCCTCTCGCCCTGGGCTGCCGGCACGACTGCCGCTGCCACGGGCGCGGCTGCCTTCTTCTTGCCGAGCTCCTTCTTCCAGAACGGCGTGCTCTTCTCCTTGGCGGGGCGCTCCGCCGTTGGGACCTTGGGGGCTTTCGGGACCTTGGCGGCCTTCGGAGCCTTCTCGGTCTTCGGAGCCTTCGGCTTGCGCGAGAGGGAGACGTCCTTCTTCCAGAAGGGCACCTTCGCCTCGGCAGCCTCTGTGACCGGGACTTCGAGTGTCGGCTCCGCGGCCGCGGCGGGCGGCAACTCGACAGGAGCAGGGGGCAGCTCGACGGGGGCCGGCGCGGGAGCAGGCGCCGCCACCGGGGCAGCAACGGCGGCGCTCTCCGTTGCGAGACCGGCCTTCGGGGCGCCGTTCTCGTCCAGATCTTCGGTCAACCACCCGTAGTCACCGCTCTGCGGCAACGCGGCGGCGTCATCCGTGATTACCACCGGCGCCGGCAAAGTCGGCTCGGGCGCGGTCGCCTCGACCGCGACGGGCTCGACGACCGGCTCGGGAACCACCGGCTCAGGCAGTACAACCTCGGCCGCGACAGGCTCGGCCACGACTGGCTCGGGCACGACAGGCTCGGCTTCGACGACCGGCTCGGGCGCCGCAACCGCCGGCTCTGCGACAACTGGCTCCGGCAGCACCGGCTCAGGAACAACCACCACCTCGGGAACGACCACCGGCTCGACCGCGACCGGCTCGGCGACAACGGCCTCGGCGACAACGGCCTCGGCGACCACAGGCTCGGCAACGGGTGCCGGAACGACAGGCGCCACAACAGGCTCGGGCAAGACGGGCTCGGCCGCAACCGGCTCGGCCACGACGGGCTCCGCCACCACCGGCTCGGGCACGACAGGCGCGGCGACAACAGGCTCGGGCACAGCCGGCTCAGCAGCAACAGGTGCCACGAGAGGCGGCGTCGCGGCAGGCGCGGCCGGCTTGCCGGCGAACGAGATCTCCTTCTTCCAGATCGACGTCTCGGTGCCGGTGCGCTCCTTCGGCCCGGACGAGCTGTCCTGGTTCGGGTCAGCCATGCGGCCCTACGCTCCCGCGACGCGCAACCCGGTGCGCAGATCCGCCGAGGTCTCCTCGTCTTCCCAACCGGCGCGCTCCAGCAGGCCGAGCAGCTGCTCGGGACGACTCGAACGCGTCAGGGCCGTGTCCTTCGTGATGATCCGCTTGAGGACGAGCTCGGCGAGCGCCTGCTCCATCGTCTGCATGCCCTTGCTCGTACCGGTCTGCATGACGGAATAGACCTGCTCGACCTTGCCCTGGCGGATCAGGTTCCGGACGGCGTCGTCCGGCAAGAGAATCTCGAGCGCGGGCACGCGGCCCGTGCCGTCGGCCGTCGGCAGCAGCGCCTGGGTGATGACACCCTGCAGCGTGCCGGCGATCTGAACGCGAACCTGCTCCTGCTGCTCGGGCGGGAAGACGTCGATGATCCGGTCGACCGTCGAAGGCGCCGACTGCGTGTGCAGCGTGCCGAAGACGAGGTGGCCGGTCTCGGCGGCCGTCATCGCGGTCTGGATCGTCTCGAGGTCGCGCATCTCGCCGACGAGGATCACGTCCGGGTCCTGACGTAGCGCACCGCGCAGCGCCTCGCCGAAAGAGATCGCGTCGACGCCGATCTCCCGCTGGTTCACCACGCAGCGCTTGTGCTTGTGGATGAACTCGATCGGGTCCTCGATCGTCATGATGTGGTCGGAGCGCGTGCGGTTGATCTCGTCGATCACCGACGCGAGCGTCGTCGACTTACCGGAGCCGGTCGGGCCCGTGATGAGGATCAGGCCGCGGGGCTTCTCGGCGAGCTGATGGAGGCTGGCGGAGAGGCCGAGTTCCTCGAGCGACTTGATGTTCGCCGGAATGAGACGGAACGCTGCACCGAGCGCCTCGCGCTGGTAGTAGACGTTGACGCGAAAGCGGGCGACGCCGGGGATCGAGTGCGCGAAGTCGAGCTGGCGCTTGATCTCCAGCTGCTTCTGCTGCTCCGTCGAGAGGATGCGGTAGAGGAGGTCGCGCGTGTCCTCGCTCGTCATCGGCTCGAAGTCCTCGATGCGCTCGAGGTGGCCGAGGCGGCGCAGTGCCGGCTGCGAGCCGACCGAGAGATGCAGGTCGGACGCATTGAGCGACACCATGCGCTCGAGAAGTTGATCTATTGAGTAATCCGCAGGCATGGTCAGGTTCCACGCCGCGTATCGGCAGAGGTCGTCCCTCACTTGAGGGGCATGTGGGGTGACTCGCGGATCCCTCGATCGGGCTAACGCGTGCCGAGTGAGTGCGGATCACTCAAATGGGGCTACATCCCCGGCACGCTCGGGTCGATGTCTGGCAAGCCACCCGAATGTCAACACGGACAACAAGGAGCACCCCACACATGCTCGACCTCATGCGCAAGCGACTCAGCTCGGAGAAGGGCTTCACGCTCATCGAGCTCCTGGTCGTCATCATCATCATCGGCATCCTGCTCGCGATCGCCGTCCCGTCGTACCTCGGGTTCCGCACCCGGGCCAACGACGCGGCCGCGAAGGCGAACATCCGTGCCGCAATCCCCTCGGCCGAGGCCTACTACGCCGACAACGGCAGCTACTCCGGTCTCGACCTCACCGGCCTGAAGACCGTCGATCAGGGCGTCTCCCCGTCGCTCGAGGTCAAGACGTACGGCAGCGGGAGCGGTTACTGCCTCGCCGATCACAACGGCACCAGCGCGTTCTACGTGCAGCGCGGCAGCAACGGCGGCGTTCCCTATACCGGCCAGATCACCGCCACGTCGGCGGCCGTCGGCTCGCTCTGCCCGTAACACCTACCTAGACCGGCACGTGAGAGAAGGGCGCGGGAATCCGCGCCCTTCCTTTTGGTCCGCCGCGCGATCCGTTGCGCCGGCCCGGGTTTCTCGGCGGTTGAGTGACCCGAATCACTCATTGCGGGTGACGGTTCACCCAATCGAGGGTGTACGTCCGGAGCCGGGCCGGTCGATAGAGGGCGAGCCACCTTATAAAGCTTCCGAAACAAGGAGAACGGGAATTCATGATCGACAAACTTCGTGCACGTCTGGCAGCTGATGAGGGCTTCACCCTCATCGAGCTCCTGGTCGTCATCATCATCATCGGCATCCTGCTCGCGATTGCCGTCCCGTCGTACCTCGGGTTCCGCACCCGGGCCAACGATGCGGCCGCGAAGGCGAACATCCGTGCCGCGATCCCCTCGGCCGAGGCCTACTACGCCGACAACGGCAGCTACTCCGGTCTCGACCTCACCGGTCTGAAGACCGTCGATCAGGGCGTCTCCCCGTCACTCGAGGTCAAGTCGTACGGCGGCGGCACCGGTTACTGCCTCGCCGACCACAACGGCACCAGCAAGTTCTATGTGCAGCGCGGCAGCAACGCCGGCGTCGCATACACCGGCGCGATCACGTCGACCGCCTCGGCAGTCGGCTCGCTCTGCCCGTAACACGCAGTTGAGCTGAGAGCAATGAGAGGGCGCGGGCGACCGCGCCCTCTCTCGTTCTCCCCCACAGTGGGCGACCGAATCACCCATTCGCGGGAGCGTCGGCCGCCAGGGGCACGCCGATACACCGCATGCCACCAAAAACATCAGGCACGTCCCGAATCTGACTAAGGAGAGATTTTCGTGATTGACAAGCTTCGCGCACGCTTTGCCGCCGAGGAGGGCTTCACCCTCATCGAGCTGCTCGTCGTGATCATCATCATCGGCATCCTGCTTGCGATCGCCGTCCCGTCGTACCTCGGCTTCCGCACGCGTGCCTACGACGCGTCGGTGAAGTCGAACCTGCGCGCGGCCGTCCCGTCCGCAGAGGCCTACTACGCCGACAACGAGTCGTACTCCGGCCTCAACCTGACGCAGCTGAAGAGCATCGACCAGGGTGTCTCGAACACGATCGAGATCAAGATCTACAACTCCGGCAAGGGCTACTGCCTCGCCGACTACGCCGGCACCGACGCGAAGTACTTCATTCAGCGCGGCGCGGGCGCCTCGGGCCCCTTCACCGGTGCGATCACCGCAAGCTCGGGCACCGTCGGCAACCTCTGCCCGTAACGGGCTGACGCCTCGAGAGGAGAAAGAGAGGGCGCGGGAGACCGCGTCCTCTCTCGTTCCCCGGGCGTGCGACCGATACAGACCTCGTGAGCCTTCTGCGACGCCACCGCGGTCTCGCCGCACTCGTCTTGCTCGCGGCCGTCGTCCGCACCGCACTTGCGTGGCGGCAGCTGACACCAGTGCTGCTGCCTGACGAGTACATCTACACCGAGCTCGCCCGCTCGTTCGGCGCGCACGGCTTGCCCGAGATCCGCGGCGCCCTCTATCCCTTCCCCGCGCTGCTGACGCCGCTGCTGACGGCACCCGCCTGGCTCGTCTCCGATGTCGGGACCGCGTACCGCCTGGCCCAGGCGGAAGGGGCGCTCGCGTTCTCCCTCGCCGCCGTGCCTGCCTACGGGCTCGCGCGGCATCTCGGCGCCACGTCGCGGGTGGCGCTCCTCGTCGCCGCGACGGCAGCGTTCGTCCCGGACGCGATCGACGGCGGCCTGCTGCTGAGCGAGCCCTTCGCCTATCCCCTCTTCCTCGCCGCCGTCTGGGCGCTCGTCGTCTCGCTCTCCGGCGGCGGGCGGAGGAGCCGAGTCGCATTCCTCGCGCTGACGATCCTCGCCTGCCTGGCGCGCGTTCAGCTCGTCGTCCTGCCGGTCGCCTACGGCGTCGCGCTGCTCGCGATGAGCGGACGGCAGCACACGGTGGTGCGGACTCTTCGCGCGCACGCGCTGCCGGTCGGCGTGTTTCTCGCCGCGGCGGTCGCCGCCGCCGCGGCCGGACCGGCGCGCGCCGCGGGCGTCTACGGCGCGATCTTCGGCGCCGACTTCTCTGCGCCCGATCTTGCGCACTGGCTCGCGGTCGACGCGGTGATCGTCTGCGTCGCCGCAGGCTGGGTGCTCGTGCCCGGCGCCGCGCTCGGATTCGGCGCCGCGATCGCCCGTCCGGCAGGCCGCGCCGAGGAGGCGTTCGGCTGGGCCGGCGCGACGCTGACGCTCCTGCTGCTCGTCGAGGCAGCGTTCTTCGGGCGCTTCACGGCTCAGCTGGTCGAACGCTATGCCTTCTACGCCGCGCCGCTGATCGTGCTCGCGTTCGCCGTCGCGCACGGCAGAGGCCTCTTGCGAACGCGCAAGCACCTCGTCGGCTGTGTGGCACTGGCCGTGCTCGGCGTCCTGTCGCCGTTGATGGGCGACCTCTTCTTCTCCAGCCCCGACCAGTCGCCCGTGCTGATCGCCTTCGCGCCGCTCCATCGTCTGCTCGACTGGCGCGCGCCCATCGTCGTCGGCCCGGCGCTTGCAGCCCTGGCGGTTGCGGCGCTCGCGCTCGGTTCGCGCGGCCGTGGCGCGGTGCTCGCCGGCGTCGCAGCGGCGCTCTGCCTCGTCGTCTCCGTCTTCGCCTCGTTCGAGCTGCGCGAGCACTCGCTGAACGTCGGCGACGGCGGCGGCTCGTTCGTCGACCGCGCTGCCGTCGGCGATGCGCCCTACCTCGGCTTCCGCGGCACCGGACGTGGCGCGGTGCTGACGACCCTCTTCTGGAACCGCAGCGTCGACCGGGTCTTCCGCATCGGGGTAGGGACCGACGGCTTCGCGTCGACCGAGGCGCACATCGGCCCGGACGGCTCGATCCTCGCCGGCAACCGCGAGCTCAAAGGCCCGCTCGTCGTCGACCGGACCGGCGCTTACACGCGCTTCCGCAGCGGCCGCATGGCTGCGCAAGGAACGACGTCCGACCTCTGGACCGGAGACCTCCGCCTCGGGCTGCTCGTCGATGGCTACTACGGCGAGGGACGCTGGCTAGCGGGCGCAGGCACCGTCGACGGCTGGGGAGCCGGCAGCCTCGTGCTCCGTGTCCATGCCGACGAGCATCGCCCCCAGCACCTGGTCTTCCGCTCGGGAGCGAAGCGAATCGCGGTGCGCGTCGGGCCGCGGCCGCAGACGATCGTCCTGCCGCTCGGCTCCGGCCGCTGGTCGTGGGTCTCGAACGGCACGCTGACGCTGATCGGCGGGCACATCGTCTCGCTCCACGTCGATCTCCTCCGCTGGCGCCCGGCCGCGTAAAGGCCTGGGTCCCCGCTGCCGATAGAGAGCACATGACGGTCACCCCGCAGCTGCGTGCGATTCTGATTGCGTCGGTCCTGGCGCTGACGGCTGCCGCGCTCGGCTTCTACACGCTCTCCCAGTCCAACAAGGGCGGCGGCGACAACGACACCACGGCGCTGCCCCCGGCCGCCTCGCTCGTCACCCCGGCGAAGACTCCGAAAGCCGCGGCCAAGCCGCACAAGGCGGCCAAGCCCCACGCGGCCAAGCCTCATGCAGCGAGCAAGCCCGGCACCGTCTCCAAGCCCAAGGCGGCAAGCAAGGCCGCGACGACCCCGTTCGTTACGGCCAAGCCGGCCACGAGCCCGTTCGGCACGGCCAAGCCGAAGATCGAGCGGCCGAACGCCTTCGTCCTCGCGGCCAAGACCGCCGGCCTCCCGACGGCAATCGCGAACGCGCTCGGCAAGAACAAGGTCGTCGTCGTCGCGCTCTATACGCCGCACCTGAAGATCGACGCCGTGACGAGGGCCGAAGCAAAGGCCGGTGCGAAGCTCGCGAAAGCCGGCTACGTCGCCGTCAACGTGCGCGCCGAAGGCACCGCCGCCGCGCTCACCAGGCTGATGGGCGTCCTCGACGCCCCTGTCGTGCTGATCTTCCGCCGCCCCGGCGAGCTCTTCATGAAGCTCGACGGCTACAGCGACAGCGACACGATCGGGCAGGCGGCCCTGAACGCCGCCCTGCCGCCGATGTCGCCGTGAGCGACGCGCCTGTCGGCGGGCTTCGCACCGCCGCGAAGCCGAAGGAGCTCTTCGTCCGCCATGCCCGCAAGGAGGGCAAGTCGGTCGCGGTGATGAGGGCGCTCGACTACGGCGACGAGTGCGTCGTCGAGACGCAGGTCTATCCGCCCGGGTCGCCGACGGTGGTCCGGCCGGGCCCGTACATGTTCCCGGATGCCCGTCACGCGACGGCGTTCGTCACCGAAGCGGTCGAAGCGCTGATGCTGCTCGGCTGCGACGTGCACGCCGAATAGCCGACGCCGCATCCAAGATGACCGCCGTGGCGGCGGTCGCTTACATCTTGCTCGTGCTCGCCGGCGGGGCGATGCTCCCGATCCAGGCCGGCGTCAACGCCCGGCTCGCCGAGTGGCTCGGCAGCCCGTTGCGGGCCTCGTTCGTCTCCTTCACGGTAGGCGCGCTGGCACTGCTGCTGGCGGTGCTCGTAGCGGCCCGCGGCGTCCAGACCGGCGACGGCCGCGTGCCCTGGTGGGCATGGACAGGCGGCGTGCTCGGGGCGTTCTACGTCGTCGCGGCGGTCGTCGCGGCACCGAAGCTCGGCGCGGCAGCGTTCGTCGCCGTCCTCCTCGCCGGCCAGACGGTCGCCTCGCTGCTCGCGGATCAGTTCGGCTGGGTCGGCTACGCGCAGCGTGACATCACACCAGGGCGAATCGTCGGCGTCGCGCTCCTGAGCGCGGGCGTCCTGCTCGTGCGCGTTTTCTAGCCGGCTGTAACGCCACGGCGGTCCCGCTCCATCTACCGGTGTAATCCGAACGGAGGGCCGACGATGACCGAACCCTGGACCGACCTGTGACGACCGCGCCGCTGCGAAGCGATGCGACGCTGCTCGCGCGCTCAGGAAGCGACGCGGGTGCGTTTCGCGAGCTCTACGACCGCCATGCGCCGGCGATCCACCGCTTTCACCTCGGCCGGACGAGGAACCGCGACGCGGCGATCGACCTCACGGCCGAGACGTTTGCGCAGGCGTGGCTCTCGCGGACCCGGTTCCGCGATCTCGCCGGCGGCTCGGCGGCGCCGTGGCTCTACGCGATCGCCCGCCACGTGCTCGTCGCATCGGTGCGGAAGAGCCGGCTCGAGCGGGGCGCGTGCGAGCGGCTCGGCGTCCTCACCGCGCGCGACCACGACGATTCGACCGCCGCGCCCGAGCTCGACGGGCTCCTCGACGGGGCACTCGACGATGCGCTGGCGGCACTCCCCGACGACGTGCAGCGCGCGGTGCACCTTCGCATCGTCGAGGACCTGTCCTATGACGACGTCGCCGAGACGCTCGGAACGACCCGCGGCGCAGCGCGCGTCCGCGTCCATCGCGGGCTGAGTGCGCTGCGCGACCGGCTACTGCAGACCAGGGAGGCGACACGATGACCACGCTCTTCCCCGAGTTGGAGGACCTCGGCAACTCGCTCGAGCGGGCAGTCGCCGCGCAGATCGCGGCCACCGCCCCGCGGCGGCGGAAGCGGCGCAAGCTCGTGCTCGCCGTCGCCGCGCTCACGATCGCCGTGCCCGGGATCGCGTTCGCGACCGACGCGTTGATCTCGAGCGACGACGTCGCGGCCAGCCTGCCTGCCGGCACGAGGATGCTCGCGGGCACGGAGCCGCGGTGCACCGTCGTGCGGCAGGACGTCGAGTATCACTGCGTCCTCTCGAGGCCGCCCGCACCGGAGATCGCCGACATGAAGGGCACCGTCGAGCCGACGGTCGACGAGACGAAGCACGTCAACGGCGGCTGCCGCTCGCTCGCCTCGAACGGACTCACCTGGCAGTGCTACATCGGGCAGGCGGCCGTCGACCAGAAGATCATCAGCGCCGGCTTCCTCGGCGAGTACTCACCGACGCCGGGCTCGGGCTGAGCTGGATCGCCTGTGCCGGTGCGGCTTTCCGCTCCGGTCAGACATGCATATACATGGCCATTGGCCATGTATATGCATGTTCATGCCTCCCTTTAGGACGTGTAGTGAGCGAGCGCCTTGTCGGCCAGCCGGTCAAGCGCCTGCACCGAGAGCTCGAGGTGCTCCGGCTTGGTGTCCTCGAGCTTCGTGTGCGACAGCCCGCGCAGGCTCTGGACGAACACCATCACGGTCGGGACGCCCGCACGGGAGATCTCCGCAGCGTCGTGAAGCGGGCCTGAAGGCAGGCGATGCGAGGTGCCGGAGACCTCGCGGATCGCCTCGTCGGCGAGGCCGACCAGCGTCTCGTCGAAGAGGATCGGCTCGATCGACCAGATCCGCTCCCAGGCGACGTCGATCGACTCCTCGGCGGCGAAGCGCTCCGTCGCCGCCTGCGCCGCCTTCAGCATCGACGCGAGCTTGCCGGCATCGAGGTGACGCTGGTCGAGGAGCTGCTCGGCGGTCTCGACGACCGAGGTGACGATCCCCGGCTTACAGACGACTCCGCCTGAGGTGCACACCGCGCCGGCGCCCGTCTCGCGGGCGATGTCGCGGATCGCAAGCGCGAGCTTCGCCGCGCCGGCCAGGGCGTCGCGCCGCTTGTCCATCGGCGTCGAGCCCGCGTGCGCCGCCTGCCCGGTCCACGTGATCCGCGAGCGCTCGACGCCGAACGTGCCGAGGACGACGCCAAGCGGCAGGTCGAGCGACTCGAGCACCGGGCCCTGCTCGATGTGCAGCTCGAGGTAGGCGACCGCGCTCTCCAGCTGCCGCCGCGACTCGAGCGCAGCATCGAGGTCGACGCCGTGCTCCCGCAGTGCGTCCGGCAACGAGATCCCGTTCGCGTCCGTCAGCTTGCGCAGCTCGTCCTGGTCGGACATCGAGCCGGCGGCCGCGGACGAGCCGAAGAGCGACCGGCCGAAGCGAGCGCCTTCCTCGTCGGCCCAGTTGACGAGCCGCACCGTCAACGGCGGCGTCCCGTCCTCGGCGAGGCGCCGCACCACCTCGACGCCGGCCATGACGTTCAGGCAGCCGTCGAGCCAGCCGCCGTTCGGGACCGAGTCGATATGGCCGCCGATCAGCAGCGCCCGATCGGACGCGCCCGCCAGCGTGAACCACTGATTGCCCGCCTCGTCGGTCTCCTCCGTGACGCCGGTTCCCGCCAGCTTCCCGCTGAGCCATTCCCTGGCCTGAGCCCACGTCTCCGTCCACGCGACCCGCTGGGCGCCGTTCTCGTCGCCGGTCAGCTCCTGCAGCTCGCGCAGCTCGGCAACCGTACGGGTCGGGTCGAGGGCCATCCGCGGCGATCCTATAACCGCCCGAAACCACGGTCGAAAGCATGGTAAGAATCGACGGTGGCCCAGGTCGCCGTTTCTCCAGCCCTCGGCCAAAGGTCGCGCCGCAAGCACGCCGCCGTTCGCGTGGCAGCCCGGGTCGGCACCGTCGTCCTCACCCTCGCCGCGTTGTGGGGGCTCTGGGAGCTCTACCGCTGGATCTGGGTGACGACGGGCTGGACGAAGCCGTTTCCGGTCGACGACATCACGATGCCGCACGTGCACACGATCGTGAAGGCGCTCTTCGAGCCGTCCCGCGTCAACGGGCCGCTGCTGATCGACGTCCTCTGGCACTCGGCGCTCTTCACCGCGAAGGAGGCAGCGCTCGGCTTCTGCCTCGGGGCGATCTTCGGATTCACGATCGCGGTCCTTCTCGCCCACTCGCGGCTCGCCCAGCGGGGCTTCATGCCGTACATCGTCGCCTCGCAGACGGTGCCGATCCTGGCGATCGCGCCGATGGTCGTCGTCTGGGTCAACCCCAGGCTGCCGGAATGGCTCTCCGGCTGGGGCTCGGTGGCCGTGATCGCCGCGTATCTGACGTTCTTTCCCGTGACGATCAACACGCTGCGCGGGCTCGAGTCGGCCGACCCGCGTGCGCTCGAGCTGATGCGGTCGTATGCCGCCAACCGCTGGAGCGTGCTCTGGAAGCTGCGCGTCCCGGCGTCGCTGCCGTACGTCTTCTCCGCATTGCGGATCGCCGCGACCGCCTCCGTGGTCGGCGCGATCATCGGCGAGCTCCCGTCCTCGATCCAGGACGGCCTCGGCGGGGCGATCCTGAACTTCAACCAGTACTACTCGCTCGTGCCGCAGAACCTCTGGGCGACCAACCTCGTCGCGGCGGCGCTCGGGATCACGTTCTTCCTCATCGTCCTGCTCGCCGAGAAGCTCGTCGTCCACCGGGCCCCGGAGAACGTGGCGTGAGCGCGACCGACAACCGGATCGACCCGGTCGTCTCGATCGACCACCTGACGAAGACATTCCAGCGCGGCAACGTGACGGCGCTACAGGACATCGTCCTCGACCTGTATCCGGGTGAGTTCGTCTCGCTGATCGGCCCGTCCGGCTGCGGCAAGTCGACCCTCCTGCGCGTGATCGGCGATCTCACCGAGCCGACGAGCGGGACGGTGAACGTGAACGGCAAGCCCGCGCACCAGGCGCGCCTCGACCGCGACTACGGGATCGTCTTCCAGGACTCCGTCCTCTTCGACTGGCGGACCGTGGCGAAGAACGTCGCCCTGCCACTGGAGATGCTCGGCTGGGACCGCGGGCGGCGGAAGCAGCGCGTGCAGGAGATGCTCGACCTCGTCGAGCTGACCGGCTTCGCCGAGCACTATCCGTGGCAGCTCTCCGGCGGCATGCAGATGCGGGTCGCGATCGCCCGGGCGCTCGCCTTCGAGCCGCCGCTGCTGCTGATGGACGAGCCGTTCGGGGCGCTCGACGAGATGACGCGCGAGCGGCTGAACATCGAGCTGCTGCAGATCTGGGAGCGCTCGCGGGCGACCGTCGTCTTCGTCACTCACTCGATCTCCGAGGCAGTCTTCCTCTCGACGCGCGTCGTCGTGATGAGCCCACGGCCGGGGCGGATCGCGGGCACCGTCACCATCGACCTGCCGCAGCCGCGGACGGTCGAGACGCGCGAGCTGCCGCGCTACTTCGAGCTCGTGACCGAGGTGCGCGAGATGCTGCGCGGACTCGGCGAGCACCTGATGGAAGAAGAGGTCGCGCGTTGAGCGCGCTCGTCGTCTCCTCGCCCGAGCGCGCCCTCGGTGCGCGCGTCGGCCGCCGGGTCGCCGACTGGGTGCCGGCGATCCTCGTCTTCGTGCTCGGGATCGCCGCCTGGGAGGGCGCGATCAAGCTCTTCGGCATCCAGCAGTTCCTGCTCCCGCGCCCGTCGGAGATCGTCCGCACCTTCTGGGACGAGCGCACCGCCCTCTGGAGCGCCGGGTGGTACACGTTCAAGGAGGCGCTCGGCGGATTCCTCGTCGGCTCGACAGCCGGAATCCTGTTCGCAATTCTCGTCGGCCGCTTCGCGAACGTCGGCCGGGCCCTGATGCCGATCGCGATCGCCGCGAATGCGATCCCGATCATCGCGTTCGCCCCGATCTTCAACGCCTGGTTCGACCCGCTCTCGCCGAACTCGAAGATCGCCGTTGCGGCCGTGCTCTGCTTCTTCCCGGTGATGGTGAACACCCTGCGAGGGCTGACGAGCGTGCATCCGTCGTCGATCGACCTGATGCGCTCCTACGCGGCCGGCGAGCTGACCATCTTCCGCAAGCTCCGGGCGCCGACATCGCTGCCGTTCGTGTTCGCGGCCTTGAAGGTGGCGACCGTACTCGCGATGATCGGTGCCATCGTGGGTGAGTACTTCGGTGGCTCGCAAGGAGCGCTCGGAATCCAGATCAAGAACTCCGCGGCGCTGTTCGACTTCACAACTGCCTGGGCGGCGATCATGGTCGCCAGCATTCTCGGAATCGCGTTCTACGCGGCCGTCACGGCCGTCGAGCATTTCGCTCTCAAGTGGGATCCAACCCGTCAGGAAAGGGGCACTGCATGAAGAGGATCTGGTTGCTCGCGGGAATCGCAGCGACAGCGACCGCCGTCGTCGTCGGGGCCGGGGTCGGCTCGGCCGCGCCGAAGGCTCCACAGGCGAAGGCCGCGCAGCAGCTCACGAAGGTGACGCTGCAGCTGAAATGGGTCACGCAGGCGCAGTTCGCCGGCTACTACGCGGCCAAGGAGAAGGGCTACTACTAGAAGGCCGGGCTCGACGTGAACCTCAAGGTCGGCGGCCCGGACATCACGCCCGAGACAGGTCGTCGTCTCCGGGCAGGCGGAATTCGGCCTCGACTGGCTGCCGAACCTGCTGGCGACGCGCGAGAAGGGCGGCAAGATCGTCTCGATCGCCCAGGTCTTCGCCCGCTCGGGCATGACCGAGATCACCTGGAAGACGAGCGGCGTCGACTCGATCGCGAAGATGCACGGCAAGAAGGTCGGCGTCTGGTGCTGCGGCAACGAGCCGGAGCTCTTCGCCGCGCTGAAGAAGAACGGCATCGACCACACGAAGAAGAGCGACGTGACGATCGTCAACCAGCCGTTCGACATGAACCTCTTCCTCCAGAAGCAAGATCGACGCCGCGGCGGCGATGACCTACAACGAGCTCGCCCAGGTGCTCGAGTCGAAGAACCCGAACACCGGCAAGCTCTACAAGCTCTCCGACCTGAACGTCTTCAAGATGTCGAGCCCGCAGGTCGGCACGGGCATGCTCGAGGACAACATCTTCGTCACCGAGAAGTGGCTGAGGAAGGCGGCCAACAAGGCCACGGCGATCAAGTTCCTCAAGGCGTCCTTCCAGGGCTGGATCTACTGCCGCGACCACCTGAAGGAGTGCGTCGACATCGTGCTCAAGAACGGGCCGACGCTCGGCACCGGCCATCAGACGTGGCAGATGAACGAGATCAACAAGCTCGTCTGGCCGAACGCCGACGGGATCGGCCACGTCTCGAAGCAGCAGATCGCAAACACGGCGCTGATCGCGAAGAAGTACGGCGTGATCAAGAAGACGCCGTCGAGGGCGACGACCTACCAGTACGCGGACAAGGCGCTCGACCAGCTGAAGAAGGCGGGCGTCGACGTCAACGGCAAGAACTAGAAGCCGGCGACGGTCAAGGTCACGGAGGGCGGCAAGTAGCCCTCGCCGATCGACTCGAGGCGGCCGCCCACACGAGGCGGCCGCTTTCGTTTTACGATCTTCACCAGACCGAGGACCCGAGGACACAGAAAAGGAGGCTCCCATGTCCGTTCTGATCAAGGGTGGCCGCGTCATCACGGCGGCCGACGACTACGTCGCCGACGTCTTCGTCGACGGACGAGCGGATCTCCCTGATCGGCGAGATCGCTCGACGTCCAGGCCGACCGGGTGATCGACGCGACCGGCAAGTACGTCCTGCCGGGCTGCGTCGACCCGCACACGCATCTCGACATGCCGTTCGGCGGCACGGTGACGATCGACGACGTCGAGTCGGGCCAGACCGCGGCCGCGTTCGGCGGCACGACCTGCCACGTCGACTTCTGCATCCAGCCGCAGGGCCCGTCGTTCGCCGACGCGCTCGCGGACTGGCACTCGAAGGCGGACGGCAAGCAGGTGATCGACATGGGCTACCACATGGCGGTCACCGACCTGAAGGAGGGCGGCTCGCTCGAGGAGCTCGCGACGCTGCCCGACCAGGGCGTCACGTCGTACAAGCTCTTCATGGCCTACAAGGGCGCGCTGATGGTCGACGACGAGACGCTCTTCCGGACGATGGAGGTCGCCGCGGAGACCGGCGCGCTCGTGATGGTGCACGCCGAGAACGGCGACGCGATCGACGTGCTCGTCAAGCAGGCGCTCGCCGAACGGCAACACCGAGCCGCACTGGCACGCGCTGACGCGGCCGCCCGAGACCGAGGGCGAGGCGACGAACCGCGCGATCCAGCTCGCGCGCGTCGCCGGGCGCCCGCTGTACGTCGTCCACGTCTCGTGCAAGGAGTCGGTCGAGCCGATCGCGCTCGCGCGCGAGAAGGGCTGGGACGTCTGGGGCGAGACGTGCACGCAGTACTTCTTCATCGACTACACGTTCCTCGAGCGGCCGAACTTCGAGGGCGCGAAGTACGTCTACACGCCGCCGCCGCGCGACAAGGCGAACCAGGACGTGCTCTGGGACGCGGTGCGCACCGACGTCGCTCTCGGCGATCTCGACCGACCACTGCGCATTCCTCTGGGACGGGCAGAAGACGCTCGGCAAGGACGACTTCTCGAAGATCCCGAACGGCGGCCCGGGCCTCGAGAACCGGCTGCAGATGATCCACGAGTTCGGCGTCCGCAAGGGCCGGATCACGCTGAACCGGATGGTCGAGCTGCTCGCGACGAACCCCGCGAAGCTCTTCGGCCTCTACCCGCGCAAGGGCACGATCGCCGTCGGCTCGGACGCGGACATCGTCGTCTTCGACCCCGAGAAGCGGGTCACGATCTCGGCGGCGACGCACCACTCGAAGGTCGACTACAACCTCTTCGAGGGCACCGAGGTCACCGGCTCGCCCGGAGGTCGTGCTGCTGCGCGGGAACGTGCTCGTCGAGAACGACGAGCTCGTCGCGTCGCCCGGGATCGGCCAGTTCGTGAAGCGCGCGAAGTTCGGCGAGGAGCTCCGTCCGGCCCGCACCGCCGTCGCGCGATAGGAGGCTCGGCCGGGCGCCGTCGCGGCATCCGGCCGAGCCGTTCGTTCTCTAGACCGCCGTCGGCGCCTGCGGGCTCCTTGCTCTTCGCAAGCAGCGGCGTCAGCACGTAGTAGAGGACCGCGAGCCACGCCGAACCCGGCGAGCCACGAGATGTCGATGTTGTGCGTGGCCTTCGCGATCGGGCCCTGGAAGCGCCGACGAGCCCGTAGCCCCACGCCCAGCCGGCGACGAGACCGGCGAGCATGGCGATGACGGCGGCCCAGTTGACGTCGCCGTAGATCGACGTCGCCGGGTGCGCGTAGAGCGCCTCGCACGTCGAGCTTGCCGCGACGGAACACGAAGATAGTCGACCACCATCACGCCCGCCCAGGCCGAGATCCAGACCACGACCGACGCGAGCCACTGGTCGAAGCCGCGTCGCCCAGCTCGTCGGACTGGATGAACCGATCAGGTCGCCGGTGCCGACGATCGACACGACGACGCTGACCTTCCACCGCGCCGCCTTCAGGTCGAGCGAGAGCGCCGCGAGCGTCGCGGAGTAGAGGTTGAGGATGTTCGTCGCGACCGGCCCGTGCATGACGAGGAAGAGGACCGGAATCGAGAACGCGCCGAACGCGGCGGTCACGAAGTCGGCCGGATCGCTGCGACGTGCCCGCGCTCGCGATCGACGCGCCGAGGAAACCGAGCCAGACGGTCGGGACGAAGATCGCCGACGCACGTCGTCCAGAACACCTTCTTGTCGCTCCGACGCCGGGCTTGATGAAGCGCGTGTAGTCCGACGACCAGGTGAGCCAGGTGATCCCCCAGCCGACGCCGATCGCGGTCAGCAGCTGCGTGACGGCGGTGCAGCTTGTCGGCGCCGTGAGCTGCCGAATGGCTCCAGACGACGTTCACCTTCGTCCAGGCGAGAATCGCTCATCACGATCACGATCACCGCGGCGACCGGCACCGTGTACTTCTCGAACGACTGGATGAGATAGAAGCCGACGATCGCGATCACGACCTGCACCGCCATGATCCCGATGCCGACCGCGTACTTCGTGCCCATGCCGGGATGGTCGTAGCCCATGTGCTTGAAGATCCCGAGCACGAGGTCGAGCACGACCCAGGTGTTGACGCCGAGCCACCCCATCGTCATCACCATCTGCGCGGCGGCGGGCAGGTAGGCGCCACGGCGGCCGAACGCCGCACGCGAGAGCACCATCTGGTTGACCCCGGTGCGATGGCCCATCACGCAGAAGAGGCCGAAGAACGCGCAGCCGACGAGATTGCCGACGACAGCACGAGCATCGTCTCGACGAGGCTCAGGCCGAGGATGATGCCCGAGCGCGCCGAGGACCCAGTTGATCGGCGCGATGTTGGCGCCGGCCCAGATCCAGAACTGCTGCCACGGCGTCGAGTTGCGGTCCGCGGCGGGGATCGGCGCGATCCCGTGATCGTCGACTCGGACGTCCGGCACTGCTCAGCGTTGCTCCGCCATGAAGTCCCCTCCTGTCAGAGGAGACCGGCCGGGGAGGATCTGTCACGACTTGGCCGGACGGACTAGCAACCTCGGTCACGTGGCGTCACGACGGCAGCTCACATCGGACGCAGCGCTCGACGACGCTCGACGGCGTCGTCGGCGTCGGCCCGGGCCGCGGCGCCTCGCGCAGGCGAGGAACTCGACGTCGCCGGCGGCGACGCGCGTGCTCGATCACGGCACGCGGAGCGCCTCGACCCGGTGCGGCCGGCCGGACAGGAACGGGTGGCACGTGAGCACGAAGAGGCAGTCGTGGCGGCGCATCGCGTCGAGCTCGGCTCGTCCAGAGATCGAGCACCTTCGTCGGGCGCCTCGATCGCGGAGCCGATCGTCGGGCCGGGGCAGGTAGCGCGTACTGCTCCCAGTCGTCGAGCGCTCCAGTGCACGGGCAGCTCGACGAGCTCGCCCGCTCGCGTCTCGAGCACGTAGGGCCGGTCGGCGTCGAAGAGGCTCGAGTCGTAGCGAAGCCGTAGCTCGGCGACGAGCTGCGGCGTGCGCCAGTCGGGCTCCCAGCTCGGCGCAGCGGTAGCCCTCGGGCCGGACGCCGAGACGCGCGAGCGCCGCGAGCGCCCGCTCGAAGTCGGCGCGCTCCTGTCCCGGCTGGTCGACGGGCGACAGGTGGTCGTACGAGTGGTGCCCGACCTCGTGACCGGCCGCGAGGATCGCCTCGACGGTCTCCGGGTCAGCGGTCGGCGGTGACAGCCCGGGACGAAGAACGTCGCCGGCAGCGAGTACGTCGGCGAGCAGCTCGAGGATCCGCGGCACGCCGACGTGCGGTCCGTAGGCCTGATGTGTCATCACCGACGCGTTCGCTGCGTGCTCGGCGCCATGCGACGAGGATCGGCGACTCGGCGTCGACGTCGAAGGTCAGGCAGGCGATGGCCGCGCTGTCGCCCAGCCAGCTCATGCCAGCCGGCTCACGCGACGACCCGCAGCGCGAGGAGCTCCCAGAGGACGTTCGCCGCCGCGAGCGCGGTGATCTGACCAGGCCCGTCGTACGAACGGCGACACCTCGACCACGTCGCGCCCGCGAGCCGGATCCCGCGCAGCGCGCGGAGGAACGCGACGGCCTCGGCGGTCGCTGAAGCCTCCGACCTCGGGCGTGCCCGGTCCCCGGCGCGAACGCCGGGTCGAGGAAGTCGACGTCGAACGACACGAAGACCGGCCGGTCGCCGACCTTGTCGCGCACCAGCTCGCCGTAGCCTGCAGGGCCGAGCGCGCGAAGCTCGTCGGCCGTGACGCAGCGTGAACCCCAGGTCGCGCGAGAGGTCGATGTCGCCGGCCTCGTAGAGCGAGCCGCGCATCCCTGCCTGCACCGACGCCGCCGTATCGAGAAGCCCTTCCTCGACAGCACGGCGGAACGTCGTGCCGTGGTCGTCCTTCTGCCGAAGTACTCGTCCCAGGTGTCGGCGTGGGCGTCGAGCTGGACGAGCGCGAGCGGGCCGTGCCGCTTCGCGTGCGCGCGCAGCTCGGCGAGCGTGATCGTGTGGTCGCCGCCGAGCCCCAACGTCGTCACGCCGGCCTCGACGAGCGGCGCGAGGCCCTCCTCGATTCGGCGCAGGCTGCCGGGCGTGTCGCCGGGCGCGACCGGGACGTCGCCGTAGTCGACGACGCCGAGCGTCTCGAAGAGGTCGATGCCGAAGGCCGGGTGGAACGGGCGGAGCAAGGCCGAGAGGGAACGGATCGCCTCAGGCCCGAAGCGCGGCCCGGGCCGAAAGCTCGTTCCGGTGTCGAACGGGATCCCGACGGCGGCAACGTCGACGCCTTCCAGGCCGTCGGCTCCCGTCACGTGCGGCAGCCGCATGAATGTCTTGATGCCGGCGAACCGCGGACTCTGCTGGGAATCGACTGGCCTGTAAGGCGGCCCGCTCACGTGTCAACCGTATCCTGCGGCGCCCTCAGCTCCTGGAGGACCGGCGACACGGACTGCCCGCGGCGGACCCACTCGGCGAGAAACGGCTCGACGATCAGGTAGTCGCCCTGCTCGTTCCTGCCGACGACCTCCTCCTTGATCAGCGCGGTCAGCGCCCGCTGCACGTGACTGCTCGAGCGCAGGTCGTGGCGGCCCTGGTACTCGCCAGAGTAGACCGGCCCAGGCTCCTCGGAGAGCGCCAGCAGGAGCAGCCGCTCGTGCTCGGTCGCGTCGTCCCAGATGCGCGTGAAGTGATTGTGCTCGGAGCGAAGGACCTTCGTCGAGCGCAGCCTCGACGTGCGTCTCGAGCGCGCTGTGCCCGGTCGAGACGAGCTCCCAGACGAAGTACGCGAGCTCCTGCGTCCCGTAGGGGTGGCCGCCGGTCGCCTCGAGCAGCCTGTCGAGCGCGCGGTCGGTGATGCCCTTGTCGGTGTCGTCGAAGCGCGCCGGACGAAGGGCCGGAACTTGGCGGTCGGGATCGTGCCGATCTCCAAGCCGCTTGGCACTCCGCCAGAACGGCTCGTTCCGGTCGTTGAAAATCGAGTCGAGCACGTGCCGCTTGCTGCCGAGATAGACGTGCCCCACCTCGGGCTGCGTCTGGAAGACGGCCCGCATCAGGTTCGGGAAGCTGCGGTCGAGCTTGACGATCTCCTGGAACTCGTCGAGCACCAAGACGACGCGGCGCTCCCGCTCGTTCGCGAGATCCTGCGGCAGCTCCAGGAGGCGCTCGATCGTGTCGTCGATGTCGCCGGTCCGCCGCCGCCGGACGGCGTCGAAGCTGAAGCGGAGGCTGCCGGTATCGGCGTCGATCTCCATCGACGGCCGCAGCCGGAGGCCGCGGAAGAGCGATCGTCGCCCGCTCGGCGATCTGCGCGCCCGGCGGGGCGATGTCCTCCCAGATCGTCTTCGCGAGCGCGGCCGCAAAACGCTCCTTCGTCGGCGTCCGCATCAGGTCGCAGTAGCCGACGAGAACGCCGGCGGCGACCGCCTCCTGGGCCGCTCGAAGCACGAGCGACGATTTGCCGTACCGCCGCGGGGCAAAGAGGACGACGTTCTGGCCGTTCTTCATGTCGGCCGCGACCTCCGCCACCTCCTGCTCGCGGTCGGTGAACGCCTCGTCGAGGGCGAGGTCGCCGAACGTGAACGGGTTGGGTCCTTGATACACAGCCGTATGATACAGGATCGTATGAACGACGTGCGGCGTCTGGCCGCCTCCTAATACGCATTTGTATTATCCCAATCGGTATACGGTTGCCCGGATGGCCGAGCTCGTGATCCGCAACGCCCGCCTGCTGGACGGGCGGCTCGTCGAGCTCGCCGCGGCAGAAGGGCGCTGGACGACGATCCGCGAGGGCACCGGAACAGACGCGGAGCAGGCGATCGACGCCGAGGGGCGCCTCGTCACTCCGCCGCTCGTCGACTGCCACCTCCACCTCGACGCCTCGCTCACGGCCGGCAAGCCGCGGTGGAACGAGTCGGGCACCCTGATCGAGGGTATCCACGTCTGGGGCGAGCTGAAGCCGTCGCTCACCGAGCAGGACGTCTTCGAGCGAGCGCGGGAGATCGTCCGCTGGTCCGTCGCTCAGGGCACCCTCTTCATCAGGGCGCATGCCGACGTCTCGGGCTCGAACGAGGCGATGCTGCGCGGGCTGATCCGCGCGCGCGACGAGCTGGCCGACCTGGTGACGATCCAGGTCACCGCGTTCCCGCAGGACGGCATCTACTCCGACGCGGCCGGCGTGGAGCGGCTCGAGAACGCGATCCGGATCGGTGCCGACTGCGTCGGCGGGATTCCCCACTACGAGCCGACGACGGAGCTCGGGCTACGCGAGGTGCACACCGTCTTCGAGCTTGCAAAGCGCCACTCGCGCCGGATCGACGTCCACTGCGACGAGACCGACGACCCGAGCTCGCGCTTCCTCGAGGTGATGGCCGACAACGCGGTGCAGAGCGGGCTCGGCTCGCGCGTGACGGCGAGCCACTGCACGGCGATGGGGTCGTACGAGCCCTACTACTCGTCGAAGCTGCGCGGCTTCCTGCGCCGGGCCGGGATCAACATCGTGGTCAATCCGTATGCGAACTCGTTGATCCAGGGCCGCCTCGACGACTACCCGAAGCGGCGCGGCTTCGCGCAGCTGAAGGAGCTGCTCGCCGAGGGCGTCAACGTCTCGCTCGGCAACGACGTGATCATGGATCCCTGGTACTCGCTCGGGAAGGCCGACCTCGTCGACGCCGCGTCGCTCGCGCTGCACTTCACGTACATGAGCGGACGCGACGAGATCGCCGAGATGCTCCGCTGCGCGACCGAGCGCGGTGCGCGCACGCTCGGCGTCGAGGACGAATACGGCCTCGAGGAGGGCAAGCCCGCCGACTGCGTCGTCTTCGACGCACCCGACGCGATCGAGGTGATGCGGCTGAAGCCGGCGCGACGCTGGGTCGTCCGGGGCGGGCGCGTCGTTGCCGAGACGACGCCGGCGCAGACGACCTTGCTCGGCGAGCCGGTCACGTTCACGCCGCCCGGCTAGACCGGCTTGTGCTCCGGCAGCTGCCGGAGCAGCTCGCGCGCACGGCCGGCAGAAACGATCGAGCCTTTCCGGTCGGCCAGCTCGGCGGCCTCGCGGAGAGCGGCGGCAGCCTCGCTCTCGTTGTCGCCGACGCCGATCAGCGCCCGGCCCAGAGCCAGCCGCGCGTCGATGCGGAGCTCCTCGTAGTCGCTGTCGTCGCCGCGCCTGACTGCCTCGAGACCGGCCACTACGGCCGCCTCGTAGTCGCCCCGCCGCGCCGCCAACTCGGCGCGCTGGGTGGGAATCTCCACGTGTCCCGCCACGTCGTCGTCGGCGACGAGGAGCTCGCATTCGTCGAGCACGGCGGAAGCCTCGTCGAGCCGGTCGAGGCCGATCAGCGCGGCGGCCAGCATCGCCCCGACGGTCGTTCGGAATCCCGTCTCGCCGCGCGCGCCGAGCCCGTCCCAGGCCGGCCGGAACAGGCGCTCGGCCTCCTCGTAGTCGCCGGCGAGCAGCTCGAGCCTTCCCGTGGACATGACGAGCGTGTGAAGAAAGAACGCCGTCCCTCGCTCCTCGATGCTGTGCCGGTGAGTCTCATAGTGCGAGCGCCCCTCGTCGAAGCGGCCCTCCGCCGCGTAGACCATCCCGCGGTTCTCGAGCATCGTCGCACCGAGCCGCCCGCCATCACCGCGACTCGCCACACGCTCGTCGACGAAACTCGCGAGCGCGTCCCACCGCGCCGGCCCCCAGCGCATTGTCGACGCCGCCAGCCCGGCCGCCTCCAGCTCCAGGCCCGTCAGGCCGGCCTCGGCGGAGAGCTCGACCGCGCGCAACGCGTCACGTTCGCCCAGCGCGGCCTGGCCCCGCCAGAAATAGAGCCAGCCGCGCGCCGTGAGCGCCCGGATCAGGTTCTCGCGGTCGCCGGCAGACTCGCGCTGCGCCGCAATGGCCGACAACTCCTCGGTGATCAGCGCCATCGGCCTCGCGCCGGTATGACCCGCGATGAAGGCCTCGAAGATCCTGGCGCGTGCCGAGATCGTGTCGTCGCCGCGTTCGTCGGCCCGCTCGATCGCCTGGTCGAGCAACTCGCCCGCGCGCGTCAGATCGCCCATCCCGTACACGGTCTCCGCCAGCGTGACGAACAGCTGCGGAGCCGTTGGGTCGCCGGGGCCGAGTAGCACCACCGCGCGCTCGAGCAGGTTCACGGCTGCGTGGAAGTCGATCCGCTCGAACGCCCTGACGCCCGCGCGGCCGAGATACCCGGCAGCGCGGGTGGCGAGCTCGTCGTCCGGTGCGCCGAGCTCTTGCCTGTAGCTCGCCGACTGCTCGAGGTGGTAGCCGAGGATCTCGTCAAGCTCGACGAGATCGGCGCCGTACTCGCCGATCCAGGTGGCGAAGCGCTCGTGCAGGTCCGCGCGCGTCGCCTTCGGAAGCGACTCGTACGCCGCGTCGCGGATCAGCAGGTGCCGGAAGCGGAACGCGTCGTCGCCGGGCATCGTCGCGAGCGTCGGCCGGACGAGCTCCTTGCGGACGAGACCCATCAGCCGGCTCGCAAGCTGCAGCTCCTCGGGCGCGAGCGCCTGCACGGCTCCGCGGTGGAACAACTGCCCTTCGATCGACCCTCGCTCGAGCGCGGCGCGCTCGGCCGTCGGGAGCTGGTCGATCCGGGCCGCCAGCAGCGCGTGAATCGTCGGCGGCACGACCACGTCGTCGGCGTCGCCGTCGCGGAGCATCGCCAGCATCTCCTCGACGAAGAGTGGATTCCCCTCGGCGGCGGCCAGAATCCGCGCCCGCAATCCGAACTCGAGATCGGCGTCACCCAGGAGGCCGTCCACCAGCAGCTCCGTCTCTTGGTCGTCGAGCGGCTCGAGGAGGACCGTGGTCGCGTTCACCTTGCCGCCGCTCCAGCCGGGGCGGCGGTCGAGCAGGTCCGGCCGAGCGAGACAGAGCAGGAGGATCGAGGCGTCGCGGCTCCAGTCGGCGACGTGCTCGATGAGATCGAGGAACGCGGTCTCGCCCCAGTGCACGTCGTCGAGGAGCACGACGAGCGGCGCCTCTGCGGCTGCCGTCTCGAGCAGACGGCGCACCGCGAGCGCGATCTCGTCCACGGCCGCCTGCCCGTCGCCGAGCAGAGCGGCGATGGCCGGATCCTGCGGCGGCTCGCCGGCCAGCAGCTGCTTGACGATCTCGACCACCGGCCAGTAGGTGATGCCCTCGCCGTAGGAGAGGCAGCGGCCGCGGAGGACGGTCGCGTCGTCGAGGCCGTCCAGGAACTCCGACGCCAGGCGGGACTTGCCGACGCCCGGCGAGCCGAGGATCGTCACGCAGCAGGCAGGCCTGCTCCGAGCGGACGCGCTCCCACGCGTTGCCGAGGAGGCGTCCTTCCCGCTCACGCCCGACGAGCGGAGCATCGAGTCGCCGCAGCTTCGAGGTCTCGCCTGTCAGACGCCACGACGCGGTACGCAGTCGACCGGCTCGGACTTGCCCTTGCGCCTCGACCGGCGGGCAGGAGCTCGGCCTCGACGGCGTCGCGGATGAGCCCGTAGGTCTCGGCGCCGATCAGCACCTCTCCGGGCGCGGCCGCCTGCTCCAGCCGCGCGGCGACGTTGACGGCGTCGCCGGTGACGAGCGAGTCGCCGCTGCCGGTGACGACCCCGCCGGTGTTGACGCCGATGCGGACGTCGATCTCGACCGCGTCGCGCAGCTCGAGCGCCGCACGGACCGCCCGCAGAGCGTCGTCCTCGTGGACCTGCGGCACGCCGAAGACGGCCATCACCGCGTCGCCGATGAACTTCTCGACGGTGCCGCCGTGGCGCTCGATCGCTGCGCGCGCGACGTCGAAGTAGCGCCCCATCGTTGCGCGCAGCGCCTCCGGATCGAGCCGCTCGCCGAGTGCCGTCGAGCCGGTGACGTCGCAGAAGAGAACCGTGACCGTCTTGCGCTGCTCGCTCGCCGGCGCGCTCGCCGTCAGCGGCGCGCCGCAGGCATCACAGAAGCGCGCTTCGTCTCGATTTTCCGCGGCGCAGCTCGGACAGACCATCGCTTGAGGCTAGAGCGCCGCCGGGACGGCTGCAATTCGGTCAATCGCAGCGCGCGACGCCGAGCTTCACCGTGCCGCGATAGGTGCGCCCGCCCGCGACCTGCACCGTCAGCGGGTAGCAGCCGCGTTTTGCGAAGGAGAAGCCGCCGGGAAAGCCGGTAACGCGGCGCAGCTTCGTGCCGGCGTACGTGACCGTGCCCGGCGGGCACGGCTGGAACCTGACCATGGAGGTCCGCTGGTTCGGCCGCGCGTAGACCAGGATCCCGTCGGTCGGGCTCGTGACCGTCACGTCACCTCCCCACAGGACCTTTGCGCCGCTCTTCGTGAAGAAGCGGCCTTCCGCATCGCGCCCGCCGGCCCGGAAGCCGTTGCTCAGGCCTGTGAATGAGAGCGGGCCGATCACGAGGTCGCGCGGGTTGGCAAAGCGCACCGGCTTGCCGTCGCTCGGATCGCCACGGCTCCCGCACGGACGCACCGGGACGCCATCCGAGGCGGGTGCGGCGCTCGCCGCGACGGCGGCGAGCGCAGCGGCGGCGAGGATCGCGACGCGCATCACCGCCCCTACACCGACTCGCATCAATCCGTTCCTATCTCGGCTGTGCCTATCGAGTTTGGGGGAATCCCAGGTCGACCTTCGACGTCGCCGGGTCAGGCCAGCGCGACGTGACGACCTTGCCGCGCGTGTAGAAGTTGATCCCCTCCGGCCCGTAGATGTGCGTGTCGCCGAAGAGCGAGTTCTTCCAGCCGCCGAACGAGTAGTAGGCCACCGGCACCGGGATCGGCACGTTGATCCCGACCATGCCGGCGAGCACGTCGAACTGGAACTGGCGGGCGACGCCGCCGTCGCGCGTGAAGATCGCCGTCCCGTTTCCGTACGGGTTGTCGTTGACGAGGTGCAGCGCCTCCTCGTAGGTGGCGACACGCGTGACGCCCAGCACGGGCCCGAAGATCTCGTCCTTGTACGCGGTGTTCTCCGGATCGACGTTGTCCAGCAGCGAGACGCCGAGCCAGAAGCCGTCTCCTGCGGGTGCGCTCTCGCGGCCGTCGACGACGACGGTCGCGCCTTCGTCGGCGCCCTTCTCGATGTACGACGCCACCTTGTCGCGGTGCTCGCGGGTGACGAGCGGCCCCATCTCGGACGCCGGGTCCATGCCGTCGCCGACCTTGACGTTCGGGATCCGCGCCTTGATCGCCTCGATCAACGAGTCGCCGACGTCGCCGACCGCGACGACCTGCGAGATCGCCATGCAGCGCTCGCCGGCCGAGCCGTAGGCCGCGGAGACGGCGGCGTCGGCGGCCATGTCGATGTCTGCGTCCGGCAGCACGATCATGTGGTTCTTCGCGCCGCCGAGCGCCTGGCAGCGCTTGCCGTGCTTCGTCGCGGTCTCGTAGACGTACTTCGCGATCGGCGTGGAGCCGACGAACGAGACGGCCGCGACGTCGGGGTGCTCGAGCAGCGCGTCGACAGCCACCTTGTCGCCGTGGACGACGTTGAAGACACCGTCCGGTACGCCGGCCTGCTTCAGGAGCTCGGCGGTGAAGACCGACGCCGACGGATCCTTCTCGGACGGCTTCAGCACGAACGTGTTGCCGCACGCGAGTGCCGGCGCCCACATCCACATGGGCACCATCGCGGGGAAGTTGAACGGCGTGATCCCGGCGACGACGCCGAGCGGCTGGCGGATCGAGTAGACGTCGATGCCGCCGGACGCCTGCTCCGAGAAGTCGCCCTTCAGGAGCTGTGGGAGGCCGCAGCAGAACTCGATCACCTCGAGCCCGCGCGCCACCTCGCCCAGCGCGTCCGAGAGCACCTTGCCGTGCTCGGCCGTCAGGAACTTCGCGATCTCCTCGCGGTGGTCGTGGAAGAGCTCGCGGATCGTGAAGAAGAGCTCGGCGCGCTTCGCGAGCGACAGGGCGCGCCAGGCGGGGAAGGCCGCCTTCGCTGCCTGGACGGCCTGGTCGATCTCTTCGACGGTCGCGAGGTCGACGGCGCCCGTCTGCTCGCCGGTCGCGGGATTGAACACGGGGCCGGTGCGTCCGGAGCCGCTGGGTGCGGACTTGCCGCCGATCCAGTGGTTGATGGGCTTCGCAGTCGCGGGTGCATCGATCACGTCGGTCATTTCGCCTCCTGAAATCGGTCCCTGGAGGGTATCGCTAGCCTCCCGTCGATGCAGGCAAGCGCACAGCCGTCGCTCCAGGAGCTCGCGGAGGACCACGCCGTCTATACGCCGTCGCGACCCGGCTTCGCGCGCGAGGTGGGGCCGCGCTTCACCTTCGTCAGCGGGATCTCGTCGGCGACCGTCGTTCGCCTCCGCCTGGAGCCCGAAGGGGTCGGCACAGCGGTCGAGGAGGTGCGGGCGCTGGCCCGAGAGCACGGCAACGACCAGGTGTTGTGGTGGATCGGCGACCTGGCGACGCCGCCCGATCTCGTGGCACGGCTCGAGGCGGCCGGGCTCACAGCCGACGAGGAAGAGCCTGTCCTCGTCTCGATGGCGATCAAGCGGAGCCCCGCCGGACAGCCGTCGGCAGAGGTGCGCCGCGTCGAGACGGTCGAAGACTTCGTGACCGCGATGGAGATCGATCTCGAGGCGTGGAACGTGCCCGCGGCCGACCGCGCACGACGCATCGAGCGCCAGCGCGAGGCGTGGCGCGCAATGCACGCGCAGGGCACAACGGTGCACTACCTTGCCTACGTCGAGGACGAGCCGGTCGCGTTCGCGCGGGCGATCTTCACCGACTTCGGCGTGCTGCTCCTCGGCGGCGCGACGCTCCGCAAGGCGCGCGGGCACGGCGTCTACACCTCGCTCGTGCACCGCCGCTGGCAGGACGCCGTCGAGCGCGACACGCCGGCGCTCGTGGTGCAGGCAGGCGCGATGTCGCGGCCGATCCTGGAGCGGCTCGGCTTCGAGCGCCTCGGCGAGATCCGGCTCATGCAGCACAAGCTGTAGGGGCGGGCCGCCGCCCCTACAGCTGTCGCCGCAGTACGAGTTAGCAGCGCGCCTTCGGGTTCCAGGGCTCCAGCGTGCCGGCCGGGTTGTTCTTCCAGACCCATGCGTGGAGCGAGTAGAACGGATCGAGGCCGAATCGGTTCGGCTTCGTCGTCAGGGCGAAGTCCTGGCCGAAGAGCGACGGCGGCAGCGAGTGCTTCGCGTCCCACGGCGCCTGGAAGACGATGTACTCCAGCGCCGCCAACTGCAGCTTCCCGTGCGCCTTCGGCTCGTAGACGAGCGCCTCCGGCTGCTTGACGTTGAGCTTGGTGTCGCCGACGAGCTTGCCGTTGACAAAGTGGATCCCCATCGTCCCGACACCCGGGTTGTCGATGCAGGCGATCCCTTTCTCGTCGAGGAGCTTCTTGTAGCCCGCGGCCGTCGCGACCCCTACCTTGCGGTACGGCTCGCTGGCCGCCTTCGCCGCGTCGAGCTTCGGGCTCTTGTCGCGGTTCGCGAGCGCCGCCGCGGTCGGGATCGGGAGCGTGACCAGCAGTGCGATCACGAGTGTCCTGAGTTTCATTTGCATCCTTTCTCGGTGGCGACCGGCACCGGATCGGGCCGGACGATGACGGTGTCCACGACAGCGACGATCTCGTCGACGGGCAAGGCGGCACGCCTGGCGTGAGCACGGATCGCCTCGGGGCTGGAGGCCTGATAGATGCAGACGGTCCCGAAGCTCCCCGGTCGATTCGCCGAGCACGTAGCTGCGGATCCAGCGGACGTCGTCGGCCAGTTCGTCACCCTCGACGGTCGAACGCTCGGCCGCCGCCTGCAGGCCGTCTGCGGTTCGCCAACCGCCGCGCCGGAGAATCACGTACGTCTCCACTCCGCCTCCTTCGCCGATTCGCATGGACAACTCGACGGTAGGGCGGCGCAGGTGCCTTCGGTATCGGCGGAACTACCTGAGTTGCGCGGGACGCCTACCCGGGTTCGAGCAGGCCCAGGCGACGGGCCTCGGCGGCGGCCTGGCCACGGCTCTCGACGCCGAGCTTGCCGAGGATCGCCGAGACGTGGTGGTCGACGGTCCGGGTCGAGACGAAGAGGCGATCGGCGATCGTCGCGTTCCGAAGCCCGTCCGCAACGAGCGCCAGGACCTCGAGCTGGCGCCTCGTCAGCTGAGCCGGGTTGGCCTGGGTCTTCGAGCGCGGTCCCCGTGCGAGCCCACGCGCACCTTGCTCACGGAGGCGGCGGGCGACGATTGCCGCGGCCGGCCGCGCACCCAGCGCCTGCAGCTCGTCGAGCGACTGTCGCAATGCCCGCTCGCTCGTCGCATGACCGAGCGCGAGTGCCGCTTCGTAGGGACAGCCGAGCGAGCGCCAGGCCTCGGCCGCCTCCTGCGCGCGCCCGGCGAGCTCGAGCGCATACGGCTCTGCGACGGGCGAGGGAGTGGGCTCGTCGATGCCGGCGCGCCGGCGCCACAGCGCGAGTTGGCCGACGAGCCACGACGCCTCGCGCTCGACGGCGAGCGTGAGCGCCGCATCGGTCGCCGGCCCCACCGCGGCCCGGTTCCCCGTGAGCCAGGCCGCCTCCGCTCTCGCTGCCGCGACCGGAGCGAGGCGCTGGAGCTCGCCGCTCGGAGCCGCGAGATGCTCCGCCTCGTCAAGCAATGGCCAGACCTCCGGGTCGCCGCGCCGCGCCCGCACGAGGCCGAGGACGAGCAGCGCGAGGATGCGCGGCAGGGGCGAGCTGCGCGGGTCGCGGACGCCGAGCATCGCGGAGTCCACGGCGTCGTCCCATCGGCCCTGCTCCAACCTGAGGCTGGCGCGGAACCCGAGCAGATGGAGCCGCCAGAGGTCGAAGTCCGGCTCGCGGCAGCGCGCGAGCCCTTCCTCGAGGTACCGCTCTGTCAGCGCGTGCGAGCGGTGCCGCGCCGATGCCCAGGCCATGTTCGAGTACCCGCGCAGGACGTGCGCGTCGAGGCCGGTGCGAAGCCCGATCTCCACGCTTCGCTCGACGAGCTCGCGGCGCTCCGGGCCGTGCACGAGAAAGTCGATCGTCCCGACCGAGTTGAGCGCGTGGGCGAGGCAGTCCTCGTCGCCCAGCCGCTCCGCGAGCTCGATCGCGCGGGCGCCCCACTCGTGCGCCTGCCGCGCGTCCTCGGCGTTCATGTGATTCGCGGCGAGGTTCGCGTACGCCATGGCGAGCGCCGGCCCGGGCGGAAACTCCTCGAGGATCGCGACGGCCTGCTCGCCCGGCGCCCTGGCCTCGTTGACGCTCCGTGGGCACATCTGCAGGCGCGAGAGCAGGCAGAGCGCCTCGCCCTCCTTGTGCCGGTCGCCGAGTGCGCGATAGCACTCGATCGCCTCCTCGATGGCGGAGATCGCATCCCCGCAGCGGTCGGTGAGGTAGCACGCGTCCGCCGCGCACTCCAGCAGCTCGGCCCGCTCGTCCGGGGTCAAGCGATCGGCGTAGCGCAGCACGCGGGCGTACTGGGCGGCCGCCTCGCGGTGCGCGCGGAGCGAGGCGGCTCTCCTCGCCGCCTGGGTCGCGTAACGGATGACCGCCTCCGCGTCGTCGGCCGCCTCGGCGTGATGGGCAAGCCGCGCGGCGTCTGCCTCCCCGTCCCGCTCGGCCGTGAGCGCGGCCAGCGCAGTCCGGTGCAGCGCGACGCGGCGGAACGGATCGAGCGACTCCTCCCACGCGAGCCGCGCGAGCTCGTGGCGGAACTCGACGCCTCCCGGACGGACGACGAGCATTCCGGCGGCGAGGCATTCCGTCAGTGCGCCGGCGTCGTCTCCCGCCAGCGCATCGAGGAGCCACGGCTCGACCCGCGAAGGTGCGATCGCCACCGCGTCCAGGACCGCACGCGCGCTTGGCCCGACTGGGCGGCCCTTGCGAGGACGGCGTCCCGGATCGTGCGCGGAACCGCCTCGTCACCGCCGGCGAGCACCTCCGTGACGAAGAACGGGTTGCCCGATGTCTCGCGATAGAGATCGGCAGGGTCGACGTGAGCCGAGCCGGCCAGCTCGGCGACCGCGGCCTCGGAGAGCGGCTCGACCGTCAGCCGCCGGACCGCGGCGTTCCGCGCCAGCTCGCCCAGGATGATCCGGAGCGGGTGCGCGCGATCGATCTCGTCGCCGCGGAAGGTGGCAATCACGAGCACGGGCGCGCGCTCGACCTTGCGCGCCAGCAGCCGTAAGACGTCGTAGGTCGCCTCGTCCGCCCAGTGCAGGTCCTCGACGACCACGATCGCCGGCCGCGGGCCTGCCGCCTCACGCAGGAGAAGCGAGACGATCTCGTGCGGGCCTTGCGCGCTCGTGACCGCGGCGCGCAGCTCACCGCCCACCTCGTCGGCGATGTCCAGCAGCGGCCCGAGCGGCCGCGGCGTGAACAGCGGATCGCAGGCGCCCCAGAGGAGCAACCCCGCGGTGTCGTCCTCGTCGCAGAACCGGCGGACGACGGCCGTCTTGCCGCCTCCGGCCTCTCCGGAGAGGAGAACGAAGCGCCCCTGCCCGGCCTCGACCTCTGCAAATGCCTCGCCGAGCGCCGCGAATACGGCCTCCCGCTCGAGCAATGGCTGGACGGTCTCCTTAGCTTGCGAGATCGTCGCCATATCTCCATGGTGCGGCCTTTCGGTCCCGTGTTCAAGCCCGCGCTACGATCGTGCGAGCGACCGAAAGGAGCGTCACCATGGCCACAGTCGAGGAGAACACCGAGCTCGGGCGGCAGATCGTCGAAGAGGCGAAGCGCCACGTCCTCTACTCGTGGTCGGTGCAGGACGCGATCAACCCGATCGCCGTCGCGGGCGCCGAGGGACGCTACTTCTGGGACTACGACGGCAACCGCTACCTCGATTTCGCCTCACAGCTGGTCAACGTCTCGATCGGCCACGGGCACCCGAAGGTGATCGCGGCGATCAAGGAGCAGGCCGAGAAGCTCTGCACGATCGGGCCGCCGATGGCGACCGAGTCGCGCTCGACGCTCGGGCGCCTGCTCGCCGAGGTGACGCCGGGCGACCTCTCGATGTCGTTCTTCACGAACGGCGGCGCCGAGGCCAACGAGAACGCCGTCAAGCTCGCCCGCTGGTACACGGGCCGGCACAAGGTGATCGCGCGCTATCGCTCGTACCACGGGGCGACGGCCGGCGCGATCACGCTCACGGGCGACCCGCGCCGCTGGCCCGCCGAGCCGGGGATCCCCGGCGTCGTGCGCATGTTCGACCCGTACACGTACCGCTGCCCCGCCGGGCACCCGGATCCCTGCCCCGTCTGCTCGGGCGGTCCGCACCTCGAGGAGATCCTGATGTACGAGGGGCCCGAGACGGTCGCGGCCGTGATCCTCGAGACGGTCACCGGCACGAACGGGATCATCGTCCCGCCCGACGGCTACCTGCAGTCGATCCGGGAGGTCTGCGACCGCCACGGCATCCTGCTGATCTGCGACGAGGTGATGGCCGGCTTCGGGCGCACCGGGAAGTGGTTCGGCGTCGACAACTGGGACGTCGTGCCGGACATCCTCACGGTCGCCAAGGGCATCAACTCGGGCTACGTGCCGCTCGGCGCGATGATCGTCTCCGAGCCGATCTCTGAGTGGGTGCGGTCGCGCTACTTCGCCGGCGGGCTGACGTACTCCGGGCATCCGCTCGCGTGCGCGTCGGCCGTCGCCTCGATCGAGGCGTTCAAGGAGGAGGGCATCGTCGAGAACGCGGCCGCGATGGGCCAGTTCTTCGGCGCCGAGCTTGCGAAGCTGCAGGTGGCGCATCCGTCGATCGGCGAGGTGCGCGGACTCGGCTGCTTCTGGGGCCTCGAGCTCGTCAAAGACCGCGCACGCGCGAGCCGCTCGTTCCGTTCAACGGCTCGGGCGAGTTGATGAGGCCGGTCACGACGATGGCGAAGACGGCGCTCGACCGGGGGCTCTATCTGATGACCCACTGGAACGTGGCCATGGTGTGCCCGCCGCTGACGATCACGCGTGAGGAGGCCGAGGAAGGCCTGGTCGCGCTCGACGCCGCGCTGTCGATCGCCGACGAGTTCTGCGTCTAGGCCGGGGGCCAACGTGATCTCCGACGAGACTCGCCGCTTCGCGGAGGATCCGTCGTCGGTCGGACCTTCCCCGCTGCCGGAGACCGGGCTCGAGCGTGTCCTGACGGATCGCTACTGCATCTTCATGGGGCCGACGTTCACGAACGTCCAGCGGCTGCGGTTCAGCGAGGACGAGGCCGACGAGGCGATCGCCGAGATCAGGGCGATCGTCGCCGAGCGCAACGCCTGGCCGCGGGTCGACTGGTGGATCGGCAGCTCAGCCACGCCGCCGGACCTCGTGGAGCGGCTCCTCGCCCTCGGTCTGACGCGCGAGAAAGGACGGACGTTGGCGATGGCGTGCGTCGCGGAGCCGCCGACCGCGCCCGGTGTGGTCGCTCGCCGCGTCGAGACCTTCGACGAGTATGCGCTGGCCTACGAGATCGCCCACGAGGTGTTCGAGATGGCGACAGAGGAGCGGGAACGGTGGCGGGCGATCGTGGCCGACCGCTGGCAGGCGGAGCAAGTCGACCCGACGGCGGTCACCTATCTCGCGTGGGTCGACGGCGAACCCGTGGGCGCGGGGCGGGGAATCTTCCTGCCGCACGGCGTGCTCTGCATCGGCGGCTCGGTGCTGGAACGCGGCCGCGGGCGCGGCGCCTACCGCGCGCTCGTGCGGGCGCGCTGGGACGATGCCGTTGCGGCGGGGACACCCGCGCTCGTCGTCCAGGCAGGCGATATGTCACGACCGATCCTCGAGCGCAGCGGCTTCGTCGGCGTCGCCGAGATCGTGATCCTCTACGACCGCTCCGCGCGGTTGCCGCCACAGCAAGCCTGAGGGATCATCCGGCGATGAGCGGCTACCACGACGGTCAGCGTCATTTCCAGGACCGCTACGACACGCGGCGGCTGGCCGACCGGATCGAGAAGGTGCTCCATCGCGATCACATCGACGACGCGGACCGGGCGTTCATCGAGCGAGCGGACATGTTCTTCCTCGCGACCGCCGACGCGGAGGGCCGGCCCCAGTGCTCGTACAAGGGCGGCGAGCCCGGCTTCGTCCGCGTGCTCGACGAGCGGACGATCGCCTTCCCGAACTACGACGGCAACGGGATGTACCTCTCCGCCGGGAATGCCCGCGTCAACCCGAACGTCGGGCTCCTGTTCATCGACTTCGAGCTCCGGCGGCGCATGCGGCTGAACGGCGTCGCGTCGCAGGCCGGCGACGACCCGCTGCTGGCGGAGTGGCCCGAGGCGCAGTTCGTCTGGCGGGTCGAGGCGCGCGAGGTCTTCCCGAACTGCCCGCGCTACATCCACGAGTACCGGCTCGTCGAGCGGTCTCGCTTCGTGCCGAAGTCGGAGTGCGAGACGCCCGTGCCCCGCTGGAAGACCGAGGAGTGGTCGCGGGACGCTTTGCCAGAGGGCGATCCGGCCGCCGACCCGTCCCGCGAGGTGCTCTGGCGCGGCTGACTCAGACGAGCGCTGCTTCGAAGGCGGCGCGCGCCTCGTTGCCGTAGACGGCGAAGACGACCCGCTCAAGCGAGCGCGGTTGGTGCGCGCGGACGGCCGCGACCATCACCTCGGCGCACGCCGCGAGCGGGAAGCCGCCGACGCCGGTGCCGAACGCGGGCAGTGCGAGCGAACGGCAGCCGAGCTCGTCCGCGAGCTCGAGGCAGGAGCGAGTCGTCCGTTCCACGAGGCCTGCGTCAGTGCGCAGGTCCTGCCCCATCACGGCGCCGTGGATCACATGGCTTGCGTGCAGGCGTCCGCCGCCGGTCGCGACCGCCGTGCCGAGTTCGATCGGCCCCTGCGCCATCGCCTCGCGCTCGATCTCGTCGCCACCGGCGCGCTTCAGTGCCCCGGCGACGCCGGCGCCCATCCAGAGCGCATCGTTCGCCGCGTTGGCGACCGCATCGACCTCGAGCGCAGCGATGTCGCCCTCGACGACCTCGATCTGCATGCGCCGACGCTACTCCGCAGCGGGTTGCGGGGCGACTTCCCAGTTGCGACACATATTTCGTACCTGGTACACGACCAGGTACGGGTGTCCCGCAACCGCTGATTGCGCCTCGTTTTCACTTTTGCAACACCTATTCGTACCTCGTACGCGACGAGGTACAGGGGCGCTGCGACGAGGTGTGCCGCCGGCGCGGTGTGCCGCCGGCGCGGTGTGGCGCTACTGCGCCGATCTACTGGCGGCGGCGGACGGCGAGCCGGCGCGATGCAGGCGGACGAACGCCTCGACGGCGTCCGGGTCGAACTGCGTGCCCGCGGCCGCGGCCAGGCGGCGGTACGCCTCCTCGTCGGGGAGCCGGCCGCGATACGGGCGGTCGGTCGTCATCGCGTGAAAGGCATCGCAGACGAAGATGATCCGCGCTTCGATCGGTATCGCGGCGCCCGCGAGGCCATCCGGATAGCCGCCGCCGTCCCAGCGCTCGTGGCAGGCGCGGACGATCGGGCGCACGTCGACGAGGCGCTCGAGCGGCGCAAGAATCCGCTCGCCGAGCACCGGATGCTGTTCGACGATCACACGCTCTTCGGCGGTCAGCGGGCCGGGCTTGCGGAGGATCTCCGACGGGATGCCGATCTTGCCGATGTCGTGGAAGAGAGCGCCCAGCTCCAGCCGCTTCAGCGCCGGCGGTGCCAGCCCGAGGTTGACGCCGACATCCACCGAGGCGTCGCGGATCCAGCGCGCGTGCGTCGAGGTCGACTCGTCGCTCGCCTCCAGCGCGTTCGCGAGCGCCTCCACCGTCGAGACGAATGTCTCCTCGAGATGCTCGAGATTCGACGCGCTCTCCAGGGCGAGCCGCGCCTGGTGTGCGAGGCCGGCAAGGAGACGCATCTTCCGCTCGTCGAAGTCGGCTTCGTCCTCGACCGACAGCGCGATGCAACCCGAACGACCCTCCTCGGCGCGAAGGGGAGCGACGGCGAACGTCAACGAGCGCTTCGACTCCGGCACGCCGTCGATGTCCGCCAGATCCTCGGGGCGGACCAGATAGGGCTCGGCCGCCTGAAGCCACGTCGAGGCGACCTGCTTCCCGTAGCTCGCGCGGCGCAAGGCCTCCGCCTCGTCGTCCGGGTAGCCCCACTGCGAGACCGCGCGGAGCTCTCCGTCCGCGTTCTCGAGCCAGACCGAGCAGCGTGACGAACCGAGCGCGCCGGCCGCGAGCTGGACGATCCGTTCGAGCACGTCATGCATCCCGTCTGCGCCGACGAGCGCGCGGCTGAACTCCAGCAATGCGTTGGCGATCTCCGCAGTCGTCGTCTGCTCACGCAGGAGCTGCGCCTTCTCGAGTGCGACGCAAGCCTGCTCGGCGAGCCCCGCCAGAAGCCGCAGCCGGTCATCGGTCGGCTGCTCGGCCGGCACCACCGCCAGCCAGCCGCGGAGCTCGTCGCCCTGGCGCAACGGCGCGACCGCGACCGATCCGGGGGCGTCGATGCCCGGAGCGAAATGGGCGAGGAAGGGCGCCATCCGTGCAGCGACGAACGACGAGCCCTCGTCGAGCGAGACCGGCGCACAGGGGTTCGCGTCCGGTACCTCCCAGTGCGCCGCGCAGACGAAGGTCGGCTCACGATCGCTGAGCAGCCAGAGGCAGGACTGGTCCGCGACGAGCAGACGAGCCGCCGCTTCGACGGTCTCTCCGGCGATCGCGTCCTGCGTCGGCGCCTGTGCGATCGCGTCGGCAAACTCCAGCAGCGCGGTCGCGGTCTCGGCCTCGCGCCGCTGCGCCTCGTAGAGCCGCGCGTTCTCGACGGCAACCGAGGCGTGGCCGGCGAGCACCTCGAGCAGGCGGACGTCGTCCTCGTCGAACTGGTTCAGGCCGAGCTTCGAGATCACGAGGACGCCGATCACGCGTGTGCCGAACTTGAGCGGCACGGCGGCGAGCGACTCGTCGATCTCCTCGGTGCCGGGCAGGACGACCGCGTCGCCGCAGTTGACGGCGTCGTGCACGAGCATCGACTCGCCGGTCGCGGCCACCCGGCCGGTGACGCCTTCTCCGACCTTCATCGCGAGCGTCTGCGCGAGCGGGACGTCGTGCGTCTCGAGGTCGCCGATGTGCGCGACCGGGATCAGGTCGTCGCCCTGGCGTACGAAGACGCGGCAGGAGTGGTAGTCGACCAGCATCCGGAGCTCAGCGGCGATCGCGTGCCCAATCTCGCGCACGTCGTTCAGCCGGTTGAGCTTGCCGGCGAGGCTCTGCAGCAGCTTCAGGTGCGCGATCGAGCGGACGTCACGACCGCCGGAGGATGCGGGGCGCTCGCGCGTCGAGCCGTCGTAGAGGATCACGCTGTTCTTGCCGCGGGACTTCGCCGTCATCATCGCCGCCTCCGCGCACGCAACGAGCTCACGCGGGTTGGTCGCATGCTCGGGGCCTTCGGCGATCCCGATCGACACGGTGATCGAGACCGCCGGATCGAACTCCGTCTCGGCCAGGCGCTCGTTGAGCCGCCGGGCCAGGCCGGTCGCATCGCCCGCGTCACACGACGGCATGATCACGCCGAACTCCTCGCCGCCGATCCGGCAGACGACGTCGGAGCCCCGCACCGTCTCGCGCGCGAGCTTGGCGAGTGCGACGAGCAGCTGGTCGCCGTCCCCGTGCCCGTAGATGTCGTTGACCTTCTTGAAGTCGTCGATGTCGAACATCAGAACGGCGACCGAGTCGTGCGTGCGATGCGCGCGCATCAGCTCCGCGCGCAACCGCTCGTGGAAGAAGCGGTGGTTGTAGAGGCCGGTCAGCGAGTCGGTCTGGGCCTGGTGCTCGAGCCGCGCGCGAACCTGCGCGTTGTCGAGCGCGAGCGCGGCGGCATCTCCGAACCACTTGGCGAGCTCGAACTCGTGGTCGAGGAAGGCCGCGTCCTCGCCGATCCGGTAGATGTTGAGGGCCCCTTTCAGCGCACCGCGGGCGATCAGCGGCACGGTGATCAGCGCCTCGGGCTCGCCGGGAGTGCCGGGCACGATCTTCACGCGCGGGTCGAGGTGCGCCTGGTTTGCGAGCACCGGGCTTCGATGCTCGGCCGCCCAGCCGGTGATCCCTTCGCCGAACGGCGCCCGGTCGCGCATGATCTCCTCCGCCCACTCGCTGCGCGCGAGCACGGGGACGAGCACGCGCTGAGCCAGATCCGCCTCGTAGACGTGCAAGGCGTCGTAGGGCATCAGCTCGGCGAGCGTGTCGGCGATGCGGTCGAGCAGCGTGTCGAGGCTCTGCTCCGAGAGCACGTGGTGGAACACCTCCGCGAGGCGGCGGTAGGACTCGACCAGGAGCTCGGAACGCGCAGTCGCGGTATCTGGCACCTGCGCCGACGCGGCGGCGAGGGTACGGCGGGCCATCTCCCGCACTTATCGGCGCGCGGCGGGACCTACTTGAGCGTTCTCTGGGACCTAGAACTCGTTCGAAACGGCACTTGCGTGCCTCAGCGGAACAGATCGCGCTCGGCCTCGATCACGAGCGACGTGGCTGGGCCGTCACCGTAAAGCTCCAGGCCACGGACCACAGCCGCGGGCACACCGTCGGCCTTGCCCATCACGAGCTGAGCGGCGCCGGCGATCTCGTCCGCAATCGCGACCTGGCTCGTCTGCAACTCGTAGCCGCCGCGGTCGAGCGTGCCGCGCAGGTCGAGGAGCGGCGCCAGGCCCGAGACGCCGATCGCGACGTCCGTCGTCCCGTGCCGAAACGGGCGGCCGAACGAGTCGGCGACGATCACGCCCACCTCTGCGGGCAGGCGGTCGCGGATTCGCTCGGCGGAGTCGTCCGGGTCGAGCGGCAGCAGCACGAGCATCCCCGGCTCCGGCGCATTCGAGGCGTCGACCCCGGCCGACGCGCAGACGAAGCCGTGGCGCGTCTCGGCGATCACGAGCGGCGGCCGCGCACGGACGATCCGGGCGCTCTCCGAGAGGACGACCTCGAGCTTGCGCGGGTCCTCGTCGTCGCCGGCGAGCTCTTGCGCGGCGTCGGACGCCTCGATCGTGTCGAGATGCACGACCCGGCCTTCCGCCTTCGAGACGGCCTTCTGCGCCACGACCAGCACGTCGCCGTCGCGGAGGTCGACCCGCTCGGCGATCATCGCCGCGAGGTCGTCGCCCTCCCGAATCTCCGGGAGGCCCTCCACCGGGAAGATCTCGATCACAGGCCGCTGACTTTGATGCCTGCGTGACCCTTGTAGCGCCGGTTCAGGTTAACGATCACCGCGGTCAGCCCTTCGAGCGTGCGGGCGCCCGCCAGTGGCCCGGCGTCGAGAGCGCGGCCCGCGACGACCTTGCCGGCGAGCTCCAGCGCGAGCTCCTTCGCGCGCTCGTCGTCCGAGCAGACGAAAGCATCCTCGTCGGGCGGCTCCGCGGCCAGGTTGGCGGCTGCGATGGAGTGCAGGCCGGCCGCGACCGGCGCCGAGATCTCGTCGGCGACCCGCTCTGCGATCGAGCTCGCCTCCTGGTCGGGACGCACGCCGTCCTTGGCGAAGCCGAGCTTGCTCGCAACGCAGAGGAGCGGGGTCTCGCCCAGCGCGTCGGCGACCTCGTGGGCGGTGTCGATCGCGGCCTCCGCCTTGACTGCGAGCACGGCCAGGTCGACACCGCGAACCGCATCGGCGTTCAGCGCGCCGGCGCAGCCGAGCTCGGCGGCCGCCTCCTGCGCGCGGGTGGCGTCACGCGAGCCGATGACGACGTCGTCCCCGGCCGCGACGAGCCGTGCGGCCAGCGCCCGGCCGAAGCTGCCGGTGCCGCCCAGGACCGCAACCTTCACGCCGGCGCACCCGCCGCGTCGAGCACCGCTTCGGCCAGTCGGCGCCGCGCCTCGGCGTCGACCATCAGCGTCTTGGTGACGATCGGGCGCACGGCGAGATCGTCGGGCGAGTCGGCCTCGTCGATCACGATCGCGTCGATCAGGCCCTCATAGCAGGCCGCGACGTGGGCCGGCGAGGTGCCGCCGGCGAGCCGTTGCAGCATCCGGTCGGCCGGGCCCTTGACCGCGCGGCCGCCGATCAGCGGGCTGACCGCGACGCACGGAGCGCGGCGCGCCTCGATCGTGGCCCGGATCCCGGCCACCGCGAGGATCGGCCCGATGCTGACGTAGGGATTGCTCGGCGCGAACACGATCAGATCCGCCTCGGCCAGCGCCGCGAGGACCCCCGGTGCGGGGTGTGCCGTCTCGGCGCCCTCGTAGCGCACGCCGTCGACCTCGTCGCGATGGCCGCGGGCGACGAACCACTCCTGGAACGCGAGCTCGCCGGCCGGCGTGACGATCCACGTGCGCAGCCGGTCGTCGGTGGCCGGCAGCAGCCTCGCCTCGAGCGCGAAGCGCTCGGCCAGACGCGCCGTCACGGCCGACAACAGCTCGCCGGCGCGCAGCGCCTCGGTGCGCACGAGATGGAGGCCGAGGTCGAGGTCGCCGAGCCGGAACCAGTCCTCGCCGGCGAGCTCGGAGACGATCGCCAGCGCGTTCCACGTCTCTCCCGCCCGGCCCCAGCCGCGCTCCTCGTCGGAGCGGCCGGTCAGCGTGTAGAGCACCGAATCGAGGTCCGGCGACACGTGCACGCCCAGCACCTCGAGATCGTCGCCGACATTGCCGATCACCGTCACGTCGGCGAGCGGCACGAGCCCGGAAAGGAAGCGGGCGCCGCCGACGCCGCCCGAGAGGACGGCGACCTTCACGCCGCCTCGAAGCGGGCGGCGCGCGTGTGCGGGCCGAGCCGACAGGCGAGGCGCTCCAGATCTGCACGCGTGTCCACGTCGTCCGCCAGGTTCGGAATCTCCAGCGAGCGCGAGGGTGCGAGTGCCGCGAAGCGCTCGGCGCTCCCAGGTCCGTAGACCGGCTTGAAGATCGTCGGCGAGGCGAGCGCGAGCGCGTTCGTCGTCCCGTCGGCTGCGGCGACGAGCGCCAGGCCGCCCTCCGGGATCGCCCCGAGGAGCGCAAGGAGATCGCGCGGTGTCGCGCATGGCAGATCCGAGTTGACGACGAGCACCGGCTCGTCCGGCAGCTCCGCGAGCACCGCGGCGACCGCCGCACCCTGCCCGCCCACGCCGTCGGCGAGGATCGGCCGCCCCACCTCGTCGCAGGCGGCGAGGACGTCGCGCATCATCGCCCGCGCGAGACGCTCCCTGCCGCCGGCGGGCAGACGGCTCTTCGCCGAGCCGGGCCGGTAGGGGATGACGATTGCGGGACCCATCCTCAGAGACTATCGCCGTGGTGCCGGGTCCCGGCAGGCGGTGGCTCGCGAGGGTGGAACGGCGGCGCGTTAGGTCGTGCGCGCGCCGGGCCCGGTGCGCAGCCACTCGTGGAGCTCATACCAATGCGTGTCGCGCAGGCCGGCGGCGACGTCCGGTTCCGTGTGCGCGAGGTTGTAGACGTGGTGCTCGAGGTCGCAGCAGATCGCCACCGTCTCGGGCCCGACGCCCTTGGCGTGGACGAACGCCTCCGGGGGCAGGTGCGCCTCGGCGACCGTGTAGTGCTTGAACTGGAGGTCCGGCTCGAGCTCCATCAGCTCGGGCCAGTCGGGGCAAGTCCGTGAGCTCATCGGGAGGGTGTTTCGGCCTGGGCCTCGATTTCCTTCAAGCTCCACTCCCCGTCGAGCAGCACGGGGCCGCGTTCCGAGCCGGGCGGGTAGACGACGAACTGCAGCGCGTCGTCGAGCAGGTGGAGCAGACGCCCGCCGGTCGGCTCCCGGAGCGCGAAGCGCAGGTGGAATCGTCCATCGGCAAGCGGGAGCCGGTGGAGCGCGAGCTCGAGCAGCCGCTCGCCGGGCTCGCCGCGCCAGCCGAGCGGCTCCGTGTCCTGCTCACCGCTCGCGAGCAGCACGCCGTTGTCGTCGCGCAACTCCAGCACGACGACCGGGGCTTCGATGGGACGCTCGACCGCGACGCGCAGGCGAACGGTCAGCGGCTCGCCGGCGGTGAACTGCAGCCGCTCGTCGCCGTCAGAGTCGATCAGCGTCCCCTCGACGATGCGTGCATCGCCCGTGCCGAACTCGCGGAGCCCGGCGGCGAGCTCGTCGGGACTCTCCTCCGCCGCGAGCAGGGCGTGGTAGCGGCCGATCGCGTCGTGCACCGGCCCGTCGAAGTCCACGCGGCCGTGGCGAAGCAGGACCGCCCGGTCACAGAGCCGCTCGACGGCTTGGGCGTCGTGCGAGACGAAGACGATCGTGCCGCCGCGCTGCTTGAACTCCGCGATCTTGCCGAAGCACTTTCGCTGGAAGCCCTCGTCCCCGACCGCGAACACCTCGTCGAGCAGCAGCACGTCGGACTGGATGTGCGCCGCCACCGCGAAGCCGAGCCGCATGTACATCCCCGACGAGTAGGTTCGCACGGGCAGGTCGATCGCGTCCTCCAGGCCGGCGAAGTCGACGATCTCGTCCATCAGCTCGCGCACGCGGGTGCGCGAGAGGCCGTGGATCGAGCCGTTGAGATAGACGTTCTCGCGCCCGGTGAGCTCGGGATGGAAGCCGGCGCCGAGCTCGAGCAGCGAGCCGATGCGCCCTTCGACGGCGACATTTCCGGAGGTCGGCTTGATGATCCCCGAGAGGAGGCGCAGGAGCGTCGACTTCCCGGAGCCGTTGCGCCCGACGAGCCCGATCGCCTCGCCGACGTCGACGTGGAACGTGACGCCGTCGAGCGCGACGACCTCGCGCGCCGGCTCGCGACGGCGCAGAACGAAGAGATCCTTGAGGGTCTGTGACTGGTGGGTGTGGACGCGGAACACGCGGCGCACGTCGTCGACCAGTATCTCGCCCTTCCTCACAGTTGCTTCACCATGAACACCGCAGATTCGCGGTAGTCGAGCGTGCGGTAAAGATTCCGCGCGACGGTGTTGCCGCCGAAGACGTTCAGCGCCACCTCCGGCAGCCCGCGCCGGCGGGCCTCCTCCTCGGCGAACTCCATCAACGCGCGGCCGAGCCCCTTGCCGCGGTGCTCCTCGGCGACTCGAACCTCGTAGACGAAGAGCTGCTCGCCCGACATCCCGGGACGGGCCGTCACCCAGAGCCAGCCGGCCGGCTGGCCGTCGGCCTCGATCACCGAGACCAGGTGCTTCTCGTCCGGATAGCCCTTCGGCCACAACGAGCTCATGTCCTTGACCGACTTCTCCTGAGCCGCCGCATGCGGAACGCCGCCGTCCTCCTCGATGCTGAGGGCGTAACCGGCGCGCGCGGCCTCGTACCAGGCGTCGAACTCGTCCGCGCGGAGCGGGCGGATCACAGCTCGCGCCTCACGATCCCCGCGAGCGCCGCGACGAACGCGGGCTCGTCGTTCGGCATCTCGATCCGGCTCAGCTGCATGCCCAGCTCCCTCGCCCGGTCCTGCGCTTCGTTGTCGATGTCCCAGAGGATCTCCAGATGATCCGACACGAAGCCGACGGGGCACACGAGAACCGAGCGGATGCCCCGTCCGTGCAGGTCGGTGAGGTGGTCGAGGATGTCCGGTCCGAGCCACGGCTCACCGGTCTGGCTCTCGCTCTGGAACGAGAACGACCAGTCGTCGACGCCGGCGCGCTCGGCCACGAGCCGGGACGTCTCGAGCAGCTGGTCGCGGTAGGGATCGCCCTCGGCGAGGATTCGCTCCGGCAGGCTGTGCGCCGTGAAGACGACGTGCGCCTCCGTGCCGCGGATCCTGGCGGCGAGGACGTCGAGGAACGCCTCGTCGTCGTGCCACGAGTCGACGAACCGGAGCTGCGCGCGGTCGCCGAGCCCGTCCTCGAGCAGGCGCTTGTAGCCGCCGATCGAGAGGCGCGAGTAGTGCGGGGCAAGGACCAGGCCGACGATCGTCTCCGCTCCCGCCGCCACGGCGTTGTCCGCCGCCTCGGCGATCCGTGGCTGCCAGTGCTTCATGCCGGTGAAGACCGGCAGGCTGAGCTCCTGCTCGAGAGCGGCGCGTGTGCGCTCGGTGATCGCGTTCAGCGGATTCGAGTCCTCGATCCCGAGGCGGCTGTAGCGGGAGACGAGGTCGTCGAGGCGCTCGGGTGGGATCGGCCGCCCGCCGCGGATGTCCGCGTAGTAGGCCGGCACGTCGGCGATTCGCTCCGGGGAGCCGTACGCCATCAGGACGACGGCGGCCGACACTACGCCGTGACCGGCGCTGCGGTCCGTTTGTGGACGAGCTCGCGCAGGCGCCCGAGGTCGTCGGGGTTCGTCTGCGGCAGCACGCCGTGGCCGAGGTTGAAGATGTGGCCCGGCCGCCCGCCGGCCCGCGCGAGGACGTCGAGCGTCGCCGCCTCGACCCGGTCCCACGGTCCGAGCAGGACGGCCGGATCCAGGTTCCCCTGCACGCCCCGGTCGTGCCCGACCTCGGACCAGCCGCGGTCGAGCGGGATCCGCCAGTCGAGCCCGATCACGTCGCCGCCGGCGTCGCGCATGGCGCCGAGCAGGTGCGTCGTGCCCGTGCCGAAATGGATCGTCGGGCAATCGAGCGCGGCGAGGATCTTCTTCGAGTACGGCGCCACGAACTCCTCGTAGTCAGCCGGCGAGAGCGCGCCGACCCACGAGTCGAAGAGCTGGATTACGTCGGCGCCTGCCCGTGCCTTCGCCTGCACGTAGACGGCAAAGCAGTCGGCGAGCTTCTCCATCAGCGCGTGCCACACCGCGGGCGCGCCGTACATCATCGCCTTCACCTTCGTGAACTCACGGCTCGGCTTGCCCTCGATCAGATACCCGGCGACGGTGAACGGCCCGCCGCAGAAACCCACGACCGCCTGATCGGGGCGCAGCTCCGCACGCACGATGCGAACCGCCTCGAGGATCTCCGGCACCGACTCCTCCGGGTCGGGCACCGTCAGCCGCACGACGTCCGCGAGGCTCTCGCACCGGGCGGTCGACGACGGGCCCGACGTTGTCGACGAGCTTCACGTCGACGCCCATCCCCATCACCGGGAACATGATGTCCGCGAACATCACGGCGGCGTCCACGTCGTGCCGGCGGACGGGCTGCAGCGTCACCTCCGCACAGAGCTCCGGCTTGCGGACGATCTCGAAGAGGCCATAGGTCTTGCGCAGCTCGCGGTACTCCGGCAGCGAGCGGCCCGCCTGGCGCATGAACCAGACCGGCGTGCGCTCGACCGACTCGCGGCGCGCGGCCCGGACGAGAAGAGGCTCCATCGCGGCCTAGACTAGAGGCTTGATGTGGAGCTCGGGGGCGTGCGGGGATGGGCCAGACCAAGCGGGTCAGCTGGGTCGGGCGCCGCGCATAGTGGTTACTACGGGTAAGCCCGAGCCGGGTGAGCCGCGCCGCGTCTGGCGCACCAGCCGTGCGTGCCCGAGTTTCGCGTCAAGCCTCTAACGCCGCGCCGAATGGACATGCCTGCCGCCAACAGCGCCACACCGAAGGGCCCGCTCGCCGCGCGCTGGCTGAGCTGGAGCCTCGACGGCCGCCGGGCCGGCTCGCTCACCGTCGCGCGGGCCGTTGTCGAGAACGCCGGCACGGCGACGTGGCAGACGCGGGCGAGGTCACCGGCATCCACGCCTCGTACCACTGGCTCGACGACCGGGGCAACCCGATCGTCTGGGACGGCGTGCGCACTGCGCTGCCGCACGCCGTCGCGCCCGGCGAGACGGTGCGAGCTCGAGCTCGCGGTGCGAGTCCCGGTGCCGCCCGGCCGCTACCGGTTCGCGATCGACCTCGTCGACGAGCGTCGCTTCTGGCTCGCCGAGCTCGGCAACACGCGCCCGGAGGAGGACGTCGAGATCGCGCCGCGGATCGAGCGCCGGCTCGCGGTCGTCGGCGCCGACCGGTGCACGACACCAGACCGAGCCGCTCGTGGCGCTCGAGGAGGCCGAGGCGATCGCCTACCTGGCTCCCGGCGTCGAGCCGGCGCCCGACTGGTCGACCGCGTGCTGCTCGACGCGCACCAGGAGGGCTACGGGATCGTCGGCGGCTGCGATCGCAGACGACGGCCGGCCGGCTGCGACCCGGGCTGCTCGCGCAGCGCTCGGGCGCCGGCGCCGGTCGCGTGCCGCGTGCCGTTCTCGCAGGCCGCTGCTGCTGCCCGTCGATCGTCGCCGGTCTCGACGTGAGCCCATCGCCCGGGCCGGAAGGGCTGCCGGCCGATCGAGCCCTCGCGCGACGATCAGCATCGCCGCGAGCCGTGGGTCTACGACGGAGCGGATCAGAGCTCGACCGCGATCCGGTCGTCGACGCGGTTGAAGACCCACGAGCCGAGCGCGAGCGCGACCGCGGCTGCCGCGACGAGGTAGACACGTCGCCGCAGGCGCGGCAGGCGACCGCTCGTAGAGCGGCGCGCGAAGCGCCTCGATCGGCGGCGTGATGAAGTTCCCGCAGCGGAGCACCTGCGTCAGCGTCGTGGTGCGTGCTCGAACGCGTCGATCGCCGTGTACGAGTAGACGATCGGCGTCAGGAAGAACCACGGCAGCAGCAGCGCCGCGAGCATGTGCTCGACGTCGCGGAAGAGCACGTTCAGCGACGCGACGGCGAGCGCCACGCCCGGCGACGAGCGCCACGATCCCGACCGCGAGCAGCGGGATCGTCAGCCAGACCGTGTCCGCGCGTCTCCGGGATCACGATCGCGTTCACGACACGATCAGCACGACGAGCATCGCCGCGAAGGTGACGAGCTGCGTCGCGACGATCGAGAGCGGCACGAGCTGGCGCGGGAAGCGCACCTTCTTGATCAGCTCGGCGTTGTCGAGCAGCGTCCGCGCGCCGGCCTGCAGCGACGTCGAGAAGAAGATCCAGCACCGCCAGCCCCGAGAGCAGGTAGAGCGGGTAGTGCGGCATGTCGATCGCGCTGCCAGAGCACGCTGAAGACGAGCGCGTAGATCCCCATCAGGACGAGCGGGTTCGCGAGCGACCAGGCGACGCCGAGCACCGAGCCGCGGTACTTGGCCTGGAGGTCGCGCCGGAAGAGATTCCGGAAGAGCTCGCGGTAGCGGAAGAGGTCGGAGTAGATCGTCACGGGTTCGACGTCACGAGCTTGGTGGTCGCCGGCTTCGATGTCGGGGCGGCGCTCTAGTCTAGGTGCGGGCCCGGGCGGGCAGGAGGCTCCCATACATGCGCCTAACAGCACTTCACTACCCTCCACTGGCGTGAGCGCGCTCGCCGCCCTCGTCGCGTTTCCGGTCTCGGCGGCTGTGATCTGGGCGCTGCTCCGTTCGCCGCTCCGGCGGCGGCTGCTCGTCGACGCCGAGCCGCAACCGCTGGGACACCCGCGAGACGCCGCTCGGCGGCGGGATCGGGATCTTCACTCGGCTTCGCCGCCGGGGTCGGCTGCCGCGGTCTGGACCGGCGACGTCGAGGCCGACACACAGCTGCTCGGGATCCTCGCCGGGTGCGCGATCCTCTTCGCCGCGGGCTCGTCGACGACCTCTTCCACCTGCCGCCCGCTCGCCAAGCTCGCGGCGCAGATCGCCGCCGCCGTGCTCGTGCTGGTCACCGGCACGCACGTCCAGATCGTCGGCAACGACGTGCTCGGCTACGCGATCGCCGCTCGTCTGGCTCGTCGGCCTGACGAACGCGTTCAACCTGCTCGACAACATGGACGGGCTCGCGGCGACGCTCGCCGCGATCGCGCTCGCCTTCTTCGCGATCGACGCCGTGACGACTGCACTCGAACGACCTCGTGCTCGCGGTCTCGCTCGCGATCGGGTTCGGCGTGCGCCGGCTTCCTGCCGTTCAACCTGCGCCCGGCCGGGCGCGCGCTCGTCTTCATGGGCGACTCCGGCAGCCAGTCTGCTCGGCTTCGCGCTCGCGGCGCTCGGGCTCGCGGCGAGCTGGCACGGTCGCCGGGACGACGGTCGCGACGCTGATCCTGCCGATCCTGATCCTCGCCGTCCCGATCCTCGACACGACGCTCGTCACGGTCGTGCGCCTCCTCGACGGACGGCCGATCTACGCAGGGCGGACGCGACCACACGCTCGCACCGGCTCGTCCGCATCGGCCTGTCGGAGACGAGCGCGGTCGTCGCTGCTCGCGCTCGTCGCGATCGGCCTCGGCGCCACGAGCCTCGCCTACAACGTCGCTCGACAACGGCGCGGATCGCTGCGTCGGCGTCGCTGATCACCTTCGCCCTGCTCGTGCAGTTCGCGAGCTTCCTCGCCGACATCGACCGCGGCCGACGGGCGAGGCCATCGATTCCCGCGCGGCGTTCGCCGTGCACTGGCGGCGCGGCTCGTCGAGGTGCTCGTCGACTTCGCGCTGATCAGCGCTCGTTCCTCGGCGCCTACCTGCTGCGCGTTCGAGCTGGCCCGGCACGACGAACCAGCGGCACTTCTTCGCCGATCTCGCTGCCGGTCATCCTCGTCGCGCGCTATCTCGCGTTCATCCCGTTCGGCCTCTACCGCTGCGTGTGGCGCTACGCCGGCGCGCGCGACGCGATCGCCGCGATCGCCGCCGCGGTCGTCGTCTCCGAGGTGATCGCGCTCGGGTTCATCGTGCTGACGCAGCCGCCGCTCGGCGACTTCTCGCGCGAACGTCTTCGTCGTCGACGCGCTGATCTGCATGCGTCGCTGATCGTCGGCGTCGCGCTTCGCCGAGCGGGCGATCGTCGTCGCGCGCTGCAGCATGATCCGCGACCGCGGCGGCAGCCGGAGCCTGATCGTCGGCGCGGGCCGCACCGGCCGCAGCCTGCTGCGCGAGCTGCGCGAGACGCCGGGCGAGCGCGTGCGTCGGCTTCGTCGACGACGACCCGCGGCTGCGCGGCCGCCGCATGCAGGGCGTCCCGGTGCTCGGCGGCATCGACGAGCATCGAGCGCGTGCTCGACAAGACCAAGCCCGACTCGTGCTGGTGACGATCCCGAGCGCACCGCGCGAGCGCCTCGACGCGATCGTCGGCGCCTGCGAGCAGGCCGGCATCGCCTGCCGCTTCGTCCGCCGCGAGGTCGACCTCGACCCGCGCGTCATCATCGGCGCGACGGAGTGAGCGCAGAGGCCCAACCGGCGGAGGCCGCAGCGCCGGCCCGTCCCGGGGTGCTCGACCGCGCACTCGCCGCCTATCCGGTCATCGTCGTCTACCTGCTGCTGTCGATGCTCTATTGCTGGCAGGCCTCGAAGCACGTGGCGCCCTTCATCTACAGCGACGAGCTCCAGTGGGCGGAGCTCTCGCGCGCGATCGCCACGACCGGGCATGCGCAGCTGCGGCTGCAGGACGTGTCGGCTCCTTCGCTGTACGCCTATCTGATCGCGCCCGCCTGGTGGCTTCAGGGAACCCAACGGGCCTACGACGCGATCAAGTACTTCGATTCGCTGCTGATGGCCGCCTCGTTCTTCCCGGCCTACGGCCTCGCCCGCATGCTCGTCTCGCGCCCGCTCGCCCTCTACGCGGCCGCCGGCACGGCCACGGTCCCGGCGCTCATCTACTCCTCGATGCTCATCCCGGAGCCGCTCGCCTACGCGTATGCCGTCCTGTGTTTCTTCCTGCTTGCGCGTGCGCTCGAGCGCCGGAAACGCGGCCGTGTCATCCTCGCGGCGCTCGCCCTGCTTGCCGCACCGCTCGTGCGGGGTCAGCTCTTCGTGCTCATCCCCGGCGCGGCGCTCGCGGTTGTCATCTATGCGGCGACGAGCCGCGAGGGCCGCAGGATCCTCCGGTCGTGGACCTGGCGAGAACGTCTCGGCGCCGCCGTGCTCGGGCTCGGGGTCGCAATCTTCCTCAACGCCTACGCGACCAACAACTCGGCGAACTGGCAGGTCGGCACGCACTACAGCGGCCGGATGATCGAGCTCGGAGTCTGGGCGTTCGGTGCGTTTGCGATCGGAGTCGGCGTCCTGCCGGCCGTCGCGACGCTCGCCTGGATCCTCAACGCCGGACAGCGCGAGCCGCGCGAGCGTGCGTTCCTCGCGGTCGCGGTCAGCTCCATCGTCGTCTTCGGGCTCTATGTCGCCGTCAAGGCGTCGTATCTCTCGACCACGCTGGCGACGCGGGTCGAGGAGCGGAACCTGATCTACCTCAGCCCGATCGTGTTCGTCGGCGCCGCCGTCATGTTGGCGCGGCTTCGCGTCCGAGTTGCAGCGGTGGTCGCCGCTGCGGTCGTGATCGCCTACCTGCTGGCCGCAACGCCGTACCAGATGGCGGATCACCTCTATTCGGACGCGCCGGGGCTGGCGATCCTCTCCGCCGCGAACAGGGCGTGGGCGTGGAACCAGGACTACGCACAGAACATCCTGCTCTGGATGACGGCGGTCTCCGCACTGGTACTGGTGGCGCCGGCCCTGTTCCGACGCGTCACGCGGCGGGAGCTGCCGCGGCCGGCAGCGCTCGCGATCGCCTCGGTCGTCACCGTCGCGGGGCTCGCCTGGACGGTGACCGCCGAGGTGACGGCCGCAAACGCGGCGCAGGACTTCTCGGAGCGGGCGATCGGCGCACTCCCCGGAACGGATTGGGTGGACGCGCGCACCGGAGGCGCCTTGACTCTCTACCTCGGCCAAAGGATCAACGAGAACGCCCTCTATCCGCTCGAGTTCTGGAACAAGTCGATCGGCGAAGTCTGGAGCCTCGACGCGAGCACGCCGCCGCCCGGGCAGACGATCACGCCGAACCTGGCGAAGCCCGACGGAACGATCAGCGCGCAACGCAACGTCGACTGGGCGATCGGCGACAACGGCGTCGAGTTCGTCGGCACGCCCGTCGAGCGTCACGGCGCCACGGTCCTCTTCCGGATCAAGCGGCCGCTGCGCATCACCAGCGCCGCGAGCGGCGTCTACGACGACGGCTGGATGGGATCGGACGCCTCGTTCTCCCAGTATTCGACGCCGGGCAACCGCCCGGGCGTTGCCCGCCTGACGGTCTCTCGGGCGGGAGCTACCGGGCTCGAGCCGCCGACGCGGGTGCGGATCCGCATGGGCACGGTGCGAATCGACAAGAACGGGCAACCGCAGATCGCGCGGGTACTGGCGACCCGCAACTGGTTGTTGAAGGGCAGGGACATCCGCACCTTCGAGCTTCCCGCCCGGCCGCCGTACCGGATCGAGCTCCACGTCTCCCGCACGTTCAGGCCGGTGGACTACGGGCTCTCCGACTCACGGGCGCTCGGGGCGCAGGTCTCGCACGCGTTCGTGCCGGGCGGCAAGTAGCCGGCCCGCTAGCGCCGCGACCTCAGGGACTGCGGATGCTTGCGCACGAAGCGGAGCGATGCCCGCCCAGTGCCAGAGCGTGCGGCGCGTCAGCCAGCTTGCTTGTCGGTCTCCGCCTGGTGCTCGTGCCGGACGACCCGGCCTCGGGCACGTACCAGCGCTCCCAGCCGGCCCGCATCGCGCGGTAGGCGAGGTCGATGTCCTCGCCGTAGAGGCGGAAGCCCTCGTCGAAGCCGCCGAGCTCGTCGAGCATCGCGCGGCGCAGCAGCAGGAAGCCGCCGAGCATCCAGTCGGCCTGGACGGGCTCGTCGGGCTGCGGCTCGTCGAGGTGGAAGTGGCCGCCGCTGCGGACGACGACCATGCGCAGCGGCGTGCGGCGGACGAGCGTGCCGGCCGACCGTCGGGAAGCGCCGCCGCGAGGGCTGCGAGCGACCCGTCGGGGTAGACCATGCGCGGCCCGGCGACGCCGCAGCGCGGGTGCTCGGCCATGAACGCGGCGAGCGCGGCGACCGCGCCCGGCTCGGGGCACCGCATCGGGGTTCGACGCTCAGCAGCGCGCTCGGCGTCGTGCAGCGCGCGAAGCCGAGGTTGAGGTTCGCGGCGAAGCCGAGCGGCGCGGGTTGTGGATCACGCGCCTCGACGCCGCGCCGGCACCGAGCCGGGCACGTTCGCGACCACGACCAGCTCGTCGACCTGCGGCCGCAGCGCCGGCAGCGACTGCTCGAGCCGCGCGGCTGCCCGTGCGAGACGACGACGGCGGACGACCTTCATGCGCGAGCACCTCGCCGGTAGACCTCGGCCGTCAGGCGCGCCGTCTCCGCCCACGAGAAGAGCTTCGCGCGCTCGAGCCCGGCGGCGCACGAGCGCGTCGCGCTCGTCGAGCGCGCGCGTGCACGGCCGCGCCGAAGTCGCCGTCGCTCGGCGTAGACGCGCCGCGTCGCCCGCCACCTCGCGCAGCGCCGGCTCGTCGGCCGCGACGACCGGCGTGCCGCACGCCATCGCCTCGAGCGACCGGCAGGCCGAAGCCCTCGTAGCGCGACGGGAAGCACGAGCGCCGCGCGCGCCGCGGTAGAGCTCGGCGAGCTCGTCGGTCGGCGACGTAGCCGCGCAGGTCGGCGCCGCCGTCGCGCAGCTCGCGCGCGAGCTCGGGCTCCTTCTCGGGGCCCGCGACGACGAGCGGCAGCCCGACGGCGCGCGGCCGCGTCCAGCGCGGCGAGCGGGTCCTTGCGGCGCTGGATCGCGCCGACGAAGAGCAGGTAGCGACCGGCCGTGGCCGCCGCTGCGTCGCGCGGCGAGAAGGCGGCGTCGACGCCGTTCGGCGTCACCGTGATCTTCTCGGCCGGGATCGCCGTAGAGCTCGATCGACGTCGCGCTTCGTCCGCTCCGAGACGGCGAGCACGTGGTCGCGCCCTGCGCGCGGCGCGCGGCACGACCGCCTTGAAGGTCAGCCGGTCGACGCAGCCCATCAGCGACGGCGTCGCGCTCGAACGAGAGGTCGTGGATCGTGACGACGGTCGGGCCGCGCCAGCCGAGCGGCAGCGCGTGCTGGAAGTGCGCGAGCTGCCGGGCGCAGCCGCCGCAGCAGGCGCGGCAGCGACCAGGCCATGCGCAGCTCCTGCGACTGCGGGCGGGCAGCTGCGATCGCCTCGACGCCGTCGGGCACGAGCTCGGGATGCCGCGTCACGGCCGCGAAGCGCAGGTCGGGCGCCGCCGGCGGCAGCTCGCGCAGCAGGTTCGTGACGTACGTCTCGTCGCCGGTGCGCGTCGCGCCCGAGCACGTCGGCGTCGAGCGACGATCACGCGAGCTCCTCGTAGACCGCCTGCGGTCTGCGCCGCGACGTCGGCCCACGAGGCGACGCGCCGCGGCTCCGGCCGGGTCGCGCGCGCGATGCCGTCGCGGATCGAGTCGACGTCCGGTCGGGTCGACGTAGGTCGCGTCGTCGCCGGCGAACTCGGCCATCGCGCGCCGCGGCTCGTCACGACCGGGCAGCCGCACGCGAGCGCCTCGGCGACCGGGATGCCGAAGCCCTCGTACAGCGAGGCGTAGACGAGGCAGCGCGCGCCGCGATAGAGCGCCGCGAGCTCCTCGTCGGCGACCTCGCCGAGCCAGCGCGACGTTCGCCGGCGGCTCGACGTCTGCCCCAGCCGCGCGCGCCGACGACGCGCAGCTCGCCGTCGACCGCGGCCGCGGATCCGCGCCAGGTTCTTGCGCGGCTCGAGCGTCCCGACGGCGAGCACGTAGTCGCCCTCGGCCCGCGGCCCGTCGGGCGTGAAGACGTCCTCGACGCGCGTTCGGCACGACGCGGATCTTCGCCTCGGCCACGCCGAGCAGCTCGACGAGCTCGCGCTTCGTGAACTCGGAGACGGCGATCACCCGGTCGGCGGCGCGGACGACGCGCGGCACGGCGATGCGCGAGTACGTGCGCGTCCAGCGGTTGAACCACTCCGGATGGCGCAGCACGGCGAGGTCGTGCACGGTGACGACGAGCGGCGCGCCGGCCGAGAACGGGCCGCGAAACGTCGGGCAGTGCAGCACGTCGACGCCGTCGCGCGCGGCAGGCGCGGGTACCAGAGCGCGTCGGCGCGCGAGCGTCGCCGCACGCGCGACGTCGCCGGGAAGGACGACTGCGCATCGGCACGTCGAGGTGGTCGCAGCAGCCCGCGGACGTACCGCGCGGTGCCGGCGCGCGTCTGCGCGAGCGGCGTCGTGTCGAGCCCTACGCGAATCGCGCGGTACCCCTCGAGGAAGATCTCGCCGACCCGCCGCCACGAGAACCGCGCGTGCGTGCTCGAGCCCGCGCGCGCGCAGCTCGTCGCGGCGCGCCGAGCGCCTCGCGGATCGCCGCCGCGAACGCCTCGGGGCTCTCCGGGTCGGCGCGCACGGCAGCGTCGCCGCAGGCCTCGTCCATCGACGGGTGCGCCGAGGCGACGACCGGTGCGCCCGAGGCCATCGCCTCGGTGATCGGCATGCCGAAGCCCTCGAAGCGCGACGGATAGACGACCGCGGCGGCGCCGCGGTAGAGCCGCGCGAGCTCCTCGTCGGAGACGCGGCCGAGCCGCACGACGCCGGGCACGGTCGAGCCGCGGCTGCGGCCCCCAGCCCTGCGCCGCCGACGACCGCGAGCGAGAGCTCCGTGTCGCCGAGCAGCGCGAACGCGTCGACGAGCGTGCCGAGGTTCTTGCGCGGCTCGAGCGTCGCGACCGTGAGCAGGTACGGCGCGCCGAGGTCGGCCGCCTCGCCGTCGGCGCGGAACTCGGCGCCGATGCCGGGGTGCGCGACGACGATCCGCTCGCGCGGGAAGCCGAGCGTCGCGGCGATGTCGTCGGCGGTGAACGCCGAGTTGGCGAACAGCGACGTCGCAGGTGCGGGCGGCGTTGCGTACTTGCGCCCGTGCATCGAGCGCGTGCGCCCGGTCACCCACTCGGGAAAGTGCAGCGGGCACGAGATCGTGGATCGTCGTCGCGCGCACACCGGCGCGCTGCGGCGGGTACATCCAGTCGGTGAAGTGCAGCACGTCGAAGCGGCCGACGAAGCGCTCGGCGGGCGGCCAGCCGAGCATGCGACCAGCGCGGTGCGCCAGCGCGTGCGCGCCGGGCAGCGTGACGAGCCGCAGCTCGACGTCGAGCCCGTCGAGCGCCTCGCGGGATCGCGCGCCGCCCTCGGGCGAGTCGTCGGCGCGAACGCGACGATCTCGTGCCCGCGCGCCGCGCCGACGCTCGACGAGGCCGCGCGAGCGAGCCGCGGATGTAGTTGTTGACGCCCGTCCGCTCGTGCGACAGCGGCTAGACGTCGAAGACGATCCTCAAGGCCGGACGGTGAACCGGTCGAAGTGGGCGCCGAGCGCGCGCGGGTCCGACGGGCTCGGGATCGCCGTCGGGGACACCGTGAAGCGCGTGACGCACCGTCCGGCCACCGGGTGCAGCGGCACGCGGATCGTCGTGCCCGACATCGTTCGCCGGCACGACCGCCGCCGCGTCGCCGCTCGTCACGCGCACGGGTCGCGCGTGCAGGTTCGTGTCGCTGCGGAGGTCGACGACGAGTGTGCCGCCGTTGCAGCCGAACGTCGTGCGCGTGACCTCCGGGCCCGACCACGTGTCGGCGTAGATGCCGGACGTCTGAGCCCGCACGCGGAGCGGGCCGTCGACGCGGTAGAGCGCCATCTGCTTGCCGACGTCGATCTCGACCGGAGTTCCGTCGAGGTCGACCGACGTGTCCGTCAGCACGTAGGCATGGCGCCCCGCGCCGTGCAGGCGTGCCCGTCCGCGGATCGACCGTCACGTCCGTCGTCGGCAGCCGATCCGGCGCCGACGAGCCGAGGTCGTAGACCGGGCCGACGCTGCGGTTGAAGAACTCGTTCTCCCAGAGCGTGAACTTGTCCCGGTTGCCGGACCAGAGGAACGCGACGTCGGCGTTCCGGCCGACCGCGCGGTCGATCCAGTCGCGCTGCGCGCGTGATTCCGCCGTAGAGAGCGCCGAGCGACGCATGGTGGATGCCCCGTGCGCGTTCGTCTCGACCGCCCAGAGCGTCGCCCGAAGCAGGCGAGCACGATCGCGGGCAGCACGAGCGCCAGGCGCACCGGCAGAAGCAGCAGCACGGCGGCAATCGCGATCGCCCCGAGCACGACGACGGCCGCCACCTCGTCGAGGGTGATGACGGTGTCCTGCAGCGTCCAGAGCGGCAGGAACGCGAGCGTGTCGGAGGTCGCTTGCCGTTGATCAACCCCGAGTAGGGCACGACGCCGACGAGCCCGCCGCGGCGACGGCGGCCACCGATGCGGCACGCGGCCGCGGCATCCCGAGCTCGATCCACAGCAAGAGCGCGATCAAGACGAGCGGCGCGACGTAGAACATGTTCCGCTCCTCGATCCGGCTCACGAACGGCGCGAGGCGAAGATCGCCACCTCGAGCACGAGCCAGCCGGAGAGCGCCAGCGTTGCCGCGATGAACGCACGACCCGCCGGCGGGCGAAGCGCGGCGAGGAGCACGAGGGCGAAGAAGGGCGCGACGCCGAGATAGAGATCGAGCTCGCCGAGGTGGTAGACGAGCCACCGGAACGAGCTCGCGACGGTGTAGTGCGTGTCCGCCGCGGCGCGGTAGGCGCCGAGCAGCGACTTGAGCGAATGGCCGCGCGCGAGCTGCCCCCGAGGACGAGCACCGCGCCCGCTGCCGATGATCCCGTACAGCCAGCGGAAGCGCTTGATCCCGTCGCCGGCCTGCGTGGAGCAGCGGCGCGGTCAGCACCGCCGGCACGAATGCGACCGCCTGGGCGCGGGTGAGGTAGAGGACGCCGCAGAGCGCGAGCAGGCCGAGCTGCCGGGGCAGCGTCGGCCGCTCGAGCGCGAGCACCAGCAGCAGCGCCAGGCAGAGAAAGAGCGGATAGAACACGTTCTCGGTCATCAGCGTGCCGGTGTAGACGCATCGACGGCACCGCGACCGTCAGCAGCGCAGCGACCAGTGCGAGCCCCGGGCGGACGACGCGCCGCGCGAGGAAGTACGCCGGTACCGCCGCGAGCGACATGACGACCGAGTTGATCGCCTTCGCCGCGACGTAGGCATCGGGCACGGAGCCGAAGAGCCGGAACGCCGGCGCGATCAGTGCCGGGTAGACGACCCCGAGCCCGCTGTACGGCTCGCCGCGGACGAGGAAGTGGCCGTGCTCGGCGAGGGTCTTCGCGAGCTCGGAGTAGAGAAGCTCGTCGACCATGATCCAGGGTGCGACCATCCGCCGCGCGAGCACGATGCGGAACGCGACGGACAGGACGACGATCCCGGCGAGCCAGGCCCAGGCAGGGATTGCGCGCGCCCGTGCGAGCGGCACTGCTCTAGCGGCCAAGACCCACCTCACCGAGGCGAGCGGCCAGCTCGTCGGTCTCGTCGAGGCCGACGTCCGCGGCCGCGCGCGCGATCGCGCCGAGCACTGCGTCGTCGACCGCGTCCCCGCCCGCCGCGACCTCGAGCGTCTCGGCATAGCGGTCCGCCACGGCGTCGAGGTCGTGCTCCCGGTGCACGTAGGCCAGCGCGGCGCGGCTCATCGCCGCCCGTGCCGACGGCTCGCAAAGGAGCTCGAGCGCCGCCTCGAGCGTGCGAGCTCCCAGCTCGTCGACGGGCACCTTGAGCGCGACGTCGTCCGGAAGCTCGGCGAACCAGCCGACGTCGGAGACGAGCAGTCGGCTTGCCGAGCGAGAGCGCTCGGATCACCGAGCCCGAGGTCTCGCCCATCGTCGGCGAGCGCAGGTTGACGAGCACGTCGCAGGCCGCCATCAGCGACCACAGCCGCTCCTCGGGCACGTAGTCGAGCCGGACGATCGCCTCGCTGTCGGCGAGCCCGAGCCGCTCGAGCCGGCGATCGAGGTCGAAGCGCTCTGCCGCCGCGCCTACGAGCAGGAGCCGTGCGCCGGGACGCCGCTGCGACGAAGCCGCGCGAAGGCCTCGAGCAGCTGCGGGATCCGCTTGTTCATGTTCAGGTGGCCGAAGCAGCCGATCAGCGGGTCGCCTGCGATGTCCTCGGCCGCGGTCTGCGGCGGCGGCCACGCCGGATGCGGGATCGCGCCAGAGCGGGCCGCCGTAGCCCGCCTCCCGTGCCCGCCGGCTCGACGTAGTCCGAGTGGACGATCAGGCCGGTTGCCGCGGTCGAGCACCGTGCCCGCGAGCGGGTAGTCCTCGGGCCTCGTCTCCCAGAGCAGCGGCAGCAGGTTGTCGAGCACGCCGAGCCCGAGCAGCCGGCCGACGACGCCGAGCTCGCGTTCCATCGCGGCGAGGTAGGCGCGCCCGTCCCCGCGGCCGATCGTCATCCCTGCGATCAGATGGTGGAGCACGTAGTCGTGCAGGACGACGACGCCGGGACGCTCGCAGAGCGCGTCGACGATCCAGCCGTGCGCATCCGGGTCGTTGCCGACGTGGTAGAGCGCGACGTCGGCCGCCGGATTCTTGCCCGGCTCGACGACCACGACGTCGACCCGCTCACGCAGCGCCGGCAGCAGCAGCGCCGAGTAGTCGGCGATCCCGGACCGCGACGGCGGCAGCGGGCTGTAGTAGGCGACCTTCACGAGAGCAGCGCGTCGATGCAGGAGTCCCAGGTGACCCGCTCGGCGATCGCCTTGCCGGCGCGACCCCACGCGCGAGCCTCGTCCTGCGCCGAGTCGCGCAGCGCCTCGGCGAGCGCCTCCGGGTCGGGCCCGACGACGCGCCCGGTCGCGGCGATCGGAGACGACCTCGAGCGGGCCGCCCGCGTCGGTCGTCGTCACGACGGGCTTCTCCGAGAGGAACGCCTCGTACGGGACCATGCCGTAGTCCTCGTCGACCGGCGCGTAGAAGACGGCCCGGCAGCGGGCGTACAGATCGGTGAGCTCCTCGTCGGAGACACGGCCGGCGAAGCGGATGCGGCCGTCGAGACCGTGGCGCCGCGCAATGCCCTCGAGCCGCTCGCGGTCGGGGCCGTCGCCGGCGATGACGACCTTCGCCTCCGGGCGCGCCGCCGCCGCCTCGACCAGCAGGTCGATCCGCTTGGCGCGATCGAGACGGTTGACCGAGAGGACGAAGTCCTCGTAGCCGTCGCAGCGGTACGGAAGCTCCTGCGGCGGGTGTGGCAGCACCTCGGCTTGAAGCCCGGTCGAGCGCTCGATCCGGCCGGCGACATTCCGCGACGTGGCGAAGAGCTTGCGCGCCTCGCCGAGCGCCACCTTGTCGAGGCGCGTTGATCTTGCGCGCGGAGCGCCCGGTCCTCGGGCGACTCGGAGAACTGGCCGAGGTCGGTGCGGTCGTACTCGTAGGCCTGCCGGAACTGGTGCAGCACCCAGGCGACCTTGTTCGCGTGCCGGACGCAGTAGGCCGGGAACTTGGTCGCGATCACGCGTGTCGACCGGGCGGCCGTCCACTTCGTCGAGGTCGACGAGGCGCCAGAGGAAGGCGTGCGTCAGCACTCGCTCGGCCGGATACCACTTGAAGGGCACGGTGACGAGCGTCGGCCTCGTGGCCGCGCCGGCGCAGCTCGTCGACGAGCGTGTCGGCCAGGATCTCGGCGCCGCCCCGCGCGAACGGGACCTGCGGCGCGCAGACGGCGACTCTCATTTCTTGTCTTCGAGCGCCCGCACGGCCTCGGTCAGGCGGTCGATCCGCTCGGAGAGGTCGTCGATCAGCTTCAGCACGGCGTCGTTGAACGCGCGCTGGTCGGCGACCACCGGCTCGACGTACCAGCGCATCAACCGGCGCAGGACGGCCTTCGACGGGGCCGCCCTTGCCGACGAGCGGGCGCTCCGCCGAGATCGGCCAGAGGCGCTCGGCCTGGTCGCGGACGCTGAGCCGCACCTGCGTCTGCGCCGGGTCGTCGGACGAGCGCGGCGCGCTCGACGCGGACCTCCTCCTTCAGGCGCTCGAAGAGCGCGGCGACGTCGACCTGCTCGTCGGTCTGCTCGCCCGGGGTGGACATCGCCCGAAGTCTAGAGAGCGCGGGTTACGGCGCTGTAAGCACGGGAGGCGGCCTGGCCTTGCGCCTCGCGCCGCCATCGTCGCCGGCTGTGCTCACAAACGTCCGCCGTCGCGCCGCGGCGTACGAGGCTGTGGACAACGAGGCCTTGTGGCCGGCGGCGGGACGCCTCTCTGTGGTCAGACCAACCGTCACAGAAGAGGAACAGACTGTCCCCAGTTGCGATGAACAGAGGCCTAGCGCGACATTTGCTGGTCAGACCAAGTGCCACAGAAGCGTAACCGTCTTTCCCCAGGAGAGTGGCCACGGTGGCGCTGCGGATGGCCGCGGAGACGGCACGCGGTGCGTGACGACGATCGCGCCCGCGTCTAGCTGCGCCGCACGAAGAGGGCGTTCCCCGAGAGCGTGTCGCCCCGCCGCTCGTCGAAGGTGGACGCCTCGAGCGTGATCAACCGAAAGCCGAGCGAGTCGAGCAGCCCCGCGACCTCGTGGAACAGCGCCTGTCCCTGCCGTAGCGGCGCAAACGAGACCTCGGCCTCGACCGCGTCGACCTGCTGCAGGGTCTCCGAGGCCCCGTTCAGCACCTCGAGCTCGAACCCCTCGACGTCGATCTTCAGAAACGCCCGCTCGTCCGGACGCAGAACCTCGTGCCGCAGCGCGTCCAGCGGCAGCGACGCCACGGTCTCGCGCCGCGTGTACGCCGAGCCGGGAACCGCGTCGGCGAGCTCGCCCATCTCGAGCGCGGAGCTCGAGACGAGGTTCCGGGAGATGTTCAGCACGAGCTCACCCTCGCGAGCCGCCAGGGCGACGCATCTGCCGGTCCAGTTGCCGTCTCGCGCGGCCCGCCGCTCCAGCTCGGCGAACGAGTCGCTCCGGGGCTCGAAGGAGGCGATCCGACCCGCGAACCCCTCCTCGCGGCACGTCGCGGCATAGTCGCCGTTGTTCGCGCCCACGTCGAGAAGCACGTCGAACGCGCCGGAGCCGAGGAGCTCGCGCCGCCGCAGGTGCTCGAAGTTCCGCGGGCTGTAGCGGAGCGCCTCGATGCCGAGCCGCCGCAGCAGGCGCCGGGCCTCGGCCACGAGCCGCCGCTTCACGACGCCTTCAGACGCGCCCGAATCGCATCGACGTCGGGTGTCTCTGCGTCTTGCATCCACGGTTGCAGACCGTCCTTGAAGACCGCGAACGCGAAGAGGTTGGCCTGCTTCGGGAAGACCTTTGCCACCAGCTGGAGGGGCATGGCCGCGAAGCGGAAGATCCCGCGGCCCGACGCCTCGAGCACCGAGACCGGCAGCTCGAGCTCGTGGAACCAGACGAACCGGTGGCGGGCATACGGTGCCGCCGAGGCGATCGTCTTCTCGACCTCGCGCTCCGTCCAGCGATACACGTAGTTCGGCGTCGCCGAGTTCCGGACGCCACCGGCCGTGAAGTCGTGGGCGGCGACTGCCGTCATCTCGTACTCGTCGACGACACCGGCGCGCAGGGCAAGCCGCATCAGCGCCGAGTCGCGCGCCTCGAGGGCGAGGAACCCGTGACGCGCGACGCGATAGAGCTCGAGCACGGCACGATGCGGCGACGCGCAATGGTGGAGACCGGCCGAGACGACGGCCAGGTCGAACGATCCGTCCTCGTATGAGAGCTCCTCCGCGTCCTGGCGCTCCTCGCCCGGCCCCGGGTCGAGGTTGGTGATCGTGACGTCGGTGAAGCCGGCGCCTGCGAAGGCATCGCGATCCATCTCCCCGCCCGCCACGATCAGCACCCTCCAGTCGCGCTCGACGAGACCTTGCTCGACGAGCGACCGGAGCACACGCCGGTAGAAGCCTTCGCGTTCCATCGCGACGCATCTTGCCGTGCCGGTCGCCGCCAAGCCGCGGAAACCGCACGCCCCGCGCTCGCCGGTCGAGCGGGACCGCACCGTAGGATGCCTCTCCGTGCGCGTCGGCCTCTCCATGCTCACGCTGATCCCGGGCATCTCGGGAGGCGGCGAGACCTATGCCCGCGAGCTCGCACGCGCACTCGCGCGGGTCGGCACGCACGAGTACGTCGCCCTCGTGCCGCCGCTCGCACCGGACGCGGGCGACGGGCTGCCGACCGTGGTCGCCGACCGGTACCCCAGCTCCACGGCGACGCTCGGACGCCTGCGTGCGATGGGCACGGCGACCCTTCGTCCGGCGCGTTTCCGCTCGCTGCTCGCGGACGCCGACGTCGTCCACTACCCGCTCACCGTGCCGGTGCCGCGGCCGGGGAGGGCACACGTGATCACGCTGCTCGACGTTCAGCATCTCGACCTCCCGCAGCTGTTCCCACGCGGCGAGCGGCTCTTCCGGAAGCTCGCCTACGACCGCGCCTCGCGCCAGGCGCGGGAGGTGATCGTGATCAGCGAGTTCGTGCGCGAGCGGGTCGTCGAGCGGCTCGGGCTCGACCCGGACCACGTCCACACCGTGTGGCTCGGCGTCGACCACGCGCGATTCACCCCGGATCCGGAGGTCCAGCGCGAGCAGCTGCTGCTCTACCCGGCCCGCCCGTGGCCGCACAAGAACCACGCGCGCCTCCTCGAGGCGTTCACGGAGATCCGCCGCCGTCGGCCCGAGCTCCGCCTGCTGCTCACCGGAGTCGGCCACGACGCCCGCTCGCTGCCGGAGGGCGTCGAGGCCCGCGCCGTCTCGGGAGCGGAGCTCGTGGAGCTGTACCGCCGCGCGGCCTGTCTCGTCTTCCCGAGCCTCTACGAGGGATTCGGACTGCCGCCGATCGAGGCGATGGCCTGCGGCTGTCCGGTGGCCGCGTCCGCGACCGGCTCGCTGCCCGAGGTGTGCGGAGACGCCGCTGTCCTCTTCGATCCGCTCGACCCCGCGGCGATCGCGGCCGGCGTCGACGAGGCGCTCGAGCGCTCCGCGGAGCTGAGCGAGCGCGGCCTGCGCCGGGCGGCGACGTTCACCTGGGACGAGACGGCGCGCGGTCACGACCGGATCTACGCAAGGTTCTCCTGAAACCGCGCGGATTGCGGTACGTTGCCCCTCCGATGCCGCCGGAGACGCATCGCCAGCTGATCGACCTTCACACGGCTCGGGCGAGCCGCAGCTGATGAAGGTCGTCATCCTCGCGGGCGGCCTCGGCACGCGGCTGGCGGAGGAGACCGAGGTCCGGCCCAAGCCGATGGTCGAGATCGGCGGCCGGCCGATCCTCTGGCACATCATGAAGCACTACGCCCACTACGGCTTCAACGAGTTCGTCGTCGCGCTCGGCTACAAGGGCGAGGTGATCAAGCGCTACTTCCTCGACTACTACGCCGCTCAGCGGCGACCTGACGATCGACCTCGGCGACGGGCGAGGTCGAGTCGCACGACGCGCGAGCGCGAACGACTGGACGCGTCCACCTCGTCGACACCGGCGCTCGACACGCATGACGGGCGGCCGGGTCAAGCGGCTGCGAGCCGCAGCTCGGCGACGAGACGTTCATGCTGACCTACGGCGACGGCGTCGCGAACGTCGACCTCGGCGCGCTGCTCGCGTTCCACCGGGCGCACGGCAAGCTCGCGACGGTGACCGCCGTGCGGCCGCCGGCGCGCTTCGGCGGGCTCGATCTTCGACGGCGACCGCGTCGTCGCAGTTCGCCGAGAAGCCGCAGATCGGCGAGGGCTGGATCAACGGCGGCTTCTTCGTGCTTCGAGCCCGGCGTCTTCGACTACCTCGACGGACGACGCGACAGCCTCGAGGCGGACGCCCTGGAGCGGCTGGCCGCGCGACGGCCAGCTCGCGGCGTACCGGCACGACGGCTTCTGGCAGTGCATGGACACGCTGCGCGACGTGCAGCTGCTGCGAGAGCCTCTGGGCAGGCGGGCAGCGCGCCGTGGAAGGTGTGGGCGTGACGACGCGCAGCGCTTCTGGCGGGACCGGCCGACGTTCGTGACCGGCGCGACCGGGCCTGGTCGGCGGCTGGCTCGTGCGGCGGCTGGTCGACGCCGGGCGCGGACGTCGTCTGCCTGGTGCGCGACTGGGTGCCCGCAGAGCGAGCTGGTGCGCGCGCGGCCTGCTCGACACGCGTCCGGGTCGTGCGCGGCGACGTCCGCGACCAGGCGCTGCTCGAGCGCGTCGCTCGGCGAGTACGAGATCGACACGGTCATCCACCTCGCCGCGCAGACGATCGTCGGCGATCGCCAACCGCAACCCGGTCTCGACGTTCGAGACGAACATCGGCGGCACCTGGGCGCTGCTCGAGGCGTGCCGGCGCAGCCCGCAGGTCAAGCAGATCGTCGTCGCGTCGTCGGACAAGGCCTACGGCGACCACGAGCAGCTGCCGTACGACGAGGACGACGCCGCTCGCAGGGCCGCCACCCCTACGACGTCAGCAAGTCGTGCGCCGACCTGATCGCGCCAGGCTACGCGCACGACCTACGGGCTGCCGGTGGCCATCACCCGCTGCGGCAACTTCTACGGCGGCGGCGACCTGAACTGGAACCGCATCGTGCCGGGCACGATCCGCTCGGTCGCTGCGCGGCGAGCGCCCGGTCATCCGCTCCGACGGCACGTTCGTCCGCGACTACTTCTACGTCGAGGACGGCGCGCGCGGCCTACATGCTGCTGGCCGAGCAGCTGGCGGCGCGACCCGACGCTGCGCGGGCGAGGCGTTCAACTTCTCGAACGAGATGCCAGGTCACGGTGCTGGAGCTGGTCGAGCAAGATCCTGCGCGCTGATGGGCTCGGACCTGGAGCCCGACGTGCGCAACGAGGCCACCAACGAGATCCGCCACCAGTACCTCAGCGCCGGCGAAGGCGCGCGCGAGCTGCTGGGCTGGCGCCCGCTGTTCACGCTCGACGAGGGCCTGCGAGCGCACGATCGCCTGGTACCGGGACTTCCTGGAGCCGGCGCGATGAGCGACATCGCCTGCCGTGCCGCTCGTGCGGCGGCAGCCGGCCTGACGCCCGTGCTCTCGCTCGGCGAGACGCCGCTCGCCAACGCGCTGCTCGACGCCGGCGCAGCTCGGCCGAGCCGGAGCCACGCTATCCCGCTCGACCTCGTGTTCTGCCCGCGCTGCGCGCTGGTGCAGATCACCGAGACGGTGCCGCCGGAGATGCTCTTCCGCGACTACCTGCTACTTCTCGTCGTTCTCCGACACGATGCTGCGAGCACGCGGAGGCGATCGCCGAGCGGCTCGTCGACGGAGCGCGGCCTCGGCGCCGACAGCCTCGTCGTCGAGATCGCCAGCAACGACGGCTACCTGCTGCAGTACTACGTCGGCGCGCGGCGTCCCGGTGCTGGGCATCGAGCCGGCCGCGCAACATCGCGCGGCGTCGCCGAGGAGCGCGGCGTCCGCACGCTCGTGCGAGTTCTTCGGCGCGGAGCTCGCGCGCCGAGCTCGCGCGCCGAGGGCACGCGCGCCGACGTGATCCACGCCAACAACGTGCTGGCCCACGTGCCGGACCTGAACGGCGTTCGTCGCCGGGCTCGCGACGCTGCTCGAAGGACGACGGCGTCGCGGTGATCGAGGTCGCCGTACGTCAAGCGACCTGATCGACCACTGCGAGTTCGACACGATCTACCACGAGCACCTCTGCTACTTCTCGCTCACCGCGCTCGAGCGCCTGTTCGCGCGCGCACGGCCTCGCGATCGTCGACGTCGAGCGCTCGCCGATCCACGGCGGCTCGCTGCGCGTCTTCGTCCGGCGCCGGCGGCAGCCGCGGCCGCCGCACGCGCGGCGCGTCCGTCGATCCTGCTCGCCGAGGAGGCGGCCTGGGGCGTCGACCGAGCTCGGCGTACTACCGACGGGTTCGCCGCCCGGGTCGGCGCGCTCGGCGACGAGCTGCTGACGCTTGCTCGCCGAGCTCGAAGGCGAGGGCAGCGCGATCGCCGCCTACGGCGCGGCGGCCAAGGGGAGCACGCTGCTGAACCCCTTCGGCATCGGCGCCGAGACGCTCGACTTCGTCGTCGACCGCAGCACGCACAAGCAGGGCCGCTACATGCCGGGCGTCCACCTCCCGATCGTCCCGCCCGAGCAGCTGCTCGGAGAGCATGCCCGACTACGTGCTGCTGCTCACCTGGAACTTCGCCGACGAGATCCTGCGCGCAGCAGGCCGAGTACCGCGCGGCGCGGCGGCAGGTTCATCGTCCCGGTCCCGATGCCGGAGGTGGTGTGACGCGTGATCGACGGCGTCGCAGGTCGATCCCGCTCCGGCCGCATCCCCGACGAGCGCGGCACGGTCATGCACATGCTGCGCGCGACCGACCCGCACTTCCGTCGGGTTCGGCGAGATCTACTTCTCGACGGTCTACCCCGGCGTCGTCAAGGGCTGGCACCGCCACCGCGAGATGACGCTCAACTACGCCTGCATCCACGGCCGGATCAAGCTCGTCCTCTACGACGACCGCGACGGCTCGCCGACCCGCGGCGAGCTGATGGAGCTCTTCCTCGGGCCGGACGACTACAGCCTCGTCGTCATCCCGCCGGGCGTCTGGAACGGCTTCAAGGGGATGAGCGAGCCGACGGCGATCGTCGCGAACTGCGTGCACCCACGCGCACGATCCCGTCGCGGAGCGAGCGGCTCGATCCGTTCGACGAACGACATCCCGTACGACTGGGCGCGTCCGGCACCACTGAGCGATGCGGGCTCTCGTGACCGGCGCGGCGGGCTTCGTCGGGTCGCGCGTGGCGCGCGCGCTCGCCGGCGCCGGGCACGACGTCCACGCCGGTCGTCCGCGGCGATCCGGGACCGCGGCTCGAGGGCGTCGAGGTCCGGTTGGAGCGCTGCGACCTCGTCGGCCCCGGCCTCGACGAGCTCGTCGCGCGCGTCGAGCCCGAGCTCTGCGTCCACTGCGCCTGGGTCGCCACCGGTTCGTACCTGACCTCGCCCGAGAACACGACCCACGAGCGCATCGCCGGCGACCTTGCCCGTGGGCTCGTCGAGCACGGCTGCGCGCGGATCGTCGGCGTCGGGACGTGCTTCGAGTACGCGCCGAGCGACGAGCCGCTGCGCGAGACCAGCCCGATCGGGCCGGCGACGCCGTACGCAAAGGCGAAGCTGGCCGCATGCGAGCGCATGCGCCAGGCGTGCGCAGGCGCCGAGACGTCGTTTGCCTGGGCGCGCCTCTTCTACCTCTACGGGCCGGGCGAGAATCCGGGGAGGCTCGTCCCGTCCGTGACGCTCTCGCTGCTCGCCGGGAGCCGGCGCGCACGACGCCCGGGGAACAGCTGCGGGATTTCCTGCACGTGGACGACGTTGCCGAGGCGCTGCTCGCGGTCGCGCAGAGCGACGTCACCGGGCCGGTGAACGTGGGCGCCGGCCGGTCGGTCACCGTCCGCGAGCTCGTCGAGACGCTGGGGCAGATCACCGGGCGACCCGACCTCGTCGAGCTGGGCACGCTGCCGTACTCGCCGGGCGACCCGATGGTCGTCAGCGCGGACACAAGCCGGCTCAGCGAGGAGTGCGGGTTCACGCCGCGACGGACGCTCGCCGACGGGCTTGCCGAGACGGTGCGCTGGTGGTCCGAGCACCGCGGGCCGTCATGAGCGGCGCCCTCGTCACCGTCGGCATCCCGACGTACAACCGGGTCGCGCTCCTCGAGCGGGCCGTCCGGTCGGCGCTCGCGCAGCACGGGGTCGAGCTCGAGGTCATCGTCTCGGACAACGCCTCGACCGACGAGACGGCGAAGCTGTGCGACGAGCTCGCCGCCTCGGATGCCCGGCTCCGCGTCGTCAGGCACGAGACCAACATCGGCGCCGAGGCGAACTTCCGCACCGTCCTCGAGGCCGCCCGCGGCGAGCTCTTCATGTGGCTCGCCGACGACGACTGGATCGACCCCGGCTACGTCGCCGCCTGCGCAGCCGTCCTCGAACGGCACGCCGACCACGTCGTCGCCTGCGGACGCGGGTTCTACTACCGCGGCGGCGAGAAGGCGTTCGTCGAGCGGCCGGTGAACCTGCTCGCCCGGTCGCCCGGCTCCCGCCTCGTCGGCTTCTACCGAAGCGTGACCATGAACGGGCCCTTCTACGGCGTGATCCGGCGAGAGCGGCTCCTGGCGCTGCCGACGAGCAAGGCCGTCGGGCACGACTGGCTCGTCGTCGCCGCGCTCGCGTACACGGGGAAGATCCGCACCGTCGACGGCGTCGCGATTCACCGCTCCGTCGAGGGGACATCGCAGGACCCCGGGTCGCTCGGCCGCGCGTACGGGCTCTCGAAGCGGCAGGGACGGCACTGGTACTGGGTCGTCGCCCAGTCGGCGTTCAGGGACATCCGGGAGTCCCCCGTCTACCGCGATCTCGGCCGCGCCCGACGAGACGTGCTCGCAGCGATCGCCGCGTCACTCGTCGTGATCCGGTTCGGCCCAAAGGCGATCGCCGCCCGTCTGCTCGCGCGCGTCGGCCTGCTCGAGCGCGCGCGCCGGCCGCTCGAACGACGGCGCCGCTAGTCCGCCCGCTCAGCGCTCGCGGCGCAGGTACGCGTCGGGCCAATGCGTGATGTTGTGCTGCAGCGTGCTCTCGTTGAACGGCCACGGCGGCTGCTCGAGCACGAACTCCGGATGCGTGCGGGCGAACTCCGCTGCGGCGGCGGCCGGATTGTCCTCGCTCCACCCCGGTGTGCCGGTCGGGACGTCGTGGAGATCGCGCATGATCCCGTCCGTCGCGACGATGTACGACCCCGGCGACACGAGCGGGTGATACGCCTCGAGCTCGCCCAAGACGTGAGCCTTCGTGTGGTTGGAGTCCAGGATTACGAGAACCGTCTCGCCGACGGCGGCGAGCTCGCGGGCCTGCGCCACCGTCTCCGCGGCTGTCGAATCGCCTTCGATCAACGTGACGAGCGGCGCCAGCGGATGTGCCTCGATCGCGGCTCGATTGTGAGCACGGATCTCGATGTCGACGCCGATCACGCGGCCTTGCTCCATCGCCTTGCAGAGGCCGGCGTAGAAGATCAGTGACCCCCCGTGCGCGACTCCCGTCTCGAGAATGACGTCCGGGCGGACCCGCCAGATCACCTCCTGGATGCGCACAAGATCCTCCGGCAGCTGGATGAGGGGCCGCCCAAGCCAGGTGAACGTGTACGGGTATTTCTGGTTCCAGCCCACCTTCAGCCACTGGCGCGAGACGATCTCGAAGGCCTCGTCCGAGTAGAGCGGTAGCGACCTGGAGCCGTCGCCGTCCTCCCAGACAAGGGTCTGGGCGTCGGTGTCGATGACGATCCGAGGCATCTAGGCTGCGAGGACGGTGCCGGTGTAGGCGAGGCCGCGGAGGGTCGACCCGATCTCTGCCGCGTAGTTCGGATTCGCGACGAGGATGAGCTCGAGCTCCATGACCCGAGGGTCTTCGGGCGCAATGATAGGGATTCGCGTGGCCGGGATGAAGCATCCCTGCTTGGCAGGGTTCGTATCGACCACGAAGCTCGGCTGCATGTGGCGCAGCCGGTTCGCCAGCGCGACGCTCTTTGCCCCTGCGCCCCAGATCGCCCAGCCATTGGCCGAGCCTTGACTCTCGAGCAGGCGGCTGAGGGAAGTCACCGAAGCGTCGCAGACACGGCGAAATTCGCCGAGCTCGACGACACGCTGCGGCGGCGGGAGCTCCGCGACGGGCGGAGCGTTGCGCAGCTCGAGCACCTGGTACTGCCGACCGAAAGCCAGCCGCTGCCGTGTGACGGAGAAGCCGGCGCATCGGCACAGATACTCGAGACACGACTCCGTGAAGTAGTTGCAGTGCTCGTAGAAGACGTCCCAGAAACATCCGTTGCGGGCCGTCCACTCGAGGCTGGGAGTCTCGATCACCGTGACGGCGCTGCCGCACTTCTCGGCGATCGCCCGGAGTGCGGCAAGAAAGTCTCCGATCGCCCCGATGTGCTCAACCACATGCCGGCAGATCACGATGTCGAATTGCTCGGCGAGCTCGGCGGCGGTGATGTACCGGTCGACAAATCGCACTCGCCCGTCAAGAGCAGTTGGCGGCCCCTGGTAGGCCGTGTCATACCCGACGCCGTCCGCTCCTGCCTGCTCGCAGAGGAGCATCAGGAAGTCTCCCTGTCCGCAGCCGACCTCGAGGATGCGCTTGCCCCGGAGCCTGTGCCGCCGTGTCAGGTCAGCGGCCAGCTCGGCCATGTGACCGCGGAACGCCGGCGAGCAGCTCTGACGGTTCTCGTACCGGGCGTCGTACGGGCTAAGCGTCGAGTCGAAGGCGCAGTTGAAGATCAGGCTGCAGTGGTCGCACTGGATCAGCACGAGGTCCCGCCGCTTGACGCGCATCGCAGCGTCGGCCGATTCGAGCAGGTAATTCGAGATAACCGGTTGGCGCGTGATCCGGTAGGGCGCAGAGGCGCCCCGCGCGCCGCAGCCCGGACAGACCGCCGAGCTCGCGGGCGATTGCACGCCGCCGATCATGCCAGAGCCCGCATGTAGCGCCACGCGTCGCGAAGCGGAGCCGGGCGAAGCAGGCCCAGCACGGCCGTGTAGAGGGCGAGGCCAACGACGGCCGCGCCGAGCGGGCCGAGCACGAGCGACGGAGGCAGGAACGCGACGAGCGCGATCGCCGCAACCGTCAGCGCGGCGATGAGGAGGCCACGCGCGGTCGGGCGGAGCGCGTCGAGATCAACGAGCAGTCCCACGAGCACGAAGGAGGTCGTCGCGGCGAGGGCGAGCGCGAGGCCGTCGAGGCCGAGCACAAGCTGGCCGGCGACCGCGAGCGGGATCTGGACAAGGACGGTGATCACGGCGAGCAGCGGGAGCCGGCGGCCCGCGCCCGAGACGAACAGCAGCGGGAAGGTCACCGAGAGACCGACCGACGCGACGGCCCACGGCGAGAACACGACGACGAGCCGGCCCAGCTCGGCCCCGACGTTCGCCGTGTACCCGGAGCCGAGGAGCCCATGGACGATGGTGCCGCCGGCGAGCCCGAAGACGCCCGCGGCCGCGCCGATGACGGCGACCGCCAGCCACGCGGACGAGACGATGTGGCGGGCGACCAGGTTGGGGTCGAGCCCGGCGCGCGTCAGCGGCACGACGGTGACGAGGCCGAGCGACGAGCCGGTGACGGCGACGACGGCCGAGGCGATCAGGTACGCGTAGCCGAAGCTCGTCACCGCTCCTACGCCCTCCCGCCCGGCCAGCGGGACGCAGATCAGATAGATGCCCTGGATCGCAAACGGCAGGGCGATGCCGCGCCCGATCTCGGCCACGCGCCCGCGAAATGAGAGCGACACCGGGCGCATCGCCTGCACCGGCATCGCCTGGGCGAAGGCGCGGCGAGCGAGCACCGCGAGCGGGAAGCTCACCGCGATCGCACCGTTCAACGCCATTCCGTGCGCGATGGCGTCGATCCCGTCGGCGTCGACGCGCAACAGGATGTAGGCGATGCCGGCGACGCTGCCCAGCACGAACCCGACGGCCGGCACCACGTAGTCGTTCAGCGCCGCCAGCGAGCTCGCCGCGAGGCCCGCGTACAGCTGCAGCATCGCCGCGAGCACCATCCACGGCAGAACGCTCGCCGCGGCGTCGATCGTCGCGTCGGTGCCACCGCCGGTCAAGAGCCAGGCGAACGGCCGCGCAAGAAAGAAGGCGAGCAGGAGCAGCGGCACGACGAACGCGGCGAGCGTCAGTGCATAGGCGGCGACCTCCGAGCCGAGCCGGCTCTCGTCGCGTGCCCGGGCGAGCGGCGGCAAGACGATCACCCGGATCCCGGTGGCGGCGAGCAGCACGACGACGAAGACCGCGTAGGCCGCGAAGAAGCCGTCCGTCTCCGCGGTGCGGCCGAAGTCACGCGCGACGATGATCCCGACGACGCCTGCGAGGCCGGTCTGCACCGCCAGGGCAACGCCCGTGACGGCCCCGCTGCCGAGCGATCCGAGCCCGCCCGACGAGTCTGTACGCTTGCTCATCGACGCGACAGCGTACGCGCCATGGCCAACGACACTCCCCTCACCGACTCAGCGATCGCCGATCTCAATTCGGAGTTCGGGGACATCTACGGCGGCCGCACCGTGCTCGTGACCGGGGCCGACGGGTTCATGGGCTCCCACCTGACCGAGGCGCTCGTTGCGCTCGGCGCCAACGTCCACGCGTTCGTCCGGGCGACCTCGAGCGGGGCGCTGAACAACATCGGGCATCTCCGCGACCAGTTGAAGGTCCACTTCGCCGATCTCACCGACAAGACGTCGATCGACTACCTGATGCGCGAGCTGAAAGGCGCACCGGACAAGCCGTACGTCTTCCACCTCGGCGCGCAGGCGCACGTCGGCGAGTCCTGGCACCGCCCGTACGAGACGGTGATGGCGAACACGATCGGCACGCTCAACCTGCTGCAGTCGGTCGTCGACACCGGGCTCGAGCTGGAGAAGTTCGACACCGCCGGCACCTCCGAGGAGTACGGCAACGTCCGCGACGACGTCTCGCATCACCACGACTTCGACGCCGCGGGCGGCCTGATCCTGCACGAGCGCTCGCCGATCAACCCGAAGTCGATCTACGCGACGGCCAAGGTCGCCGCCGACTTCCTCACGATGAACTACCACGACGCGTTCGGCGTCCCGGGCGTCGTGACGCGGATGTTCAACAACTACGGCCCGCGCCAGAACCCGCGCTACGTCACGGGCACGATCATCACCCAGGCGCTGTCGCGGCCGGAGATCATGCTCGGCGCGCTCGAGCCGCTGCGCGACTTCTGCTTCTGCACGGACGGCGTGCGCGGGCATCTGATGGTGGCGGGGCACGGCGTGCCCGGCGACGTCTACGTCTACGGGCAGGGCGAGAACATCTCGATGCAGGACTGGACGGACATGATCCTGCGGGTGGGCCGGGAGAACGGCTTCTGGCCCGACGACCGCCGGATCGTCACCGACGAGAGCCGCCTCCGCCCGGGAGTCACGGACGTGATGGCGCTCCGCGTCGGCTACGAGAAGCTGAATCGCGAGACGGGCTGGGAGCCGAAGGTCAGCTGGGAGGAGGGCGTGCTGCGGACGATTCAGTGGTACGCCGAGAACCGCGACCGGTGGCTCGGACGGGTCGACTGGCTGACGCGTCAGCGGGAGCCGGCGAAGTGAACGTCCTCGTGACGGGCGGGTCGGGGTTCCTCGGGTCCCATCTCGTCGAGCGGCTCGAAGCGGCAGGCCACAGCGTCCACGTCCCGCGCAGCGCGGACTACGACCTCCGCCGCGAAGCGGACGTGATCCGGCTCTTCGAAGACGTGCGCCCCGAGCTCGTCTACCACCTCGCGGCGCTGGCCGGCGGGATCGGAGCGAACCGGGCTGCGCCGGGGCGCTTCTGGTACGAGAACCTGCTCATGGGCGCGTACGTCCTCGAGCAGTGCCGGGTCGCCGAGGTCGGAAAGCTCGTGAACCTCGGGACGATCTGCGAGTACCCAAAGCACACGCCCGTGCCGTTCCGGGAGGAAGACCTCTGGAACGGCTACCCCGAGGAGACGAACGCGCCCTACGGGATCGCGAAGAAGACGCACCTCGTCGGCGGGCAGGCGTACCGCGACCAGTACGGCATGAACGTCGTCCATCTGCTGCCGGTGAACCTCTATGGGCCGCGGGACAACTTCGACCTCGCGACCTCGCACGTGATCCCGGCGCTGATCCGCAAGATGATCGAGAGCCCGGAGCAGATCGAGCTCTGGGGGGACGGGACGCCGACGCGCGAGTACCTCTACGTCGAGGACGCGGCCGAGGGGATCGCTGCTTGCGGGCGAGCGCTACGACGGTGCCGAGCCCGTCAACCTCGGCACCGGGATCGAGACCTCGATCCGCGAGACGGCCGACGCTGATCGCCGATGTGCTCGGCTGGGACGGCGAGATGATCTGGGACACGTCGAAGCCGAACGGACAGCCCCGCCGGCAGCTCGACGTGTCCCGAGCCGAGCAGCTGTTCGGGTTCCGCGCCCACACGACGCTCCAGGAGGGTCTGGAACGGACCGTCGCGTGGTACCGGCAGCACGTCGGCGTCCCTGCCTGAGCCGCGCGTCATGCGCGTCGCCTTCGTCTACCCGAACTCACGCGCACGCCTCATCGAGGACGTCGAGCACGGCCTTGCCCCGGACACGGGGCTGCTCGGCCAGAACCACCTCGCCGAGCTGGGCATCGAAGCCTTCGTCCACGAGCCGCGCATCCGTCACCAGACTCGCCAGGGCGGGCTCGTGCACCGGCTGACCTGGCATGCGCGCGAGCTCGCCCTGCCGCTTGAGCTTCGCCGGACCGCCGACGTCCTGTGCACGCCGCTCGTCAACCTGACGCCGCTCGCGTCCCGGCTGCTGCGGCGGCCGCGCGTCGTCGTCTTGAACTACGGGATCTCGACCGTGTACCGCCGCAGCTCACCCGTCCGCCGGCGAATCCTGAAGCAGGCGCTTGCCGCATCCGAGTCGGTCGTCTGCCTCGGCGACTCGCAACGCGGCGCGCTCCTCGACCAGCTACCGCTCGACCCGGAGCGGGTGCACGTCGTCCCGCTCGGGGTCGACGAGCGCTTTCACCGGGCCGTGCCCGTTCCCGCTGAGGGCTACGTGCTCGCCGTCGGCCGCGACCTGGCTCGTGACTACGCGACGCTCGCCCGGGCGGCCGAGATCTACCACGAGCCGACGATCCTCGTCGCCGAGGAGCGGAACCTCGTCGGCGTCGATCTGCCGCAGCACGTGACCGTCGTGCGGGGCATCCCGTTCACCCGTCTGCGCGAGCTCTACGAGGGCGCCCGCTGCGTGGTTCTCCCGCTCCGAAACGAGCAGTACCACCTCGGCACGGAGGGCGGCGGACTGACCGCGCTGCTCGAGGCGATGGCAAGTGGAAGGCCGATCGTCGCTTCGCGCAGACCGATCGTCGAGGACTACGTGACCGACGAGGAGACGGCCCTCCTCGTGGCTCCGGAGGACGCCGAGGCGCTCGCCACCCGGGTGCGCCGGCTTCTCGACGACGGCGAGCTCGCGGCGCGCCTCGGCGCGGCAGTGCGACGGCGCGTCGAGGAGCGGCACACCACCCGACGGTTCGCCGAGCGGCTCGCGCCGATCCTCAGGGGGGCGCAGTGATCGTCGGGCTGCTCGTGCTGCTGCAGTGGGCGATCCAGATCGCGGTCGCGGTGCGGGAGGGCACGGGCGGCGCACTCGCGTTGCTGGTCGCGTTGGCCGTCTCGCCTGTGGCGGTCGTCGCGACGTACCGGATCGGCTCGCGCCTCGCCGGCAGCCGGTTCGGTGTCGCCTCCGCGGTGGCGTTCGTGCTCCTTCCGCCTGCGGGGTCGCTCTACTTCGTGGCGGCGTACGACCACGTCTGGTCGCACGAGGTCCTGCCGCATCTGCTGGGGCTGCGCGGGACGCTCCCGTATCTTGTGATGGCCGCGCTCGCGGTGCTCGTCGTCGCACTGCCACGGAGCGTGCTCGCGGTCGCGGGCATCGTCGCGTTCGCCGCTGCGTTCGTGACCTGGAGCCTCGGCTCGATCGCCGATCTGCGCAACGCGCTGCACGAGAGCGGCTGGAGCGTCGGCCTGCTCGAGTGGCTGCCGCTGGCGGGGATCCTGGGCGCGGTGCTCCGGTCCCGGCGGCTCGGCGTCGCGCTCGCCGGCTGGCTCGTCTTCACCGTGCTGCGAGCCGCGGACCGCACGTATGCCGACGGCTCGTTCTGGATCGCACTCGGCCCGGCGCTGCCGGCGGCCGCCGTGCTCGTGGCGTCGGTCGGCCTGCTCGTGCCGCCGTTCAGGGTCCCGAGCCGCGCGGCGGCGGCTCCCCGGAGCTGAGCCGCTCCTCGAGCAGCGCGAGACGCTGCGCCAGGATGACGTTCTGGTCCGACAGCTTGGAGATCACCGTCGAGTAGTGCAGAAGCACCGCGAGGATGAAGAGCGACGCGACCGCGAAGAGGATCGCCGGCGGATACGTCTCGACGCCGACCCAGGCGGCGATCGTGTTCAGGCCGCCGCGCCACGCCGAGAGCACGAACAGCACCGTGCCGGTCAGCAGCCACAGCAGTGCGTAGCGCTCGCGCAACCGGCGGCTGCGGATCAGCTCGAAGACCACGAGCAGGAGCAGGAGCGAGGCGATCGAGGCGGCGATCGAGACCTTCAACGGCGTCATGAGTGACCTTCCTCCAGCGGAACGGCGTTGCGGCGGAACACGTTGACGAAGATCGCGAGCAGGACCTTCGCCATGTAGTAGACGGAGTGCACGGCGGTGATCGACGACTGGCCGGCGGAGCGCTCGCGCATCGTCACCGGGACCTCGACCAGCCTGAGGCGGTGCTTCGCGACCATCACCATTGCCTCGACCTCGGGGTAGTCGTGCGGATAGTCGGCGGCGAAGAGCGCGATGCCGCGGCGGTTCAGCGCCTGGAAGCCGGACGTCGTATCGGTGACGCGCTGGCCGATGATGCGCGAGACGATCGAGGCGAGCAGGCGGATGCCGATCCTCCGGGAGCGCGACGAACGGAAGCTGTTCTCGCCGGCGAAGCGCGAGCCGATGCAGATGTCGGCCTGGCCCGAGAGCACCGGCTCGACGATCTTCGGCAGCTCGGCCGGGTCGTGCTGCCCGTCGCCGTCGACGCGGACCGCGAGCTCGTAGCCGTTCTCGTAGGCGAAGCGGAAGCCGGTCTGCACCGCGCCGCCGATGCCGAGGTTGAACGGCAGCCGCAGGACGTGCGCGCCGCGCTCACGGGCCACCCGGGCGGTGCGATCGACCGAGCCGTCGTCGATGACGACGATCGTGAAGGTCGGATCGAAGGCGCGGATCTCGTCGATGACGCTGCCGATCGACCCCTCCTCGTTCATTGCCGGGACGATGGCGATCTTCTTCATGCGGCGACCGGGTCGGCGACGCCCAGCAGGCTCAGGAGCTGCCGTGCGCGATGGACGTATGTGTGCTCGTCGAGCACCCGCTCGCGCGCCGCGCGGCCGAGCTCGGCGGCCTGCGCCGGATCACCGAGCAGGTCGCGATACGCGGCCACGGCCTCGTCGGCGCTCGAGACGAGCAGCAGCTCATTGCCCGGCTCGAACCACCGCTCGATGCCGTCATGCGGCCCGGAGACGATCGCGGCGCCCGCGGCGGCGAGCTCGAACGGCCGGCAGGTCGACGAGGCGTGGACGGTTGCGTGTGAGCGGCGCGTGATGTTCAGATTGACGCGCGCGGCGGAGATCGCCCGCGAGAAGGTGTTGAAGCCGACGTCGCCGATGATCCGCGCGCGGCCCGTGTCGCCGCGATAGTCGCGCCCGCCGAGCACGAAGTCGACATCCGGCAGCTGCCGCGACGGCTCGCCGACGAGCGCCTGCATCCACTCGCGGCGGAACTTGTCGCCGTACCCGTAGAAGAAGACGTCCAGCTCCTTCTCGACCGGCAGCGGCCGGAAGAAGTCGGGGTCCGCGCCCCAGAAGACCGCCTCCGCCCGGCGTGCACCGAGCTCGAGCAGCCGTGGGAGCCCGCCCTCCGAGTTCGAGACGACGAGGTCGTACTCGCCCGGATCGGCGCCGTGGTAGTAGTTGAAGCCGGTGTCCATGCCGCCGAACTCCGGCAGGCTCATCGGCACGTCGCCGTCGTAGAAGACGATCGGGATGCCGAACTTCTCGCGCAGCGCCGTCGGGATGCCGCGGAAGTGCGCCATCGGCACGGTGAAGACGACGACCGCGTCGACGTCGCGCTCGCGCTCCAGGATCCGCTCGAGGTGCTTCTGCCAGCGGGGCGTCACCCAGCGCCAGATCGTCTCGCGCACGGCCTTGTCGGCGAACGTGTCCTCGGGCGACTCCTCGGCGCGCCGCAGGTAGCGGTCGCCTTTCAGCCGGGCGACGGCGTCGCGCGCGAACGCGAACGACTCGCCCTCGCGGAAGGTCGGGTTCGGCTCGGTGCGCCACCACGGGCTCTCGACGGGCCGCCCGCGGTACGGCGTCACGATCAGGTCGGTGCCCGCCTCGTACATCCCTTTCCAGAGCTGCCACCACGCGGGCGTGCAGCCGTAGCGGAAGTCGAGGTCGACGGCGGACGCGACGGCGAGGATCTTCGGCGCCTTCATCGCCGCGAAGTGTCGCAGGAGCGTGTTACGGCGCGGTTAGTAGAGGACTACTACTACTAGTAGGCGCCGCGGCGGGCGAGCACGGCCGGGATCGTCTTGAAGAGGATCGAGATGTCGAGCCAGAGCGACCAATGCTCGAGGTAGTAGAAGTCCAGCCGCACGAGGTCGTCGAAGCTCAGGTCGTCGCGGCGCGAGATCTGCCAGAGGCCGGTCATGCCCGGCAGCACGAGGTAGCGTCGGCGATGCCACTCCTCGAGCAGGCCGTAGTCCCGCACCGGCAGCGGCCGCGGCCCGACGAGGCTCATCTCGCCACGGAGGACGTTCAGCAGGTTCGGGAACTCGTCGAGCGAGAGCCGGCGGAGCGCTCGGCCGACCAGCGTCACGCGCGGGTCGTCGCGGATCTTGAAAAGGGCGCCCGACGCCTCGTTCTCCTCCTCGAGCTCACCTTGCTGGCGATGCGCGCCGGCGTACATCGTCCGGAACTTGAGCATCTCGAACTCCTGCTCGCCGAGGCCGATCCGCTGGTCGCCGTACATCACCGGCCCGCGGGAAGTCAGCTTCACGAGCACCGCGATCAAGAGCCAGACCGGCAGCAACACGATGAGCAGGATGAGCGAGACGACGATGTCGAAGGCCCGCTTCACCGCCCAGTCGGTGCCGGCGAAGACCGGCGGCCGCAGCTCGAAGAGCGGCACGCCCTGGCCCGGCACGTACTCGCCCCGCTGGATCAGCAGGTCGGTGGTCTGCGGAGCGACACGGACCTTGGCGCCACGACGGTGCACGAGCTCCACGAGCTCCGACAGCTCCTTCTCGGAGACGCTCTCGCCCGAGACGATCACCTCGGAGACCGACTGGCTCGCGAGCACGGCGGGCAGCTCGGCGAGGTCGCCGAGGACGGGCAGGTCGACGCCCTGCTGCTCGGGCGCGATCGCGCCGACGAAGTCGTAGGCGATGCCACCGCGGCTCTCGCCGAGCGTGCGATGCAGGTGGCTGAGCGCCTCACCCACGCCGACGAGCAGCGCCTTTCGACGCACGCCGACAAAGCGAAGCAGCGTGCCCGTGATGCTCTCGTAGCTCCACCGCAGCACCCCGATCGCAATCGAGGTGGTGACGATCGCCGTCGGGAAGATCAGGAACGTCGTGAACTGCTGCCCGACGGCGAGCCCGAAGACGAGCGCGATCCCAGCAACGAGCACGAGCGAGCCGACGACGCGGCCGAAGCCCTCACGCACCTCGCGCACGGCGTAGAGCTTCGCCTGGGCGAAGACGAGGATCATGACCAGCTCGAGGAAGGGCAGCCACTCGCTGACGGCGTCCCAGAGGATTCCCCAGAGGATGGGCGTGTCGCCGGTGATCAGCGAGCGCACGACGAGCGCGGCGTAGACGCCGAGCGTCAGGCCCATCAGGTCGAGCAGGACGAGCGAGCAGATGCTGGCGCCTCGACGCACCAGCGTGGTCAGCGGACTGCGCGAGAGGAGATACGGACGGCCCGAGCGAATGTCCTCCGCGGGTGCCGTCGCCTCCGTGGGTGCCGCCGCATCAGGCGTGAGGAGTGGGTTTCCCACCGGCTCCGAAGTCTAGCCCTGCATCCGGGCCGCGAACGATCGCGGCCACGGTGTCCGCCCACGCCGCCAGGGAGTGGTCGCGCACCACGCGCCGGCGAAGCTCGCGGCCCGTCTCGGCACGGGCTTCGGGAGTGGCGGCGGCGAAGGCCTCCAGCGCCCGCGCAAGCGCCTCGGGGTCGCGAGGTGGAAAACGAAGCTCGACGGGGAGGCCGTCGAGCCACTCGGTCAGCGACGGGTTGCTGGTCAGGACCGGCACACCGCAGGCGGCGGCCTCGAAGACCGCCTTGTCGAGCGACGAGCGCCGCTGCGGCTCGACGGGGGCGACGAGCGCGTCGACGCTCTGCAGGAGCGCCGGAATCTCCGCGCGCGGCAGCGAAGGCGCGAACGTGACGAGACCGGCGAGGCCCGGCTCGGCGGCGAGTTGCCTCAGCTCCTCGACGTAACGGCGCTCGTCGTCGGTCAGCTGTCCGCCGCGGATCTCGAGCGCTGCGTCCACCTTCGCGAGCCGCAGACCCTCGAGGAGCGTCGTCAGGCCCTTCCAGCGCCTGGCGGTGCGGCCGAGGGCGAGCAGGCGCAGCGGCCCGGCCGGCCTCGCCTCCCCTGGCGCGAACGCGTCGACGTCGATCGCGTGCCCGATCCCGCGCAGCTTCGGCGAGTCGAGTGGAAAGCTCCGGCGGTCGACACTCAGCACGACGTCGCACAACCGCGTCGCCAGGCGCAGCGCACGGCTCGCGTGCCAGTGCGTGTACCAGAGCAGAAGCGGAATGCGTCTTGGCCGGGCGAACGGCCAGGCGAGGATCACGTAGACCGGGACCATGTGCGCGAGGATCGCGTCGGGACGCGTGCGCAGCTCGGCGCCGAGCGCGGCGACGAACCGGAGGGCGCGCAGCGGACGGAACGGCGCGTCGAATGTCCTGACGCGGACGTTGGCGGGGAGCTCGGTCGTGCGCTGCGTCTGGCAGAGGACGATCAGCTCCTCGCTCCGCTCGGCCAGCGCGCGCACGAGGTCGAGCGACTGTCCCAGTGTCGCGTGGTCCGGATCGAGTGTCTGCGTGACGAAGATCAGGCGCATGCGCGGTCGACCAGCTCGCGGTAGGCGCGGGCGAAGTCGGCAGGGGTCGAGCTCCACTTCGCGTAGCGCTCGTGGGCCGCGGCGCCGAGCTGCGCGGCGAGCCCTTCCTCGGTGAGCACGCGCCGCAGCGCCGCGACGAGAGCGTCGGTGTCGCCCGGCGGGATCAGCAGTCCCTGCTCGCCGTCGTCGACGAGGTCGACGATGCCGCCGGCCGCCGTCGCGACGACGCCGCGCCCACGGGCGAACGCCTCGATCACCACGCGGCCGAGCCCTTCCGGCCACGAGGGCAGCACCAGCGCCCTTGCCTCGTCGAAGGCCTGCGCGACGCCGTCGGGCGACACCTCCGGCCGGTGCTCGACCTGCCCGGGCAGGTCTCGAAGGAGGTCGTCGATCACGCGTTGCTGCGACCCCTTGCCGACGATCGTCAGGCGTGCGTCGGGCAACTCGCCGGCGACGCGCCGCCATGCCGCCGCGAGGCCGACGACGTTCTTGTACGGCTCGAGCGCGCCGACGAAGACGATCGTCCGGGCCTCCGGCACCGGCTCGACCGGCGGCTCGGCGAACGCGGAGAGATCGCTGTAGGTCGGGAATGCCGCCGTGGCCGGCTCACCGCGCGCCTCCTCGACGATGCTCGACGTGAAGTCCGAGAGCGCCCGCGTCGCGTCGGCCCGCCGCAGCGACCAGCGCGCGACCGCGTCCGCGACCGGCGAGAGCGCCTTGCGGGCCGAGGAGCCGTAGAGGCGCGTGAACGTCTTCGGATCGCCGTGGACCTCGACGATCAACCGCGGCCGGCGTCCCGACAACGCCCGGCCGACCCACGCGGCTGCGCCCACGTAGGGGTCGGCCGCGACGACGGCGGCCGGCTGGAAGCCACGGATCTCGCGCCGCACGTCGAAGGGCAGGCGCAGGTAGAAGAGCGGTGCATCGAGCGCCCGCGGCGAGGCGGGGCCTCGCAACCGAAAGCGCTCCGCCTCGGTCGGCGAGCCGCCCTCGGCGGCGCCGAGGATCCGGTAGTCGAGCTCCTGCTCGACGGCGTCCCACTTCTTCGCGAGCCACCCGGGCAGCGGCAGCCGGTAGCGGCTGCGGCCGACGAAAAGGACGCGCGGCGTCATCTCGCGAGCCGATCGGACGCCGCACCGGCGAGAAGCGCCTCGAGCTGCCCGTAGATCCGGTCGCGGGAGATCCCCTCAACCGACGGCTTCGTGCCCGCCGCGAGCCGCTCGCGCAGCTCGGCGTCGTCGAGCACGCTGCGGAGCGCCGCGGCGAGCGCGGCAGGGTCGCGCGGCGGCACGAGCAGGCCGTTCTCCCCGTCGTGGACCACCTCCGGCACGCCGCCGACCGCGGTCGAGACGACAGGCGTCCCGACGGCGAGCGCCTCGACGGCCGCGTGCGGGAGGTTCTCCCAGTCGCTCGAGAGCGCCGCGACACGCGCGCCGGCGAGAAAGCGGAGCACCTCGTCGCGCGGCCGGGCGCCCAGGAAGCGAACGCGATCGGCGACGCCCGCGCTCGCCGCGTGCCGTTCGAGGCGATCGCGCTCCGGGCCGTCCCCGATCAGCAGCAGCTCGGCGTCCGGCACGTCACCAAGCGCGTCCAGCAGCACGTCGAGTCCCTTCTGCACCGTCAACCGACCCGCGAAGACGATCGCCCGCGCGCCGAGCTCCTCGGCCTCCACGTCCATCGGCGGCGGCGCCGGATTCGTGAGCACGTTGATCCGCGCCGACGCGAGCCCCCAACCGCGGGCGATGCCGGCGAGGTACGCGCTCGGCACGACGATCGACCGCGCGCGGCGCAGCGCCGCCGTCCGCGCGCGCTTCAGCCCCTCGACGCGGCCGCCGCCGGCGCGCTGGAAGTCCTCGAGCGAGCCGGCGAAGAGCCCGTAACGTGTCGCGCGCTCGTACGCCGGGTCCGAGACGAGCTTCGCCACCAGCGGCCGTCGCGCCGCCGTGCTCGCGGCCGCCGCGGCCGCATACGTCGCGGTCGCGTAGAGGACGTCCGCCCGGCGGGCGAGCCGCGCCCCGTGCCAGGCGACGAGCGAGTAGCGGGCAGGGAACGGCAGGCTCCGCGAGACCGCCTCCACCGGGACCGGGCGGTCGGTGACCCCGTTGTCGGCCATCGTCACGACGCGGACTTCGTGGCCGCGCTCGGAGAGGAAGCGGGCGAAGTCCGGGCCGTGGGTGGCGGGACCGCCGACATCCGGCGGCCAAATGCCTGTGAGGAAGACGATGCGCATGGGCGGGACGGCCGAGAGCGGAACGTATGATAGGCACCCGGGGATGGCCGCCTACAGCCCAACTCAGGCGTGGCGGCGCGGGTTGGTCCCGGCCGGATTCGTGGTGCTCGTCGTCGCGGTGTGCCTGGCGATGATCCGCGCGCGCCAGCAGCCGAGCGTCGACCTCTCGCTCGGCGGCACCACCGTGTCCGTCACGACACTCGACCTCGCCCTCGCGCTCGTTGCCGTCCTCGCGCTCCGCGAGCTGGCGCGAACGAGGGAGCTCGACCGCTGGCTCACCGCAGCGGCGACCGGGTTCGCCGCCTGGATCCTCGTCACCGCGGCGCTGAACGGCGCCACAGCCTTCGTCTCGGGCGCGAAGCTCGTGCTGCTCGGCGCCCTCGCGCTCGGCACCGCGGTGTACCTGACGCGTCCGGGGCGTGTCCATGCGCTGCTCCTGGCGCTCGTGGCCATGACCCTCGCCGCGGACACATACGGGCTCATCAACTACGTCGTGCACGGCGGCGGCCGGCAGCAGGCGTTCCTCGGCGAGCACGACTTCGCGGCGCTCGCCACGGTGCCGCTCCTTTACGGGCTCGTGACCCTCTTCTCGCCCGATCCGAGGCTGCCGTCGCTCCGCTGGCCGGCGATCGTGCTCGGCGGGCTCGGCATCTCGCTGGCGGCGACGCTTGCGAGCCTGCTCGCCCTGTACATCGCCGTGGTCGTCCTCGGCGTGATCGCCTGGCGGCGCGCGGCGTTCACGCGCCGCGCGGCCGCGACGACGCTCGCAGTCGTGGTCGCCGTCAGCATCCCGACGTTCTGGCTGCGGAGCAACGACATCAGCTTCCTGCATGCCTGGTTCGGAAAGCCCGCGCCGGAGAATCCCGACCAGTTCGCGGCGAGCTGGAGCCAGCGGCTGATCTTCGCCTACATCGACGGACGGGTCTTCCTCGACCACCCCGTGGCCGGCACCGGCTGGTGGGGCAACCTCCCCTCCGAGGAGTACGCGCAGTACCTGCCCGATGCGCGGCGGCAGTTCACGGACCAGCCTGCGCACTACTTCCCGCCTGCGGACGGCTCGTTCATCCCGCAGCAGACGCTGGACCAGGTGCTGGCCGAGCTCGGCCTGGTGGGCGCGGCGCTCCTGCTGGCGATCCTCGCAGGGTGCGTGCGCAACAGCGCGCGGACGGCGCGAGCCTGGCCCCGCGGCGATCCCGACGACTGGTTCGCGTACGTCCCGGCCGTCGTCACGGCGTCGACGGTAGGAGTCCTGGCCGGGGAAGCGCTCTTCGGCGGCACGCCCACCACCGGGATCTTCTGGCTGACAATCGGCCTGGCCGCGGCCCGCGTGCGGCCCGAGGCGACGTGAAGATCGTCCACGCGATCGCGCGACTGAATCTCGGCGGTGCCGCGCTGAGCGTGCTCGAGCTTGCAGCCGGCCAGCGGCGGCATGGTCACGACGTGCTCGTCGTCGCCGGCGCGATCCCACCCGGCGAGGAGTCGATGGAGCACGTCGCCGACGAGCTCGGCGTTCCCTGGGTGAAGCTGCCGCAACTGCAGCGGGAAGTCTCGCCATGGGACGACGCACGAGCGGTGGCGGCGTTGCGCCGCATCCTCCGCGAGCGCCGGCCGGACGTCCTGCACACGCACACGGCGAAGGCGGGAACCGTCGGACGAACCGCCGCGCTCGCCGCCGGCGGGGCCCGACCGAGGGTCGTCGTGCACACCTTCCACGGCCACGTCCTCACCGGCTATTTCTCGTCGCGGCGCGAGCGTGTCTTCCGTGGCATCGAACGCCTGCTGGCCCGACGGACCTCGGCGATCGTCGCCGTCAGCGACGAGGTGCGCGACGACCTGATCCGGCTCGGCATCGCACCGGCGGACAAGATCGCCGTCGTCCCGTACGGCTTCGATCTCGACGCGCGAGTGCATGTCGACGAGGGGGTGCGGGCGACGACGCGCGCGCGGCTCGGGCTCCGAGACTCCACCTTTGCGATCGGGTGGGTCGGCAGGCTGACGGCGGTCAAGCGTCCGCTCGACCTCGTCCAGACGCTGCGGGCGCTCCTCGATCGCGGTGTCGACGCTGCTCTCGTCGTCGTCGGGGACGGCGAAGAGCGGGCCGCGCTCGAGCAACTCGGCCTCGCGCTCGACGTGTCCGAGAACATCCTCCTCGAGGGCTACCAGACCTCGATCGCGCCGTACTACGCGGCCTTCGACGTGCTCCTCCTCACCTCGGAGAACGAGGGAACGCCGGTCGTCGCGATCGAGGCGCTCGCGGCCGGAACGCCCGTCGTCGCCACCGACGTCGGCGGAGTCGCAGCGGTCGTCGACGACGGCGAGACCGGACTGCTCGCCCCGAAAGGCGACGTCCAGCGCCTGGCGGAGCACCTCGAGCGGCTGGCGCACGACCCCGAGCTGCGGCGCTCGATGGGCTCGCTCGGCGCCACCCGGATGCGGGAGCGGTTCGCCACGGAGCGCATGGTCGATGCCGTCCAGCGGCTCTACGATCGCTCTCTGTGAAGGTCCTGCACGTCCACAAGATCAACGGCGTCGGCGGCTCGGAGACCCATCTGCTCGCGCTCCTGCCCGCGCTTCGCGCGCGCGACATCGATGCGCGTGTCGTCGCGCTCGACGCAGGCGGCGACGCGGCCCGCTTCTATCGCCTGCTCGACGAGCGCGGCGTCCCGTGGACGGCCATCCCCTGCGGACCGGACCTGAACCCACGACTCGCCGCCAGGCTGACCCGCGCGGTCCGCCGCGAGCGACCCGACCTGCTGCACACCCATCTCGTGCACGGGGACATCTACGGCGCGCTGGCGGCCAACGTCACGGGCACACCGCTCGTCTCGTCGCGGCACAACGACGACCGCTACCTGCTCGGCCCCTTTCGCTACGTCGACCGGCTCTTCGCCCGTCGCGCTCGACGCCTGATCGCGATCTCGGATGCGGTGCGCCACTTCCTCGAGCGCGCCGGGCACGACCCCCGCAAGCTCGTCACCGTCCGCTACGGGTTGGATGAGCTCCCGAACGGGCATTCGGAGATCACACCCGCGGCGGCAGGCATCTCCGAGGACGCGCCGCTGGTGCTCGCAATCGGACGACTGACGGCACAGAAGGATCACCCGACCCTGCTCCGTGCGTTCGCCGCGGCTCACAGAGCCTCGCCGGACGCGAGACTGGCGATCCTCGGTATCGGCCCGCTCGAAGCCGAGACCCGCGCGCTCGCGACGGAGCTCGGGCTCGCAGACGCCGTCGTCTTTCCGGGTCGCGTCGAGATCCGCGACTGGCTGGCCCGCGCGGACATCTTCATCCACACGTCGCGCTGGGAGGGCTTCGGTCTCGTCCTGCTCGAGGCGATGCTCGCGTCGCTGCCCATCGTCGCCACCCGCGTCAGCGCGATTCCGGAGATCGTCGTCGACGGCGAGACCGGGCTGCTTGCCGAAGCCGGCGACGTCGATGCGCTCGCGGCTCACCTGGGGCGGCTGCTCGCGAACGAGCCCGAGCGGGTCGCCCTCGGCCGGGCCGGCGAGCAACGCGCCCGGGACGAGTTCTCGGTCGCGCGCATGGCCGACCAGACGATCGACGTCTACCGAGACGCGGTTCGGTGAGGGAGATCAGCCTCCCGGCTCTGCTCCGGGGGCCGGGCGACCCGGATCGCGTCGCGTTGCTCTCGATCTGGTTCCACGGTCACAACAACCCTCGCTACGCCGAGCTGCTCCCCCGGCTCGAGCGCCTGGATGCGTGTCTCGTCCGCCTCTCGAAGCGCCGTGCCGTCCGCGGGGTTCAGTTCCGAGCGTTCTGGGCGTCGCGGCCCGCGCTGTACCAGGCCACCCTGCGCCCCTCGCGCAGCCGCTACGCGGGGCTGCTGACCCTCGATCCGAACCAGATCCCGGCGTTCCGGGGTCCCGTCGTGGCGGACATCGACGACCCGTACTACCACGACCACCACGTCGCGCTCCTGAACCGCCCGAACCTGAAGGCGTACGCGGTCACCGCCGAGCACGCGGCCCGCCGCTACGAAGCGCTGGGTGTCGAGAAGCCCTGGATCGTCATCCCGCAGGGCGTGAGCCTCGGCTCCGTCACACCCGAGAGCAAGCGGGCGGCCGGCATGATGCGAAAGCCGGGGGACGTCGTCATCGGCTGGATGGCGGCGCACCTCCTCTCGGCCGGCGACCGAGATGCGGAAGGACCGCTCTACAACGTCGACCATCTCCTAGAGCTCTGGGACGCGATCCGAGCTCGGCTGCCGCAGGGCCGGCTCTGGCTCGTCGGCGAGGCGAGCGCCAGGGTTCGACGGCGGGTCGCCGGCCGCGACGACATCGTTCTCTTCGGGAGACTTCCACGCGAGCAGGCGCTCGCGACGACTGCGAACTTTGACCTCGCTGTCTATGCGCGCACCGCGGACACGGGCATCCGCGCCGCGAAGATCTCGGAGTTCATCGGCCTCGGCGTCCCAACCGTGTCATATGACTACGAGGTGACGGCGAACCTTCGCGAACTGGGTGCCGGAGTCCTCGTTGCGACGCCACGGGACTTCGTCGACGCGATCGTGCACCTGGGCGAGGACGCCGAGGCGCGCACGAAGCTGGCTGACGCCGCGCGGACCGCCGGTCGCGACCTCGACTGGGACCTGCTCGCACAGCGGTTCGAGCGCGAGCTCCTGGACCGCTACCTGCCGCAACGTCCCAGCTAAATCGGCTCCGACACGGAGGCGGCGTTCGGATGGATGTGCAGCTGCCCTCGCAAGAGCTCCCGCTCGCCGCCGCCGAGGCCGAAGCGCCAGATCGCAGCGGACGCGACGACGACCCAGACGATGCCGACCGGCAGGAGCTCGAGCAACGTGTCGCCTTCGTAGAGGAGACGCGCACCGACCACGAGGACGAGCACCGCGGCGATCGCCGCCGGCAGCAGCGGCTTGAAGAGCGCGCCCAGGACGGACCCGACGCTCATCAGCGCCGCGGAGCGGGCGTAGCGGAGCAGCACGTACACGAGCAGGGCGACGTCTGTCACCAGCGTGCTGGCGGCGACACCCCAGATCCCGACCTGCCACGCCAAGACGACCGAGAGGACGAGGTTCGCGATCGTGACGCCGACGAGGACGACGGCGAGCTCGCGGTGCACACCGCGGGCGATCAGGAACTGCGTGAAGAGAAAGATCGGCTGGTGCACGATGAGGACGACGGCGAGCACCGCCATCGGCGCCGTCGCCGAGCCGTAGCCGCTGCCGATCCACGCGTGGATCAACTCGTCCGGGATCAGGAGCAAGGGCAGCGCGAGCAGCAGCATCAGCGCCATCCCGAAGCGAAGCCCTGACGCGAGGAGGCGTTGCTGTCTCCCGTGGTCGCCGAGGCCCTCCAGCTCCGCGAAGGCCGGGAAGAGCAACGTCGTCGCCGCGGTGCCGATGCCGAAGGCGAGCCCGAAGAGCTTCGCCGAGATGGCGTAGTGGCCGGATGCGACCGCGCCGAGGACGATCCCGACGACGACGATGTCCGTCGAGAACACCACCTTGTTCGCCACGTGGACGAGGAAGTTGCTCCAGCTGAACGACGCGAGCCCTCGCAAGCGCTCCCGCGTCACGAGCCGGCGCTGTAGCCGGAGCCGCGGAAACTCCGACCGCAGCCAGAAGAGCGGCAGCACGAGCCGGATGAGCGTCGATCCGAGGGAGAGCGCGGCGAGGAGGACGATGCTCTCCCAGCGGGGCAAGAGCAGCGCGACCAGCAGTGCGTAGAGACCGGCCGAGACGACGGTGGACATGTTCTGTAGGTCCCAGCGCTGCCGGGCGACGAGCAGGTTGTTGAAGAGGCCGAGCGGGAACCGAAGCGCCAGGCCGGCGACCACGAGCAACGTCGCGACCCGTGTCGACCAGACCAGATCGGCGGGAGCCGACACGAGATCGGGGGAGAACCACGCGATGACGATTCCCACCGGAACCGTCGCGACGCCGATCGCGAGGTAGGTGGCGAAGCCGGTCGACGCGACCGAGTTGAGGTCCTCGTCGGAGCCTCGACCGCCCGCCTCGGCGGCGAAGCGCACGACGGTCGGGCCGACGCCGAAGTCGAGAATCGAGAGGTAGATCGTGATCGAGCCGATGAACGACCAGACGCCGAATCCCTCGGTGCCTACGGAGTGGATCACGATCGGCGTGACCACGAGCCCCGAGACGATCGCGACTGCGTAGACGGCGTAGAGGCCGAGAACGTTCCGGCGCAGGAACCGCATCAGGCTCCCGCAACGATCGGTGGCACCGGCCGGAGCTCACGGGGCTTGTCGGAGTCCGCCATCCGCCGGGAAGGCTATCGACCCGGGCTGCGGGCACACGACCACGCCCGTGACTCGACGAGCTACTTGGTGAGGCGCTGGAACGCGAGGAACGACGGCTTCTTGCGGCCGTCGAAGGTGTAGAGGCCGGACTGCCAGCCGCCCAGGGTCGGCTCGTCGCGCAGCAGGAACCAGAGCATCAGGTCGACGCGTGGGTTCTTGCGGGCGATCCCGAACGCCTGCGTCAGGTACTTCGCCTGCTGGGCATACGAGACGCCGTAGATCGGATCGGGCGGCCGCGTCTGATAGCCGTACTCGGTGATCCAGAGGCGCTTGTTGCCGTAGAGCTTTGTCAGCTCCTGCGTCAGCACGGAGAGGTTCGCCAGCGTGACCGCGGTCGGCGCGGAGCCTCTGGCTCCCTTCGGCTTCGTGGTCGGCGTCTCGGCCGGACCGCCGTAGTACGGGTGGTGCGCGTAGGCGTCGAAGCGCTTGACGCCTGCCTTCTTCATGGCGCGGAGGAACGCGACCGGCGCGACAGACGGGCGGGCGCTGCCGGGCTGGTTGTTCCCACGCGGACCGGTGGCGCCGCAGGCGACGCGCTGGCTCGCGATCAGCGTCTTGTGGATGCCGTCGTAGACGGCGTTGCAGATCTTGGCGTAGTCGACCGCGCTCTGGATCGTCCAGCGGCCGCCGACGCGCTTGTACTGCGGCGTGAGGAAGATCGGGTTGTTCGGCTCGTTCCAGGCGAGCCACATCCGCACCGAGGGGATCAGCCGGCCGTCCTCTGCCTCGAAGGTGCCGCTGTAGCGCCGGGCGGCCGCGTACGCGAAGTTCCTCAGGTCGGCGCCGTTCTTCGGCGCGACGTTCATGCCCTTGCCGCCGTTCGCCCAGCCGGGAGTGCCGTAGATCGAGAAGAGCACCTTCATGCCGTACTGCTGCGCGTAGTCGACCGTGCGGTCGTAGAGCGCCCAGTCGTACGCGGGATCGGCCGGGTCAGTGGGTGTGGCGGGCTTCGTGCGCGCGACGCCGAACCGGCCGCCCCAGTACAGGTTGAGGCGGATCACCTGGGTGTGCAGCGCCTCGAGAGCCGGGTAGGTCTTGTCGACCGGTCCGTAGAGCGTCTGAGCCTCGTCGTAGATCCCGATCTTCATGAAACGGGACGCCTGGGCCGGCTGTGCTGCCGACACGGCGAGCGCCGACACGACGACGCTGGCGAGCAGCGCAATCCTCACGATCCCTGATGCGACCGCCCCCATGCCGCGAGAAGGATAGACGCGCTCGTCTCGGAACCGCCCAACTCTTACGAACTCTTACGAACTCCTTACCGCTGCCTCACCGGACGAAGACGACGGCCTCCCCGAAGTGCACCTGGCGCGGATACCGGCGAGCCAGGTACGCCATCAGCTCCGGGTACAGCCGAAACGCGCGATCGACGAAGACCGCACGGATGTGGTCCCGCTCGAGATCCTCGATCACGCGCTGGGGGGTCAAAAGGCCGGATTCGAACCGGAGGACAGCCGTGTCCACGAGGTCGCCGGGGACGCGCCGGCCTGCTTCGACCGCGGCGTACTGACGGTCTGTCGCGACGAGCTCTCCCGGGCTCGTTGCAGCCCGCAGCGCCCGCGCCCCCCAGAGCAGCTCGGGCGGAGTCGCCTCCCGCTCGGCACGCGAGTCGCGGAAGCTCGACACGTACGCCGCGCCCAGCGCGACCACCACGGCGGCGAGCCCCGCGATGCGAACTGGCCTCGGCAGCACACGCAGGCCGCCCGTGATGCCGAGGGCCGCGGCGACGGCGGCGGGCGCGAGCAGCGGGAAGTGATTGTCGTGCAGCGGCCGGTGCCAGAGGAGAAACGCACCCGCCACGATCGCGAAGATCCAGAAGGGAAGCGACCGCCGCCGGGCTCGGTCCGAGATCAGCGCGCCGACCACGCCGAGCCCGAGGAACCAGGCCCACGCGACGCCCGGCCCCAGCGCTGCCGACCGGAGGCGGTACTGATTCGACTGCTCGAGCCCGGGCGCGTTCCGAGCCTTCTGGTGGTAGGTCACCGCGCCCGTCCAGATCTCCGACAGCCCGTGCCGGTACTCGAGCAGGACGACGAGCACGGGCAGCAGCGCCGCGCCCGCGACGATTGCGGCGCGCCGCAGCGGCAGCCGTCCGTCCAGGATCAGCACCGCGAGCACGACGACCCCCGCGGCCATCGAGATCTTCATCGTCACCGCACCGCCCAGCGCGATCCCACCGAGCACGGCCGCGGTGGTGCCCGGGAACAGCAAGAGCGCGAAGGCGACGAGCAGCAGGCTGATCGCGGGCAGGTCGGCCGTGATCCGGTGCGAGTAGATCCCGAAGAACGGCGTCGCCGCGACGCCGAGGCCGGCCAGCACGCCGGCGAGCGGACCGTCGAGCCGGCGGCCGATCACGTAGGCGGCCGTACAGCCGACGAGCGCCGACAGCAGGATCGCCGTCCTCACGCCCGTCAGCGACAGGCCGAAGAACGTCACCGCGCCCTGGAGGAACGAGTAGAAGCCCGGCATCTGCGAGCCGAAGACATCCGTCCCGAGCTCCTGCCCGTGCCGGAGCGCGTCCGCGCTCGCGAGGTACACGCCCTCGTCGTAATCGGGCGGCGCGTCGGTCAGTCCCTGGCTGAAGAGCAGCAGCGTCGCAAGCAGCACGCCTCCGAGGGCGACCGCGTCCACGGCCTGCAGGCGCCACTTCATCCGCCGGACGCTATCGCACCGGTTCCGGTCGTAAACGGTCCGTAAGCACCGCCTTCAAGCCGTTACCGCCGGCCCCCGCATTCCGTTGGGACCGTAGTTCGCAACCTGCGGAAAGGACTTCCTGTGAGCCTGAAACGAATCACGATGCTGCTGATGGTCACGTGTGCGGCGCTTGCGGCAGCCGCCCCGGCCTTCGCGGCTGCGCCGGTCAACTCGGCGCCGCCGGCGATCACCGGGACGCCCAAGGTGGGCGAGACGCTGACCACGTCGAACGGCAACTGGACGGAGAGCCCCACGGCGTTCCAGTACCAGTGGCAGCGCTGCAACGCGGCCGGCGCGAGCTGCGCCAACGTTGCCGGAGCGACCCAGAAGACGTTCACGGTCAGAGGGGTCGACGCGGGCAGGTCGTTCCGCTCGGTCGTCACCGCCGTCAACGCCGACGGTGCGACGAACGCACGGTCCGCCGCGACTGCGCCGGTGCCGGCGAACGCGGCTGCGCCGACCAACACGGCCAAGCCGACGATCAGCGGGGAAGCCCGCGTCGCCGAGACCCTCAACGCCGACCCCGGCACCTGGACGGGCACGCCGACGTTCACGTACCAGTGGCAGCGTTGTGACTCCGACGGCAGCAACTGCCTCGCCGTCTCCGGCGCGACGGGCCAGACCTACAACGTCCGCATCACGGACATCGGCTTCCGGCTCCGCGTCGCGGTCACCGGCAAGAACACCTCGGGCAGCGCGACGTCGAACTCGGGCGTCACGTCGGTCGTCGAGCCGGCGATCCCGATCACGAACAAGCGGCCGTCGCTGACGATCGTCTCGATCCGCTTCCTCGGCGCCCGCGTCTACGCGCGGTTCCGGATCTGCGACGACTCGGCCAAGAACCTGTCGATCATCGAGACCGACTCGCGGCCGGGCAAGGCGTCGTATACGCGGCGCTTCTCGACCCTGAACGCACCGAACCCGTGCGCCGTCTACACGCGGAACTGGGTGCCGGTGCAGCGCTTCCGTGGTCACGGGCGCTACACGATCTCGCTGAGCGCGCGTGACAAGTCCGGCCTGACGAGCGCCGTCGCTCGCCGGACCTTCCGCCGCTAGCGGCTGAGTCGAACGGGGCGCCGCCGGCCTTGCCGGCGGCGCCATCACCACTTTGTCGCCGCGTTCAGGCGAGGTCGATTGCACGGGTCTTCGACGCTCCCCCGGCTCTGCCGTCGAGGTTGTACGGAATGACGCGGTACCAGCTGACCTTGGAGACCTGCGAGAGGTCGACGAACCCGTCGTCGAGATCGGTCGCGCAGCGCCGGCACAGGCTCGTCCACGGACCGCCCGCGCGCGGAGCCCGCTGGACGGTGTAGTTCCTGGCGCCGGCAGAGCCCTGCCAGTAGACGCGGACGCCGACCCGGCCGAAGAACGTCGTCGGCCCGTAGACGACCGAGGTCACGACCGGCGCAGGCGGGATCGCGTGGCGCGGCACCTTCACGCCGCGCATCGCGTAGTTGTGGCTGCGGATCGCCTGGGCGCGCGCACTCATCTCCGCCGCGCTCGACACGAGCGTCTGGATCCCCGGGTAGTAAAGCGCCCACCACTGGCCGCTCTCGAGGTGGCGCGCCGCGGTCGGGTCGCTCGTGTCGGCGGGTATCGGCATCCAGCCGTGGCCGACGCGGTGCGCCTGCAGGGCCCAGAACGCATCACCGGTGATGCGTGGGTCGGCACGGAGCGTGTCGAGGAACTTCCCCAGCCCGCGCAGCGTCGGGTAGTTCGTCGCGTCCCAGCCGTACTCGTACGCGGCGAACGGCTTGCCGGCGGCCCGGCACGCGGCGATGTCGTCCGTCACCGATGCGAGCGGCTGGGACCAATGCGGATAGACGAAGCTCACGCAGACGTCGACGGCGGGGAGACTCGCGTTGGCGGCGCCGGAGAGGATCAGGTGCCGGCCGTCGAGGCCGCGGACGAAGGGCACGATCTCCTGCGTCCACGCGGGCGGACTGCCGCCGCCGTTCAGGAGATCCCAGCCCAGGATCGTCGGATCGTCCTTGTACGCAACGTGCGTGTAGACGTTGACGTGGTTCAGGACTCCCTCGATGTGCCGCTTCACGTCGCCGATGACGGTTGCGTTCTTCCAGAACGGCTCCATGTTGATCAGCGAGCAGTTTGGGACGTCGATGCCGCGCCAGCGGAGATAGACACAGCCGGTCCCGCCTGCGCGCGCGTCGTCGCCGACGATCGTCGGGATGACCCTGATGCCGTACTTGCGCGCGGACGCGAGCGCGTAGTCGATCCGCTCGAAGGCGGCGTCGTTGAAGTGGCCGAGCGACGGCTCGATGCATTCAGGGCATCCGACCGAGTCGCCCATCGTCTGACTCCGGACGACGACCGCGCCCAGCTCGCGCGCGGTGGCAAGCGCATCGTCGATCTCGTAATGGCTCGGAAGATGCGGTCCAGCCGGATCGAACGGCCCGTAGCCTTCGAGCCCGAGCCACTCGATATTGGCTCCACCGAAGCGGAACGGCTTTCCGTCGAGTGTGAGCTTCGCGCCCGAGCGGACGACAAACGAGTTGGACTCCGCGGCGAGCGAGATTTCCGGCGGCCCGGCGAGCGCGAGTGCGGCCAGCAGTAGTCCCAGTACGACTCGCATGTGTGCATCATCTGACATGGCATGAGCCGAGGGGTCGCCCTAGCTGTCGCTTTCGTGCTGCTCGTCTGCGGGTCGGCTGCAGCCGCCGCGCCGAGCCGCGACCGGCTCGTCATCAACGGCAGCAATTACCGGCTCGTCGTCAACAAGGGCGGTTTCGAGCTGTTCTCGAATGGCGCAAGCCTGCTACGCGGCACCCTGATCTCCGGCCGGGTGACGCAACGGTGGCAGGCGAAGTCGTCGACCCTCACGCTCACTGCACCGTCGTCGATCGTCACGGTCCAGGCGCGCCCGACGTTCTTCGACCTCCAGCTGACGCTGACGAATCGCGGTGAGACGCGTCCGGCGGTCCCGTTCCCCGCCAGGGTCATCGGCGACGTCGCCGCAGTGCGTGCGGGCTATGCGCCGAACGTGCTGCCGGGCGTGCGTCTGAAACCGGCTTTCTTCTCGCGCGTCGGCGACAACATCCAGATCTATCCGTCGCGTTGGGCTTTCGCCGACTATCTCTCCCTCGACGTCCGCCGGACACACGTCGCGCTCTATTCGGTTTCGACTGGACCGATTCGACCGGTCAACCTCGGCTTCGCCCATTGGCCGGCGGGCGAGTGCGGCGGCGGATCGTTCTGCGTCGTCCACGAGTTCCAGACGTGGATCGCGCCCGGCACGCGCTGGGTGAGCCCCGTCGTTCGCGTGCGCGTGGGCGGAACGGCGCAGCAGTCGATCCTCGCGTATCGCCACGACAACGGCATCGACCGGTACCCGTCGCTGCAGAGCAAGCTGGGGGCACGGCTGCAAACGCTCGCGCAGGCGCCCCTGATCAAGACGGACCTTCAGCGCCTGGCACCGTTCCGAGATCTCGACCTCTCGGGCCTGCCCTCGCCGGTGCTCGTGCATCCGGTCGCCTACCAGCCCGGCGGCCACGACGTGAACTTGCCCGACGTGCTGCCGCCAGACGCGCGCTTCGGAACGACCGCCGATTTCCGCCAGCTGGTCGAGCGGGCGCATGCACGGGGCGATCTCGTCATGCCATACGACAACCTCACCTGGTGGGATCCCGCGTCGCCGACAATGCGGAGCTCCGATCCGAGGAACGTCGCGGTGCTCGACGACCACGGCAACCCGGTTTCGATCGCCTACAACAGCCGCACGGGCGTCATCGTCTCGGCGGCGAGCCCGGCCGTCCGCGCTCGAGTCGCGAGCCAGCTGGAAGCTTGGCGCACCGAAGTTCCCGCCGACTGCCTGTTCCTCGACCAGCTCGGTGCGCGTCCGTGGCTCCGCGACTTCAATCCCGCCGCGCCGAGCCCCGAGTCGTACTACGACAGCTGGCTCTCGCTGCTCGCTCCGTACGCGAACCGCTGTCTGATGGTGGAGGACGGCTGGGACCGGCTCGCGCGCGACTTCAGCGGCTTCCACGGCGGGCTGATGATGATGGCGCGGGAGCTCGATCTACCGAACCTGCAGTTCGGGACCGGCAACTGGGAGCCCTATCCGCTCGCGGTGTGGCTCCTGCACGACAAGGTGCTCCTGTACCAACACGATCTCTTCGCCGCCACGATGGCGAACGACCGCGAGGTGCTGACCTGGAATCTCGCCTTCGGAATGATGAGCTCGTACATGTGGGAGAACGGAGCCGGTCCCTGGCTCGACCTGGTGGCGCGCCTGCAGCGGACGCTTGGCCCGCACTACGCGGGTGTGCCGCTGACGCGGTATCGCGACCTCGCGCCTGGGGTAACCGAAAGCACATTCGGCGACCTGACGGTCGTCGCGAACCTGGACCCGGCCAGCAGCTTCACGGTCGACGGCTACAACGTCGCACCCAACGGCTTCCTCGCCCGAACACCCGAGCTCGTTGCCGGCTCCCTGAGCGACGCGACAGGCACGCACTACGTGTTCGTCGAGCGCAGCGCGGGAGCCGTGACGGTTCGCCAGCCGATCGGCGCAGACACGCGCATCGCGGTGAAGCCGCCGCCGGGTTCGGGCGTCGAGGCGACTGCGGTCAGTGCGGCGGGCACGCCGATCGGCAACGTGGTGGGCGAGCTCCGGAACGGCCGCTTCGTGTTTCCGTATGCGGACGTGCTGAACGACCGGCCCGTCGCGGCGTACCAAGTGCGGGCGCGGTAGGCAGCTCGCGCCTCGGCACGAACGCTGCGACCGCCGGCACGACGAGCCGTCTAGGAGGACAACGCGCGCTCGAGGGCGGCCCGGTCGGTCGGACCGCCGTGCGTCGCGAGCACGTGCTCGACCGGCAGCGCGAGCAGCGGGCGCAGTCCCTCGGCGATCTCCTCGCGTGTCACGCCGGGACGGAGCCACCTCTCGTTGATTTCGAGGCCCTGGCCGAAGTCGACGAGCGTGTCGCCGGAGATCACGGCACGCTGGCCCTCGACCCAGAGCACGGTGTCGTTCGCCTTGTGCCCCGGGAACACGTCGGCACCGAACGGCAGCCGGTCGCCGGCCGAGTACGGGCGCGCCTCGCCTTTCTGCTCGCGGAGCAGCCAGACGACGTCGGGACTGCCGTCACCGGCCTGCTCGGCGGTGATGCCGTACGTGTCCATCAGGTACTGCGCGGTGTCGGGCAGCGGCGTGTAGACCGGCACGCCGAGCCGCTCGACCAGGCTTTCCGCGTCACGCTCGTGCCACGGCGCGGTGAGCACGATCGCCGTCTCACGGCCGGCCGCGAGATCCACGAGCTCGCTCGGCACGGCCAGCGGATCGAAGAGCAGCAGCCGCTCGCCGTCGTCGATCGCGTAGGACGACACGTTCTCGCTCCACGGCTCGGTCGCCTCCCACTGCGGGTGCGGTGCCTCCCAATGCCACAAACCCGGACGCAACTCGCGCACGACGCAATGCTACTGAGCGCTGCGCGGGGCTACCAGGCGCTGCGCGGGGCTACTGAACGCCGGCGGTGTCGACGGGAACCTCAGCGGCCTACTATTTGTACCGGTGTGATGGGCACACGCATCGTGCGCAGGGCATTCGTCGCGGCGACCGCTGTTCTCGTCGGCGTCCTGCTCGCGTCGGGGGCGGCGGCGCGCAGCGGCGATGAATGGAGCAAACTGCGTCGGCCGTTCCACTTGCCGAAAGTGACGGCCGGCCAGGCGTGCCCGGTTAGCCGCGTCGACACGCGAATCGCGTGGGAGCGTCACAAGATCTTCGGCGGAACCGGCATCGGCCGAGGACCGGTCTATCCGGGTCTCGGCTCCAGCGGGGGACTTCTCTCCGCCACCCGTGACGAGCAGTACGGCGGTCCGTGGTTCGGTGAGAAGGTGTTCTGGTACGTCCTGCCGAGCTATCGCGGGCCGGTGCTGATCCGTGGGCGGCGGCTCGACGGCCCTCAGCGCGTGGGCTTCAACGGCGGCAGGCTTCCCCAGCCGGAGCTCCGCATCTACCCGTACACCACTGTCTCCTGGTCGGGCCAGCCAACGGGCAGCCGGGGCGTGCCATCGGGTGTTCGCGTGCTCACGGCCGGCTGCTACGGCTTCCAGATCGACGGCACGAGCTTCAGCCGCACCGTCGTCGTCCGCGGCGAGCTCGCGCCCTAGCGTTCAGCCGACCGACGCGGCAATGACGACGAGGTCGTGCTCTGCCCACCGAACCTCGGGCTGAAAGCCGGCCTGGCGGAGGACGTCCAGCAGTTCATCCGTGCGGCTGACCACGCTCTGGGCTCGATCCAGTGGGGTCGGCTCGGAGACCGGAGCGTGCGGTTCGACGACATCGGCCAGCACGAACCGTCCGCCCTCCGACAGCCGCTCCGCGACACGGGGAAGCAGGTCTGCCTTCAACGCCTCGTCGACGTGATGCAAAGCGAATGCGGAAACGATCAGCTCGAAGGGCCCTTCCGGTAGTCGATCCTGGAAGCGGCCAAGTCGCAGCTCCGCTCTCGCGCCCAGAACATCGGCCGCCGCGTCCAGCTTGTCTTGGTCTTGATCGAGGCACACGGCGTGCGCCGCCGGGTGCGCCTCCAAGCATCGTCGTGACGTCTCGCCCGTGCCGACCCCCAGGTCGAGCATGCGGAGCACCTCGAGATCCAGTGACGCGCCAACGATTTCCTGTTGCGCTCGGTCGTACCGCTGTCCGTGCTGATGCATCTGGCGCACGGTAGCCCGCCCCGCGTCGGAGAAGCGAAGAGGCCGCTCGCGCGGCCTCTTCGCTGCGACTCCTACTCGATCGGGATCTCGAAGCGAGCGATGATGCCGGGGTCGCCGCCTCTCGCGACGAGCTCGGGATCGGGATCGCGAGTCGCCACCCATGCATATCCGTCTTCGGGGTAGGCGACGACGTCCGGGAAGCTCCCGGCACTCATCGCGAGGATCCGAGCGGGCTCTTCGGTGGGGTTGCTGAACGCGTGGAGCCCGGCACGTCCCTCCGGGCAGAAGACGAAGTCGCCCGGAGCGAGCTCCTCCTCGCCGTGCTGGTTCCGGAAGAGGGGACGTCCGCTCAGGACGAAGAACATCTCCTCGGCTCCGAAGTGCATGTGCAGCCGCGTATCGGGCGCGCCGGGGGCCAGCTCGTACAGCGTTGCTCCCATCCTGGCGTCGTCCGGCCGCCAGAAGACTCGGTGTCGAGTCCGGTCTTCTTCGTTCTCTCCGTCCCATGAGTCGGAGAAGAGGTTCTGACGATTCATTCGTGGCACCTCCGAGTCGTAGCGGTGGGCGCGCAGCACCCGATGCCCGCAGTGCAGGCCTCGGCGACTGCGCCGAAAACGCGCGGCCGTCGCCGCGCCAAACCGCTACCTCGCTGCCGGGTTCACGAGCGGATCATGCCCGCTCGAGAGTGCCGGCGACGGCACATCGGCTAAGGATCGGTCCGTTGCGCGGAATCCGCGGATCCCCGGATGCTGCCTCGCGCGAGTCGAGGGATGTGGCCGGGCGGAGGTTCGCTCATGGCTACTGGCGCGGACCTGGCGTCGCATCGCCTTCACTGGCCGCGCCGGCGGGTCGTGTGGTTTCTGGTCGGCCTGGTGGCCGCCGCCGGCATCGGCGTCGGCATCGACCGGGCGTTCCTTTCGGGCCAGGCGCGGTACGGGTGGCCGCCAGAGCCGTGCGTGGTGGAGGGGATAAACGCCCGCTGCGGCACCTTCGTCGTCCCGGAGGACCGCACAAAGCCGAACGGGCACACGATCGGCCTTCACGTCGTCGTCCTGCCCGCGTTCTCGAAGCCGGTCTCAAAAGACGCCGTCGCGTACATCGAGGGCGGGCCGGGGGGCGCCGCCACGGATACCGCGGCTGACCGGAGCCGGCAGTTGACGCTGCTGGGCTTGAAGCACGACATCCTGCTCGTCGACCAGCGCGGGACCGGGCGATCGAAACGGCACGACGCCGACGTGACGCAGTACGGGACGCGGATGGCGATGGACGACCTCGACGCAGTGCGGGCAGCGCTCGGCTACCGGCAGCTCGACGTGATCGGCAGCTCCTACGGGGCCACGGCGGCGCAGATCTACCTCAAGCTCCATCCGCGCTCGGTGCACACGCTCATGCTCGCGGGCGGAACCGCGATCGACGTCCCCTTCTTCGACCGCTACGCCGTCAACGCCCAGCGCGCCCTCGACCAACTCGCGAAGCTCTGCGCCTCGGATCCCGACTGCCGGCAGACATTCCCAGGCTGGGAGCGTCAATTCGGCGAGCTCGTGAAGGCGTGGAACGCTCACCCGGTGCACGGCACGACCGGGGACGAGCTCGCCTCCGTCGTCCACGTGATGCTGCTCGACGGCACGAAGGCGGTCTCCATCCCGCTCGTCGTCAGCCGCGCCGCGAAGGGCGACTACGGGCCCCTCGACGACGCGGACTCGGGAGATCTCGGCGTCACGCTGAACCTCATGGCCAAGTCGATCTGGTGCAACGAGCCCTGGACCGGACTCGATGCGGCGGGACCGTGGGGCACCGACTTCGACAGCTACACGGCCGCGAGGATCGCGGCGTTCCGCCACCGCTGCAACTCCGTCCCGAAGCGCGCCGAGCCCGGCTCGCTCTGGCGGCTTCCCACGTCCAGCCGTGTGCCGGTGCTCGCATTCGTGGGCGGCGCCGACCCGCAGGATCCGCTCACGAACCTCGCCAACCTCAAGCAGCATTTCCCCGACAGCAGCACCGTGGTCTTCCCACACGTGGGTCACTCGTTCGGCATCGGCGGCTGCGTCGACGAGATGATGGCCGACTTGGTCGACCGCGGCACAGCCGTTGGCCTCGACACAACCCGCTGCGAAGGAGCGGTCGTCGTGCCGCCGTTCCCATTGACCGACTGAACCTCGATGATCTCTCGGTGGCCGGTGTGACGGACGCTGTACTCGTGGCGCTGAGCGCCCGTGACATCGATTCGTTCGTCAGCTGCTACACCGACGACGCGCGAATCGAGGACAGCGACGGCGTCGTGCTCGCTGCCGGGCGGGACGCCATTCACGCTCGTTACGAGCTGATGTTCGAGCAGTTCCCGAGCCTCAGCGTCCGGAAGCTCGGGGGGTTCGCGGTCGGGTCTTACGTCGTTCAGGAGGAGGAGGTGGCCGGGCGGACGCCTCAACCGGAGCGTCACATTGCCATCTACCGAATCTCGGACGGGCTGATTGCGCACGAACGCCTTCTGAAATGAGAACGATGACTTCGCCTCGCGGCGGGAGTCGTACCGTAGGTAAGAGGTTGATTGGTGATAACGCCGCCCACGATCACGCCGCTGCTCGTGGCCGAGTTGCTCGTCGAGGGCGAGCGCTGGCCGGTCTACGTCCACGTCATCGACCATCCCGCCGCCCGAGTACTGGTCGACACCGGCATGACGGAGCTGCACCCGGCGGTGGCCGACCTTGACCCCCGCCTCGTCCCACTGAGCGAGCAGGCCTTCGACCTCGCCGGCGTCGACGTCGTCGTCAACACGCACCTGCACTTCGACCACTGCGGTGGCAACCGCCTCTTCGCCGGACGGCCGATTTACGTTCAGCGGCAGGAGCTCGAGGACGCGCGCACGGAGGACGACTACACGATCCGCGAGTGGGTCGAGGCGCCCGGCGTGCGCTACGAGCCGGTCGACGGCGAGCTCGAGCTGCTGCCCGGGCTCCGCCTTGTCCCCGCGCCGGGCCACACACGCGGCATGCAGGTCGTCGTCGTCGAGACTGGCGGGCGTCCGATCGTCGTCGGCGGCGACGTGGCCGTTCGCTTCGGCGAGCTTGACGAGCCGCACACCGAGGGCCAGCTGCGGGTGCGCGCGCTCGAGCCCGAGCTCGTCTGGCTCGCGCACGAGCACGAGCCCTGGCGGCCGCGCCCCATGTAAGGCGCGCCGCAGTGCAAAAGGCCCGCGGTGGCCTACGAGTGGGTCGTCCTCTCGAACACAACGATCGGGACGGCGGATCGCTGGCCGAAGCTGACGGCAACGAAAATCGAGCCTCCGTCGCACTAGGTTCGCCCGGGGAGTGCGTGGCGGTGGGCCACCGCCCTTACGCCCGAAGGCGAACCTCCACCGGCAGCCTCAGCGCAGGTCCTTGTTCGACTCCATGTCGAACCACATCGCGAAGAGGGCGAACTGCGAGCCTGAGATCAGCAGCAGCGCGACCAGCACGACCGTGCCGACGGTCAGGTCGTTGCCGGCGAGGCGCAGGGCCAGGACGATCGTGCCGAGGAAGAGCCCGGCGGCGGTCATCAGGATGCCGAGGGCGTAGAAGAGCACGAGCGGGTGGAAGTCGCGGATCACGTACTTCTCGCGCAGCCGCCAGAAGAACGCCTTGATCAGCAGCCACGAGATCCGCGGGACGACCGAGTGGAGGCGGATGCCCGAGGTCTCGCCGACGCCGTAGACCGGCCGCGAGGGAAAGTCGCGCACGCGCGCGTTCCAGACGTTCAGGTGCACGAGCATGTCGTTCGGGAAGCCGTAGCGCGGATACACGCGGTCGAGGTCGAGCTGGCGGAGCGTCGGCAGCGCGATCGCGGTGTAGCCCGTCTGCGAGTCGGCGACGTGCCAGTACCCCGAGGCGATCTTCGTCAGGAACGAGAGCACCGCGTTGCCCCAGCGCCGCGTGCGCGGGATCATGCGCCAGTACTCGCCGCTGTAGAGGCGGTTCGCCTTCGCGTAGTCGACGCGACCCTCGGCGACCGGGCGCACGAGCGTCTCGAGGTCGGCGGGGTCCATCTGGTTGTCCGCGGCCATCACGCACGTGACGTCGATCCCGTCGGCCAGCGCGCGCCGGTACCCGGTGACGATCGCCGCGCCGACGCCCTCGTTGCGGTCGTGGCGCAGGATCTCGACACGACCGTCCGCCGCGACCTGCGCCGTCCCGTCGGTCGAGGCGTCGTCCACGACGTACACGCGGTCGACGAACTCGGGGATGCCGCGGAGCGTCTCCGGGAGCAGGGTCTCCTCGTTGTGCGCCGGGACGACCACCGCCACGGTCTTGCCGTCAACCATGGCTAGCTCGTTCGACGGGCAGCGATCGGATCCCACGCGATCGCCGCGACGAGCCCGGCGATGAGACCGATCAGAGCGCCGATCGCAAGCGAGTTCCGGCGGCTGCGCGCGGTCGTCTTCGCGGCGGCGGCCGGCTGGATGATCTGCGCGCTCTCGACGGTCTCCGCCAGCGCCAGCTGCTGCTGCGTGACCGTCTGCAGGTCGAGCAGCTGCCCCCGGCGCTGTTGCGCGTTGTCGAGCGCGGACAGCAGCACGAGCTTGTCGAGCGGCGCAACCCCCGAGGCGTCGACCTGGCCCTGCAGCGCGTTGATCCGCGGCTTCAGCGAGTTGAGCTGGTCCTGGATCGAGCTCAGCGTCAGCTGGAAGGTCTTGATCTTGGTGCCCACGTATTTCGCCGTCGTCCGGTCGACGACGATCTTCGCCAGCTCGTTCGCGGCCAGCTCGACCTTCGTCGGCTTCGCGCCCTGGACGCTGACGGTGACGAGCGGGACGTTGCGCGCCGCGTTGCCCGTCCCGGCGCCGACCTGCCCGGAGCTGACCTTGCCGCGGAGCGCGCCGACGCGGAGCCCGGCAGCGGCGGCCGCCTGCTTCAGCGCAGACTCGCTGCGGACGATCTCGGAGACCGCCCGCGGGTTGGTGGCGAAGCTGTTCACGGGCGCGCTGCCGGTCGGCGAGAACGGCTGCCCGAGCGAGATCAGCGCCTGCGCGCGATAGACCTGAGCGCCGCCGACCGAGGCGAGAATGCCGAGGATCGCGCCGGCGACGAGCCCGGCGACCGGCAGCCACCAGCGAGCGGCGATCGCGGTGCGCCAGCGGCCGAGATCGACCTCGCGCTCGGCGTCGAGGTCAGGCGTTGGGCGAGGGGTGCTCATCGCGCGGCGACTCTATCCCAGGCCCATTGCCACTGGCGCCGCACGCCTTCCTCGAGGCCGACCTGCGGCTGCCAGCCGAGCTCGTCGCGAATCCGCGAGGTGTCGGCCTTCGTTCGCCGCTGATCGCCCGGCACGACGGGACGCCTCTGCAGGTCGAGGCGGCGGCCCGACGCCTCTTCGAAGAGCGCAATCGTCTCGTCCATCGACGCCTCGACGGCGCCGCCGATGTTGTACGTGCCGGTGCCACCCTGCATCGCCCGGATCGTCCCGTCGACGATGTCCGCGACGTACGTCCAGCCGCGGCTCTGAGCACCGTCGCCGTACAGCTCGAATGGACCGTCCTCGGCGAGCGCGAGCGCGATCCTCGTGAACGCCATGTCCGGGCGCTGGCGCGGTCCGAACGCGTTGAAGTAGCGCACGACGACGACGTCCAGCCCGAAGCTCCGCTCGTAGGCGCGGGCGAGCTGCTCGGCGGCGAGCTTCGTGATCCCGTAGGGCGACAGCGGCCGCGTCGGCGTGTCCTCCGGGGTCGGATACCGCTCCGCCTCCCCGTAGACCGACGAGGACGACGCGAAGACGACGCGTGCGCCGTCGCGCGCCGCGGCCTCGAAGACGCGCTGGCTCGCGAGGACGTTGTGCCGCAGGTAGAGCGGGAAGACGTCGCCGAAGCTCCGCACACCCGGCTGCCCGGCAAGGTGGAAGACACCGTCGAGGCCGGAGAAGTCGATGTCGTCGGCGGCGAGGTCGACGCGGCGCACGTCGAGGCCGCGCGTCGCAAGGCCCCGCGCGTTCTCCTCCTTCAGCTCCGGGTCGTAGTAGTCGGTGAAGGCGTCGATGCCGACGACCTCGTGCCCTGCCGACTCGAGCGCCTCCGACAGGTGCGAGCCGATGAAGCCGGCGGCTCCGGTGACGGCGTAGCGCATCCGGCGGAGCCTACCGACCTATTTGCGAGGCGCGAGGCCGTACACCCGCGCGTGCCCGACGAGGTACAGCCGCTCGCCGTCGCTGACCACGGGCGAGTACTGGCCGTCCGGGAAGGTCCACAGCTCGCGTCCGGTGCGGGCGTCGAGCGCGTACGTCTTCTCCTTCAGCGTCGCGAAGTAGACGACGCCGGCGACGATCGTCGGCGACCCCGAGATGGGCCCGTTCGCCGTGAACTTCCAGATCACGTCTCCCGTCGCCGCGTCGAGGCAGTAGAAGCGCTTGTCGTACGAGCCGATGTAGACCCGCTCCCGCCAGACGGCCGGCGACGAGTAGACGTAGCCACCGGTGTCGTGGATCCAGCGCGTCTGGCCCGATCCCGCCCCGAAGGAGTAGACCTTCGAGTCCGTCGAGCCGATGTAGACGCGCCCGTAGGCGACGGCCGGCGTCGAGTAGAACGTGCCGCGGTGCCGGAACACCTGGCCCTGCGCGCCGGCCTTCCAGAGCAGCTTGCCGTTCCGCGCGTCGATCGCGTAGACGTTGTGGTCGTACGAGCCGACGAAGAGCGCGGTTGCCCGAGATCGCGAGCGCACCCTTCACCTTGCCGCCCGTCCTGAACGTCCACTTCAGCGTCCCCGTCTGGGCCACGAAGGCGGAGACCTTGCCGGTCCAGTCGCCGACGTAGACGTACCCGCCCGCGACGAGCGGTGACGACTCGCTGGGCCCGATCGTGCGGCGCCACTTGATCGAGCCGTGACCGGCGCGGAACACGACGAGCTCGCCGTCGAGGCCCTTGATCTGCTCGGGATTGCACGGCGGATGGTTCAGGAACGTGAGGTAGACGAGGTGGCGATCGACAGCCGGCGAAGCCGCGACGCAGCGGTTGGAGACGAAGCGCCAGGCGCGCTTGCCCGTCTTCGCGTTGACGGCGAAGACGACGCCGGCGCCGTTCGCGAAGTACAGCCGGCCGTAGGCGATCGCGGGCGGGAACTCGATGAACTGGCGGGCGCGGAACGTCCAGAGGCGCCGGAACGGAGGCTGGATCGTCCCGGGCCCGACGTGGAGCCGTTCCTGCGAGTAGCCGTACATCGGCCACTCGATCCCCGGCGGAGGCGGCGGCGGGACGACGGCCTCGGTCGTGACGAACTCCTCGGTCGACGAGCCGCGCACGTCTCCCGGCTCGGCGTTCCGCAGCAGCACGAAGGCCGCGAACGCCCCGGCGAGCAGCAGCACCGCGACGGCCGCCGCCGCGACGAGCCAGCGACGTCTCAGCGTGCCTCCACCGCGTACAGGCGAGAGAAGCCGTGCAGCAGCAGCCGCTGGCCGCTCCCCGAGACGGGCACGTAGTCACCGTGCGGGAAGCGCACCAGCGCGTGGCCGGTCCGCATGTCGACGCCGGTGATCCGCCGTCGCGCGCCGGCGTACGCGACGCCGTCGACCACGACGGCTGCGCCCGAGACGCGGCCGCCCGCCGGCACCGACCAGATCGTCCGCGCCGGTCCTCGCCGACACGCAGTAGATCAGCCCGTTGTACGAGCCGAAGACGACGCGTCCCCTCCACGTGGCGGGCGACGAGTAGACGTACGCACCGGTGCCGCGCGACCAGAGGCGGCGGCCGGTCGTCGTGAAGGCGGTCAGCGAGCCGCCGGTGGACGAGGGGACGAACACGCGCCCGGCCGCGACGGCTGGCGTCCCGTAGACGCGCCCGTTGACGTGGCGCGACCACTGCACGCGGCCGGTGCGCGGTGCCAGCGAGAGGATGCGGCCGCAGTAGTCGCCGATGAAGAGGCGCTCGCCGGCGACGGCCGCGGAGGAGGTGATCTTGCAGCCGAACGACCGCGTCCAGAGCAGCTTGCGGCGCTTCAGGTCGAGTGCGTACACCCGGCCGTTCCAGGCGCCGAAGAAGTCGAGCCCGTAGCGGACGATCGGAGACGACTCGACCGGCGAGCCGATCCACCGGTGCCAGCGCAGCTTGCCGGTGCGCGCGTCCAGCACCCGGACGATGCCGTCCATGCCGTGCACGACGACCTCACGGCCGACGACGGCCGGCGACGAGGCCATCTTGCCGCCCGGCGGGTCGTAGGTCCAGATGCGGGTGCCGTCGCGCATGTCGAGCGCGTAGATCGTCCCCTTGGCGTTGCCGATGTACGCGACGCCCTCCGAGACGACCGCGGGAAACTCGATCAGGTTGCCGATGCCCGCGGCTCCAGACGTTGCGGAACGGCGGCCGAACGCGCATCGAGGTCTGCGCCTGCGTGCGGCTCGACGTGGCGCCGTAGAGCGGCCACTGCAGGCTGCGCTGGAAGATCCGGACCGTCGACTTCGGCTGCTGGCGGAACCAGAGCCGCACCGTGCGGGTCAGGTACCCCGGCTTGGAGACCGTCACCTTCAGCGCGGCACGGCGCATCACGGGCACGTGCGCGACACCGAGGTCCGTCGTGCGCCCGACGCGCTCGGCGATCGCGACGCGAACGCTGCGCACGACGCGATGCGTGTCGCCGTCGACGACGGTCACCTGCACGTTGCGCGGGCGGGGCTTCGCCGCGGGAACCGTGTGGTGCTCGACGGTCGTGCCGGCGGCCGTCGTGCCGGGCGGGCCGGCGGTCTTGTCACCGGACGAGCAGCCCGCGACGGCGAGCAGCACGACCGCGGTGAGGAGCCGCGAGAGGCTCCTCACACCTCCCCCGGCGCTTCCACGGCGGGTTGCGGCGCCACGGGCTCGGGCAGCTCTTCGGTGTAGGGCTCGTAGACGCCGCCGGTCTCAGTCAGCGTCAGGTGCGAGAAGAACCGGGTCATCGTGATCCCCGCGCGGAAGTCGCCGAGGCGCGGCTCGGGATGCTCGCCCTCGGCCAGCGCGATCGCGAGCTCGGGATAGCGCCCGCCGGCGGCGCGCGGGAGCGGGAAGCCGCCGCCGAAGCGAGGGTTGATGTCGGTCACCGGCAGCCGTCCGTCCGGCTGGCGGAAGCACTGGATGTTCGCGGGGCCGACGAGCCGCAGCGTCTCGGCGACGTGCCGCGCGTGCTCGATCAGCTCCCCGTCCTTGATCGTCATCCCCTTGATGGATTCGCCGCCCTTGGACTCGATCATCGTCCGGGGAATCGCATTCAGGCAGCGGCCGTCGAGGTCGCAGAAGACGTCGATCGAGAACTCCTCGCCCGCGAGGCACTCCTGCACCATCGACTCGGCGGGCGTGTAGTCGAGGAAGAACTCGAGCTCGCGGCGATCGTCGGCCCGGTAGATGTGGCGCGAGCCGAAGCCTTCTCGCGCCTTCACGAGCACCGGGAACGGCAGGTCGTCCGGCAGCGCATCGGGGAGCCACGTGCGCGGCGTGTCGATGCCGAGCTCGCTGAAGCGGACGTGCGCGTTGTACTTGTCGGCGACCGCCTCGATCACGTCGGGCTCCGGCAGCAGCACGAGCGCCGGCTTGAGCGTCTCGCGCGCGTGCGCCAGCACCAGATGGTCGAGGTCCGTGAGCGGCACAATCAGGCGCACGTCGTGCTCCTGGACGAGCCGGGCGAGCCAAGCCACGTATGACGGATCGCTGACCGGAGGCGCCAGCACCTGGACGTCCGCGTGATAGAGCGCCGGCGCGAGGGGATTCAGGTCTGCCGCGACGACGTGTGCGCCGGCGTTCCGGAACGCCGTCACGATGTCGACGCGCTGACCGGCGCAGGTGAAGAGGACAGTGGTCACGCGGGAAGAGGGTACCGCTGGTGCGTGAAGGTTCCGTTACGAGTCGGACGCCTTCCAGCCCCCTGATTCTCCCTTGTACGTACCCCCGAAGAGGGCCAGCGGCGTGCGGAGGAGGATCTTCAGGTCGACGAGCGGCGAGCGGTGCTCCACGTACCAGACGTCGAGCTCGATCCGCTCGGCCCACGGGAGGGTCGCCCGGCCGTGGACCTGCGCCCAGCCGGTGAGGCCGGGCTTCACCTCCAGCCGGCGCCGCTGCCGGTCCGAGTACTCCTCCACCTGGTAGCGGAGCGTCGGCCTCGGCCCGATCAGGCTCATGTCGCCGCGGAGCACATTCCAAAGCTGCGGCAGCTCGTCGAGCGAGAGCTTCCGCAGGAGCCGTCCCGTCTTCGTGATCCGGGAGTCGCCCGCGTCGACGGCGAAGCCGGCTCCGTGCCTCTCCGCGCCGACGACCATCGTGCGCAGCTTCAGGAGCTCGAAGTCGTCCCCGTCCTTGCCGACTCGCGTCTGCCGGTAGAGCACCGGGCCGCGGTCCTCGAGCTTGATCGCAACCGCCGCGGCCGCGACGACGGGGCTCGAGACGACGAGTCCGATCGCCGGAAGTGGCGATGTCGAGCGCACGGTTCACACGCGTGTCCCCTCCGCGACCTCCCACGTCGCGGGGACGCCTCGGCGCAGGTAGTTCCAGAGCGCCTGCACCGTGGCCCACGTGATCAGCACGTAGTAGCGGGCGATGCCGACGCCGATCGCCGCGGCAACCAGGAGCAGAAGCTGCGCTGCGAGCACGACCTGGTAGACGAGCCCCTGGCCGGCGAGCGCGATCGAGGTCGCGAGCAGGACGAGGTGCAGCAGGCCGCTGCCGTAGCGCAGCACGCGATGCGAGACGACCTCGAGCAGGTACATCGGCCCGAGCCGACGCAGCATCTTGCCGCGCAGCAGGATCAGCCAGCAGTGCTCGAACATCCGCACCTTGCGCCGGTACTCCGCCTCGTTGGAGGGCGTCGGCACCTCGAATGCCTGTGCCTCCGGCACGTAGACCGCTCGCCTCCCGTGCTGCACCATCAGATACGGCAGGGACAGGTCGTGCCCGAAGCGCGGGTCGACCTCCTCGTAGTCGGCGCGGCGCACGGCGTAGATCGAGCCGTTGCCGCCGGTGACCGAGCCGAGGCGGGACTCCTGGCCGCGCAGCCAGACCTCGTAACGCCAGTACAGCCCCTCGCGGTTGGACCCTTCGGCGCTGCGGAGCACGAGGCGCCCGCATGCGTAGGCGACGTCAGGATCGGCGAACGCGCGCACGAGCTGCCGCAGCGCGTCCGGCGCCCAGGTCGCGTTCGCGTCGGAGAAGGCGACGATCTCCGCGTCGGTCTCGCGCACCGCACGATCCTGCGCCGCGACCTTGCCGCCGCGCGGGTTGCGGATCAGCTTCACGCCCTCGAAGCCCTCGACGAGCTCGTGCGTCCGGTCGGTCGACGCGTCGGACGTGACCACGATCTCGACCTTCTCGCGCGGATAGTCGAGCGCGAGCAGGTTCTCGAGCCGCCGCGCGATCACCGGCTCCTCGTTGTACGCGGCGACGATCACGGCGACCGTCGGAGTCGAGTCGGCGGAGCGTACGAGCCGGGGCCGCACGCGGGCAGCCAGCGCCACGAAGAGCGGGTAGAGCGCATGCGTCCAAACCAGCGCGCCGAGGCTCACCCAGAAGAGGATCTGCACGGCGATCACCCGGCGAGTGTACGCAGCACGTCGTGCGCGCTCGATGTGCAAACTCTCAGAGTGTCGGCGACCGGATTTCGCAGCTTCGCCCATCGCATGTTCGAACGGGCGATGCGGGACAACATCAACAACATCGAGGCATCACTCCGGTCCGAAGCGCCACTCGTACGGCTGCTCGATGTTGGCTGCGACGATGGCGAACGTTCACTTGCATTCGCAGCTGCCGCACGCTCCGCGAGCGTCTTTGGGATCGAGACCGTTGCCGAGCGTGCTGCACTGGCGACCGAGCGAGGTCTCGACGTGGAGGTGAAGGACATCGAGACCGGCCTTCCCTGGCCGGAAGATTTCTTCGACGCCGTCGTCAGCAATCAGGTCATCGAACACGTCCGGGACACGGACACCTTCGTCTCCGAGATTGCCCGCGTCCTGCGCCCCGGCGGAGTTGTCGTCGCCTCGACCGAGAACCTCTCGAGCTGGCACAACGTCTTCGCGACCGCGTTCGGCTGGCAACCGTTCTCCCTGACGAACGTGTCGGCGACACGTGCGGGGCTGGGGAATCCGTTGGCCGTCCATCGCGACGAGGCTCAGGACCTACCGCTGAGCTGGCAGCACGTCCGGGTCTTCGCTTATCGCGGCTTGGTCGAGCTCTTTGGGAACCACGGCTTGGCCGTCAGCGCCGTTCGCGGCGCCGGTTACTATCCGCTGCCAGGCCGGCTCGCGCGCCATGACGCGCGGCACGCTGCGTTGCTCACCTTGACGGCGAGGAAGCCGGCTTCTCGAACACCGCGCTGATCTGAAGTGCCCCCCGAGCTTTGTGCCGCAGGCGGAGATCTCTCCGCTCCAGGCGCCACCACCAGTCAGACGGCCCGCTGCGCAACGCAGGCCGCACGACCGTGGCAGCTGTCTGTAGGAGCTTGACCGGGTGGCCTGAGTACTGCGTTTCAACATGGCGGAATCCGCTTTGCTCGAACAACTGCCGGAGCCGGCGTTCGTCGTAGTGGCGCTTGTGACCGATCCTGCGATCATGGGCCCAGTACACCGGCCACACCGGCAGCGGCATGTGCCGGTAGGCGTGCGGAACGGTCGCCCAGACTCTGCCGCCGTCCCGGAGCACCCGCGCCAACTCGCTGACTGCGAGAGCGTCGTCATCGAGGTGCTCGAGCACCGCCACGATGCTTGCGGCGCCGATCGACCCGCTCCGAAACGGGAGCTCCTCGGCCATGCAGACGACGAAGTCCGTCCGGCCGGGCACTTCCTCAGAGGCAAACCGGGAGGCGCGAACGACGCCTTCGACGGACAGATCACAGCCCACCGACCAGACGCCGGCGCGACCCGCCTCGATCACCGTCGCCCCTGAGCCTCCAACACCGACGTCCAGATAGGGCGCCCAGTCCGGCTCGACCCGAATCGCGCGGAAGATGCGCTCGTTGAAGCTCCGACGCCAGTTGTCCACTGCGTAGGACTCGTAGCCGCTGAACTGGCTGTCGAAGTACGCTTTCTGATGCGCATGCTGCGCCGTCATTTCGGGGGGCAGAACGACGGGCACCCCTTCGATGACCGGATAGCGACGCGCGCAAGTGGGGCACACGAGGCCGCCGTCACCGGCCTGCAGCGCTGCACCGCAACCCAGGCACAACAGTTCCATGGCGGCACGTTACCCCGCGCCTATACTCGCCCACGGTGCCGATGAAAGCACGGGGAAGTCCCACAGACATCGGCGCCGCGGTCGCTGGCGATACGATTGGCCCCGACAGTTTCGCCGTTCCGATGCGCGGAGCCCGCGCGGGCGCGATCGTGTTTGCCGGCATCACGGTGCTGAATGTCGGCAACGCCGTGTTTCACCTGTTCGCGGCCCGCCTTCTCGGCCCTGCCGAGTACGGAGAGGTGGCCTCGTTGCTCGCACTGTCCGGCCTCCTGGCGCTGCCGTTCGGAGCGATTCAGGTCGTGATTGCGCGCTTCGTGGCGGCGGACGCCGCACGAGACGAAGCCGGTGCGATCGCTTCTCTCGTCCGCCGTGCGGTCGTCGCAACGACCGTTGCCAGCCTTGGACTCACCGGCTTGCTCCTGCTCCTCTCACCGTTGATCGGACGTCTGCTCGGTATCGACGATCTCTCGCCGGTTCTCCTTACAGCTCTCTACACCATTCCGGCGCTCGCGTCACCGGTGTTGTTCGGGCTGGCGCAGGGCCTGCAGCGCTTCGGCACCCTGGCTGCGTCGATGACGATCGGCACGGTCGTTCGCGTCGCCGCACTTCTGACGCTGATCCCGTTCGGCGTCACCGCGGCCGGCGCAATGGGCGCGACGGTCGTTGGCGGTTTCGCAAGTCTGATCGCACCGATCCCGTTGCTCGTACGGTGGCTCCGTCGACCGCCCGACCCCGTGCACGCACCACGGACGCGTGAGGTCCTCCGATACTTCCTGCCCGTCAGCGTCGGCATGCTCGCGATCACTTCGCTCACGACGGTCGACGTCATCGTCGCGAAGGTCGTACTGAGCGATCACCAGGTCGGCGTCTACGGCAGCGCCTCCTTGATCGGGCGGCTCATCCTCTACCTACCGACGACCATCGCGACGGTATTGCTGCCCAAGGTGTCCTCACGGGCGGCTGCGGCTCTCGACACGGGCGACATCTTCCGCGCGAGCCTCGCTGTGACTGCCGGGCTCTCGGCTCTCGCAACGATCCTCCTGACGACGATTCCAAAGCTCGTCGTCGACGCGAGCTTCGGCTCCAAGTTCGGCGACGCGGCATCGCTCCTCGGCCTGTTCGGGCTGGAGATGACGCTCTTCGCCCTCGTCAATGTGCAACTCGTCTACCACCTCGGGCGCGGGATGACACGAATGGCATGGCTCGTACTTGCGGGCGCGGTCGCCGAACTGATCGCGTACGTGCCGTTTCACGGATCCCCCTACCAGCTGCTCGGCGTTAACATCGTCACCGCTGCCGCCCTCGTGACAGCCCACGAAGTCTTGATAGAGCGGAGCCTCGGACCAAGCGCACGGTGGTTGTACGGCGTCGCCAGACGGCGGTAGGGCATCTTCTCGATCGGTACCATCCGGTGGCGATCGGCCCCGGCCTAGGGCGGGGCCCCATCCTTCCGATGCAGCACGAAACGATCAGCACGGCAACCACCGCCGGCGCGTGGCGCACAATTGCGCGAACACGTGTCCCACCAACGCTGGTCGGGCTTACGGTTTACGCATTGGTCGCAGCAGTATGGCTCTTTCCACTCCTGCGCCACGTGAACTCCTCTGTTCTCTACGGCGCGACCGACAGTACGGGCGCGCTCGCCGACTACTGGGCCGCCGAGCAAGTCGGAAAGAGTCCTTTCACGTTCGACCACAGCCCATACGACGGCGCACCGGAGGGCTACCCCCGATCGACGACCGTTACCGCTGCAAACGCGATCCAGCCGGGTCTGATCTGGGCGACGAAAGGATTCCTCGGACTCGTAGGGGCATGGAACTGGTTCACGATCGCCGGCTTCGTCTTATCGGCATGGGCCATGTTCCTGCTGCTTGTCCACCTTCGCTTCCGCTTACCCACTGCTCTCCTCGGTGGCTATGTCTTCGGCTTCGGCCCGTGGATGTTCTCGCGGGCGTACGAAGGACACTCGGGGATGCAACACATCTGGGTCCTGCCGCTGCTTTTCTTCACGATGCTGGAAGTGCATCGCACGCGACGCAAGCAGTGGGCGGCAGCTGCCGGCGTCGCACTGGCGATCGCGTTCTATCTGCACTCCTACATCGGCTTGATGGCAGGTGTGCTCTTCGTGGCGGCGTACGCATTCGACCTCCTAGTCTCCGCGGGGGCGCGCATACGCGTCCTTGCGCTCGGGGCTCTCAGCACAGTCGTATCGCTCGTCATCTTCGCGCCGCCGCTCCTGTTGTTCGGCAGGGACCCCGGTAGCGTCACGAGTGGTAGCCAGACCTTCGGCGACCTCATGAACAACGGCGCCGAGCTCCTCGACTACGTCCTGCCGTCCGAGCGACACCCATTGTTCGGCGGTCTCCGCCCCGACAGACTCGCTGGCGGCGAGCACGTTCTCTTCTTCGGCTACGCCACGGTGGCCCTGGCGGCGATTGGGGTCTTCCTGACGATCCGCGGTCGGATCGCGGGCAGCCAGCGTCGCTACGCCGCAGGCCTGGCGACCGCGGTTGGCGCGGTCGCGCTCGTGACGTCCCTCAAGCCCATCGTGCATGTCGGCCCGCTCACGATTCGAACTCCATCGGACTTGCTTGTGCACGTCATGTCGAACTGGCGCGTCTATTCGCGCGTCGGAGTGGTCGTCGGTCTCTGCCTGATCGTCCTCGCGTCGCTCGCATTCGACGCCGTGCTGGCGCGGCGTCGCGGCGGCCTGATCGGAGCAGGCATCGCTGCTTTTCTGGTCTTCGAGCTCGCGGTCGGGCCGCCGATCCCGACCTGGCGGACGAACGTCGTGCTCCCTCACGTCAGATGGCTTGCAGCCCACCCGGGGGGCATCGTCGCCAACTACCCGCTCCCGATCGAGAAGGCGCAGCTCGCGCTCGGTGCTCGCGAGTTCTGGTACGCCACCGAGCACGGCCACCCCTTGTTTGCCCTCTTCGGGGGCAAGAACGGGGGGACGAGGGAGGAAGCGATCCGAATCGTCGCGTCGAACGTCGCCGACCCGCTCGCGGCTCAGGTCCTCGCCGCCGAGCATGTCCGGTACGTCGTCGTCCACGACGACGCCTACCGCGAGGTCGGCGTGCCTCCGCCCACACTCGACCGGGCGTCGTACAAGCTCGTGGCCACGCCCGGTGGAGACACCCGGATCTTCACGATCAAGGCGGCGCCGGCCGATCTCGACGAGGTGCTCTTCCAGCAGAGTTCGCGCATCGCGCTCGCGCGCGCCTACCCGACGCCAGACGCCGAGTATGGACAAGGCTTCAACGCCGGCGAGAAGTTCGCCGACGGACGCACCGGTCGCTGGATGACCCAGAACGGCGACGTCATCGTCCACTCAGCAGTGGCCGGTCGCTACTACCTCGTGCTCGATGCCTTCAGCTGGGACACGCCGCGTGAGTTGACCCTGGTCGGTTCCGGGGCGCGCGGTGCTCGGGCGCGAGACGGTGCAAACCTTCCAGTCGCAGATCATCCTCGGTCCAGTTCCAGCTCGACGCGCCCGTGACGTTGAATCTCCACGCCGAGCCAGGCCCGGCGCCGTTCGGCAATGCCGATCCGCGTCAGGGCTCGGTCTTCGTCTCACCCTTCGAGCTCCGCCCTGCGCCCGATTTCTACGGGCGCTTGAACGCCTCGAGCTGAAGCGTTTTGCCTGAGCTTCCCGCCTCCACGACGAGGATGGCGAGCTCCAGCGCACGGAGCCCGTCCTCGGCGGAGACGATCTCCACATCCTCACCCCTGACCGCCTGCGCGAACGCTTCGAGCTCGGCCTGGAGCGGCTCGACGCGCGGGATGGCGTAGCGGATCACGTTTCCTTCGGTGACGCCGTCGAAGATGTCGAGCGTCGACCATGACTCGCTCTCGTGCGCATTCTCGTAGAGCGTGAGGTGCTGGTTCAGGTAGTCGATGACATACATGCCCCGTTCGCCGGTCACGGTCAGTTGGCGAACCTTCGTCGGGGTCAACCAATTCACCTCGAGCAGGCCGATGATGCCCGAATCGAAACGGAGCGTGGCGGCAAGCAGATCCTCGTGAGTCCGGTGTGCGCGTCGATCGTGCTCGGCGGAGATACGTGTGGGCGAGCCGGCCAGCTCGCACATGATGTCGAGCTCGTGCGTCGCGAGGTCGAGGGCGACGCCGGTGTCGCCGACGCGCACCGGGAAGGGGCTGAGTCGACGTGCGTGAACCTGGAAGACTCGCCCCAACTCCTGGGCGCGAAGCTTGTCGCGGAGCACGCGCACCGCCGGGTTGAACCGCTCGACATGCCCAACTGCAAGCAGCACACCACGCGACTCGGCGATGTCGATCAGCTGTCGCGCTTCCGCCACCGTTGCGGCGAGAGGCTTCTCCACGAGAACGGGTATTCCGGCGTCGAGCAAAGGTCCCGCGAGCTCGACGTGCTGGGCTGTCGGCACGGCGACGACCGCGAAATCCGGCTTGACCTGCTGCAGAAGCGCCTCGGTCGACGGCAGCCACAACGCATTTCGAAGCTGCGCGACCTCCTCCGCCTCGGGCCGAGGATCCACGACCGCAACGAGCTCACCGAACGTGGATTCGGCAATGACGCGGGCGTGATGCCGCCCCATCTGTCCCGCTCCGACGACGGCGACGCGAAGCTTGTCGCTCAAACCGCGAATCCTCGCTGGACGAGATCGGAGACGATGATCTCGGAGGGGCTGACAGCGGCAGGAGGTGTTGTGCGGCGATGGATCGACGGGTCCGAGAAATCGCTCCAACTCATCGGCGCGAAAGCCGGAGACGACGACGTTCTCGCCGACGCCGTCCGGTTGTTCGACTCGCTTCCGGTGGATCAGGCACGGAATGTCGAGCGCGTAGGCCTCGAGTTGGCTCCCGCCACTGTCTGTGACCACGAACGCGCTGTTGCGCAGGAGCGAGACGAAACCGAAGAAGTCGAGCCGTTGCACTCTGACCAACCCTGCCTCGTCGAAAAAGCTCTCGAGGCCAAAGCGCCTGATCGCGGCCATCGTCACCGGATGGTCGATGAACAGCATGCGCGTGTCTCCGGCATGACGGGCGAGTATCTCGAGTGTGGACCGCAGGAGCCGCTCGTCCTTTAGCAGCTCGTAGCGATGGAGACTGACAATCGCGTAGCGACCTTCGCGGGCGTGGGACAGCAGTTCCGCCTCGGGCGGAACCAGATCGATGCTGTCGCGGATCGTGTTCAGGCCGGTGTCGACGACGATGCCTCGGTTGAGGTTCCGGGTCGCCGCAGGCCCGGGCGCATAGTGGATCTGCGCCAAGCGTGAGACGGCACGCCGGTTCAGCTCCTCGGGGAACGGGTGAAAGATGTCATGCGTTCGCACTCCAGCTTCGACATGGGCAACGGGAGCCCGAAGGGCGCGGCCCATGAGTGTGCCGATGACTGTGGTCATCGTGTCTCCGTGCACGAGGACGAGTGGGGCCAGCGCGTCGGAGCGCATCCTCCGGCGCAAACCGGGCGCTCGGCGAGCGAACCGTGTGGCGACCGTCGCGAGCCAGAGCGGGATGTCGGTGTTGGTCTGCAGGTCGCGACCGCGCGCGCCGTTGCCGAGCCAGACGTCGGGAGCAGGCAATTCGAGCTGGTCGAGGAGCGCTGGAATCTGCTCCACCTGCTGGGCCGTCGTCGCATTGATGAAGCGCGCGTCGCGCGCCTGCAGGCGAGTCAGCACCGGCGCGAGCTTGATCAGCTCGCCGGTCGTTCCGTAGACGACGAGGATCACGGACGCTTCTGAAGGCGGTCGGCGAGCAAGATTCGAAGCCCGCGCCACATCCCGAGTCCATGCCCGAGTGCGTACACCGGCGCGAGTGCGGCGACCGACGCGACCTCGGAGCCTCGCCGTCCCTTTGCGACCGCCAGAGCCCCAGCCGCGACGCCGACAGCGGCCAGCGTCGCCGGACCGACGAGCGGGCGCCTCAGCGTCGCTACGAGAATCGCCGCGCTGAGTGGGTAGAACGCCAGCATCGGCCAAAAGAACCGTGAGTCGGGCGCCCGATAGGAGTCCGGGAAGTGCACGCCGCGGACGACTGCGTGGCGAAAGAAGTCCGGCACCGAGGAGGTCGGACGGTAGATGCAGGCGAAGTCGGGTGCGATATGGATTCGCTGGCGGTTCGCGATCCAGCGGATGAGCTCAGTGTCGTCGCTGGAATGCCGAAGGTCGCCGTAAAGGCTCGTGAACGACGCGCACGCCTCGACCAGCAACTCTCGCGGCGCGAAGAAGCATGTGGTTCCCTTCGGGAAGCGGTCGAAATCGTCGGTGCCGAAACTCGTTCGACGCGGGTGCGCCTGGTATTCGGCGAAGGCGATGTCCTGAATGACCGTCCAGAATTGTGCAATCGGCCGCCCGTTCGTCTCCATCAGGGTGTGAGCGTTCCATACCTGCGCGGTCGGATCGGCTGCAAGCGACGCCTCGATGAATCGCAGCCCGCCGGCGACGACGATCACGCCCGTATCCACGAGCAGCACGTACTCGCCGGTCGCGGCCTCGAGGCCGTGCCGCCGGGCCCAGAACTTGCCGCGATTCTCGGGTAGCCGGGCCACATTGACGGGGACTTCCGTCGCAGCGGCAAGAGCCGCTTCGGCGCTCCCATCGGACGAGCCATCGTCCGCGACGACGATCTCCGCCTGGCCAAAGCACTCGGTCTCGAGGACTGCCCGGGTCGCGGACCGGATCGTCTCGCCAATCTGATCGGCTTCGTTGTAGACGGGTATGACGACGCTCAGCGAGACAGTCATGACTCCGTCCGGATTCTGCACCAGACGCTCACGCGTCTCCGGCTGACGCACCGAGCACTCCGGCGACGAACCCCGCCGCGAAGACGAAGTGCGTGAGGACGAGCCCCAAGACGGCAAGCGCACCGACCCTCGCAGAGCGAAAGCGAAGCGCACCGATCGCGGCGCTGGCGCCGACGACGACGGCGTACCCGATCCAACCAGCGACCCAAGCCTCGGCCGCAAGGCCTCCGCGCGCGAGCAGGAGCCACCCCACGGCGGTGTAGGTCGCAGGCGCGAGCGAGAGCACGGTCGACCAACGCAACGCCCTCGGACCACGGCGGCGGACGGCCCGACCGCGCGCCCGACCGTAGGCGAACGTGCGGGCCAGGTGAGGCCGGAAGAGCGGGGCGGGCGGAACCACCAGCACCGTCTCCGGCGTGTAGATCACGCGCCCGGTCTCAGCGAGCACGCGAACCACTTCTTCGGGCGGTAGTCGCCGTGGCAGCGCCAGGTAGCTCTCGCGCCGCACCACCATCGACGTGGCCGGGAAGTCGTTCACGAATCTGATGTTTCCCGGGGCGAAGCGGTAATAAAGTGACCCTGTTCCAACGCGGGACTCACTCACCGCAGCAGCAGCGAGCGCCCGGATCGAACCGATCGCCGGAGCGACCTTCGACGTGACAACGGCCACGATCTCTTGCCGCTGCAGGAACGGCGTCGTCGCCGAGATCCAATTGGCGGCCGGGATGGCATCCGGCTCGATGAAGGCGATGATCGTGTCCTGCGAGCTCTCGGCCACGCGGCGCCGCTCACTGCCGTCGTCCCCGCGGAGCAGCCGGACGTCGAGGTGGGGATAGTCGAGCTTGGCAGCCACGTCGTCGCTCGAGCAGGCAAGGGCGACGCGAGGACGAAAGCCACCGGGCCGAGTCCAGCCGAAGCGACCCGTCATGCGGCGCCTGCGCTGGTAGTACCGGAGGATGCGCAAGCGGTAGAAGACCGCCGTCGTGTCGAAAAGCGCGCGGAGAACGGCGACGGAGCGAACGCCCGATCCAGCGAACCGGTAGTCCAGAGCAATCGGCATTTCGCGAATCCGACCGAAGCCAAAAGCGCGGCCGACTGCAAGTAGCTCGAGGTCGAAGGCGAATCGCTTCACGAGGAGGAACGGCAGGACCTGCTCGGCGACGTCGCGTCGGAATACCTTCAGCCCCACCTGTGTGTCACGAACGTTCAGCCGGAAGAGCACGCGCACGAGCTGCTGGAAGAACCAGGATGCGATTCGCCTTGACCGCGGGTAGAAGACGTGTGACTCCGGATGCCTCTTGGAACCGATCGCGAAGTCGAGGCCGTCCCGCTCGGCGATCGCAACGTAGTCCGGCAACGAGCTTGGGTCGAGATCGAGGTCGGCGTCGACGAACCCGATCCATCGCCCGTAGGCCTCGAGCGACCCCAGCTTGAGGGCGTACCCCTTGCCGAGATTCCGGTCGTAGTGGAAGACGCGTACACCACGAAGCTCACTCTCGAGAAGTCGCTGCTCCGTGCTGTCGATCGAACCGTCGGACACGACGATCATTTCGAAGTCGTCACCGATCTTCGCGGCGATTCGCCTCTGGATCTCGTAGACGTTCTCGACGATCGAGCCCTCCTGGTTGAGAACCGGTACGACGACGGACAGGAGCACCGAGCCGATGGCGCCCACTGCGTTCGTCGATCGTTCGATCGTCGTCTGCGAAACGTCAGAATCCATCGGCGCAGTATGCACAGCTGCTGCGGGCGGCCCGGCTTCGGACGGCCGCCTGCGCGCACTGCCGGCGACGACGACTCACGTTGGCCTAGGGCACGAAGTCGAGGCGACTGAGAACCGCCTCGACGATGCGCGACCAATCGAAGTCGGCTGCGTATCGGAGAGCGTCCGAACGGCGCCTTTGCCAGTCCTCGGCTGAAGCGAGAATTGCCTCGATCCCGGCCGCAATCTCCTCGGGCGAATAGCCGACGACCTCCGCACCTGCTTCTCGGGCAAGCTCGTCCGCGTTCGGCGGAACATTCGTCGTGACCACCGGAACGCCGGCGCCGGTGTAGGTCCGAAGCTTCGAGGGGTCGGCGAAACGGGTGAACGAGTCTGGATCGGTCGTGTACGGCGCAGCGGCGACGGAGGCCGTGGCGACGAGGCGCTCGACGTCGCGATGATTCGAGAGGAAGCCGTGGAACGTGATCCGCTCGGCGATGCCGAGCTCGACGGCTCGGGCGCGGAGCATCGCCTCAAGCGGACCTCGTCCCCCGATCTCGAGCGTTACATCGGGCAGGAGCGCGATCGCGTCGAGCAATGTCGCAACTCCTTGACGTGGTACGAGCCCGCCCACGAACACGACGCGCCGCGCCCGCCAACCGTCCTCGGGAACCTTCTCGACTCGGTCGAGCCACACTCCCACGGGGGCGACGTGAGTCGGCGCGGCGTCGGTCCCGAGCCGGTGCCGCGCGCTGCGAGCATCGAGTGCCGCCTGCGTCAGATCGACGCGAAGGTCAGCGTGCCGACAGCAGAACCGGTCGAGCGTGTCGTAGAGCCGGGTGAGCGGCGAACCCTTGCCGAATCGGTTCGGCACGAAGTCGACCGCCCAGTAGACAACCCTCCGTGTCAACCCGAGGCGCCGACGCGCTAGTCCGTAAGCGGCCGCCAGGCTGTTGAATCCGATCCAGCAATCCGCGCGCGGTAGACGAAGGGGCACGAGCAGGTCGAGCGGAAAGGTCAGCGGCGGCCGCGAAGGCAGCCGGACACGGCGCTGCCGAACTGGCTTGCCGTTCAAGTAATGCGCCACGAAGTGCAATGTGTCGTCCGTCGTAAGCGGATGAAAGATCGTCGTCAGGTCGGACCCGGCGTCCCGCAAGTAGTCCCGCACGCCGGATGCCGGAGGCGAGTCGGGCGTCCCGTTCGCCACCAGCACGAACCTGCTGTCGGCGATCCGCCGCACGTCGTCCACGCTAGCCGGGCCGCGCAATCGCGCGCACTCTAGACACGCGGCGCCCGTGAAGCTCCCGCCGTGGCCGCGTCCGGCTCCCGTGCGACTGCGGCGAGATCGGCGTCCACGAGCAGCGAGACGAGCTCCTCGAACGAAACGGACGGCGCCCAGCCCGAGCCGGTCGCGGGCGCGGGTCGGATTGCCGACGAGATCGTGCAGCTCGGCTCGGCCGCGGAGCAGCGCGTCGTCGACGCGAACGTGTGCCTCGGGATCAAGGCCGGCCCGTTCGAACGCGAGACGAACGAGCTGGCCGACGCTGTGTGCCTGACCCGTGGCGATCACGTAGTCGTCCGACTCTTCCTGCTGGAGCATCAGCCACATCGCGCGCACGTAGTCGGCGGCGTAGCCCCAGTCGCGCGAGGCGGCGAGGTCGCCGACGACGAGCTCCTCCTGCAGCCCGAGCTTGATCCGGGCGACGGCGAGCGCGACCTTGCGCGGCAGGAACTCGGGCGGCCGGCGCGACGACTCGTGGTTGTAGAGGATCCCGGACGACGCGTGCAGCCCGTACCGGTGCCGGTAGCTGCGGGTGATGAAGTGGCCGTACGCCTTGGCGACGCCGTACGGCGTCAGCGGCGCGAGCGGCGTCTCCTCGCTCTGCGGGCTCTCGCGCGGCTCGCCGAAGATCTCGCTGGACGACGCCTGGTAGAAGCGGACGCCGGGGTCGACGGCGCGAATCGCCTCGAGCATCGTCGTCACGCCGACCGCGGCGAACTCGGCGGTCAGAACCGGCTCGTCCCAGGACGTCGGGACGAACGAAACGGAAGCCAGGTTGTAGACCTCTCCCGGCTGGAACTCCCGCAGCGCCCGCTCGAGCGACGGGCGGTCGAGGAGGTTCGCCTCGACGAGAGTCAGCCGGTCGCGGATGCCCTCGAGATTCGGGTACGACTCGCCGGCCCGGCGGACAATGCCCGAGACCTCGTAGCCCTCCCGGAGAAGCAGCTCGGCCAAAAGCGAACCATCCTGTCCGCCGACCCCGGTGATCAATGCCCGTCTCGTCGTCACGGCCGTCGAGGATAGCCGCTGGCATCGGCGACACCATCCGTAAGATGCGCCGCGTGCAGACGGCGCTCGTCACGGGCTCCAGCGGCCTGATCGGCTCCGAGGCGTCGCATTCCTCGACGCGCGGGGCTGGACGCGTCCTCGGCGTCGACAACAACATGCGCCGCGACTTCTTCGGCGAGACACGGCGACACGACCTGGAACCTCGAGCGGCTGCGTCCAGAGCACGCCGCCTTCGAGCACCACGACCTCGACATCCGCGACCGCGCCACGAGTCGAGGCGGCTCTTCGAGGAAGTCGAGCCGGATCTCATCGTCCACTGCGCCGCGCAGCCGTCGCACGACCTCGCGGCCGCGCGTCCGTTCGACGACTTCGACGTCAACGCGCGTCGGGACGCTGAACCTGCTCGAGGCGGCGCGCCGGCACGCTGCCCGGAGTCGCCGTTCGTCTTCCTCTCGACGAACAAGGTCTACGGCGACGCGCCGAACGAGCTCCCGCTCGTCGAGCTGGAGACGCGCTGGGACTACGCCGACCCGGCCTACGCCGACGGGATCGACGAGACGATGCGGATCGACGCGACGATGCACAGCCTCTTCGGCGCGTCGAAGGTCGGCGGCCGACGTGATGGTGCAGGAGTACGGGCGCTACTTCGGGATGCCGACGGTCTGCTTCCGCGGCGGCTGCCTCACCGGCCCGCAACACTCGGGCGCCGAGCTGCACGGCTTCCTCGCCTACCTCGTCCGCGCGACGCGCGAGGGCCGCCCTACCGGATCTTCGGCTACAAGGGCAAGCAGGTGCGCGACAACATCCACTCGCTCGACGTCTGCACGCGCGATCATGGCGTTCGCCGCAGAATCCCGCGTCCGGCGAGGTCTACAACCTCGGCGGCGGCCGCGCGAACAGCATCTCCCTGCTCGAGGCGATCGACCGCTCTCGAGGAGCTCTCGGCCAGACGCTCGAGACCGAGTACGTCGACGAGACCGCGGCGCGGCGACCACATCTGCTACATCAGCGACCTCGCACTCTTCCGCTCCGACTATCCGCAGTGGGAGGTGTCGATCTCGCTTGAGGAGATCCTCGACCAACTCGCTCAGGCAGTGGCCGAGCGACTTCCTAGCTAACGATCCCAGCGTAGAGGTCGATGAGCGCGCCCGCCTCTGCGGCTGGGGCGAGTTGCGCCTTTGCCTTCGCATGTGCGGCGCGACCGAACCGGCGCCTCATCCCCGGGTCAGCGAGCAGACGCTCGATCGCCGCGCGAAGCCCTTTCCGCGTCACGAGCAGCCCCGTGACGCCATCATCCACCGCGTCGACCAGGCCGCCGACGCGCGTCGCGACTACCGGCCTTCCGTAGGCCATCGCCTCGTGGGCGACGAAGCCGTAGCCCTCTCGCCTCGACGGAACGCATACGACCGCCGCGGCCTCGTAGAAGGCGCCCATCCGGTCGTGCGGCACGAAGCCGAGCGCCTCCGGCACGCGATCGCGCAGCGGGCCGTCGCCGACGATCACGCGCGGGAGCCCGCGGGTGGCCTCGACGAACTCGAGGATTCCCTTCTCCGGCGACAGCCGGCCGGCGTAGAGCACGTGCGGCGGCTCCGCCGGCTCCCGCACATGCTCGGGGATCTCGACGCCGCCCGGGATCACGTGGACCTCCCGCGCCCCGAGTGCGCGCGCGTCCTTCGCCAGAGCCGACGAGGCGGCGACGACGACCCGTGCCCGGCGCACGACGGGCCGGAAGAGCGCGGGCGCGCGCCGCGCAAGCTCGACATCCGTCCCCCAGACCTGGAGCACATACGGCTTGCCGGTCGCGAGCGCCGCGAGGCCTGACGGCAGCCAGTGGGCGTGCACGACGTCGACGTTGCGCGCGCGCAGCCGGGCCTCGTGCGCATAGGCCGCCAGGAACGCCGGCACGAGCGCCGCCTTCCACGGCGCCGCCTTCAGGTTCTGCGCGATCCCGTCGCCGTACGCGATGCCGAAGTGCCGGAAGTCCTGCGGCGAGACGACGTCCACCTCGACCCCGGCGGAGCGGAGGTTCTCGACCTGGTCGGCCACGAACGACCCGGCCAGGTCGCCCGCCCGGCGCGGGTACGACGTCGTCAGGACACAGACCCTCATGGGCGCCGCGCGAAGACGACCGGCACGGCCAGCACGAGCGCCGCGAAGGCGTAGAAGTAATAGAACTGCATCGTCAGGTAGAACGCGTTCGAGGCCATCGTCCCGGCGAGCGCGGCCGTCAGCCCCCACGCGAGCGGGCGCACGCGCGCCGCCAGCGGATCGCGCGCCGCAGCAAGTCTCCGCCCCAGCGCGCGGGCGGCGCCGAGGCGGCGGAACAGGAACCAGAGGAAGGCTCCGAAGAGGATCGTCCCGATCAGGCCGGTCTCGACGATCAGCGCGACGTAGAACGAGTGCGGCCCCCAGTTCGTCTTGCCGGTGATGAACTCGTAGTAGACGGAGAAGTTGTTCAGCCCGAGCCCGAACAGCGGGTGCAAGTGAAGGACGTCTGGGATGAACGAGTAGACGTCGAAGTGGGCGGAGCTCGAGCTCCCACTCGTCTCGACCCGCGAGCGGAGCACGGTCTCGAAGAACGAGAGCCGCGTCAGCACGATGTAGAGCACGACGGCGGCCGCACCGGCGAGCGGCAGCAGCAGCTCGCGCGAGTGGAGGAAGCGGCGGTACGGCACGGCGAGGATCAGCGCGCCGACGCCGAGCCCGAGCAGGCCCGAGCGAGAGAGCGTCGCGAGCTCGACGACGAGCAGGAACGCGAGCACGAGCGCGAGCGGCACGCGGAGGCGGTGGCCCCGCTCGAGGCGGAGATAGATCGGCGCCAGCACCAGGATCGGCATGATCAGCATGATCCCGAGGTGGTTCGGGTCGCCGGTGAGCGCGTTCGGCCGGATAGACGCTGACGCCGTTGATCGCGCCGTAGACGTTGATCTGGCTCGCGCCGCCGGTGAGCGGTGAGAGGACGTCCTGGTCGAGGTTGCCACCGGCGCGGGCGACGAGCAGCTGGGCGACACCGTAGAGCGCGTTCGCGACCATGCCGCCGCAGAACCAGGCGAGCGTGCGCCAGTAGTAGCGCTGTGAGCGCCGCGTCAGGTACGCGACCCCGGCGGCGAGGAACGAGAAGTGGATCAGGAACTTCCCCATGCCCTTCGCGAACTGCGCCAGCGCGTCCTCGGTGTCGAGGTTGTAGAAGCCGATCAGGTAGACGACGAGGAACGCGGCGAAGAACCCGAGGATCGTCGCCGTCGTCTGCGGGATGCGCCGCTGCGAGCCCGCGGCCCAGGTGACGAGGAACGCGATCGCCAGCACGTCGGCGAGGTTGACGGTGCCGGCAAGGCTCCAGTGCAGCTTCTCGAAGGTGACCGAGAAGATCGTCGCCAGGAAGAAGAAGCTCGTCAGCCGTCTCATTCGAGGGTCCCGAGGAGGTCGGCGAGGTCGCGGACTCGCGACTCGCGCGAGACGCGTTTGCGGACGTCGTCGGGGAGGATCGCGCTGTCGAGGTCGTCTGCGCGCCAGCGGTCGACCAGCCCGCTCAAGCCCTCGCGGATTGCGTCGGTGTCCTCGGGCGGGACAACGACGCCGGTCCCCGTCTCGCGGATCAACTCGGCTGCCGCCCCGTCGGTGGGCACGGAGGCGAGGATCGGGCGCTCGGCCGCCAGGTACTCGAAGACCTTCCCGGAGAGGACGCCCTTGCCGCGGCCGCCGGCGTCGGGGATCAGCAGGAGCAGCGCGTCCGAGTCGCGCTGCAGCTCGAGGGCGCGGCGGCGGCTGCCGAAGTCGTACAGCTCGAGCTGCCCGCCCAGGCCGAGCTGCTCCGCCCATTCGCGATCGGCGGCGCGGAAGTCGCCGACGAAGCGGGCGACCACGTCGTCGAGCCCCGACTCGGCGAACGCGGTCAGGAACGGGCGTGGGCTGCGCTTGCCGAAGAAGCTGCCGGTGTGCGTGATCCGGAAGCGGTCGGTGCGGTTGTAGGGCAGGCCGGCGAAGTCGTCGAAGTCCGAGCCGTTCGCGATCGTGATCACAGGCCCGCGCGGCTTGAAGCCTTCCGTCTCCTCGCGGATCGCTTCCGAGACGGCGACGATCGCGTCCGCGGAGCGCGCCACCGTGCGCGCGACGACGTGCTCGCCCTGCTCCTTGATCCGCACGGCCAGCCGCTCGGCGCGGCGGTGCGGATGGGCGACGAGCGAGTCGCGGAGGTCGGCGACCCACTTCACGCCCGTCGCCCGCTTGACCGCGGCGCCGATCAGGTGCACCGAGCTCGGCGGCGAGGTCGTGAGCACGACGTCGATGCCCTCTTGCTTGACGATTCGGATCGCCGCGGGAATCGCCGTCAGGTTCCAGGGCACGTTCTCGTCCGGGCACGAGCAGCCGGCGACCCGCGAGCCGGGCCTGGCGCTGCAGCCGGTCGATCCCATGGCGTCCGTGCAGCTCCTCGGCCGGCTTGCGCCCGCGCGGGCCGAGGTAGCGCGCGCGGTGCACCCACGCCTGCGTCGGCGACTCGAGCTCGTCGTCGCGGTGGATCCACTTCGGGTCGTCGGGCGCGAGCACGTGCGTCTCGATCCCGAGCGCGGGCAGGTGCGTCGCGAACTTCAGCGGCCGCTGGACGCCCCCGCCGCCGGCGGGCGGGAAATAGAGCGAGACGATCAGCACCTTCATGGGCGCGATGCTACTCGGACGGATTTGTGGCGCTGCCGGTGATGGCGGTCGCGCTCTACAGCCGGTAGAGCACGTAGCGGTGGTCGCCGTAGAGCCGTTGCAGGCCGTCCGCGGGGAACGACGGCGGCACGACGAGGTACCCGGCGCCGTACCTCCGTGGGATCGCGAGGTCGTGCGTCTCGAAGAACCGCTGCACGTCGAGCCGGCGCGCGTAGGGGTGGTTCTTCGTCGTGTCGGCGACGTGCGCAGGCGGTGCGGCGGCCACGTAGACCGGCGCCTCGGCCGCGATCCGGTAGCTCGCCTCGAGGCCGGCGAAGACGATTGCGCCCTTGGGCACCTGGCCGCGCAGCGCGTCGACGAGGCCGCTCGGCAGCTGCGTCGCGTCGGTTCGCTCGCGTGGGCTCCAGTTGAAGACGGCGTGCGTCACGACCGGCAGGACGAAGGCGACCGCCGCCCACGCCGCAACCGGGCCGGGGTCGATCTGGCGGCCACGGCGCAGAACCGCGGCCACGACGAGCGCAATGCCCCCGCCGATCGCGGCGATCCAGGTCGCGAGCGCTGGGCCGCCGTCCTCGAGGCCGTACTGGAAGTCGCCCGGCCAGAGCAGCTGCAGGACGATGCCGGCGACGAACGTTGCCGGGACGAGCGCCGGGCCCATGAAGCGCGCGAGCACCCCGAGCCCGCCCGCGAAGGCGAAGGCCACCGGCAGGAAGCCGGCGGCTCGGCGGGACTGGGACAGCGACACGGCGTCGGAAAACGGAACGAAGAGCAGCGGGATGAGCACGATCGCCAGCACGACGACCGTGCCGCCGAGGACGAGCGCGGCCCAACGGCGCCGGGCTGCAAGCGCGGCGAGCGGGACCAGCACCAGCGCGGCGACCGCGATCGCGCCGCCGCGCCCCAGCACCTCGGGAGCCAGCCGGTACCGGTCGACCGACCAGATGTCGAGCTGCTCGCCGTAGTGGCGGAGCGACCGCAGCTGCTCCGCGCGGCTCGGGTCGTGCGAGACGGTCTCGTTGACGATCGGCCGCAGCCACAGGACGACGAGCCCGGTCGGCACGAGCAGTGCCGCCAGTCCAACGAGGCCGGCCCGCAGGTCCTCCCGCGTCAGCAGCCACCGCGCGGCCACGAAGCCCGCGAGCGGCAGGACGAGGAACAGCGCATACGTCGGATGGACGAGCGCGATCGCGAGTGACGCCGCGGCGAGCGCGCCGAGGGCGGAACGCGTCGGCCGGTCGAGCGCGAAAAAGAAGAGCGTGATCGCCGCCGGCACGAGCAGCTGGCGCGTCACCGTCGGCGGCAGCGCGAGCGACGTGTACGCCCCGCCGTGGCCGGGGGCCAGCGCGATCAGCCCCACCTGCGCGACGAGCACCGCCAGGCCGCCCGACACGGTGCGGAAGACCGCGTAGCCCGCCTCGTAGGCCACCGCGAAGGCGATCGGCGCCAGAACGCTCGCCTCGTGCCGCACGACGACCGACGGGTCGAGGCCCGACAGCTTCGCGACGAGCGCGAGGAACCCGTGCCAGAGCGGGAACGCGTAGCCCGGATGCAGCCCGCCGTCCTTGAACTCGTCGACGGTCGAGAGATGCAGCCCGCCGAGCTCGTCGAGCTTTCGCACCCGCGCGAGATGGAACAGCGCGTCACCCCCGAGTTGCCCGGCGACGTGCCAGAGCAGCATTCCGAACAGCAGGCCGCCGAGCAGCACCGCACCGCGGCCACGAGGGCTCCGCAGGTCGGGCCGCGCCCGTACGAGTGCCGCCCCGCTCGCCAAGACCAGGACGACGAAGACGAGCCACAGGCTGCCGTGCACCGCGAAGACGAGCAGGAGCCCCGCGAAGACCGTCGCCAGCGCCCACGCGAGCGCGGCCGACACCGTCCGCTGGCCAAGCGCCCGCGCGATCAGCGCGCCGGGAAGCAGGACGACCGCCGTCGCGAAGAGGAGCCGCAGGTAGTCGATCACAGCAGCGACCGCGCGTCCCCCGACGAGATCCACCGCGCCGCCTCGCGATAGCGGCGCCCGCGCTCGCCGGGGAACAGGAGCCCCCGCAACCGCAGCGAGAGCGCGAGCAGCCGCCGTGCCCGCTCGGCCTGCCGCGGCCCGTGGTGCTTCGCGAAGAAGCGCAGGTGGCCGCGCAGGTTCTCGGTGTAGAGGCGGCCGCCGTGCGAGGCGCCACCGACGTGCACCGTCTCGGCACCGGGGAAGAAGAAGACCTTCCAGCCGGCCTGGCGGAAGCGGTAGCACCAGTCGACCTCCTCGCTGAAGAGGAAGAAATCCTCGTCGAAGAGCCCGACGCTGTCCGTGGCGTCGCGGCGCACGAGGAGGCAGGCGCCATAGAGCCAGTCGGTCTCGCGCACCTCGTCATGGCGGAACCCGGCTCCGTAGAAGGCGTTGAAGAGGCGCGAGCGCGGCGCCAGCTTTCGGAGGAAGAGGTACTCGGTGGCGAGCCGCCAGAGTGTCGGGAAGCCGCGCACGGAGCGCTGGAGCGTGCCGTCCTCGTTCAGCAGGCGCGGGCCGACGACGGCCGCCTCGGGATGGGCATCCGCGAACTCGACGAGGCGCTCGACACCGTCACCCAGGATCCAGGCATCGGAGTTGAGCAGCAGGAAGTAGCGCCCCGACGCGAGGCGCATGCCGGTGTTGTTGCCGCCGCCCATGCCCTGGTTCTCCTGCTCGATCAGGCGCGCCTCGGGAAAGCGCTCGCGCACGAAGTCGGGCGTGCCGTCGGTCGAGCCGTTGTCGACGACGATCGTCTCCCCGATCGTGCCGGGGTTGCGCACGCTCTCGAGGGCCCACTCGAGCCACGGCAGCGAGTTGTACGCGACGATGACGGCGCTCACGTCGGCGCTCGGATCTCCGTGCTGATTTGTTGCACTTTCGTCTCCCACGGGTGCGATTTCCCTCGCTAGCGTCGTTTGCCTGCGGAGGCGACTGCGCCCGTCGGGCCGGCAGCACGGCGGGCCGCCTCCCAGCCCAGGATCACGGCTCCGGGAAGGGAGAGCATCACGGTGACGAGGAAGAACAGGAACCCGGTCGCAAACGCGGCCTCCGGGCTCACCCCGAGATGCGTCAGGAACGAGACGAAGAACGACTCCCGCACCGCCAGGCCGTTGATCGTGAACGGAACGAGCATCACCAGGAAGAGAAGGGGGCCCATGACGTAATAGACCCGCGGCGAGAGGTCGACACCCACCGATTTGGCCGCCAGCCAGATCGCGAGCACCCGCACGGCCTGGATCGCCACCGTCAATACGAATACGCCGAGCATCAGACCGACGTGGTCGCGGTAGCCGTGGATGCCCTCGTACACCGCCCGCAGAGGACGCTCGACCCGGAGCGCGCGCAGCAGCGGCACGGTCCGGGCCAGCAGCGGCCGGGGCCAGCGGGCGAAGAGGACGAAGGCAAGCACGATCGTCGCGACGACGAGGGCGAGCTCGAGCCAGAGGTACGCGCCGACGTCGTAGCGTCCGACTGCCAGCGCAAACCCGACGCCGGCGAGCGTCAGCGTTGCTGCTCCCCCGAGCGCCCGCTCGAGCAGCACCGTGCCGGCGATCAGGCCGCCTCTGCCTGGATGCCTTCGAGACGTCTCGTAGATGCGCAGCGCGTCGCCGCCGATCGACGTCGGCAGGATCTGGCCGGCCGTGTACGCCGTGAAATAGGCACGGGTCAGCCACGGGATCCGGTCGCGGACGCCCTTCGCAGCGAGCAGCTGCTGCCAGCGCCATGCCATCGGCAGCACCGTGATCGCCATGATCGCGAACGAGCCGACGAGGTAGGCGATGTTCGCGTCGACGATGGTCGCGAACGCCTTGCCGATGTCGATCTGCCACACGATGTAGGCGGTGCAGAGCCCCGTGACGAGGAGCGTCAGCGAGACGCGAACGGAGCGGCGCCTCATGCGGTGAAGCGTGCGTGCACGCGGCGAAGCGCCTCGACGGCATCCGCGACGTCCGAGTCCGCGTGTGCCGGCGAAAGCGGCAGCGAGAGCACCTCGGCGCCGGCCCGCTCGGCGACCGGCAACGGTGCCTGGTCCGGGTAAAGCTCGCGATACGCCGAGAGCTGGTGCACCGGCAGGAAATGGATCGAGGTGCCGATGTTCTCCTCGGTCAGCGCCTGCTGGTACTCGTCGCGCGTGGCACCGGCGCGCTCCGGATCGATCCGGACGACGTAGAGGTGCAGCGCGTGCACGTCGCGGTCGTCGCGCGCAAGCGGCTCGATGCCGTCGAGCTCGGCTGTCGCGGCGTCGTAGAGGCCGAAGTGGCGACGCCGGATCTCCGCGTGGGTTTCGATCTTGCCCAGCTGCACGAGGGCGATCGAGGCGAGCACGTCCGAGAGATTCGCCTTGTAGCCGGGCACGGCGATGTCGTAGAGCGAGCCGTGGCTGCGCCGCATCAGCCTCAGGTCCTGCACCGCCGCCGCGACCTCGTCGCTCGAGGTGGCGATCAACCCGCCCTCGCCCGCGGCGACGTTCTTCGTCGCATAGAGCGAGAAGCAAGTCGCCTCGGAGATCGAGCCGATCTTCCGGCCGCGGTAGACGCTCTCGAACGCGTGCGCCGCGTCCTCGACGATCGGCAGCCCGAGCTCGAGCAGCGGCTCCATGTCACACGGCTGGCCGGCCAGGTGCACCGGGCAGATGGCCTTCGTCTTCGGGCCGACGAGCTCGCGGACCCGCTCCGCGTCGATGTTCAAATCACCGTCACGAACGTCCGCGAAGACGGGCGTCGCGCCGGCATGGACGATCACGTTCGCCGTCGCCGGCCACGTGATCGGCGTCGTGATCACCTCGTCGCCCGGCCCGACCCCGAGCGCGAGCATCGAGAGGTGCAGCGCCGCGGTGCCCGACGCCACGGCGAGGACGTGCTTCGCCTCGAAGTACTCGGCGCACCGCTCCTCCAGCTCCGCCGAGCGCGGGCCCGTCGTCAGCCAGCCGGAGCGGAGCGTCTCCGCAACGGCGTCGATCTCCTCCTCGCCGATCGCAGGCGGCTGGAAGGAAAGAAAGGTGTCACGAGACGAGAGCCTCTGCATCAACGGTCACGAAGCGTATGCGCTCCGCCGCGGCGGCCGCCCGGGCGAGTGCGTCGTCGCGGCTCCCGCCGGTCGTGAGCACCGCCCCGGCACGGTCCGCGCCCCGGCGCAACGGCGCGAAGAGGTAGCCCGGCTCACGGTACACCCGCACGTCGAGCACACCCTCGGCCGCGAGCGCCTCGCCGACGCCCTCGACGGCCTGCAACACGCCCGTCGGCGGCACGAGGAACGAGACGCACGCGCCCCCGACCTGCGGCTCCGGGCGCGGCAACTCGAGCGGCTCGCCGAGTGCGGCCGCCAGCGCCAGCTCGTTCAGGTCGACGCCGAGCGCGATCAGGCAGAGCTCGGCGTCGTGCCCGCCGCCGAGCCGCGCGGCCACCTCCACGACCTGAGGCCCCGCCGGGCCGATCCTGAGCTGCGTGTAGCTCGGCCCGTTGCGGATCCCCAGCGCCTCGACGGCCTGCCGAGCGACCTCCGCCGCGCCGTCCGCGTCGCGAGACGGCCAGGCGTGGGCCAGCGCGACGCCGAAGGCCGGCGGCTCGGCGACCAGCCGGTCCGTGACCGTCAGCGGCACGAACTCGCCGTCGACCGAGAATCCGTTCACCGTCACCTCCGGCCCGTCGACGAGCTCCTCGACGAGGCAGAGGCCGCTGCGGGCCGCCAGCCGCGCGCGCTCGATCGCCTCCGGGAGCTCCGCCGCGGTCCGCACGAGCGTCATTCCCTTCTGGCCCTGCCGGTCGGGCGCCTTGACGACGCACGGGAACCCGATCGAGTCGTCGACCTCGGTGACGAGCTTCCACCGGGGCTGCGCCACTCCCGCCTCGGTGAGGCGCTCGCGCTGCCGGAGCTTCGACGTCGCGAGGATCGCCGTCTCCGGGGCCAGCGGATGTGGAAGCGCCAGGTGCTCCGAGATCCGCGCCGCGATCGCGACGGGCCAGTCGATCCCCGGGGCGATGACGCCGTCGACCCGCTCGGCGTCGGCCAGCCGCTCGATCCCCAGCTCATCCTCGGTTGAGACGATCGCCCGCCGGTCGGCGTAGCGGAAGCCCGGCGCGGCGGGGTCCCGGTCGCAGGCGATCACAAAAAGCCCCCGTGAGCGGGCAGATTGCAGCAGGCCGAGCTGCGCCGGCCCCGCCCCTAGGACGAGAAGACGCTTTCTTTCCGGGCCAGGATCCCTCTCCACCAGGCCTCATTGTCGCGATACCACGCGACGGTGCGCTCGAGGCCCTCCGGGAAGGACGTCCGCGCGGTCCAGCCGAGCAGGCGTTCCGCCTTCTCCACCGTGCCGATGTGACGGTCGACCTGCCCCGGCCGCTCGGGGACGTTCGTCTTCAGGTCGCGAGGCTTCCCCATCATGTCCAGCACCATGTCGGCGATGTCGGAGACGGAGATGTCGACCCCGGTGGCGACGTTGAACACCTCGCCCGCGATCGAGTCGATGTCCGCCGCGATCACCGCCTCGATCGCCTCGGCGTCGTCGTCGACGTAGAGCCAGTCGCGCGACGCGTGCCCGTCGCCGTGGATCGTCAGCGGCTCGTCCGAGAGCGCCTGCGTGATGAACCGCGGGATCACCTTCTCCGGATGCTGCCGCGGCCCGAAGTTGTTGAACGGCCGCACGATCACGATCGGCAGCCCGTAGGTGACCCAGTATGAGTAGGCGAGACGGTCGGCGCCGGCCTTCGTCGCCGCGTACGGCGAGCGCGGGTTCAGCGGATGCTCCTCGCCCATCGGCGCCGTCTCGGCGGTGCCGTACACCTCGCTCGAAGAGATGAGGATGAAGCGCTCGACCGCCGTCTCGCGGATCGCGTCGAGCAGGATCTGCGTCCCCTCGACGTTCGTCGTCACGAACTCGGAAGCGCCCTCCTGGATCGACTTCTCGACATGCGACTCGGCGGCCGCGTTGACGATCACGTCCACCTCGGCGACCACCTCGCGCACGAGATCGGCGTCGCGGATGTCGCCGTGCACGAACGAGAGCCGCTCGTGCGACATCACGTCCGCGAGATTCTCGATGTTCCCCGCGTAGGTCAGCGCGTCGAGCGTCACGACCTCGTACGGCGTCGCGGCCAGCAGATGCCGGATGAAGTTCGACGAGATGAAGCCGGCGCCGCCGGTGACGAGCACGCGTTTCAAGGGGTCTAGAGCTCCTTTTCGATCGTGTACAGCGGCCTGCCTTCGACCTGGCGCTGGATTCTGCCCAAATGTTCGCCGACGAGCGCGAGTATGAAGCCCTGGAGGCCGAGCACGAAGAGGACGAGCACGCCTCCGAAGAGCGGTCCGGGGAAGTTGCTCTCGTCGATCCAGAAGACGATGCCGTAGATCCCGAGCACGGTGGCGACGAGCGAGCAGACGACGCCGAGAGCGACGCCGATCCACTGGATCGGCTGCGGCCAGAAGCCCGCGAGCACGTGCAGCGCGAGCCGCGTCAGGCGCAGCGGCGTGTACCGGGACGAGCCGGCGCGCGCAGCGTGTCCGACCTCCACCTCGGCGACGCTCGCCCCACCCGAGAGCACGAGGGCCTTCGTGAATTTCTGGCGGCCGATCGAGCCGAGCATCGGCTCGACGACGCTGCGCCGGTACGCGTTGAAGGCGCAGCCGAAGTCGGAGATCGCGACGCCGGTGAAGCGGCGCAACATGCCGTTGATCATCCGCGACGGCAGCGTGCGCCCCCACGAGTCGCGCCGCGCCGCGCGCTTCCCGCTCGCGACGTCGACGCCTCCGTCGAGCGCGGCGAGCAGCTTCGGGATGTCCTCCGGCTCGTTCTGCAGGTCGCCGTCCATCGTCACGATCACGTCGCCGCGCGCCCGAGACAGGCCGGCGTGCATCGCCGGATGCTGGCCGAAGTTCCGCCGGAAGCGCACCACCCGCACGCGCGGGTCGGCGTCATGGAGCTGCTCGAGGCGGGCGAATGTGCCGTCGGTCGACCCGTCGTCCACGAAGAGAAACTCGTAGCTCCGTCCGTCGAGCGAGGCGGTAGCCCGCCGGTACAGCTCGTCGACCGAGCCCTCTTCGTTCAGAAGCGTGACGACGATCGAGAGCTCGGGCTTTTCCTCCATGTGCAGGCGAAAACTACACTTGCCGCGATGAGGCCAGTGCCCCTTCAGGTGATGCTGTCCAGCTTCTGGGTCGCAAGCACCAAGCCGGGGGCCGCACTCGGCCGAAGGCAAGGCTGGTGGCCTTGGCGAGGCCGGGGGTGGTTCCCGGCGCCGGTGATCGCGGGCCAGAAGCGGACGTGCATTGCCTGAAGGGGCACAGCCAGGCGACGTCGTCCTCCTGCGCAGCGTCTACCGTGGTCGGGTTCGCTGGACATTCCCACACCGTCTTGTCGAAGACGACGGCGATCGCGTCGCGCTCTACTGCGGGCCGGGCGCCGAGGGCAAGTGGATGCTCCGCGACGAGGCCGGCCAGTACCTCGAGCGCTGGGTTCGCGGCGACGATCCCTTCGACAAGACCTGGGAGTGGACGCAGGTGCTGCGCCTCGGCCGGCGCACCCGCTCGCACTCGCTCGACCTCTTCTGGGCCGAGGACTGGTCGTTCCTCTGCTGGTACGTGAACCTCCAGCGCCCGCTCACCGAGTCGCCGCTCGGGTTCGACACGACCGACTGGGCGCTGGACGTCGTGATCGAGCCCGACGGCTCGTGGAGCTGGAAGGACGAGGACGACTTCGCGCTGGCGCAAGAGCTAGGCGTCTTCGACGAGGCGGGGGCCGCCGCAATCCGCGCCGAAGGCGAGGCCGTGATCGCCGAGCGGCCGTGGCCGACCGGCTGGGAGGACTGGCGCCCGCCCGCGGAGTGGACGCCGGCCGCATTGCCGGAGGGCTGGGACGATGTCTGAGGTCGGCCGCGAGCTCGCCTGGCGCGAGATCTGGCGCGGGCGCGTCTGGCGGGCGATCGCCCTGCGCGTCGTCGAGGAGCGCGACGGCCGGCTCCTGTTCTGGCACCCCGAGGGCACGCCGGCGCTCCGCCCGTTCGCCGGCGGCCGCGAGCTCCGCATCCCCGGCGATGAGGACTGGGAGCTCGCGCCGGACCCCTCGTCGTACGCAAGCCTCGTGATCGTCGAGCTCGGCGCCCGCCATTCGGTCTCGCTGCTCTGGCGCGATGGAGCCTTCGACGGCTGGTACATCAACTTCGAGCGCGACCACCGCCTGACACCGGTTTCGCTCGACCTGGTGGACGAGAAGCTCGACCTCGTGATCGCGCCCGACGGCCGCCTGCGGGTCAAGGACTTCGACGAGCTTCTCGCCGCCGCGCGCATCGGCTACCTCCGTCCGAGCGAGGTGCTGGACGAGGCGGTTCGCGTCCTCCGCGACCCGCCCTGGCCCACCGGGCTCGAGGACTTCCGTCCCGATCCGTCCTGGCCGGCGCCGAAGCTGCCGGAAGGCTGGGATGTGGTCTAAGGGCTCACACATCGTGTTGCGCTACGTCGAGGAGAGCGGCGTCGTCGGCGCGTTGCCGATGACGGTGCTCGCCGACGCGGGCATCGTGTTCGTCCTCTACCTCGCCGGCGGTGCGACGATCGCCTGGCCGACGGTGGACGGACGGCCGATCCGCGAAGCACCCCTCGATCACCGCTGGACCGGCGACTGGGGAGCCGCCCTCCGTACGTGGGACGGGCCTGGCCTGCTGATCGTGCACAGGGAGGGAAACGCCTACGCGCTCTGGCACTTCGTCGACGAGGCAGGGGTGTTCAGCGGCTGGTACGTGAACCTCGAGCGGGCGTGGGAGCGCACGGCGCAGGGCTTCGACACGCGCGACCACACGCTCGACCTGTGGGTGGAGCCGAACGGCGAGTGGATCTGGAAGGACGAGGACGAGCTCGAGTCGGCCGTCGCGCAAGGGCACTACGCCCCCGAGGAGGCCGAGACGTTCCGGGCCGAAGGCGAGCGAGTGATCGCGCAGTGGCCGTTCCCGACCGGCTGGGAGGACTGGCGCGAGCCCGAGGGCTGGGTGCCGGCCGAGCTGCCCGAGGGCTGGGATTCCGTGTGAGAGGCTTGACCTGAAGCTCGCGCACGCACGGCTGGTGCGCCAGACACGGCGCGGTTCAGCCGGCTCGGGCTTGCCCGTAGTAACCACTATGCGCTGCGCCCGATCCGACTGACCCGCTTGGTCTGGCCCATCCCCGCACGCACCCGAGCTCCACGTCAAGCCTCTAGAAGACCTGCGCTCGCCGCGTTCTTCGCACTGGGGCTCCTCTGGGGCGCCTGGGCGTCGCTGGTCCCGAGCGTGCAGGACGCGGTGGGAATCTCGAAGGGGCAGCTCGGGCTGGCGCTCCTCTTCATCGGCCTCGGCTCGGTGCCGGCGATGGCCTCGGTCGGCTACTTCGTCGACCGCTTCGGGACGGTGGTGCTGCCTGCTTCGCTCACCGCGCTCGCGATCACGGCGGTGCTCCCCGGTCTCGCGAACTCGCTCGCCGGGCTCGCGGCGGTGCTCTTCCTGATGGGCGCGGCCTCCGGGATGGTCGACGTCGCGATGAACTCCGAAGTCGCCGCGCTCGAGGCGGCGTCGGGACGCGTCTTCATGCCGCTCGCGCACGCGGTGTTCTCGATGGGCGTCATCGCGGGTGCGCTCGCGGCCGGCCTCGCCCGCCAGCTCGGCGCCGAGCGGACGGAGATCTTCGGGGGCGTCGCCGTCGTCATCCTCGTGACGGCCTGGGCGAACCGCCGCCCGCACCCGCGGCTCGGCGATGCGGCGCCGGGCCGGCGCAAGATCCGGCCGCGCTTCGTCGCCCTCGGTCTCGTCTGCGCGCTCGCGTTCCTCGTCGAGGGTGGAATCGAGAACTGGAGCGCGCTCTTCCTGGAGCGGGACCTCGGCGCAGCGCCGGCCGTCTCGTCGCTCGGACCCGGCTTCTATGCCATCGCGATGGTGATCGGCCGGCTCTCGGGCCAGTGGATGCACACACGAGTCCGGGACGCCCGGCTGCTCGGCGTCGGTGCGCTCGTCTCGCTCGTAGGCCTGCTTGCCGCCAGCCAGGCCGAGGCCGTGGGGGTGGCGCTACCCGCGTTCTTCATCGCGGGCATCGGCGTCTCGTTCGCCGCGCCGATTCTCTTCGGCGCCGCGGGGCGGGGAGCGTCAGACGCAGACCGCGGCAGCGCCGTCGCCACCGTGACGACGATCGGCTACCTCGGCTTCCTCGCCGGGCCGCCGATCGTCGGCGCCGTCGCGCAGGCGCTGGGGCTCCGCTCGTCCTTCGTGCTGCTGGCGGGCGTGGCGGCCGCTATCGCGGTCGCCACGCCCAAGCTCAGACTGGACTGACTCTAGGAGGGCTTGGCGAAATAACGGCTATGCCGCCGGGCCGCACTGCTCGCCCCGATCCGGCGTCCTCGGTCGCATCCGTAGGCACCACTACGAAAGCTCCTGCGTCCTTGGCTCGGAACGAGCATCGCACCCCGACGACGAGCGACATTCCGCCAAACCCTCCTACGCCGCTTCCAGAGCCGTGGCGCCGACCTCGTCACCCCGCCGGCGCTTGCCGGGAATCGCGAACGCGGCGACCGAGCCGAGGGCCACGAGCGCGGCGCCCAAGTAGACGGCGGCCGTCATGCCGTCGGTGAAGGCCTCCGGGCTCCCGTAGCCGCCGACGTGCGCGAAGATCGATGCGAGCACGGCGACTCCGAAGACCCCGCCGACCTCGCGGATCGCGTTGTTGGCGCCCGACGCCTGGCCCTCCTCCTGCGGACGCACCGCAGAAAGAACGACGTTCGCGACCGGTGCGAAGAACAGCGCCATCCCGACCCCGGAGACGATGAACGGGATCACGAAGCTCGAGTACGGCTCCGTCGGGGACGAAACCGACGCGAGCCAGGCGAGCCCGATCGCCTGCAGCGCCAGGCCGACGCCCATCAGCCGCTGGCCGCCGACCTTGTCCGACATCGCGCCCGCGATCGGCGCGACGATGATCGGCATCGCCGTCCACGGCAGGATCCGGAGGCCGGCCCCGAACGGCCCGTAGCCCTGGACCGTCTGGAAGAACTGCGACAGCAGGAAGATCGAGCCGAACATCCCGAAGAACATGAAGAAGCTCGAGACGTTGGCGAGCGCGAACGTCCGGTTCCGGAAGAACCGCAGCGGCAGCATCGGCGCCGGGGCGCGGCGCTCCCACGCGATGAATCCGGCGAGCAGAACGAGGCCGATCGAGATCGAAGCGACGATCTCCGGGCTCGTCCAGCCCTGGCCGTTGCCGCGCACGAGCCCCCAGACGATGCCGAGCAAGCCCGCCGAGGCGAGGCCGAGACCGGGCACGTCGAGCTTGTCGGACGGGCCGTGCGTCTCCTGCAGGCGAGACCACGCGAGCGGGGCCAGCACGAGCCCGATCGGAACGTTCAGCCAGAAGATCCACTGCCACGAGATGCCCTGGACGACGGCGCCTCCGACGAGCGGGCCCATCGCCACCGCGAGGCCGCCGATGCCGCCCCACGCGCCGAGCGCGAGGCCGCGCCGGTTCGCCGGCACGCCCGCGGAGAGGATCGTCAGGGTCAGCGGCGTCACGATCGCGCCGCCCACGCCTTGGAAGGCCCTCGCCGCGATCAGCGCTTCTGCGTTCGGCGCGAGCGCCGCAAGCGCGGAGGCGAGGGTGAAGATGCTGAGGCCGATGACGAACATGCGCCGCCGGCCCCAGCGGTCGCCGAGCGCAGCCCCGGTCAGGAGCAGCACGGCGAAGGTGAGCGTGTAGGCGTTGACGGTCCACTCGAGCTGCTCGAGCGATGCGTTCAGGTCCTTGCGGATCACGGGCAACGCCGTCGTGACGACGAGGTTGTCGAGCGTGACCATGAACAACGCGAGTGACGTGATCACGAACGTCCAGATCGTCTTGGTCTTCGCGCTCATCTCCCGCCTCCTTTCATGAATATTACGAAGTGGTTACTAACTACGGTTTCAAAAAAACACGCGCACGGCCTACGGCTTGGATTCCTTGCAGCCCGCGATCAAGCGCTCGGCCCACGGCTCGTTCGAGTCGAGCAGCCCCATCGAGGCGATGACGTTGAAGAGCATCCCGGCGGCGAAGAAGTTGGCGACGCGGACAGGGTCGGCGCCGGATACGCGCTCGACGTGGTCGACGAGACGCCCGTAGCCCTCGCGGATCACCGCTCCCACCTCAGGGTCCGAGCTGGCTGCGTAGGCCTGCATCTGGGCCAGCAGCATCGTCGGGTTCTCGCGCACCAGATTGCCGTACGCCTCGCCGATCGCCGCCAGCGCCTCCTCGTCTGTCTTGCCGGCGGAAGCCGTCTGGAAGACGACGAGCGTGTCGGCCAGGCAGTGACGCGCAGTCGCGAGATAGAGCTCCTTCTTCGTCCCGAAGAGGCGGAAGAGATAGGGCTGCGAGATCGCTGCGCGGCGTGCGATCGCGTCGGTCGAGGCGCCGTGCATGCCCCGCAGCGCGAACTCCTCCCGCGCGGCCTCGAGAATCGCCAGCTTGCGCTCCTCGGCCGACATCCGTGTGTGTGAGGCGGTCGCCATTGGAGTAAGTTACTACTTACTTACTAGTCTTGTCAAGGCCTCGGCGACCCGATCGAGGTCGGACTCGGTCAGCCGCGTGTGGAACGGCAGCGCGAGCGCCCGCTCGAAGACCCGCTCGGCGCCCGGGAAGTCCCCCTGGTCGCGGTAAGCGCCGAGCAGCTGCAGCGCAAACGTCCCGATCTGAGCCTCGATCCCCTGCGCGCGAAGCGACGCCAGCACGGCGTCCCGGTCGTCGAGCTGCAGGACATACGCCTGCCAGCCGTGAACGTCGCCGTCGTCTGCAGCCGGCAGCAAGACGGGAAGATCGCGGAGCCGCTCCGTGTAGCCCTCGGCGATGCGCGTCCGGGCTGCGAGCAGCTCGTCGAGCCGGCGCATTTGCGGGATCCCGACGGCGCAGAGGATGTCCGAGAGCCGATAGTTGAGCCCCGGCACCGGCATGTCGGCGTCCTGCAGCGAGCGCCAGCCGTGGTTTCGCAGCTGCCGCGCCGAGTCGGCGATCGCCGCGTCGTTCGTGGTCACGGCACCGCCCTCGCCGGTCGTGACGATCTTGCGCGGGTGGAACGAGAGGCAGCCGAGCACGCCGAGGCCGCCGCACGAGCGGCCGGCTCGTCTCGCGCCGAGCGCTCCCGCCGCGTCCTCGAGCACCGGCATGTCCGGCAGCTCGTCGAGGCGCGCGGGGCGGCCGAAGAGATGCACCGCGAGGATCGCCTTCGTGCGCGGGCCGACCGTGAGCTTCGCCGGATCGACGTTCATCGTCGCCGGGTCGACGTCCACGAGCACCGGCTTCAAGCCGGAGAGCGCGACGACGTTCGCCGTCGCAGGGAAGGTGTACGCGGGCACGAGCACCTCGTCGCCCGGCTCCAGCCCGAGCGCCAGCACCGCGAGGTGAAGCGCCGCCGTGCCGGACGAGACCGCGACCGCGTGCTCGACGCCGCAGGCGTCGGCGAGCAGCTGCTCGAACTCCGGGACCTTCGCCCCCATCGTCAGCATGCCGCTCTCGAGGACGCCGCGGACCTCCTCGAGCTCCGCCTCGCCGACGTCGGGCCAGCCGAGCCTTACGCGCTCGCCAGTGCTCGCGTCCTGTACCACGCGATCGTCCTCTCCAGGCCCTCGTCGAGATCGACCTTCGCCTCGAACCCGAGCTGCTCGCGTGCCTTCGAGACGTTCGGCATGCGGATCTCGACGTCGGCGTAGTGCAGCGGCTGGAAGACGATCTCGCCGGTCGCGCCGGACAGGCGCTTGATGCGCTGCGCCAGGTCGTAGATCGTCACCGTCGATCGCGCGTTGCCGATGTTGAAGCTCTGGCCCGCGGCCTCCGGGCGCTCGAGGCAGAGCAGGAGCGCCTCGATCATGTCGTCGACGTAGCACCAGGCCCGGATCTGCGCCCCGTCACCGTGGATCGTCAGGTCACGGCCGGCGAGCGCCGCCTCGATGAAGGCGCGGATTGCGCCGCCGCCGATCTGGCCGGGGCCGAAGACGTTGAACGGGCGGACGGTGACCGTCGGCAGAGCGAACTCGTCGTGGTAGGCGTGCGCCATGTGCTCGCCCGCGAGCTTCGAGACCGCGTAGGTCCAGCGCGCCTCGCCGACCGAGCCGATCGTCGTCACGTTCCCCTCGGCCGAGTTGATCGCATGCGTGCCGAAGACCTCGCTCGTCGAGAACTCGATCAGGCGCTCCAGCGTGTCCTTGGTCGCAAGCGCCGCCTCGAGCACGTGGTAGGTGCCGACCATGTTCACCCGCATCACGCGCACCGGGCTCTTGAGCACGTCGTCGACGCCGGCGATCGCCGCGCAATGGACGATGTGCGTCGCGCCCGCGGCGAGCTCGCGCACCGCGTCGGAGTCGAGGAGGTCGGCGACGTGGAACTGAAGTTGTCGTGCTCGGCGAGATCGGTGCCCGAGAGCGCGTCGCGGTGCAGGTTGTCGAACGCGACGATGTGATTCGCGTCGACGAGGCGGCGGGCGAGGGTCGTGCCGATGAACCCGGCGCCGCCGGTGATCAGGATCCGCTTGCCGCTCAGTGCCACGCGGCGAAGCCTAGTCTGACGACGTACCCTTCGGGTCGATGCTGCTTGCCGCCACGGTGACCGCGACGCTGACGATCACGCTCTTCCCGTCCGGAAGCAGCGGGCCGCAGCGCGAGTGGGTCGTCCGCTGCCCCGGCGCGGCACAGTGTGCGCGGCTCGAGGCAGGCGGGCGGGCGCTCTTCAGGCCGACGCCCCCGGGCATGGCGTGCACGCAGATCTACGGCGGGCCGGAGGAGGCGTTCATCCGCGGCCGGCTGAACGGGCGCAGCATCTGGGCGCGCTTCAACAGGCGCGACGGCTGCGGGATCGCACGCTGGAACCGCGTCGCATTCCTTCTCCGCAAGTAGCATCGCGCACGCGATGCAGACCGTCCTCTTCGTCGGCGCCGGGCGCCACCAGCGGCGCGCGATCCTGCGCGCGAAGGAGCTCGGGCTGCGGGTGGCCGCCGTCGATCGCAACGCCGAGGCGCCCGGGCTCCAGGAGGCCGACACTGCCGAGGTGATCGACTTCGCCGACGAGACGGCCGTGATCGAGGCGGCGAGACGAATGGAGCCCGACGGAGTGCTGACCGTGTCGGCCGACCGCGCCGTCCCGGTCGTCGCGGCGGTGGCCGACGCACTCGGGCTGCCGGGGATCGGCACGGAGACGGCGCACCTGATGACGCACAAGATCGCCATGCGCACACGCCTCGCCGAAGCCGGCGTGCCGCAGCCGCGCTACGCGGCCGTGCGGACCATGCGCGGCGCGCACGAGGCGTTCGAGCACGTCGGCGTGCCTGCCGTGCTGAAGCCGGTCGACTCGGGCGGGCAGCGCGGCCTCTTCCGCATCGAGTCGTGGGACGACCTCGAGGCGCACTTGCATGCCGCGCTCGCCGAGTCGAGGAGCCGGGAGGCGATCCTCGAGGAGTTCGTCGAGGGGATCGAGATGAACGGGATCGTGATCGCGGCCCGCGGCGAGATGCATCCAGTGACGCTCTCCGACCGCCTGCGCCCGCCCGGAATCGGCTTCGGCGTCGGCTGGATCCATGTGTATCCGGCGACGATCTTCGCCGACCAGCTGGAGGAGGCTGAACGCGTCGCGTCGCACACGGTGCGTGCGCTCGGCCTCCGCGACGGGATCGCGTTCCCACAGCTCATCGCGACACCGGAGGGGCGGGTCCTCGCCGTCGAGTGCGCGGCGCGGATCCCCGGCGGGCAGATGGCCGACCTCGTCCGCCACGCCGTCGGCGTCGACCTGATCGACGTGCAGCTGAAGCTGGCACTCGGCGAGCGGCTGGGAGTCTCCGACTACGAGCCGCACTTCAAGCAACCGCTCGCGATCCGCTTCCTCACCGCCGAGCCGGGCCCGCTGCCGACCGGGAAGGTGCTGAGCATCGGCTCGCTCGAGAAGGTGCTGGCGTTCCCCGGTGTCGTGCAGGCCGAGCTGTACCTGCAACTCGGCGAGACGATCCGGCCGGTGCGCCTCGACGGCGACCGCCGCGGCTACGTGATCGCCGTCGCCGACACGAACCTCGAGGCACTCGAGCGCGCCGAGGCGGCGGCGCTCCTCGTCGACGTCGAGACCGATGGATTGGCCGGATGAGCTGCGCCTTCGACCTGGCGCACTATGCGGAGCTGCTCGAGGCGGCGAAGGCCGGCGGCTACCGCTTCGAGACGTTCGACCACGAGCCGCTGCCCGGCGACCTCTTCCTGCGGCACGACGTCGACCTGTCGCTCTCGGCGGCGCTGCGCGTGGCGGAGCTCGAGGCAGAGTCCGGTGCGCGGGCGACGTACTTCCTGATGACGCGCTCGGTCTTCTACAACCTCGCTTCGTCGGAGGGCGAGCTGGCGATCGCGCGCCTGCGCGAGCTCGGGCACCGCGTCGGGCTGCACGCGGTCTACCCGCACATCGAGCGGGACGACCGCTTCGAGCGCGTGATCGCCTGGCACAACCCGGATCCGGAGTACATGCGCGAGCCGGTCGACCGCCTCTTGAACGTGATGCAGAGCCCGTGGTTCGAGCCGGACCACTACCGCTCCGACTCGAACCAGCACTGGCGGCACGGCTGCCCGCACGAGGGTCTCGCGCGCGGCGACTTCGAGTGGCTGCAGCTCCTGACGCACCCGGAGATCTGGGCCTACGACGGCGAGACGATGGGCGAGACGATGCGGGCGATGCTCGCCGCGAAGCAGCAGGAAGGCCTCGAGCACCTCGCCGCCGACAGGATCGACCTTTGACGCTCGACCCGATCACGGTGCTCGTCTCCGCCTCCGGCGCGCCAGGGACCGCCGCGCTCCTGCACGCGCTGCGCGAGAACGGCGAGCGAGAGGTACGGCTCGTCGGCACGGACATGTCGGAGCGCTCGATCGGGCGCCACCTCTGCGACGCGTTCCATCTCGTGCCGGCCGGGTCCGACCCGTCGTTCGCCGACGCGATCCGCGAGATCTGCGTCGCGCGAGAGCGTCGATGCGGTGCTGCCGCAGTCGTCGTTCGACCTCGAAGGGCTGGCGGAGCACCGCGACTCGTTCGAGATCCCGGTGCTCGTCTCGCGGCCGGACGCGATCCACCGCTCGAACGACAAGGCGGAGACGTACGCGCTGCTGCACCGGCTCGGCATCCCGGCGCCGCAGTTCCGGCGCGTGAACGGTGCGCGCGAGGTGGCCGCCGCCGCCGAGGAGCTCGGCTATCCCGAGCGGTCGCGTGTGCTTCAAGCCGGTCTTCTCGTCCGGCTCGCGCGGCTTCCGGATCCTCGACCCGACCGTCGACCGGGCGCACCAGCTGCTGAACGAGCGACCCGGCACTGTGGCGATGCGGCTGGAGGAGGCCGTGGAGCTGCTGCCCGGCGAGGGCGGCCCCGACCTGCTCGTGATGGAGCTCGCGACCGGCGGCGAGCGGACGATCGACGGGATCGCCAACGGCGATGAGGTCGTGCTCGGCCACCCGAAGACACGCGAGGCGATGCGCGCCGGGCTCGCGATGTACTTCGAGACGCTCGCCGATCCCGAGCTGATGGAGATCGCCGATCGGATCGTCGCCGAGCTCGGGATCGAGCACTTCTTCAACATCCAGCTCGTGGGCGAGATGGTGATCGAGATCAACCCGCGCATCTCGACGATCGTCTACCAGGAAGACCTGAACCTGCCGTACCTCGGCGTCAAGCGGGCCATCGGCGAGATCTCGGACGACGAGCTGCGCCCCCTCGCCGCCCGCATCCGCCGCGGCCGCTCCGCCCTCCGCTACTTCGACCAGGTCGAGTTCGACACTTGAGCGAGGCTGGCTCGCGCGCGGCGAGACGTCTGGCCGTGGGTCCCACCTCTCCACCCCCCACCCACCCAAGGGGAAGAACAAGGTGAATGGTACGCGCCGGTCAAGCCCCAAAGACGCACCGGAGCGGGACAATTCTGGGAAATCTTTGCGTGTCACGCACTGTCCGGTGAACATCGCCGGCATTCCGTGGGAGAACGTGCAGGCGCTGCGGCGCAAGGGCGTCGACGCGCGCCTGGTCGTCTTCGAGCGCGGCCGCCTGCACCCCGAGGCGGACTGGTCGCTCGACCGCCGCGGCGGCTTCGCGCGCCGGCAGCTGACCCAGTGGCGGGCGCTCGCGAAGCTCCTGCCACAGACCGACGTCTTCCACTTCTACTTCGGGCTGACGCTCGTCCCGAAGTCGGCGCAGTTCCCCATCCTGCACGCGCTCCGGAAGAAGTCAGTCTTCCACTACCTCGGCTCCGACATCCGTGGCAAGTCCCGCGACGAGCTGGCGTACGGCAAGCGCGCCGATGCGGAGATCGTCGGCTCGTTCGATGCTCTCCGCTGGGTACCGGACGCACAGATGATCCCGCCCGGCCTCGACCTGCGCCCGTTCACGCCCGTACCGCCGTCCGACCGCGAGCGCCCGCTCGTCGTGCACGCACCGTCGAACCGCGAGAAGAAGGGCACCGCGCACGTGATCGCCGCCTGCGAGACGCTGGGCCTCGAGCTCGACATCGTCGAGGGCGTCACACACGACGAGGCCCGCGAGCGCTATGCCCGCGCAGACATCGCGATCGACCAGCTGAACGCCGGCTGGCACGGCATCTTCGCGCTCGAGGCGATGGCGCTCGGCAAGCCGGTGCTCCTGAAGCTGAAGCCCGACGTCGTCGAGCAGGCCGAGCGCCACTACGGGATCAAGGTGCCGCTCGTGCCGACGACCGCCGAGACGCTCGCCGACGACCTGCGCCCGCTCGTCGAGAACCCTGCCCTGCGACGCGAGCTCGGCGCCGCCGGCAGGGCCTACGTCGAGGAGGTCCACGACATCGATCGCGTGGCCGACCGCCTGCTCGACCTCTACCGTTCCCTCTAGGTGGCTCAACCGATGCATACCGGCGCTACCGGCTGAACCACGATGGCTCTCGGCCTGCAGCTGAAGCGGCTCGCGAAGCATTCCGTGATCTACGGGCTCGGCGGGATCGTCTCGCGCATCCTCGCCGTCCTCCTGCTCCCGCTCTACACGAGCTACCTCGCCGGACGCGACTACGGGCGCGTCGAGACGCTGACGGCCCTGACGGCGATCCTCGTGACGCTGCTTCGCATGGGGATCACGAGCGCCTTCTTCCGCTTCTATTTCGATACCAAGGAGATCGCCGGACGCCTCCGCGTCGTCCGGACGAGCTTCTGGTTCACGATGGTGAGCGCGACCGCCGGTCTCGCCGCCGGCATCGTCGCGGCGCCGCAGATCGCCCAGGTCCTTGCGCTCGGCCCGCATCAGGAGAACCTCGTGCGCGCCGCGTTCGTCGGGCTCTGGGCGCAGATGAACTACGAGCAGCTGACCTCGCTCTTCCGCGTCGAGGAGCGCTCCGTCGCCTTCGTGCTCGCGAGCCTCGCGAACATCGCCATCACGATCGGCGCCACGATCGTGCTCGTCGTCTTCGCAAACGAGCACGCGCTCGGCGTGATCGTCGGCAACTTCACCGGCACGCTGTGCGTCTACCTCGCGCTCCTCGCCTACCGCCGCGAGCAGCTCGGCCTTCAGTTCGACGGCCGCCTGCTGCGCGAGATGAACCGCTTTGGGATGCCGCTCGTCCCCTCGGCCCTGGCCCTCTGGACGCTCAACTTCAGCGACCGTTTCTTCCTCGCCCATTTCAAGGGCCAGACCGAGGTCGGGCACTACTCGATCGGCGTCCGCATCGCCTCGGCGCTGACGCTCTTGCTCGTCGCGTTTCGAACCGCGTGGCCGGCGTTCGCCTACTCGATCGAGGACGACGGTGAGGCAAAGCGCGCCTACGGGTTCGTCCTCACGTACCTGAGCTTCGTCGCCTGCTGGATCGCACTGGCACTCGGCCTGACGTCGCCATGGCTCGTGCACCTCCTGACCGCGAAGCCGGAGTACTACTCGGGCTCCAGTGTCGTCGCGCCGCTGGCGTTCGCCGGTGCGGCTTGGGCCGGGTACACCGTCGTCGCGATCGGCATCGGGCGCGCCCGGCGGACGCAGTTCAACTGGGTGGTCACCGGCGCCGCGGCGCTCCTGAACATCGTGCTGAACGTGATCCTGATTCCGCGCTACGGGATGATGGGTGCCGCGATCGCGACGGTCGTCGCCTACTCGACGATGTTCCTCGGCATGAGCTGGTACGCCCAGCGGATCTATCCCGTCCCCTACCAGTGGCGCCGGGTCGCGACCCTCGTCGCCGTGGCGGTCGGCCTGCTCGTGGCGGGCAAGCTCCTGGATGTCCCGCTCGGCGTCGCGATCGCGCTCAGCGCCGTGTATCCCCTCGTCCTGCTGCCGCTCGGCTTCTACCTGCCCGTCGAGCGCACACGCCTCCGCGCCGCCGGAATGCGTTTGCGCAGAATGGCGTTCTGACCGACGACATCGCCGCGAGGAGCCTTTGATGACCGCCAACCCGTCCCGCCGCTGGTACGCGCTCGCCCTGATCTGCTCGGCGCAGTTCATGATCGTCCTCGACGTCTCGATCGTGAACGTGGCGCTGCCGTCGATCAAGACATCGCTCGACTTCTCGCAGGAGAACCTGCAGTGGGTCGTCAGCGCCTACACGCTGATGTTCGGCGGCTTCCTGCTGCTCGGCGGGCGCATCGCAGACCTCGTCGGCCGGCGGCTCATCTTCATGGTCGGGCTCGCAGTCTTCACGACGGGCTCGCTGCTCTGCGGGCTCTCGTGGAGCGAGGGATCGCTGATCGTCCTCCGCGGAGTGCAGGGGCTCGGCGGCGCTCTCGTCGCACCCGCTGCGCTGTCGCTGATCGCGTCGATCTTCCAGGAGGGCGCAGAGCGGAACAAGGCGTTCGGGATCGTCGGCGCGATCTCCGGCTCGGGCGCCGCCTTCGGCGTGCTGCTGGGCGGCATCCTGACGAGCGGCCTGGGCTGGGAGTGGATCTTCTTCGTCAACGTGCCGATCGGAGTCGCCGCGATCGTGATCACGCCGATGCTCGTCGACGAGAGCCATGCCGAGCTCGGGCACCGGCGCTTCGACATCCCGGGCGCGGTCACCGCGACAGCGGGCCTGATCCTCCTCGTCTACGCGATCGTCAGGACGGGCGAGAACGGCTGGGCCTCGTCGACGACGATCGGCCTGGTGGCCGCCTCGGCGGCGTTGCTGATCGCATTCGTCCTGATCGAGGCGCGCTCCACAGCCCCGCTCATGCCGCTGCGGATCTGGACGATGCGGAACGTCGCGGGCGCGAACGTCGTCGGCTTCTTCATCGGCGCCTCGATCTTCGCGATGTTCTTCGTGCTCTCGCTCTACATGCAGCAGGTGCTCGGCTACTCAGCGCTGAAAGCCGGCGTTGCGTACCTCGCCGTGGCGCTGACGGTGGTCGTCGCGGCCGCCACGGCAGGCAGGCTCGTGACCGTCTTCGGCGTCAAGACCGTGCTCGCGATCGGGATGGCCGTCGCCTCGGTCGGGCTGATCTTCTTCACCCAGGTCTCGGCGGACGGCGGCTACTGGACCGACCTCTTCCCCGGCTTCATCATCTCGGGCATCGGGCTCGGCTTCTCGTTCGTGCCGGTGACGATCGCAGCGCTCGCGGGGGTCGCCGACCGGGACGCGGGGCTCGCGTCGGGCCTGATCAACACGACACAGCAGATCGGCGGAGCACTCGGGACGGCGATCACGTCGACCGTCGCCGCGTCGCTCACCGCGGACAAGCTCGCCGAGCACGTCCCGCTGCCGGTCGCGCTCACCGAGGGCTTCCAGCGCGCGTTCCTCGTCTCGACCGGCTTCGCGCTCGCGGGGCTCGTCGTCACGCTCGTCGTAATCCGGCACGTCGACGCACCCACTCCGGCCGAGGCCGCCGCGGGCCACTGATCGCCAACGGTCATACGTCGCAGACCGGGGCGACCTGTTCGCGTCCCGACACGCGGAGTACAGTCGCCGGGAGGAGGGGCTGGAGACGATGAGGCCGAGCACGATCGGACGCTGGAGCGCTGCGCACCCCTGGCGGGCGATCGCGGCGTGGCTCACGTTCGTCGTCGCGGTCGTCGCGCTCGCCGCCGTCGGCGGGACGAAGGAGCTCGACAACGGCGCCGTCGGTGAGTCCGCGCGCGGCTACTCGCTCATGGACGAGCACCAGCTCTGGCCCTGGCCCCGCGAGCTCGGCTATCTCCACAGCGACACGCTCACCACCGAGGCGCCGGCGTTCCGGGCCGCGATCGCCGCCGTGGAGCGGAACGCACGCAGCCTGCCTGGCATGCAGGTGTCGACCGCCACATCGGCGGACCGCCATTCGGCAATCGTCCGGCTCGGCATGACCGAGTTCGTCCCGTTCGAGCAGATCCGGGCGGCCGTGGAGTCGGTCCGCGCGCCGGCCGCCATCTCGATCACCCAGACCGGAGAGTTCAGCGCCGACATGGCACGGAGCCGCATCGACGATCGCGACCTGCGCCGCGCCGAGCTGCTCACGTTCCCGGTCACGTTCATCGTGCTCCTCTTCGCGTTCGGCTCGCTCGTCGCCGCGCTCGTGCCGGTGCTGCTCGCTCTCACCTGCGTCGGCGCCGCGTTCGGCCTGCTCGGTCCGATCAGCCAGTTCTTCCCCGTCCAGGACAGCGCGAAGACGGTGATGGTGTTGATCGGGATGGCCGTCGGCGTCGACTACGCGCTCTTCTACGTGATCCGCTCGCGCGAGGAGCGGTGGCGCGGCGCGACGCCCGACGAGGCGCTTGCGACGACCGTCCGCACATCGGGCCGCACGGTGCTCGTCTCGGGCACGACGGTCGCAATCGCGATGGCCGGCATCTTCGTCGTCGGGACGAAGGTGCTGAACGGGATCGCCGCGGCGACGATCGCGGTCGTCGCGTGCGCAGTCATCGGCTCGGTGACCGTGCTGCCGGGTGTGCTGGCACTGCTCGGCGCGAAGATCGACCGCGGGCGCGTCCCGCTGCTGCCGCACAGGCACGAGGACCCCAACGGCTCACGCTTCTGGCACGCCGTCGTCGACCGCGTCCTGCGCCGCCCGCTCTTGTGGTGCATCGCCTCGGCCGCCTTCCTCGTCGCGCTCGCGCTGCCCGCGCTCTCGCTGCATGTGTCCAAGCCGAGCGACAGCGCACTGGTCGCCTCGTCGGAGCCGGCACTCAGGACTCTCGCGGCCGCGCGACGCGAGTTCCCCTCCGAGGCGGACCGTGCGTACGTCGTCGTGACCGGCCCGGCGTCACGCAGCGCCGAGGCGGAGCGACAGCTCGAGAGCCTGCAGCGCCGCGCTGTGGTGCGCGGGATCTCCCGGCCGCCGTTCACGGTCACCTCGAACGCCGACGGCACCGCCGGCGCGCTCACGCTGCCGCTCTCCGGCGACGGCAGCGACGCCGCCAGCAGGCGGGCGATCGCGATCCTCCGCAACGAGCTCGTGCCGCAGACGCTCGGCACGGTGCCCGGCGTCGTCACCGCCGTGACCGGGGACACGGCGGAGGACATCGACTTCACCCGGCAGCTCAAGCATGGCGTCCCGTGGGTGATCGCGTTCGTCCTCACGCTGGCGTTCTTCCTGCTCCTGGCCGCTTTTCGCTCGATCGTCGTGCCGCTGAAGGCGATCGTCCTCAACCTGCTCTCGGTCGCAGCGTCGTACGGGATCCTCGTCGCCGTCTTCCAGCATCACTGGGCCGAGTCGATCCTCCGCTTCCAGTCGAACGGCGCGATCATCTCGTGGCTGCCGCTCTTCCTCTTCGTGATCCTCTTCGGGCTCTCGATGGACTACCACGTGTTCATCCTCAGCCGCGTGCGCGAGGCCGTCGACGGCGGCGCCACCACCGACGAGGCGCTGCGCAGCTCGATCCCCGCGACGGCCGGCGTCGTCACGAGCGCGGCGTTCGTGATGGTCGGCGTCTTCTCGCTCTTCGGCACGCTCTCGTCGCTCGACCTGAAGCAGGCAGGCCTCGGCCTCGCCACCGCCGTGCTCCTCGACGCGACGGTCGTCCGCGGCGTGCTGTTGCCGTCCTCGATGGCCCTCCTCGGCGAGGCGAACTGGTACCTGCCGCGCTTCCTCCAGCGCCTCCCGCAGACACGCATCGAGGCGCCGCCCGTGCGCGAGTCGTAACTACCCGGCGAGCAGCCCGGTGACGTACATGACGGCGATGCCGGCCAGGAAGCCGCCGATCGCATAGCCCGAGGTGAGCCCGCCCTTGCGCCGCGAGACGAAGCGCCCGACCTCGACGACGACCTCCAGCGCCGCGCCCGCGGCCGCGCCGAAGAAGACGACCGCGAGCACGTCGTTCGCCGCGTAGCCGCCGAGCCAGGCGCCGAGGATCGCCGGTGCGCCGGCGATCAGCACGAGCGCCGACGAGACGGGCGAGCGACGGCCGCGACGCGTCGCCTCCGTCGGCGACCGGGGCTGCGATGCCGAGACCCTCGGTGATGTTGTGGATCATGAAGCCGACGATCAGGAACGTCCCCAGCGTCAGCTGGCCGAAGGCGAACGACGTTCCGATCGCGAGCCCCTCGCCGAGGTTGTGAAGGCCGATCCCGATCGCCACCAGCGTCGCCAGCCCGACGCCGGTGAGAGCTCCGTGCTGCGAGCCCTTCTTGGACGCCGTGCGGTGCGCGAGGAACGTCATCGTCAGGAAGCTCATGGAGACGCCGAGCAGCACGAGGCCGGCGCCACCGAGCGAGCCGGGCAGAGCCGCCTGCAGCTGGAACGCCTCCGACAGCGCCTCGACACCGAGAAACGTGAGCAGGCCCGCCGTCAGCGCCATGAAGGCGGCGAGCCACTTCGGGTCGACGCGGCGCAGCGAGGGCAGCCAGAGCAGGCCGAGGGCGATAGGCAGCACGCCGACGAGGAAGCCGATGATCCCGTAGCCCACGAACCCCTTCAGCGACGCGCTCGGCGTCTCGACTGCGGCGGCCACCTGCTCGACGGTCTCGATGCCACTCGAGCTCGTGATCCCGACCGCGATCGGGTCGCCGTCGACCCAGTCGTAGGGAATGACAATCGTGCTCGAGCGTAGGTGACCGAGCTCGGCGGACCCCTCGAGCTGGAAGGGAACGATCGCGTCGTCGACGGTCACCGACGCGATCGTCAGCGCATCGGACTGCGGATTCGTGACGCGCACACGGATCTCACCCGGCTTGAACTCCACGCGGCGGACGTCGAACTGGTCGGCCGGCGGCGGGTTCTTCCCGATCAGATCGACGAGCGAGGAGCCCGCGGTGACGAAGAGCCCGACGACGAGCGCGAGCAGCAAGATGGGGCCGAGCGCCCAGAGACGCCAGCTGACTCCGCCCGGCCGCGCGCCTGCTGCCTGCGCCTCCATCAGTCCGTGACGTCGAAGTAGCCCATCCAGCCGAGCTCCGCGAACTCCGACTGATGGGCGTGGAACATGAACGTGCCGGCGCTCGCAAAGTCGATCTCGATCACGCCGCGCTGGCCCTGGGACTGGACGACGATGTCGGTGTACTCCCAGTGGTCGCCCGTGCCGGTCGGCTGGTAGCGGAAGAAGCCCGCGTGCAGGTGCAGGCTGTTGACGAGATCGAACTCGGTCAGGTTCGCCAGGTAGATCCGCACCGTTTCGAGACCGCTTGACCCGGATCGGATGCTTCGCGTAGTAGAAGCTGAGGCCGTTGACGGTGTAGAAGTTGTTGCCGCCGTCACCGTCGGTGTCGTAGCCGTTCATCACCATCACGAGCTCCTGTGCCGGCGGCCGAGGCTCCTTCGGGTCGATGATGAACGCGCCGTAGAGGCCCTTGTGGATGTGCTTCTTCAGCGGCGTCGAGTGGCAGTGGTAGAGCTGCATCCCGGCCGGCCTCGCCTCGAACTCGTAGGTGAACTCGCCGCCGGGCGCGACGATCTCGAAGACCCCGTCCATGTCAGCGGGGTGGATCCCGTGGAAGTGGATCGTGTGCGGATGCGAGCCGGCGTTCAGGAACTTGACGCGGAGGAGGTCGCCCTCGGTCGCGCGGATAACCGGCCCGGGGACGGTGCCGTTGTAGGTCCAGGCCGGGAAGAAGACCCCGGGCGCGATCTCGATCTCCCTGTCGATCGCCGTCAGCGTGTATTCGCGGACCCGCCCCGGCTGATACGGCAGCGGCTTGGGGGGATAGGTGAGCGCGTCGAGGATGCCGGGGCCGCCGACCGCAGGGACGCCCTCGCCGATCATCGCGGCGTGACCCATTGCCGCGTGGTTGTGGACGTGCCCCTGCATGTGCATCTCGGCTGCCTCTGCATCGCCTCCGAAGGCGAGCTTCCCGAGCACCGGCGCCGCGACGAGCGGCGCGGCTCCGGCGAGCAGGCGACCGCGCGTCAGCTTGGGTTTTTGCATGGCTAAACCTGATGTTACAGATAGACTCAATTTTGTGCTGCTCCAGGATCTGAGCCCTTCCGTCCAGGATTACCTCAAGGCGATCGCCAAGGCGGAGCTCGCCGGCGAGCGCGCGACGACGACGCTTCTTGCCGGCGCGCTCGGCGTCTCTGCCCCCTCGGCGACGGCGATGTCGAAGAAGCTCGCCCAGCTCGAGCTGGTCGAGCGAACCCCGTATCGCGGAGTCGCGCTCACCCCGGCAGGCCGGCGGCTCGCGCTCGAGGCGCTGCGTCATCACCGGCTGCTCGAGCGCTATCTCGTCGAGACCCTCGGCCTGTCGATCGCCGAGGCACACGCCGAGGCCGACCGGCTGGAGCATGCGCTCTCGGAGGACGTGGAGGCGCGCATCGACTCGGCGCTCGGCTTCCCGGAGAGCGATCCTCACGGCGATCCCATTCCCGACGCCAACCTGCGCGTGCGCCCGTCCGATTGGCTGCCGCTGAGCGAGTTGCAGGAGGGCGAGACACGCACGATCCGCCGCGTCCCCGACGGTGACGAGGAGCTGCTCCGCTACCTGGCGAGACTCGAGCTGGTACCGGGCCAGTCCGTCGAGCTGCTCGTCGCGGCGCCGTTCAACGGGCCGCTGACCGTCCGGACGAACCGCGGCGAGCATGCGATCAGCCGCGAGCTGGCGGCCGCGATCGGCGTCGGGCCACTCCAGGCCTGACGGCACGCTCGCTCGGCTAAACGATCGGGAACCTCTACATTTGAGTTGAGTTGGGCAGGTCGCGCACCGAAGCCGACATCACGCAGCGCCTCACGAAGCTCGATCGGCACTTCGACCTTCCCAGGCTGCTTTCGGAGCGGCGCGGTCTCGACGCGGTCGTCCCCTACTTCACGCAGAGCGCGCCCCTCTATTTCTTTGCGCACTCGATGCGCGGCTCGATGCACATGGCGCTGAACCCCGACGGCAGCTTCCACCGCCGCGGCTACCGGGCGCAGTCGCTGATGGTCGAGCGGCACATTCACCTGCGGGGCGCGCGCCGGGTGCTCGAGGTCGGCTGTGGACGGGGCTTCAACCTGCTCAGCCTCGCCCGGCGGAACCCCGAGGTGGACTTCGTCGGCATCGATCTCACGCCGTGGCACGTCCGCGCAGCCCGCCTGGTCGCCTGGCGTCGCCGCAACCTCGAGATTCACGAAGGCGACTTCCACCGCCTGCCGTATGCCGACCGGTCCTTCGACCTGGTGTTCTCGGTCGAGGCCATCTGCCACGCGGCGGACGTCTACCAGGTCGTCGAAGAGGCCCATCGCGTGCTGCGTCCGGGTGGTCGCTTCGTCACCATCGAGCCGTGGCGGCGGCCGGGGTTCGAGACCCTCGGTGAGGCCGCGCGGCGAGCGGCGCGGCTGGTCGAAGCGGTGTTCGTCCTGCCGAACCTGCAAGAGTTCGACCGGTGGCTCGGGCGGACGACCGCTCTCGGGTTCGAGCCGATCTCGAGCGATGACCTGACCGCCGCGACGCTCCCGAACCTGAAGAAGCTTCGCCGCCAGGCGTTTCGCTGGCGCCACGTCTCGTGGGGCCGGGCCGCGATGCGCCGTCTGGCTCCGCACCTGATGGAGAACGCGCTGGCGGCCATCCTGCTCGGCGAGTGCTTCGATGACGGGCTGTCGCCGGCCCCGGGCTGCTACCGGATCACGGTCGTCGAGCGTCGGGCGGAGCCCGCTCTCGAGCGAGACGTGATGGCACAGGCGGAGGACATGTCCGGGGAGCGGCGCCAGCTCACAGCGCTCTTCTGCGACCTCGTCGGCTCGATGGAGCTCTCGGCGAGGCTCGACCCCGAGGACTACTTCGAATTGGTGCAGGCCTACCATGCGCGCGCGGCCGAGGTCGTCGCACGCTACGGCGGTCACGTGGCCCAGTACCTGGGCGACGGAGTGCTCGCCTACTTCGGCTACCCGCAGGCGCACGAGGACGCGACCGAGCGCGCCGTTCGGGCCGGCCTCGCGATCGTCGAAGAGCCAGAGAACGATGTGAACGAGCGGCTGCCGCTTCGCGTCGGCATCCACACCGGCACCGTCGTGTTGGGCCGGACCGGTGGCGAGCAAAGCCGCGAGGTCCTCGCGCTGGGCGAGACGCTGAACGTCGCCGCCCGTCTCCAGGGGGTCGCCGAACGGGACACCGTCGTCATCAGCGGCGACTCCGAACGGCTCGTGCGGGGCCTGTTCGAGCTCCAGGACCTGGGGCCGCAGCTCCTGAAGGGGCTCGCGCGCCCGGTGCCGGCGTACCGCGTGGCGGGCGCGACCGGCGTTCGCGGCCGGCTCGACCTGCTCGGCGCGGACAACCTGACACCCTTCGTCGGCCGCGATGAGGAGCTCGACCGGTTGCTCGAGACATGGCGGCAGGTCGGTCGCGGTCGCGGCCGGGTGGTCACGATCAGCGGCGAACCCGGGGTCGGCAAGTCGCGCCTGACGCGCGCATTGCGCGAGCGGTTCGCCGGCGCCGATCACACGTGGCTCGAAGCGCAATGCTCCCCGTGGGCCGAGGACACCGCGTTCTTCCCCGTGATCGAGCTGCACCGGCGCCTGCTCGGCGTCCGAGACCAAGACTCCCCCGGCGAGACGCTTGCGCGGTTCGAGGCCGGGCTGCGGGATGCCGGGCTGGCTGTCGACGAGGCGCTCCCCCTGGTCGCCGCGCTCCACGGCATTCCGCTACCGGACGACAGGCAACCGCCACCGATCAGCCGCGAGGCGCAGCGGCGCAGGACGCTGGAAACGCTCTGCCAATGGATCCTTCTTCTGAGCCGCGACCGGCCGGCGGTCCTCCTCGTCGAGGACGTGCAGTGGATCGACCCGTCGACGATCGAGCTCGTTGAGCGCGTGACCCGGCAGATGGCCGAGCGGCCGCTGCTGCTGCTGCTCACGCATCGTCCGGACTACGAGCCCGTGTGGGCAGCGGAGGAGCAGGTCGCGATCCGCCTCGAGCGCCTTGTCGAGAGCGACGCGAGGCGCATCGTCGAGCAGGTCGCGCTCGCCGAGGGCCTACCGGCCGAGCGGCTGCTGGAGATCGTCGCCCGGGCCGAGGGCGTGCCGCTCTACCTCGAGGAGCTGACGAAGGCGGTGCTCGAATCGGCCTCGGTGCCGGACGCCGCGGGCGGGTCGGCGGAGAGCTCCGGCTCCGTTCACGATTCCCGCGACGTTGCACGACTCGCTGATGGCGCGCCTCGACCGGCTCGGCTCCGCCAGGGAGCTGGCGCTGCTCGCCTCCGTGATCGGCCGCGAGTTCTCGTACCCGCTGATCGCCGCGGCGTCGTCCGGCGAGGAGCCCGGCCTGCGCGACGGGCTCGCCCGGCTGGTCGAGAGCGAGCTTGTCTTTCAGATCGGCGAGCCCCCGGAGGCGACGTACCGGTTCAAGCACGCGCTGATCCGCGACGAGGCCTACCAGTCGCTCGTCCGGTCGGCCCGGCGCCAGCACCACCTGCGGATCGGCGAGACGCTCGAGGCGCACTTCCCGCAGGAAGCGGCGGCCCGCCCCGAGCTCGTCGCGCACCATTTCCTGGAGGGCGCCGACAGCGACAAAGGGGTGCTCTATCTGACGATGGCCGCGCGACGCGCGGTGACGACCTCGGCGAACGTGGAGGCCGTCCACCACGTCGATCGAGCGCTCGAGGTGCTGAGCCGGCAACCTGTTTCGCCTCGGCGAGTCCAGCTCGAGATGGCCCTCTGCACGCTCCGTGGCGTCGCGCTGATCGCGATCCGTGGCTACGCGTCCGAGGAGGTGCAGCAGACGTTCGCCCAGGCGCGCGAGCTGGCGAGCTCCGTCGACGAGAGCCCGGAGCTGGTGCCCGTGCTGCACGGTCTCTGGCTCTTCCACATGGTGCGCGGCGACCGGGGGCCCACGCACGAGCTGGCCGATCAGCTCCTCGCGATCGCGGAGGGCTCGGACGACACGACCGCGCGCCTCTTCGGGTTCACAGTGGCGGGGATCCAGCGCTTCTTCGAGGGCCGCTTTCAGTCCGCGGTCGACTACATCGAGCGCGCCTTCGCGCTGTACGAGCCGCCCCTCCACAGCCAGCTCGCCGTCACCTTCTCGCTCGGCACGGCCGGTGTCGCGCGCGCGAACGCGGCCAGCTGCCTCTGGTTCTTCGGCTACCCGGACCGTGCGCGCGAGCTGATCCGCGAGGTCATCGTCTCCGCAGCGGAAAGCCGGCATCCCTTCACGTCCGCCGGCGTCGACGTGATGGGCGCGATGGTCTTTCACCTCTGCCGCGATCCTGCCTCGGCTCGTCCACTCGAGGAGAAAGCGCTCCGCATCGCCACCGAGCAGGGTTTCCCGCTCTGGATCGGTGGCGCGCTCTGTGGACTCGGAAACACGATCGCGGAGCTCGGCGACTACGACGAGGGCATGGAGCGGACCCGCGAAGGGCTCGCCCTGTTCCGTGCCACGGGCGCCGAGACCAACGCGGCGTTCGTCTTAGGCGGCGTCGCGTCCGCTCGCCCTCGCGAACGGGCGGTTCGACGAGGCGGAGCAGGCGGTCGACGAGGCGCTCGCCCTGGTCGAGCGAAATCTGGAGACGTTCTACGCCCCGGAGCTCTGGCGTCTGAAAGGCGAGCTGGCGCTCGCGCGTGCCGCCGACGAGCACGCCGCCGAGGAGCTCTTCCAGCGTGCGTTGCTCTGGCCCGCGCCGACCACGCGAAGTCGCTCGAGCTGCGGGCAGCGGCCAGCCTGGCCCGCTTGGCCGAGCGCCGCGGCGAGAACCAGCGGGGCCTCGAGGTGCTGGCGCCGGTCTACGAGTGGTTCACCGAGGGGCTCGACACTCCCGATCTCCGGGACGCACGGATGCTCCTCGAGCGCCTTCGCTAGGCGATGCGCCGCCGCACCAGCGACGGCGCCCCGGCAATCGCACGGAAGAGCAGCACGCCGCACAGGACACCCAGCGCGATCGAGACGACCGCACCGACCGGCTTGAGAAGATCGTCGACCCCTGCCGCGGCGGGGTTGCCGATGATCTGGGTCACTCCGATCAGCCCGAGCGCGCCCGGGACCAGCAGCCAGAACGCCGGCAGGAACGTGACCTGCGACGGCGGTCCACCCGGCAGCCGGGCGACCGCGAGCGCGACGGGTGTCATCACGAGCGCCCCGAAGAACCCGCTCACCTCGCCGCCGAACAGCACGTCGCCGAGCACCTGCCCGGTCCACGCCGCAAGCAGGACGACCGTGAGCCATCGCAACGCCCCGGGCGGCGCCGAGAAGTACACGCTCACTGCGATGGCGAAGAGGATGACGCCGAGCCACGGCGCCCACCAGCCGAGCAGGTTCGCCGGGTTGTCGCCGAGCACCGCCTCGCTCGGCAACCCGACGAGCTCGGCTCCCGCGACGATCCCGAACGCGAGCAGGAGCATCTGGACCGCTCCGAAGACCAAGCGGCTGGCGCCGGCGACCATCTCCCCCGAGGCCAGCTCCACGGTCGCGGTCGTCAGCACACCGCCGGGCAGGAACGTCACCAAGGGAGCGATCAGCGTGCGCAGCCCGGGATCGACCGCGCCGTGCTTGACCGCCTCGAACGTGATCGCCGAAACGATCGTCGCCGCGAGGATCGGCGCGAACAGGGTGAGCGTCGGCCGGCCGCGGGTGAGCAGGACGAGCAGACCGACCAGGACGCCGAGGGCTCCCGCTGTCGCGACGTCGCGCGGGGTGGGCTGGAGGATGAGGCAGAGCGCGACGGTCATCGCCGCGTAGCCGAGGAGGGTGACGGCGTCGCCGTGTCGCGGGGGCATCGCCCGGATGCGCTCCAGCGCCGAAAGTCCCTCGGCCGGGCCGACGTCCCCCCGCTCGGCACGGCCGACGAGCTCGTAGAGCGCGGACACCTGATCGAGCCGCCACGAGTCGGTGAGCTGCGGGATCGACTCGACCGCCGCCCAGTCGGCCCGCCCGAGCGAGATGATCAACGCCGTCGGCAGCACGAGGATTCGCGCGTCGTACATCTCGTTCGCCGCGGCGATCGCGGTCAGGCGCTCCTGTGTCTCGCTCACGGCCGCGCCGGAAAGGCTCAGCGCGCGGCCGATCTCCAGGACGAAGGCGTGCAGCTCATGACTGTGCGGGACGTCCGGCGTCCCGCCGGCGGCCCCGCTCAAGCGACGATCGGTCGCGGTTGCGCGCGGACGGTCACCTGGCTAGCCCTCGCCGCTGGCGCCGTAGCGCTCCAGGAAGAGCGCCTCGGCGAGCGCGATGTGCTCGATCTCCGACGGGTCGACGCTCTCGTTGGGAGCGTGGATCAGGCACTTCGGCTCCTCGACTCCGAGCAGCATCATCTCGGCGTCGGGGAACGTCTCGGCGAGGACGTTGCACAGCGGGATCGAGCCGCCCTGACCCTCGGTCGCCATCGGGCGGCCGAACGCATCCTCCATCGCGGTCTTCATCGCATCGAGCGCGGGGCCCTCGAGTGCACCGACGAACGGATCGCCGACGGCGACGCGTTCGATGTCGCACTGCAGGCCCCACGGCACACGGCTCATGAGATGCTCGACGAGCGCGTCCTGCGCGTGTTGCCCGGTCGTTCCCGGTGGCAGCCGCAGGCTCACCCGTGCCGCCGCCGACGCCTGAATCGCCGAGGACGACCCGATCACCGGCGGGACGTCGATCCCGAGGACGGTCGCGGACGGCCGTGCCCACAACAGATCCGCGACGCTGCCGTCGCCCATCAGCTTGACGCCGTCGAGCACCGTGGCGTCGCTGCGGAACTGATCGGCCGGGTACTCGACGCCGCTCCAGGTCTGGGTCGCGTCCAGCCCGTCCACGGTCGTGTTGCCGTGCTCGTCGTGCAGCGAGGCGAGCATCTGGATGAGGCCGACGATCACATCGGGCGCCGGCCCGCCGAACATGCCGGAGTGCATCGCGCTGCGAAGCCCCCGCACGGTCACGTCGATACTCGTCATCCCGCGGAGCGTCGTCGTCAGCGTCGGGACGCCGACCGCGAAGTTGCCCGTGTCGACGACGAGGATCGCATCGGCGCGCAGCAGGTCGGCGTTCTCGGGCACGAATTCCTCGAGGCCGCCCGTCCCCTGCTCCTCGGAGCCCTCGCAGATGAGCTTCACCGTGCACGGGAACGCTCCGTGAACCTGCTTGAGCGCACGCAGTGCGGTGAGGTGCATGACGATGTTGCCCTTGCAGTCCGCGGCGCCGCGGCCGTACCAGCGGCCGTCGCGCTCGGTGAGCTCCCAGATCGGCGACGTCCACGCGTCCTCGCCGAGCGGCGGCTGCACGTCGTAGTGGCAGTACAACAGGACGGTCGGGCTGCCCTCCGGGCCGGGGGCATGGCCGTGCACCGCCTTGCTGCCGTCAGGCGTCGGCGAGGCCGTGACGTCCTGCAGGCCGACCTCGGTGAACGCCGTCGATGACCCACTGCGCCGCCTTGTCGCACTCCTCAGCCGGGTACTGCTTCGGGTCGGCGACCGACTGGAAGGCCACCAGCTCGGCGAGGTCGTCCTTCGCGCGGCTCATGAGCCCCGCGACCGCCTCGCGCAGATCGTCAGCAGGCACGGCAGCTCCTCTCGGTCAAGGTCTCAGGGCTCGATCGTGTTGTCGTACTTCAGATCGTCGATCCTGTCCTGGTACTTCTCGAGCTTGTCCGGGCAATACGTCGCCAGGATCAGCGCCTCGCCCAGCACGATGCGCCGGTCGGCGATCACCGGCCGCCGGCCGACGAAGCTGGCGCCGTTCACCAAGCTGTCGCTGAGAATGGCCTTGCCGAGCGCGTTGGCGGGGTTGTCGCAGACGGCTCCGCCGTCGGTGCCCAGCGACCTGATGATGATGTCCTGGTCCTGCGGAACGCGCAGTCCGGCCTGCTCGAACTTCTGCGTCAGCTCCTGGGCCTTCTGCTCGGCCTCCGCGGTCTTCTTCTCACCGCTGTAGGTGATGAGCCCGACGATGACCAGGATCACGAGGATCGCGCCGAGAATCCAGTACACCAAACGCATGCCGCCGGAGTCGTGAGCCGGTGCGGTGGGCGTCGTGGCGTTCATGACGTCACCTCCGATTCGGCCGACTTCCATCCTGGCTTGCGCAGCTTCAGAAAGAGCCACGGCGGCAGCAGGCCCATGAGCACGGTGCCGGCCAGGATCACCAAGCCGTAAGTGAGGGCGCTGCCGCTCGCGAACTGCGACGGCGGCACGAAGCCGATGATGATCGCCGCGGACGAAGCGAGGAAGCCGACGACGCAGAGGAACGACAGGGCGGGCGCCCGGAAGCCGCGCTCCACGTCGGGTTGGCTTCGGCGCAGCTTGACCGCGGCGACGAACATCAGCAGGTAGACGATCAGGTAGATCTGGGTCGTCATGACGCTGAGGATCCAGTAGGCGCTCGACACCGACGGGACAAGCGCGTAGAGCAGCGCGATGATGGTCGTGACCCCGCCCTGGACGACGAGGATGTTGACCGGGATCTCGTTGTCGTTCTGCTGCTGGAAGAACGGCGGCAGATAGCCCTCACGCCGCGCGATCATCAGCAGCCCCTTCGACGGACCTGCGAGCCAAGTCGAGCATCCCGCCCGCCGACGCGCAGACGAGCGCGATCGCGACGACCGGAACGAGCATCTGCAGGTTGAAGTACGCGAAGAACGCATCGAACGCCTGCATCACGCCGGCGGTGAGGCTGAGCTCCTGGGCCGGGACGACCCAGCTGATCGCCAGCGCCGGCAGGATGAAGATCAACAGGACGAGCCCGCAGGCGAAGAACATCGCCTTCGGAAACTCGCGGCTTGGATTTTCCAGTGAGCCGACGTGAACGGCGTTCATCTCCATGCCCGAATAGGACAGGAAGTTGTTGACGATGAGCACGAGGCTCGCGATCCCCGTCCACTGCGGTATGAGGTGGCTGGAGTCCATCGGCGCGGCCGATGCGTTGCCCTGGAAGAGGTAGATGATTCCCAGGATCACGAGCAGCGCGCCCGGGATCAGCGTGCCGATGAGCAGGCCGCTGGAGGCAAGCTTGGCGATCCCGCCGGTGCCTCCTCGCGCCGAGAAAGCCACACCGGCCCAGAAGACGACGACGATCACGATGCCGGTGTAGAGGCCGTTCGTCGCGAGAGCCGGGTTGAAGACGTAGGCCAGGGTGCTCGCGACGAACCCGAGCAGCGTCGGGTAATAGAAGATCGTCATCGCGAACTGGCACCACACCGCCAGCAGCCCCCACTTCGACGAGATGCCCTCGCTCACCCAGGCGAAGACGCCGCCCGACCAGCCGGACGCCAGCTCGGCGGCGACCAGTGACTGGGGCAGCAGGAAGATGATCGCCGGCACGATGTACAGGAAGACGCACGTCAGGCCGTAGACCGCCATCGTCGGTGCGCTGCGCAGGCTCGCGACCGAGGACGTCGTCATGAACGCCAGGGTCAGCCACGTGATGTACTTCCGCCCGGCCAGTCCTCTAGCTGCCGGAAGGGCGATCGGCCGGTCGGCGGGCACGTCCATCGCGGACATTGCAGCTCCTTCGTCTCTCGGTGGCAACGGAGGTATATCGCAGGCCAGCCCCGGTGTGAGGGAGAACAGCGGGACCGGAGAACACCACCGCGATCATCATCCCGACCGGGATCGCGAGCCCGCGCTAGACCACGACGCGATACACCTGGAAGACCTCGGCGTACTCGCGGTTCACGTTGACGCCGTGCGTCCGCGCGAGGTTCCAGACGTACTCGGCGTTCGCGTAGCGCCGGTGCTGCTGTGAGGCGTACTTCTCGAGCGCGGCGACCTTTCGCTCCAGGTGCCGCTGCTCGAGCGCGATGTACGCCTGGTAGGAGAAGTCGAAGTTGTTCCACGGGATCTCGTAGCCGAGGATCGTCGTCCGCTTGAAGGCTCGGAGGCCTTCCTCGGCGATCGTCTTGTGATCCTGGTGGACGTCGTGGTGACTCGGCATCAGCACCGCGTCCGGCGGCCATTCCTCCCAGAGGCCGATCAGCAGCTCGAGAATCTCCTGCCGGTGCTCGGGGAAGGTCCGCACCTCGAAGTCGTGAACGCGGAGCTGCGCCTCGGGGATGCCGATCTCGGCCGTCGCCTCTCGGACCTCGCGCGCGAGCGTGTCGGGCGGGAAGCCGTCCGGGAGCGACTTGGTCGCGATCGAGAAGGCGACGTAGCGCACCTCGGCGCCGGCTTCGACGAGCCGCGCCATCGTCCCGCCGCAGCCGAACTCCCCGTCGTCGGTGTGCGGGGCGAGCACGAGCACCCGCCTCAGGCCGTCGATCACGCGGGCTCCGGCTGCTCGCGCACGCGGCTGCCGACGACCGCGAGGCCCAGCAGGCTCCAGAACGTCGGATCCTCGAAGAGGGCGTTGTAGAAGAAGCTGTGCACCACGATCGCGGCCAAGGCTAGTCCGAACGCCAACCGGGCGCGTGACGTGAAGCCGCGGCCGAGCTGCCGGAAGCAGGCCTCGAGCGCCACCGCGACGAGCCAGATCAGCAGCAGGAGGCCGGCGATCCCCGTCTCGGCCGCCACCGTGATCGGCGTGTTGTGCGACGCCGCCGCCTTCGGCTCCTTGCCTCGCAGGCCCGTCCGGTCGGCGTAGGCCCGCTTGAAGCCGCCGACGCCGACGCCCACGACGGGATGATCGAGCGCGACCTTGACGCCGTTCGTGACGAGCTTCGACCGGCCTCCGGTCGCACGCGTGAGTCCCGACTCCGACTTGCCGACGAGCTGGTGGCGCACCGATGGCACGGCCAGTCCGACGGCGACCGTCACGAGCACGACGAGCGCAGCCGCGAGCACGCCGCGGCGGCCCCAGAGCACGATCCCGGCCACGAGGATGCCCGCGATCAGAGCCACGTAGCTCGACTGCGAGAACGACGGCAGCAGGCCGAGCCACGTCGCGATGACGGCAACGGTGGCCGCGATCGCGATTCGCACCGACGGCTGGTCGATCACGAGCACGAGCCCGGCGAGGATCGCCACGACGAGGAACCGTCCGTAGATCGACGGGTCGTAGAACACGGAGTTGACCCGATAGAAGACGCCGCTCGGCGCATAGGCGTTGTCGACGATCACCTTCGGGTTCCAGAACACGTTGCGCGTCGCGTACTGGTAGATGCCGATCGCGGCGAAGACGACGCCCATCGCTGCCAGCTGCACGTAGAGCCACGACAGCCAGCCCGTGCTCCACGGGAGGCGAGCGAGCATCACGGCGAGCAGCCCGAACGGCAGGACGAAGAAGAGCAGCGTGATCGCACCCTGCCGCGGGTCGTCCGTCCAGAGGATCGAGAAGCCGGTCCAGCCGATCAGGAGCGCGACCGGCCACGCCAGAGGCCCGAGCTCGCGCGAGCGGGGCTCCTCGCCGTAGAGCTCCCAGGCGAGCGCCAGCGCGGCCGCGACGACGACGAGATAGAGCGGCAGCAAGAGGTTCGCCTCGGTCGAGCCGACGTGCACCGGGATCCGGGCCGGCACGCATGCGAGCGTGGCCACCGCGAGGAGCCAGGGGAGGCGCACGAACCCCCAGGCCAGAAGGGCGGCTGCGACGACGCCCAGCACGGCGGCGGCGGCGAGCACACGGTGATGGCCGGCCGGCGCCACGTACCGCGCCAGGGTCAGCATGCCGATCGTCCAGCCGGCGAGCCCCGCCACGCGCGCGTCGCGCCGGACGGCGACCACGAGCGTCGCGAGCCCGACCGCGCCGACGACGCCGCCGATGCGGGCGAGCTCCGCGCTCACGCCACGACCACCGCCGCCTTCGCCGCGTGCCCGTTGGCGCTGACGTAGAGCGTGTACGCACCCGGCTGCTTCGGCGCGGTCAGCCGCAAGGTGCCGCGCGGCGCCGTACCGGTCCGCCCGCCGAGCACCCAGCGCACCGTCGGCGCATCCGTCGAGACGCGAATCGCGAACCGCGTGCCGGGCTTGGCGATCACCTGATCGCGGCCGAGCGCGATGTACCGCACCTGGACGACGGCGAACGGGAGCGGCTTCGACGCGTTGCCGGCCCGGTCCTCTGCCTGGGCACTGAGGAGGTAGTTGCCGGGCCGCGCGGGACTGCCGTTGAGCCGGCCGTTCCAGGAGAGCTCGCCCTCCTGCTGCTGCGAGAGCTTGAAGATGACCTGCTTGCCGTTCACGAGCAGGATCGCGTGCGCCGGCTCGGTCAGCTTGTACGGCGTGCGGAAGACGTCCTTGCGCCCGTCGCCGTCGGGCGAGATGACGCCGTGCTGCGGATGCTTGACCTGGATCGACGGGCGCGCGCAGGTCGAGATGGATCTCGTTCGGCAGCCGGATCGTCTGGTGCGAGAGCTTCACGACCGGCTGGTAGTCGCCGTCGCCGAGCAGACGCCCTGACTCTGAGAAGCCGTCCCAGGCGAGCTTCACAGGCCCTTTCGGGTAGCGCTTGCCGGTGACGATCGTCCGCACGCGCTTGCCGTCGCGCTCGATCCAGACGGTCAGGTTCTCGGGCTTGCGGAGCTTGAACGCGATCTTTGCCTCCTGCTTGTCGCGATCGCGACCCTGCGGCGAGAACACCTTGTCGACGGATGTGCCGAAGACCGGCGTCTTCTCGAGCTTCAGCCCTTCCGTGAGGGCGAACGCCGACGCGCTGCCGATGAGGAGCGCGAGCAGGAGCGCAGTCGAGAGGAGGCGGGCCACGGCCCGCGAGATTCTACGGGGCAGCTACTCGATCGGCAGGCGCCGGCCTGCGCGCGGCCAGCACGCGGAACGACCAGACGAGGAAGCCGATCGCCGCCACGATGACCCCGCCCAGGACGATCGCCGAGGCGTGAGGGACTTCGACGATCTTGATCCCGCTGAGCACCAGCACGACGGCGAACGCGACCCGCAGCTCGCGGTCGGGCACCTTGATCGAGAGGTTCGAGCCGAGCAGGACGCCCGGGATCGAGCCGACGAGCAGCCACGCCATCGCGTGGAGGTTGACGTTCCCGTGCACGAGATGGCTGGCGCCGGCGACCCAGAGGAGCGCGGCTGCATGAAAGACGTCGGTGCCGACGATCTTCTGCGCCGTCAGCGGATAGAGGTAGAGCATCATCAGGCCGAAGAACGTGCCTGACCCGACCGAGGTGAGGCCAACGACGAAGCCGCAGCTCGCGCCGATCACGACTGCGACGATCTTGTCGCGGCGCTCGAGCACGAAGGGCGAGTCGTCGTAACCGCGCCCGTGGACGAATGTCTTCACGAAGTACCCGAGCCCGCCGACGATGAGCGCCGCGCCGACGAGGCGGGCCATCACGTCGGTCGCTCCGTTCCCGATCCGCGTCGTCAGCTCGACGCCGACGAGCGACAGCGGCGCTGAGCCGGCCAGCATCCAGAGCGCGAGCCGCGCGTGCACGGTGCCGAGCATCCGGTGCCGCGCGGCACCGAACGACTTGAAGATGGCCCCGTGCAGGATGTCGGTGCCGACGGCCGCCCTCGCGTCGAACCCGAAGAGCAGGATCAGGATCGGCGTCATCAGCGAGCCGCCGCCCATGCCGGTCATGCCGACGAGGATCCCGACGAGGAACCCCGCGATCGAGAACTCCCAGGTCACGCACGCTCTGGCCCGGAATGGGACAGGAGACGAACGGGCGACCGGTGAGCCGGCAGACGAGCTTGTACGCCTCGCAGCCGGTGCAGAAGCCCGTCACCGCCGCGAGCAGCGCAAGTGCGACGACCAGCAGACCGAGCGCGGCGCCGGCGGTCCCCCACCCTGCCGCGTATGCGACCGAGGCGAGGCCGAGCACCGTCAGGCCCACGAGATTGGCGACGCGCGGCGGGCGCGAGTCCTCGAGCGGGCCTTCGTCCGTCCGCGGCTGGACGACCTCGAAGTAGAAGACGCAGGGCAGGCACCAGCGGCGGCCGAGCGTCAGGCCGAGCAGGAGCTGCAACGCGAGCAGCGCGAGCAGCCACCACCAGCCGGTGAGCACTGCGACGAGCGAGAGGACGCCGATCACGGCCTGGTTGAACCGCGGCGCGCGGGAGTCGATCACGTCGGTGTCGCGGTACGGATGCGCGACCGCGCTCACGAGGCCTCGAGCACCATCCCCGCACCGACCGTGTCGTTCGTTGCCTCGTCGACGAGGATGAACGCACCCGTGCCCCGGTTCACCGCGTAGGGGTCGACGGGGAGCGGCTCGGCGAGCCGGAACGAGACGATGGCCAGGTCGTTCAGCTCCAGCCGCTCGGGCGAGGCGATGTCCTCGAGCGTGCCGATGTCCACCTTCGAGACAAGCTCGTCCGCGATCGCGCGCACGTGTCGCGTCGTCTGCTTGACAAGCAGCTTCGCGCGCGGCTCGAGTGGCTTCTCGCTCATCCAGCAGACGCGCGCGCGAAGCTCACGGGCGACGACCGGCGGCCGCTCGGGGTCGGCGAGGATGTCGCCGCGCGAGACGTCGACGTCGTCCTCCAGCCGAATCGTCACCGACATCGGCGAGACGGCGGAGTCGATCGGCCCGTCGGAGGTGTCGACCGCCGCGACGCGCGAGCGCAGCCCGGACGGAAGCACGACGACCTCGTCGCCCGCGCGCCACACGCCGCCCGCGACCTGCCCTGCATAGCCGCGGTAGTCGTGGCCCGGACGGATCACCCACTGGACGGGGAAGCGCCGGTCGTGGAGGTTGCGGTCCTCCGCGTGCGGAACGGACTCGAAGTGCTCGAGCAGCGTCGGGCCTTCGTACCACGGCATCGAGTCGGTCGCGTCGACGACGTTGTCGCCTCGGAGCGCCGAGATCGGGATCGCCGTCGGATCGTGCAGGCCGAGCGTCGCGCCGAGCTCGTGCAGGTCCGCTTCGATCGAGCGGAACGTCTCCTCCGCGAAGTCGACGAGGTCCATCTTGTTGACGGCGAAGACGACATGCGGCGTCTCGAGGATCGACGTGATGTAGGAGTGGCGCCGGGTCTGCTCGACGACGCCCTTGCGCGCGTCGACGAGGATCACCGCCAGATCGGCGGTCGATGCACCGGTGACCATGTTGCGCGTGTACTGCACGTGACCGGGCGCATCGGCGAGTTGGAAGCGCCGCTTCGGCGTGATGAACGAGCGGTATGCGACATCGATCGTGATCCCCTGCTCGCGCTCGGCACGGAGCCCGTCGGTGAGCAGCGCCAGGTCGACGTAGTCGTGCCCGCGGCGCCGGCTCGCATCCTCGATCTGCTCGAGCTGGTCGGAGAGGATCTGCTTCGTGTCGTAGAGCAGCCGGCCGATCAGCGTCGACTTGCCGTCGTCGACGGAGCCTGCCGTGACGAGGCGCAGCAGCTCGGTGTCGAGCAGTTCCCTAGAAATAGCCAACGCGTTTCCTGTCCTCCATCGCTGCTTCGCTGACGCGGTCGTCGGCGCGCGTCTCGCCGCGCTCGGTGACGTTGGTCGCGGCGATCTCCGTCACGACCTCCTCGAGGGTCGCGGCATCCGAGATCACGCCGCCGGTGCATGTCATGTCGCCGACGGTGCGGAAGCGGACCGTCGCCTCGAACGGCTCCTCGTCGGGATAGCGCTCGATGAACTCGCTCGCCGAATAGAGCATCCCGTCGCGCCGGAAGACCTGGCGGCGGTGGGCGAAGTAGATGAGCGGCAGCTCGAGATTCTCGCGCGCGATGTACTGCCAGACGTCGAGCTCCGTCCAGTTCGAGATCGGGAAGACGCGGATCTGCTCGCCTTTCCGGATCCGTGCGTTGTAGAGGTTCCAGAGCTCGGGACGCTGCGCGCGCGGATTCCACTGCCCGAAGTCGTCGCGGAACGAGAAGATGCGCTCCTTCGCGCGCGCCCGCTCCTCGTCGCGACGCGCGCCGCCCATCGCCGCGTCGAAGCCGTGCTCCGTGATCGCGTCGAGCAGCGTCGTCGTCTGCAACTGGTTCCGCGACGCGCGCGGCCCCGTCTCCTCGACCACGCGGCCCTTGTCGATCGACTCCTGGACGCTCGCGACGACGAGCCGCTCGCCCAGCTCGGCCACGCGGCGGTCGCGGTACTCGATCACCTCGGGGAAGTTGTGCCCCGTGTCGACGTGCATGACCGGGAACGGGAACTTGCCCGGCCGGAAAGCCTTCTCGGCGAGGCGCAGCATCACGATCGAGTCCTTGCCGCCCGAGAAGAGCAGCACCGGGCGCTCCCGCTCCGCGGCGACCTCGCGCATGATGTGGATCGCCTCCGCCTCGAGCTCGTCGAGGTGCGAGAGCGTCACGGGCAGCGTCGGCGCGCTCACGCCGGGACCTCCGACAGGTGCGCGACGACCTCGCGCGCGCACTCCTCGGGCGATCGGCCCTCGGTCTCGACGCGGAGCTCGGGCGACTCCGGCTCTTCGTACGGATCGGAGACACCGGTGAACTCCTTCAGCTCGCCGCTGAACGCCTTCTCGTAGAGGCCCTTGACGTCGCGGCGAGCGCACTCGTCCACCGAGGTCGCCACGTGGATCTCGACGAAGGGCGCGAACTCCTCGACCAGGGCGCGCGCACGGGCACGCGTTTCTGCGTAGGGCGAGATCGCAGAAACGAGCACCGTCGCGCCGTGCCGGGCGAGCCGCGAGGCGACCCAGCCGATGCGCTCGATGTTCGTGTCGCGATCCTCCCGCGAGAAGCCGAGCCCCTTCGAGAGGTGCGTCCGAACGACGTCGCCGTCGAGGTACTCGACCGCGTGCCCGTTGCGCTCCAGCTCGGCGCCGACGATCTCGGCGATCGTCGACTTGCCGGCGCCCGAAAGGCCGGTGAACCAGAGGACGATTCCCGGTCCGCGCTCAGTCATTGCTCTCCTTGATCAGGACCGTGTTGCCGTGGATGCCGCACTCGAGCTTGTCGCTGCCGGCCCAGCGTCCGGCGCGCTCATCCTCGCCCTCGCGGACCGGGCGCGTGCACGGGATGCAGCCGATCGACGGGTAGCCGGCGTCGTGGAGCGGGTTGTACGGGATCTCGTTGACAGTGATGTACGCCTGCACACGCTTCGAGTCCCAGTCGACGAGCGGCTGGATCTTCCAGACGCCGTAGCGCTCGCTCCACTCGACCTTTTGCGCGCCTGCGCGCGTCGGGCTCTGCTCGCGGCGGATGCCGGTGATCCAGGCGTCGTAGCCGCTTCAGCACCGCCTCGAGCGGCTCGACCTTGCGGATGTGGCAGCACTGGTCCGGGTTCGTCTCCCAGAGATTCGGCCCGTGCTCGATCGCCTGCCGCGCGACCGAGATCACTTCGGGCGTGACGAGCTTCAGGCCGTATTGCTCGACGAGCTTGTCCCGCGTCTCGTAGGTCTCCCTGAAGAAGCAGCTGCGTGTCGAGCTCGACGACGGGCACCTCGAGGCCGAGCTCGCTGACCATGTGCACGAGCGCCGAGCTCTGGCGCTGCCAGGAGCACGTGAGGCACATGCGGTCGCCGAACTGCTCGTACGCCCACCGGAGCAGGTCCTCCGCGGGCATCGACTCGAAGTCCAGCTCAGGCAGGGGTGGCGCTACCGCCAAGCAGAACCTCCTTCAGCGTGTCGCCGCGCAGGCCGAGACGCAGCGTCTCGAGCGGGATCACCTCGTCGGGCGGGATGTTGCCGAGGTTGACCTCGGGCCCGAAGTGCTTGATGAACCACGCCTGCGAGGACTTCGTCGGCGCCTCCCAGATCAGGTCGTGGAAGTCGATCTCGTGCGCGATCTCGTCGATCAGGCCGGTGCGCATCTCGCCGTCCTTGCGGAAGATGCCGGCGGTGCCGCCCTCGCGCGCCTCGGTGATCACCTTCCAGGCGCCGGCCTCCTTCTCCTCCTTGATCCACTCGACCCACTGGTACGGGGCGAAGACGACCTCGGAGTCCTTCGAGCCGACCTCGGAGAGGACGGTGAAGTCGCGGGCGAAGTCGGCGATCAGCTCGAGCTTGCGCTCGCGCGGGATGTCGATCGTGCCGTCGGAGATCTCGACGTGCGAGAAGCGGTAGTGCTCGAGCCACGCCTTGAACGCGTCGAGCTTGCCGCGCGCGTACACCACCTCGAAGAGCGTCCCGCCGCAGACGACCGGCGTGTCGAACGAGCGGTAGAGCGCGATCTTCTTCTCGAGGTTCTGCGTGACGTAGCTCGGTGCCCCAGCCGAGCTTGACGATGTCGACGAACTCGCCGCGCGGTGTCGAAGAGGCCCTCGATCTCGCGCAGGTTCATGCCCCTTGTCCATCACATGCGTGAGGCCCGTCTCGCGCGGCTTCGCGGGCCGCGGGGGGAGGTCGAGGAAGTTGGGCTGCGGTTCGCCGTTAGAGACGGGCATAGAGCTCCTTCAGCTTGGCCTGGGCGCGTTCCTGGACGTCGTGGTAGAGCGAGCCGCCGTGCGCGTCGATGCCGACGGTGAGCGGCCCGAAGTCCTTGACGCGGAACTTCCAGAGGCACTCGGGCATCAGCTCCTCCCAGGCGACCTCCTCGATCTCCTCGATCTGGGTCGTCTCGAGCGCGGCCGCGCCGCCGACGATCGCGAAGTAGACCATCCCGAGCCGTTGCATCGGCTCGATCGCCTCGTCGGGGAAGCCGCCCTTGCCGCAGATCGCGCGGACGCCGTACTGCGTGCCGAGCGGCTCGGTGAAGCGCACCATGCGCGCGCTCGTCGTCGTGCCGATGCAGACCTTCTCGTACGTGCCTCTGCCCACGGTCGCGATCTTGCGGACGCCCGGTGCGGTGTGCAGCAGGAACGCGCCGTTGAGGTCCATCGGCGGCTCGACGCCCTGGTCGAAGATCCGGATCTGCGTCCGGTCGCGGATGCCGATGATGTGGCCCTGGACGGTGACCTCGTCGCCCGCGCGGAGCTTGAGGATCTCCTGCGGGTCGGTGATGGGGAACGTGACTTCGTGGGTTGGCCATTGCTTAGAACTCCCGGTCGTAGTCGACGGTCGCCGTCACGCGGCGACGTGGACGGAGGCGCGGCGCGCGGCCCAGCACTGGTAGTTGACCGCGACCGGGTTGAGCGTCATGTGCGTGTCCGCGTGCTCGATGTGGCACTGGAGCACGGTGACGTCGCCGCCGAGGCCCATCGGCCCGATGCCGGTCTCGTTCAGCAGGCCGTACAGCTCGTCCTCGAGCTGCGCCACGAGCGGGTCGGCGTTGCGCGTGCCGACCGGGCGCGTGATCGCCTCCTTGGCGAGGTACATCGCGTAGTCGGCGGTGCCGCCGATCCCGACGCCGACGATCCCGGGCGGGCACGGCTTGCCGCCGGCGCCGACGATCGACTCGAGCACGAACTGCTTGATCCCCTTCACCCCGTCGGCCGGGACGCACATCTTCAGGAAGCTCATGTTCTCGGAGCCGGAGCCCTTCGGCACGCACTTGACGTCGAGGCCGTCCCAGTCCTGGATGAACTCCCAGTGCACGATCGGCAGCCGGTAGCCGATGTTCGGCCCGGTGTTCTCGCGCGTGATCGTGTGCACCGCATTCGAGCGCAGCGGATGCTCGACCGTCGCGCGAGCCGTGCCGTCGCGCAGCGACTCGTAGATCCGCGCCGGATGGAGCGGGAAGTGCTCGCCGACCCGGCACGGTGTAGACCGCGATGCCGGTGTCCTGGCAGACGAGGTTCTTCTCGGAGTCCGCGATGTTCGACGTTGCGGTGGATCGTCTCGAGGACGCGCTTGCCGGGAATCGGAGGTCTCGCGGAGGCGGGCGTCGGCGAGCGCGTCGCGCAGGTCCTGCGGGATGTCCTTCAACGCCCACACGTAGAGGTGGGCCGCGGCGTCTTCGACGACGCCCGCGAGATCGGTTTCGACGGTGCTCATGCGCTCGCTTTCTCTGCGGCTGCCCGGCCGGCGCGGCGTCCGAACACGGCGCACTCGAGCAGCGAGTTGCCCATCATGCGATTCCGCCCGTGGGTGCCGCCGGCGATCTCGCCGCAGGCGTAGAGCCCTTCGAGCGTCGTCTCGGCGTCCGTGTCGATCACGAGACCGCCGTTCTGGTAGTGGAGGACCGGGTACGTGAAGATCGGCTCCTGGAGCGGGTCGATGCCTGCGCCGCGGTAGCGACGGAGCATGTAAGGCAGCGAGACCTCCGCGTCCGCCTCGGGGATCCTGGTCGTGTCGAGGAGGACGGCAGGGCGGCCGTCCGGAGTCTGAACGCCCTTCCCTTTCTCGACCTCGTCGAAGATCGCCTGCGAGACGACGTCGCGCGGGCCGAGCGAGTCGGTGAACTCCTCGCCGTCCGCGTTCAGGAGCACCGCGCCGTACGCGCGCGTCGTCTCGGGGATCGAGTAGCCCTGCATGTTCTCGGGCCAGGCGCCGCCGTTCGGGTGGTACTGCAGCGCGTCGAGGTCGCGAGCCTCGGCGCCGAGGTCGATCGCCATCAGCGTCACCTCGCCGGTCGCGTTCGGGTGGTTCGTCGAGAGCTCGCCGCGCTCGGTCGCCTCCTTGAAGCAGCGCCCGCCGGCCGCGAGCACGACCGTCGTCGCGTCGACCGTGTGCTCGCCGCAGTGGGCGCGCCAGCCGTTCTCGCGCGAGTCGAGGTGGCGGAGCGGGCTGTTCGCGAGCGTCGTGCCCGGATCCGGCCTCCCAGGCATCGCGCAGGCCCTTGGTGATCGCATGGCCCGTACGGTCGCCGACCTGGAGCAGGCGCTTCTGGCTGGCGCCGCCGCAGCGGGCCAGGCGGTAGCCCCCGTTGTCCCTCGTGAACTCGACGCCGAGCTCCTCGAGCCAGTGGATCGCGCCGGGCGCGTCGCCGGTCAGCACCTCGACGAGGCGCATGTCGGCCGTCTCGTGCGAGCTCTTCCAGATGTCCTCGGCATGTTGCTCGGGCGAGTCGTCCTCGCCGAAGGCGGCCTGGATGCCGCCCTGCGCCTTCGCGGAGTTACACGCCTGCAGCGATCCCTTCGTGGCGATCGCGACGCGGGCGCCGGCACGCTCGGCCGAGACGGCTGCCGCGAGCCCGGAGGCCCCGCTGCCGATCACGAGCACGTCGAAAGAGAGGCCTGCGCCCATGGGTGGGGATCCTACCACACTCTCGCTAATGCTAAGCATTAGCGTACCTTATGTCTATCGGTTTAGTGGGGTATGCCGCACATCACCAGATCAAGCGCAGGAGCTGCTCGATCTCGGCCGGCGTCGCGGGCTTCGGATTGGCCTGGTTGCCAGCGCGCCCAGCGGCCATCTCCGCCAGCGACGGCAGGTCGTCCTCGGGGACGCCGAAGTCCCGCAGCCGTCCGAACTCGCCGAGCGCCGCGAGCTCCTCGACCCTGCCGGCAGGATCGTCGGACCGAATCGCCTCGCCGAAGCGAGCGAGTGCCTCAGGGGCGTGCGGCGCGTTGAAGCGGAGCGCGGGCGGCAGCGAAAGCGCGTTCATCGCGCCGTGCGGAAGCCCGTAGCGCCCGCCGAGTGCCTGTGCCATCGCGTGGCCGAGCCCGAGCCCCGCGAGGCCGAGCGCTTCGCCGCCGAAGCGGGCGCCCCGCAGGAGACGCGCCCGCGCCTCCACGTTTCCCGGCTCGCTCACGACCGCGGGCAGGGCCGCTTCAATCTCCGCGGCGCCCTGCAGCGCGGCCTCGTCGCCCTCCGGATTTTGCCCTTTCACGTACAGCGCTTCGGCGCAGTGGGCGAGAGCGTTCAGCGAGGTCCCCACCGTGTCGGCGCGTGGCAGATCGAGAGTCAGGCCGACGTCGTAGACGATCCCGGCGGGCCGTGCGCCTCCCCCGCGCCGAGAATGTGGCGGCCTGAGTCGCGGACGCCGAAGTGCGTCGTCCATTCCGCGCCGGAGTAGGTCGTCGGCACGGAGACGAGCGGCAGGCTGGACGCGGCCGATGCTGCCTTGGCGGTGTCGATCGCGCTGCCGCCGCCGACCGCGAGGATCCCGTCGACCGTCGGCGGCACGGTGATCCGCTCCGAGGGCGTCTCCGTCCACCGCCCCGCCGCCGGCAGCTGCAGGTGGTCCCAGCGCTCGTTGGCGACGAGGAACGGGCGCTCGATCCCGACTTCCTCCAGCAGGCCGGGCAACTCCTCGAGGCTCCAGCGGACGATCACGAGAGCCGCTCCCCGGCGAAGGCCACGAACGCCTCGGCGGCCCGGCTCTCCGTGCGGCCCGTGGCTCGTGCGAGCGCGATCTCCCGCACAGGCTCGAGCCCTTCGATGCGCGCCTCGGCGATCGTGCCGGCGGCGAGGTCGGATTCGATCGCGGAGCGAGAGATGAACGTGACGCCGTACCCGCCTTGCACCGCGCTCTTGACCGACTCCTGCAGGCCGAGCTCGAGCTTCACGCCGAGGTCGCGGATGCGCAGGTTGCGTTTGCGCAGCTCGTCCTCGATCACCTGGCGCACGCCGGCGCCTTCCTGCATCAACATCAGGTTCTCCGTGCGCAGGTCTTCGAGCGCGACGGTCTTTCCCGCGAACCTATGGCCGGGCGGGCAGGCGAGAATCACCTCGTCGCGGAAGAACGGCTCGAACGTGACGCCTCGGTGCCGGCGAGCCGCGCCGACGACGCCGAGCTCGAGCTCCCGCTCCGCGACGAGCTCGACGACGCGCTGGGTATCCGCGACGAGAAGCTTGATGTGCAGCTCGGGGTTCGCCGCCTGGAACTCACAGAGGAGACGCGAGAGCACGACGTTTCCCGGGCCGGTCGAGGCGCCGATCTCGAAAGCGCCCTGCAACTCGCCGGTGGCCTCGGAGGCCACGTCGACGAGGATCTGCTCCTCGAGTGCCAGCAACCGTTGCGCCCCGCTGTAGAGCCGGCGCCCGGCCTCGGTCGGCTCGACCCGGCGCCCCGATCGGTCGAGGAGCTGCTGTCCGAGGCGCTTCTCGAGCGCGCGAACCTGCAACGAGACGGCAGGCTGGGTGACGCCGAGCCGTTCGGCCGCCTGCGAGAAGCTGTGCCGCTCGACGACCGCACAGAAGGCGGCGAGCTGACGTGTGTCCATAAGGGGAGCGGGGATTGTGTACTTGGCGAACCCACGCCAAGTACGCCCCTACTGGTTCACCCCCATGAGGGAAGCTTATACCAAGGCGGCTGATGGACCTATGATCCGTCCGACGCATTCCCTAAGCTTCGGCCCTGAAGGCTGAACCGGCCCTGAGGTCGGTGTAGGTCTTCCCTTACCCCCGGTAAAGCCGGGGGGTCTTTTTCACGCCGACACGATCCCTGGCGGTCCACCTGAATACATGTTCGCGTACGTGTGCGCTGCCGCGCCTAACTCATCCAGGTGAGCTGGGGCACGATGTTCACCGGACGAGGCGGCGGCGGGTAGAGACGGCGGAACGCTGCATAGGCGGCGAGGTCGGCGAACTGGACGAAGTACGACTGAGATGAATCGCGTGGGACCGGGTCGTCCAACAGACGATCGAACGGGCGCTGCAGGTACCCGCCGCCGCCGATGCTTCCAGCGCCGCCGGCACGCCGAGCTTTCCTAGCGAGCGCTCGTACTGCCTTGGCGTTCCCCTCGTCATGGACAACAAGTGCCCAGGTGCTTCCGTACATCGCGAAGCGCTCAAGGCGCTGAAGCAGACTTCCCAGGCGAGACCAGTCCCGGCGTTCGGGTCGGCTGCGCCTGCGCTAGCCGGGCCTTGTTGACGACGACAGCGAATGTCTTGAAACCGAGCTTTGCGTGAAGCCGCATCGCTTGGCGGTAGATCGCGAATCGCGCTGACTCGCTGAGACCCAGCGCACGAAATGGCCCGCCATTTCGCAGAAGGTAGTTCGCCTTTATTTCAGCCCGGACCGGGACACCGAAGATGTCCCGCAGATTCCGGCGGAAGTCGATGACACGATCGAAGGTTCCGGGCCAAGCAGCGCCCTCAACAAGCACGCAGCCGAGCGCGTAGGTCTGAGAGCCCGCGAGGCCGGTATCGCCTGACTCGTCGATGTAGGCGAGATACACCGCCCAAAGACTATGGCGATCACGCACATAGTCAACAGCGTCATCCGAGCCTGCCTGTAAGAAGGCGAAGAGCCGCGTTTCTGCGGCTCTTCGCTAACGCGGGGCCGGAGTGGTTCGGGGCTGGTCTTTAAAACCAACGCCCTGAGGGTTCAACTCCCTCCGGCTCCACATTTCTCTCCCTTTCACCCTAAGCCGTTATCGGCTTCTTTGCACATCCGATCCACTTTCTAGTCTGAACCCGCGCCCGTAGCTCAGTGGACTGTGTGGGTCTTGGCCAGGCTTCACGCGACAGAGCGCCCTTTTCGTAAAGGGGAGGTCGTGGGTTCGACTCCCGCCGGATCATCTCCCGCTGGGCTTCTGTGTGTGGGTGTCGGAGCTTAGTACGATGATGCCTCTCCAATTCGCATGTACGTGCGACATACCTCCCAGGTACCTCGCACGTACGTGGAGACTAGAGAGCGCATCGGATGACAACGCCTGATCCCTGGAAGCCCAACCGCGCTGAGCGAACTCGTCGCCTGCCGAAGGTCAAGCTGACAGAAGCCCCGACGCCGGTGCTTGCGAGGGCAGAACAGCTCTGCGACCTGGTGGATGATGCCGATGGAACCCGGCCAGACCGACAGGATCTGATCGCCGCGCTGATCTTCGACGCGGAACCCGACGGGGCGAAACTCGCCGCCGCATGGCAGAGGTACCGCGTCGCCCCCGTACACGTGGTGGTCATAGGCGAGACCAAGACAGCCGGCTCGCTCGACCTCAGCAAGTTTAAGAAGCGCTAGGGCGCTTTCGACTCACCTTTGCGACGCGGGGTTTTGGGCTCTGGCGGCGTCTCAAGCGCGGCCCGCATCGCGTCGTCGAACGCGAGGTCGACGTTTAACTGCCCGTCTCGCTTCGGAGGCGGCCTTTTCCTCTTGCCACTCTCGTCGGCCACGTAGCTAGTCCGCGTACCTCAGCCGTTTGCCCCCGACCATCGAGAGCGCCCGGCGAGTCCGCTCCGCGTCGGTGACGCCGTTCGCGACGCGGTTGTTGTAGCGGAAGTCGAACTCCGCGAGGTAGCGGGGCAGGTGCGCTTCGCTGACGTGGTGGTAGATGCCGTTGATCCCGCGCTTGAGGATCGAGAAGAAGTTCTCCGCCGTGTTCGTGTGGACGTCGCCACGGACGTACTCGTCGGCGTGGTTGACGATTTCGTGGCTCGGCGAACTCCTTGCCGAGACCACGTGTAGGAGCGGAACGAGTCGGTCAGATCCGCGCTTCGCGGGCGACGTTGCGCCGGATCGCGCCCTTGAGCTCGTCGCCGGTGACGTTCGCGATGCCGGAAGAGCGAGCCTCGCCGCCGCGCTCGACCAGCGTCACCACAGGGGTCTTGTCCGTGCCGCGTCCGGTCTGCCTGCGCTTGTCGGGCTGCACGGATCGATCGGCGCGTACTGACCTTGTTCGAGCGCGCTCCTTGCCGCCGACGTAGGTCTCGTCGGCCTCGACAGTGCCCGCTGAGCAGCCTGCGAAAAGGCGGGCTGCTCCATCGCGTAGCGGATGCGGTGCGCCATGAACCACGCGGTCTTGTACGTGATCCCGAGCATCCGGTGGAGCTGGTGGGCGCTCATGCCCTTCTTGGACGAGCAGAGCAGGTAGAAGGCGAGCAGCCACTTGTTCAGCGGGATGTGCGACCCCTCGAAGATCGTGCCGACCGTCACCGTGAACTGCTTGCGGCAGGCGGGGCACTTCCAGAGCTTCCGGGTCGTTGCTCTTGAGCGGGTAGTGCTTCCGTCCGACTCGCCGCAGTGAGGGCAGACCGGGCCGTCGGGCCAGCGGATCGACTCTAGGTAGTCCGCAGCCGCGAACGCGTCCTGGAAACGCTAGTCGTAGACGCGAAGCCCAAGTCCGCCGTCACCATACCCTCAATCTAGCCAGGAGTTGGGTTTGTCAAGTATATAATTCCGACGGAAGCTTATGCGAGCGTGCCACTTTGGCGCACATTTGTCTCGACACGTGCGGCCCGGCGCGGTCGCGTTTCGGCAGGGGGGCTCGCGCCCCCTTGGGGCGGGTTGGGGTCTCGGGCAGTTGGAGTCCCCGCGCGGCAGGAGCTAGACGGCGAGGAACTCGAGCCGGTTGCCCAAACGGGTCGGTCGCGTGGAAGCGGCGAAGACTCCGGAATCGAGCCGTCGTCCTCGGTGATCGGAACGCCGGCCTCTTCAAGCCGCGCGCGGAGGCTGTCGAGGTCGTCGACCCGGATGGCGGGGTGC
>CAVQYE010000019.1:0-312371 GCA_963718065.1 uncultured Actinomycetes bacterium | reverse complement strand
TTCCGCATGGTAGAGCCGAAACCCGCTATCCATGCGGGTTTCGGCGTTCTTGCCCCGCGGTGTCTAACACGGCTGGAAGCAGCCTGAGAACGCTCGACGCGGGTGACAACTGGCGCGGAACTGGCGCACCTGACGCTTGTCGACGCGCTCGAAATGATGTTGCTGATCGCGGAGAAGGAGCAGGCGCCGCACTCGCGCACCGAGCGTCGCTGGCTTGAGCGGTTCGTCGTGGAGACTCAGGCGCCGGTTGGAAGTCGTGTAGCTCGCAGACGCCGCGCTCGTGGTGCCGGAGCTTGGGGCGAGCCAGTTGCGGGCGCTAAGTCATTCGCTCAGCCGGCGCGACTCGGCCGGCAACCAATCCAGAAAGGGATCTGGCGCGGCCGGACTTACCCGGATAGTCGAGCCGGTCGACTCGTGACATCATCTGTTGACAGCATGGACTCACGATCGAATACCTGGATCGGCCGGGCAGAGTTGTGATCACGACGTCCGGTCCTGCCGACGTGGACGTCTGGGTCAAGTACCACCGTGAGCTCGACGGCCGACCCGAGGTGGAAGCCCGGCATGGCGATCCTCGTCGACTCCACAGCTCTCGACCTGTCCGTGCTGACAAGCGAGGAAATGCGCGAAGTCGGCCGGATCATCCAGGGCTTTTCGCTTTCCCTCGGGCGCACGAGCAGGCGAGCTGTCGTCGTTCTTGACGGATTGCAATACGGGCTCGCTTGGACGGGCCAGTCGCAGATCGACGACCCCGAGGATCGGATCAGAGTGTTTACGTCGCGCGAGGACGCCGAAGCCTGGCTGCAACACGAGGCCGCTTAATGAGCCGTGCCCGCGCGCGTTACCAGGAGCGCGACACGAAGATCTGAAAGACCCGCCGGCATCCGTTCCACCCCGACGCGGGTCACCCATTCATCAAGCGCCTCGCACAACTGAGCCTCCTCTTCGGCGGTGAAGAAGCTGCCGATCCCAAGGAGCGCGCGGGCGAGCAACGCCGTCTCCTTGAGATGGCTCGTCTGGTCGACGAACTCGTCGCGGCTGGACGAGGCATTACGACCTCGCCCCGCGAGAAACGGAAGATTATGCCGCCGCCGCTTGACGCCACAAGCGCGAGTCTACGGCCTGTTCATATGGCGGGCGCCACCCGACTTTCCCTGGGGTGGCGCCCTGCGCATCGTCCTCGGGACTGATGGCAAGTGGAACGCTACTCCGATACGCGGACAACGCAAGGCCCTCGGTGAGTGCGGAACCCGTTGTCGTCCTCGACGTGGCTAGCGACGTTGACGTTCAGCGTTCTTGCCGGCCGAGGCGTCGCGTTCGTGACGTTCGCTCGTTCGGCGCGAAACGAAGTGCCTGGCCCTGCAAGTCGAATCCTGTTCGCCTAGGCTCCTGCGTCTCGCGCGCCATGTTGGGCGCGTCGGGAGATTGCGGGCTTTCGGCCGGGGTTCTGGCCGCAGGGCCAGTCAAAACACCCTAGCTCTTCCGGGGCGACTTAATGTGGATCGGGCCGCGAAGGAGGAAGATCGTGTGGCTTGCGTATGCCCTCACAAGGGTGCCGTGAGTTCCGGCGAGCTCGCCTGAAGGGCGGGCTTCGCGGCCCCTGGTGGAAGCCCGCCCTTCTAGCTATCTTCGGTCCGGGGCGCCTTGAGCAGCGGTGGCGTCCCGCAGCCGTCGAAACTTGGGGCGCCACCGCTCCAAGCGGAGATTAACCAGTCGCTTCATTAGTCGTCGCACATCAACTCGACGGTCAGGCCTTGCCGACGACGCAGCCCGGCTCGACGACGCCCTCGTCGGCAGCGTCTCCGGCAAAGTCGGTCGCGCTGACCCTGCGCGAACCATCTTCGACCCGGGATTGCGTTGAGTTCAATTGCATATCTGTTGTGGCGAGGGTTGACCAAGAGGAAGACGAATTCAAGGAATCGTCCATGGTGTATGGATGCCGTCTTTCTGAGAGTGCACCGCCCCTGACCCGCAGTCGCCCGGCCTGACCTGGTAACCGGTTCGACTCCCGTAGCCGCCATTTTCTCGGTCCGCGACGGGCTACGCGTCGATCACCCGCGGCGCCTGGCTCGTCGAATACACCGCGTTTCGCACGATCAGGTCGTCTCGGCAGTTGATCACGTCGATGCCGTCCCACTCGAGGCGGCGTCCGTCGTCAGCCATTGCCCGCACCGTCCATTCGACGACGCCTGTGTCGTCGGACAGATAGCCCGTGCTCCTCGAAAGTGGAAGTCGGGCCGGCGCTCGCTGATCCCGGCGACTTGCGCCCGGAATGCCTCTATGCCCTCGACACGCTCGTCGGTCGTCAGGTTGTGGAAGACGACGTCGTCGCTGACGAGCGCGACGATCGCGTCGACGTCGTGAGCGAACCACGCATCTCCGTAGCTCGCGACCAGACGCTCGACATCGTCCCTGCCCATCGACGGGATTGTGCAGCGTTAGGCCGCGTGTGGCAGCGGCTTGACGGGCAACCGCACGACGCTCGCTGCGGCGCGCCTCGGCGCGAGGTCCCAGATGAGTGCGCACGCCGGGCAGATCGAGCCCGACACCGTGTAGCGCACGTCGATCGGCCAGAGGTCCGATCGCGACGCCGGAACCCATTCGCCGTTCAACTCCACGAGGCTGCACCACGCGCAGATCGAGATCAGCTCTCCGGCTTCGAACGCCGCGAGAATCGTCTTTGTCACTGCACTGGAAACCACTGAGTCGTCTCCTCGAGAAGCAGACTTGCGCGTTGCCGAAGGGCAAGCGAGTCGTCAGCCACCATACAGCCCATTGTGATTTTCGGCTCATATCCGGAACGTGCGGCCCATGAGCTGGACGAAATCGGGGCGAGGACTAGAGTTGCGCGGATGGCGGCCGAGGTCCCTCAGTCGATACGCGATCGCAACCGCCTGCTGATCGTCGACGAGCTGCGGCACCGGCGAGCGGCAACGCGCGGGGACCTGGCGCGTGCCACCGGGCTCTCGCGGGCGACGATCGCTTCGCTGGTCGCCGACCTCGGCGCGCGCGGCCTCGTGGTCGAGCAGGAGAACGGAGACGCGTCCCGCTCCCAGGGAGCGCGTGGCCGGCCGGCGGTGCCGCTGCGGCTCGACACGCCCGCCGGCGCTGCGCTCGGGGTCGACTTCGGCCACGACCACGTACGCGTGGCGATCGCGAACCTCTCCTCGACGGTGCTGGCCGAGCGATACATCTCGCTCGACGTCGATCACCACCCGGACGTCGCGCTCGCTGCCGCTGCGAACGCGATCGACGACCTCCTCGGCGAGACAGGATTCACACGAGCGGACGTGATCGGAGCCGGCGTCGGCGTTCCGGCCCCCGTCGACGCGCGCAACGGCACCGTCGGTGCGTCGCAGATCATTCCCGCATGGGCCGGCCTCGACATCCGCGGCAAAGCCACGGAGCGCCTCGGGGTCGACGTCGCAGTCGACAACGACGCGAATCTCGATGCGCTCGCCGAGGCGACGGTCGGTGCGGGCCGGGAGCATGCGGATCTCGTCTACGTGAAGCTCTCGGCGGGGATCGGAGCGGGTCTCGTGCTCGCCGGAGAGTTGCGGCGCGGCTCGGCAGGCTTCGCCGGCGAGATCGGCCACATCCAGGTGCGGCCGGACGGGCCTCCGTGCCGGTGCGGCAACCGCGGCTGCCTGGAGACGGTCGCGTCCACCGACGCGCTGCTGGCGCTGCTCCGTCCGATTCACGGCGACGACCTGACCTTGGACGCGCTCCTCGAGCTGACCCGTGGCGGCGACGTCGCGGCCGTGCGGGTGATCCACGACGCGGGTCGCACCGTCGGCCGCGTCCTCGCAGACATCTGCAACACCGTCAACCCCGGTGTGATCGTCGTCGGCGGCGATCTCAGCCTGGCCGGTGAGCCGCTCATCGCCGGCATCCGCGAGGCGATTGACCGCTACGCGCTGCCCGCAGCAGCCGCTGCCGTCGCCGTCGCACCGGGAGCGCTTCGCGAGCGCGCCGCGCTGATGGGAGCGCTGACGCTCGCGATCAGCGACACCGATCGGCTCCGCTCGACGCGCCTGCCGGCGTTGCGCACGTGACGAGGTTCGGACCCGGCAGGGATGGCCCGGTCGCGGCGCGCGACGGCGGCCGGACGCGGGTGGTCGATGTGTTGCGCGCGCACGGCGCCGCGAGCCGTGCCGAGCTCGTCCGTGCGACCGGGCTCTCCCGAGCGACGGTCTCGGCGGTGGTGGCGGCGCTGCAGGGAGAAGGGCTCGTCGTCGAGGAGCCGGCAGCGACGGATCGCAGCTCGGGGCGGGGGAGGCGGCCGAACCTGCTCCGCTTCGATCCGTCGGCGCGGGGTGTGCTCGGGATCGCCTTCGACCACGGCGGAGTCCGCGTCGTCGTTGCCGACCAGTCCCTCGACATCCTTGCCGAGGAGTCGATGCCGCTCGACCTTCGCTCTTCTCCGTTGGAGGTGACGCTCGCAACCGCGGCGGCCGTCGTCGAACGGCGTGATCAAGGCGAGCGGGGTCGGTCCGCGATCGGCTGCTCGGCGCAGGCGTCAGCCTCCCGGTGCCGCTCGATCTCGCCGCGGACCGGGTCGCCGCGCCCAAGATCGTGCCGCCGTGGGCGGGCCTGCGCCCTCAGCGGGCCTTCGAGGAGCTGACCGGCCTACCGGTCCGGATCGAGAACGACGCGAACGTGGCGGCACTCGCCGAGCTCCGCTGGGGCGCCGCGCGCGGCCTCTCCGATGTCGTCTACGTGAAGCTCTCGCCGGGGCTGGGCGGCGCGCTCGTCGTCGGCGGACGGCTCTACCGCGGCGCCGCCGGCCTGGCCGGCGAAGTGGGGCATATCCGCGTCGGCGAGGACGGCCCGGTCTGCGCGTGCGGCAACCGCGGCTGCATCGGCCCCTCGATCTCGATGTCGAGCCTGGTCGAGCGCCTCCGGCCGATCCACGGCGACGGGCTGACTCCCGCGCGGGTTCGCGAGCTCCTGGCGGCGGGCGACAAGGAGGCGACCCGGAGCCTGCGCGACGCCGGCCGGGTGCTCGCTCGCGCGCTTGCCGATCTCTGCAACGTCCTCAATCCGCAGGCGATCGTGATCGGCGGCGCCCTGGCGGCAGGCGGCGATGCGGTGACCGAGGTCGTGCGCGAGGCGATCGACAGCTACGCGCTCGCGCCGATCGCCGCCACGGTCGACGTGCGACTCGCCGAGCTCGGCGACCGCGGCGAGCTGCTCGGCGCGCTCGCGCTCGTGCCGCTCGACCTGGCGCGGCGCGTCGGCGCGTAACCCGCCGGTCATTTTGCACCGAGATACGCAAAACTGAACCCGGAAGGTCGCGAATTATGCATTCTGCTTGACAGATTTACGGTGGTCCGAGAGGGTGTCGCCGCCACTCGAACAGGGAGAGAAGACCATGCGCCGCACGCGAGTCGTCGTCCTGGGGCTGCTCACGAGCCTCCTCATCCTCAGCGCCACGTCGGCCGGCGGCGCCTCCGCCGTAGCGGAGTCGTGCTTCGGCGGGCCGGCGATCGGACCAGTCTGCGGCACGCTCACCGAGAGCAACCTCCACAGCCTGGTCGGCGACCTGACTCTCGCCCAGAAGGTCGGGCTGGTGCACGGCCAGGCCGAGACGACCGACCCGCAGTTCGGCTGCGGCAACACGGGGCTGCCGACCGCGTTCCCCGTGATCAACCCCGGCGCCACCGGCGCCGCCCGCGTCGCAGGCTGCGTCGGCCAGGCAGGCGTCAACAACGGCGTCAAGAGCCTCGGCATCCCGCCCTTGCGGCAGACGGACGGCCCCGCCGGCGTCCGCCTCAGCCATCAGGAGACGGGCCTGCCGGCTCCGGTCGGCCTGACCGCGACGTTCGACCGCTCGGCGGCCCGCGACTACGGCGTCGTGATCGGCCGCGAGGGCCGGGCGACCAACCAGGACGTCCTCTACGCGCCGATGATCAACCAGGTCGCGTTCGTGACGGCCGGCCGGAACTTCGAGACGCTGGGCGAGGATCCGTTCGTGGCCGGCGAGCTCGTGGCCGACGAGACGCTGGGCGTCCAGGGCGAGGGCCTGATCGTGACGCTCAAGCACATGGCCCAGAACGATTTCGAGAACTCACGCACGAACACAGCGATCAAGCTCGACGAGCGCACGCTCCACGAGCTCGAGCTGCAGGCCTTCGAGAAGGGCATCCGCAAGGGCCACGCCGGCTCGATCATGTGCGCCTACAGCCGCATCAGCCAGTCGTACACGGGCTTCGACACGTACTCGTGCGGCAACAACAAGCTGCTGAACGAGATCGCCCGCGGCACGTTCGGCTTCACGGGCTGGGTGCTCACCGACTTCGGAGCAGTCCATCGGCTCAGCGACATCCTCGGCGGCGTCGACTCGGCAATGCCGAACGGCAACAACGCGGGGATCAGGGACGAGCCCGATCCGGGCAACCTCGCCGACCCGCCGTTCAACAACAACGTCTTCGCCGCACGGGCCGGCTTCCCCGGCGGCGCTCCGGGCAGCGGCAAGACGCTGACCCAGGCGGTGCTGAACGGGACGAACGCGATCCCCGTCAACGGCAACTACCCGCCGATCCCGGCCACCACCGGCGCACAGTGGCTGGCGGCTCTCGACAACGCCGTCTTCCACATCCTGACCTCGATGAACAGGGCCAACCTGCTGGAGGGAACGCCGTACGGCTCGCAGAGCGGCGGCTGCACGGCAGCCGGCGCCAACTGCACGCCGGTCGTGCCGCCGCGTCCCGATCTCCAGGCGCTGATGGCGCCCGACTTCGCGATCGCGAAGGACGTCTCCGAGAAGAGCGCGACGCTGCTCAAGAACGACGACAGTGGGCTCCCGCTGAAGAACTCGGATTTCGCCGGCAAGGGCGTCCTCGTGATGGGTCCGACCGCAACGGCCACCTACGTCGGCGGCGGCGGCAGTGCGCACGTGACGCCGTTCGAGCCGATCACGAACTCACTGACCGCGCTGCGCGCCGAAGCCGGCTGCGAACACGGTCGACTACGTCCAGGGCTACGACCTCGACGGTCAGCTCGTGCCCTCGTCGGCGGCGACCGTGCCAGCAGGGACGACGGTCCTGCCGGGCGGCCTGCCGGCCGGCCGACGCCGGGTTCGCCGGACAGAACGGCTGGCTCCGCCAGCAGATCTCGACCACGATGCCCGCGTCGGGGTCGGAGCCTGCGGCCTGCGCCGGCACCTGTGCGCCCGACCAGGTCGATCCGACCGTCGACAACACGACCGAACACGAGCACGCTCCCGGCGCGGGACCGCGTGGCGCTGGACGACGCACTTCACCGTCCCCGCCGCACCGGCCGGCTCGAACTCCTGGCAGCTGAAGGTGTTCGTCAAGAACCAGACGAGCGCGCAGCTCTTCGTCGACGGCCTCACGAACGCCCAGCGCCGGGTCAACATCGGCGCCTACGGCGTCGCCGCCGGCGGCATCGGCGGCTCGTCGATCTCCGCGTGGGACGGCCTGGCGCAGGCGAACAAGTCGCACGACGGGCTCGAGCTCCAGCAGGCCGCCTTCACCGCGACGTTCGCGGCGGGCGAGACGCACGAGCTCGACGTTCGCGCCTACGCCGGCTCGACCGATCCGCTTTCGGTGCGCTTCGTGTGGGTGCCGCCGGACTGGCAGGCGCAGTCGATCGCCGCCGCGATCGCGGCCGCGAGCTCCGCGAAGAAGGTCGTGATCTTCGCCTTCGACGACGGCACCGAGGGCAACGACCGAGGCGGCAACGACCAGAACCTCGGCCTGCAGCTCCCCGGCTGGCAGGACACCCTGATCTCGGCCGTCGCCGCGGTGAACCCGAACGTCGTCGTCGTCCTCAACACCGGCGATGCCGTCTACATGCCGTGGCTCGCAAGCGTGAAGTCCGTGCTCGAGATGTGGTATCCGGGCGTGGCCGGCGGCGTCGCGACCGCCGACGTCCTGACGGGCGCTGTGAACCCGAGCGGCAAGCTGCCGATCACGTTCCCCGACGGCTCGGCCGCACGGCCGCGGTTCCCCACCGACGATCCGGGCTGCAACCCGGCCGCGATCGTGATCCCGAACAACAACACCGGCACCGGGGCGAACGACGGCAACTGCCCGCTCTACCCCGGCGTCTTCCTCACCGATCCCACTCAAGGCCCGCACACGTACCGGACCGTGGACATGTCGGCCAATGGGATCTTCCAGGGGTACAAGTGGTACGACCTGCACAACGTGACGCCGCTCTATCCGTTCGGCCACGGCCTCTCGTACACGAAGTTCAACTACTCGAAGCTCCAGGTCGATCCGAGCTCGGACGGCGGCATCGACGTCAGCTTCCGCGTTCGCAACACCGGCAAGACGGACGGGACGGAGGTACCGCAGGTGTACGTCGGACCGTCCGCGACCAATCCTGACGGCGTCGAGCTGGCCCGGAAGTCCCTCGGCGCGTTCGAGCGGATCGAGCTGGCGCGCGGCGACGCCGCCGACGTGAAGCTGCACGTCGCTCCGCGTGAGCTCTCCTACTGGTCGACGTCGAAGCACGCCTGGGTGCTCGCGACCGGCGAGCGCGTGGCGTACGTCGGTTCGTCCTCCCGCGACATCCGCCTCCAGGCGTCGGTCGACGTCACTGGGCCGTCGCTCGGCACGAAGACGATCGGCTCGGAGGTCGACGCGAACCGGGCCGGCATGGCGGAGGCATTCCGCGCCGTCGCCCCGGCGGACGGCACCATCGACGGGCTGACGGTCTTCGTCGCGAAAAAGACCAAGTCGAAGACCCTCGTCGCCGGGGTCTATGCCGACGACAACGGGCATCCTGGCAGCCTGCTCGCATCGGGCAGCCTCGCGTCACCGACAGGCGGAGCCTGGAACGACGTCGCGCTTCCGTCGACGGCGATCGCGGCGGGCCAGTCGTACTGGATCGCGCTGCTCGGCGTCGGCGGCGACCTGAACCTCCAGGACGAGTGTTGCGGTGGCAGCGGGTCGCAGCCGTCGGAGACGAGCAGCTCGAAGAGTCTGTCGAGCCTTCCTGCAGCGTGGACGACGGGAACGGTCTATCCGCAGGACGGGCCGGTGTCGGCCTACGCGCTGCTCGAAGGAGCCGGATAGCAAAGGTCCGGGGGTGCGGGTAGCGGGTGTGGGACGCCGGGTCCCGCACCCGCACCGCGTCATTCCCGCGGCGCCACGGTTCGGGGCCAGATGCGACGCCCCGGGCGCCGGCGTCGTTGCCGGGCGCGAACTTGGCGTCCCGGTCGTACGATGCCCTTGGAGGTCGCGATCATGAGCAAGACCTACACGCATTCGACGTGGCGCGTGAAGCCGGGACTCGAGGATGAGTTCGTCCGCCGCTGGGAGGAGCTGGCCGACTGGAGCGGCCTGCAGGGCCTGACCGACCGGGCGAAGCTGTTGCGCGATAGCGACGATCCGCAGCGGTTCGTCAGCTTCGGCCCCTGGGGAAGCATGGACGCCGTGCAGCGCTGGCGCGGGGCGCCGGGCTTCCACGAGCGGCTCGCGCGGCTGCAAGAGGTCCTCGAGGAATTCGATCCGCGGACGCTCGAGCTCGTTTCCGAGCGCTGAGGCGGCGGCCGCGCGGTCTTAGCACAGGGTCGGAACAGCACAGTGTCCGGGGTGCGGAAGCGGGTGCGGGACGCCGGGTCCCGCACTCGCACCGCGTCATCCCCCGGCGCCGGAGGCTCAGTTCTGGCGCCGGCGGAACACGAGCCGCTGCAGCAGGATGAAGGCGAAGAGGAGGAGGCCGATCACGATTCGCGTCCACCAGGAGCTGAGCGTCCCCTGGAAGTTGATCAGCGTCTTGATGACGCCGAGCACGAGCACGCCGAGGACCGAGCCGAAGAGGTAGCCGGTGCCGCCCGTCAGCAGCGTGCCGCCGATCACGACCGCGGCGATCGCGTCGAGCTCCATGCCGATCGCGAGGCTGCCCGAGCCGGAGAGCATGTAGAACGAGAGCAGGATCCCGCCCAGCGCCGAGCAGAAGCCGCTGATCGTGTAGACGGCGATCTTCGTCCGGGCGACCGGCAGTCCCATCAGGAGCGCCGACTGCTGGCTGCCGCCCACGGCGTAGACGTTGCGGCCCAGCCGTGTGTAGTGCAGCAGGTAGCCGCCGATCACGACCGTGACGAGCGCCACGATCACTCCCGTCGTGATGAAGAGCTCGCCGGGCAGCGTGAACGAGTGCGTGGCGACGCTGACGTAGGTCGGGTTCGTAATCGAGATCGCGTCCACGGTGATCGCGTAGCAGAGCCCGCGGGCCAGGAACATCCCGGCCAGCGTGACGATGAACGGCTGGATCTCGAAGTAGTGGATGACGCAGCCCATCGCGAGGCCGAGCGTGGAGCCGATCAGCAGCACGACGAGGAACGCGAGGTAGGGCGACCAGCCGTGAGAGACGAGCTCCGCGCAGAGCAGCGTCGAGAGCGAGACGACCGAGCCGACCGAGAGGTCGATGCCGCCCGTGAGGATGACGAAGGTCATCCCGACGACGACGACGAGCAGGAACGCGTTGTCGACGAAGAGATTGAGGAACACCTGGCCCGAGCCGAAGTTCGGGTACCGGAGCGAGCCGTAGATGAACATCGTCACGAGCAGCCCGAGCGTGGCCAGGACCGGCACGTACTTGGGCGGGATCTTCTGCAACGGGCCGAAGAGCCGCTGGTACGGAGGCGGCGCGGTCAGCTGGGGAGTGCTCATGCGGGCACCTCGATGTGCTGCTCCTGCGGCGGCTCGGCGGCATCCGCGCCGGCCTCGCCGTGCAGGTGTCTCCCGCGTCTGGAGCGGAACACCTTGGTGCGGAACGCGGGCGACTGCATGAGGCAGACGATCGTCACGACGAGCGCCTTGAAGAGCAGCGTCGTCTCCGGCGGGATGCCGATCGAGTAGATCGTCGTCGCCAGCGTCTGGATCAGGATCGCGCCCACAAGCGTCCCGGCGAGGAAGTAGCGCCCGCCTGCGAGAGCGGTGCCGCCGATGACGACGGCGAGGATCGCGTCGAGCTCGAACCACAGGCCCGCGTTGTTCCCGTCCGCGCCCTTGATCCCGGAGCTGAGCATCAGGCCGGCGATCCCGGCGCAGAGACCGGAGAAGACGTACGCGAGCATGATCAGGTTGCGCGAGCGGACGCCGGCCAGGCGACTCGCCTCGGCGTTGCCGCCCACCGACTCGATCAGCATCCCGAGCGCCGACTTGCGGCTGACGAACCCGGTCACGGCAAACATGCCGGCCGCGACGAAGAGCGAGATCGGCAACGTCAGCCAGTAGCCGCCCCCGATCTGCGCGTACGGGTGGCTGTTGATCGTGATGATCTGCCCCGAGGTGATCAGCTGCGCGATCCCGCGCCCGGACACCATCAGGATCAGCGTCGCGATGATCGGCTGGATGCCGATGACGGCGACGAGGATGCCGTTCCAGAGCCCGAGGACCATCGAGAGCCCGAGCGCGGCGGCGACTGCGATGACCACGCCTTTGCCGTCGCTCTCGTTGTCGAGGTGGCTGATCAGCAGGCACGCGGTCGCACCGGAGATCGCGATCACGGAGCCGACGGAGAGGTCGATGCCGCCGGTCGCGATCACGATCGTCATCCCGAGCGCGACGAGCATCAGCGGCGCGCCGAAGCGCAGGATGTCGATGAGGTTCCCGTAGAGGTGCCCGTCCTGCATCCGCAGGTTGAAGAACGAGCTGCCGAAGAAAACGTCGATCAGCAGGAGCCCGCCGATCGCGAGCAGTGGCCAGGTGAGGCGGCGGACGGCGCTCACACTGCCTCGCTGCCGGCGATCGTGTGGACGAGACCGTCTACCGTCAGATCCTCGTCGTTCTCGAGCTCGGCGACGACCTGGCGGTCGCGCAGCACCGCGACCTTGTGGCTCAGGCGCAGTACCTCTTCGAGCTCCGCCGAGATGAAGAGCACCGACATGCCGTCCTCGCAAAGCGATCTGACCAGCCGCTGCACCTCGGTCTTCGCGCCGACGTCGATGCCGCGTGTCGGCTCGTCGAGGATCAGGAGCCTCGGCTCGGTCAGGAGCCAGCGGGCCAGCAGCACCTTCTGCTGGTTGCCGCCGCTCAGCGTGCCGACCGGCCGCTCGGGGTCTGCAGGCCGGATGTCGAGTGCTTCGATCCACTTCTCGACCAGCTCGGACTGGCGCTTGCGAGGCAGCGGCCGCGTCCAGCCGCGCCCGGCCTGGAGCGCGAGGATGATGTTCTCGCGGACGGTCAGCTCCTCGACGAGCCCTTCGGTCCGGCGGTTCTCGGGACAGAACGCGAGCTTGTGCGACGTCGCCGCGCGCGGGGTGCGAATGGAGACGTGGGCGCCGTCGAAGTAGAGCCGGCCCGAATCGGGACGATCGGCACCGAACAGCAGCCGCGCGAGCTCGGTGCGACCGGAGCCGAGCAGGCCCGCGAGGCCGACGACCTCTCCGCGTGCGAAGGCGAGGTCGAACGGCGCGATCGCGCCTTTGCGTGTCAGCGTCCGCGCCTCGACGACAGGCGTCGCCCCCTCGGAGTCGGCGGTGTCCCGCTTCGCCTTCCGCTCCAGCGCTTCGAGCGTCTGCAGCTCGCGTCCGAGCATCTTCGAGACGAGCTCGACGCGGGGGAGGTCACTCGTCGGCCACTCGCCGACGAAGCGGCCGTTGCGCAGCACCGTGATGCGATCCGCGATCTCGTACACCTGATCGAGGAAGTGCGAGATGAAGACGATCGCGATGCCCTGCTCCTTCAGCTGGCGCACGATCGTGAAGAGCTGCTGGACCTCGTCCGAGTCGAGGCTCGACGTCGGCTCGTCGAGGATCAGGACGTCGGCCGAGATGTCGATTGCGCGGGCGATCGCGACCATCTGCTGCACGGCGATCGAGTACTTCGACAGCTGCGACCCGACGTCGAGGGAGACGTCGACGCGCGCGAGTGCGTCGACCGCGCGGCGCTTCACCGTGCGCCACTGGATGCGCCCGAAGCGGTGCGGCTCGCGGCCGATCGAGATGTTCTCCGCCACCGACAGGTTGGTGCAGAGATTCACCTCCTGGTAGACGGTGCTGACGCCGCCGCGCTGGGCCTCCTGCGGGCTGGCGAATTGCACCCGCTCGCCCCGGAGCTCGATGCGGCCGCCGTCGATCGCGTACGCGCCCGTCAGGACCTTCATCAGGGTGCTCTTCCCGGCCCCGTTCTCGCCCATGAGGGCATGCACCTCACCCGGCAGGAGCCGGAAGTCGACGGCGTCGAGGGCCTTCACACCGGCGAAGGACTTCTCGATGCCCGTCATCTGCAGCACGGGAGCGGGGCTTTTCATCGACTGACCTGTTCCAATACCACGGCCGGGGCTCGGGAGCAAAGTTGCGCTCCCGAGCCCCGGGTTGTGGGTCAGATGTGGGCTAGTACTTCCGGCTCGGGAGAGCTGCCTTGGCCTGTGCCGGGGTGAACGTCCGTTCCTTGGTGATGATCCGCTTCGGCATGCCGGTCTTGCCTGCAACGACCTGCTTGACGAGGGTCATCAGCTGCGGACCGAGCAGCGGGCTGCACTCCGCGATGAAGTTGATCTTGCCCGTCGGAGAGGGCCTGCCATCCCGTCGTGCACGGCGTCGATCGTGACGATCTTGATGTCCTTGCCCGGCTTCAGCCCGGCTTCCTGGATCGCCTCGATTGCGCCGAGACCCATGTCGTCGTTGTGCGCGAAGAGGAGGTCGATGTTCTTGTGCGCCTTCAGGAACGCGGCCATGACCTCCTTGCCCTTGGCGCGGGTGAACTCGCCGGTCTGCGAGGCGATGACCTTCAGGTGCGGGTTCGACTTGATGACCGCCTGCGAAACCGTTCTTGCGGTCAATGGCCGGCGCCGACCCGGTCGTGCCCTGCAGCTCGACGATGTTCACTGTCCTTCTTCGCGTTCTTGTAGGTGTTCGCGACCCACTGGCCTGCCCACTTGCCCTCCCTCACGAAGTCCGAGCCGATGAAGCTCACGTAGAGGGACTTGTCCTTCGAGTCGACGGCACGGTCGGTGAGGATGACCGGGATGTGCGCGCGCTTCGCCTCCTGGAGGACGGGATCCCAGCCGGACTCGACGACGGGCGAGAAGGCGATCACGTTGACCCGCTGCTGGATGAACGAGCGGATCGCCGAGATCTGGTTCTCCTGCTTCTGCTGAGCGTCGGAGAACTTCAGGTCGATCCCCGCCGTCTTCGCGGACGACTTGATCGACTTGGTGTTCGCCGTGCGCCAGCCGCTCTCGGAGCCGACCTGCGAGAAGCCGAGCGTGATCGATGCCGCCGGCTTGCTGGTCTTGCTCGCGGCTCCCGCGACGAGGACGGACGCGGCCACCAGGGCCGCACACGCCAGCGCCGTCATGAACCTCTTTTTCGCCACTAGATCCTCCTCCTGAATGGTCTGCCGGGGGTGTGCGACTGCGGCTGGATGCTCGAGAAGTTCCGCCTGCGAACCCGGAAGCCGCTGTAGCCCGGCGCCATTGTGAACGTTCACAGATTGAAAGTCAAGATCTCCGGTCTTGCCGAGCAAATGGCTCTATTGAGCGAGGAAGGTCTTGACAAGGTCCGATGTGAGCGGCAACATGCGCGAGCCTTGATGGACGTACGCTGCGGCGACCTGACGACACCCGAGACGCCGGGAACGGCGACTTCTGAGCAAGATGCGGGCAGGATGCGCGGCACGGGCGGCACGCGATGAACGCCTTCGGCCAGAGCGAGCCGGGGCGCCGCCGGGCGGCCGTCATGGCCGACGTGGCCAAGCTCGCCGGCGTCTCGCACCAGACCGTCTCGCGCGTGATCAACGGCAGCGATCAGGTCCGCGCCGAGACGCGCGACCGGGTCCTCGCAGCGATGCGGATGTTGAACTACCGGCCCAACTTGGTCGCCCGGAAGCTCGCGACGGGGCGGTCGAAGACGGTCGGCGTCGTCACGTTCGACACGACGCTGTACGGACCGGCATCGACGCTCTTTGGGCTCGAGCGCGCCGCGCACGACGCCGGCTACTTCATCAGCATCGTCAGCCTCGTCTCGCTGGACCGGGCTGCGGTCCTGGACGCGGTCGAGAGCCTCCGCAGCGAGGGCGTCGACGGGATCCTCGTCATCGCGCCTCAGACCGAGGTCGCCGACAGCATGGTGCAGCTCCCGAGAGACGTGGCGGTCGTCGCAGTCGAGGCCGGCCCCGAGGACGGAGTGCCGGTCGTCGCGGTCGACCAGTACACCGGCGCCTTCCAGGCGACGAAGCACCTGCTCGAGCTGGGGCACCGGACCGTCTGGCACATCGCAGGCCCGGCGGACTGGCTGGAGGCTCAGCAGCGCATGGCCGGCTGGCGGGCCGCCCTGCAGGAAGCCGGCGCGCCCGACACGCTGCCGCTCGTGGGCGACTGGAGCCCTCGCTCGGGCTACGAGCTGGGCAAGCACCTTGTCTCCGACCCTGAGGTGACGGCCGTCTTTGTCGCGAATGACGCGATGGCGTTCGGGCTCGTTCGCGTTCTGCACGAGGAGGGCCGTGAGCTGCCGGGCGGCCTCAGCGTCGTCGGCTTCGACGACATCCCGGAGGCTCCCTACTTCACGCCCCCGCTGACGACCGTCCGGCAGAACTTCATTCAGGTCGGTCGCATGAGCTTCGATCTCCTGCTCGAGGAGATCCGCCGCGGCACACGCTCGTCGACCCGGCTCACCGTCGAGCCGGAGCTGATCGTGCGCGAGAGCACCGGCGCGCCGCGCTAGCCGCGGTCGGCTACTCGGCCGACAGGCGGTACACGGTTGCCGTCTCGTACACCTGCCCCGGCCGGAGGACCGTGGAGGGGAAGCCCGGCTGGTTCGGCGAGTCCGGGAAGTGCTGTGTCTCGAGGGCGAACCCTTCGCCTCGACCGTACTTCCCGCCGTTGGCCCTGTCGAGGGCGTTCCCGGAGTAGAACTGGATTCCGGGCTCGGTGGTGAGGATCTCGAGCACGCGGCCGCTCACGGGCTCCTCGACGCGGGCCGCCTGGACCAGCGTCCCTGCGTCGGACTCCTGCCGGTCGAGGACGTAGTTGTGGTCGTACCCCCCGGTGAGCGTGAGCTGCTCGAAGCTCTCGCGGATCCGGGCGCCGATCGCCGACGGCACCCTGAAGTCCATCGGCGTCTCCGCGACGTGCTCGAGCCAGCCGAACGGGATGAGCGTCGCGTCGACCGGTGTGTATCGCGACGCCGCGAGCTGCAGGATGTGCCGGTCGACCGGCCCCGCGCCGTCACCGGCGAGGTTCCAGAGCGTGTGGTTCGTCAGGTTCACGATCGTCGGCTTGTCGGTCGTCGCGCGGTAGTCGATCCTGAGCTCGTCGCGGTTCGTGAGCCGGTAGGAGACCTCGACGTCGAGCGTCCCGGGGTAACCCTCATCGCCGTCCGGGCTCGTGTAGCCGAGCCTGACGCCGACGCCGTCGGGCTCCTGGATCGTTGTCGCCGCCCAGACCTGCCGGTCGAACCCGTTCCGCCCTCCATGCAGCGAGTTCGGCGGCTCGTTGATCGCCACCTGATGAGCCACGCCGTCGAGCGTGAAGCGGCCGAGGGCGATCCGGTTGGCATAGCGGCCGGTGATGCAGCCGAAGTACTGGCCGCTCTCGAGGTAGCCCTGCAGGTCGTCGAACCCGAGCGTCACGTTCTCGAGCCGCCCGGCCCGGTCCGGGACCTTGAGGGACTGGACGGTCCCGCCGCAGGTGAGGATCCTGGCCTCCGAGCCGTGCGAGCTCGTCAACGTGTAGAGGTCGACAGGCCGGCCGTCGGGCATCGCGCCGAACGGCTCTTTGCCGATCGTCGGTGCCGCGAGCTCCCTCGAGGTTCTAGGCGATTCGCACCTCGTGTCCCGAGCGGTCGCGGATGCGCCTGAGGCTCTTCATCACGCTCTCGCCGTCCCGCCCGAACAGATCGTGGAGGCGCAGGTACTCGCCGTAGAGCTCGTCGTAGACGGCGTGATGCGCCTCGACCGGCTGATAGGTGTGCGGATCGAGGCGCGCCATCCGGCGCGACGCGTCGACGATCGAGTCGTAGCCGCCGAGGGCGGAGCCGGCTGCCACTGCCGCGAACATCGCCGCGCCGAGGGCGGGCGTCTGCGTCGAGGCCGCCACAGAAAGCTCACGGCCGGTGACGTCCGCGTAGATCTGCATCAGGAGCTTGTTCCGCTCGGGCAGGCCGCCGCACGCGACGATGCTCGTCACCGGCAGGCCGGCCGACTCGAAGGCGTCGATGATCACGCGCGTGCCGAACGCGGTCGCCTCGAGCAGCGCCCGGTAGATGTCAGGCGCTCTCGTGGCCAGGGTCATCCCGACCACGAGCCCGCTGAGCTCGGCGTCGACCAGTACGGACCGATTGCCGTTCCACCAGTCGAGCGCGACAAGCCCGCTCTCCCCGGGCCGGAGCCGCGCGGCCTCCTCCTCCAGGATCGCGTGCACGTCGGTCCCAGCTGTCAGAGCCGCCTCGTGGTACTCCGGCGGTACTGCGCGCTCGGCGAACCACGCGAAGATGTCGCCCACACCCGACTGCCCGGCCTCGTAGCCGTAGAGGCCCGGCACGACGCCGTCCTCGACCACGCCGCACATCCCTTCGACGAACGCGAGCTCGTCACCGAGCAGGATGTGGCAGTTGCTCGTCCCCATGGTCACGACCATCATCCCGGCCTCGGTGACGGTCGCCGCCGGGGCCGAGACATGCGCGTCGACGTTGGCGACCGCAACCGCGGTCCCGGCGCGGAGGCCGGTCAGCGCCGCACCGCTCTCGCCGAGCACGCCCGCCTTGTCGCCGATCGAGGCGAGCGAGCGGGACATCTTCTCGTCGATCACGTGCTCGAAGCGCGGATCGAGCGCCGCGAAGTAGTCGTCGGCCGGGAACCCGTCGCGCTTCGACCAGATCGCCTTGTAGCCGGCGGTGCAGTTGTTGCGTGTCTCGGTGCCCGTGAGCTGCCAGACCACCCAGTCGGCCGCCTCGATCAGCCGCTCAGCGCGGTCGTAGATCTCGGGCGCCTCGTCGAGGATCTGCAGCGCCTTGGCGAAGAACCACTCCGAGGAGATCTTGCCGCCGTAGCGGGGGAGCCACGCCTCGCCGCGCTCCGCCGCGACCGCGTTGATGCGATCCGCCTCCGGCTGCGCGGCGTGATGCTTCCAGAGCTTGACCCACGCATGCGGCTCGTCGCGCAGCTCGTCCAGCACGCAGAGTGGCGTCCCGTCCGCGGTCGTGGGGAGCATCGTGCAGGCGGTGAAGTCGATCCCGATCCCGATCACGTCGCCGGCGTCGACGCCCGCCTCGGCCAGCACGCGCGGAACGGTGTCCTGGAACGTGCGCAGGTAGTCCTCGGGGTCCTGGAGCGCCCATTCGGGCTCGAGGCGCACGTGGTCATAGGGCGCCGGCAGCTGCTCGTCGATGACGCCGTTCGAGTACGGGTACACCGCCGTCGCGAGCTCGCGGCCGTCCGTGCAGTCGACGAGAACGGCGCGACCCGACTCGCTCCCAAAATCGACACCGACGACATACTTCGGACCGCTCATGCGGCCTCTCTCTGCGGCTCGACGACGATCTTCAGGGCCTGCCGCTCGCTGAGCGCGGCGAACGCCTCGATCCCGTCGGCCAGTGCGTACCGCGCGCCGATGAGCGGGCTCAGCTCCACCCGGCCCGCCTCGGCGAGCTGGATCGCCCGGGTCAGGTCGCTCGGCTTCATCCGCCGGCAGAGCGAGATCGTGATGCCCTTGCGGCGCGCGGTCGAGGCGGTGAAGCTCGAGCGGTCGTTCGTGGGGATGCCCACGAGCACGAGCCGGCCGCCGGGCCGGAGCAGGTCGATCGCCGTTTCGATCGCGTCGTCCTCGCCGGCGACCTCGAACGCGACGTCGACACCGTCACCCGGCAGCTCGGCGGGGAGGATCTCCGGGCCTGCTCGGCGCGTCTCGAGGGCAACTGTCGCACCGAGCGTCTCGGCGGCACTCACGCGGTGACCGAGCGGGTCGGTTGCGACGAGCGTGTCCACGCCCGCGAGCCGGAGCAGCTGGACGAGCAGGAGCCCGAGCGGCCCGCAGCCGCACACGGCGGCGCTCGCGCCGGCCCTCACGTGGCCGAGGTCGAGTGCGTGCAGCGCGACCCCGAGGGGCTCAAGCAGCGACGCCTCGGCGTCCGGCACCGAGTCGGGCACGCGGTGGGCGAGCCGCTCCGGCCAGGCCATCATGGAGCGCAACGCTCCGTCCGTCGACGAGTGCCCGGCAAACCGGGATGAGAGGCAGAGGTTGTCGTCGCCCGCGAGGCACTGTGCACATTCGCCGCAGGGGATCGCCGGGTCGAGGGCGACGCGCTCGCCCGCCCGCGGGCCCTCCTCGACGACGGCGACGAATTCGTGGCCGAGCACGAGGGGCCGGCTGAGAACGGCGTCGCCGATGCCGCCCTCGGCGAACCAGTGGAGATCCGATCCGCAGAGGCCGACGGCGGTGATCCGCAGCAGGAGCTCGTCCTCGGCGGGAGCCGGCACCGGCTCTTCGTGCAGGCGCAGATCGCCCTTGTCGTGGAGGCGCAGCGCGATCATCCCGGCTGTCCGTAATAGGCCGTCGAGCCGTGCTTCCGTGAGAAGTGGCGCTGGAGCAGCTCGTCGTCGAGCTCCGACAGATCCGCCTTCAGCGCGAGCGTGTGCAACGCGAGCTCGGCCACCGCCTCGAGCGCGATCGCGTTCTCGAGCGCGTGCGCGATGTCGGCGCCCCACGCGAACGGCCCGTGCGACGTGACGAGCACCGCCGGAACCTTGAGCGGGTCGAGGCCGCGGTGCTCGAACTCCTCGACGATCACGTCGCCGGTCCGCTCCTCGTAATCAGCCTGGATCTCCTCGGGCGCGAGCGCGCGCGTGACGGGGACAGGGCCGCGGAAGTGGTCGGCGTGCGTCGTGCCGAGGCAGGGCAGGTCGCGCCCGGCCTGCGCCCAAGCGGTCGCGAAACGGGAGTGCGTGTGGACGATGCCGCCCAGGCTCGCGAAGCGCCGGTAGAGCACGGCGTGCGTGGGCGTGTCGGACGACGGCCTGTGCTCGCCCGCGACGACGTCGCCCGTCTCGAGATCGACGACCACGATCGCCTCCGGGCGCAGCTCGTCGTACGGAACCCCGCTCGGCTTGATCGCGAGCACGCCTTCCTCGCGGTCGACGCCGCTGACGTTGCCGAAGGTGAGGATGACGAGACCGGCGCGAACGAGGGCCACGTTCGCCTCGAACACCTGCTCGCGCAGCTCCGCGTGATCGGCCATCGAGCCTCTACAGCCCCTGCGCCAGGTGGTAGTAGGCGTCGTTCCAGCGGAGCTCCTTCTTGAAGTCCGTCACGTTCGTGTGCTCGTCGATGACGACGAGCTCGATGCCTGCGATCTCGGCGAAGTCGACGAACGCCTCGGTCGTCAGCGCTCTGCTGAAGCTCGTGTGGTGCGGCCCGCCGGCCTCGAGCCACGCCTCGGCCGCGGTCGCGAGGCTCGGCCTCGGCGCCCAGAGCGCGCGTGCGACCGGCAGCCGTGGCAGCTCCTGCTCGGGGCCGACGACGTCGATCTCGTTTGCGACGAGGCGGAAGCGCGTCGCCGAGATCGAGCAGCCCGACGACGACGGCCGGCCCCGGCGCCGCGGTGAAGACGAGCCGCACGGGATCGTCCCGCGCCCCGATCGAGAGCGGATGGATCTCGCAGCTCGGCTTGCCGGCGCTGATCGAGGGGCAGACCTCGAGCATGTGCGCGCCGAGCACCTGCTCGGCCCCCGGCGCCAGGTGGTACGTGTAGTCCTCCATGAACGACGTGCCGCCCTCGAGCCCGGCGCTCATCACCTTGCTGATGCGAACGAGCGCGGCCGTCTTCCAGTCGCCCTCGCCCGCGAATCCGTAGCCGTCTGCCATCAGGCGCTGCACGGCGAGCCCCGGCAGCTGCCGGAGGCCGCCGAGATCCTCGAAGGTGTCCGTGAAGGCCAGGAACGAGCCGTCCTCGAGGAACCCGCGCAGGCCGGCCTCGATCCGGGCCGCGTCCCGCAGCGACTCGCGTTGCGCGCCGTCCTTCCGCAGCGCGGGCACGAGCTCGTAGGCCTCCTCGTACTCGGCGACCAGACGATCGACGTGCGCGTCGTCGATCGCGTCGACCGCCGCCGCCAGCTCGCCGACGCCGTACCCGTTGACGGCGACGCCGAGGCGAATCTGAGCCTCGACCTTGTCGCCCTCGGTGACGGCGACCTCCCGCATGTTGTCGCCGAAGCGGGCGAGGCGCAGCGACTGCGCCTCGTGCCACCCGCAGGCCGCCCGCGACCAGGTGCCGATCCGCTCCTGGACGGCTGGGTCGGTCCAGTGGCCGGCGACGGTCTTCCGCGCGAGCCGCAGGCGCGCGGCCACGTGGCCGAACTCGCGGTCGCCGTGCGCCGACTGGTTCAGGTTCATGAAGTCCATGTCGATCTCGGCCCACGGCAGCTCGCGGTTGAACTGCGTGTGCAGATGGAGGAGCGGCTTCTGCAGCGTGCCCAGGCCGGCGATCCACATCTTCGCGGGCGAGAACGTGTGCATCCAGGCGACGATCCCGACGCAGCGGTCGTCCCCGTTCGCCTCGGCGCAGAGCGCGCGAATCGACTCGGGGCTCCGCGCCGTCGGCTTGTGGACGACGCGGACCGGCACGGACTCGGCGGCGTCGAGCCCTGCCGCCACCTGGGTCGAGTGCTCCGCGACCTGGCGCAGGGCGGCCTCGCCGTACATGTCCTGGCTCCCGGTCACGAGCCAGACCTCGAATCTGTCGAGCGGTTTCATCTTTCCCCTTTTGCTTCGGGCCTGTAGGAGGCTAGCCCCGCGACCGGTACTCGGCGGCGACAATCTCGGTGAGCTCCTCGACCGACGTCTCCGACGTCCGGCGATCGAACACGATCGTGCCGTTCCGCAGGAGGTTGACCCGGTCGGCAACCTCGAAGACCTGGATGTAATTGTGCGCGATGACGATCATCGAGACGTCGCCGCGCTCTTTCAACTCGCGGATCAGGTCGAGGATCAGCTTCCCCTCGCGCGCGCCCATCGCGGCGAGCGGCTCGTCGAGGAGCAGCGTCGTCGCGCCCGAGTGCACCGAGCGCGCGATCGCGATCGCCTGCCGCTGCCCGCCCGAGAGCATCGCGACCTCGGCGCCGACCGAGCGCAGCGTCCCGATCCCGATGTCCTCGATGTACTGACGCGCACGCTTCCGCATCTCGCGGTTGTCCAGCCACTTGAACGGCCCGAAGCCGGTGGTGAGCTCACGCTTCAGGAACATGTTGTGCGCGACCGACAGCGACGGAACGAGCGCCAGATCCTGGTAGACGGTGTCGATCCCGAGCGAGCGGGCGTGGTCGACCGAGCGGATCACCACCTCCTCGCCGTTGACGAAGGTCTGACCGGAGTCCGGGCGCTGGAAGCCGGTGAGGATCTTGATCAGGGTCGACTTGCCCGCGCCGTTGTCGCCGACGAGCCCCAGCACCTCGCCCTTCGCGAGGTGCATCGAGACGTCGACGAGGGCGGTGACCGCGCCGAACCTCTTCGAGATGTGCTCGACGCGGATCGCGTCGGGCGCTCCGCCGTTCCCGCTCACTGACGCCTCGCCGACCGGAGCCTCGCTCACTGCAGCCTCCCGAGGTTCCGCAGTCGTGCCACCTGGACGTTCGCGATCATCGACGCCAGGATCGCCAGGCCGATGATCAGGTCGAACGTGAAGGCGCTGACGCCGATGATGTTGAGACCGGTCCGCAGGATGATCAGCACGGCGACCCCGATGAAGCCACCGATCACGGTGCCCACGCCGCCGAAGAGCGATGTCCCGCCGATCACGGCGCCGGCGACCGCCAGGAACATCAGGTCGGGGCCGCCCTGGAGCGGCACGATCGTCGTCACGCGGGTCGAGTCGAGGATTCCTGCGAAGCCGGCCAGCACGTTCGCGAGCACGAAGTTTCCGATCTTGATCCGGCGCACGTTGACCCCGCTCTCGGCCGCTCCGATCAGGTTGCCGCCGGTGGCGAAGGTCCACAGGCCCCAGCGGGTCCAGGTGAGGATCGCCTGCACGACCAGCACGAGCCCGAGCGCCCAGAAGAACTCCGAATTGAGGAAGAGGGCGTACTCGTCGGGCTGCGAGCCGAAGATGTTCTGGAACCTCGCGCCCCCGGGCATGAATTGCTGCGAGCCCGCCATCAGATGCAGCGTGACGCCGTTGAGGAAGAAGAGCATCCCGAGCGTGGTGATGAACGACGGTACCCGCAGGAAGGTGGTGATCACGCCGTTCACGAGCCCCACCGACGCGGACACGACGAGAGCGGCGGTCACCCCGAGCCAGAGCGGGAGGTTGTGCTGGTCGGGGTCGCAGAGAAACCAGACGAGCGCGGGTGCAAGGGCGAAGACGCGGCCGACGGCGAGGTCGATCTCGCCGCAGATGAGGAGCATCACCTCGCCGGCCGCGATCAGCGCGATCGGAGCCATCGACTCGGTGATGTTCTTGATGTTGTCGCTCTCGAGGAAGACGGGGTTTTTCGCCCAGAAATAGAGCGTCAGCCCGATCGCGACGACGAGAATGCTTGCCTCGCGGCGGCGCAGGAGCGCGCCGGCGACGCGCCAGCCGAGGCCGGCGCGTCGCCCTTCCGTACTCGCTTCCGTTGCGGCCATCAGGCCGCTATGAGACCGGGAACTTCTGCGCAGACGACGAGCCTTCGTACCGCGACTTCGTCGTCAGGTAGGGCTTGACGTTGTCCTTCGTCACGAACAGAAGGCCGGTGTTCGTGTCGGAGGGTGCGACCAGGCCGCTGGACAGCCTGTAGTGGAAGAGCTGCAGCACCGGGTAGAACCCTTGCAGGTAGGGCTGCTGGTCGATCGTGAAGTTCAGGAAGCCGGCGGCGATCAGCTTCAGCGTCCCCGGGAGGAGGTCGTAGCCGCCGCCGATCACCTTCCCTTTCAGGCTGTGCTTCTGGATGATCTGACCGACGCCCTGCGTGTCGCCGGCGTCGACCGCGAACATCCCGGCCAGGCTCTTGTGGCCGAGGTAGTAGGAATCGATCGCCGTGAGCTCCTTGCTCAGGTCGGCGTCGGTGGCGACGATCTTCGGGTTGATGGGCTTGCCGGACTGCTTGATGGCCGCCATCGCGCCGTCGATGCGCGGCTGAATGTTGAGCGCGCCCGGCGTGGCGATAAAGAGCGCCACGTCGCCCTTCGGCACGAGCGTCGCGATCCGCTGTCCCATCGCGAAGCCCGACTCGTAGAGCGCCTGGCCGATGTATGCCAGCCTTGCCTTCGCGCCCGACCGCGCCCCGTCGGCGTTGTAGGCCAGACGCCGGGATTCCCTTCTTCAGAGCCCGCTTGATCGGCGCCTCGAAAGCCCCCTTGTCGACGACGCAGACGGAGATGCCGTCCGCTTTCGCGCTGACCGCCGCGTTGAACGCGTTGATCATCTCGCCGATGTCGGCCTTGGTCGAGCCGCTCCACGTGTAGCTCACGCCGCACATCGCGGCTGCGTCGGCGGCGCCGTACTGCGTGGGGACGAAGAACGGGTTCGTCGTCACGTGGTTGATGAACGCGAACTTCCATTTCGGATGCTTCGGATATGCCGCCGCGCCGTTCGAGGCACCGAACGCTGCCTCCGCGCCGACGAGAGCAGGAAGCGAAGCGGCGGCGCCCCCGACCGCGATCCGGCGCAACAGCGCCCCGCGATCGATGCCTTCCGCAACGGACTCCTCAGAGACGATCTGGTCGTCGTTCTTCACGACTCGACCTCCTTCGACCCGTGGTGGTGGGCGGCACGCCCACGGCGTGCGGTCGGTCATCAGCGATGGGGCAGGTGAGGCGCGCTCCTCCGACCACAAACTGGTTGCGTGCAGCATTCCGTCTGCAGCGCTTATCGAACAGCATTCGTCTGCGGAGTGCAACTACCCCGCATTCGTATGCAGTGGACTTACCAGCGGTGCTGGACGAGCGGCGCGATCTGCTCCCGATAGAGCTCATCGATCGCGCGCAGCGTGTCCTCCGGCAGCGGCGGCAGCGCGGCGGCGGCGGCGTTCGCGTGCGCCTGCTCCGCCGTCTTGGCGCCCGGGATGACCGTGGAGACCGCGTCGAAGCCGAGGATCCAGCGGAGCGCGAACTGCGCCATCGTCGCCTCGCCGGGCACGAGCGGGCGCAGCGCCTCGACCGCGGCGAGGCCTCGTTCGTAGTCCACGCCTGCGAACGTCTCGCCGGCGTCGAACTGCTCCCCGTGCCGGTTGAACTCGCGATGGTCGTCGGCCGCGAAACGGGTCTCGCCGCTGAACTTCCCGGTCAGGAGGCCCGACGCGAGCGGTACCCGGACGATGACGCCGACCTCGCGTCGCCGCGCCTCGGCGAAGAAGAGCTCCGACGGACGCTGCCGGAAGATGTTGAAGATGATCTGCACTGTCGCGACCCCGGGATACTCGATCGCCTTCAGCGCCTCCTCGACCTTCTCGACGCTGACCCCGTAGTTGCGAACCAGCCCCTCCTCGACGAGCCGCTCGCAGGCCTCGAAGACGGACGGCTCGTAGTAGCTCTCCCAGGGCGGGCAATGGAGCTGGACGAGATCGACCACGTCGACGCCGAGGTTCTCGCGCGATCGCTCGAGCCAGGCCCTGAGGTTGTCGTAGGTGTACTCCGCGACGTCGAGTGGCGCGCGCCGGCCGAACTTCGTGGCGACGAAGAGCTCCTCCGTTCGCTCGCGGAGCAGCTGCGCGATCAAGCGCTCCGAGCGTCCGTCGCCGTAGACGTCTGCGGTGTCGAAGAAGGTGACGCCCGCGTCGACTGCCGCATGCATCGCGGCGAGCGACTCGGTGTCGTCGGTCTCGCCCCAGCTGCCGCCGATCGCCCAGGCGCCGAAGCCGATCTCCGAGACATCGCGACCGGTCTTGCCGAGGCGCCGCAGCTGCATCGGGCGAATCTACCGCGCAGCGGCGCGGGCGGCTGCCGCCTCGGGTGCTAGCGTTGCACGGTGCGCGACCCGGCCGAAAGGTCGTCCTTCCCAGCGGTCGGTGCTCAAGACCGAACGACTCTGGCCGCCGTCACCGCGGACCAGGTGGACGAGCCGGACCAGGTCGATGAGCCGTGCGGCGGCGGCCGGCGACGATGAAGGACATCGCGAAGGCCGTCGGCGTCGCGCAGAGCACCGTCTCGCGCATCCTGAACGACACGCCGCTCCTCGTCCCGGTGTCGAGTGAGACGCGTGAGCGGGTTCTCGCCGCAGCCGCCGAGCTCTCGTACCGGCCGAATCCGCTGGCTCGTGCCCTGCGAGGCGCGCGCACGATGCTCCTGGGCGCGATCGTCCGCGACGTCACCGATCCGTTCTTCGCCGGCGCCATCGATGCGCTGTCACTCGAGGCGCGCCAGCACGGGTACAGCGTCGTGCTCGGTCACGCGCGAGAGCGCGTCGACGAGGCGCTGGCGCTGGCGACGGTGCTGGAGGCGCGGCAGTGCGACGCGATCGTGATCGTCGGCGACATGAGGAACCAGCCGCGCCTGATCGATGACCTCAAGAGCGTCCACATCCCGGTCGTCGCCGTCTGGCACGGCCCGCGCCAGGAGGGCTTCCTCAGCGTCAGCGTCGACAATCGACGCGGCATCGAGGCGGGCCTCAACCATCTGACCCGTCTCGGCCACCGCCGGATCGCGTTCGTCGGCGATCCCGGGCACGGTGACATCCAGGAGCGGCAGGCGGCCTACGAGGACTACGTCACCGAGCACGGCCTCGAGATGTGCGAGGGCTACATCCAGCACGTCAGAAACTCACCACGCAGCGGCGCCTCGGCGTTCGAGGCATTGCTGGCGCTGGCCGACCCGCCGACCGCGGTCGCGGCTGCGACGGACGTCCTCGCGACCGGCATCCTGCACGGCGCCTTCGAGCGCGGGCTGCGTGTCCCGGCCGACTTCTCGGTCGTCGGGTTCGACGACATTCCCTTCGCGGCCATGACGGTGCCCTCGCTGACGACGGTCCGCATGCCGATGGAGAAGATGGCCAGGGCGGCGATCGAGATGGCAGTCGACGAGAAGCTGCGCAGCGCCGCGGGCACCGCGAAGGGCGTGCGCGTCTTTCGTCCCGCACTCGTCGTCCGCGGCTCGACGGCCAAGCTCGAACACAGCTAGGAGGGATTTGCCGGCAGCGCCGGCGCACCGGTGGGAATGAATTCGCTCTCGCGGCGTTGATCCCGTATCACGCAATCTTCGAGGAGGGCGGTTTGCGATGGGTGTTCTCGACGAGGTCCTGTCCGCCAACGCGCAGTACGTAGCGTCGTTCGGCGCCAAGAGCGAGCTGGCGCTGCCGCCGGGCAGGCGGTTCGCGATTCTCACGTGCATGGACGCGCGGCTCGACCCCGCGAAGTACGCGGGCCTGAGCGAAGGTGACGCGCATGTGATCCGCAACGCCGGCGGTCGCGCGAGCGACGACGCGATTCGCTCGCTCGTCATCTCGTACAAGCTGCTCGGCACCGCGGAGTGGTTCGTCATCCACCACACCGACTGCGGCATGGAGTACTTCACCGACGACGCGATGGCCGGGCTACTCGAGCAGAGCCTCGAGACCGCCGCGATCGGGCCGGACGGCTTCCACGACGTCGGCGCCGGACCTGGCTCGCCGGCCGGCAAGGACATCGAATGGCTGACGATCGCCGATCGCGATCAGAGCGTCGTCGACGATGTCGCGCGCATCCGCGCTCATCCGCTCGTGCCGTCCAGCATCCCGATCTACGGGTACGTCTACGACGTCAAGACGGGCGGGCTGATCGAGATCCCCGGGGCGACGGAGGCCGGCCAGGCGTCATAGTTCCTCCCCATGAGAGCAACGGGACCGGCTCGGAAGATCTTCGTCAACCTCGCGGTCGAGGATCTCCGCGTGTCGGTCGCGTTCTTCACCAAGCTCGGCTTTGCGTTCGACGAGCGCTTCACGGACGACAGCGCCACCTGCATGGTCGTCAGCGACGACGCGTTCGTGATGCTGCTCGTGAAGGACCGGTTCAAGGAGTTCACCAAGAAGGAGCTCGCCGACTCGGCCACGCACACCGAGGCGATCGTGGCGCTGTCTGCGCAGAGCAGGGCCGAGGTCGACGAGCTCGTCGAGAAGGCGCTCGCGGCCGGGGGCGGCCAGGCCAACGAGCCGGTGGACCACGGCTTCATGTACGGAGCGAGCTTCGAGGACCCTGACGGGCATCTCTGGGAAGTGATCTGGATGGACCCGGCCGGGATGCCCAGCTAAACCCGAGAACCAGCTAGCCGAGAAGACCCAGCCTGGCCCGAGAAAAAGGGGAACCGGGGGAGGCAAGCTGCGGCCGCTTACCTCGACCCCGGCTCCCATAGCCGCAGCCTGCGGACACGGTAGCCGAGGTCTCCGCGGCGCCGTTGCCTTCTGTCGCGGTGGGGGCCGAACCGGCTGCGGCCTGCCGTTCCGGCCCCTCTCAGGGACGCTAGCGCGATCTGTGACGAACGCCGACGGCCGTTCGGGCAGGAATCGTCTAGGTTCGCGCGTTGCGGGCCGAAAGCTGCTTCGCCGGTTTCCGGGCGCCTTTTGGGGGAGCGGATCACGCGTTTCCGGGGATCCCGAAGAAGCGCCTCCGGAACGATCATGAAGGGAGACATGGCGGTCACTGCCGACTCCGCCGGCTCGGTCAGCGGCCCCGCGACGACCAGTGCCCGCATGCTGGCAGCCGTTGCCGACCTCGGGCGCACCGCAGCGCTCGCCGCGGCGGCCAGCGCCGACTGCGTGATCGAGGCGGCTCTGACAGCGCTCGGAGACGTTCTGCGGATCGACATTGCGCTTGTCGGCGAGCTCGACGCGGACCGCCAGGTGCTCGTGAACCGGTCGGCGCTCGGCCTGGCCGCCGGCGTCGTGCTTCCCGCGGAGGCGCCGCTCGCAGGCGTACACAGTGCGCTGAACCTCGCGACCGGCGAGGCGCTCGTCTGCCCGGACGTTGCCTTGGTGCTGCCGCCGGAGGCGTTGTATCGCCGGCTTGGCGCAGTCTCGGCCGTCAGTGCGGTGATCCGCGGCCGGGACCACCCGTTCGGCGTCATGAACGTGCTGTCGAAGAGCCCGCGCCTGTTCACCGACGACGAGATCGTCTTCATCCAGTCGGTGGCGAACATCGTCGGCGCCGCCATCGAGCGCGAGCGCCTGGAACGAAAAGCGCGCCGGCAGGACAGCCTGCTCGAGAACATCCTCGACCACGCGCCCGACATCGTCATCCGCTTCGATCGCGGCCTCTGTCACCTGCTGGTGAGCGGCGCGATCACGGAGGCGACCGGCCGGCCGGTCGCCGACTTCATCGGCCGCTCAAATCGCGACCTCGGCATGCCCGAGGAGCTGTGCGCGCTCTGGGAGCGCGAGCTCTTGCCGGTCTTCGAGTCGGCGCAGCCTCATGCCTTCGAGTTCTCGTTCCCCGCCGTCGACGGCGAGCGGCACTATGACACGCGCGCCGTGCCCGAGCTCGGCCCGGACGGGACGGTCGAGACACTGCTCGTGATCACCCGCGACATCACCGCGGCGGTGCAGGCTCGCCGGGAGCTCGCCGGCAGCGAGCTCCGTTACCGCGAGCTTTTCGAGCATGCCGACGACATGATCTTCCTCCTCGACGATAAGGGCGTCGTGGTCGATGCGAACCCTGCGGTCGGACAGGCGCTCGGGTATGGACCCGGCGAGCTCGTCGGCTCGCACTTCGGCGACTTTCTGGACGAAAGCTCCATTGCGGATACGGCCGAGCGCTTCAACCGCAGGGTGGCGGGCGACGCGGACTCGAGCCGCTACGAGGCTCTCCTGCGCACCAAGGACGGTCACACGATCCCCGTCGAGACGACCACGCGCCCGATCCTGCGCGACGGAGTGCTGGTGGGCGTGCTCGGGATCTCGCGCGACCTCCGCGAGCGCCGGCGCCTCCTCGACGAGCTGGCGTCCCGCGAGGAGCTGTTCCGCACGGCCTTCGAGGACTCCACGGTCGGCATGAGCCTCGTCGGCCGCGACCTGGGCTTCATCCGCGTCAACAAGGCTTTCGCCGACCTGCTCGGCTACACCACGGACGAGCTCGAGGCGCTCGGCGTCGCGGACGTCACGCCGCCGGAGGGCGTCGAGGTGAGCCGGCAGTTCCGTGACCGGCTGCTGGCCGGCGAGATCCCGAGCTTCGCGCGCGAGAAACGGCATCTGCACAAGGACGGCAGTGAGATCTGGACGCACGTCGGCGCGTCCGCGGTCCGAGGGCCGGAGGGCGAGATCCGCTTCTTCGCGACGCAGTACCAGGACATCTCGGCGCTGAAGGCGGTCGAGAGCCAGTTGCGCGAGAGCCAGCTGCTGCACCGGCTCGTCGTCGAGAACGCGCGCGACCTGATCGGCGTCATCGGCATGGACGGCTGCATGCGTCTCGTCTCCGCGTCGGCCACGAGGACACTCGGCTGGGAGCAGGAGGAGCTTGTCGGCAGACGCTTCCTCGACTTCATCCACGTCGACGACCACGGGATCGTGCTTGCGGCGCTGGACGAGATGCTCGCCGGCAGCCACGAGGACGCGCTGACCGTCCGTGCGGCACACAAGGACGGCACCTGGCGCGTGATGACGGTCGCCGGCGCGGCTGCCTTCGCCGAGGACGGGTCGCCCGACTACATCGTCGCCACCGGTCACGACGTCACGGAGCGGGAGCGCCTCGAGGAGGAGCTCCGCCAGTCGCAGAAGCTCGAGGCGATCGGCAAGCTCGCCGGCGGCGTCGCTCACGACTTCAACAATCTCCTGACGGCGATCAACGGCTACTCGGACGTCGCGCTCTCCACCTTCGACGACGGCGCCAATCCGCGTGGCCGCGCGGCCGTCGAGCAGATCCGCCGGGCGGGCGAGCGCGCCGCGGGCCTGACGCAGCAGCTGCTCGCGTTCAGCCGCCGCCAGACGCTTCGTCCCGAGGTCGTCAACATCAACGTGATCGTCGGCGAGTACGTGAGCCTGCTCGCGCGCGTGCTCGGCGAGCACGTCGTGCTCGAGACCGCATTCGGCGCCGACCTGCCGGCCGTCAAGGCCGACCCGGTTCAGCTCGGCCAGGTGGTGATGAACCTGGCGGTGAACGCCCGCGACGCGATGCCCGGCGGCGGCACCCTGCGCATCGAGACCGCGCTCGACGAGGAGGGTGCGGTGAACGTGATCGTCTCGGACACCGGCGAGGGCATCCAGCCGGAAGTCCGCGCGCGCATCTTCGAGCCGTTCTTCACGACCAAGGAGCCCGGGAGCGGCACCGGCCTCGGCCTCGCGACCGTGCTCGGAATCATCGAGCAGTCGGGCGGGACGATCGATGTCGTCTCCGAGCCGGGGCACGGCGCCCGCTTCGTCCTGCGCCTACCGGCGACCACCGAGGTGGGCGAGCGGGCGCCCGACGAGGCGCCGCCGGCGCGTGCCGCGCAGACCGTGCGGGCCGCGACGATTCTGCTCGTCGAGGACGAAGACGTCGTGCGCGAGCTCGTGGCGACGATCCTGGAGGAAGAGGGCTACGACGTCGTCAGCGCCTCTTCTCCCCGCCAGGCTCTCCGGCTGCTCGAGGACATCGAACCGGACCTGCTGCTCACCGACGTGGTCATGCCCGAGATGAACGGCATGGAGCTGGCCCGCCGAGTGCTCGAAGCACGTCCGGGGATCGCCGTGCTCTACACGTCGGGTTACGCGGCGGATGTCATCACGGACCGGAACGTGCTCGACCCGGCCGACGCGTTCATCCAGAAGCCGTATCCGGCCGCAGCGCTGACCGACCTGATCCGGCGGCTGCTCGAGACTCACTCCCGGCCGAACAGTGAGCTCTCGAGCGTGAAGAAGACCGCCAGCGCCGCATAGATCCCGACCGCGGCCCAGGCGCTGACGAGCGCCGAGAGCGTCGCGACCGCGTAGATCGGGATACCGGGCACGTAGCTCCGCGTCAGGCCGCTGACGACGCGCGGGTCGGAGCCGGGGCGAAGCAGCCGGGCCGCGGCGTAGAACCAGGTCGCGAGGAAGCCCGCAGCGATAAGGATCATCGTCACGCCGTACGTGAACGCCGCCGCCTGCGCGCCCTCGTGGCGGAGGTGCTCGGCCACGAGACGCGTCGGAAACGGCAGGAACGCGACGCTCATCAGCAGGCCGATGTTCAGGAAGAGGAACGTCCGGTCCGTGCGGTCGATCTGGCCGAACATCGTGTGGTGGTTCACCCACATGATCCCGATCGAGAGGAAGCTCACCCCGTACGCGGCGTAGACCGGCCAGGCGTGGAGCAGCGCGTCGGTCAGCGGCTCGCCGTCGACGTTGACGTCGATGATCAGCAGCGTCGCGGCGATCGCGAACACGCCGTCCGCGAATGTCTCCAGGCGCGCCAGGGGCACGAGTCCGACAGTAGGGAGAGGGCCGGACGTACGGCTGCCCGTACCTCGAGACGCCAGCCAGCCACATTCCGGTACCGGGGGCCGGATGCGAACCTGCACTCATGTTCGATCGCGATACCTGCCTTGCCTGTGGAGAGCCCCTCGCTCCGATCCTCCGCGCGACCGGCTCCCTGCGGTGTCACGACTGCATCGACCGTCGAGCCCCGCTCCGGTCGGACGCAGACGAGCAGGCGCGGTTTGCCGTCGAGGCGGGAGCGCTCCTCCGGCTCCTGCCTCCCGCACCCGAGCTTCACATAGCCGCTTAGAAACGTCCTCCTGGATGGACGAAGGGCCGCCTCCCGGCGGCCCTTCGTCGTTCAACCGTTTCCGAGGAGCTCTACGGCCGGCCGTAGACCTTGATCTCGGACATGTCCATGAACGGGCAGCCGCCGTATCCGTTGTCCTTCCCCGGACCGCAGTGTGCAGCGACGCCGGAGTTGTCGTCGGGATTGGTGCCGCAGTCCGCCGCCGACGTGCAGTTCGCAGCCGGATTCGGATCGGTGGGCACCTGCGGGTTCAGCATCCAGAACTTCACGTAGCGAACCGAAGCCTGGGAGCCCGTGAAGACCGTGTTCTCGATCGCGCGGTTGCCCGCGTAGAACACGCCCTGTGTCAACGTCGTGAAGGTCGTGCCGTCGGCCGACACCTGGATCCGGTAACCGCGGGTGGACGAGCTGCCCGGGTCGCCGCAGGTGTTGGACGGGTTGACCTTGATCTCCGAGACGGTGACCGTCTGCGGGAGCTTGACGACGACGAACTTCGGCGTCACGTTGCCGGTCGAGTTGCCGTCCGCGTCGTCGGTGGTGCTGCCCCAGCCGTTGCCTTCGGAATCGTCGATTGCGCTGTAGGGGCCGCAACCGAACGGCGTGAAGTCAGGGCCGGTGAAGTCGGCGATCGTGCCGCCGCCCGCGAGTGAGGCGTAGTTCCGCCTCAGCTTCCAGGCCAGCAGCCCGAGCGGCCGCTCGATGACGACGAAGTCCCGCGTCACACGGTCGTACCCCGGGGCCGATGCGCTGACCTTCGGGTACTTGCCGATCAGGATCTTCTTGATCGCGTAGACGCCGAACTTGTTGGTCACGCCGGCGATGTCCGTCGCAAAGCCGGACGAATGGCCGCCGAACTCGACCGTGGCGCCCGCGATCGGCCGCCTCGTGTCGTTGTCGACGACGATGCCGGCGAGCAGGCCGGACCTCTTGCTCCGCGGCGGCAGCTGGAAGTCCTCGGCAGGGAACGCGTCGTCACCGTCGACTGCGGCTGCGAAGAAGCCCATGCCGCGGTGTGCGAACACCTTCCAGATCGTGTCGCGATTCCCGCCGTTGAACGCCGCGAGATCGCCCTGCAGGATCGAGTTGCGCATGTCGAGGAACGACGGGTTGGCCGGTGCGAGCTCCATCCCGCGCGTGACGATCATCTCCGTCTTCGCGGAGCCGAGCGCGTCACGGAGATCCCAGAGCGTCTGGCCCCAGATCTCGCCGTCGGCGTGCACCTCGGGGCGACCGATGATCTTGCCGTAGTCGCCGTAGGTGTAGCCGCCCGTGCCGGCGGTGCCGTCCGGGTCGCCGTCGCAGCCCGGGTCCGCGTTCGACGTGCCGACCTTGCAGTCGGTCGCCTCGGTGCGGATCAGGTCGTCGCCGCCCGACACGTACTCACCCTCGAGCACGTCGGCGACACCCGGCTTGTCCTTGACGACTCCCTGATTGTTGAGGTAGTCGAGCGCGTACCAGTCGCTCCACGCCTCGCCCATCGCGCCCGACTCGATGTTGCCGAGCGTCGAGTTCCCGTCTGCGTCGACGACGAGGCGGTTCGAGAGGCCGTGCGTGTACTCGTGGTAGACGATCGACGCCTCGTCACCGCCGTTCGACTGGACGAACGGGTCCGGGCCGAGCGGCGTGTTGAAGAGGAACATCTGCATCCGCGGGTTGAACCCGTCCGGAGGCGTGTTCATGTTCGCGTTGTCGAAGTGGTTGGCGTCCGGGAAGCCGTTGGGCTGACCGGCGGCGTTCAGCTGCGTGTTGGCGCCGTCGTCGTTCTCCGCGAGGACGAAGTCCCCGTCGAAGCCCTGGCCCGACGAGTTGACCAGCTGGAAGTTGCCGGCGCCCTCGGTGAACCCGATCGGCGCGGCTGCCAGGTGGTCGTGGAACGTATTGAGGAAGAAGTAGACCTGCGTTGCGTTCTGCGCCCGGTTCGTCCGCCAGGAGAAGGCTCCCGTGGCCGGGTTCGCGCTCCACGTGCACGGATACGCGGCGACGCAGGGCGACTTCAGCGCGTCGGTGAACGGTGTGAGCGCGTAGTTGAAGTTGCCGGTGGCGTCGGCCCGAACGAGCTCGGACAGGCTGGCGCCGTTGCTGCCGTTGACGTCGCTGTAGACCCAGACGTTGTTGCTCGAGAGCCCGGCGTCCGTCCCGATGAGCGGGCTGATGGCGCCGAAGTTCCACGAGCCCCCTGGCCCGTTGACGTCGAACGAATGCTGCGTACCACCGGTGGCTGCTGCGGGACGGTTGTCCCAGGCGAGGCCGTTGGCGCTGTCGACCGTGCTGTCGCGGTACAGGACCCTGCCCGTGCCGGCGTCGACGATCGAGATGTAGCCGTCCTTCAGGAGCAGCGTGCGGTAGGCGAGCCGGAGGCCGCCGACCGTCTTGAAGTAGACGAGCTTCGCGTTGTCGCCGGAGGCGAACGTCGTCAGGTCGCCCTGCTGCGTCGAGGTGACGGGCGGGGCGGCAGCGCCGACGTCACGCTTGGCCGCGACGATCGCCTCGGCCGCCGTGATGGTCGGCGAGGTCTGCGTCGGGGTGAGCGCGCCGACGGGCGAGCCCGTGACGTTGATGATCCGGCCGTCCTTGACGACGCCGACCTTGATCCCGTTGCCGAAGACGGTCACCGGGCCGTCGGGCGTGTCCACCTGCTGCGTGAAGCTCAGGTGATGCGTGCCGATGATGTCGACGTAGTCGTTCGCAAGCCGGAGCGCGGCGAGGGCGTCGGCGTTCAGGCCGAGGGCGGCCGCGTTCTTCTTGATGTACCTCATGGCGATGTCGGCGGCGGGCGCCGAGCTCGGCCCGGTGAGGAAGCCGTCGGTCTTGCCGACGAACCGGGCGGTCCGCGTCAGCGGATCGAGGCTCAGGATTCCTTCGTCCCCGAGCGAGTCTTTGAGTGCCTCGGAGGCTGCGGGCGCGTTCTCCGAGAGGTCGGTCGCGGTTGCGTCCAGGACCTGCTGTGCGGCCGGCGCATGCCGGGAGTCCCAGAACCCGAGCTTGTCCCGCTTCGATGCATGGTCGCCGCCGCCGGCAAGTGCCGTGGCAGACCAGGTGAGAGCGAGAATCGCGACCGCGAACGGCGCGAAAGACCGCCGGATCGGCCGGCGGATGAGATACCTCATCGTGTTGTTCCTCCCCCTTTGACGGTTGGGAGCCGCAGAGTGTGCCCACGACTGATCGATTTTGCAATATCTGCGATCGAAGACTGAGCGATTTTGCGCACAAAGTCCAGTCTGGATCCTCACCGGCGGCTCACCGAATCCATACCTCGGATTCTTACGGTAGAGGCATCCGGCCCGTTGTGTAGAACGGGAGCCGGTCGGCGCGAAGGAGGAATCGCGATGGCGGATCGGCAGTTGCTGACGGAAAAGCCTCTCTTGAAGGAGAGCGACCTGCTCCAGGAGCTTGCCCATCGCTCGACCAACGGGATCGAGGTCTCGCTTCTCTGGTCGCGCCAGAGCGACACGGTGTCGGTCTTCGTCGCCGACGGCCGCTCGGGCAACACGCTCCGGATCGACGCGCGGCGCGACAACGCACTCGACGTCTTCAACCACCCCTACGCGTATGCGGCAGCGGATGGCGCGCTCGTCTAGCCCCGACAAATGCCTCGCGTGCGGGCATCCGCTCGCACCCGCGCTCGTCGTTGTCGGCTCGTTGCGCTGCCACGACTGTCGCGACGACCGCGCGCCGCTGCGCACCGAGCTGGTCGAGGCCGTGAGCATGGAAGAGGCAGCGCGCATGGAAGAGGAGCACCGAGCCGCATAGGATCGCCGTCTGTGGACGGCTCGATGATCCAGAACGCGGTGTACATCGCCGGCGAGCCGGTGGCGCAGATCGCCGCGGCGGACTGGGAGGCGGCCGCGCAGGAGGTGCTCGACCCGGGTGCCTATGGCTACATCGCGGGTGGCGCCGGCGCCGAATCGACGATGCGCGCCAACCTCGAGGCGTTCCACAAGTGGCGCCTCCGCCCGCGGATGCTCGCCGGCAACCGGGAGCGCGACATCTCCGTCGAGGTGCTCGGGACATCGTCGCCGGCGCCGTTCTTCCTCGCGCCCGTCGGCGTCCTCTCGATCGCGCATCCCGAGGGCGAGCTGGCGGCGGCGCGCGGCGCAGCCGCGGAGGGCATCCCGTACATCCTCTCGTCGGCGGCGTCGCACTCGATCGAGGAGATCGCGGAGGCGATGGGCGACGCACAACGCTGGTTCCAGCTCTACTGGATCAACGACCGCGACGTCGCAGCGTCGTTCGTGAGCCGGGCCGAGGCGGCCGGCTACGCGGCGATCGTGATGACGCTCGACACGCTGACGCTCGGCTGGCGGCCGCGCGACCTGCGCAACGCCTATCTGCCGTTCATCAAGGGCGAGGGCTGCGCGCAGTACTTCACCGACCCCGTCTTCACGCGCGCAGCTCGCCAAGTCGCCCGAGGAGGACATGCTCACCGCGGCGGCGACGATGCTGGCGACGTTCCCGAATCTCGGGCTGACGTGGGACGACGTGGCCTGGCTCCGCGAGCAGACGTCGCTGCCGCTGCTCGTCAAGGGCGTGCTCACCGCCGACGACGCCGTGCAGGCGCGCGAGCGCGGCGTCGACGGCATCTGCGTCTCGAATCACGGCGGCCGCCAGGTCGACGGCGCCGTCGCCGCGCTCGACGCACTCGTCGAGGTGCGCGACGCGGTCGGCGAAGGCTTCCCACTCTTCATGGACGGCGGCATCCGCCAGGGGGCGGATGTCCTGAAGGCGCTCGCCCTCGGCGCGGACGCCGTCCTGCTCGGCCGCCCGTATGCCTACGGGCTGGCGGTCGACGGCCAGCAGGGTGTCCAGTCCGTGATCCGGAACCTGGCCGCTGAGACGGATCTGACCCTGGCGCTCCTCGGCGGCAAGGTCGCCCGCGAGCTCGACCGGTCGTGGATCGCGGCGTCGTCCTGAGCGAGCCCGGGCGGTTCGGCCTCGAGCAGATCGAGGTCGACGCGCCCGAGGCCGGCGAGGTGCTGGTGCGGATCGAGACCAGCGGCGTCTGCCACTCGGACCTGCACGTCGTCGAGGAGGACGGGTGGGGCCACCGCCTGCCGGTGCTGCTCGGCCACGAGGGCGCGGGTGTCGTCGAGGCGGTCGGGGAGGGCGTGACGGAGGTCGGGCCGCGGCGACCGGGTCGTCCTCGGCTGGAAGACCGCCTGCGGGAAGTGCGACTTCTGCCGGCGCGGGCTGCCGCGGCAATGCAAGAAGCCACCGGCGGCCGCCGGGCGGCTGCACCGCGAGAACGGCGACGTGCTGACGCCGGTGCTTCGCACCGGCACGTTCGCCACGCACACCGTCGTCCCGCAGGTCGCGGTTGTGAAGATCCCGGACGAGCTCCCCTTCGAGCAGGCGTGCCTGATCGGCTGCGCCGTCGCGACCGGCGTCATGTCCGTCCTCGAGACGGCGAAGGTCTGGGAGGGCGCACGCGTCGCGGTGATCGGCTGCGGCGCAGTCGGGCTCTCGGTGATCCAGGGCGCCCGGATCGCAGGGGCGGGGGAGATCCGGGCGATCGACCTCGACGAGCGCAAGCTCGAGCAGGCGCTGCGCTTCGGCGCCACCGACACGGGCGAGGGGCCGGTCGACTTCGCCTTCGACGTGGTCGGCCGCGGCTCGACGTTCGAGCTGGCGCTCCGTCTCCTGGCCGGCGGTGGCACGGCGGTGCTGATCGGCCTGTCGCCGGCCGGTGAGACGGCGCAGCTGACGCTGCCGACGCTCTTCGGGAAGCGCTCGACGATCCGCGTCTCGCACGGCGGCGATCACGTCGCGGCCGATGACTTCCCACGGCTCGCGCAGTGGGCACTCGAGGGCAAGCTCGACCTCGCCGGGATGGTGACGCGCGAGATCGGGCTGGAGGACGTGCCGGAGGCGTTCGAGGAGATGAAGCGCGGCGACGTGATCCGCTCGGTCATCCGCACCTAGGCCGCCGCCCGCGCCGAGCTAGGGACACGTCCGTTCCGGCCGTGTCCCTGCCTCTGAGGCATGGACGTGGCCGAAGAAGCCACGCCGACCAGGACATGCCTTCCCTCGGATGCAGGACATTCGCTCTTTTGGGACATGTCCCTCCCTCTGAGGCAGGGACATGTCCCAATGGGCGGAGGGTTCCTGGGACTCGAATGCAGATTTGTGGCCCAACGTGGTCCCGGCGTCACCTCATCGGGGGGAGTTGGCGCGCGGACGTCGGCCCTGCGATAGTCACGGAGTGGAGCTCCGCGACACACCGGAAGAGGCCGCGTTCCGCACCGAGGTGCGGACCTGGCTCGCCGAGAACATCCCGGACGAGCTGCGCGGCTACCGCGGCAGCGAGACGCGCTTCGAAGAGCACGGCCGCGCCTGGAGCCGCAAGCTCTTCGAGGCGGGCTACGCGGGTCTCACCTGGGCCGAGGAGTACGGCGGCGCAGGCGCCCCGTACAGCTATCAGGCGATCTTCCTCGAGGAGGCCGCGCGCGCCGAGGCGCCGCAGCACCTGGGCGTGATCGGGCTCGGGATGGCGGGGCCGACGATCATCGCGCACGGCACCGAGGAGCAGAAGCAGCGCTACCTCGAGAAGATCCTCTCGGCCGACGAGATCTGGTGCCAGGGCTTCTCCGAGCCCGGCGCCGGCTCCGACCTCTCCGCCGTCCGCACGCGCGCCGACCGCAAGGGCGCCACGTACGTCGTCAACGGCCAGAAAGTCTGGTCGTCATTCGCGCACATCGCTGACTGGTGCATCCTCGTCACGCGCTCCGACCCCGACTCCGAGCGGCACGCGGGCCTCACGTACCTGCTCGTCGACATGCACGCGCCGGGCGTCGAGGTGCGGCCGCTGCGCCAGGTCACGGGCCACGCGGAGTTCAACGAGATCTTCTTCACCGACGTCGAGGTGCCCGTCGAGAACCGCCTCGACGAGGAGGGCAACGGCTGGGCGGTGGCGATGACGACGCTGCTGCACGAGCGCGGCACGCTCGGCTTCGCGCTCGTCGGCGCGCTCGACGTCGCCGTGCGCAGGCTCACGGTGCTCGCGCAGGAGAAGGGCACGACCGCGACCCAGGAGGACCGGATCGCCCAGGAGTGGATCGACCTCCAGGCCGTGCGCTACACGAACTACCGCGCGCTCTCCTCGCTGATCAAGACCGGCATTCCCGGGCCTGAGGGCTCGGTCGCCAAGCTCGTCTGGTCGGAGGCGAACCAGCGCCTGACGAAGCTCGCGCTCGAGCTGCAGGACGGCGAGTCGCAGGAGCTCGGCTACTGGCAGTACCAGCAGCTGCGCTCGCGCGGCAACACGATCGAGGCCGGCACGAGCGAGATCCTCCGCAACATCATCGCCGAGCGGGTGCTCGGCCTCCCGAGGGGACGCTGACGCATGGACTTCACGTTTTCCGAGATCCAGGAGGAGCTCCGCAAGCAGGCGCGCGGGTGGGCGAGCGAGCGCTGGCCGATCGAGCGCGCGCTCGAGGCGGAGTACGACCCCTCGACGTGGTCAGAGCTCGCAGAGCTCGGCTGGCTCGGCGTCTCGGTTCCCGAGGAGCAGGGCGGCGCGGGCCTCTCGTTCCTCGAGGAAGCGGTGCTCTTCGAGGAGCTGGGCTACGCGCTCTACGTCGGCCCGTTCTTCTCGACGGTGGCGCTCGCGCTGCCGGCTCTCGGCGCGGAGGACGCGTCGGCCGTGGCCGGCGGCGAGACGAAGTGGTCGGCGCTCGTCGACGGGCTCGTGCCGGATCTCGACCGGGTCGACAAGGTGCTGACCGGGGACGGCGCCGTCCCGGGCGGCGGCGAGGTCATGCAGACGATGGACGAGACGCGGACGCTCGGACGGCTCGAAGGCAACGACGCGCAGCTCGACCGGCCGCGTGTGCTCGCCGCAGCCGCGCTCGAGGCGGTCGGCGTCGGCCAGCGCGCGCTCGAGCTCGCGATCGAATACGTCGGCGCGCGCGAGCAGTTCGGCAAGAAGATCGGCATCTACCAGGCCGTCTCGCACCAGGTCGTCGACTCGTTCGTCGACGTCGAGCTGGCGCGGTCACTCGCCTACTGGGCGGCGTGGGCGGTCGCCGAGGGCGACGCGCAGGCGCCCCTGGCCGCCGCCGCGGCGAACGCGAAGGCGACGGAGGCAGCAGTGGCCGCGTGCGAGCGCTCGATCCAGGTGCACGGCGGCATCGGCTTCACGTGGGAGCACCCGCTGCACCGCTACTACAAGCGCGCGCAGTGGCTCGAGTCGTTCGCCGGCTACCCGGCGGTGCACCGTGCGACGGTCGCCAAGGCCGTGCTCGCGGGCGAGGCCGAGTCGGAGCCCCGCGCACCGGCCGCGGCGCCCGCGCACGCGAAGTAGCGCGTTTACTCGGGGTGGACGGGGCCATAGAGTCCCGGGCATGGGACATGCATTCAGCTCCGTCGACGAGCTCGGCGACAACTACGGGTTCCGCAAGGTCCGCGCCCCGCTCGGGATCGAGGCCTTCGGCGCGAACGTGATCGTCTATCCGCCCGGCGCGGAGGGGATCTTCCACTACCACGACGTCCAGGACGAGCTCTACTTCGTCCACAGCGGCACCGCGAAGGCGGAGGTCGGCGACGAGGTTCGCGAGGTCGGCCCCGGCGGGCTCGTCCACGTGGGCGCGGAGACGCCTCGCCGGTTCTCGAACGCCGGCGACGACGACCTCGTGCTGCTCGTGATCGGCGGGAAGGACGGCTACGTCTCGCGCGACGGCCAACTCGTCGATCCGGCCGACCTCGAGCAGCGGCAGGCGATGTCGAGAGGAGAGTTCAAGCAGTGAACGGCCTGATGATGGACTTCCAGCTGACGCTGCCGCCGCTCCTGAAGCGCGCGGAGACCTACTTCGGCGAGACGCGGATCGCGACCCGGCTTCCCGACAAGAGCTTCCACCACTACACCTACGGCGACATGGCCCGGCGCGCGAAGCAGCTCGCCGTCGCGCTGCAGGGGCTCGGGCTCGAGCGCGGCGACCGCGTCGCGACGCTCTGCTGGAACCACTACCAGCACCTCGAGGCCTACTTCGGCATCCCGTGCGGCGGCTTCGTGCTGCACACGCTGAACCTCCGCCTGCACCCGAACGACCTCGCGTACATCGCCGAGCACGCGAAGGACAAGGCCGTGATCGTCGACCGGAGCCTGCTGCCGCTCCTGGAGCAGTTCAAGGACCGGACGAGCATCGAGCACGTCTTCGTCGTCGAGGACTCGTACGAGGAGCTGCTCGCCGGAGCGAGCGCCGACGACTGGCGCGACCCGGAGCTGGACGAGAACGAGGCGGCGGCCATGTGCTACACGAGCGGCACGACCGGGCTGCCGAAGGGCGTCGTCTACTCGCACCGCTCGACGATCCTGCACACGCTCGGCGTCGCGTCGCTGGCCCCGCTCGGGGTACCGGTGAGCGAGGCCGACACGATCCTGCCGGTGGTGCCGATGTTCCACGCGAACGCCTGGGGCTATCCGTACCTGGCGACGATGCTCGGTGCGAAGCTTGTCTTCCCGGGGCCGCATCTCGATCCGCAGAGCCTGCTCGAGGACTTCGAGGCGGAGAAGGTGACGTGGACCGCAGGCGTGCCGACGATCTGGATGGCGATCCTCGCGCTGCTCGACGCCGACCCGGAGAAGTACAAGCTGCACCTGAAGGGGATGCTCGTCGGCGGCTCCGCGGTGCCGCGCGCGATGATCGCCGCGTACAAGCAACGCCACGGATTCCCGATCGTCCAGGGGTGGGGGATGACCGAGACGTCGCCCGTCGCGTCGACGACCGACTACTACGGCGAGCTGCGCGACGCGGACGAGGAGACGAAGTTCGACTTCGCCGCGATGGCCGGCGTGCCGCTGCCGTTCGTCGAGGTCCGCGGCATGGTCGGCGACGAGGAGATCCCGTGGGACGCCGAGACGATGGGCGAGCTCGAGGTGCGCGGCCCCTGGGTCGCGTCCGGCTACTACGAGACGCCCGAGCAGGCCGAGCGCTGGACCGACGACGGCTGGTTCAAGACCGGCGACATCGTCTCGCTCCACCCGAAGGGGTTCATCCAGATCAAGGATCGCTCCAAGGACGTGATCAAGTCGGGCGGCGAGTGGATCTCGTCGGTCGACCTGGAGAACGCGCTGATGGCGCACCCGGCGATCGCCGAGGCGGCCGTGATCGCGATCCCCGACCCGAAGTGGGACGAGCGGCCGCTGGCCGCCGTCGTGCTGCGCGAGGGGAAGTCCGCGACCCACGAGGAGCTGAACGAATTCCTGGCGCCGCAGTTCGCCAAGTGGTGGCTGCCGGACCGCTACGAGTTCGTGGACGAGATCCCGAAGACGAGTGTCGGCAAGTTCCGCAAGATCGCCCTGCGCGAGATGTTCGCCCAGGAGCCGGCGGCCGCGGAGGTCACGCCGGCGAACTGAGGCAGGAGGGCTTGGCGGAACTTCGCTCGTCGTTGGGGTGCGATGCTCGTTCCGAGGCAAGGACGCAGGGAGCGTTCGTAGCCGGAGGTTCTACGGGCGCGACCGAGGACGCCGCATCGGGGCGAGCAGCGCGGCCCGGCGGCACAGCCGCTGTTTCGTCAAGCCCTCCTAGGAGCAGGGCGCGGTGCCGGGGCACCGTGTGAAGCTGAAGAACCAGCTCTCGTCGACGCTGTAGGAGTCGATCACGCCGCCGACGTAGCGCGGTCCGTAGCGCACGACCAGGTGCGAGATGATGCTGAAACTCTGCTGGCCGAACTTGCCGAGCGTGCGCCCCTCGGGCGTCTTCTGGTTGTTGCTGGGAATGCGGAGCATCGCCACCGGCTCGGTCTCGACATCGTCGTCCACGCTGCCCTTGACGAGGAACTGCGGCGGCTCGCCCCGGTTGACGGCGTCCTGGTTCAGCAGCTCGACGGGCCGGTTCCGGATCGAGCCCGCGCACGGCGCGACGGCGAACCGCTCGACCTTCGTGCGTGCTGTGGTGGAGACCGAGGCGCCGAAGCCGGTGCGGCCGCCTCTGTACATCGGCTCCGCCCCGAAGACACCCTCGAGTGCCGCCGGCTGGACGATGCTCTCGTGCGTGTGCTCCTTGCAGGGCGCGACGGTGCCGACGAACCAGTCCTGCTTGTAGTCCCAGTCGAGACGCGAAAGCGTGCCGGTGAACTTGCTGTTGCGGATGGTGAAGCGCCCGCGTGCGTCCTTGCGAACGAGGACCGCGGTGTCCGACTTGCCGGTGAAAGCCGAGTGCAGCTCGAGGTTGCTCTTGGCGCCGTTGCTGATCGACTCGCCGGTCTGCGTGCCGATGTAGACGATCGACAGCTTGTACCAGAGCCGAGTCGGCGTCCTCGCCGCCGATGCCGATGTCGCGACCAGCAACGCGAGCGCCGTCGCAGCCACAGCCGTCGTCTTCATGCTTTACGAGACGGCGAACAGCGCCCGGATCTTCCGCGTGATCGCTAGTTGACGGAGGGATCGTCCGGCATGCGCGCCAGCAGCGCGAACTGGCCGCCCTTGCGGCGGAGGACGACACGCCAGAGCTCTTCCGGGTCATCGGCGAAGACGTCGTCCTCGAGGGCCGGCTCGATGATCCACGAAGGCTCGGCGACCTCGGCTTCCAGCTGGCCCGGTCCCCAGCCCGCGTAGCCCGCGAAGACACGGACGCGCCGCGCGACGCCGACGAGGTCGTCCGGGTCGGCGTCCTCGGTGACGAAGCCGACATGACCAAAGATGCCGGCGTCGCCGTCCTCGGGCTCCTCGAACTCGGCGATCGCGATCACCGCCGACGGCTGCACCGGCCCACCGACGTAGACGGTCTGGTCGCCGTTGGCGAGCTCGAGCAGCTCCGGCACGACCTCGGCGACCGTCGCCGGGGACGGGCGAGAGAGCACGAGGCCCATCGCACCTTCCTCGTCGTGGTGCGCGACGAGGACGACCGCGCGCTTGAAGTTCGGGTCGATCAGCGCCGGCGAGGCGATCAGCAGCTTGCCCTGGAGCGAATCCATGCGGGTAGGGTGCCACGCATGGCCGGGTTGTCGCCCGAAGTCAGCTCCGTGCTCGACGGCCGCACGTTCTTCCACCTCGCCACGACGGCGGCGGACGGGTCGCCGCACAGCGTGCCGGTCTGGATGCTCCGCGAGCACGACCGGCTCGCGTTCTTCACCCAGCCTGCGAGCCGAAAGGCCAAGCACATTGCGCGCGACCCCCGTGTCTCCGTGTCGGTCGTCGACGCCGCGAACCCGTATCGCAACGTCCACCTGTGCGGCCGCGTCGCCGAGGTGCTCGAGGGCGAAGAGGCGCTGGCGGTGATCGACCGCATCTCGGAGAAGTACATCGGCGCGCCGTTCCCGATGCGGAGCGGCAACGTGTACTGGATCGAGCCGGAGTCGGTGAAGCTCACCGAGCTCCCGTTCACGCACTCCTAGCGGCTAGTCGAAGCGCCAGGCCTCGCCGCTCTTGTAGCTCTTGAGGATGCGCCGCGCCACGACCATGCGGTGCACCTCGTCGGGGCCGTCGTAGATCCGGCCGGCGCGGGCCTGCATCGCCATCCCGGCGAGCGGCGTCTCGTCGGTGAGCCCGCGCGCGCCGTGGACCTGCACCGCCCGGTCGATGACCTCGTTCAGGACACGGGCCGCGTAGAACTTGATGATCGAGACGTCGACGCGCGCCTCCGAGCCCTGGTCGATCTTGTGCGCTGCGTCGAGGGTCATCAGCCGGCATGCCTGGATCTCGGCCGCCGAGTCTGCGATCCAGTTCTGCACCGTCTGCTTGTCGGCCAGCGGGCCGCCGAACGTCTCGCGCTCGAGCGAGTAGGAGCAGAGCAGGTCGAACGCGCGTTGCATCTGGCCGAGCCAGCGCATGACGTGGTGGATGCGACCGGGGCCGAGGCGCTTCTGGGCGATCATGAAGCCGGCGCCCTCGGCTCCGAGCGTGTTCTCGACCGGCACGCGGACATCGTGGTACAGCACCTCGCAGTGGGTCGACCAGCCGTGCCCGACATGGCCCATGACCGGGACCGCGCGGACGATCTCGACGCCCGGAGTGTCCGCCGGCACGATGATCTGCGTCGCCCGCAGGTGCTTGTCCGCCTCGGGGTCGGTGACCGCCATCACGATCCCGAACGCGGCACCCTCGGCGCTCGACGAGAACCACTTGCGCCCGTTGATCACCCAGTCGTCGCCGTCGCGCACCGCGCGGGTGCGGAGCAGTGTCGGATCGGAGCCGGAGACGTCGGGCTCGGTCATGGAGAAGAACGAGCGCGCGGTCCCTTCGACGAGCGGCGCCAGGAAGCGCGCCTTCTGCTCGTCGGTGCCGAAGTGCCAGAGGATCTCTCCGTTGCCGGCGTCGGGGGCCTGGCAGTTGAAGATGTACTGGGCCCACATCGAGCGCCCGATCACCTCGTTCAGGAACGCGTAGGTGAGGAAGCCGCTGCCGGTGCCGCCCGCCTCGGGCGGCAGGTGTGGCGCCCAGAGACCGTCGAGCTTGGCGAGCGCGCGGAGCCCGGCGACGAGGTCGTCGTCTCCCTCGAGGCGATTCTCGGCGGGGAGGATGTGCTCCTCCATGAAGGCGCGGTAGCGCTCGCGGAGATGGGTGACGTCTGCTGCTGGGGCGAGATCGGTGACAGTCATGCGGTTAGCATCGCATGGAATGCGGCTCGGCTACTACATGGGATATGCGCAGCCGGGCACGTCGCCGCTCGAGCTCGTCGACATGGCGGTCGAGGCCGACCGGCTCGGCTTCGACTCGTGCTGGGCCGCCGAGGCGTGGGGGACGGATGCGATCACGCCGCTCGCGTACGTCGCCGCGCGCACCGAGAGGATCAAGGTCGGGTCGGCGATCATGCAGCTGCCGGGGCGGACGCCTGCGAACGCGGCGATGACCGCGGCGACACTCGACACGCTCTCGGGCGGGCGCTTTCTGCTCGGGCTCGGAACCTCCGGCCCTCAGGTCGTCGAGGGCTGGCACGGGCAGCCGTGGGGGAAGCCGCTCGGCAAGACGCGCGAGTACGTCGACCTGCTGCGGCGGATCCTGCGGCGGGAGACGATCGAGCATCACGGCGAGCACTACGACATCCCGTACACGGGGCCTGGCGCGACGGGGCTCGGCAAGCCGCTGAAGCTGATGATGCGCCCGTTGCGCGCGGAGATCCCGATCTACCTCGCGACGCTCGGGCCGAAGGCGGTCGAGCTCGCCTTCGAGATCGCCGACGGCTGGCTGCCGATCTACTTCTCGCCGGAACGCGCGCGTGATGTGTTCCCGCTCGACAAGGCGCGTGAGGGCTTCGACGTCTGCGCCGGTGTGCAGGTCGTGGTCACCGACGACGTACAGTCGGCCCGCGACGCGCTGAAGCCGTACTACGCCTTCTACATCGGCGGGATGGGCGCCCGCGGGAAGAACTTCTACAACGACCTGTTCGCCCGTTTCGGCTACGAGGCGGAGGCCAAGCAGGTGCAGGAGCTGTTCCTCGACGGCAAGCGCAACGAGGCCGCCGCCGCGATCCCGGATCAGTTCGTCGACGAGGTCTCGCTGATCGGCTCGAAGGAGCGCATCGGCGAGCGGCTCGCCGCGTGGCGCGAGTCCGGCGCGACGTCGCTCCTCCTGCACACGCGTGACGTGAACTCGCTTCGCGTCATGGCGGAGCTCGTCCCTTAAGGACAACACCCTTACCTGGTCGGGTACCAGGTACGAATCGCGGCGTTCGCGAGCCTGCATGCCTCGTATGCAGATCTTTAGTGTTTGCAAGCGTCTTTTCGTACCAGGTACGGGACCAGGTGGGGGTCAGCCGCGCGCGATCACGTCGGCCGCCGTCTGCGCGAGGTACGGCACGCCGAGCTCGAAGCGCGCCGCCCGTGAGTCCTCGGCCGCCAGTTCGCCGCGGACGTAGCGTCCGTAGATCGCCTCGCAGAAGACCGCCGCCTTCCAGAGCGCGAGCGCCTCGAACCAGGCGAGCGGGCCGAGCTCCCGGCCCGACTGCTTCGCATAGCGGTCGACGAGCTCCGCCTTCGACGGGAAGCCCTCCTGCGCCGTCACCGGCGACGTGCCGAGTGCGTTCGGCGGGCCGCCCGGCTCGGAGTACGTCGCGAGGAGGTAGCCGACGTCGGCGCGCGGATCGCCGATCGCGCCCATCTCCCAGTCGAGCACCGCGGTGATCCGTCCGTCCCTGACCATCATGTTGCCGAGCCGGTAGTCGCCGTGGACGACTGTCTCGGCAGCGTGCTCCGGTTGGTGGCCGGCGAGCCACTCGCCGACCTCGTTCATGTTCGGGACCTCGCGGGTCTGGTTCAGCTCCCAGAGTTGCGTGAACCGCCGAACCTGGCGCTCGTTGTAGCTGCCAGGGCGAACGAAGGTCGCAAGCGCAGGCGTGGTCACGTCGGCGGCATGGATCTCGACGAGCGCGTCGACGAGGTCGAGTCCCAGTCGACGGCGTGCGGTGGTGTCGACGCCCGCGGGCAGCGACTCGTTGATCACGTCGCCCTCGAGGAAGTCCATGACGTAGAACGGGACGCCGAGCAGGCTCTCGTCCTCGCAGACGGCAGCGATCGTCGGCAGCCGCTCGAAGCCCGCCTCGCCGAGCGCGAGCTGGAGGCGCGACTCCCGCACGACGTCGTGCGCCGACGGCGGCAGCGGCGGGCGGGGCGGACGGCGCAACACCCAGCGGCCCCTGTTCTTGCCCCCGTTCTTGCCGTCGTCCCGTTCGAGCAGGAACGTGAAGTTCGAGCCGCCGCCCTCGCCGATCCGGCTCGCGCGGACCGGCCCGGCTCCAAGCCCATGCTCATCGAGGAAGGCCTCGATCCGGTCGAGGATCAGGAGCGGTGGCTTGTCGCCGGCCGCCTCGGCTGCCGTCGCGACGACGTCGCTCATCTGGGGGCGAAGGCTTCGACGGCGTCGGCGACCATCGGCGCCGGCACCCCGAGCGCCAGCACCGCGGTGCCGATGCCGGCTGCCGCGAACTCGGCCAGTCTTTCCTTCTGTGCCTCAACGGGCCCGAGCAGGAAGATCTCGCGCACGAGCTCCGCCGGTGCCAGCTCGAGCGCCTGCGCGCGGTCGCCGCCGTGCCACGCCTCGACCATCGGCGCGAGCTGCTCGCCCCAGCCGAGCCAGCGCAGGTACTCGGTGTAGACGGGCACTGTCGCGTAGGCCGCGAAGATCCGGGTCGCGATCGGCAGTCCGTCCTCCTCGGGGCCGGGAACGCTGAAGAAGCGGCAAGCGAGCTCGTTGTCCGAGCCGTACGCCTCGACGACCTGCTTCGTGCCGGAGAGCGGCAGGAAGTTCGTGAAGGCGCCGTCGCCGCGCTCGGCCGCGAGGTGCAGCATCTTGTCGCGGAGCGCCGCGAGCACGATCGGAACGGGCGTCTCGGGCGGCGACGTGAGCTTGAAGCCGCCTTCGCCGCGCTCGCCGGCGAGGACCGGTCGCAGCCAGTCGACCGTCTCCCGGACCTTCGCGAGTGGCCGCGCGAACGGGATGCCGTTCCACTGCTCGACGATCACGTTCGACGAGGCGCCGAGGCCGAGCGTGAAGCGGCCGCCGCTCGCGTCCTGCAGCGCCGCGGCGGTCTGCGCGAGGATGACGCGCCCGCGCGTGTAGACGCTGACGATGCCGGTGACGAGGCGCACGCGCTCGGTGTTCTGGGCGGCGATCACGAGCGGTGTGAAGCCGTCGAGCTCGGTCGCCTCGGCCGACCAGAGGCTCTCGTAGCCGAGCTCCTCGGCGCGACGGGTGAGCGGCCCCAGCTCGCGGAGCGAGAGGCCGCTGAACGGGATCGTCAGCCCGAGCTTCATCCGCGCCCCATCGTCGCGCGACCCTACCGGCTCGGCCAGCGATGCGACAGACTGCGCGGATGTTTCCGAGGACAGCGGTCGTCACGGGTGGCGCGTCGGGCATCGGCGCCGCCGTCGTCGCGCTCCTCGAGGCCGACGGCTGCGAGGTGCGGTCGCTCGACCTGGCGAACGGGTTCGACGTCGGCGATGCGGCGGCCTGGGACGACGTCGCTCCGGCGGAGTTCGCGTTCCTGAACGCGGGGGTCACGACCGGCGAGCCGGACATCGCTGCGCTGACCGTCGAGCAGTACCGGCGGATCATGGGCGCCAACGTCGACGGCGTCGTGCTTGGAACGCGGCGTATGGCGCAGGTCATGGAGCCGGGGAGCGCGATCGTCGCCACAGCGTCACTCGCCGGGCTGGTCGCGACGCCCCAGGACTCGATCTACTCCCTGACGAAGCACGCGGTCGTCGGCTTCGTCCGGAGCGTCGCGCCCCAGCTTCAGGAGCGGGGCATCCGCTGCAATGCGGTTGCGCCCGGGTTTGCCGATACGCCGATCCTCGGCGCGGGGAAGGCGGTGCTCGAGGAGGCCGGGTTCCCGCTTCTCCAGGCCGACGACGTCGCCCGTGCGGTGCTTGCTGCCGCGCGCAGCGAGGAGACGGGCCAGGTGTGGGCGGTGCAGCCCGGCCGCGAGCCGGTCAAGTTCCGCTTCCCGAACGTCCCCGGCCCGCGGGTCGAGGGTCACGAGGGCCAGGCGCCCCCGGACCTCGCAGAGATCAGCCGCAGCGCCTAACGCAGCGTCTCGTGGCCTGCAGAGCACAGCGGCGGACGAGGCGACTTTCGTTCCAACTGTGGATGAAACATTTCACTTCTGTGGCACTTGGTCTGACCACAGAAAGTCGCCCCGCAGCGCATGGTTGTGCGAACTGTGGACAGTGTGTGGCACTTCCGTAACAGTTGGTCTGACCACTTTGCGTTGTCCTGTGCGTAAACGCTGGCGGGCGCTGGCCCGGCGTGTCGCCGCGGTCAGTTGAGGCGTTCCACGAGCATCGCCATGCCTTGGCCGCCGCCTACGCACATCGTTTCGAGGCCGATCGTCGCGTCGAGCTCGTCGAGGTCGTTCAGAAGCGTGTTCATGATCCGGGCGCCTGTCATGCCGTACGGATGGCCGAGGGCGATCGCGCCGCCGTGCGGGTTCACCTTCTCGCCGAACGGGTCGATCCCGACCTCGCGGCAGACGGGCAGCACCTGCGCCGCGAACGCCTCGTTCAGCTCCATCACGTCGACGTCCTCGATCGACATGCCGGCCTGCTTCAACACCCGGCGGATCGCCTCGATCGGGCCGACGCCCATGATCTCCGGCTCGATGCCCGACACGGCAGAGGCGATGATCCGCGCCCGCGGCTTGATGCCGAGCTCGGCCGCCCGGCTCTCCGACATGACGACGACCGCAGCCGCGCCGTCGTTCAGCGGGCACGCGTTCCCGGCGGTCACCTTGCCGCCCGGCTTGAACGCCGGCTCGAGTGCGGCGAGCTTCTCGTAGGTCGAGGACGGACGCGGTCCGTCGTCGCGCGCGACACCCTCGTACGGCGTCACCTCGCGGTCGAAGAAGCCGCTCTCCTGCGCGGCGACCGCGCGCTCCTGCGAGCGCTGCGCGAAGCGGTCCATGTCCTCGCGCGAGACGTCCCAGCGCTCGGCGACGTTCTCGGCCGTCAGACCCATCGGGATGTACACGTTCGCGATCGGCGCGTCGTCGCCGAAGAGCGCAGCGTGGAGCTCGTCGTCCGTCTTGGGGTAGCCGTTCACCTGGCTGATCGACTCGACGCCGCCGGCGACGAACGCGTCTCCCTCGCCGGCCTTGATCGCGTGGAACGCCATCCGGATCGTCTGCAAGCTCGAGGCGCAGAACCGGTTGACCGTCGTGCCGGGAACCGTCTCCGGAAGCCGCGCGAGCAAGGCGGCACGGCGGCCGAGGTTCATCCCCTGCTTCGCCTCGGGGAAGCCGCAGCCGATCATCACGTCGACGATCTCCTCTTCCGGCAGCTCCGGAACCTTGTCGACGGCGGCACGGATCGCAAAGGCGATCAGGTCGTCGGGCCGCGCCTCGACGAGCGAGCCTTTCGCGGCGCGCCCGATCGGCGTCCGCGACGTGGCGACGATCACTGCCTCAGGCATCCGGGGCTCCGGCCGCGAGATAGACGACCTCGCCGACGAGCGCCGGCTTCTCCTGGTTCTCGATCTCGATCTGGACGCCGATGAAGTAGACGACGCCGGGCCCCTTGCGCTCCGCGCGAAGCAGCTTTGCGTGCAGGCGAACCCGGGAGCCGGACGGGACGGGCGCCGTGAAGCGGACCTTCTCCGTGCCGTAGTTGACGCCCATCACCGCGTCGCTGACGGAGATCACCTCGCTGCAGCAGCACCGGCAGCAGCGACAGCGTCAGATAGCCGTGCGCGACCGTGCCGCCGAACGGCCCCTGCGCCGCCATCTCGGGGTCGACATGGATCCACTGGTGGTCGTCGGTCGCCTCCGCGAAGAGGTTGATCTTCTCCTGCGGAATCTCGTGCCACGAGCTCGTGCCGAGCTCGCGCTCGCCGGACGTCTCGAGCTCGTCCAAGGTCATCGTCGTCGTCATCTTTCGGCTCCTTCGGGAACGTTCAACAGCTGGCGCAGCACCTTCCGGTCGATCTTGCCGATCGGCGTCAGCGGCAGCGCGGGGAGGATGTGGATCTCTCGCGGGTACTTGTAGCCGCCCAGGCGCTCTTTGCCGAAGCGGACGAGCTCCTCCGGGGTGGCCTCTGCGGCGAGCGTGACGAAGGCGACGACCTCCTCGCCGTGGTCGACGTCGGCGCGGCCGACGACGGAGACGCCCGCGATCGCCGGGTGCTCGAGCAGCGCGTCCTCGACGTCGCGCGGATAGACGTTGAAGCCGCCGCGGATGATCAGATCCTTCTTGCGGTCGACGATCGTCAGATAGCCGTCCGCGTCCAGGCGGCCGATGTCGCCCGTGTAGAGCCAGCCGTCGCGAATCGTCTCCGCGGTCAGCTCCGGCGCGTTCCAGTAGCCGGCCATCACGGTCTCCGAGCGGACGACGACCTCGCCCGGGTCTCCCAGCGGGACGTCGTCGCCGTCCGCGTCCACGACGCGGATCTCGGCGCCGGGCGCTGCCATGCCGACCGTGCCGGGACGAGTCTCGCCCGGCGGGTTCGACGTTGCGAGGCCGGACGACTCGGTGAGCCCGTAGCCCTCGCGGATCTCGAGCGCCGGCAGCCGGCGTTCGAGCTCGGCGTGCGCCTCGGCAGGGAGCGGCGCCGCACCCGAGATCAGATAGCGCAGCTCGGAGAGGTCGTAGTCCTCGAGCGGCTGCACGGAGCAGCATCTGGATCATCGACGGGCACGACGGCCGCGATCTGGCTGCGGTGCTCCTGCGCCAGCGACAGCCAGCCCTCGGGGTCGAACCAGCGCATCAGCACCGCCTGCTGGGGCTCCGGGTCGTGCAGGCCGGCGGCGAGGCACGAGCAGCCCGTAGACGTGCGCGAGCGGCAGGCAGCCGAGCGTCCGGACGATCCCCGGCCGGTTGCTCGCCTCCTGGCCGTCGGCGCCCGGCCTCCCAGAGGTTCGCGTGGCTCAGCATGACGCCCTTCGACGCGGCCGGTCGTGCCGCCCGTGTAGACGAGCGCGGCGAGGTCGTCGTCCGCACGCCCCACGATCGAGCCGGGCTCGGCGTCCGCCAGCTCCTCGACCGTGAAGATCCGCACCGCGGTTCCCTCGCAGGCCGCCTCGACGGTGTCGCGGAACGCGGCCGACGTCAGCGCCGCCGCGGGCTCGGCGTCCGCGACGACGTGCCGCAGATCCTCCGGCCGTCAGCAGGAAGATGACCGGCGTCGCAGCGGCGCCCGCCCGCCAGATGCCGTGGTAGGCGACACCGACATCGGGCGAGTTCTCCATCATCACGACGACGCGGTCGCCTGGGCCGACGCCCGCCTCCGCGAGCCCGGACCCGACCCGCGCCGCGCGGTCGCGCAGCTCGCCGGAACGGTGCCACGCGCCCTCGAACCAGAGCGCGTCGTAGTCGCCGCGGCGCGCGAACGTGTCCTCGGCGAGCCGCGCCAGGTTCCGGGTCGAGCTCCCGGTCACGACGCCCGCTGCGAGGCCCCGCCGGCCTTCTGCATCGAGGCGATCATCCCCGCCGGCGCGACGCCCTCCGGGTAGCGCGCGACGAGCTCGGCCAGCAAGGCGTCGGGCTCCCAGCCATCGTCGCTGACGAACAGCTCCCCCGCGTCCCACGGCCGGAGCGCGTTGATCGCGCCGCCGTAGATGTGGAACACCTGGCCGGTGATGCCCTGCGCCTCGTCGGCGCAGAGAGCGACGACGATCGGCGAGTTCTGCGCCGGGTCGAGCGGATCGAAGCCTTCGGGCGCCGGCATGTCTCCGAACGCCGACTCCGTCATGCGGGTGCGCGCATTCGGCGCGAGGCAGTTCACCGTCACGCCGTAGCGGCCGAGCTCCTGCGCGGCGATCATCGTCAGGCCGGCGATGCCCGCCTTCGCCGCGCCGTAGTTCGCCTGGCCGACGTTGCCGAAGACACCCGACGGGCTGGACGTGTTGATCACGCGCCCACGCACGTCCTCGCCCGCCTTCGAGCGATCGCGCCAGTGCGACGCGGCGTGGCGCGTCGGTGCGAAGTGGCCCTTGAGGTGGACGGCGATCACGGCGTCCCACTCGGCCTCCTCCATGTTCACGAGCATCCGGTCGCGCAGGATCCCTGCGTTGTTGACGAGGATGTCGAGCTTCCCGAACGTCTCGACGGCCTGCGCGACGAGCCGCTTCGCGCCCTCGAAGTCGGCGACGTTCTCGGCGTTCGCGACCGCTTCGCCGCCGAGCGCCTCGATCTCGTCGACGACCTGCTGTGCAGGTGTCACGTCCTCGCCCTCGCCGGCGAGCGAGCCACCCAGGTCGTTGACGACGATCTTTGCCCCGGCACGCGCGAGCGCCAGCGAGTGCTCGCGGCCGATGCCGCGGCCCGCACCGGTGACGATCGCAACCTTTCCAGCAAGCGACGGCATCGTTCTCCTCTCGAGTAGCGCGCGGGGCCGGCTTTCAGGCCGGCCCCGCAACGGACATCGGTTCAGGCGGGGACTACTTCCCGCGCCCGTTTATCAGTGCGCCGAACGGATTCCAGAGCCCGTTGTTGAAGCGCTGGAGCTTCACCTGCGAGATCGGGAAACGATCGTTGGCGCTGGTCTTGACCTGGACGCCCGGCAGTTCGAACGGGTTCGTCCAGTTCATGTTCCTGGCAGCCGCGAGGAGCGACACGCGCGTCGGGTTCTTCCCGGCTGCGTAGAGCAGTTGCACGGTGTCGTACGCCTTTGCGACGCCGTAATAGACGAGTGCGTCGTTCGCATTCGCGGACGGCGCGTACTTGGCGATGATCTTCTTGTACAGCTTCACCGACGCGTCGTTCGCCCACGTGGGGCTCGCGGGATCCTTGCCGTAGGTGACGCTGACGGAGCCGTTCACGTAGTCGGCGCCCGCGTTCGCGACCGCCAGCTTCATGAACGTGTCGGTCGCCGAGACGGAGTTCACGTAGATGTTGTCCGGCTTGTAGGCGAGCGCCTTCATCGTCGCGTACGTCTGGATCGTCTTCGCCGGCGTGGCGAAGATGCAGAGGATGTCGGCGCCCGAGGCCTTCAGCGCAGCAACCTGCTGGCCGACGCTCGGGGCCGTGACCTCGAAGCGCTGGGTCGAGATGATGTTCGACTGCTTCGACCCGAGACCCGCCTTGAGGCCGTTCAGATAGTCGTTGCCGTATGAGTCGTTCTGGAGGATCACGGCGATCTTCTTCGTCCCCTGGTTCTGGACGATGTACTTGCCGTAGATCGCGCCCTCGGCCTGGTAGTCCGGCTGCCAACCCATCGTGTACGGGTACTGCGTGTAGAGGGTGCCGAACTCGGTCGCTCCCGTCGAGACGAACATCTGCGGGACCTTCTGGTCGTTCAGGTAGTTCCTCACCGCTTGCTGCGGCTCGGTCCCGAGGCCCCCGAAGAGTGCGAAGACCTTGTCCTGCTCGACGAGCTTCCGTGTCTGTTGGACCGTGTTGGCGGGGTTGTAGCCATCGTCGTAGTAGATCCACTTGATCTGCCGGCCACGCACGCCGCGCTTCTTGTCGATCGCCGCGCGACGGGCGTTGACGTACGAGAAGTACGCCTTCATCCCGACCGGGATCGGTGCATACGACGAAGCCGGGCCGCTGAGCGGGAATGTGCCGCCGAGCGTAATCAGGCTCGAGGAAATGCCGGGATCCACGTTCGAGTTCGCCAGCGCGGCGACGCTGGCGGTTGCCGCCGTGATCACAACCACGGCGAGCAGGGTCAACCTTCTTCTCATGCTTCTCTCCTTGCCGAGATGACCTGACCGGGGACTTCCGCGCTGTCCCGACTATAGATCCGTCGCTGGAAAGTGCGAAATATCCGGCCAAGAAGGCCCGCGACCCCGGTTGGGAGCGCGTAGAGCGTCAGGAGCAGGAGGACGCCGTAAACGACCGCCGGCGCGCCGGCGGCCTTCGAGTCGAGCTCGAGGCCGAGCGGGCCCTGCACCTTGTCGAGGATGTCGGGTGAGTAGATGGGGATGTACTGGATGAAGAGTGCGCCCACGAAGACGCCCGTGAGCGAACCGAGCCCGCCGACGACGACGCCGGTGAGCAGGAGGATCGAGAGGCTGATCGGAAATGTATCCGGGTTCACGAACGCGACCGCGATCGCAAAGAGCGAGCCGGCGATGCCGGCGTAGAACGCCGAGATCCCGAAGGCAAGCGTCTTCGTCTCCGGCAGGTTGATGCCTGAGGAGACGGCGGCGATCTCGGACTCGCGCACGGTCCGGAACGCGCGCCCGAGCTTGCCGCGCAGCAGAAGCCACGCGACCGCGAAGAGAACGAGCGCGATCGGCCAGGTGATCAGATACGCCTCGTGCCCGTCGACAATGCGGGTCAGCGGCATGCCCCCGCCGCCGCCGGTGAAGTCCGGGAAGCGCTTCGCAAGCGAGATCAGCGCCACGGGGATCGCGAACGTCGCGAGCGCGAGATACGCACCCCGCAGCCGCAGGGCCGGGAAGCCGAAGAGGTAGCCGACGACACCTGCGACGATGCCGGCGACCGGGATCGTGAGCAGGTCGTTCCAGCCGTGCTTCACGCTCAGGATCGCGGTCGTGTACGCGCCGATCATCATGAAGCCGCCCTGGCCGAGCGAGATCTGGCCCGCATAGCCCGTGAGGATGTTCAGCCCGAGCGCCGCGATGAAGTAGACGCCGACGTAGGCGAACTGGAACTCGCGGAAGTCGGTGAGCACGAGCGGGAGAAGCGCGATCACGGCCACCAGGCACGCGAAGGCGGCGAGATCGATGGCGAGCCGGCGGCTCATACGCGTCTCACGGCGACCGAGCCGAGCAGGCCGCCAGGCCGGAGGACGAGCACGGCGAGCAGGATCATGAGCGCGACCGGCAGCTGCATCTCGGAGTTGACGAAGCCGACGTAGGTGCCGAGCAGGTTGATCGTGACGCCGAGCGCGAGGCCGCCGATGATCGCTCCGACGGGACTGTCGATGCCGCCGAGCACCGCCGCGGCGAAGGCGTAGATGAGGATCACCTGCATGAAGTTCGGCGTGAAGACGAAGAGCGCCGGCGCCGCCATCAAGCCCGCGATCGCCGACAGCACGGCGGCGAGGCCCCAGCCGACGGCCAGCATCCACGGCACGCGCACCCCGAGCAGCCGGCTCGCCTGCGGGTTGATCGCCGAGGCCCGGAGCGCGAGCCCGAGCTTCGTGTAGCGGAAGAAGAGCCAGAGCGCGAGGACGCAGCCGATGACGACGCCGATGATGCCGACGTTCTGCTCGGAGATTTGGACGCCGCCGATGTCCCAGCTCCCGTTCGGGAAGGGGCTGGGGAGGATCTTCTCCTCCGGGCCCCAGATCCACGAGGCGAGGCCGTTCAGGATCACGAGCAGCGCGACGGTGGCCATGACGACGGTCAGCTCGCCGCCGCGGGTCAGCGGCCGGATCACGACCTGCTGGATCGCGGCGCCGCCGAAGAACGAGAGCACGAGCGTGACGGCGAACGCGGTCCAGTACGAGAAGCCGTGGTGCGTGATCAGCGACCACGCGATGTACGTGGCGAACATCCCGATCTCGCCCTGGGCGAAGTTGATCACGTGCGTCGCCCGGTAGATCAGCACGAGCGCGAGCGCAAGGCTTGCGTAGATCGCCCCGTCGGCGAGCCCCGCGAACACCTGTTGGAAGAACTGCGTCATCCGTGACTCTCCCGATGACATTTCTGGATGCCTGGGTCGCGAGCACCAAGCGCTGCAAGGACGCAGGGAGCGTTCATGCTGGATTGCACGGGCGTGACCGAGGACGCCGCAGCGCGCCGCGTGATCGCGGGCCAGGCGCCGGAGGATGTTGTCGGGAGTGTCACTGTCACCGTTAGTACCCCAGGTAGCTGCTTCGGATTCCCTCGTCCTTGGCGATCTCGGCGCTCTCGCCCGACAGGGCGACGCGGCCGACCTCGAGGACGTAGGCGCGGTTTGACACCTCGAGCGCGACGTTCGCGTTCTGCTCGACGACGAGGAACGTGACGCCCTCGTCGCGGTTGAGCTCGCTGACGAGGTCGAAGAACGCCTTCACGACGAGCGGCGCCAGCCCGAGTGAGGGCTCGTCGAGCAGGACAACGCGAGGGCGGCCCACGAGCGCCCGGGCGAGCGCGAGCATCTGCTGCTCGCCGCCCGAGAGCGTCCCCGCCTGCTGGCCGCGCCTGTCCCAGAGCCACGGCAGCCGCTCGGTTTGCTTCTCGAGATCCGCCTGGACGCCCTTGCGGTCGCGCCGCAGGTAAGCGCCCATCCGCAGGTTCTCCCAGACCGTCAGGTCGGCGAGGATGCCACGCCCCTCCGGGACGTGCGTGATCCCGCGCCGCGCCACCGCCTCCGCCGTTCGCGGCAGCGACTTGCCGTCGAAGAGCAGCGTGCCGGAGCGCTTGACGGTGCCGGAGATCGAGCGGAGCGTGGTCGTCTTGCCGGCGCCGTTCGCACCGAGCAGCGAGACCACCTCGCCGTCTTCCACCGAGAGCGTGACGTCGTGCAGCGCGGTCAGCGGCCCGTAGCGGGCCGAGACGTCGCGCAACTCAAGCAGCGACATGCTCGCCCCCGAGATACGCCTCGATCACGGCTGGATTCGAGCGCACCTCGGCCGGCGTCCCGGCGGCGATCGTCCGGCCGAAGTTCAGGACGTGAACGCTGTCCGAGATCGACATGACGAGGTTCATGTGGTGCTCCACGAGCAGGATCGAGAGCGAGTAGTCGGCCCGGATCGCCTTGATCAACGTGCCGAGCTCCGTTACCTCGGAGTGCGTGAGGCCGCCGGCCGGCTCGTCCAGCAGCAGGAGCCGCGGATGGGAGATCAGCGCGCGCGCGAGCTCGACGCGCTTCAGCGTCCCGAAGGGAAGACCGACGGCATAGTGACCGGAGATGCCGGCGAGGCCGAGGTAGCCGAGGATCGAGTCGGCCTCCTGGCGGGCCGCCGAGTCGCCGCGGCGGCCGATCCGCGTGTGCGCGCCGACGAGGACGTTGTCGAGCACCGTCATGTGCTGGCAGAGGGCGAGGTTCTGGAACGTTCGGGCGATCCCGCGGCGGACGATTCCATGCGCGGGCACCTTCAGGAGGTTCTCGCCGTCGAAGGTGATCATGCCGTCGTCCGGCTGGTAGAGCCGCGTGATCACGTTGAAGGCGGTTGTCTTGCCGGCGCCGTTCGGGCCGATCAGGCCGGCGATATCGCCTTCGACGACGTCCAGCGAGAGGTCGTCGAGCGCGACGATGCCGCCAAACCGCCGCGTGACGCCCTCGAGCGTGAGCAGGCCCATGAGGCGCCGATCTTACGGGCGACGCGGCGCTGGTTACAACGTCGCGGGTCCAGCCGGGCGGTTCGCGGCGGCCTTCGAGAGGGGCATGGACATGTATGTACATGTGCCTGGCCATGTAGATGCATGGCCTGTGCCCAGGCGGCTCCCGGGTAGCGTTGCCCCGTGCGAGTGCTCGTCACCGGCGGCGCCGGCTATCTCGGCAGGGAGCTCGTCCGCCGCGCAGAGGAGCGGGGCTGGGCCGTCCGCGCGACGCTGCACGACCGGCGTGTGGCGGCGGCTGCGGAGTGGGTGCATCTCGACATCCGCGACGCCGACGCGGTGCGTGCCGCGCTTGCCGGGGTCGACTGCGTTATCCACACCGCGTATCGCCAGGGCGACGATGCGTGGTCGACGAACGTCGACGGCTCGCGCGTCGTGGCGCGGGAGGCTCGCGCCGCGGGGGCGCGGCTCGTGCATCTCTCGACGGACATCGTCTTCGACGGATCGCGAGGCCGCTACCGCGAGGAGGACGAGCCCCGGCCGGTGAACGACTACGGACGGTCGAAGGCGGAGGCGGAGCGGGTCGTCGTCGCGGAGCACCCCGAGGCGCTGATCGCGCGCACGTCGCTTCTCTACGGCGCCCCGGAGCCGGGCCCGCAGGAGCGCCTCGCCGCAACCGGCACGACGTTCTTCGAGGACGAGATCCGCTCGCCGGCGCAGGTCGGCGACGTGGCCGAGGCGCTGCTCGAGGCGGCCGAGCTCGACCTCGCCGGCCCGCTGCACCTCGGCGGGGCAGACGACGTCAGCCGCTACGACTTCGCATTGCTGCTGGGCGCCGACGCGTCGCGCATCCAGCGGGGGCGCACGACGCCCGACCGCGCGCCGAACGTCTCGCTCGACAGCGCGCTCGCCCGTTCCCTCCTGCGGACGCGGCTACGCGGTGTCCGCGAGGTCCTCGGCCGCCCCTGAACGCTCACCCGCCCAGCTTCGCTTCCCACGCGTCGCGCGCGGCGCGGCCCTCCGCCGTCAGCAGGAAATGCTGCAGTGGCACGTGCAGGAGGGCGACCCGCGCCTCCGCGAGGACGAGGCTCCCGTCGGTGAGCTCGGCGTTCACGTGCAGCCGGCGCCCGCGTTCGCCGGCGAGGATCGCCCGCACCAGCACCTCGGTGTTGATCTGCACCGGCTTCCGGTAGCGGACGAAGATCCGAGCCGTCACCGATGGGAAGCGGTACCACGTCGCCAGCAGGCCGGCGGCCTCGTCGAGCGCCGCGGAGACCATGCCGCCGTGCACGATGCCGGGCCCGCCCTGGTGCCGCTCGGTGAAGCGGAACCACGCCTCGTACTCGTCCAGCCCTTCCTCCTCGGGAACCGGAAGGTGGATGCCGTCCGGGTTGTCGCCGCATCCCCAGCACGCCGGATCGTGATGGGGCGGAATCGCGGTCATTCGTCCCAGACGTTCTCGAAGGAGCCGAAGCGGAGCTCGTGCTCGTAGAACGGCGCCGTCTCGTCGACGCGGCGGATGTACTCCTCCCGGTTCGCCTCGACGAAGGCGTTGTATGCCTCGCGCGAATCCCAGCGGTCGAGCACGAGATAGCGGGCCGGGATCTCGAGGTCCTTCAACAGCTCGGTGCCGACGTAACCGGCGCCGGTCCGGAAGAACTGCGCCCAGTCGCCCTCGGGGCCGTAGACCCGCTCGAACTCGGCCGGGTTGCGCGCGTCGTAGCTGAAGACGAGCACGATCATCCCGTGCCGGTCACCTCAGGCCCCCGCGCTCGTGGTGGGCCTTGAAGAAGTTCTCCGAGCCGGCCGTCGCCATCGCCGCCGAGGCGGAGATCTCCAGCGCGAGCGCCGCCGCCGCGACGACCTGGGCGAAGCGGTACACCTTGCCGGGCCCGGCGCAGTCGATCGACGCGAGCCAGTCTCTCGCCGAGGGAAGGGTGGTCCCGCCGCCGACCGTGCCCACCTCCAGGCCGGGGAACCGGATCGAGGCGTGCAGGCCGCCCTCGACGCGCCGTCCCGTGCCGTGCGCCATCGAGCTCGTGCCGACCATGCCGAGATCCTGGCCCGTGCACGCGAACACCGCTGCGATCGCCGAGGCAGGCGTGAACGCGACCGACTGCATGCCCGATGCGACGGCGCCGTGCGTCCCGGCCCACGAGAGCGCCTCCAGATCCTCGGGGGTCGTGCGCAGAACGCGGCGAATCGCCTCGTCGGTGAGCGTCACGTCGGCGATCACCGTCTTCCCGTGCCCGCCCTGGAAATACTCGTACGACGGCTTCTTGTCGCCGCCCATGTTCGCCTCGAGGATCGCCCGCTGCGGCTTCACCGGCGCCCGCTCCAGCACGTAGCCCATGTTCAGCGCGTAGGAGTTGCGGGTCATCATGTTCGGCCCGACGGCGTCGCCGGTCGTCCAGCGCCAGAGCACGTGGCACATCGGGCCGACGACGTGTGTCTTTACCTCGCGCAGCACCGCGTGCCGCGAGAGCGAGGCGTCGTCGGAGCCGGCGAGCCACGAGCGCATCGCGTCGACCTCACCCTCCAGCCAGCGCGAGAGCGAGACGGCCTGCTCGGTGTCGGTGCAGACGAAGCACGACGCCCGAGTGATCCGGTCGGCGAGGACATGCGTGCGGAAGCCGCCCGACTCCGCGGCCGCCTTCATGCCGCGCAGCATCGAGGCGGTGAGCCCGCCCTCGGTGTGCGCGAGCGGCACGAAGATTTCTTCCTGCGCACGGCCTGTCTCGACGACGGCGCCTGCGTCGTCGAGCTCGTACGCGCCGAGCGAGACGACGAGCGGACCGGCGACCGACACGGGGATGACCGCCACGCCCGTCAGCGCCTCCGCCGCGCTCGCGAACGGATCGAGATCGACGGACGTGACCACGCCGTCGACGCCGATCGCCTCCTGCCGGGCGCGGATCGACTCGGCGTCGTTCTTCCGTGGCCAGCGCACGAGACGAGCTTATTGGTGCGTCGCGCGGCCGGTGGGATACTCGGGCGATGGCACTGCTGACGAGGGCGACGAGCGTCGCGCTCGTGCTGGCGTCGGCGCTCCTGGCGGCCGGGTGCAGAGAGAATACGATCGCCGCCGGAGACTGGGTCCCGGCGTGGAACGACGGCTGTCCGGTCTGGTCGGCGGACGGGACGAAGCTCGCGTTCGGACGCCGTCCGCTGCCCGGCGCCGGGCAGCCGGGCGTCTACGTCTGGAACGGCCGGACGGTCAAGCGTGTCTTCCTTGCGGACGCACAGGTACTCGGCTGGCGTGGTCGCTCGCTCGTCATCCGCGACCAGGAGCTCTTGACGCTGCTCGACGTCGCGAGCGGGCGCGAACGCGTCCTGTTCGACCTCGGATTCCTGGAGCCAGGCATGAACCCCGAGGCCAGCGTCGCTCCGGTCGGCGGCCGTGCCGCGATGGTCGGCTCGCCGCGGCACGACCTGGAGCCGGGGCTGCTCGTCCTCCGTCCCAACCACCGGCTGGTGCTGCGGCGCAAAGGCGTCGTCGTCGCGCGCTGGTCGCCGCGGGGCGCGCTCGCCTATTCGGATCTCGACCGGCTCGTCGTCCTGCGCTGGGACGGCCGGCCACTTGTCCACCGGCCGGGCAGCTCCGCACTCGCGTGGTCGCCCGACAGCCGCCTGCTCGCCTTCGACCGTCCCGCGCCGGGCCTCGCGTCGGATATCTGGATCCTGGACCTCCGCGACGGGACGACCCGCCGCGTGACGCACGCGGACCCAGGCGCGGTCAACGTCCCCGCCGCCTGGACCGCCGACGGCCGGACGATCGTCGAGCAGACCAGCGAGGGCGGCGGCGTCGCCGAAATCGACCTCGACGGCGACGTCCTCCACCGGCTGCCAAGCTGGGGCGGGGCCACGCCCGGCACCGGCGTCAGGTGCCCCTCGGCCTCGCGGGACGGCCGCGTCGCATTCGTGCGCATCTGGGACGACGCCGTCGTTCCGACCTCGAGCGTGTATGTCTCGCCTCGCGACCTCGGCGACGCAACGCCCCTCCGGTAGCTCGTCTAGCCTCTCCGGCGTGACTGCGACGCTGCTCGACGGCAAGGCGCTCGCGCGGCGGGTCCGCGACGAGGTGGCCGAGGAGGTCCGGACGCTGGGCCACGTCGGCCTCGCGACGGTGCTCGTCGGCGAGGATCCCGCCTCGCAGATCTACATCCGGCTGAAGCGCGAGGCGGCCGAGGAGGCGGGCTTCGACGCGCGAGACATCCGCTTGCCGGCCGGGATCTCGGAGGAGGAGCTGCTGGCGCGCGTCACCGAGCTGAACGCGGACGACGACGCTCGACGCGCTGCTGGTGCAGCTGCCGCTGCCGGATCACATCGACGAGGCGCGGGTCATCCGCGCCCTGACACCGGAGAAGGACGTCGACGGCGTGCACCCGTTCAACGCGGGGCAGCTGTATCTCGGCCGGCCGACGATCGTCCCGGGCACGCCGCTGGGGATCATGGCGCTGCTCGCCGAGCACGGGGTGCCGCTCGAGGGCCGGCGCGCGGTCGTCGTCGGGCGGTCGAACATCGTCGGCAAGCCGGTGTTCCATCTGCTGATGCAGGCGAACGCGACCGTGACGCTCTGCCACTCGAGGACGGACGATCTCGCGCGTCACACCCTCGACGCCGACGTGCTCGTGGTCGCGACCGGCTTCGCCGGGCTCGTCTCGCCCGAGATGGTGAAGCCGGGCTCGGCGGTCGTCGACGTCGGCATGAACCGGACCGAGGCGGGTCTCGTCGGCGACGTCGACGCGGGAGCCGCCGAGGTCGCCGGCTTCATCACGCCGGTTCCGGGCGGCGTCGGCCCGATGACGATCGCGACGCTGCTCCGGAACGCCGTCCGGTGCGCCCGCTACCGGCGCGGCGACCTGCCCTTCCCGGGCGCCTAGCCCGCTGGTATCCTCCGGCCCGCTTCTACACCCTCGGCGGCTCCGACCGAGTCGTCGTTCGCATTTCAAGGAGGAACGTTGGCGCAGGGCAAGGTCAAATGGTTTTCGAACGAGAAGGGGTTCGGCTTCATCGAGCGCGACGAGGGCGACGACGTCTTCGTGCACCACAGCGCGATCACGATGGACGGTTACAGGACGCTCACCGAGGGCCAGGAGGTGGAGTTCGAGGTCGTGCAGGGCGACAAGGGCCTGCAGGCGTCGAACGTCCAGGCGGTCTAGAAGCGGCACTCAAGTCTTGGGACGAGGGGCGCCGCAAGGCGCCCTTCGTCGTTTCACTACGCTTTTCAGCCATGGCGATCTCACGCGAAGAAGTCCTCCACGTCGCCCGCCTCGCGCGGCTCGAGCTGCACGAGGGCGAGGTCGCGCGCTTCCAGGAGCAGCTCTCGGAGATCATCGACGCCGTCTCGAAGGTCAGCGAGCTCGACCTGGAAGGCGTGCCGCCGACGTCGCATCCGCTCGAGGTCGTGAACGTGCTCGGCGAGGACGAGCCGCACGACCCGGTCTCGCTCGACGAGGTCTTCGCGAACGCGCCCGACCGGCACGGCGACTTCTTCCGCGTCCCGCCCGCATGATCGACACGCTTCGGCTCACCGCCGAGGAGGCGATGGGGCTGCTCGAGCGCGGCGACGTGTCGCCCGCCGAGCTCTGGGACGCCTACCGCGCGGCGATCGACGCGCGCGACGCCGAGCTGCACTGCTTCCTGACCGTGCTCGACGAGGCCGTCGGCGAGGGCGTGCCGATCGCGCTCAAGGACGTGATCGGCACGAAGGGCATCCGCACGACCGCCGGCTCGAAGATCCTCGACAACTACGTGCCCGTCTACGACTCGACGGTCGCCGCGCGCCTCAAGGTGGCGGGCCTGCCTGCGCTCGGGAAGACGAACACCGACGAGTTCGCGATGGGCTCGTCGACCGAGAACTCCGCCTACGGGCCGTCGCACAACCCGTGGGATCCCGCCCGCGTGCCGGGCGGCTCCGGCGGCGGCTCCGCGGCCGCGGTCGCCGGCGGGCTCGCGCCCTGGGCGCTCGGCTCCGACACCGGCGGCTCGATCAAGCAGCCGGCCTCGCTCTGCGGCATCGTCGGCCTGCGGCCCACCTACGGCACGGTCACCCGCTACGGGATCGTCGCCTTCGCGTCGTCGCTCGACCAGGTCGGGCCGACGACGAAGACCGTCCGCGACTGCGCGCTGCTCTACCGCATGATCGCCGGCAAGGACCCAGTGCGACACGACGACGGTCGACGTGCCGCCCGTCGAGCTGCCCGACCGGGAGGATCTGAAGGGCATCCGCATCGGCGTGCCGCGAGAGCTGAACGAGGTCGAGGGCATCGAGCCGGGCGTCGGTGACTCCGTCGAAGCGGCGATCGAGCTGGCGACAAGCCTCGGCGCGGAGGTCGAGGAATGCTCGCTGCCCCGGTCCGTCGAGTACGGGATGCCGTGCTACTACCTGATCGCGCCGGCCGAGGCGTCGTCGAACCTCGCCCGCTACGACGGCGTCCGCTACGGCACCGCTCCGACGGCGCCGACTTCCGCGAGATGGTGATGAGCACGCGGCACGACGCGCTCGGCGACGAGCCGAAGCGGCGGATCATGATCGGCACGTACGCGCTCTCGTCCGGCTACTACGACGCCTACTACGGCAAGGCGCAGCAGGTGCGAACGGTGATCAAGCGCGAGCACGACGCCCTCTTCGAGCGCTTCGACCTGCTGCTCAGCCCGACCTCGCCGACGGTGCGTCCTGGGAGCTCGGCGCCAAGACGATGAACCCGCTCGCGATGTACCTCTCCGACGTCCTGACGATCCCGTCCTGCATGGCCGGGCTGCCCGGCCTCTCGATCCCCTGCGGGCTCTCCGACGGGCTGCCGGTCGGCCTGCAGCTCGTCGGCCCGCAGTTCGCCGAGAACACGCTCTTCGCCGTCGGCCACGCGCTCGAGCGCGCGCTCGCCTTCGACGTCGTCCCGGAGCGCCTGCGATGAGCACGACGACCTGGGAGCCGGTGATCGGGCTCGAGATCCACGTCCAGCTGAAGACGAGGACGAAGATGTTCTGCCGCTGCCCGATCGGCTTCGGCGCGCGGCGAGAACACGCAGACCTGCCCGGTATGCCTCGCGCATCCCGGCGCGCTGCCGGTGCCGAACCGCGCCGCGGTCGAGAAGACGATCCTGCTCGGCCTCGCGCTCGGCTGCGAGATCGCCGACGCAGGCCGTCTTCGCCCGCAAGAACTACTTCTATCCCGACCTGCCGAAGGGGTACCAGATCAGCCAGTACGACAAGCCGCTCTGCATCGGCGGCCACGTCTCGGTGCCGAACCCGGACGGCGCCCACGAGATCGCGATCGTCCGCGCGCACCTCGAGGAGGACGCGGCGAAGAACACCCACGAGGGCGGCGCGGAAGGGCGCATCTCCGGCGCGACGGCGACGCTCGTCGACTTCAACCGCGGCGGCACGCCGCTCGTCGAGATCGTCACCGGCCCGGACATCCGCTCGAGCCGAGGAGGCGAAGCGCTTCCTGCAGCTGCTCCGCCGCACGGTCGTCGAGCTGGGCCTCTCGGACGCCGAGCTCGACAAGGGCTCGATGCGCTTCGACGTCAACGTCTCGGTGCGCCCCGAGGGCTCCGACGAGCTGCGCACGCGCACCGAGCTGAAGAACATGAACTCGTTCAACTTCGCCGTGAAGGGGATCGAGAGCGAGATCGCGCGGCAGATCGCGATCTACGAGGCCGGCGGCGAAGTCGAGCAGGAGACCCTGCACTTCGTGCCGGGCGCAGGAGGACTCGCCACCGCTCCGCGACAAGGAGGAGGCGCACGACTACCGCTACTTCCCGGACCCGGATCTCGTGCCGGTCGAGCCGTCGCGCGAGCTGGTCGAGGAGATCCGCGCGCAGCTGCCCGAGCTGCCGGCCGACCGCCTGCGCCGGCTCCAGGCCGACTACGAGCTGCCGTTCTACGACGCTGAGATCCTCAACGACTCGCCCGAGCTTGCACGTCTCTTCGAAGGTCGTCGTGCTCGCGGGCGTCGACGCCAAGGCGGCCTCGAACGTGCTGATGAACCAGTTCGCCGCGACAGGCCTCGAGCCGGGCGCGGTGAACCCGGACGAGCTGGCGAAGCTGATCGCCGCGCGGGCCGATGTGCCGCGCGCCGCCTTCGACGAGGCGCTCGCGAGCTCGGCCGACCCGGAGTTCAAGGCCGAGACGTACCTCGCCGAGACGGCGATCGCCGACGCCTCGGAGCTCGACCCGATCATCGACCGCATCCTCGCCGCGAACGCCGACCAGGTCGCAGCAGTTCCGGGCCGGCAAGGAGGGACTGCTCGGCTTCTTCGTCGGCCAGGTGATGAAGGAGACGCAGGGGAAGGCGAACGCCAAGGTCGTCAACGAGCGCGTGCGCGAGAAGCTGAACGCCTGACGTGTTCACGGAGCGCCGCTGGTGGTCGCGCGAAGGCCTGCCGGCCCTGCGCCTGATGGCGCTCGAGCGGTGGGACCCGCTCGGGCTCTACGACGATCCGCAGCGTCTCGACGAGTACGACGCCTATCTGAACCGCGTCGGCACGCTGCTCCGGCGCGGCGCCGGCTCGCAGGAGATCGCGCGCTACCTCGGCCGCGTGCGTGTGCAGGCGATGAAGCTCGAGGAGAACGACGACGCCGACGAGGCCTTCGCCGACGAGATCAGTGCGTGGTACGCCCTCGAAAAACCGTGATCGCCAGCAGCGCGGCGATCGTCGAGCCCGTCAGGCCGAGCGCCAGGTCGCTGAGGGTGTCCTCGTAGGCGGTCGCGAGCTCCGGCGAGTTGCGGATGAACGTCCAGTACTCGGCGAACTCCCACAGCACCGCGGTCACGGCGCCGAAGCCGACGGCGAGGCCGAAGACGACGGCTCGCTGCAGCGGCAGCCGGAGCATGAACTGGGCGAACGCCGAGACGAGGATCGCCCAGTTGACGAGGTGGTTGGCGTCGTCCCACCACGAGACCGAGTCGTAGAGGTCGAGCGCGTTGCCTGCGACGTCGATCAGAAACGGGAGCACGAGCAGGATGTCGATCGCGTACGGGTACTCCCTCGGCGGCGCGTCGGCGCCGCGCCGGCGCGAGGTGAACCACCAGACGGCCGGCACGATCAGGGCGGCGATCGGATAGGTGAGCAGGCGCCCGGTCATCGCCTTGCCCTCGAAGCGGTCCAGCCCCGAGAAGGCGCCGACGAGCAGCAGGCCGACGAGCGCCACCTTGACGGCGGCGTCCAGCCAGAAGGCCCACGGACGTCCGCGCATGTCGCGGACTATGGCAGTCTCGCGGCATGGAGATCCGGCCACTCGACGCGGCCGACCTCGACGCCGTCGACGCGGTGCTGCCGCTCTCCCGGCTCGACTCGCTGCAGACCTACCTCGTTGCCTGGGACGACGGCGAGCCGGTCGGGCACGCGCACATCGCGTGGGAGGGTGGCAAGGCTGCGGTGCCCGAGGTGCAGGACGTCTTCGTGCTGCCCGAGCGGCGGCGGCAGGGCATCGGCGCCGCTCTGACGGAAGCAGCCGAGCGCCTCGCCGCCGAGCGGGGCTACGCCGCGATCAGCCTCAGCGTCAGCGAGTCTGGCAACGACGCCGCGAGGGCGCTCTACGAGGGGCTCGGCTATCGCGACGCCGGCATTCCGCCGCAACGCGTCCAGGGCACGATCCTCATCCGCGGCGAGCCGCTCGAGGTCGACGACACGCTTCTCTACCTCGTCAAGCCGCTCTGACGCGGACCAGCGCAACGGCGGAGTCGTTGCGCGGCTGCGGGTCGGGCGTCGCGGCGACGGCCCGCACGGAGAAGCGCAGGCCCGGTTTCGCCCGCGTGGTGACCTTCACCGTCCGCGACTCGCCGACGCCCAGCGAGCCGAGCGACCGGCCCGCGAGGCGCACGCCTTCGGCGGTACTCGGGCCGATGTTCCAGACCGACGCGACCGCCGTCACGAGCCGTCCACGCTTGGCCGTCTTCGGCGCGGCCAGCCGAACGGCGAGATCGGCGGCCGGCAAGGGACCCGTGTAGGCGGCGACGTCCAGGGACGCCTCGGCCGTGGTGTTCTCCGGGATCAACTCCATCGCGAGGCTCGCCGACGACGCAGAGCCACGCGTCGTCATTGTGCCGCTCGAGATTGGGCCGCTCAAGACCGCCACGAGCGTCAGCTCGATCGTCGTCGTGGCGCCGTTCGACTGGTTCGCGCGTCCCATCAGCCCGAGCGCACAGGCCACCTCGGCCTCGACCCGGCAGCTGCCCTGGCTCGCCCTGGCGCCGACCACCTGGGCGCCGGCAGGGAGCGTCTGCCGGTACATGACGTCGAGCGCCGAATCGGGTCCTTTGTTCGCCACCACGGCCATGAACCGGAACGCCTCGCCCGACCGCACCGCCGGCCGGTCAGGCGTGATCGAAACCGAGTGCAAAAATCCAGTGTCAATGCGCGCGTCCGAGACATGGAGAAATTCTCGAGCGGTAGCGATTGACTGAAGAGCGAACGGAGGAGTAGAAGTGTCCAGATGGATCTGGATACCGATTGCGGTGGGGGTCGCCGTGATCGCAATCGAGCCGGCGGAAGTCGGTGAACCACAAGAGGCGACGCGATGAGCAGCAGGCGAAGGCTGACCACGGCGGACCTGATCGGCGAGGAAGAGGACACACATTCCCGCAAGGTCGAGCCGCCGGCGGACGCAGCGAAAGAGGCTGAGCGGCGGAGCGCCGACCGGGGCACGCAGAGCAGGCAGGGCGCCTGGACGGGGAACGAGCTCGAGCGCCTCTTGGACGACGACGACGCGGAGCGATACCGAGCGCGCTGGCAGGAGTTGCAGAGCGCCTTCGTCGACGACCCGCGTGAGGCGGTGGCGGCTGCGGACGAGCTCGTCGCGGAGCTGATGCGCCACCTGGCGAAGCGCTTCAACCAGGAGCGCGTGTCACTCGAAAGCCAATGGTCGCGCGGCGACGACGTCTCGACCGAGGAGCTGCGGGTCAGCCTGCAGCGGTATCACTCGTTCTTCGAGCGCCTGCTCGCGGCGTGACGAACCCGGCATAGAGCAGGAGGGCGGCGGCGGCCACGAACGCGGCCGTCGCCGCCACTCCCAGGCCGGCCAGCCCGCTGCCGAGCGCGGCGACGGCGACTCCCGCGAGAATCAGCCCGTTGCCGAGCGGGCGCCGGCGGATCGTCGACAGCGCGACCGCGACGATCGCAAGCGTTCCCAGGCTGTTCGCCGCGATGGCGATGATGCGCGGCAGCCAGTCGAGGTGGTCCTGGGCCGGGCGGGATGCCGCCGCCGAACGAGCCATGCACGGGCATCGCGATCGCCACTCCGACGGCGAGACCGGTGTAGAGCAGGCCGACGGGCACCGCCCAGCGGCGCCCCGAAAGCTCGCAGCGAGCCGACGCCGAGCAGCGGCGCCGTCAGGAGGCCGCCGAAGAGGTAGTAGACGCGGAACGAGGCGGTGTCCCAGCCGGCCGCCGCGCCCCACGCGAGCGCCGCGGAGGCGATGGCGTAGGCCAGCAGGCCGGCGGCCCAGGCCCAGCGGCGTCGCGCGAGCAGCGAGCCCGCGAGGCGAAGCGAGAGCAGTGCGGCGCCGAAGGCGAGCAACACGTCCATGCGGGGGAACCGTAGTTGCGCCGCGAATCCTGCAGAACCTGGTGCGCTCGGCCAACCGGTCGCTCTCCGCACCGCCGTCGCCGCCGGCGGACCGAGGCGCTAGATGGTTGATGCCGCGGCGGGGTGCGTCTGGGGATGGCTCATGCCAAGCCGTGTGGTCGGGTCAGCCGAAGGGCAGGCTGGTTTGCCTGGTCGAGGCTGAGCCGGCCGCATGGCGCCGCGCATGAGCCACCATCCAGGCGTGCCCGGTCGTGGCTTCAATCATCTAGGCTCGGCCGATGTCCGAGAAGCGCTACCTCTTCACTCCGGGGCCGACGCCCGTGCCGCCCGAGGTGCTCGCCGCGACGGCCGAGCCGATCGTCCACCATCGCGGTCCGGACTTCCGCGTCATCTACGAGCGGACGCTCGCCCGGCTGAAGGAGGTCTTCCGGACAGAGAACGAGGTGCTGATGTTCACGTCCTCCGGCACCGGGACGATGGAGTCCGCCGTCGCGAACCTTTGCGACCCGGGCGACCCGGTGACCGTCGTCTCGGCGGGCTCGTTCGGCGAGCGCTGGGGCTCGATCGCCGAGGCGTACGGCTGCTCGCTCGACCGCGTCGCGTACGAGTGGGGCGAGAACCCCTCGGCCGACGACCTCGCTGCTGCGTTGCGGGCGCGCGAGGCGAAGGTCGTGCTGCTGACCCAGTCCGAGACGTCCACCGGCGTCGTCGCCGACATCCGTGCGCTCACCGCCGTCGCGAAAGACGCAGGTGCGCTCGTCGTCGTCGACGCGATCTCGAGCCTCGGCGCCGTGCCGCTCGAAAGCGATGAGTGGGGAGTCGACGTCGTCGTCTCCGGCTCGCAGAAGGCGCTCATGTGCCCGCCCGGCCTCGCCTTCGCATCCGTCTCGCAAGAGGCCTGGAGCCGCCTCGGGTCGCTGCCCCGCTTCTACTTCGACTGGGAGGTGACGCGCAAGGCGCAGGCGGCGTCGGACGCGGCCTTCACGCCGGCCGTCTCGCTCGTTCGCGGCCTCGACGTCGCGCTCGGCCTGCTGCTCGACCGCGGGCTCGAAGCGGCGTTCGCGCACCACGTCAGGCTTGGCCGGGCGTGCCGCGAGGGGATCAAGGCGATGGGCCTCGAGCTGTTCTCGCCCGACGACGATTCGGCTGCCGTCGTGACCGCGGTTCGCGTCCCTGACGGCGTCGACGGCGAGGAGCTGCTGCTCGCGCTGCGCGACAACCACGGGATCACGCTCGCGCCGGGCCAGGCCGCCCTCAAGGGCAAGATCTTCCGCATCGGGCACATCGGCTGGTTCGACATCTTCGACATCACGACGGCGCTCGCCGGCGTGGAGCTCGCCCTCACCGAAGCCGGTGCGGAGCTCGAGCGCGGCGTCGCCGTGACCCGTGCGCTCGAGGCGTACGAGCAGCACGTCACCGCGTGAGAGTCCTGATTCGCGAGGAGATCGCGGAGCCGGGAGTTCGGCTGCTGCGGGAGCGCTTCGAGGTCGACGAGGACAGCGAGTCACCCCTCGAGGACATCATCGGCGACTACGACGCGATCGTGATCCGCTCGGCGTCGAAGCTGACCGCGGAGCTGATCGACAAGGCCGACCGGCTGAAGGTGATCGGCCGCGCAGGCGTCGGCGTCGACAACGTGGACGTCGAGGCCGCCACCCGGCGCGGGATCGTCGTCGCGAACGCGCCGGAGTCGAACATCGTCTCCGCGGCGGAGCACACGATCGGCCTGCTCGTCGCGCTCTCCAGGAACATCCCACAGGCTCACGCGGCGCTGAAGCAGGGGCGCTGGGAGCGGTCGAAGTGGGCAGGCATCGAGCTCGCCGACAAGACACTCGGCGTGCTCGGGTTCGGACGCATCGGGCAGCTCGTCGCGCGCCGAGCGCAGGGGCTCGGGATGCGGGTGCTCGGGTTCGACCCGTTCGTCTCGACGGAGCGCTTTCGCGAGCTGGGCGCCGAGCGCGGCGAGACGATCGACGCTGTCCTGGCGGCTTCCGACTTCGTGACGCTCCACCTGCCGCTGACCCCGGAGACGCGTGGCTCGATCGGAGCGGAGGCGTTCGCGAAGATGCGCGACGGCGCCCGCCTCGTCAACGCCGCGCGCGGGGAGCTGATCGACGAGGCGGCCCTGCTCGCGGCGCTCCAGTCGGGCAAGCTCGCGGCCGCGGCGCTGGACGTCTACAGCGAGGAGCCGTACACCGGGCCGCTGCTGCGAGCTCGACCAGGTGGTCGTGACGCCGCACCTCGCGGCGTCGACCGCCGAGGCGCAGGACCGCGCGGGGATCATCGTCGCCGAGCAGGTTGCGGCCGCGCTCGAGGGCGGCCTCGTCACGAACGCCGTCAACATCCCGGTGATCGACGCGGCCGACCTGGAGGTGCTCGGCCCGTTCATCCCGCTCGCCTCGAAGCTCGGGCGGTTCGCGACCGAGCTCGCCGGCGGCCACGCGCAGAAGATCTCGCTCGAGTACTACGGCGTGCTCGCCGACTACGACACGCGGCTGCTCACGGTCGCGGCGCTGAACGGCGCCTTCCAGGGGCGCGTCGACCAGCCGGTGAACTACGTCAACGCGCCGCTGATCGCGGCCGAGCGCGGGGTGGAGGTCGACCGAGGAGCGGCGCCGCTCGTCACGCGACTTCACGAACCTCGTCGCGGTCACCGCCGACGACGCCCGCGTCGCCGGCACGACGATCGGCGGCGAGAGCCGCCACTGGCTCGTCAGCGCGCTCGGCTTCGAGCTCGAGATGGAGCTGTCGCCGCTGATGCTCCTGCTCGTCTACGACGACGTGCCCGGCGTCATCGGCCGCGTCGGGACGATGTGCGGCGAGGCGGGCGTCAACATCGCCAACATGGCCGTTTCGCGTGACCGACAGGGCGGGAAGGCCGCGATGGCGCTCTCGCTCGACACCGATCCGCCCCGCGAGCTGATCGAACGACTCCGCGAGGGCATGGATCAGGCGCACTGCGTGCGCGCGGTCTAGCTCGAACGAGACATCGCTATCCTCGAGCGCGTGACGACGCGGTCGTGGCCCGAGCCGGTGGAACGCGTCGCGGCTTTCCTGCGCGTCGCCTCGGCGGAGTCGCGGGTCGAGGAGTTCCCGCAGGGCACGCCGACGGCGAAGGCCGCCGCCGAGGCGATCGGCTGTGCGCTGAACGAGATCGTCAAGTCGCTCGTCTTCGACTGCGACGGCAAGTACGTGCTCGTGCTCGTGCCGGGCGACCGGCGCGCGGATCCCGCCAAGGTGAAGGCGGCGACCGGCGCCGAGAGCGCGCGCGTCGCCGGCGCCGAGCAGGTCGAGGCGGCCACCGGGTTCGCTCCGGGTGCCGTGGCGCCGTTCCCCGTTACGAACGTCTCGCGCGTGCTGATCGAGCGCACGCTGCTGGCCCACGAGCGCGTCTGGATCGGCGCAGGCTCCGACCGGCACATGGCCGGCTTACCGACTCCGGAGCTCGTTCGCCTCGCGAAAGCAGAGCCCGTCGATGCCGTCGTCTACGATTCAAGGTGACTTCCGAGAGGAGAGAATCGTGCCGCTGACCGAGACCGAGAAGATCTGGATGAACGGCGAGCTCGTCGACTGGGCCGACGCGAAGATCCACGTCGGCACGCACGGGCTGCATTACGGCACCGGCGTCTTCGAAGGCATCCGCTGCTACGACACGCCGAAGGGCCCCGCCGTCTTCCGGCTCGGCGACCACATGACGCGCCTGCACAACTCGGCGAAGCTCCTCTACATGGAGCTCCCGTTCAGCCACGACGAGCTCCGCGCCGCGTGTAACGAGCTCCTCACCGCGAACGGCCTGCCCGAGTGCGTACCTCCGGCCGATCGCGTTCTACGGCTACGGCGAGCTGGGCGTCGCCGCGCGCGACAATCCGGTCGACACGGTGATCATGTCGTGGCCGTGGGGCTCCTACCTCGGCGAGGACGGGCTGAAGAACGGGATCCGCGCCAAGATCTCGAGCTGGCAGCGGGTCAGCGCGAACGTGATCCCGCACGTCTCGAAGGCGACCGGCGTCTACCTCAACTCGATGCTCGCCGTCACCGAGGCGCTGAAGGGCGGCTACGACGAGGCGATCCTGCTCACGCCCGACGGCACCGTCGCCGACGGCTCCGGCGAGAACATCTTCGTCGTCCGGGACGGCGTCATCTACACGCCGGATCTCGCGACGGGGATCCTGCCGGGCATCACGCGCGACTCGATCATCCAGATCGCGCAGGACCTCGGCTACCGAGTCGTCGAGAAGTCGGTCATCCGCTCCGATCTCTACCTCGCCGACGAGGTGTTCATGTGCGGCACCGCGGCCGAGGTGACGCCGCTGCGCTCGATCGACGACCACGAGCTCGGCGTCGGGCCGGTGACGCTCGAGCTCCAGAAGGCGTACCTCGACACGGTGCGCGGAAAGAGCGAGCGCTGGTCGCAGTGGCTCGACCCGGTCACGGCCGCAACGCGCGCCGAGGCTTGAGCACCGCAACGCGGCAGATCGGCCTCTCGTCGCCGTGGATCGACGAGCGCGACGAGGAGCTCGTGCTCGAGGTGCTGCGCTCGGGCTGGCTCTCGCTCGGCCCGACCGGGCCGCGGTTCGAGGAGCTCTTCGCAGAGGCGGTCGAGGCGCCACACTGCGCGGCCGTCTCGTCCGGCACCGCGGGGCTGCATCTCTGCATGCGGATCGCGGGCGTCGGCCCCGGCGACGAGGTGATCACGTCGCCGTACTCGTTCGTCGCCTCGGCGAACTGCGCGATGTACGAGGGCGCGACGCCGGTGTTCGCGGACATCGACCCGCGGACGCTCAACCTCGACCCGGCCGCCGTCGAGGCGGCGATCACCGAGCGGACGAAGGCGATCGTCGCGGTCGACATCTTCGGCTACCCGTGCGAGCTCGACGAGCTGCGGGCGATCTGCGACCGGCACGGGCTCGCGCTCGTCGAGGACGCATGCGAGGCGCTCGGCGCGCGCTACAAGGGCAGGCCGCTCGGCTCGCACGGGCATCCCGCGGTCTGGGCGTTCTATCCCGAACAAGCAGATGACGACCGGCGAGGGCGGCGCGGTGACGACCGGCTCGGCGGAGGAGTACGAGCTGCTCGTCTCGCTCCGCAACCAGGGCCGGCTCGACTCGGGTGCGTGGCTCCAGCACGGGCGGCTCGGCTTCAACTACCGGCTCGACGACATCTCGGCGGCGCTCGGCATCGGCCAGCTCGAGAAGCTCGACCGCGATCCTGGCGGGCCGGCGCGAGGTTGCGGCGCGGTACGCGGAGCTGCTCGCCGGCGTCGACGTCGAGCCGCCGCTCGCAGACGACGACGACCACGAGCGCTCCTGGTTCGTCTACGTCGTCAAGCTGCCGGCGCGGCGTCGACCGCGACGGTGTCATCGAGCGCGCTTCGCGAGCGGGCGTCGCGGGCGCGCCGTACCTGCCGTCGATCCATCTCCAGTCGTACATGCGCGAGCGCTTCGGCTTCGCCGAGGGCATGCTGCCGGTGAGCGAGGACTGCTCCGCGAGGACGCTCGCGCTGCCGTTCCACGGCCGGCTGCCGCGCGACGACCAGGAGCACGTCGTCGACGCGCTCCGCACCGCCCTCGCCTGAGACGCGGGCCAGCGGTCAGCGACAACCGCAAAAATCCACTCCACGGCCCTCTGCGCGGCGCCCGCTGTTCCACTTTCGTCACACTTGGTCTGACCACAGAAATTGGCGCTACGCCTTACGGGCAGCCAAATGTGGAAAGTGCGTCACACTTCTGTGGCAGTTGGTCTGACCACATCTGGGGTGTCGCGCCGCCGCCAGATCGCCCCGCCGACGCCGGTGCGCAGCACCCTCGCCACAGGCGATAATCCGTCGATGGCAGACGCCCCGCGGATGATGTTCCTCGGCTTCGGCAAGTACGTCCGCGCCGACCAGATCTACGCGCTCGAGCCACTCGGCGAGGGCGAGCGCGGACACGGTGCCCGCACCCGCGTCTGGATCGAGGGGATCGCCGAGCCGATCGTCGCCTCTCGCACCGAGCGGGCCATCGTCGCCGCGATGGGCGAGAACGCCGCCGGCGTCCAGAGCCGGATCCTCGACGATGCGCTCCAACTCGCCGAGCGCGTCGCCGAGGCGGCCGAGCAGGGACGGGTCGACATCGGCGACCTGGGCCGCCGCGCCCGGCGCCTCCTCGAGGCGACCGCCAAGCCGTCCGAGCCGGAAAGGCTCTTCTGATCCGCCTGACGCGCGCGTTCTTCGCCGGCTCCGTCCACGACGTGGCGCCCGCGCTGATCGGCTGCACGCTGCTCGTCGACGGGGCGGGCGGGACGATCGTCGAGGTCGAGGCGTATGACCACCAGGACCCCGCGGCGCACGGCTACCGCGGCCGCACCGAGCGCAACGCGACCATGTTCGGGCCGCCCGGCCGCGCGTACGTCTACCGCTCCTACGGTATCCACTGGTGCCTCAACTTCGTTTGCGAAGCTGAGGGAGTCGCGAACGCCGTTCTCATACGCGCGCTCGAGCCGACTCTGGGGATAGAGGAGATGCGGGCTCGCCGGGGGGTCGACGACCCGCGTCTCCTCTGTGCGGGTCCCGGGCGCCTGTGTCAGGCGCTCGGGATCACCCGCGAGCACGACGGCGCCTGGCTCGACCGCAAGCCGTTCGAGCTCCGCGGACGCAGCGACGAGCCGGAGATCGTCCGCGACCGCCGGATCGGGATCACGAAGGCGGCCGACCGGCCGTGGCGCTACCTGCTCGCCGGCTCGAAGTTCGTCAGCCGCGGGCCGGGCCGCGCCCGAGGACGAGCGTGACACGCATGCCCGGCGACGCCGCGACCCCCGCGGGCGGCCGCTGCGAGACGACCCGCGTCCCCTTGCCGCTGACGACGCTCAGGAGCTTGCGGCGCTTCAGCTTCAGCTGGGCCCGCTTGAGCTTCATCCCGACGACCTTCGGCACCTTGCCGTGCAGCGGCTTCGCCAGCACGAGCGTCACCTTGTCGTAGGACGAGAGCGTCCCTCCGGCCGGGAACTGCCCCAGCACGAGGTCGAGGCGCTGCTTCGGCCTCGCCGGCTTGTAGATGAACGCAGGCGTCAGCGGCTGAGCCGAGAGCCGCGCCTTCGCCGCCGCGATCGTCTGCCCCACGACCCGGGGCACGTCCACCTCGTTCGGCTTGCACGGAGCCGTCTTCGACGGGCCCTCGCCGCTGAAGAAGATGATCGACGACGACGTCTTGCAGTTGCCGTTGTCCAGCAGCAGCTTGCCGTTGCGGACGCTGACCCGCTTCGAGCTCGAGTACGGGTACGTCGGCGGCGAGAACGACTCCGGCGTCGCGCCGATGTGCTCGAGCGCCTGCTCCATGAACGTCTTCCAGATCAGCGCCGGATACGTCCCGCCTGCGACCGCCTTCCCGCGGTACTCGGTCAGCATCGGCACGAGCTTCGTCGGATACCCGACCCAGACGGCGGTGACGAGCTGCGGCGTGTAGCCGACGAACCACGCGTCGCCGTAGTTCTCCGTCGTGCCGGTCTTGCCGGCCACCGACCAGCCCGGGATCGCGGCGCGCTTGCCCGTGCCGCCCGTGACGACGCCCTGCAGCAGCTGGTTCTCCATCGCGGCGAGGTTCGAGCTCAGCACCCGCTCCGGCACCGGCGCGTTCTCGTACGTCTTGCCCTTGACGCTGATCGTCTGGATCACCCGCGGCATGTTGCCCATCATCGCCCCGTCGAACCGCGAGCCGCCGCTCGCGAACGAGCCGTAGGCACGCGCCATCTCGAGCGGGCTCGCGGGCTCGCCGCCGAGACCGATCGAGAAGAAACCCGAGAGCTTGCCGGTGATCCCGAGCCGATGCGCCGTGGCGGCGACGTTCTGAGGCTGGACGAGCGCCGTCAGCTGCGCGAAGACCGCGTTGTCGGAGTGCGTGGTCGCAGTCGCGATCGAGATCGGGCCCATGTAGTCGTTCTCATAGTTCGCGACATTCCAGAGCCGGTCGCCGAGGTTGATCGTCACCGGGTGCGAGACGAGCGTCGTCTGCGGCGAGATCCCCTCGCGCAGCGCTGTCGCGAGCACGAAGGGCTTGAACGCGGACCCCGTCTGCCGGTTCCGCTGCGTCGCGAGGTTGAACTGGCTGCGGTGGTAGTTCTCGCCGCCGACCATCGCGAGCACAGCGCCGGTCTTGGCGTCGATCGCGACGAGCGCCGCGGTTGGGTGCCCGTCGGGGTCGTCGCTCGGCGGCAGCCACTTCGCCACCGCCGCGCGCGCGATCTTCTGCAGGTCGAGGTCGATCGTCGTCGTCACGCGGAGGCCGGCGCCGAACACCTTGCGCGGGTTCTTGTAGTGCTCGAGCAACTGCTCCTTGACGTAGTTCGCGAAATAGGGCGCCTGACCCTCGGTGCCGGGCAGATGGATGTCCTGCGGCTTGGGCAGCGGCGTCTTCTGCGCCGCCCGCATCTCGTTCCGGCCGATGACACCCTGGCTGAGCATCGCCCGCAGGACGACCGCGCGCCGCGCCAAGGCCGCCTGCGGATGAGCGGCCGGATCGTAGGCGTTCGGGTCGGCCGGGATTCCCGCGAGGAGCGCCGACTCGGCAAGCGTCAGATCCTTCGCGCGCTTGTCGAAGTAGACGCGCGCCGCCTGCTGGATCCCGTACGCCTGGTTCCCGAAGTAGATCGTGTTCAGGTACGCGGTCAGGATCCGCTCCTTCTTCCAGCGCTGCTCGAGCTGCCAGGCGAGCGCCGCCTCGCGCAGCTTGCGGGCGATCGTCCGCTGGTTCCGGACGTAGGCGTTCTTGACGAACTGCTGCGTGATCGTCGACCCGCCTTCGACCACGCGCTTGTTGCGGACGTCGGCCCAGACCGCGCGGGCAATACCGCGCACGTCGACGCCGCGGTGCTCGTAGAACCGGCGGTCCTCGATCGCGACGATCGCCTGCTTCATCTCCGGCGAGATCTCGTCCGCATCGACCAGGACGCGGTTCTCGTCGCCGCGGAGGACGGCGAGAATCGAGTGGCCGTCGTTTGCGTAGATGTAGCCGTTCGTCGGGTTCGACCGGTTGGCCGGATCCAGTGCCGGGGATCTCGCCGCCGATCGCGGTCACGAGCCCGTACGTGAACGAGGCGAACCCGAGCAGCGCCAGCACGCCGAGCAGGGCGAGAAGGCGAAGCTTGCGGATGCGCCGGCGCTTCGGCGGCGCAGAGTGTCTTCGGCGGAAAGCCAGAACCGGGCGATTGTAGCGCTGGGGCGGACGCTAGAGTCCAGCGTTCACATGGCGATCCAGGAGCTCACCCGCAACGCCGTCGACGTGCTGCCCGCGGGTGGCCTGGAGGAGAAGCTGAAGCTCGGGCGCCCATTGCGCGTCAAGCTCGGCATCGACGTCACCGCGCCGGACGTCACGCTCGGCAACGGCATTCCGCTGCAGCGGATGCGCGCCTTCCAGGACGCGGGCCACCTGGGCGTCCTGATCGTCGGCGACTACACCACCCGGATCGGCGACCCGTCCGGCCGCTCGCGGGAGCGTCCGATCATCGATCCCGACGAGATCGACCGGAACGCGCAGCGCTATTTCGAGCACGCGTCGACCATCATCGACCCGGAGCGAACCGAGCTCAGGTTCAACAGCGAATGGCTTTCTCGAGTCGATTTCGCCGAGATTCTCCGGCTCACGCGCACGACGACGGTTGCGCGCCTCCTCGAGCGGAACGATTTCGCCAAGCGATTCGCGGCCGACGAGCCGATCTCGGTCTCCGAGCTCCTCTACCCGCTGATGCAGGCGTACGACTCGGTCGCCGTCGAGGCGGACGTCGAGCTGGGCGGTAGCGACCAGCTCTTCAACATCCTCACCGGTCGCGCGGTCATGGAGGCATACGGCCTCGAGCCGCAGGTCACGCTCACGGTTGCCTACCTCGACAGCTGGGACCACACGGGCATGTCTGCCTCGCGGGGGAACTACATCGGCCTCGCCGAGCCTCCCGAGGAGCAGTTCGGCAAGACGATGCGCATCCCCGACGACCTGCTCGAGCAGTGGTGGACGCTCGTCGCCGAGCAACCCGTGCCGCCCGGCGACCCACTCGAGGCGAAGCTCGAGCTTGCCCGGTTCATCGTCAGGCGGGCGCACGGCGATGACGCAGCGCGGACGGCGGAGGAGCACTTCACCAGGGTCGTGCGCGAGGGAAAGGCGCCGGACGACGTGCGGGAGGTGCCGCTGCCGGCCGACGACCCGGTGCACCTGCCGAAGGCGCTTGTCGACTGGGGTCTCGTCACATCGACGAGCGAGGCGCGGCGCCTCGTGGCGCAGGGCGGCGTCAAGGTGGGGGAGACGGCCGTGGCGGAGCTCGACCTGCCCCGCAGCGACCTCGCCGGCAAGGTCGTCCAGGCCGGGAAGCGACGCTTCGCGAGGGTCGCGAACACCTGATCGGTCACAACGCCGAAAACGCAGAGGCGATGCGGGTTTCCGCTATTTGACACCCTGAGGGCCGCCGCTATACTTCCCGAGCCGCTTTCGACAAGCGGTGGAGCAAAGTCCCTGCACCTCGAGAACTGGAGCGCCTTCGGACGCACTCGGATACGATCGAGTCGCTACCCTGGAGGCCTCTGGCGCGAGTCGGAGGCTTTTCTTTGCCGCCAACAGGTGGCGCGGTCTTTGAAAACTCAACAGCGTGCGTTTATGTCGAGACCTCCTCGGCACCGGCACGGCTCGTCATTTCGAGGGCTTTGCGCGGACCTATGGAGGAATCAACAACCTCGTCAACCCAACGTGACTGTGCCGTTTTTAAACGGCCGGCGCAATACGGCCGAGTCACCGCGGGAAGACACTTTGAGCTCAGACTCTGTGCTCGGAGAAGATTTCCTCCGTCGTCTTCGGACGGCAATGTCGTTTGACGGCATATGGAGGAAACCCATCTTCACGGAGAGTTTGATCCTGGCTCAGGACGAACGCTGGCGGCGCGCTTAACACATGCAAGTCGAGCGAGAACCAGGACTTCGGTCCTGGGGACAGCGGCGAACGGGTGAGTAACACGTGAGTAATCCACCCTCGGTACCGGAATAGCCCGGGGAAACCCGGATTAATGCCGGATGGCCCAACAGCTCTTCGGGGCGGTTGGAAAAGATAGCTTCGGCCTTCGACCGAGGACGAGCTCGCGGCGGATTAGCTTGTTGGTGGGGTAATGGCCCACCAAGGCGACGATCCGTAGCTGGTCTGAGAGGACGATCAGCCACACTGGGACTGAGACACGGCCCAGACTCCTACGGGAGGCAGCAGTGGGGAATCTTGCGCAATGGGCGAAAGCCTGACGCAGCGACGCCGCGTGCGGGAAGAAGGCCTTAGGGTTGTAAACCGCTTTCAGGAGGGACGAAGCCACTCGGGTTAATAGCCCAGAGGGTGACGGTACCTTCAGAAGAAGCCCCGGCTAACTACGTGCCAGCAGCCGCGGTAATACGTAGGGGGCAAGCGTTGTCCGGATTTATTGGGCGTAAAGAGCGTGTAGGCGGTTTGGTAGGTCTGCTGTGAAAACTCGAGGCTCAACCTCGAGACGCCGGCGGAAACCCCCAAGCTAGAGTCCGGAAGAGGAGAGTGGAATTCCTGGTGTAGCGGTGAAATGCGCAGATATCAGGAAGAACACCCGTGGCGAAGGCGGCTCTCTGGGACGGTACTGACGCTGAGACGCGAAAGCGTGGGGAGCGAACAGGATTAGATACCCTGGTAGTCCACGCCGTAAACGATGGGTGCTAGGTGTGGGGGGTGTCGACTCCCTCCGTGCCGAAGCTAACGCATTAAGCACCCCGCCTGGGGAGTACGGCCGCAAGGCTAAAACTCAAAGGAATTGACGGGGGCCCGCACAAGCAGCGGAGCATGTGGTTTAATTCGACGCAACGCGAAGAACCTTACCTGGGCTTGACATGCACGGGAATGTCGTAGAAATACGGCAGCCCTTCGGGGCTCGTGCACAGGTGGTGCATGGCTGTCGTCAGCTCGTGTCGTGAGATGTTGGGTTAAGTCCCGCAACGAGCGCAACCCCTGTCCTTTGTTGCCAGCGAGTAATGTCGGGGACTCAAGGGAGACTGCCGGTGACAAATCGGAGGAAGGTGGGGATGACGTCAAGTCATCATGACCCTTATGTCCAGGGCTACACACGTGCTACATTGGCCGGTACAAAGGGCTGCAAACCCGCGAGGGGGAGCGAATCCCAAAAAGCCGGTCCCGGTTCGGATTGGAGGCTGAAACTCGCCTCCATGAAGGCGGAGTTGCTAGTAATCGCGGATCAGCAATGCCGCGGTGAATACGTTCCCGGGCCTTGTACACACCGCCCGTCACACCACGAAAGTCGGCAATACCCGAAGCCGGTGGCCTAACCTCTTTGAGGAGGGAGCCGTCGAAGGTAGGGTCGATGATTGGGGTGAAGTCGTAACAAGGTAGCCGTAGCGGAAGCTGCGGCTGGATCACCTCCTTTCTAGGGATTCCGGAGCTCATTACTCCGGAGGCCGCCTGGCCTGTTCGATGATTCGATCCTGAATCGTCCGGTGACCTGGTTCGCCTAGAAGCATGTCGACCTCGACATATGCATTCCGTACGCTGTTGAGTTTTGAGAGACCGCCCCTCGAGGCGGTTGTCTCTGTTGGGTGAGCTCAGGCTCGCGCGCACCTTGAAAACTCCATAGTGGCATCAATTAAATGTGTTCTTCACGATCAAGAGACTAAGGGCACACGGTGGATGCCTTGGCGCCGAGAGCCGAAGAAGGACGTGGGCGGCTGCGATAAGCCCGGGGGAGGTGCTGACCGACCTTTGATCCCGGGATTTCCGAATGGGGAAACCCACACGTGGTAATGCGCGTGGACTCGTACCTGAATACATAGGGTGCGAGGAGGCAAGCCGGTGAACTGAAACATCTTAGTACCCGGAGGAAAGGAAAGAAACCTCGACTCCCTGAGTAGTGGCGAGCGAAAAGGGAAGAGCCCAAACCTGTGTGACGTGATAGACGGCAGTCGTTGTCACGCGGGGGTTGTAGGGCTACTGTCGATCCGTCTGCCGGCGGGTCGGCGAGTTACAAAGTCACGCGTTAGTCGAAATGCATGGAACTGCACGCCGCAGAAGGTAATAGCCCCGTAGCCGAAAACGCGAGCCTCCCTTCTGTTGTTCCTGAGTACGGCCGGGCACGGGAAACCCGGTCGGAACCCGCGGGGACCACCCCGCAAGGCTAAGTACTCCTTAGCGACCGATAGTGAACTAGTACCGTGAGGGAAAGGTGAAAAGTACCCCGGAAGGGGAGTGAAATAGCACCTGAAACCGTGTGCTTACAAGCGGTCGGAGCAGACTTGTCCGGTGACGGCGTGCCTTTTGCATAATGAGCCAGCGAGTTACTCGTCCACGGCAAGGTTAAGGAAACGGAGCCGTAGCGAAAGCGAGTCTGAACAGGGCGTTCAGTCGTGGGCGGTAGACCCGAAACTGAGTGATCTATCCATGGCCAGGTTGAAGCGGGGGTAAGACCCCGTGGAGGACCGAACCGACGTAGGTTGAAAACTGCGGGGATGAGCTGTGGATCGGAGTGAAAGGCTAATCAAACTCAGAGATATCTGGTTCTCCCCGAAATATATTTAGGTATAGCCTCATTCGTTCAATAACGGTTGTAGAGCACTGTTTGGCCTAGGGGGCCTACCAGCTTACCGAAGTCAGGCAAACTCCGAATGCCGTTATTCCAGAGTCTGGGAGTCAGAGTGCGGGGGATAAGCTTCGTGCTCAAAAGGGAAACAGCCCAGACCGTCGGCTAAGGCCCCTAATTCCATGCTAAGTGGGAAACGATGTCCGATTGCAGAGACAACCAGGATGTTGGCTTAGAAGCAGCCACCATTCAAAGAGTGCGTAACAGCTCACTGGTCAAGTGGTCGGGCGCGGACAATGTAACGGGGCTCAAGCATGGAGCCGAAGCCACGGACTTCAGCGTCGAGCTGGAGTGGTAGGGGAGCGTTCCCACGCCGGCGAAGCGGCGGCGTAAGCCAGCCGTGGAGGCATGGGAAGTGAGAATGCTGGCACGAGTAACGAAAGAGGAGTGAGAAACTCCTCCGCCGAATGCCTAAGGGTTCCTGAGTAAAGCTAATCTGCTCAGGGTTAGTCGGGACCTAAGCCGAGGCCGAAAGGCGTAGGCGATGGACAACAGGTTGATATTCCTGTACCACGTACCCACCGCTATCACCGATGGCGGGACGGGGTAGGCTAGGGGATCCCAGGCGATGGTCGTCCTGGGGTAACCGCGTAGGGCGGGTGATAGGTAAATCCGTCACCCATTAAGCCTGAGACGGGACGCCGAGGCTCCCAACGGAGCGAAGTCCTCGAAGCCATGCCTCCTAGAAAAGCGTCTAGGGAGGTGGGACGTGCCCGTACCAAAACCGACACAGGTAGGCAGGTAGAGAATACCAAGGCGATCGGAAGAACCCTCGATAAGGAACTCGGCAAAATGGCCCCGTAACTTCGGGAGAAGGGGCGCCTCGGTAAGGTGAAATCCCCTTGCGGGATTTAGCCCGAGGTGGCCGCAGTGAAACGGCCCAAGCGACTGTTTACCAAAAACACAGGTCTCTGCGAAGTCGAAAGACGACGTATAGGGGCTGACGCCTGCCCGGTGCCGGAAGGTCACGAGGAGAGGTTAGCCTTCGGGCGAAGCTTTGAATCCAAGCCCCGGTAAACGGCGGCGGTAACTATAACCGTCCTAAGGTAGCGAAATTCCTTGTCGGGTAAGTTCCGACCTGCACGAATGGCGTAACGACTTGGGCGCTGTCTCTTCGAGGGATCCGGTGAAACTGTAGTCTCGGTGAAGATGCCGAGTACCCGTGGTTGGACGGAAAGACCCCGTGAACCTTTACTACAGCTAGATGTTGGAGTTTGGTGCACGTTGTCCAGGATAGGTGGGAGCCTTTGAAGCCGGCACGCCAGTGTTGGTGGAGTCAACCTTGGGATACCACCCTTCGTAGTTCTGGGCTTCTAACCCGCTGCCGTAATCCGGGGCGGGAACAGCATCTGGTGGGTAGTTTGACTGGGGCGGTCGCCTCCTAAAATGTAACGGAGGCGCGCAAAGGTTCCCTCAGCACGGTTGGAAATCGTGCGTAGAGTGCAAAGGCATAAGGGAGCTTGACTGCGAGACAGACAGGTCGAGCAGGTGCGAAAGCAGGCCTTAGTGATCCGGCGGTAACGAGTGGAAGTGCCGTCGCTCAACGGATAAAAGGTACTCCGGGGATAACAGGCTTATCCTTCCCAAGAGTCCACATCGACGGAAGGGTTTGGCACCTCGATGTCGGCTCGTCGCATCCTGGGGCTGGAGTAGGTCCCAAGGGTTGGGCTGTTCGCCCATTAAAGCGGTACGCGAGCTGGGTTCAGAACGTCGTGAGACAGTTCGGTCCCTATCCACCATGGGCGTTGGAGCTTGAGAGGAGTCGTCTCTAGTACGAGAGGACCGAGACGAACAGACCTCTGGTGTATCAGTCGTCGTGCCAACGGCGCTGCTGATTAGCCACGTCTGGATGGGATAACCGCTGAAAGCATCTAAGCGGGAAGCCCACCTCGAGATGAGAGCTCCCATCTCCTAGAGAGAGTAAGAGCCGTGGAAGACCACCACGTTGATAGGCGGGACGTGCAAGCACAGCAATGTGTTCAGCGGACCCGTACTAATTGCTCGAGGTCTTGATTTATGAACACGTTTCTTTGACCGCCACTATGGAGTTTTGAAGGTAGCGCGCAGCCGCTTTAGCACCAGTGCGAAGCGGCGCGGACTTCACAACTTGCGCGGTCATAGCGTCGGGGAAACACCTCTTCCCATTCCGAACAGAGAAGTTAAGCCCGACTAGCGCCGATGGTACTCGGAGGGCAACCTCCCGGGAGAGTAGGTCGCCGCGCATTTCTTCAAAGGGCCCCATAGGGGCCCTTTTTCTTGCCCCGTTTGTTCCCTTCTTTAGGCCGCCTTGATCTTCTCGCGCCAGTCCGGGTCGAGCTCGCGCAGCCGGCGCACGCGCTCGCCGATCGGTGGATGCGTGACGAAGAGCGCAGCAAGGCCCTCCTCGGCGAACGGATTGGCCGTGTAGAGCGGCTCCGTGGCCGGGCTCGCCCGGAACTCGACGAGCTCCATTGCCTGCTCGAGGCGGACGAGTGCGTCGGCGAGGCCGTGCGGCGAACGGCAGAGCTCCGCGGCGAAACGGTCGGCAACGAACTCGCGCTTGGGCGAGAGCAACAGGTGGACGAAGGCAGCCGCGATCGGGCCGAGCACAAAGAGCAGCGCCCGCTCGAGCCAGCCGCCGATCCGGCTCGCCTCGACGATCGCCGTCGCGATCACCGCGGCGGTCGTCTGCAGCAGGACGTCGCGGTGGCGGACGTGCGCAATCTCGTGCGCGATCACGCCTTCGAGCTCGGCCGGCGAGGCCGCGGAGAGGAGCCCCGTCGAGAGCGCGATCGCGGAGCCGTACGGGCCGCGGCCGGCGGCAAGTGCGCGCGGGAAGCCGTCCGGGAGCAAATAGAGGCGCGGCTTGAGGACGCCCGCCCGCACCGCCAGGCCCTCGACCGTCGAGTGCAGCGCCGGCGCCTCGCCCGGCAGCAGCTCCCGGGCGCCGACCATGCCGAGCGCAACCCGGTCGGCGTACGTCCAGAGCCCCACCGCGGCGAGAAGCACGCAAAAGACGAAGAGCGACGCGAGCCGAAGCCCGCCGGCCCACCAGCCGATGCCGCCGAGCCCAGCCGCGATCGCGATCAGCAGCAACCAGGTCTTCGCCAGATTGCGTGCCGCGGCGGACCGGCCCGTCACGGCTTACGACTCGTCGTCGGGGTCGCGCTCGTCCTCGGTCAGGCCGCGCGGCGGCCAGTCGGGCTCGGGCGCGTCACAGCGGCTCGAGCAGTGGAGCGAGGCGATGTTCTGCAGCGGGATCAAGATGTGCCCGTTGAGCTCGATGTGGGCGACGTCCTCGACGTAGCAGTACGCAGTGAGTACGCCGTCCTGATACTCGCCGCCGAACAACGCCACCTCGACCTGCTCACCCTTGTACTTGCTGGTGTAGTCCTCCAAGGCGGCGTCAGTCTACCGGGGCGAACGCGCCGTCCCGAAAATGCAGCTCGAACACCGCGCAGTTCTCCGAGCCGCCCCTCGAAGTCGACGCCGGCATGCCGCCGCAGAGCCCCCAGCGAGCCACCGTGGGAGACGACGAGGATCCGTTCGCCGCGGTGCCCCTCCGCGATTCGCTCGACTGCTGCGACGACCCGCGCGCTGTGCTGCTCGCGGCTCTCGCCGTCGTGTCGCTCGTGCCCCGGGAAGCGCTCGTCGATCTCCGCGCGCGTCAGTCCCGACCAGGAGCCGACGTCGACCTCGCGGAGACCGCGGTCGACCACCACGGGAACGCCGTGCGGCTTCGCGACGATCACGGCAGTCTCGTGTGCACGCCGCAGGTCGCTCGAGTAGACGGCGTCGAAGGGATCGGCGGCCAGCCGGGCGGCGAGCTCGCTTGCCTGACCGCGCCCGGCCTCGTTCAGCGGTGGGTCGGCCCAACCCTGGAAGCGGCCTTCCCGGTTCCAGTCGGTCTCGCCGTGGCGCGCGAGGAGGATCGTCGTCACGCCGACTAGGCTAGCGGCGTGGACCTGGGTCTCAGAGACCGTGTATGCCTCGTCACGGGCTCGACTGCCGGCATCGGCCAGGCGGCCGCGCGCCTGCTCGCAGCGGAAGGCGCTCGCGTGGTCACGGTCGGCCGGCGGGACGAGTCGCCGGGTGTGGGCGAGGTCCTCCACGTCAGCGCGGATCTCGCCGACCCCGATGCACCGGCGTCCGTGGTCGAGAGCGCGATCGGCGAGCTCGGGCGGGTCGACTGCCTCGTCAACAACGTGGGTCTCGCGTATCAGGCGACGTTCCACGAGTTGAGCGACGAGCAGTGGGACGAGCTGTGGCAGCTCAACGTGATGAGCTTCGTGCGTTCGATCCGGGCGGTGCTGCCATCGATGCGCTCGCGGGGCGACGGCGTGATCGTCAACGTCTCCTCGACCGCGGGCAAGCGTCCATCGACCGGGATGGCGAACTACTCGGTGACGAAGGCTGCAGTGCTCTCCGTCTCGCGGCTCGTCGCCGACACGTACGCCAAGGACGGCGTCCGCTGCAACGCCGTCGCGCCCGGCCCGGTCGCGACGGAGGCCTGGACCGGGGAGGGCGGGCTCGCAGACCAGACGGCGCGGCGCTCCGGCAAAACGCGCGACGAGGTGCTGGCCGCGGTCGGCGCGGGACGGCCGCTTGGGCGGCTCGCCGAGCCCGATGAGATCGCCGCCGTGATCGTCTTCCTCTGCTCGCCGCTCTCGTCCTACGTGACCGGCGCCGCCTGGAGCGCGGACGGCGGCACCGTCCCGATCATCGTCTAGCTCGCGAGACGTCGCGCATGTTTCACGGCTTCTTCCCGATCCTGTCGACGTCCGACCCGGAGCGCCTCGCCGCGTTCTACTGCGACTCGTTCGACTTCCGCGAGACGTACCGCTTCCCGGCGGACGGCCGGGCGGACTTCGTCGTCGTCACGCTTGGCGAAACGGCGCTCGCGTTCACCCGCGAGGGGCCAGACGTCCGCCCGCTCGAGCTCTGCATCGAGACCGAGGACGTCGACGGCGCCGTGGCGCGGGCGGACGCGCGCGTTCTGCACCCGCCGGCCGACCAGGAGTGGGGCGACCGCACGGCCTGGATCGCCGACCCGGACGGCAACGTCGTGCAGCTCTTCAAGCCCCCGCCACCCGACGCCTGACCGGGCGGACATGGCCTTTTGGGACATCTGGCCGTGGGACCCATCCCGAACCCCCACCCACCCACGGGGCAGACAGGATAGATGCCCCAACGGCACGGGTCCGTGACGATTCAGCACCAAGTTTCACCGCATGCGGGGCGACCGGCACAGCGTCTACTGTGAGGCCATGCCGGAGCTCGCCGGACGGATTGCTCACGCCTTCGAGGCTCGCGTTCGCGAGCAGGAGGATGCTTCGCTGTCGCCGCTCGCGGTGCGCTCCTACGAGACGCGCGGGCGCGAGCGCGACGAGGACGAGTGCGGGGTGCGCACGCCGTTCCAGCGCGACCGCGACCGCATCGTCCACTCGAAGCCGTTCCGCCGCCTGAAGCAGAAGACGCAGGTCTTTATCGACCCGGCGAACGACCACTACCGGACACGGATGACGCACACCTTGGAGACGACCGCGATCTCACGCGTCGTCGCGCGGGCGCTGCAGCTGAACGAGGACCTGACCGAGGCGATCGGGCTCGGCCACGACATGGGGCACCCGCCGTTCGGCCACGCCGGCGAGGAGGCACTCGACGCCGCCCTCCAGCAGCGCTTCGACCGCCGCTTCCGGCACAACGTCCAGTCGGAGCAGGTCGCGCGCGGCGCTGAACCTGACCCACGAGGTGCGGAACGGCATCCTCACGCACACGGGGCCCCTCGAACCGGAGACGCTCGAGGGCAAGATCGTCCGGCTCGTCGACCGCGTCGCGTACATCAACCACGACATCGACGACGCGATCCGCTACGGGCTCCTCGCCGAGGAGGATCTGCCGCGCGACGAGATCCAGCTGCTCGGGCCGAAAGGCTCGGCGCGGATCGACACGCTCGTGCACGACCTCGTCGAGCAGTCGGCCCGGGCGGGCGACATCGTCCAGAGCGACGAGATCGGCGGCGCCATGCTCTCGCTGCGGGCGTTCATGTTCGAGCGGGTCTACCTCGGCGAGGTGACGCGCAACGAGCACCGGCGTGCCGCGGTGGCGATCCGGCGGATCTTCGACCACCTCGCGGACCGCGGGGACGGACCGGACGAGATCGTCGCCTTCATCGCCGGCATGACCGACCGGTACGCACTGTCGTACGCTGAGCAGCTCGATACCTGATGGCAAGGATCAAGGACACATCGATCGAGCAGGTGAAGGCGCGGGCCGACTTCATCGAGGTCGTCTCCGCCTATACACAGCTCCGAAAGGCCGGCGCCCACTACAAGGCACGCTGCCCGTTCCACGAGGAGCGGACGCCGAGCTTCTCGGTCAACCCGGTCGAGAAGTACTACAACTGCTTCGGCTGCGGCGAGAAGGGCGACATGATCTCGTTCGTCGAGAAGAAGCAGAATCTCGACTTCGTCGGCGCGATCGAATGGCTCGCCGACCGCTTCGGCATCGAGCTCGAGTACGAGGAGTCGTCGCCGGCGCAGGAGGTCGCGCGCAACCGTCGCAAGCGCCAGCTCGACCTGCTCGACGCGGCCGCAGCCTTCTACGAGCGGATCCTCTGGGACACTGAGGCGGGCTCGTTCGCCCGCGACTATCTCGCCGGTCGCGGCCTGCGCGAGGAGGTCTGCCGCGAGTTCCGGCTCGGACTCGCGCTCGGCGGCGACATGCTCGTCCGCAAGGCGCTCGAGCGCGGCTTCACGCGTGACGAGCTGCGCGCCGGCGGCCTGATGCGCCAGAACGGCTCCGAGTACTTCCAGCGGCGGCTCCTCTTTCCGCTGACCGACGCGCGCGGGCGCGTCCGCGGCTTCCAGGCTCGCAAGCTGCACGAGGACGACCCGCTGCCGGCGAAGTACGTCAACTCGCCGGAGTCCGATCTCTTCCACAAGGCGGAGGTCGTCTACGGCCTCGACAAGGCTCGCCAGTCGATCGCGAAGGAGGACCGGGCAGTCGTCGTCGAGGGGAACACCGACGTGATCGCGCTGCGCCAGGCGGGGTTCGAGCCGGTGGTCGCGTCGATGGGCACCGCGCTGACCGAGGCGCAGCTCCGCGAGCTCGCGCACCTGACGCACCGGGTCTGGCTCTGCTTCGACGGCGACGCCGCCGGCCAGGCGGCGACGCTGCGCGGGATGGAGCTCGCCGCCGCCAAGGGCTTCGAGGTCAAGGTCGTGGCGCTGCCTCCAGGAAGTGACCCGGCGGACGAGCCGGCGGGCTTCGAGGAACGCCTCGGCACCGCCGAGCCGTACCTCAGCTACCGCGTCCGCCTCGAGATCGAGCGGGCGCCGGACCAGCAGGAAGGATTCAGGCGCGTGAAGGAGCTCCTCGGGCGCTTCGAGGACTCGCCGGACCGCCACGACGCCGTCAAGCTCGCGGCGGACAGGCTCGACTTGCCGGCCGAGACGGCCGCGGGGCTCGTCGCGCGCCCGCGTCGGCTCGCAGGGTGTCGTCTCGACGAAGCTGCTCGACCGCGACCAGCGACTGGAGCGCAACACGCTCGCGGCCGCGTACGCCTACGAGTCGCGTGCGCAAGCACCTCGGCGATCTGCCGGAGCAGGACTTCGACGATCCCGTGCACCGCGCGATCCGCAACCATCTCGTGCACGGGACGCCGCTGGACGACGACGGCAACGGGCTCGTGGCCGAGCTCGACGCCCGTCTGCAGACCGAGGGAATCGACGAGGCGACCGGCAAGGAGCTCCTCTTCCGGATCGCCCAGCGCCAGATTCGCCGCGAGCTGCCGACGGCGTCGAACGAGCGGCTGACGGAGCTCCAGGACGCCCTGCGAAAGATCAAAGAGGCCGTCGGCGAGTACGTGTAGCGACGGCTACAATTCCGGCCGCCGAGCGATCCCCGGTAGCTCAATTGGCAGAGCATTCGGCTGTTAACCGAAGGGTTGTTGGTTCGAGTCCAACCCGGGGAGCTGATCGTCAGAGCGCTTGCGGTTCGAGCGTGGGTCGTTTGTGGTATCCCGCGCTGCCGGCGGTGGCGAGCGGTACCCGTGTGCCGCTGCTTCCCAGTGAGACGTGCGGCGATCCGAGGTCGCCGTCGTCGACCTCGGTCAGCGGCGCGCACGGGAACAGCAAGGTCGTCACCGTCCCGGAGCCGAGCTCGGTGGTGATGCGGATTGCGCCGCCGTGGCCCCGGACGATGCCGAGGACGGCGGCGAGCCCGAGCCCCCGTCCGACGAACTTGGTCGTGAAGAACGGATCGAAGAGATTCGCGAGCGTCTCGTCGTCCATGCCGACGCCGCCGTCTTCGACCTCCAGCCGCACGTAGGGGCCGGGGGCCATCGCGTCCGGGAGCCGAAAGCCGTCACCCGGAACGTCGTTCACCGTGTCCGCGCGGATCTCGATCGAGCCCCCGCCCGGGCCGAGCGCCTCGACGGCGTTCGTGACGAGACTCATCACGGCTTGGCGAATCTGGGTCGCGTCGGCGACGATCGGCGGCAGGCCTTGCTCGAAGCGGTAGTCGATCTCGATCACGCCTGCATTACCGGCGGAGACGAGTCGCCCGGTCTCTTCCACGAGGGCGGGCAGGTCGACGGGCTCGACGATGATCGTGCCCTCCCCGGAGTAGGCGAGCATGTCGCGGGCCAGCTCCGCGGCGCGCGTCGCGGCGACCTCGATCTGTTCGAGCCGCGGCCGTTCGGGCGAGCTCTCCGGCAGCGTTGCCAGGGCGAGGCCGGCGTTGCCGAGCACGGCGAGAAGGAGGTTGTTGAAGTTGTGGGCGATGCCGCCTGCGAGGACGCCGAGACTCTCGAACTTCTGCACCTCGATCAGCGACTCCCGCTGTTTCTCGAGCGCGAGCCGCTCGCCGATGTCCTGCGCGATGCTGCCGTAGCCCTCGATTGCGCCGGCCTCGTCGAACATCGTCCAGATCGTCAGCGCGATGTGAACGCGGCTCCCGTCCCGGTGTAACCGGACCGTCTCGTGGTCGCCGATTCGTTGCCCCGCTGCGGCGGGCCCGAGTAGCTCGATGTCGTCGTGGTGTCCGGGCGGGAGGAGGAACGCGATCGGGCGTCCGATCGCCTCGGCGGCCGGCCAGCCGTAAAGCCGTTCCGCGCCGCGGTTCCAGGACGTCACGACACGCTTTGCGGTCGTCGTCACGATCGCCTCGCTCGAGGACTCGACGACCGTCGCGAGGAGGGCGCGCGTCACTTCGGTCCGGTCGGTCGCTCTGGCGACGAGGAGGACAGTGACGACGAGCACGGCGACGACAGCCGTGCCGACGAGCCAGGCGCCGACGTCGGGCGACACCAGGTCCGCGTGCACTGCTCTCGAGCGGACTGCATGGAGGAGGATCGGAGCGCCCGCGATGGGCAAGAGCCTTCGAGCCAGCCGACCGCCGGGGGTCGGCGCGAGGGCGATCGCAGGCAATCCATATTCTGCGGACGATGCGAGGACGGCAAGCGCGATCAGGCTGACCGCGAGCGCCGTGCTCAGCGCCATCGCCGTGTACGAGGCCGGCCCGTAGAGCGCCTTGACTCCGTTCACGTAGCCCATGACTGCGAGAAAACCAATGGTCAGCGCGCCGATCGCACAGGCGTGCGCCGCCAGCGTGCGCCGCCGCCCTTTGCGCTGCAGCAGCACGACCGCCGCGCCGAGCAAGCAGAACGCAGTCGCGGTGTTGATTCCCATCCGCCCGGCCTGGGCGCGGTTCAGATCGGCGAAGACGAGCTCGTCGAACCCGTGGCCCAGCCCGGTGATGTACTCGACGAGGGTGACGGCTCCGATCGCCACGACGAGCAGCCCGAGGCCGGCCGACGCGCCGCGAAGGCCGAACCGGCGGAGCAGCAAGGCCGCACCCAGGGCGCACAGGGCGAAGGCGGTATTCACCTTCATCGTCGTATGCCCCGGCCCAAGGGTGGTGAGCCCCTCGCTCCCGAGCGCCGAGCCCAGAAGCACGACGGTGCCGAGCAGGATCGACAGGGCGGCGACCGCCGTCGAGAATCGATTCGTCGTCACCCAGATGACATCGGCACGATGCACCCGCAGGGTGAATTCCGGCCGCCCGCGGCTGCGCCCGGGTCAGGAGTGCCCGGCGCGGGGCGGCGTCTCGTCCTCGAAGCCGCACTCCAGGCAGACGTAGCTCGTCCGGCCCTCGTCGTCGAGGATCATCCCCATCGTGACGCCGCACGCGGGGCAGATCGGCGGGCGGTCGTCCTGCTCCCGGCTGCGCCGGCGCGCGTTCAACCGGAGATCGTGACCGGCACGTCGACCTGGTGCTGTGGGCTCCCGTCCTCTGCCGACGGGGCGTAGAGCACGATCCGCACGTCGCCCGTGACGTCGACGGGTACCGACGTCTCGAAGGTGCCGCGCTCGCCCGAGCCGGAGGTCGCCGTCAGGAAGGTGTCGACCAGCTTCTTCTCGCCCTGGTAGATGTCGAGGTGCATGTTGGCCTCGAACGTGTTCGAGGTGCCGGCGATCCGAACCGGGCTCGTGACGTCGTCGCCGGGGAGGGGCGTCTCGACGAGGATCACGGGCGTCTGGTCCTCGTAGTCGGCGCGGGTCTGCGGGTGATCGAGGACGACGCCCTCGCCGCCGAGCGTCGTCGCCGGCTTGCCATCGAGCTTGAAGTCGACGCCGGTGACGGACGGGAACTGGGTCAACGTGTAGACGACCTGGGCAAGGCGGCCCAGCATCGACGAGGAGCCGCCGCCCGAGCCGAACTCCTTCGAGAGGTCGACCGTGGCGACCCCGTCGGCGATCGTCAGCCCGAGGAGGCGTGTGCCGTCCGGGATCGCGGTCGACGACCCCTCGGGCGCGCCGGCCAGCAGCGCCTCGACCGAGGCGCGCGCGACGCCGGCGCTCTTGGGGACGTGTGCGCGCGTGATGGCGACCTGCTCGTTGCGGAGGAAGTACGGGTAGACGGCCATCTTCTCGTCCGACGAGGTCGTCGTCCCGGCCGGGCCGGCGGTCGAGGTCGTCGCCGACTCCTGCGAGCCGCCGCAGCCGGCGAGCACGATGAGCGCGAGTGGAACCGCGAGTAGGAGCGCAGAGCGCCTGACCATCCCACCGAGTTTGACGGCAGATTGTTATGACCTGCAAAAGACTCGCGGCTGCGCCCGGAAACCGAGGCGACGCGCGCTTCAGGGGCTCAGTGGCGGCAGTTGCAGATCTTGTCGCCGAGGCGGCGACGCTCGAGCTTCTCGCCGCAGCGATGGCAGAACGGCGGGGCGATCCTGGCCTGCACGAAGAGTGCACGCACCATCGAGGCGGCTAGCACGAGTGTCGCGGCTGAGATCCCCAGCGTGAGCATGGTTTCCTATCGGCAGCGGGCGGGCCAGCCCTTAGCGCACGATCACGACCTGGGTCATGCGCGCGGGGTGGAGGGAGCAGAACAGCCGGTAGGTGCCGGCTCTCGTGAACCTGAAGGAGAACGTCGAGCCGGCCGGTGACCACGGAGACGCGAACCCGACCGGTCCGCTCGCGAGCGTGACGTCGTGCAATGCGGGCCCCGCGAAGCGCCACGTGAAGGTCGAGCCCTTCTTGACCGTGACCCGCTGGCGCCCGTACGCGTAGTCGCTGACGAACGTGGCTTGCAGGCCGGCGAAGGGCCCCTTCGGCTCGCGCAACAGCGGCAGCTTGATGCGCGGCGGCGTCCCCGGCCGGCTCGCGGGATCCGGCTGGAGAACCGGCAGAGGCCCGCAGGCAATGACCGGCTTCGGCGCGAAGTAGGCGAGCATGATCCCCATCGCGCGGACGTGGGGCAGGCTGTTGTCGTAGACCGCCGAGAGCCGCAGCCGGGCTCCGGCAGCGACCGGCAACCCTTCTGTGCTCGTGAAGGTGCTCATGTGCAGCGGCCCTGGCTCGTGCATCACCGGCTTGATCAGCGGCAACCCCCACGTGGGCTCGGAGGTGTACAGCGCCCGGCCGCAGGTCGTGTCCGCGAGCTCGAGCCGCAGGCCGCCGCCGTGCAGGTGGCCGCCGAGGGCGACGACGACCCCGTCCTCCGGAGCGACCCAGTCGGTTGTCTTCGTCCACGTCGAGAACACCTTGCCGTTACCGGGGACGTTGAAGATCGGGTCCGCGGAGCAGTTGTGCTCGTCGAGCCAGACGGGCTTCACCGCCTGCAGCGGCTCGTCGGTGACGTAGCGCACCGTGTACTGCACCCGCACCGTGTCCGCGACCGGGCGGTGGTTCATCAGCATGTAGAGGAGGCCCCAGTTGTCGAGGCCGCGATTCGGATAGCCGTAACCCGGCGGCAAGGCGAGCTGCATGCGCTCCTCGCCGCTGGCGTAGAAGCGCTGCGTGGCGGCGCTCGGGCACGTGAGGTCGGGCGTGCCGATCTTCGCGAAGACGACGTGGTGGAGCATCACCCGGCGAATCGGCACGAGGTTGCCGTCGGCGTCGACGACGTCTGCGCTCATGCCGACGACGTAGCCGTCGACCTGCGGATGGTCGATCACCTGGACGCCCTGGCCGACCTCGTAGGCGCCGATCGTGATCGGTGCGGTCCGGAAGACGAGCGTCTGCTCACCTGCCAGCGCGTGCCCGGGAAACGCCAGCGCGGCCAGGCCGAGCGCAAAGCGGAGGGCGATCCGCACCGGACGAGGGTACCACCGTTTCTGCGGGGCTAGAATCGGGCCATGGGCCTCTTCTCAGTCTTCTTGCTGCTCGCCGCCGCCACGGTCGTGATCGGTGCGGAATGGCCACGGCTCGCGCCGAGGTTCGGCAACGAGGCGCGTCGCCGCCGCGACCGGGCGAAGCGCAAGTCGCAGCTGAAGCTGCTGAAGACCGAGAGCGACGAGTTCGAGGCGGCCGTGCAGCGGGACCTCGAGAACCTGCCGACGATCGAGCCCGACCGGAAGACGTAGGAGGGCCGCGTCTAGCGGACGACGAAGCTCGTCGTCAGCGTGCGGGTGTTCGGCAGGATCCGCGACTGGTTCTCGTTGTTCTTCGTCTCCTGCCAGTCGGCGGCCGTGACGACCAGCTTGTGGCGGCCGCGCCCGAGGCTGCCGAGCGAGACGTTGATGCGCCCGGCGGCGCGCGAGAACCGATACGTGCGCTTCGCCCCGTCGATGCGCACGACGATCGAGCCGGGATCGACCCCGGCGCCCGTGTCGGTGAGCGCGATCGCGAGTGTCTTGCCGACAGCGACCTTCGCGGTGAGGACGCGGATCGCCGGCGGCGTGGTGTCGTTCACCCAGTAGTGGAACGAGTAGGCGCCGGCCTTCGCGGCAGCGTGCGTGTCGAGCACGATGTCGTACGCACCCGGCGCGGGCACCGCTACGCCCACGGCGGGGACGTGCTCGCCGTAGCGATCGGTGTACGGGTTGAGATAGAGCGGGAGTGCGGCGTACCCGGCGAGGCGTGTCTCGTTGCCGGCGAGGACGATGCGCGCCTCGGCCGTGCCCGAGAGGACGACTGCGCCGAAGTTCGCGATGCCGGCCGGGATCGTGACGCGGTACGCCTGCTCGGGCCCGGGCATGGCGGCTGTCACGCCCGCGCCCGCGGGATCGGTCGGATAGCGGTACGCGGAGACGAGCGAGAGCTTGCCCCGCGTCGTGCCCGAGTAGGTGCCGGCGCGACGAAGAGTCACGTGAGGCTCGTCGGCGAGGCGGGGCACGCTGACCGTGAACCAGTACGGAATCCGCCGCGTGACGGCGTCCTTTCGCAGGACGATGTAGCCGGCGTGATCGCCCTCGGGAAGCCCGGCCGGAACCGTGGCGCTCACCTGCAGCGATCCCGGCACGGTGACGACGGGTGGCGACGCGAGCACCTGAGAGCCCTGGCCGTCGCGAACCTCGACGGTCGCCGTCCACGCACCGGCGCCGCCGCCGGCGTCGGCGAGCTGGATCGTCTGCGTGACGGCAGGCGCGCCCGGATGCAGCTCGCCGAACGAGAGCGAGGTGGGGGAGGCGAAGAGGAGGGGCGTGTCGGCCTGGCGGAGGTCGATCAGGCCGCCGCCCTGCCGCATCACCGGCACGCCGAGCACGGCGGCACTCTGGGCGAGCGCCGACTTGATCTGCTCGGGCGTCCAGGTCGGATGGCGCTGGACCAGCAACGCGACGGCGCCGGCGACGTGCGGCGACGCCATGCTCGTCCCGGAGAGCTCCGAGTACTCCCCGTCGGGGACCGACGAGAGGATCGATGCCCCGGGCGCGGTCACGTCGGGCTTCAGGCGGAGCGAGAGCGGGGTCGGTCCCGACGACGAGAAGTAGGCCATCGCGTTGGTGCCGGTCGAGGCGCCGGCCGTGATCGCGGCCGCGGCGCTTCCGGGCGAGCCGACGGAGCCGTAGCCGAAGTCGTTGAAGTCGTTCCCCGCCGCAATCGCCGCCACCACGCCGGCCGCCGTCGCACCCTGGATCGCCTTGACGACGAGATCGCGCGACGGCTCGATCTCCGGCTCGCCGAGGGACATGTTGATCACGTCCATGCCGTCGAGCACCGCCTGGTCGATCGCCTTCGCGAGCTCCGGCGCATTGCCGTCCAGCCCGAAGTCGGGTGTCGGGATCGTCAGGGCCTTGTAGTTGCCGAGATAGGCCATCGGCGCCACGCCCGAGATCGCGCCCTGCGGCGAACGCGTGCCGCGGTCGCCGGCGGCGATGCCTGCGACGTGCGTCGCGTGGAACGAGTTCTTGGCGTCGAAGGGCTTGTTGGCGTCCACGTACTTCGGGCTCGGCGGCGGGAACGCGCGCGCGACGATCACCTTGGCCGTCGTGTACGCGGTGTTCCCCTTCGGATACCCGGCCGGCATCGTGAAGCCGCTCGGGTTGAAGAAGGGATGGCTCTGGTCGAGCCCGTCGTCGATGATCGCGATCTTCACCCCGTTCCCAGCCGAGGCGAAGGTCGGACCCCAGAGTGCGGAGGCGCCGATCGCGTCGACGGCCGGGCCGATCGCCGCCGCCGTGCCCACCGTGGTGCGAGCGAGGTGATACGTCGCCGTCGGCCAGACGTGGTCGACGCCGGCGACGTGCTCGAGCTTTGCCACCTGCCGGCTTGGGACGACGATCGCGAGCCCGTTCAGCGTCACGCCGTAGCGCCAGCGGGGACGGGCGCCGGGGATCGCGGCGACGATTCGCGACGCGACCGCGTTCTGCTGCCGCTCGAGCCCGGCGAGGTAGGCCTTGCTCGCGGCCGAGTCGAGATCCAGGCGTGCGGTGCTGCGCGGAACCTGCGCCAGCGGCGGCGCCTTCAGCGTCACGACGACCTCGACCGAGCCGGCCGCATGGGCTATCGCACCGCTCGAACCGCCGAGGGTGGCGACAGCGGCCAGGGCCGCAAGCACGAGGACGACCCTGCGCACGGACACAACGTAGCCGCGAGACGTTGAGAAGGTGTTAGGAGCTTCGACCAGAGGAAGCCTCGACTACCGTGCCCTAAATGGGCTGGCTGCGATCACTCCTGGGACGCAGTTCGCGCTCTCTTCCCGCAGTTGAAGCCGCAGCCCTCGACCTCGCGTTGTCCGAGCCCGCGGGGCACACATGGGCGCTCGTGGTCACCGCCGAGGGGCCCGCGTCTCCGGAGTACGACCGCGCGGTCGCGGCACTGGAGGACTGGCCGCCGCGTCGCTGGCTCGGGCTCGACGCGGTGCGGCTGGATGCACGGACGGAGTACGTCGAGCACACACCGCGCGGCGGCTGGTCTGCCGCGATCGAGCAAGCGGGAGCTTCAAGCCTTCTGCTTGTGCTCGCGAGCACGCACCGCGATGGGTTCCTGCGCGAGCGGACGATACCGCTGCTCGCCGAACGCACAGGCGCGCTCACGTCGGCCGCCTTGGCGCTGCGGACCACCGACCACGTGTCAGAGGTGCGCGAGCCGGCGCGGCCAGCGCTGGCTGGGCGGACCTCGTGTAGCGATGCCGCGGTGATCGTCCCCATCCTGCTGGCGGTAGAAGGGAGAAAGGTCGCCGCGGGGTTCGTCGCCGACTACCTCACGCGCCTCTCGGGCGAGACACTGCGCTCGCTGGTTCGATCGCAGGACAATGAGACGCGCCGTCTCGCCGTCGAGCGTGCGCCGTTGACCTCCACGGAACTGGTCGAGATCGCCGTTGCGGATCGCGACCTGCACGCCCGCCTCGGCGCCGCCCGCCGGGCCATCGCGCAGGACGTTGCAGTCGCCGGCGAGCTATTCGCGGTTCGCCCCGCGAGCGTGCGGGCGCTGGCCGTCGCGGCTGCGCCAGACGAGCTCGTGAGGCCGCGCCTCGAGCAGCTGCTTCTGGACCGGAGCGCGCTCCTGCGTCGCGCGGCTCAGGCGCGCGCCACAACGCTCGAGGTCGACGCGGCCGCTGTGTACCGTCGCCACCTTCCGGCCCGAACAGCGGTTCTCGGGCTCGGTGAGACGGGATCGGACGCCGACGTCGATCGGCTGGTCGAGCTTGTCGACGAACGACAGGAGCCGGCGGTGCGACGCGCAGCGGTTCGCGCACTTGGCTGGCGCGCGCCGAGTGAGCTTCTGCTGGTGCTGCTTCCGCCGCTCCTTGAAGCCGATCAGCCAGGCGTCGCGCGGGAGGCGGGTCGCCAGCTACGCCGGCTCGGCTTCACCCTCTCGGGCACGGCGCTCGATCGCCTCGTCGGCAGTCCGCACGCATGGACTCGCCAGGCCGCGCTGGGGATAGCGCGCAGCCGCCCCGGCTGGGACGCGCCGGTCGCTGCGCTCGCGCTCTACGACGATCCGAACGAGAGCGTGCGGGAGTACGCGCGCTCGGCGCTGCACGAGTGGTTCGGGCGGAAGGCATCGTCAGCGGGAGTGCCGACGAGAGAGCAGGCCGATCGGCTCAGCGCGTCCCTGGATCGCGTCGGGCTCTCTCCCTGGTTCGACCGCCAGCTTCGGTTCCACGCCGGCCTCTGACGCGGCATCACAGGCCCTGAAAGCAGCGTAAACCCGGGCCAGAAGGGCCATTGCCGGTCGCGCCGATCCGTGGGTCCAGGGAACGCCTGCTTGTGACGATGGTGTCGAGATGCTCGAAAATACTGTGGCGCCGAGATCCCCGTTCCGCAGCGACGAAGCGACCCTGAGCGAGGGTCGCGCGGCGCGGCCCGCCGACATGGAGGGACCGACATCGCGTTCGGGGCTGATGGAGCGGCTGCCGCTCGCCGTCTACGCATCCGTTCTCGACGGCGGGCAGCCGACCCTCTACACAGGGCGTTGGGAAGCGATCCTCGGTCGCTCCGCGGAAGCGTTCACGTCCGACCCGGGCCTCTACAACCGGATGCTTCACCCCGACGACCACGACCGGGTCGTGGAGTCGTGGCGCCGCGCGCGGCTCGATGACGCCATCTACTCGGGCGACTATCGCATGGTCGCCGAGGACGGCACGACAATCTGGGTGCACGACGAGGCGATCTATCGCCGGGACGCAAGCGGCGCGCTGCTCGAGATCAACGGCTACCTCGTCGACGTCACCGAGGCGAAGCAACTCGAGCTGGACCTGCATGCGGCGGAGGCGCGGAATCGACGGCTCGTCGAGCAGTTGCCCCTCGTGACGTACATCGAGGATCTCGACGGATCGAGCGCTTCCTACATCAGCCCGCAGATCGAGGCCCTCGCCGGGTACACCGCGGACGAATGGATCGCCGATCGCGACTTCTTCGGCAAGGTGCTCCATTCGGATGACCGCGAGCGCGTGCTGGAGGAGTTCACCCACATGCACAAAACGGGCGCGTCACTCGACTGCGAGTACCGCATCGTCGCGCGGGACGGGTCCATCGTCTCGATCAGCGACGTATCGGTCGTCGTCCGCGACGACTCGGGCCGGCCGCTCTACTGCCAGGGCTTCATGGTCGACGTGAGCGAGCGCCGGATTGCGGAGGAGGCCCGCGTCAAGCTCGAGGAGCAGCTTCGCCAGGCGCACAAGATGGAAGCGGTCGGACGCCTCGCGGGTGGGATCGCGCACGATTTCAACAATCTCCTGACGGCCATCTCGGGTTACAGCAGCCTGGCGCTCAACAGGCTCGACGAGTCGCAGAGCGCCGCCCGGACCGATCTGCACGAGATCCAGCGGGCAGGCGAGCGGGCCGCCGGTTTGACCCAGCAGCTTCTCGCCTTCAGCCGCAAGCAAATCCTGCAGCCCAAGGTGCTGGACTTGAACGAGATCGTCGTCCGGCTCGACGACCTGCTGCGCCGCATCATCGGCGAGGAGGTCGAGCTGGTGACCGGCACGGCGGCCGGGCCGCTGATGGTCGAGGCCGATCCGGCGCAGCTCGAGCAGGTGATCATGAATCTCGCCATCAACGGACGCGACGCGATGCCGGACGGAGGGACGCTCACGATCGAGTGCACCGAGCTCGAGATCGACACGGCCGCCGCTCACTCGAACAGCGACCTGCAGCCGGGCCGCTTCGCAGTCGTCTCGGTCACGGACACGGGCCGCGGGATCGACGAGGAGACGAGGGCGCACCTCTTCGAGCCGTTCTTCACGACCAAGGACGTCGGCAAGGGAACCGGCCTCGGCCTCGCCACGGTCTACGGCATCCTCCAGCAGAGCGACGGCTTCGTCACCGTCGAGAGCGAGTTGGGCGAGGGCGCCACGTTCCGCATGTTCGTCCCGCTCAGCACCAAGGCCCCGACCGAAGGGCGGAGCAGTCCGCCGAGGAGCTCGCCGGGAAGCGAGACGATCCTCCTGGTCGAGGACGAGGAGATCGTGCGCGACCTGGCGCGAAAGATTCTGGAGCAAGACGGCTATCGCGTCGTCGTGGCGGCTGACGCCCACGAGGCCCTGGCGCTCGACGAGCAAGGTGTGACGTGCGACCTCCTGGTCACCGACGTCGTGATGCCGAAGATGCGCGGCGGCGAGCTCGCGGCGCGGCTGAGGTTGAAGCGGCCCGACCTGAAAGTGCTGTTCATGTCCGGCTATCCGGACGGCGAGGACTCGATCGCCTCCACGCGGGACTCACGCACCGACTTCCTCCAGAAGCCGTTTACGATCGTCGATCTCGGCCGGCATGTCCGCGAGCTCCTGGACGCGAACGTCCCGGCTTGACGCTCAGAAGCAGGTGATCGAGACGACCCCGTCCGCGCGCACTGCACCGTCGGCGCCGACGATCTTCAGCGGGTAGCGAACACCTGCCACGACCTCGGTGATCGTGGCGTTCCCGGTCTCGAGAACTTGTCCCGCGGCGTCGAAGAACGTCACGTCGACGCTCAGGTACGGGCCCAGGTCGGTGCAGGTCAGCCCGCCGACGTATTCGATCTGTCCGAGCACGTCGCCGTCCGCGTTCACGCCCGCGCCGGTGACCTTCGCGTGATCGCCGTTCTCGCCGTTCTCGAGCTTGACGCTCCCGGTCGGCTTCGGCGTCAGCTGCGCCTTCAGCGCCGCCACCTGCGCGTTCAGCGCGGCCACGCGGCGAAGGGCGGCGTTCTTCTGCGCCGTGACCCGCTTCACCTGGATCTTGAGGGCCGCAACCTGCTTCCGGAGCTTCACGACCTGAGGTGGTGCGGCCGCGGTCGCGGGCGTCGCGAGCGCGAGGACGATCACGAGAGCTGCGAGCGGTGCCTTCCGCATGCCCATCAAGGTAGCCGGATTCTCGATGGCTTGGCCGTCGCTACGCGAGCGCAGCGGCCGCCGTCGACGAGCTGTTGACCGCGGCGAGCGTCCTGCGCGTCTCGAAGGCAAGCCGGGCCGCCGACGACCGTGTCAGCCGGTCGCAGACGAAGTCCCAGTGGAGCGACACCCACTCGCCCGGCTCCGGTGCCGCGACGAGCGCGAGCCCGTCGTCGCGCCAGCGCACGTCGCGCGACGTCCGCGGCCCGAGCTCGAGTGCGCGGCCGTCCCAGACGAGCGGGCGCAGGCGCACGCGCGCGCTGTCGCCGTCGACCGACTGCACCAGAGCCGGCGTCGTCCGGCACTGGTCGAGCACGTGCAGCGGCTCGTCGACGACCCCCGTCCGGAGCAGGCCGAGCCAGGGGTAGACGGCCAGGACGTGGAAGGTGTGGTGCGGCACGGCTCCGGCGGCGACGGCGTCGACCACACGCCGCCAGCTCTGCCCGATCCGGCCGCGGAACCGGTCCTCGACGTGACGCGAGAGCGTGCCCGCCGTGACCTGGTCGAGGAGGTCGTTGCCGACCCAGTACGCCTCGACGACGCGTGGGTCGAGCGGGTCAGCGATCCGGTTCGAGTCGGCGATCAGCGTCAGGTAGGGCCATGCTCCCTCGAAGGTGCGCGCCAGCTCCGACAGGCCTCCGTCGGACGCGCCCGCCGCGCCGTACTCGAGCAACGTCCTCGTCTCGTCGGCGCCGCAGCAGCCCGAGTGCGTTCGGCGGATAGGCGTAGCGTGCGAACAGGAGCGGGCCGGCCGTCACGATCGTGCGGCCTGCGCGGTGCTTCTCCTCAGGGCGCCGACTCCGACGAGCGCGACACCCGCCGTGATCAGAGCGATTCCGGCGACGCTGACCGCCGCACCGTCGATCGTCCCGGCCAGCACGGCCGTGATGACGGCGCCGAAGACGAGCACAGCGGTGACGTCGATCGCCGGGGCGAAGGCGAGCGCCGCGTACCACGTGGCGACATAGCCGGTCAGGAGCAGGCCGGTCAGCGTCGCCCACTGCCATTGCGCCGCGCTGAGGCCGGCGAGCTCGGAAGCGCGGCCCGAGACGGCGATCCAAGCGCCGAGCACGACCACACCGAGCGCCATCCGCGACGCGGCGAGCGTCCGCGGGTCGATGCCGACGACGAGCCGCTTGACGAGAATCACCTCGACCGCCCAGAGGATCGTCGCGGCGAAGATCATCGCCTCGCCGCTGCCGAAGGTGACCGTGCCGACATCGCCGGCAATCCAGGCTTGCCCGGCCACGACGAGCGCGATCGTGGCGAGATGCACCGGCCGGATTCGCTCCCGGAGCAGCGGCACCGCGAGCAGCGCCACCCAGATGACGAGCGTCTTCTGCAGGAAGGCGGCCTGGGTCGCGGTCGCGCGGGAGAGGCCCTCGAAGAAGAGCACGAACGGGATGCTGCCGCCGATGCACGCGATGGCAACGAGGCCGAGCCACTGCCGCCGGCCCTGCGGCCGCGGCGCGCGCGAGCCCGGGCGCGCCGCCGCGGTGATGACGGGGATCGCGAGCACGACGAGCAGCGCGCCGGCGACGGCGTTCTTCGCGGTCGTGTAGACGGTCGCGTCGTCGAAGTGCGAGACGCCCTTCGAGTTCACGTAGACCGAGACACCGCTGACGATCGCCGCGACGAAGGCGAAGCAGACGCCGATCGCGCGGCTCGAGAGGCGGGCTGTCAGCGAGGCGGCGAACGTGGTCATCGCGTTACTCCTTTGTCGGTCCGAATGTCTGAGCGCAGGGCGAGCGCCACCTCGGCGTCCGCGGGATCGAGCACCTCGACCGGGATCCCGAGGTGGATGAGCAAGTGCGCGCCGGTGCGGGCGCCGGGGACGAACGCGAGCGACACGACCTCGCCGCTGTCGAGCCGGCCGACCTGGGTGCCGCCCGCCTCCCAGCTCTCGACGAGCACGGCGATCGTGCCGAGGCACATCAGACCTCGACCTCCACGCTTGCCAGCACGACGTCGCGCGCCCGCGGCGAGGAGATGTCCTCCTCGAGCGCGGCTTCCACCGCCGCGCCGTCCGCGACCGTTCCGCGGGTTGCGTCCTCGAAGTGCTCGCGGAAATGCTCAGGCGTGAAATGAGAGAGCGCGCCGAGCTGCACCACGACCTTCGTCACCCGAGTCGCGCCCTCCGCCTGCGCCGTCGCCTCGATCCGCGCGACGAGGTCGCGCATCAACGCCCGTTCGTGCATCGGCTCTCCTCCTCCAGCCGGTCGACGAGGCCCTCGACGGCCGCCTCGACCGGCGCGCTCAGCGCTGCGCCGGTGGTGAAGTCCGCGCCCTCGACGCCGTAGACGACGACTCGCCCCGGCAGCCGCCCGAGTGCGCGGGCGAGCTCGACGGCGTCGCCGACGCCGAACGCGTGTGTCGACGAGCGGAACACGCGGGCGGGAATGCGACCCTCGCTCGTGTCGAACCGGTGCACCGTCCCGGCCTCGACCGCGCCGGAGGCGGCGGCATCGACGACGAGCGCGACGTCGGCGCCTTCCCACGCGTCGAGCAGCCGCGTCGGCTCCTGCTCGCAGTCGAGAACGGTGACACCGCTCGGCTCGCGCGCGCGCAGCCGCTCGGCCACCGCGAGCCCGACCGCGTCGTCACCGCGATAGACATTGCCGATGCCGATCACGACGACACGGCTCACCGGCGTTCGACCTCGAGCGTCAGGAAGTGGGTGGCGCACGAGATGCACGGGTCGTAGTTGCGGATCGTCTGCTCGGAGAGAATCTGCAGCTCCTCGTCGCCGAGGGTCGAGTACCGGCCGACGACGGCGCGCAGATCGTCCTCGATCGCGAGCTGGTTCTGGGAGGTCGGCGGCACGATCTTCGCGTCGAGGATCGTCCCCTCGTCGTCGAGCTCGTAGCGGTGGTAGCAGAGCCCGCGTGGCGCCTCGGTGACGCCGAACCCGACGCCTGCCCGCGGCTCGACCGGCACGGCCGGGGCGTCCGGCTCCTCGTAGGCGGCGATCAGCCGCAGCGCCTCGTCGCAGGCATAGAGCAGCTCGATGCTGCGGACGACGATGCTCTGGAACGGGTTGCGGCACGGCCCGTCGAGACCGGCCTCACGCGCCGCGTCCAGGCAGAGCGGCGTCAACTGCTCCCTGTTGACCGCGAAGCGCGCGAGCGGGCCGCAGAGGTACGTGCCGCCGTCGGCGCGGTGCGACTGGAGCGCGTTGGAGCGCTCGACGTGCTCCTCGACGAAGTGCTGGTCGTACTCGGAGACCGCGATGTCGAGGCCGCGGTCGGAGACGACCCGCCCGCGCTCGATCGCGTAGTCGCCGGGGTGGGAGATCGCGACGAGCTCGCACTCGACCTGGCGATCGGGGAACTCGAAGCCCGCCGTCCAGCGCACCGTCTCGAGCGCCGCCTCGCGGGCCCGCTCGAGCGGCTCGACGAGGGTGCCCAACTCGCGGCGCGTCGGCGCGCGGTAGAACCCGCCGACGCGGACGTTGATCGGGTGCACCTCCCGGCCGCCGACGAGCGTCATCACCTGGTTGCCCGTCTTCTTCAGCGCGAGGCCGCGCTCGACAGCCGCCGGCGCGTCCTGCGCGAGCTCGATCGCGCTTTCGTAGCCGAGAAAGTCGGGCGCGTGAAGCATGTAGACGTGAAGCGCGTGGCTCTCGATCCACTCGCCGCAGTAGAGGAGCCGCCGCAGCAGCTGCAGGGGCTCCGGCACGACGACCCCGCAGACGTCCTCCATCGCCTGCACAGCGCTCATCTGGTACGCGACGGGGCAGATGCCGCAGATCCGGGCGGTGATGTCCGGCGCCTCGAGGAAGGAGCGGCCGCGCAGCAGCGCCTCGAAGAACCGCGGCGGCTCGAAGATGCGCAGCTCGACGTGCTCGACCTCGCCGTCGTGGAGGCGGATCGTCATCGCGCCCTCGCCCTCGACCCGCGCGAGGTAGTCGGTTTGGATCGTGCGCCGCTCAGCCATTGGCCCGCGCCTCCTCGAATGCCTCGACGTTGAACGTGCGGAAGACCCGATCGACGTTGCGCTCGTCCATGCCGAGCACGCGCAGCTGCTTCGTCAGCGACGCCGTGTTGGGGGTCTCCATCGGCCCGAAGCAGCCGTAGCAGCCGCGGTGGTAGGAGGGGCAGAGTGCGCCGCAGCCGGCATGCGTGGCCGGACCGAGGCACGGCGTCCCGTGCGCGACCATCACGCAGACGAGGCCGCGCCTCTTGCACTCCGTGCAGACGCTCGTCGAGGGGATGTTCGGCCGGCGGCCGTGGAGGAACGCCGTCAGCACCTCGAGCAGCTGGCGCTTGTCGATCGGGCAGCCGTGCAGCTCGAAGTCGACCGGCACGTGAGCGGAGATCGGCGTCGAGGTGGCGAGCGTCGAGATGTACTCGGGTGACGCGTAGACGAGCGAGGTGAGCTCGGCGACGTCGGCGCTGTTGCGCAGCGCCTGGATGCCGCCGGCGGTCGCGCAGGCGCCGATCGTGACGAGCTTCTTCGAGACGCGCCGGACCTCCTTGATCCGCTCGATGTCGTGCTCCGTCGTCACCGACCCCTCGACGAGCGACAGGTCGTACGGCCCCTCGGCGGTCGCGCGCCTCGCCTCGACGAAGTAGGCGATCTCGACCGCACCCGCGAGCTGCAGCAATTCGTCCTCGCAGTCGAGGAGGGAGAGCTGGCAGCCGTCGCAGGAGGCGAACTTCCATACCGCCAGGGTCGGCTTGGGGGGCGCGCTCACAGCTCCCTCACCGCGAGCAGGGGCTCCAGCTCGCTCCAGCGGTAGACGGGGCCGTCGCGGCAGATCAGCGTCGGCCCGAGCTGGCAGTGACCGCAGTGGCCGACGCCGCAGCGCATGTCCCGCTCCATCGAGGCGTAGATCCGCTCGGCCGGCACGCCGCGCTCGAGGAGCGCCAGCGCGGCGAAGTGCATCATGATCTCCGGGCCGCAGACGAGCGCGGTGGTCTTCGCAGGATCGAAGTCCGCGCCGGCGATCAGCTTCGGCACGACGCCGACCTTGCCGCGCCAGTCCGTGTCGGCGGTGTCGACCGTGATGTCGACGGCGATCTCGGACAGGCGATCGAGCTCCCGCCGGTAGAGCAGGTCGCGCGGCGTGCGGCTGCCGTAGAGGAGCGTCACCTGCCCGTACTCCGGCCTGTTCGCGATCGCGTGGCGGATCGCCGGGCGGAGCGGGGCGAGGCCGATACCGCCGGCGACCACGACGAGGTCGCCACCGGCTGCCTCTGCGACCGGCCACGCGTTGCCGAACGGGCCGCGCACGCCGAGCGTGACTCCCGGGTGAGCAGCGCAGATCGCCTCGGTGACGGCGCCGACGGCGCGAACCGTGTGGACGAGCTTGCCGCCGCCGATCTCGGAGACGGAGATCGGGACCTCGCCGATGCCGAACGCGTAGAGCATCGTGAACTGGCCCGGTTGCGGGACGAGCGGCGCTCCGTCGACCGGCTCGAGCTCGAGTGTCCACGTGTCGTAGGTCTCGAGTCGCCGGCTGAGGACCCGGAACGGCCGGGGCGCCTCCGCCAGAAGAGGCTCAGCGTGAACGGCCATCGCCATAGACGTCGAGGAGCCGGAGGCGCGTCCACTGCAGCCGTTCGATCAGGATCTGTGCGAAGCGGGACATCAGCTCGTAGCCCAGCGCCGTGTCCGTCTCGCACTTTCCGCGCAGGCACGCGCCGTCGAACATCGTCGCGCGTATCGGCGTCAGCGCCCGCGCGTCGAAGTGCCAGCGGTAGGGCGGGAAGAGCCACGACCAGCCGACGACCTCACCGGCCTCGAGCGTCTCGATCGTCATCGCTCCCCGGCACGGGCGCGAAGGTCTCGAGCGCGACCGCACCTTGCCGGACAAGATAGAAGGCGTCCGCCTGGTCGCCTTCGCGGAAGAGGACGGTGTCCTCTTCGAAGTGGACATTCGAGCCGCAGCCGGCAATCAGCGTCAGCTGGTCGTCCGCCAGGCCGCGGAACACGGGCACGTCGCGGAGCAACGCGTCAATGGTTTCCATCGTGCACCTCCTCGACACGGAGTGCTGTGAGCTCTTCGGTGACGTCGATCCCGACCGGGCACCAGGTGATGCAGCGTCCGCAGCCGACGCAGCCGGACGTGCCGAACTGGTCGTGCCAGGTCCCGAACTTGTGCGTCAGCCACTGGCGATAGCGCGAGTGCCCCGACGGCCGCACGGCGCCGCCGTGGATGTACGAGTGGTCGACCGAGAAGCAGGTGTCCCAGGTGCGATCGCGCTCGGCCTCGCCGCCGCCGAGATCGGTCACGTCCTCGACCGTCGAGCAGAAGCAGGTCGGGCAGACCATCGTGCAGTTGCCGCAGGTCAGGCACCGCTCCGCGACCTCGTCCCAGCGCCCGTGCTCGAGCGTGCGGGCGAGCAGTCCCGGCAGATCCTGCGTGTCGAGCGTGCGGCCCATCTTCTCGGCGGCGCCGGCGACGGACGCCTCGGCGGCGCGCAGGTCGGCGTCGGCCGCCGGGCGCCGCGGGAGCTCGCTCAGCACCTCGGCGCCACGCTCGCTGCCGACCTCGACGAGCAGCCGGTGGCCGTCGTCGAGGATCTCGGTGAGCGCCAGGTCGTACCCGGCCTCTGCCTTCGGGCCGGTTCCCATCGAGACGCAGAAGCAGTTGCCGCCCGGCTCGAAGCAGTTGACGGCAACGAGGAATGCGTCCTCGCGACGGGCGGCGTAGTCCCGCTCGACGTACTGCCCGCCGAGGAAGACCCTGTCCTGGATGTCGATCGCGTGCAACTCGCACGACCGGACGCCGAGGAACGCGAACCGCTCGTCGTGAGGCGCCTCGTCCTCGACCTCGAACACGCCGTCCTCGCTGCGCCGCGCCTTCCAGAGCCTGATGCGGGGCGGGAAGAGGAACTGCTTCCAGGAATGCGGCCCGACCGCGTACCCGAAGAGCGCCTCGTCGTCGCGTCGCTCGAGCCGGTAGCTGCCGGGCGCCTGCACATCGGTCCACCCGACGGGCAGCTCGCCGGCCGAAGTGAGGTCGTCGTAGACGATCGCGCCGTCGCGAACGGTAGGCCCGAGTACGCGAAATCCCCGTTGGCGGAGGCTCGAAACGAGCAGGCCGACCGCCTCTGGCTCGATCACGCTTGTCTCGATGACGTCGGACACTGACCTTCCCCCCGAATCCTGCGGCGACGCACCCGACCCTACATCGGTGGATTCGCGGATATCGGATCAGCGGAAGAGGCGGCGGTCACGCGAACTTGGGATCATTCCGCGGCGGCGTACGCTCGCGCCGCCGTGACCGCGACGAAAGGGGTCAACATGACTGCACAGAGAAGGATTGCGGTCGCCTTTGGCGCGCTTTACCTCATCACCTTCATCACGTCGATCCCGGCGCTTGGTCTGTACCAGCCGGTTCTCGATGATCCCCAGGGCTACATCGCCGGCGCCGGCGCCGACAACCAGATCTACTTCGGGGCGCTCCTCGAGTTGATCCTCATCCTCGCGAACATTGGTACCGCGGTCGTGCTGATCCCGATCCTCAAGCGGCAGAACGAGATCCTCACGTTCGGCTACGTCACGGCTCGCATCATGGAGTGCGTCTTCATCCTCGTCGGCATCATCGCCGTCCTTGCGATCGTGACGTTGCGGCATGACGCGGGCGCGGACGCCGCCGCACTCGGTGGCCTGGCGGAATCGCTCGCCGCGATCAAGGACTGGACGTTCCTGCTCGGCCCCGGCTTCGTCGTCGGCATCGGGAACGGGTTGATCCTGGGCTACCTGATGTACAAGTCCGGCCTGATGCCCAGGGGCCTGGCCATGCTGGGACTGATCGGAGGTCCGCTCCTCATCCTCTCGGGCATCGGCGTGCTGTTCGATCTCTACGACGCAGGCGCACCGGTGCAGGGCATCGCGACGATCCCCGAGATCATCTGGGAGCTCTCGCTTGGCATCTACCCGCTGATCTGGGGATTCAAGGCGTCGTCTCCGATCCTCCGCGAGGAAGGGCGCCCCGTTCTGCATCCCGCCTTGAGCGCGCGTTGAGCTGAACCGCCCTTGTTGCGCCGTCTCGCGCAAGACGGATCGGTAGTTGTCCGCAGCGTGATGAGGGCCGGACCCAATCGTCTCGAGGCCCGCACGGGAGAGGACTCGACCATCAACGCCCGAGAGGACGTCCTTTTCGGGCGTGCTTGCGCCCCGTCCCGAAGGGAGGGTCATGTTCTCGATCTGGCGAGCACCGATGCACGCCGGTCTGCTGGGCTTGATCATCTGCGTCCTCGCCGCGGGCGCTTCGGCCGCGAGCGCCGGCAGCGCGTCGACCGGGCCGAAGCCCGTGATCGGGCGACCTGTCGCTGTTCCTTCCCAGGCGTCGCCCGGAAAGCGCTTGACCGTCATCTTCAGGGTAACGCGGAGCGACAGCGGCGCGCCCCTGACCCGCGGCAGGATGATCTGCGAGCCGTCCTATGCAGGGAAGGTCATCGCCCACGCCGAGTCGTTCAAGCAAGGACTCGCGCGCGTCTCGTTCGTCGTCCCCGTGGCGGCGAACGGAAAGGTGCTCCGGGTGAAGGTGACGATCCAGTCCGCCGGTTCGACCGCCACGAGGATCGCTAGCCTCCAGATTCGCGCGCTCCCGAAGCCGTCGATCTCCGTTGCCGACGCCTCGGTGGTGGAGGGAAGCGAGGGAAGCTCGACCCTGAGCTTCGCCGTCAGCCTCTCGGCGGCGACACCGCTCAGCGTCGCGGCGCACTACGCGATCTCCGACGGAACCGCCGTCGCCGCGAGCGACTACACGGCTGCGGGCGGCGTAGTCACCTTCAAGCCGGGGCAAACGACGACCGCCGTCACGGTCGCGGTCGCCAGTGACAAAGCGGTCGAGCCCGACGAAACCCTGACGGTCACGCTGTCCAGCCCGGTCAACGCCTCCATCGCCGACGGGACCGCGACGGGCACGATCAAGAACGACGATGTCGCGGCGCGCGACGGCCCCTACTCGGGGTCGACCGCCCAATGGAAGTACATCGCTTTCGAGGTCGGCTCGGGTGCCACGGCTCTGTGGGGCTTGTACTTCTTCGTCGACCTGACCTGCGATACCCCGCTCTCGTTCATTCGCGACGCCAAGGTCTGGGTCGAGGGCACGATTCCCGTCGATCCGGAAGGAAGGTTCGTGATCAACAGCAAGAGCACCGTCGGGTCCAACATGGTGCTCACCCTGTCCGTCGCGGGAAAGCTCACTGCCCCCGGGAGCGCGAGCGGGACCGTGCGCGTCGTCGACTACACGGGGGTCTACGGCGGCCCGCACTGCTGGACCGAGGACATCTACTGGACCGCCTCGTAGGCGGCGCTCACGCCGAGCGAGGCCCGCACGGGTCGGGGAGGGACAGGCTCCCCGGCCGGTGCCGGTTGTCCGTTAGCGCTAGTTCGCGAGCGTGACCTCGGTGTCCGCCTTGGCCGCGTCGGCGAACTACGGTGCGCGCAGGGACACACGTCTCGTCCGTTCCATCGCCAGAAAACGGCTATGCGCACCCCGACGTACCCGAGTTCACTCTCCCTGTGCACCGACCACAAAGACGAGGCTCGAGATACGCCCCGCGGTGACCTCAGCTGTCAGGACAGGCGTTCAAGTCCTCTCATGGAGCGACAACACGCTGTCGCCATTCGGCAAAGCAAGACTTGACTGTTGGTGTCCGCGGACATAGCTTGGTATTGCGCTTAGTAAGCGGCTAGCTCTAGTCCAAGTCCAAGAGACTTCTATGTCGGATGCGAGGTCGCTGCCGCACGTTGGGTCAGCCCCGCTTCTGCTCGGAACGGGCGTGCGCGGCCGTCGAAGCCATGCTTGTGCTGCCACAAGCGCAAGCTCTTTCGCGGCCCACCACAACGTGCGTCGGCTACCGGCCACGCCGCTGGGAGAGGAGGGTGATTCTGATCTTCGTGAGCTCGAAGGTTCCGGAAACCGAGAACGGATTCCGGAGCGGAACAGCCGATTAGGGAGTGAGAAATGCCCGCGAAGCATGAATTCAAAGCACCGTCAGACCTGGCCCAGAAAGCAGCCGAAGCGAAGGCTGCCGCGGTCGTGGGACAGGCCGCGTTGGTCGGCACCTGGAACGCTTGCGATGGTGCCACCCGGAACCTGGTGAAGATCGTGATCGCTGCCTCAGGCTCCTCGATCACCGTGCAGGCGTTCGGCGCCTGCACCCCCACGCCATGCGACTGGGGGAAGGTGCCGGGGCTCGCCTATGCCGCCGACGTCAGCTCAAGCGCAGCTGTCGCTTTCAGTGCCCAGTACAAGTTCGCCTTCAAGGTCGCGATCGTCACAGGCGTCCTCGACAGTGGCTCGCTGAGGGTGGAGACGTTCAATCACTTCACCGACGGGAGCGGTAGATCGAACTACTACTCGAAAGGCTATTTCTGCAAGGTCCTGCGCAAGTAGCCGTCCTCGCCCGTCGTGTTTGACCGAGTAGAGGTTGTCTCCGCCGCAGCCGTGGAGAGTGAGCCGTAGCAGGCTTGGAGCGGCTGCGGCGGGAACGATCGCCATTCACGCGCCAAGCGGTCGCGACAGCCGCGTCCGGCGTCGCCGATAGCGGCGAGCCCAAGGATCTGACAAGCGTCGCCGCGACGACCGACAGCCTGAAAGAGCTCAGTCTCCCCGTCGGTTGGGACAACGCATCCAAGGATGCGTGGAACAAGAACCGATCCCCGCTCAACTGGACATCGGCCCAATGGGGCATGCTCGGGGTTGGATCCTGACCGGACTCATGGTGATGCTCGGCGCGCCGTTCTGGTTCGGTCTTCTGACCAGTCTTGTCTCACTGAGGTCGACGGGGACCAAGCCGCCGACGGCCCTCAAGGACGCCTCCTCGGCAACCAGCCTGCAGGCGAGCGCAATCGCACAAGCCGGTTCCGCTGCTCCACCGCCGGCCGCAGCAACGTTCGACTGGAGTGACACCCCAAGGTCGGCGCTCGGTGAGACGGTGACGCCCACACAGCCCTAACAGGCACCATGGCAGGGCTCCTCGTCGTCGCTAGCGACCATCGGGGCCGGCGCCAGACCCTTGCGAAACGTACACGTGCTGGTCTAGACCAGGGACAGCGAAGGGCTCACCATGACACTCGACACGCCGATCCTGTTCCCTGCCGCGCGCGGAGGCTACATCGACGCCGAGAAGGTCCGGCACCGTGTGTGGACGCCCGCGCTCCGGGCCGCGGGGATCGACCATCGACGCATCGTGGACATGCGGCATAGCTTTGCGATCGAGGATGGTGTCCACCTATGGCACTTGGCGACGATCATGGGCGCGTCCGTGACACAGCTCGAAGACACGTATGCGCGCTGGCTCAAGCGGACAGACGACCATCTGCGCGCGGCGTTCGATCGCTACGACGCCCGGGCAGCCAGATACTGAAGCGTGGTCGAGACCGATACTTGCCTTCTGCACAAACGCGGAGTAAGTAACCGTTCTCCATGGGAGTGACCGGAATCGTCGCCGCAACGGAATTGCCAGCCTGGGCGGCGATCGCCGTCGCGGTTACGACTGGTGTCTTCGGTCTCCTTGCGGGTGCGGCTTCTGCCGCAGTGGTCACCACGAGCTACGAACGCAAAGAGAAGCGTCGCGACAAGATGACAGAAGCCATCACTTTCGCCGAAGAGGGACTCAGTGCCTGCATTACCGCCGCCGAAGCGTTGTTCTCGAAGTACCGGCCCTCCGAGCTTGGCTTCGACTACGAAGGCCTGCGGCGCGAGGCCGGAGATGTGCGCAACACCCTTCTTGATACACGCCGACGTATTGGACGGCTTTGGATCTTCTTCCCGGTGAGCAGCCAGACTGCACTGCTAGCCCAACGACATGCTGACGATATCGCGCGGTCCAGTTGACCAACTGACCGACCTCGCCGACGGGTACGAAGCCGAACGCAACGCCAAACTGCAAGAGATCACCGCGCTGACCAACGAGATTGAAACTCGCACTGCCGGCGTCGTAGCTCGCGAATCGGAGTCGTCGAGCCTTCGAGAAGGAAGTCCGCGCCGTCCTCGACGAAGCCGGGCTCGACGACTCAGTGTCTGTAGTGCAGTCGCTGCAATTCAACGTGCGGATGGCGCAGGAATCCATCTACCGGCTGCCACTCGAATACACAGCCGAGTACGACCATGTGGACCATCCAAGCCCCTACGATCTCGTGGAGATCGGCGAGCGGCGAACACGGCCATCCGAGCCCGGAAGCCCTGACAGAAATCGCGGCCGGGCGGCAGAGCGCCGCCACTCATCCGTTTGTTCCCGGAGTGTTCCCGGTTCCCGCTCAAAAACGGCTATGCGGATGAGAGGACTTGAACCTCCACGGGTTGCCCCCACACGGACCTGAACCGTGCGCGTCTACCAATTCCGCCACATCCGCGCGGACGGACAGTGTAGCGGCAGCGTTTCGGTGGATTTCGCTCAGCCGGCGAGCTTCGTCGGCTCGGGCTCGGACTCGACCGGGTCTGCTCCGAGCTGCTTGCGCCACCATTCGGTCTCGCGGTCGTCCAGCTTGTCCTGCAGCTCGCCGACGTAGGCCGCGAGGTCTTCCTGGCGGCGGCCGAGGCGCTGCTCGCGCTCGGCGACATGGCGCTCGCGCTTCTCGAGCTTCTCGTCGCGGAGCTCCTGATCGGCCTCCTGGCGAGCCTCGTGCCGCGTCATCTCCTCCTCGCGGCGCTCCAGCTCCTTGATCTGCTCGGCGATCGCGTCCTCGGTGCGCTGCAGGCGCTTCTCCAGCCGCTCGAGCCTCGTCTTCTGGGAGTCGAACAGCTTCTCGGCGCTCGTCACCTCGGCCTCGCGGGCGTTCAGCTCGCGCTCGCGGGCGACGCACCGACGCCGTGCGCTCGTCGTCGCGGACGATCGACGCCTCGCGGCGGTTGAGCTCTGCCTCGCGCGCGGCCAGCAGGGCCTCGCGGGAGTCGAGCTCGGCGCCACGCGCGCCGCCGGCCTCGGGCGCGACGAGCAGCTCCTGCTCGCGCCGGTTGAGCTCAGCCTCGCGCTGCTCGAGCTCGGAGAGAAGCGCGAACGCCTCCTGCGAGGTCTGGCCGTGGCCCGCGCGCTCGCGCTCGAGCCGGTCCTGGTTGGCGCGCAGGCGGCCTTCCCAGGCGGCCATGCCGGCCTCGCCCTGGGTCAGTGCCAGCTTGCGTGCGTCGAGCTTCGGTCTCGAGCTTGGTCAGCTCCTGCGCTCGCGCCTCGACCTCGGCCTGTGCTGCTTCGCAAAGTCTGTCTGGATCGCTGCGACGGCCCGGAACCGCTCCTCGAGCTCACGCTCGCGCGTGGTGAATGACGACTCGCGCTCCCGCGCGAGGCGTGTCGCGCTCGTTCAGCAGCGACCTCGCGCTCGGTGGCTGCCGCGTCGCGCGCGGCCATCTCGCGCTGGCGCTCGGCGAGCATGTCCTCCAGCTCGCGGCGCTTGCGCTCGGACTCGGCGTCGAGCTCGCTCCGGAGACGGGCGAGCTCCTCCTCGCGGGCGGCGACCTGGCGCTCCTGATCGCCGATCGCCTGCAGCTGTGAGGCGACCTCGGCGGCCGCGAGCTCGCGCTCGCCGTCGGCGGAGGTGAGCGTCTCGAGCTTGGCCTCGACCTGCGCCTCGCGCTCGGCGGCACGCGCCTCGACCGCGGTCGCCCGGGCCTGGAGGTCGCCGAGCTCGCGCTGGCGGTCCTCGAGCTCGCGGCGGGCCTCGCCGAGCTGCTGCTGCGCCGTGTCGAGCCGCCGCTACGACGTCTCGATCTCGCGCTCGCGGGCCTGCAGCTCGCGCAGCGCGTCTTCGAGGCCTCCTGCTGCTCGGCCAGCTGGCGCTCGCGCGCGGCGATCGCCTCCTCGGCTGCCTCCAGCTGCGCCTCCTTCTGGGCGACCTCGGACGCCATGCGCGACGTGTCGCCGGCAGCCTCGAGCTCCCGCTTGTAGATCTCGACCTGCCGGGAGAGAGCGTTGCGCAGCTCCTCCTCACGCGAAAGCGACGCCTTCAGCTCGGCGCGGAGCATGTCCAGGTCGTCGAAGACCGTGCGGCGAGCGGCGGGGCGGTTGCGGCGGCGGCTCCTCCGCCTCGACGGCGGCGCTCCTCGACTCCTGCGGCTCGTTCCGCCTCGCGCCGCTTCGAGCTGCGCGCGAAGACCGGTGCCGAAGCCCTTTTCGGTCTCAGCCGACATCAGAAGACCTTGCGCGAGGTTGATCAACGCCGGGCCGAGGATGACGAGGAACATCGCCGGGAAGATGAAGAGCACCGTCGGGAAGAGCATCTTGATCGGCGCCTTCATCGCCCGTCTCCTCGGCGGCCGCCTGGCGGCGGCAGCCGCGTGTCGGCGGCCTGCACGCGCAGGATCCGGCCGAGCGAGATGCCGAGCTGGTCGGCCTGGATGATCGCGCGGACGAACGCGGCGACCTCGGCGCGTGCGACGCGCTCGGCGAGCTTCTTGAGCGCGTCCTGCCGGACTCGCCGATCCGCATCTCGCCGAGCGTCAGCGCGAACTCCTCGACGAGCGGCGCCGTCCATGTGCTCGGTCAGCTTCGTCGACCGCGCCGTCGAAGCCGAGGCCGGCCTCGACCGAGACGGCGAGCAGGTCGAGCGCGTCCGGCAGCTGGCTCGCGGATCGCGTCGCGCCGGCGCGTGCGCGCTTCGAGGTGAGCAGCACGTCCGGGCGCGATGAACCCGAGCGCTGCCGAAGAGCAGCGGCGAACGAGGAGCCCGTCGCCGGGGCCCTTCGAGCCGCCGGCGATGCAGGCCGAGCACGAGGCCCGAGCCGCCGCAGCCCGCCCTTCGCGGCCAGGAACGTCGTCGGCGTGACGCTGCGGAGGCCGGCTGCGAGCAGCCTCGCTGCGATCGCCTCGATGGTCGTGCGTCGGGTTGAGGCGGAGGACGATCGCGGCGAGCGAGCCGGCCAGCGGGCACGATGACGCGCTCGTGGAAGCGCGCGCCGCTCGGCCGGCGCTCCGGCAGGCGCACGCGGCCGTAGTCGGCGCGCGCGCCGGACCGACGCGCTGGCGCTCCCGCGCGGGTGACGTGACGACCTCGCCGAGCGAAGATAGGCGGCGGCGGCGAGACAGGCGGACGGCGAGTACGAGCAGCATCGGGTTCACCCCCTGAAGGAGACGATCTTGCTTGAGGAGGACGCTGCCGAAGCGCCATCATCACGAGCGCCGACCGATGATCAGCTTGTGGCCGGTCGAGGTGTGGTAGAGCGGCGCCATGTACTCGCGGTTCATGAGCGTCAGCGCGAGCGCGATGAAGAACGGCAGGCCGACGAGCACGTAGGCGGACATGCGGCCCATCGCGGTCAGGCCCTTGATCTTGCGGGCGAACTGCTGCCGCTGGCGGACGGCCTCGGCGACCATGTCGAAGAGCCCGGCGAGCGAGCCGCCGACCTGGCGCTGGATCGTGACGGCGGTGACGACGAACGTCGAGGTTCTTCGAGCCGACGCGCGTCGGCCATGTCGCTCGAGCGCGTCGTCCATCGGACGGCCGAGGCGCGTCTCGGTGAGCACGCGCTTGAACTCCTTCGCCGCCGGCGTGCGGGCCTTCGTCGACGACGGTCTGGATGCCCTGGCGGAAGCTGTGGCCCGCCTTGAGCGACGCGGCGATCGTGATCAGCAGGTCGGGCAGCTGGTTCTCGAACGGCGTCAGCCGGCGCGTCGCCTTGAAGGTCGCGAAGAGGAACGGGAGCGAGCCGCCGACGAAGAAGCGCGACGAGCACGATCAGCGGCGGCGACGCCAGCACGGCGACGAGGATGCCGAGACGAAGCCCGACGCCGACGGCGATGTAGAGGAGCTCGACCGTCTTCAGCGGCAGGTCGGCGCGCTCGAGCAGGCGCTGGACCGCGTGCCACTGCTTCAGGTGCGCCGAAGGCTGCTCGGTCGCCTCGAGGATGTTGCGGCAAGCCGGCGAGCCGCTCGTCGCGCCTGGCGCTTGCGCTTCGCGCCTTCGCGATCCCTGCGAGGTGCGGCGCCAGGCGGCGCGTGAGCCGCGGCCCTCCCGCGCGGCGAGGAGCGAACGCAGTACGCGAGCAGGATCGAGGAGCGCGACCGCGAGTCCGAGCACGAACGTGCCGGCGCCGTCGTAGAGCGCAGCCGGAAGCAGGCGCGACGGCTCGGCAGCCGGCGCCGCGCCGAGTTGCGACCGCGCGGGCAGCGCGACGGATGCAGCCGCGGAGCCGGTGCCGGGCACGCGTGCCGGAGCCGCAGAGCGTCGCCCGGGCGGGCGGCGGTCAGGTACGCGACGCGCCAGGTGCGTGCGAGCTCGTCCGCGATGCGCGGCGTAGATCGCCGGCGAGGCGCGCTCGTCGAGCGTGCCGCGTGGTAGCGTGCCGCCGGTCGACGCGGCGAGACGCTGGAGCGGCGCGGCGTCGAAGCTGGGCGCCTCGATCGCCGACGGGGTAGACGGCGACGCCGTGCTGCGCGCGCGCGTCGCGATCGGCGTCCTCGAGCGTGGCGTTGCTCGAGACGTCGTGCCCGTCGGTGAGCGACGATCAGCGACCCGGCCCGGCAGCGGCTCGGCGCGCAGAGCTGCGGGCGGCGAGGATCGACGGCGTCGTAGAGCGCGGTGCCGGCTGTCGCGTCGACGTCGACGGCCGGAGCGCAGCGCGGTGTCGGCGTCGATGGTCGAGGCCGAGAAGCCGGTCAGCGCGACGGCGCGTGTGGCCGAAGGCGACGATCGCGACCCGATCGGCCGTCGGCCTTCGCCGGCGACGAACGCCCGCGCGGCGGCGATCGCGTCGCGCGATCGGCTGGCCCGTCATCGACTGCGAACGGTCGATCGCGAGCACGACGCTCTTCGCGCGGCCGAGGTTCTGCGTCTCGAGCGCCGCGACACCGGCCGGCCGTTCTCGGTGAGCGCGGGCGGTGGTCGACGACGGCGGACGCGTGACGACCGGAGACGCGGACGTCGGGATAGCCGGTCGTGTCGACGGCGCAGATGGACTCCGCGCCGCCGCCGCGGCGGCCCGCCGCGGCGGCGACCGCGGCGAGCGCGAGCAGCGCCGCCGGTTGCAGAGCGAGCACGCGCCTCACTCGTAGCCTGCCGAAGCCGGCTGCGGCGAACGTCGGGCGGCTGCTCGGCTCGTCCGCCGGAAGAACGTCGGCGGCAGGACGACGCCGTTCGTCGCCATCTTCTCGAGGAAGTGCGGCTTGAGGCCGGTGCAGGCGAGCGGCGCGAGCAGGCGGGTGCCGCGCGACGTCGGCGCCTGCTCCTCGTCCGGCGGCTTCGCGACGAAGATGTCCTGCAGCGTGATCACGTCGGACTCCATGCCGAGCACCTCGGTGATGTGCGTGACGCGGCGCGAGCCGTCGACGAGGCGCGAGATCTGGACGAGCAGGTCGAACGCGCGAGGCGATCTGCTCGCGGATCGCGCGAAGCGGCAGCTCGACGCCGGCGGTCAGCACGAGCGTCTCGAGCCGGGCGAGCGCGTCGCGCGGCGAGTTCGCGTGGATCGTCGTCAGCGAGCCCTCGTGGCCGGTGTTCATCGCCTGGAGCATGTCCAGCGTCTCCGCGCCGCGGACCTCGCCGACGATGATCCGGTCGGGGCGCATGCGCAGGGCGTTCCGGACGAGCTCGCGGATCCGCACCTCGCCCTGGCCCTCGATGTTCGGCGGGCGCGACTCGAGCGTGATCACGTGCTCCTGCTGGAGCTGGAGCTCGGCCGCGTCCTCGATCGTGACGATGCGCTCGTCGTCCGGGACGAACGCCGACATCGCGTTCAGCATCGTCGTCTTGCCGGTGCCGGTACCGCCGGAGATGAGGATGTTCAGCTTGCCCCTGACGCAGGCGGCGAGGAACTGCGCGGCCTTCGCCGTGAGCGAGCCGAACGCGATCAGGTCGTCCATCGTGTACGGGTCGCGCGAGAACTTCCGGATCGTCAGCGTCGGCCCGCGCAGCGCGAGCGGCGGGATGATCGCGTTGACGCGGCTGCCGTCCGGGAGGCGGGCGTCGACCATCGGCGACGACTCGTCGATGCGGCGGCCGACCTGCGAGACGATCTTGTCGATGATCCGCAGCAGGTGGGCGTCGTCGACGAAGCGGACGTCCGTCTGCTCGATCTTGCCGGCGCGCTCGACGTAGACCTGGTCGTAGGCGTTGACCATGACCTCGGTGACGGAGTCGTCGCGAGGAGCGGCTCGAGCGGCCCGTAGCCGAGGATGTCGTCGGTGATCTCGCGGACGATCCGCCGCCGCTCGTCGCGGGTCAGCGGCGTCCGGTCGAGCGCGAGCTGCTCGGTGACGACCGCGGAGCACGCGCTCCATCAGGTCCTCGGCGGGCTCCCTCTTGAAGAGCTCCGGGCCGAGCTTGGCGATGCACGGCGTGGTGGATCCGGCGTCTTCAGCTCGCGCGTACGGATCGGCCGCCCGGCGAACCTCGACGTCCGTGTCCTGCTTGCGCCTGCGTCGGCGCGAGCTGAGCGCGGTGCCGTTCTGAGTCGGCGCCGTTTGCTTGGAGAGGCGGTCGTGGAGGCCCATCGTCAGGCCTTCGCAAGCGAGAGGACGCGCCTGCGCTGCTTCTGCTTGTCCTCGGTCGGGTTGCAGCGCTCTTGGCGAGCTCGCGGATCGCCTTCGAGAAGTCGCACCCGGGTCGGAGAGGACGGCCGGGTTGCCGCGGTTGACCGACAGCGGCACCGTCCGGTCGCTCGGCACCTCGAACTCGATCTTCACCTTCGAGCGCCGCCTCGACCTCGCTCTTCTTCAGGCCGACCTTCGAGTTGGCGCGGTTCAGGACGAAGCGGATCCGCTTCGACGGGAACGAGAGCAGCTCGAGCGTCTGCAGGCTGAGCCGGACGTTCTTCAGCGTCGGCACGTCGAGCCCGCAGACCATCAGCAGCTCGTCGGTGCGGTCGAGCGTCGCCAGCATCGGGCCGTGGAAGAACGGCGAGGTGTCGACGACGATCACGTCGTAGGCGCTCGCGGGCGACCTCGAGCAGGCGCGCGAGCTTGCCTTCCGTGACGAGCTCTGCGTCCTCCGGGCGGAGCGGCGCGGGGAGGACGTCGAGCCCGCACGGGTGCCGGGTGATGTAGCCGGCGAGCTTCTCGGCGTCGAGCTCGCCCGGAGCGACGACGAGGTCGTAGATCGTCTTGTCCGGCTCGAGGCCGAGCATGATCGCGGCGTCGCCGAACTGCAGGTCGAGGTCGAGCAGCAGCGTGCGCTTCTGCTCGTACTTGGCGAACGCGGCGGCGAGGTTCGTCGCGATCACGGTCTTGCCCGTCCCGCCCTTCGGCGAGAAGACGGTGACGATGCGCCCGTCGTGCTTGCGCCGCGCCGCTGGCCACGTGGACCGCCGCTTCGCGTTGGCGGCCTTGCGGATCGCGAAGACGACGTTCTCCGTCAGCTGCGGCAGGAGCAGGACGTCGGTGACGTCGGCCTCGAGCGCCTCCTCGAGCAGCGCGGAGGACTCGCCCGAGGCGATCACGAAGATCGGCGCGCGCGTCTGCTCGCGGATCGCCGCGATCTCGCCGGCGGGAAGCGAGCTCGATGCGCGTCGCGTGGAGGACGCAGTCGAGATGCCCGCCGGCGAGCGTGGCGGTGGCCTGGGCGACGTGCTCCGAGGTACCGACGAGCTCGAGCTCGTGATGGGCGGCGAGGGAGTCGCGCAGTGACGCGAGCCCTTCGCAGTCACCCGTCACGAAGATGCGGACGCGCTCGTGACCCGGGTCGTTGGTCTGATTGTCGGTGCTCATCTTCCACTCCTCGGGAGGTTCTTGAGCTCGGACGCGCGGAGCCCGTCCTTGATCAGGGTGTCGTTCGACTCGAGCGTCTCCGGGCTGTCTGCCGGATCGACGACCGGGCGGAGCTGGAGCGACCAGTCGGACTGTGCGCCGGCTGCCGTCGCCTGCTGGAGCTTCTGCACCTGCGTATCGCGAACGGCGAGCTGGACGTTGGCCTGGCCGGATGACGTGTTGGACAGCCTGCCCGAGACCTCGGGGGAGACCGGTGCGCGCAGGACCTCGAGGTCCCGGAGCACGATGCGGGTTACGCGGTCCTCCTTCGTGGGATCGGGCCGGATCGTCACGACGACGTCGACGTGGTCGCCATCGTTGAGCGTCCCTGCGAGCAGCTGGTTCGTGTCTCCGGGGAGCTGGTAGGCGCGGAGCGTCCCCTTCAGCTTGGCCTGGATGCCCTGCTGCTGGACGCTGCCGAAGCGGCGGGCGGTGACCTGCTCGCCGGCGTACAGCGGCTCGTTGAGGACGAGGCGCTGGACCTGGTCGGGACTGGAGATCGCGCCCGGGACCACCGTGCGCTTGGCGACGCTTTCCGACGTGAGGAGGTTCTTGCTCACGAGCTCGGAGCCGGAGGTACCGGCCGGTACGTCCTTGGCGGCGACGAAGACCTTCACGTTGTCCTCGCCGGTCTGGACGTTCCGCTTGTAGTTGGTCACATAGAAGGTCGTCAGCAGCGCGGCAACGAGCGAGAGCGCCACGGCGACGAGGATGTTTCTGGCGCGGTAGGTCATGTGTGCCGTTTCCTTTGCGTTGGTCGTCGAGTGCGAGGTCGCGAGCCCGAACTTCGGGCCGCCTGGATGCCGCGAGCGGTTATTCGACCCGCTCCGTCGTCGAGCTCGTCATCTTCCCGCTGTGCAGGACGAGGCCGAGTAGATCGACTTCGTAGTTGTAGGTGGCAGAGACGGTGACGTCGGATCCTGCTGTCCAGGGTGAGGGCGTGACGTTGACCACGAGGCTGGTGCCGAGCCCGGCGCCGGACTTCTTCACGGCGGCCGTGGCGACGCAGACCGGACAGGGATCGCGACGCGAGACCGCGGCCTTGCGTGCGCCGGCGCGGACGGCGTCCGTCAGCGTGACGTAGTTCTTGAAGACGATCCCGAGCTGCATGATCGCCAGCAGGATCAGGAGCAGGGCGGGGAGGACCAGGACGAACTCGACCATGGCCTGGCCTCGCTCTGAGCTGTGCTTGATGCGGAAAAGTTTCATTGGCGGCGTTTGGTCTTGCGGTGGCGGGTGGGACGGGTGTGTGAGTGGAACGTGTTGCGGCGGGATCGGACTGGGAAAGAAGCGGCGAGCCTCATGCGGATCGAGGCCCGCCGCCGAAATGCGATTCCTTACGAGATAGCGTCGATGACGCCCTGGATTGCGGCCTGGATCGAGCCGGAAAGGAGCATCAGAACGCCGACCACGGCGACGGTAATGACGGCCAACACGACGCCGTACTCCGCCATCGTCTGGCCCTCCTCGCGCTGGAAGCGAGCGATGAACTTCTGCATGCGATTCACCTCCCTTCGATGCACGGGGAGGTCGGACACGGCTGCGTCAGACGTGCCGGTCGACCAATTGCTGATAGGGGTGGTGGGACGAGTGGTAGCGCTGGTCACGAAGGGTGAACCTCCCTCGGCGTGCCGCGCCGCCTGCTCGTTTGCTTGACCCAACTGTCGGGCGAGTTGCGAGGTCTAAGAACCCCCAGGTGGGCGATTCTTGCGCCGGTGCGCGCCGATTCACTCGATCGAGTGACTGGGCTAGGTTTAGCGCCATGAAGACGGCGGCAGTGACTCGCGAGGACGGAACCGTGCTGTGCGCTCGTTGCGCGGTCGCTTCAAACCCGTTCTCGCGGATGCGGGGACTGCTCGGCCGAGCCTCGCTCGATCCGGACGAGGGCATCTTCCTCAAGCCGGCCGGATCGATCCACATGCTCTTCATGCGGTTCGCGATCGACGCGGTCTTTGTCGACCGGGAGCTGCGCGTGGTCGGTGTCCAGACGGTCCGGCCGTGGCGGTTCGCCTCCAAGCGTGGCGCGAAGGCCGTGATCGAGCTCGCTGAGGGAGCGGGGCAGGGGCTCCGCGAGGGCGAGCAGCTGACGCTCGGCTGATCTTTCGGCCGCGGATCCCTCATGTGAGGGACGGAGAAGGTGAGACGCCTGCCGACGTTGAGGGGGTGAGCCCGTCTGCGGCGGCGGGTCCACGTAGGGCAAGACCGAAATCGCGCCGCAGGGGTGGCCTGGGCGCCCAATCCGAGGAGTTGGGCAATGCCCCTACGCCGCCTTCATGTCCTGTTCGTCTTCGCGCTCGGTGTCGCCGCCGCACTTTCGTGGCGCGACCGTGCCCCTGCTGGGACCGCGCTGCCCGCGCGGGCCGACGCGATGCCGGCGGGCCCGCCGCCCGCGTCCGTGCCGCCGCCGATCTTCGCCGAGCCGCGCCTGCGCGCCTCCCGGCTGAGCCGTCCGCGCGTCCATCACCGCCTTGCCGTCGCGGCGATGGCCGTGATCTTCTTCGCGGGCGCCGCCTTCACGGCCGGCGCCGGCTCGCGGGTCGCCGAGCTGCTCGACGATCCGCCCACGCTCGCCACCGCGACCGACACGTCGACCACGGCGACGACGACTGACGCTGTCTCAGCCGAGACGCTCGACCCGGACGGAGCGACCGACGAGACCACGGCGACCGACCCGGCGGCCGCGCCGGCCGCAGAGCCTGCACCGGAAGCCGCACCGGCAGCAACGCCCACGCCCGTCGAGGTGCCGGCAGCAGTCCCGGCTCCTGCAGCAACCCCCGCACCGGCGGTTGACGTCGCGGCCGCGCCCGAGGCCGTCCACGGCACCTGGTCGGCGCCGAGCGCTGCGCCGGCGGCCGCTGCCCCGAAGCCGGTGCACGTCGTGCATCGCGCAACGGTCGCCGCCGAGCCGAAGGCGGTATCGGAGCCGGTCGCGACTGCTCCCCTCGCCGCGCCCGCCCCCGATCCGGAAGTCCACGCACCGAGCTCGGCGAGCATCGTCTGGGTCAACGCGGCGCTGCCCGACCCGATCCCGCCCAGCGCGCGGCTCTCGAAGGGCTTCGCGAAGCGCGTCCGCGCGGTCGCTCGTCAATACCACGTCGACTGGGCGCTCCTGCTCGGGACGTATCGCGCCGAGGGTGCGAACGGAAGCCTGCAGGAGCTCGCCTCACGGCTCGCCTCCGGGCACGGCCGGGCGTGGGACCGCGTGCTCGCGAGTGCCGGCAACACCGGCGTCGCGGATCGCGCAGTCGCACTCGCCCACTACGACCGGGCCGTCGGCATGCTCTCGCTCGTCCAGGGCCTGAAGGCCCGCAAGGACGCTCTCTCGAAGCGCCTGCTCGCTGACGAACGGGTCGTGCTGATGCCTTCGGGCCGTGCAGATGTCGAGGCCGGACGGATCGACGTCCGGGTGCTCGCCGTCCTCGGTTACCTGGCCGACACGTTCGGCACCGTGACCGTGTCGAGTCTCGAGTCGGGACACCGGCTCTACGCTCGCCCCGGCGTCATCTCCGCGCATGTCTACGGCCGCGCAGTCGACGTCGCCGCACTCGACGGAACCCTGATCGCCGGCAACCAGGAGCCGGGCGGCCTCACCGAGGATGCTGTCCGGGCACTGCTGTTGCTCCCGCCGGAGGTGCGGCCGCTGCAGGTGATCTCGCTGCTGGGACTGGGCGGGCCCTCGTTCCCGCTCGCCGACCACGCCGACCACATCCACGTGGGCTTCTAGCTGGAAGCTACGATCGAATGCGTGAGCGCCGCCCGTCTCGAGACTCTGCTCCGGGAAGCCTTCCCGGAGGCAGGTGAGCTCTCCGTCCAGGACCGGACGGGCGGCGGCGACCACTTCCAGGTGACGATCGAGAGCCCGCGCTTCAGCGGGCTCTCGCTCGTCGCGGCTCACCGTCTCGTCTACGCGGCGCTCGAGTCGCCGCTCCAGGACGGGACGATCCACGAGCTCCGGATCAAGACCCGCACACCAAGCACGGAGGGAATTGCATGAGCTACAGCGAGCAGATCAAGGCGGTCATCGACGGCTCGGATGTGACCCTGTTCATGAAAGGGAGCCCGTCGCTCGTCATGTGCGGCAACTCCGATCGCGCTCTGAAGGCGCTTCGCAGCGCCGGTGCGCCCGTGACGACGGTCGACGTTCTCCCCGATCCGCAGATCCGCCAGGATCTCTCGGCGCTCTCCGGCTGGCCGACGATCCCGCAGATCTTCGTCAAGGGTGAGCTCGTCGGCGGGGCCGACATCGTCGAGGAGCTGGCGACATCTGGTGAGCTCGAGCTGCTCCTCGAGGAGAAGCTCGGCGGCGACTACGCCGCGTCGCGGGTCGAGCAGACCGTCGCACTGACGTAACCGCCCCCGCGGGTGAGACGCCGTCTGCGGTGAGGCGCCGTCGGCGGCTGAGACGCCGTCTGCTGGGCGAGGCGCCCACGCTCGCCCAGGAACAGGCGCAACCGACTCAATAACGGCGCTCACAGCGGCACCGAGACCGGCGCCATGCCTCGTTCCCCGGCAAGCGAAGCTGTGGACTCACTGTGACACTTCCGTGACACTTGGTCTGACCAGAAATTCTGCGGCAACCCCGCATCGATGAACGTTCTGGGGATTGTTCGTCACACTTCTGTGTGACTTGGTCTGACCACAAAGAGCGTTGGCCGCGAGCCGGTGACCAGCGTCTGAAAACGCCGCCTTCCGGCCGCTCTTCCCGTGGCGTCGTGGTCGCCTAGGAAGGCAACGCTTCCAGCACCTCGTCCGCGTGCGTGTCGGGCTTCACCTTGTGCATCACGGTGGTGAGGATGCCGTCCTTGTCGATGATGAACGTCGACCGCTGGACGCCCCAGTACGTCTTGCCCATGTACTTCTTCTCTGCCCAGACGCCGTACTCGTCGGCGACCTCGTGCTCCGGGTCGGCGAGCAGCGTGAACGGGAGGCCGTACTTCTCCTTGAACTTGACGTGCGACTTGACCGAGTCGGGGCTGACGCCCAGCACGACCGCGCCCGCCTCCTCGAAGCGCCCGTAGTCGTCGCGGATCCCGCACGCCTGCGCCGTGCAGCCGGGCGTGTCGTCCTTGGGATAGAAGTAGAGGATGACCGGCTTGCCGCGGAAGTCCTTCAGGCTGACGGTCTCGCCGGCGTCGGTCTCGAGCTGGAAATCCGGGGCGGGCTTGCCTTCCTCGACCATGTGCTCCCTTTCGGTGAAGTGAACGGCACTCGTCGGTACCTTTCGAACGATGCTAACGGCCCACCACGCAAACGCATTCCTCGTCATCGCGGCCTGTGCGCTGTCGGCGGTCGCGGGGTTCGTCGCGTGGCGCGCGCCGCGCCACGGCCGGCAGAGCGGTCGCGCACCTGCTCGCGCTTGCGCAGACGCTCATCGTCGCGCAGGTCGGCCTCGGCCTGCTGCTGCTCTCTGACGGGCACCGGGCCGCCGACCAACTCCACTACGCCTACGGGTCGTTCGCGCTGCTCGCGGTGCTCGCGCCGTGGCTCTACGCTCCAAGCGACGCTCGCACGCGGCTCGCCTGGTTCGCCGGTGCGACCGCCGTCGCCGCCGCACTCGCTATTCGCGCTTACATGACCGCATGAGCTTCTTCAACAGGATGAACCCAACCGTCCGCGGGCTCGCGATCGTCGCCCTTGTCGCGCTCGTCGTGGTCGTGCTCTCAGCTGCAGTCGACGCTGCTTGCGCTCTCGATGCTCGTCTCGATCGCGTTCTTCCTCGCGATCGCCTACTTCATCTTCCTCGTCTGGCGCGAGCGCCGCAGCGACATCGACGCCTGGTCGACGAGGGCTCGGCGCCGTCTTCTACGGCGGGGCGCTCCTGATCGTGCTCGACCTCGGGCACTACTTCCTCAACCGGAACCTCAGCGGGCTCGACGCCCTCGTCTTCTTCCTCGCGCTCGGCGCCGGCGGCTACGCGATGTTCCGGATCTGGCGCGACCAGCACCGCTACAGCTGAGCTGCGCTCAGGCTTCGACGCGCGAGGCGACGCCGTCGAGGCGGTCGAGCGCCTCGCGCACCGGCAAGTGCTGGCCGACGAAGATCGGCGTGTCGCGTTCCGTGTAGCGAGGACGCCTCCGTCTCACGCAGCGTCAGCATCAGGTGCATGAAGTCGGCGGGCTCCTCGCATTCGAACACGGTCATGAACTCCTGGTCGTCGATCCCGAACGAGTACGTCGTGTGGTTCTGGATCGTCGTGAACTCGGCGCCGATGCGGATGTGCTCGTCCATCGCCTTCTGCCGCTTCTCGACAGGCAGCTCGTACCACGGCCGGATCTTCACGAACGGGTAGACGACGAGGTACGGCTGCCCGCGCGGCACGACCTTGCGCGCGCGCCGGGCGCTCGTGTACTGCGAGGGCTTCGTCGTCGCGAGATAGGAGTACGGCGTCTCGAGCCAGCCGGCGAGCGGCGTCGCGTTCAGCGCTGCGCCGAGCTCGCCGAGATCCTCGTAGCGCTGCGTGATCTTCCAGAGAAAGAAGTCCGCGTCGGCGCGCACGCCGGTGACGCTGTACGTGCGAACGGCGTCCAGGCGGCCGGCCCACTCCTCGACGACCTCGGCGAACGCCTCCTTGCCGGCGTTCCGCTCCTCGACCGGCAGCCGGCGCCAGGCCGGATCGACCTTGAAGAACGTGTACGCGACGTACTGGCCGCTGTCCTGGGGCTCGCTCACGCGTCCTAGGCTAGCGCCTACGGCGTTGCGCATTCCGGCTCCATGCTCGCGGTGCTGACATCCGCGCGGGCCGGCTTCGGGACCTCGTTCGCGTAGTAGACGCCTGTCTGCAGCCGCTCGAGCTGCGCCTCGTCGGTGACGTGGAAGAAGAGCAGCATCCGGACGAGTGGTTGGCAGGCCGCCAGCTCGATCGCGGCCACGTAACGCCGTGCCTGCTCGACGGGCGACACCGGCCTGATGGACGGCGGCTCGGTGCCGGTGTACGCCGCCTCCTGCCCCTCGACGGTCGTCTCGATCCCGTACTCGCCGTAGACGACCGGCAGTTCAGAGCCGAACGCCTCGCGCAGGAGCCGCTGGAGCTTGTCGTAGTCCGCGAGCCCGATCGTGCGCGTGTTCGGGTGCGGGATCGTCGGCTCGCTCGAGTTCGTGCCGTACGGATGCAGGTCGAACATGTCCAGCACCGGCGCCGTTCGCCCGCTCGCCCGGTATGCGGTGCCGAGATCCTCGATGAAGGTCGTCGGCGAGTGCGTCTCGCGCGCGGCGCCCGCCTTGTCCTGTCCGCGGGGCGCGAGCGCGCCGCCGATCACGTTCACGTCCTCGTCGACCGCTTTCAGCGCGTCGTATGTCTCGGCCAGCAGGGCCAGGTACGCGGACGCCGCCGCGTCAGCTCCGTCGGGGGTGAACTGGGGCTGCCAGAAGAGATTGAGGTTCGGCTCGTTGCCGACGATCACGTCGCGGACCGCCGGGATCGCCCGCGGAATGGACGCGGCGTACGAGGCAAACTGCGTGCGCGCCTCGGCGGTGAGCGGCGTCGCGCTGCTGAACTGGTAGACGGCGACGATCGGGCGGACGTTCGCGTCGGCCGCCGCCTCGGCCGCCCGGCGGAGCGCGTCCAGCTCCGCGACCGGCGGCGACTCGAGCGGCGGCGTCCACACCGCGCTGAAGACGAGGGCCTTGAACCCGGCGTGCTTCGCGAGCTGGACCTGCGCCGACGCGTCACCGGACTTGGCGGCATCCTCGACCGCGCCGACGACGAGCCGCGGCGGGCTCGAGCCGCCACAGCCCGCGAGCATCGCCAGCAGGAGCCCTGCGATCGCCGCACGAATCGCCACGCCTCGGTTCTGACCCGCCCCGCCGACCGCAAACGCCCTAGGAGGGCTCGGCGAAACGCGGCCTGAGCCGTCGGAACGCGCTGCTCGCCCCGCTTCGGCGTCCTCGGTCGCGGAGATAGCACCGCTATCCCGCGCTCCCTGCGTCCTTGACTCGGAACGACCATCGCGCCCCGACGACGAGGCACGTTCCACCAAACCCTCCTACGCTGGCGCGATGCCGGTGCTCGAGATCAGCGCGCTGCCCCAGCCGGGCGTCGACACGGTCGCCGCCATGCGGGCGCTTTGCCGCGATGTCGCGGCCCTCCTCGACGAGCCGCCGCACGAGACCTGGGCCACGTGGCACACGGTCGACTACGTCGAGGGCGACGACGCGGCCGAGGAGCAGCCACAGCACACGCACCCGCCGATCGTCCACATCCGGATCGGCGCGGGGCGCCCGCCCGACCTCGTGCGCCGGGTGCGAGCACAGGTCGTCGAGTCGCTCGCGAGGGAGCTCGGCATCGATCCCGACAACGTCTTCGCGATCGTCGACGAGCTGACCCCGGACCGGCTCGGCGGCGGGTAAGGCCAGGGCTACGCTAGGCGCCGTGGCGGCGAAGCTCGAGGACAAGCTCAAGCGCCTGCCGGCGAAACCGGGCGTCTATCTCTTCCGCGACGGAGCCGGAGAGGTGCTGTACGTCGGCAAGGCCAAGACCCTGCGACCACGGGTGCGCTCGTACTTCCAGCGCTCGGGCGACACGCGGCAGGGATTGGGTCAGCTCGTCGACCGGATCGACGACCTGGAGGTGATCGTCACGGGCACCGAGGTCGAGGCGCTCCACCTCGAGCAGAACCTCGTCAAACGCCACCGGCCGCCGTTCAACGTCCGCCTGCGCGACGACAAGTCCTTTCCGTACATCGCCGTGACCGTCGAGGACGATTACCCGCGAGTGATGTTCACCCGCGAGCGGCACCGGCGCGGCGTCGTCTACTTCGGACCGTACGCGAACGCGAAGAAGGTGCGTGAGACGCTCGACGTGCTGAACCGCGTCTTCCAGTACCGGCCCTGCGAAGGCCCGAAGCCGGGGCGGCACAGCGGCATCCCGTGCCTCGACTTCCACATCGAACGCTGTCACGCGCCGTGCGTCGGCTACATCTCGCAGGAGGACTACGCGGCGCTGATCGACCGCGTGATCGAGTTCCTCTCGGGCGACTCGCGGCCGATCGAGCGCGAGCTGGAGCGCCAGATGAAGGAGGCGGCCGAGAACGAGCGCTTCGAGGAGGCCGCCCGCTACCGCAACCGCCTCTTCTCGATCCGTCATCTGGCCGAGCGCCAGGCGGCCGACCGGCGATCCGTCGGGACGATCGACGTGATCGGGCTCGCGGCCGACAGCGAGCGCGCGGCGGTGCAGGTCTTCCCGCTGCGCGACGGCAAGATGGTCGACCGCTACTCGTTCCACCTCGAGAACGCCGCCGGCCAGGACGCGGCGGAGGTGCTCGAGGCGTTCATCCTCGAGTACTACGGCGCGGCGCCGTCGATCCCGCCGCAGCTGCGTCGTCCCGGCCGCGGCGGGCGACACGACCGTCCTGGAGCAGTTCCTCTCGGAGCGGCGCGGCTCGCGGGTCGAGGTGCGTGTCCCCGAGCGGGGCGAGAAGAAGCGCCTGCAGGAGCTCGCCGACCAGAACGCGCGGCTCGCGCTCGACTCCGAGGCGTTCGTGGTCGAGACGAAGCGCCAGCGGCGGGTCCACGCGCTCGAGGAGCTGCGCGAGGCGCTCAACCTCGAATCGCTGCCGTTGCGGATCGAGTGCTTCGACATCTCGACGATCCAGGGCGAGTCGTCGGTGGCGTCGATGGTCGTCTTCCAGGACGCGCTGCAGAAGAAGGCGCACTACCGCAAGTTCGGGATCCGCACGCTTCGAGGGCCAGGACGACTTCGCGGCGATGGGCGAGGCGGTGTCGCGCCGGTTCGCGCCGGCTCGGCGAGGTGACCGAGGAGAACTACGACGAGTCGTTCTGCTCCGAGCCCAACCTCGTCGTGATCGACGGCGGCAAGGGACAGCTGTCGGCGGCGCTGGCGGCGATGCAGGCGTTCGACCTGCCGCGCGTCGCCGTGATCGCGCTGGCGAAGAAGGAGGAGGAGGTCTTCCTGCCCGGGCGTCCCCGACCCGATCCTGCTCGACCGCTCGTCCGCGGGCTTGCAGCTGCTGCAGCGGATCCGCGACGAGGCGCACCGCTTCGCGATCGGCTTCCACCGGCAGCGCCGCGACGCCACGTCGCGCGAGTCGATGTTCGACCGGCTCGAGGGCGTCGGGCCGGTGCGGCGCCGCGCGCTGCTGCGCCACTTCGGCTCGGCCGAGGCCGTGCTCAACGCCACGCAGGACGAGCTCGAGGGCGTGCCCGGCGTGCCCGCCGAAGACGGCGCGCAGCATCTACGCGCAGCTGCACAAGGCCGGTCGGGCCTGAACGAGACGGCGCAGGAAGCGGTCGCGGGCGGGCCGCGGACTGCGCTCCGGGTCGGCACCAGCCGGAACTTCGGGCCTTACTTCGCGGGCAACGCGATCTCGGCGACCGGGACCTGGTTCCAGAACCTCGCCGCGGCGCTCCTCGTCTACCGGCAGACGCATTCGGCATTTCTGCTCGGCGTGCTCAACTTCGCGCAGTTCGCGCCGGTGCTCTTCCTGGCGCCGTGGACAGGAGCATCGCCGACCGCTTCGACCGGAAGAAGCTGCTCGTCGTCGGCGCAGGCCGTGGCGGCCGCGCTCGCCGCGACGCTTGCGGCGCTCGCCTGGGCCGATCTCGCGCCGGCCGCGGTCGTGATGTGCGTTCGGCCTTGCGCTCGGCGTGGTCAGCGCCTGCACCGTGCCGGCTCAGCAGGCGCTCGTCCCGTCGCTCGTCGCCGAGCGCGATCTGACGGCGGCGATCGCGCTCAACTCGATGACGTACAACCTGGCCAGAGCGCTCGGCCCGGCGCTCGCCGGCGCTCGTCGTCGCGACGCTCGGCATTCCCGTTGCGTTCGCTGCTGAACGCGTTCTCGTATCTCCTGTTCGTGGTCGGACTCGTCGTTGCCGTCCACCCGCGCCCGCAGCGACTCGCGGAGCGGGGAACGGCGCGGATCCGCGACAGCGTCGCCCTCCTCCGGCGCGAGCCCAGGCTCGCCGTCCTGCTCTGCGTCGTCGCCGACCGTCGGCTCGCCTCGGACCCGGTGACACGCCGGCGACTGGGTTCGCGTCAACGTTCGGGCGCCCCGACGCATCGCTGGCCGATCATCGAGGCGACGCCGCCCGCGATCGTCGGCGACCGCATCACCGAGCCGCGGCGCCCGGGCAAGCCGCTCTTCCTCGTCCGAGACGCTGACCGCGGTTGGTGCGACCCGGTGACGATGGACGTCGCCGGCGGAACTGATGCACTGCGCCTGCTGATCGGCCATGGCCGGCCTCGCAGACGCTTCCCGTTCGACGCCGACACGATCGTGCTACTCTGGCAGGGCAAGGTGCCGACGGTGATCTCGCCGCTCCCAGCTGAAGGTCGGCGACCGCTTCGTCGTCCGCGTCCGCGCCGACAGGGTCTCGACGCTGGCCGAGGTCGAGGCGACGGCCGCCGCCCGCCTGCGGCCGGCCGCGAGCCGCCCTCGCCGGCGGCGTGGCCGCCGCGTCCGGGGTCGCGGCGGCGCGCTCCACCCGCCGCGACCCGGAGCTACCCTCGCTGCGATGGCTTCGCGCTGCGCTCGTCGCCCTCCGGCTCAGGCGCTGACGCGCAGGACCGCTCGCCGACGACACCCGGTTGCGCGCCCTGCGCCTGATCGCGGAGCGGCCGCGGTCGACGCAGGAGCTGGCCCCGCTCGTCGGCATCTCCGAGGCCGGACTCTCGAAGCACCTGCGCCTGCTGGCCGAGGCAGGCGTCCTCGAGACACGACGGGACGGCTACTACGTCCTCTACAGTCTCGTGCGCGAGCGCGTGGAGCCGCTCGCGGAAACGGTGCTGTCGTTCCTCGGGAGGACTGAAAGCTGAAGAAGCTCAGCTCGCTGTTGCTTGCCGCGTCGCTCGGAGTGGCGCTGGCGCTTGCCGGCTGCGGGAGCGACGGCTCGAACGCGGAGCCGGCGACGACTGCAGCCGCCGCCGGGCCGAGCCCGGCCGTGACGCTGAAGGCGCTGGTGGCGGCGGCGAACGCCGGCGACGAGGCGAAGGTCCGGGCGCTACTCGTCCCAAGCAGTCCGGCCTCGCTCGCAGGCGAGATCGTCGAAGGGGTGGGCTCGTTCCCGGTGCAGACGCCGGTCATCGTCTCCGTCAAGGTCGATCCGCGCTTCGCCGTTGCCGCGATCGCCGGTCCGCGCACGGCCGAGGGGATGAAAGAGCCGTACGCCGCGTATGCCGTCGCATTGAAGCGGGTCGGCAGCGGCTACAAGGCCTCGATCGTCTCGCCCGTGGAGATCTCGCCGCTCGGGCCGGACGAGGGCTCGACGCAACCCTCGATCACGCAGGTCGCCGCCCAGTTCTCGGCGCCGACGCGCATCGTCCAGGCCGGCCTCTGGCTCGACGGCAAGGCGCTGGCGGCCGATCCGCGTGGCACCACGAACGAAGTTCACCGCGTTCGGCGCGACGCCGAAGCTGAAGCCGGGCTGGCACAGCGTCGTCGCGTTCGCAGAGGCCGGCGGCTCGGCAACCGCCCGCGCCTGGACGTTCCGCGTCAAGTAGCGCTCGGGCTAGCCGTCCGCCGGATCCGGCGCCAGGAACGGGTAGCGGTAGTCCGTCCGGCGGCACGAACGTCTCCTTGATCGAGCGCGGGCTGACCCAGCGGATCAGGTTCCACATCGAGCCGGCCTTGTCGTTCGTGCCGGAGGCGCGCGCGCCGCCGAACGGCTGCTGGCCGACGACGGCGCCGGTCGGCTTGTCGTTGACGTAGAAGTTGCCGGCCGCGTAGCGCAGCGCTGTCCTGCGCGTCGAGCACCGCGTCGCGATCCTCCGAGAAGACGGCGCCGGTCAGGCCGTACGGCGCCGTGCGATCGACCAGATCGAGCGTGTCGTCCCAGCGCTTCTCGTCGTAGACGTACGTCGTCACGACGGGGCCGAAGAGCTCGTCGCGGAGCAGGCGGAAGTCCGGGTCGCGCGTCTCGATCACCGTCGGCTCGACGAAGAAGCCCCTCGAGTCGTCGTAGCCGCCGCCGACGACGATCTCGCGTGTCGGCGTCGTCCCTCGCCTCCTCGATCGCCTCCTTCTGCGTCGCGAACGAGCCGGCGTCGATCACCGCGCCCATGAAGTTCCTGAAGTCGGCGACGTCGCCCATCGTGATCGTCGCCACCTCGCTGCTGCAGGCGCTCGCGCAGCTCCGGCCAGAGGTTCGACGGCGCGTAGACCCGCGAGGCGGCCGAGCACTTCTGTCCCTGGTACTCGAACGAGCCGCGGACGATCGCCGTCGCGAGCGCGTCGACGTTCGGCGGACGGGTGCGCGACGATGAAGTCCTTGCCGCCGGTCTCGCCGACGATGCGCGGGTAGTTGCGGTAGCGGTCGATGTTGTCGCCGACCGGTCTTCCACATCCCGTGGAAGACCGCGGTCGAGCCGGTGAAGTGGATGCCGGCGAGGTCGGGGCTCGCGAGCGCGGGGTCGCCGATCGCCGCGCCGCCGCCGTAGACCAGGTTGATCACGCCGGGCGGCAGCCCGGCGTCCTCGAACAGGCGCATCAGGTAGTACGCCGAGAGCATCGCCGTCGAGGCCGGCTTCCAGACGACGGTGTTGCCCATCAGCGCCGGCGAGCTCGTCAGGTTGCCGCCGATCGCGGTGAAGTTGAACGGCGTGACCGCGAAGACGAAGCCCTCGAGCGGGCGGTACTCCATCCGGTTCCAGACGCCCTGCGACGAGATCGGCTGCTCGGCGTAGATCCGCGTCATGAACTGGACGTTGAAGCGGAAGAAGTCGATCAGCTCGCACGCGGCGTCGATCTCGGCCTGGTGCGCCGTCTTCGACTGGCCGAGCATCGTGGCGGCGTTCAGCGTGTCGCGCCACGGCCCGGCGAGCAGCTCGGCGGCGCGGAGGAAGACGGCTGCGCGCTCCTCCCAGGACCAGCGGTGCCATTCCTGCCAGGCCTCGGCTGCGGCGGCGACGGCCTGCTGGACCTCGTCGGCGCCGCCCTGGTGGACGTCGGCCAGCACGTGATCCTTGTCGGTGCGGCATGACGGCCTCGCGGGTGTTGCCGGTGCGCACCTCCTTGCCGCCGATGACCAGCGGGATGTCCGGGCGCTCGCGCAGCATCAGATCGATTCGCGTCTGAAGGCTCGACCGCTCGGTCGAGCCGGGCAGGTAGGAGCGGATCGGTTCGTTCTCGGGCGTGGGCGGACGGAAGATCGCGTGGCTGCTCATGCGGGAGAGTCTAGGAGGGGTTGACGGAGCGTGCCTCGTCGTCGGGGCGCGATGGTCGTTCCGAGTCAAGGACGCAGGGAGCGTTCGTAGCCGGAGGTTCTACGGGCGCGACCGAGGACGCCGAATCGGGGCGAGCAGCGCGTTCCGACGGCACAGGATCTCGCTTCGTCGACCCCTCCTCAGAGCGCTACAGTCGGCGTCGTGGCCAGGTTCGTCGCCTACGACGCGGGCGAGTGGGGCGTGGGGGAGCTCGTGGCTCGAGGACGACGTCGTCGTCGCCGCGGGACTGCCCCGCCCGGGCAAGCCGGTGGTGAACGAGCATCCGCTCGGCAAGCGCCTGGCGCGGTTCTTCGCCGGCGAGGACGACGCCGTTCGCCGACGTGCCGCTGCGATCGACGAAACCGAGTTCGACCGGCGCTGGCGAGGCGACTGCGCGCGATTCCGCGCGGCGAGGTCGTCACCTACGGCGAGCTGTCGCTGCTGGCGGGCCGCGCGCGGGCGGCCCGCGCCGCCGGCACGTTCTGCGCGCGCTGCGAGCTCGCGCCGTTCCTGCCGGTGCACCGCGTCGTCTCGGTGAGCGGGCTCGGCGGCTTCGGCGAGCTGGCGTCGACTACAAGCGACGGCTGCTCGGCGCTCGCCCAAGGGCTGTCACTGCTCCCTGCAGCGACCTGAGGAACGAGCTCGACGGTCGATCGCTCGCCGCGATCCCCGCGACGTGCTGCCCGGCTCGCCGAGCTCTCGGCGCTCTTCCACTCCGCCGGGCAGCTTGCACCTGCACGGCGGCGGCCGCGTCGCGGTCGACCTCGACCTCTCGAGTCTCGGCGGTCGCGCGACGCGCGTTCACGCTCCTGCGTCGTTCGACGTCGAGTCCGAGATCCGCACCTACCGGCGGCACGCGTTCGAGCAGGAGACTCGCTACCAGCTGCACGTCGACGGGCGCGACGCCGGTGCTGAGCTGCGGCCGGGGTCCTGCTCGCCGACGGCGCGCTCCGCTCGAGCGGCCGCCGCGGCGGGTCGTCGGCGCGGCGTGCTGCCGCGGCGCCTACCTGCGCGGCGCGATCCTCGGGGGCGGGTCGCTCTCGGGCCGCGCTCGCCGCACCTCGAGATCGCGCACGACCGGCCTCGACGGGCGCGCGAGTTCCTGCGCTTCGAGACGGTCGCGGACGAGGGTTCGACCTGAAGGTGCTCGAGCGCGGTCGTACGCCGCCGCCTACGCGAAGGCGACCGAGACGATCGCGGACGCGCTGGCGCTCGCGGGTGCGAGCGACGCTGCGCTCGCCTTCGACGAGCGCGTCGGTCGTCGGTGCGACGCGCGCCGAGCGCCAACCGGCTCGCGAACGCCGACCACGCGAATCTCGTCCGCACGAGCAGGGCGGCCGCAGCGGCAGCTGCGGGCGATCCGCGCGCTCGAGCTCGACGGCGTTGCCGGAGCCGGTGCGCGAGGTGGCCGAGCTGCGCGTCCGCCACCCGTCGCGCGTCGCTCGCGAGCTCGCACGCGAAGGCGCGCCCGCCGGCTACGAAGTCGGCCGTCCAGCGCAGGCTGCAGCGGATCGTCTGGCTCGGAGCTGAGCTCGAGCACCCGGTTTTCCTGTTGCAATTAGTCTGGCTGGGCAACAGGCGAGGGTGGTCATACTCGGCGGGGCGGGTCTGCGCTCGTCCGGTGACGGATTCAGACCCCGTCCATCGCCAACGGTCCGGAGCGCCGTGCAACCGGAGGCGGAGGTCGTCCTCGGAGCTTCGCCTCCGGCCCGCCACATACCGCCTGCGCGCCGGGAAAGTCGAAGCATTGTCTGAAAGGGGCATTCCCGTGACAAACGTCCACGCGATATCGTCCTCGCTATGACTAACGCCGCTTATGACCAGTTGAAAGAGCGCCTCGCGGAGATCTACGACCTCGGCAAGGCCGCCAGCATCCTGTCCTGGGACCAGCAGACGAAGATGCCGCGCGCGGCGGGGCCGCGCGCGCCGAGCAGCTCGCGACGCTCGGCCGGATCGCGCACGAGAAGTTCACGTCCGCCGAGATCGGGCGCCTGCTCGACGAGCTCGAAGGGCTTCGAGGCGACGCAGCCGTACGACTCGCTCGAGGCGAGCCTGATCCGCGTCACCCGCCAGGACTGGGAGAAGGCGCGGCGGATCCCGTCCGACCTGCGCGCCGAGATGACCCGCGCGTCGTCGCTCGCGATCCCGGCCTGGGCCGAGGCGCGCCAGAACGACGACTTCGACGCTTTCCTGCCCCACCTGAAGCGGAACGTGGAGCTGCGACACCGCTACATCGACTGCTTCGACGTCGTCGACGAGCCGTACGACGTCCTGCTCGACGACTTCGAGCGCGGGCATGACGACCGCCGAGGTGACGTCCGTCTTCGAGCGCGTCGAAGGACGGAGCAGGTGAAGCTCGTCTCGGAGCTCGCCGAGCGCTCGGCCGAGCTCGGCAACCCGTTGGAAGGCAAGACATTCCCGCTCGACGGGCAGAAGCAGTTCGAGCTCGAGGTGATCACGACGTTCGGCTACGACGAGGACTCGTGGCGGCTCGATCCGACGGTGCACCCGTTCGCCTCGAACGGCTCGATCCAGGACATCCGGATCACGACGCGCTACTTCGACGACAGCCTCGACGGGCTCCTCGCGACGATGCACGAGACCGGCCACGGGCTCTACGAGCGCGGGCATCTCGCTCGACCTCGAGCGGACGCCGCTCGGCACGCGGCACCTCGCTCGGGATCCACGAGTCGCAGAGCCGCACCTGGGAGAACCTCGTCGGCCGCTCGCTGCCCGTTCTGGCGCCACTTCTTCCCGCGCCTCCAGGCGACCTTCCCGGACACGCTCGTCGCGGCATCGACGTCGACGAGTGGTACCGGCTCGTCAACACCGTGCGAGCCGTCGCTGATCCGCGTCGAGGCGGACGAGGCGACGTACAACCTGCACATCATCCTGCGCTTCGAGCTCGAGCAGGACATCCTCAGCGGCCGGGTCAAGCTGGAGGAGCTCTCGGAGGCCTGGAACGCCCGGATGCAGGAGTACCTCGGGCTCGAGGTGCCCGAACGACCGGCTCGGCGTGCTGCAGGACGTCCACTGGGCGAGCGGGGCGATCGGCTACTTCCCGACCTACGCGCTCGGCAACGTCGCATCGGCGCAGATCTGGGAGAAGGTCATGGAGCGACATCCCCGACCTGTACGACCACTTCGAGCAGGGCGACTTCACGCAGCTGCGCGACTGGCTGACGCGAGCACATCTACACAGCACGGGCGCAAGTACGGCCCGAAGGAGCTGCTGGAGCGCGTCGTCGGCGGCGGACTCGACCCGGAGCCGTACCTGCGGTATCTCCGCGAGAAGCTCGGTGGTATCTACGGGGGCGTCGGCGCGACCGCATAGTTAGTCTCCCCGGCGGTATTCCGTGCACGGAAATCGACTGGGAGGCACAGTGGCGACACGGGTTGGCATCAACGGATTCGGCCGCATCGGCCGGAACTTCTTCCGCGCCGCGGCACAGCGGGGCGCGGACTTCGAGATCGTCGCGTTCAACGACCTCGGCGACGTGCCGACGATGGCGCACCTGCTCAAGTACGACTCGACGCTCGGTCCGTTCGACAAAGACGTCGAGGCGGGGGACGGCTCGATCACCGTCGCCGGCAAGAAGGTGCAGGCGCTCGCCGAGCGTGACCCGGCGCAGCTGCCGTGGAGCGACCTCGGCGTCGACGTCGTGATCGAGTCGACGGGCTTCTTCACGGATCGCGACAGCGCCGCGAAGCACCTCGACGCGGGCGCGAAGAAGGTCGTCATCTCGGCGCCGGCCAAGGGCCCCGACGTGACGCTCGTGCTCGGCGTGAACGACGACGCCTACGACGCGGCCACGCATCACGTGATCTCGAACGCCTCGTGCACGACAAACTGCGTGGCGCCGCTGGCGAAGGTGCTGCACGACGCGTTCACGATCGAGAGCGGCTTCATGACGACGATCCACGCCTACACGGACGATCAGCGCCTGCTCGACTTCCCGCACGACGACCTGCGCCGCGCCCGGGCGGCGGCGATCAACCTCATGCCGACCTCGACCGGCGCCGCGAAGGCGATCGGGCTCGTGCTGCCGGAGCTCGCGGGCAAGGTCGACGGCGTCTCAGTCCGGGCACCCGTGCCGGCCGGCTCGATCACCGACCTCGTCGTGCGCGTCTCCCGCGAGGTGTCGAAGGACGAGGTGAACGATGCGTTCCGCGCGGCGGCGACGGCCGGCTCGCTGTCCGAGTACCTGCGCTACTCGGAGGACCCGCTCGTCTCGACGGACATCCTCCAGGACCCGCACTCGTGCATCTTCGACTCGCCCCTGACGATGGCGCACGGGCAGTCCGTGAAGGTCTTCGGCTGGTACGACAACGAGTGGGGCTACTCGTGCCGGCTCGTCGATCTCGTCGGCAAGCTCCTGCCGTGAAGCTCTCGCAGGTCCGGCTGCTCGTCGACGACCCGGCCGAGGCGTACCGCTTCTACCGGGACGAGCTCGGCTCTGACGCCCGGCTGGGGAGCCGAAGGCGAGGCCTACGCGAGCTTCGCCGCCGGCGACGGTGCGGTCGCGATCTTCACGCGCGACGGCCAGGCAGCGGCGGTCGAGCTGCGCCCGCCGGGGGACGGCGCGCGTGCTCGTGCTCGAGGTCGACTCGGTGGACGACTACGTCGAGCGGCTGGCCGACCGGGTCGTGGCAGGGCCTGAGGATCGTCCCGATTGGGGCGGCCGCGTCCTGCACCTGCGCGATCCGAGCGGCAACCTGATCGAGCTCTTCCAGTCGATCCCGATGGAGGAGACGTGAGGAAGCCCCGCTCCGTCCGGGACGCCGACGTCGCCGGCAAGAAGGTGCTCGTCCGCGCCGACCTGAACGTGCCGCTCGAGGGCGGCCGGGTCGCCGACGACACGCGCATCCGCGCCTCGCTGCCGACGCTCCAGCTGCTGCTCGAGCGCGACGCCAAGGCGATTCGCATCTGCTCGCACCTGGGCCGGCCGAAGACCGAGGAGGACCGCGAGAAGTACTCCATGAAGCCCGTCGAGGCGCGGCTGCGCGAGTTGCTGCCGGACGACCGGATCACCGTGCTCGAGAACACGCGCTTCAACCCCGGCGAGACGAAGAACGACCCGGAGTTCGCCCGTGAGCTCGCCGAGGGCTGCGACCTCTTCGTCGACGACGCCTTCGGCTCGGCCCATCGCGCGCACTCGTCGACGGTCGGTGTCACCGAGCTCCTGCCCGCCTATGCCGGGCTCCTGCTCGAAGCCGAGCTGGAGCACCTCGGCAAGCTGCTCGGCGACGTCGAGCGCCCGTTCGTGCTCGTCTCCGGCGGCGCCAAGGTGGACGACAAGCTCGGCGTCCTGCAGAACCTCGGCGGCCAGGCCGACGTCGTGCTGATCGGCGGCAAGATGGCCGAGCAGGTGCGCGAGGAGAACCCGCTCGGCTTTCCGGTCGTCCTGCCGGTGGACGTCGTCGCGGCGGCCGCGTTCGAGGAGGACGCCGAGTTCCGCGTGACGCCGTACGACGACGTGCCGGACGGCTGGCTCGGCCTCGACGTCGGGCCGAAGACGCGTGAGCTCTTCGCCGCCGAGATCGCGAAGGCGCGGACGCTCTTCTGGAACGGGCCGATGGGCGTCTTCGAGTGGCCGCGGTACGCCGAGGGCACACGCGCCGTCGCCGAGGCCGTCGCCGCGAACGAGCAGGCGTTCACCGTCGTCGGCGGCGCGGACTCGATCCGCGCGCTCACCGAGATGGGACTCGTCGACAAGGTCGACTGGGCGTCGACCGGCGGCGGCGCGGCGCTGGAGCTGCTCGAAGGCAAGGAACTGCCCGGCGTCGCCGCGATACCGTCTGCCTGATGCTGATCGCCGGCAACTGGAAGCTGTACAAGGGCCCGGCCGAGACAGCCGAGTTCTGCCGGGGCCTGCAGGACCGCGACCTCGACGGCGTCGACGTGGTCGTCTGCCCGCCGTACGTCTCGCTCGCGGTCGCCGTCCAGCTGCTTGCGGGGACGGAGATCGCTGTCGCCGCGCAGAACGTCCACTGGGCGCAGGAGGGCGCGTACACCGGCGAGGTCTCGCCCGGGATGCTGCAGGAGCTCGGCGTCTACGGGGCGATCGTCGGCCACTCGGAGCGGCGGCAGTACTTCGGCGAGACGGACGAGACCGTCGCCCGCCGCGTCGTCGCGGCTCTCGAAGCGGGTCTCTTCGTGATCGCATGCGTCGGGGAGTCCGAGGAGGAGCGCGAGTCGGGCCAGACGGAGCTCGTCCTCCGCGTGCAGGTGGAGGCGATCGCGGAGGCCGCGCCGGAGACCGACAACCTCGTGATCGCGTACGAGCCCGTCTGGGCGATCGGGACGGGAAAGACCGCGACGCCGGAGCTTGCCGACGGTGCCCACGCGTTCATCAAGTCGATCCTCGACGTCCCGGTCCTCTACGGCGGCTCGGTCAAGCCGGAGAACGCCGGCGAGCTCCTCGCGATGCCCGTCGATCGACGGCGCGCTCGTCGGGGGCGCCTCGCTCGATCTCGACTCCTTCACGGCGATTTGCGCAGCGGCGCCCCGGTAGCCCTCGTCATCCTCGACGGCTGGGGGATCGCCCCGCCCGGGCCGGGCAACGCCGTCGAGCTCGCGGACACGCCGGTGTTCGACCGCCTCTGGGCGACGTATCCGCACACGACCCTCGAGGCATCGGGCGCGGCGGTCGGCCTGCCGCCGGGCCAGATGGGGAACTCCGAGGTCGGGCATCTGACGATCGGCTCGGGGCGGGTGCTCTACCAGGATCTGATGCGCGTCAACAAGGGAATCGAGGACGGCTCCTTCTTCGAGAACCCGGCCCTCGTCTCCGCGTTCGAGCGGGGGCGGAACGTCCATCTGCTGGGGCTCGTCTCGTACGGCGGCGTCCACTCGCACATCGACCACCTGCGCGCGCTCCTGCGCTTCGCCCCGGAGAAGACATGGATCCATGCGTTCACCGACGGCCGCGACGTGTCGCCCTGGTCGGCGGTCAAGGACCTCGCCGAGCTGCCGGAGGAGCGGATCTCCAGCATCTCGGGGCGCTACTGGGCGATGGACCGCGACCAGCGCTGGGAGCGGACGCAGAAGGCCTTCGAGGCGATCACGGGGGTTGCCGAGCCCATCCACGACCAGGGCGTCCTCGAGGTGGTGCAGGCCTCCTACGACGCAGGCGTCACCGACGAGTTCATCGAGCCGGTGGGCTTCGCCGGTCGCGCGAAGCTCGAGCCGGGCGACACGGTGATCTTCTTCAACTTCCGCCCCGACCGTGGCCGGCAGCTCTCCCGGCTGCTGCTCGACGCGCGCTACGACCTGACGACGATGACCCACTACGCCGACGACATCGAGTGCCCGGCCGTCTTCGGCGAGCTGGAGGTGCCGAACACGATGGCCGAGGTGCTCGCCGAGCACGACCTGCGCCAGCTCCACGTCGCCGAGACGGAGAAGTACGCGCACGTGACGTACTTCTTCAACGGCGGCCGCGAGCAGCCGTGGCCGGGCGAGGAGCGCATCCTCGTGCCGAGCCCGCGCGAGGTCGGCACCTACGACCAGAAGCCGGAGATGTCCGCCGCCGAGGTGGGGGCGCGATTCTCGGCCGAGATCGGTGCGGGCCACCGATTCGGCGTCGTGAACTTTGCAAACCCCGACATGGTCGGCCACACAGGCGTGATCCCCGCAGTCGTCGAGGCGGTGCAGACCACTGACACGTGCCTCGGGCAGGTCGTCGACGCGGTCGCTGCGGCGGGCGGTGTCTGCCTGATCACCGCCGACCACGGCAACGCCGAGGTGATGCTGAACCCAGACGGGACGCCGCAGACGGCGCATACGACGAGCCTCGTGCCGCTGATCGTCACCGAGCCGGGCCTCACGTTGGACGAGCGCGGGACCCTCGCCGATCTCATCCCGACGGCACTCGCGTTCCTGGGTCTTCCGAAACCTGCCGAAATGTCAGGTAATGATCTCGTAATGGATCACCGTAAAGTTCTCGTTAAGAGATAAGCCAGGGTGATTCTGCTTTCCGGCGATCGCCCTATACTCCGCGCACCTTGTCACTCCCGCAGCCCGATCCTGGAATTCTCCGCAAGGCCCAAAAGGGCGATGAGCGGGCATTTTCGATCATTCTGCGGATGTATGAGACGCCGGTCTACAACTACGTGCTCCGGCTCGTGGGCGACCGGAGCCTTGCCGAGGATCTGACGCAGGAGGTCTTCCTGCGCGTCTTCCAGGGTCTGCCGCGCTTCTCGTCGCGGTCGAAGTTCACGACCTGGCTCTTCCAGGTGACGAAGAACCGCGTGCTCGACGAGCTCCGCGCCAACGAGCGCCGGCCGCGGGCGAACGTCCAGCTCGAGGATGCGCCCGGGCTCGAGGTGATCGACGCGCCGTTCGAGCGCGTCGAGGCGATCGACGCCCTCTGGCGCGGCGTGCACGCCCTGCCGGTCGACCTGAAGATGGCCCTGTTGCTGCGTGACATCGTCGGCCTCTCGTACAACGAGATCGCCGACTCGCTCGAGGTGACCCTCGCGACGGTCAAGTGGCGGATCTTCAAGGCTCGCGAAGAGGTGGCGCTCGCGCTCGGACGCGAGGGCATCTCGTTCAGCAGTCAGGCCGAGCGCGCCGAGCGCGTCCAGCCGCTCGATTCGGCCCAGTCGCTCTAGCCGACTGAGTCGCTCTAGCCGACTCAGCCGCTCTAGCCGCGAATCAGATTCCGTGCGCGAGCCGGAGCGCCAGTGACTCGGGCAACCCGCGCTCGCGGATCTCGGTCTGCGTCCGCTCGACCGGGTATGCGACCCGGCGGAAGCTCGCGATCCTCGCGTCGAAGTCGAGGAGCAGCCATGCGGCGCGCGCGTCCCCGTCGCGCGGCTGGCCGACCGAGCCGGGGTTCAGGAGCCAGCGTCCGGTCGAGAGATCGAGCTCGGTTCCGTCCGGTGCGTGGCCGCCGCCGATGAGCCCGCCGCGGCTGCTGTAGCCGAGCGGAACATGGCTGTGCCCGACGAGGATCAGCTCGTCGTCGACCGCGTCGAAGCACGCCGCCGCGATCCCGTCGCTCAGCACGTACTCCCAGACGGGATCGCGGGGGCTCCCGTGGTAGAGGCCGATTGCGTCGAGCTGCGTCTCCTCGCCGAGCGACTCGAGATAGCGCCGCGCATCGTTCTCGAGCACCCCGGCTGTCCAGCGGGCGCTCGTGGCCGCGTCCGGCGAGAAGTCCTCCACGTCGAGGAGGCCCAGGCACGCGAGGTCGTGATTGCCCCGCAGTCCGACGTCGGCCGCGGCCTGAACGGTGATGCAGCATCGATTCGGCCTCGGCCCGTAGCCGACGACGTCGCCGAGGCACCAGAGGGCGTCGACGTCCTCCGCCTCGACAGCGCGAAGCACCGCGTCCAGCGCGTGGGCGTTACCGTGGACGTCCGAGATGACTGCGACCCGCATCGGCAGAGGCGTAACGCTAGCCGTGGCCGCCGGAGCCTGGCTTGCCGTAGCGATCCTGCTCTATCGCACGAGCGTGCCGAGCGTCGACGTCGGCGGTCTCGACGTGCACCGCTACTTCACGAACGCGCAGCTCGCTGCGTCGCACCGCTACGCGCGTTTCGTCCACCTCGTCTGGCTCGCGGGCACGATCGCGACGATCGCCGCGCTGGTCGTTCTCGTCCGGCGGGCGCCGGCCCTCGCCTGGGGCATCGGCCTCGGCCCGATCGGCTCCGGCGTGATCATCGGCATGCTGACGCTTGTCACGCTCTGGTTCGTCTCGCTCCCGTTCGGGATCGTCCTCCAGTGGTGGGACCACCGGCATGGGCTGGCGCCCGGCGACTACGCGGCCTGGTTCTTCTCTCCATGGATCGTGCTCACCTTCGAGGCGATCTACTTCCTCGGCGCGATCGTGCTGGTGATGTCGCTCGCCCGGTGGCTCGGCGAGCGGTGGTGGATCGCGGGCGGGGCGGTGCTCATGGTGCTCGCGGTCGGCTTCGCGCTGCTTGATGGCTGGGTGGCCGGCGCCGGCACGAAGGCGGTTCCCGTGAACTACCGCTCCGACGTGACGAGGCTGGAGGCGACCGAGCACGTGAGCGGCACCCCGGTCACGGTGCAGAAGGTCAGCAACTACACGAAGGAGGTGAACGCCTTCACCGTGGGCATCGGGCCGTCGACGCGTGTCGTCCTCTGGGACACGCTGCTCGACGGACGGCTCAAGCACGGTGAGGTGCGCGTCGTCCTGGCGCACGAGCTCGGCCACGTCCGGCACGACCACATCTGGAAGGCGCTCGCGTGGCTGGGACTCTTCATCTTCCCGGCGGCCTGGCTCGTCGCCCGTGTGACCCGTCGCGCCGGCGGCATGGGTGAGCCGGCCGCGATCCCGCTCGCGGTGCTGACGTTCGTGGTCGTCGGCCTTCTCGTGGCGCCGTTTCAGAATGTCGTCTCACGCCGCTACGAAGCGGAGGCCGACTGGTCGGCGCTCGAGGCGACCGGCGACGCAGAGTCGGGCAAGAAGCTCTTCGAGAACTTCCAGCACACGAGCCTCGCGGAGCCCAACCCGCCGACGTGGACCTACCTGTGGCTCGACACGCATCCGACGATCGCGCAGCGGATCGCGATGGTCGAGGCCTGGCAGCAGCGCCAGAACGGGCGCTAGAGCGCGCGGCTAGTTGTCGTCGCCGCGCGACGGGGCCTCGGGGAGATCCTGGATCCCCTTCACCGTCGTGTACTTCGACCAGGAGTCCTGCATCGCGTCGAGCAGCTCCTTCATGAACTGCATCGACATGTTGACCCGTGAGACGACGATGCCCTGGACCTCGCTGCCCTCGACCTCGTGGTCGATGCGGGCGAACGTGACCGTGAACTCGTAGTCCGAGAAGCTGATGTTCGCGAAGTTCGAGTAGACGCCCGCGATGTGATCCGAGTCCATCTGGATGTTGAGACGGCGCTCGGGGACGTCTTCCACAGGCTGCACGATACTACGGCGGCCGTCGCGCCAAGGCGCATGGCAAGCTTGAGAGCCATGGCCGAAGCCCCGACACGATTCGCATACGCCGTCGACCGCCTCGCCGCGCGCGTGGCGGAGCTCGCGGGTGCGCCCGTCGAGCTCGAGCGGCCGCCGGAGTCGGAGCACGGCGACTACGCCACGAACGTCGCGCTGCGGACCGCCAAGGAGCGTCGCCGGGCGCCGCGTGAGATTGCCGCCGAGCTCGCCGAGCGGGTCGTCGGCCTGGACGAGGTGGAGCGGGCCGAGGTCGCCGGGCCGGGCTTCCTGAATCTCTTCGTCACCGACGACTTCCTCGTCGAGGCGCTCGGCGAGGTCGGCCCCGAGTACGGCGCCGGCTCGGCGCAGCAGCCCGAGCGCGTCCAGGTCGAGTTCGTCTCGGCCAACCCGACCGGCCCGATCACGGTCGCCTCGGCCCGGAACGGCGCGTACGGCGATTCCGTGGCGCGGCTGCTGGAGTTCGCGGGCCACGACGTGGAGCGCGAGTACTACTACAACGACGCCGGCCGGCAGATGGACCTCTTCCGCGAGTCGGTGGCCGCGATCCGGCGCGGCGAGTCGCCGCCCGAGGGCGGGTACGGCGGCGAGTACATGCACGACCTCGTCGCGGTCGACGGCGACCCGGTGCCGGCGATGCTGAAGCGGATCGAGGAGACGCTCGAGCGCTTCCGGATCCACTTCGACAGCTGGGCACTGCAGAGCGCGCTCGAGGCGGAGATCCCCGCGGCGATCGAGCGGATCTCGGACACCTTCGAGGGCGAGGGCACTCTCTGGGCGCGCACGTCCGCCCACGGCGACGACAAGGACCGGCCGCTGATCCGCTCCAGCGACGGGTCGTACCTCTACTTCGCCGCCGACGCCGCCTACATGCTCGACAAGTTCGGACGGGGCTTCGACCGGCTGATGTACGTGCTGGGGCACGACCACCACGCGTACCTGCGCCGGTTGAAGGCGCTCGCCTCGCTGATGGATCTGGACCCGGACCGGATCGAGGTGCTGCTCTACCAGCTCGTGACGCTGACGAAGGGCGGCGAGCAGGCGAAGATGTCGAAGCGCTCCGGCGACGTCGTCTTCCTCGAGGAGCTGATCGACGAGGTCGGGATCGACGCGGCCCGCTGGTACCTGATCGACCGCGGGCACGACCAGCCGATCGAGATCGACGTCGACCTCGCCAAGGAGAAGTCGCGCAAGAACCCGGTCTACTACGTGCAGTACTCGCACGCCCGGGCGTCGGGCATCTTCCGCGAGGCGGGCGACGTCGAGGCAGGCCCGTCGCCGACCCAGGCGCTCGAGCACGAGGAGCGAGATCTCGTGAAGCGCCTCGCCGAGTTTCCCGGCGTCGTCGCCGAAGCGACCGAAAGGCGTGGGCCGCACGCGATCCCGATCTATGCGATCCGGCTCGCGGACGACTTCCACCGCTTCTACCACGAGCACACCGTGCTGGCCGAGAAGGGCGGCACGAACCAGGCATTCCGGCTCGCGCTCGTCAAGGCGACGCAGAGCGTGATCGCCCGCAGCCTCGACCTCGTCGGGGTCGAGGCGCCGGACCGGATGTGAGTGCTACACGCGGCGCTGCCGCGACGCGGCGAGCACGACGCCGGCAGTGAGGGCGATCGAGGCGGCGATGCCGAAGCCGGCGCGGTAGACCACTTCGCGCCGCTGCCACGACGCCTCGATATCGGGGGTCTGGGGCTCGTCGCAGCGGATGCCGCGGTTGATGCAGTACCACGTCTGGACGTCCGCATCTCGCATCCGGTGGTTCTTCCAGGTGTGGTCGGAGACGGCCGCTATGCCGACGAGAAGAGCGCAGGCCGCGGCGGCGAGGGCGATCCTCGCGCACCAGCGCATACGTGTCGCCCCTGCCCTCATCCGCATGCACAGGATGAGTCGGAGTGCGTGACGCCGCAAGGGTCGATGTAGTACCATTCCGCACGTGAAGCGCGTGCTCCTCAGCCTGACAGCCGCCGTCGCGCTCGCCTCGGGATTCGCACCTGCTGTCGCCAGCTCGTCCGGGACGCCCACCGCGCCCCCGGCGGCGACGCATCACGAGTGCCCGTTCGCGTCCAACGCCGGCAACGACGTCTAGAAGCAACTCCTAGCGTCCTTCGTAGATCCGCCGGACGATCTCCTCGATCTCGGGCTCGCGGATCGTCAGATCGACGATGCGCGCACGCGCGGCGACGGCCGCCGTCAGCTCGGCCGCCGACCCGCGAAAGCGCAAGACCTGTCGCGGCCCGTCGACCTCCTCGACGCGGGCACCGGGAATCTCCAGCGGTGGCCCCGGCTCCTCGAGGTCGATGACGAGCGTTCGCTCCTCGCCGTAGCGCTCCTTCAGCGCGGGTATGCCGCCGTCGTAGATCAGCTTGCCGTGGTCGATGATCAGGATTCGCTCGCAGAGCCGTTCGATGTCGGCCAGATCGTGCGTCGTGAGCATCACGGTCACGCCGCGCTCGCGGTTGATCTCGATCAGGAACTCCCGCACCCGCTGCCGCGCGACGACGTCGAGGCCGATCGTCGGCTCGTCGAGGAAGACGACCTCTGGGTCGTGCAGCAGCGAGGCGACGAGCTCGCCGCGGATCCGCTGCCCGAGCGACAGCTGGCGGACCGGCGTCCGCAGGAACGGATCGAGATCGAGCAGGTCGCGGAAGGCCGCCAGGTTCGCGCGGTAGCGCTCCGCGGGCACCTTGTAGATGTGGCGCAGCAGATCGAACGAGTCGAGCAGCGGGAGGTCCCACCACAGCTGCACGCGCTGGCCGAACATCGCTCCCATCCGCTTCGCGAGCTGGATGCGCTGCCGCGACGGCTCGAGCCCGGCGACCCGCACGTGGCCCTCGGTGGGGACGAGGATCCCCGTCAGCATCTTCACCGTCGTCGACTTGCCGGCGCCGTTCGGACCGATGTAGCCGAGCAGCGCACCCCGCTCGACGGAGAAGGAGACGCCCGCCACCGCTTCGACTGCGCGGCGCCGCCTGCGCACTCGTCCCTCGCGCACGATGAACCGCTTGCGGAGCTCTTCGACCTCGATCAACTGCCGGTGCTCCGGTAGCGCCGGACGGCGGCGCGCCACATCGAGCCGGCCACGCACGCGGCCGTCACGGCGACGACAGGCGAGAGGAACTGCAAGACGCGCGGCAGGCCGAGCGGGTCGTCCTTGCCGAGGATGTAGAGCGCCGGGAAGTAGCAGACGAACGCCATCGGCACGAGGTACGCGAGAAACCGGCGCAGCCAGGCTCCGTAGATGTCGATCGGGTACTGCGCGAGGAACTGGCCGCCGTACGTGAACCCGTTCGTGAACTCGCCCCCTTCGGTCGACCAGAAGGCGAGGCACGAGCCGGCGATCCAGACCGCCCCGAAGATGAGTGCACCGGACGGGACCATCAAGGCGAGGACGACCGCTCGGCCGACACTCCAGTCGATGTTCACGCCGCCGAGCGCATAGACGAGGACAACCGCTCCCTGAAGCAGCTTGCCGATCTTCCGGAGGCTCAGCTCGGAGGTGACGACCTGAAAGAGGGTGCTGCGGGGCCGGATCAGGAGAATGTCGAAGCTGCCGTCCCGGATCCGCTGCGGGAAGACGTCGAGGTAGCCGATCACGACGTCGGTCAGCGCGAACGAGATCGCGGACATCGCATAGAGAAACGCGACCTCGTGGATGCTCCACACCGAGAGCCGCGGGACGTTGTGGAAGATCACGACCACCGCGAGGAAGTCGACGAACGAGATGAGGAACGCTCCGGCGACGTCGAGCGCGAACGACGCGCGGTACTGGAGCTGCGAGCGCAGCTGCGCACCCAGGAGGCGACGGTAGAGGACGAGCGCGTCAACCACCCTGGATCACGAGCTTCCGTGTCCCTGCGGAGAGCACGACCCTCCCCAGCGCGAGCAGCGCCAGAGCCCAGCCCGCCTGAACGGCGAGGACTCCCACGAGGCTTGCGCCGGTGTGCTTGCCGAGATAGACGTCGACGGGGACCTGGATGATCGACCAGAACGGCAGCAGATGCGCGATCTGCGCGAGCCAGTCCGGGAAGAAGTTGAGCGGGAGGACCATCCCCGAGAAGAAGAGAGAGACGATCAGCGAGATCGTCAGGACACCTCGGTAGTCGATCAGCCAGAAGGCCGCCGAGTTGTAGAGCAACCGGAAGCCGAGGCTGACGACGACGGCCAGAGTGACGCTGACGAAGAACGCGACCCATAGGAGTGGGGTGGGGTAGCGAAGGTCGAAGACGAGCGCCCCGACGATGAACGGCGGCACTCCGCGGAACAGCAGGTGGTACGGGGCGCGGCCGAGGTCGAAGGCCAGCCAGTACCGCTGTGGGTTGAGCGGACGGGAGAGGTCGGTCGCGATCGAGCCGTCGCGAATGCGCAGCGCCAGCTCCTGCCAGCCGAAGATGTAGACGGTCATGATCAGCGCCTGGGCGAGCCAGACGTACGTCACGGCGTCGCGCGTGTCGTAGCCGCCGACATCCGTCCGCTGCGCGAAGACGGCAAGCAGGATGTAGGCCTGCATGAAGCCGAAGACGGTGTTCGTGAAGGCGCCGGCCAACGTGGCCGCGGGGTACGCGGCGTAGCGTCGATAGCCGCGCTTAGCAATCTCCCAGTCGAGGCGCACCGGCGGGCGATTGTACGCCCGCAGGCCCGGTGACCCATCTTGCATAGGATCGGGCCGGATGAGCAAGCCGTCGACAGGCGCCGGAGCGGGTACAGGCACAAAACCGGATCGCAACCTCGCGCTCGAGCTCGTACGCGTGACCGAGGCCGCCGCGATGGCGTCCGGCCGCTGGGTGGGCCGCGGCGACAAGATCGCCGCCGACCAGGCCGCGGTCGACGCGATGCGGCTGATGCTCGACACCGTCTCGATGGCGGGCGTCGTCGTGATCGGCGAGGGCGAGAAGGACGAGGCGCCGATGCTCTACAACGGCGAGGAGATCGGCGACGGCGCCGGACCGGCCGTCGACGTTGCGGTCGATCCGCTCGAGGGCACACGGCTCTGCGCCAACGGCATGCCCGGCGCGATCGCGGTGATCGCGCTCGCGGAGCGAGGCTCGATGTTCTTCCCCGGCGCCGCCGTCTACATGGAGAAGATCGCCGTCGGCGCGGATGCGATCGGCGTCGTCGACATCAACGCGTCGCCGGCCGACAACGTCCGGGCGGTCGCCGAGATCAAGCACATCCGCGTGCAGGACGTGACCGTCGTCGTCCTCGACCGCCCGCGGCACGAGCAGCTCGTCGGCGAACTGCGCGAGGTGGGGGCGCACGTGAACCTGATCACGGACGGCGACGTCGCGCCGGCGATCGCGGCCGCGCAGCCGCGGACCGGCGTCCACATGCTCTACGGGGTCGGCGGCACGCCGGAGGGAGTCATCTCGGCGGCGGCGCTGAAGTGCGTCGGCGGCGGGATCGTCGGCAAGCTGTGGCCTCGCGACGACGCGGAGCGCCAGGCGCTCGTCGACGGGGGCTTCGACCCGGACAGGGTGCTGACGACCGACGACCTGGTGCACACCGAGAACGTGTTCGTCGCCGCGACCGGCGTCACGAACGGCGCGTTGCTGCGCGGCGTCCGCTACACGCGCGACCCGGAGATCGTCACCGACTCGATCGTGATGCGCGGCGCCTCCGGGACGGTGCGGCGAATCGAGGCGCGCCACAAGGTCGACAAGCTGCGCCAGTTCACCGGCCGCGACTATTGAGCGCTCCGGTCGCGCCGCACGAGCCCGATCTCCCGGACGAGCTCGAGCCGGCGGTCGTCCCGGAGGGCGCGATCCACGACCTCCGCCTCGAGCAGGTCCGGCTGTCCGCCGACCTCTCGGGCCGGGCGGCATCCGGTCTGACGCTGCAGGACATCGTCGCCGTCGACGGCGACTGGTCGAACCTCCGCGCGGGACAGGCGTCGTTCCTCCGCGTCGAGGCGACCGGCGTCCGCGCGACAGGCATCGAGCTCGGCGAGGCAACGTTGCGCGACGTCGTCTTCGACGGCTGCCGCCTCGACCTGAGCTCGCTCCGGCACGCGACGCTCGAGCGGGTCGTCTTCCGCGACTGCCGACTCGAGGAGGCCGAGCTCTACGGCGCCGAGCTCCGGTCGGTGCGCTTCGAGCGGACGAGCCTCGCGGGCGCGAGCGTCGAGGAGGCGACCTTCGTCGACTGCGAGCTGCGATCGTGCGAGCTCGAGGACCTCCGCGGCGTCGACCGGCTGCGCGGCATCCGGATGCCGTGGCCCGATGTCGTCCAGCTCGCCGGCCTGCTCGCGACGGCGGCCGGGATCGAGATCGTGGAGTAGAGAGGGCGCTCAGAGCGAGGCCCTCTCTTCTCCAGGTTTCCAGCTAGGCGGTCGCGCCGGTCTTCTTCTCGAGCTCAGGCGACCACGAGCCGCTCCGCGCGAGGCTGTTCATCTCGGCACGGTGCTTGTACGCGGCCTGCCCGGCGGCGACGTTCTCCTTCTGACCGCGCCAGCCCTGCAGCGCGCCGGTCTGCAGCGCGCGTCCGTACGAGAACGAGAGCTCCCACGGATGCGGGCCGGTCGCGTTCATCGCGTTCAGGTGCGCCGTCGCGTCCTCGTCGGACTGGCCGCCCGAGAGGAAGACGATTCCCGGCACCGCGGCCGGCACGTGGTGCTTGAAGCACTTGACCGTCAGCTCCGCGACCTTCTGGACGTCGGCTTTGCCCGACGAGTCGTAGCCGGAGAGGACCATGTTCGGCTTCAACAGGATCCCCTCGAGCTTGACGCGCTGGTCGTGCAGCTCGGTGAAGACCGCGTTCAGGACACGTGACGTGACCGTGTAGGACGTGTCGATCGTGTGGGTGCCGTCCATCAGCACCTCGGGCTCCACGATCGGGACGAGGCCGGCCTCCTGGCACAGCGCCGCATAGCGGGCGAGCGCGTGGGCGTTCGTCCAGACCGCGTACTCGCTCGGCTTGCGCTCCTCGATGTAGTACGTCGCACGCCACTTGGCGAACCGGGCGCCCAGGCCGCGGTATTCCTCGAGGCGCGCCCGCAGGCCGTCGAGGCCCTCGGTGATCGTCTCGCCCTGCGCGTTCGCCAGCGGCTTGGCGCCGGTGTCGACCTTGATCCCCGGGATGACCCCGTTGCCCGCCAGCAGCTTCGGGAACGGCGTCCCGTCGACCGCGTTCTGGCGGATCGTCTCGTCGAAGAGGATGACACCGCTGATGTACTGCTCGGCGCCCTCCGTCGTGAACAGCAGGTCACGGTAGGCCTGCCGGTTCTCCTCGGTCGACTCGGTGTCGATCGAGTCGAACCGCTTCTTGATCGTCGAGTCGCTCTCGTCGGCGGCCAGGATCCCCTTCCCCGGCGCGACGAGCGCGCGTGCAATCTCTTCAAGCGTCTGCTCGGGCATTCCCTCAACTCCTCGAAAGCGAGTGGTTCGGTTCACCCAAGTTATCGCGTCTCGGCGCAGAGCGCGGTGCCCCTGAGGGCCCGTGCGCGCCGGGCCTGTCTGCCCTCGCTCCGTCCGTGGCGACGGCCCGCCACGAACGGCGCGTGGATGCCTGCCCTCGGCGTTCCTCAGGCCGCCGGCGCGTGCACGGCGAGCAGCGCCTGGTGCAGTCGGTTCTGCCAGTAGACGAGCGCGAGGCGATTCGCCTCGAGCAGGCCTTGCTCGCTTTCCGTCCGCCGCAGATGTTGCCGCTCCAGCACGAGCTGGTCGAGGATCCGCCGAATCTCGCCTTCGCTCGGTTGGCTCATAGATTGCATCTCCCTTCCTCTTCGGAGGATGAGACAGACGCGGCCACTCGCCAACGGGACGAAAGTCGAGCTTTTCGAGGCCCGGGGCCGGACCGGGCTACAATGCACGCACCGCGCGGGTGTAGCTCAGTTGGTAGAGCATCAGCTTCCCAAGCTGAGGGTCGTGGGTTCGAGCCCCATCGCCCGCTTCCAGGATTCCGGCGGCACCGGCCTCGGCCGGGTCGCGGGTCATCCCGCCAGGCTCGGTCGCCTCGATGGTCGAGCCGGGTTGACTCATGACATCATGTTGTCGGAGTGGACTACACGATCGATTTCACCGCAGGCCCGGACATGGTCGTGATCACCACGTCCGGTGAAGCCGCCCTGGACGCGTGGAGGCGCTATCACCTCGAGCTCCTGGCCGACCCGCGGTACACGCCGGGCCTGTCGATCCTCGTCGACCATTCGGCCCTCGACTGGGTGGCGCTGACGAACGACCAGGTGCGAGAGATCGGCCGCATCGTCCGGAGCTTCAACGAGCAGGTCCGGACGGGCCGCCGGGCCGTCGTCGTGTCCGGGCAACTGGCGTACGGCCTCGTGCGGATGAGTCAAGGGCAGATGGTCGGCGCCGAAGAGCGGATCAAGGTGTTCCGGTCGCGCGAGGAAGCCGAAGCCTGGCTGCAAGAGGACGCCGCCTAGTTCCGCTGGGAGCCGTGCGACGGAAAGGATCGGCGGCGAGGTGGACTCTCCTATTGGCAACGCGTAACCAATGGCTTGGCATTCGTGCAGACAAGGGGGTGTGCGTGATGGCCGTAAGCCAGTTGACAGGGCCGGTTTCGAGGAATCACGGAGCCGGGGACATGATCTCGATTTGCGCCGGCTGCGGGTGCGTCGAGCTCGAAGCCGGCGACTGGGATTTCGCGCCGCGGGCGGCGTTCCCCGTGATCGAAGCGCGGTTTTCCCTGGCGGGTTCCTTCTGCCCCGACTGCGCCGGCGACGCGACCCCGCCTGCGGCGCTGCCGTGGTTGGCGGCGGCGAGCTGGACCAACGCGCCCGACACCTGAGTCACGACCGCGAAATCACTCGAGCCACTGACCGAGCAGAACCCGCGGCGCGTCCCCTCATAGTCTGCTCGCCGCAGAACAGACCCCCGGAGAGCGCCGCGGGGATCAGGGAATCTACCCGATCTGCGGGACGAAAACGATTCGTCCGGAGAAACGTCGGAGCGCCGAACATGGCCAGGAGCAAGGGGGTTGGCGCCTGGCCGACGTTCGGCGCTCCGTGGGCTCGCACCGACCCGCGCGCAAGCCTCCCGATTTTGCTACTTCGCGGTCCGATCTACCACTAGCCAAACGGCTATTCGCCCGCCCGCGGGCGAGGTAGGGTCGCCCCTGGGAGAATGAGACGGAGATGAGACGACGATGAGCGAGATCCCCGCGCTCCGCGCCTCCGACGCCGACCGCGACCGAACCATTGCGCTCCTGCGCGAGCACACCGCCGAGGGTCGGCTGACGCTCGAGGAGTTCACGCACCGCATGTCCGCCGCGTCGCTCGCACGGACGCAGGCCGAGCTCGACGAGCTCGCGCGCGACCTCCCGGTCGTTCCGGCACAGAGCGGGTCCAGCCGCCGTCGGCCGACGCGGTTCCTGTTCTCGATCTTCGGCTCGACCGAACGAGACGGACGGCTCCGTGTCTCGCGTCGCGTCGGCTGTGCGACGGCGTTCGGGAACATCGATCTCGACCTGCGGCAGGCGACGCTCGAGCGGGACGTGATCACGATCGTCATGTTCGGGCTCTTCGGGACGATGGACGTCTACGTCCCCGAGGGGATCGAGGTGGACGTCCATGGGCTCGTGGTCTTCGGGCACAAGGGGTTGCGCGGGAACGATCCGCCACCGCAGCCGGGGACGCCGCTCGTGCGCGTGTTCGCCTTCGGGTTCTTCGCCGGCATCGACGTCTGGCGCGTGCCGTTCGCATGGATGCGCAAGCCCTGGCGCGAGGTGATCAAGGGCATCCGCTCCGGCGCCCACAACGAGCTCGAGAGCTAGAGGCCGCCGGCCGGCGGCTGTCTCAGCGCGCGGCGCCGTTCGGGCAGGGAAGCGTCTGAAGCACGAACTCCGCGTGGTCCCCCTTGGCGCCGACCGCGTTCACCGCGAGCCGCTTGCTGCAGCGGTCGAGCACCAGGCCGGCGTATCTCGAGACGAACGTGCCCTTGGCGGAGGCTCGAAGCGACCGCTTGACGATCTTGCCGCCGAGCTCGATGCGCAATGTCACGTGCTCGTTCGGCACGAAGCCCTCGCCGTGCAGCTCGAGCGGATGCGTCTGCGCAATGCGCACCCGTGCGGCCTTTTCGAGTGCGGAATCCGCGGAATCGGAGGCCACCGCTGCGCCGCACAGCACCAGCGGGAGCAGCGTGACGAGATGCCACAGCCGTGTGCGTCCCACGACGAAAGTCTAGCTCTTGCTGGAAATCATTGACTTTCGACAGGTATTGACTCGAAGATGCCGGTCCACCCGAAGGGCGGACACGGTCCTGCCGGGGAAAACGTAGAAGGAGGGGAAATCTCTTGAAAGCGAAGCTGGGGCATCGCGCCTTCGCGCTTGCCATCTTCGCGCTTGTGGCAGTCGCGCTTGGCGCGGCCGCGACGAGCGCGACGGCAGGGAGCACCGCGGTGAATCCGTCGAACCTGAGCGCGACACCGCTCGCGCCCACGGAGACGATCGAGGGCGCAAAAACAGATAGTGGGGGGATCGCAAAGACCGATCCGTCGCTGCTCGGGCGTTCCGACAGCACACCGGTCAACGTGATGATCAAGTACGACTACGACGCGACTGCCTCGTACAAGGGCGGCGTCGCCGGGCTCGCGGCAACCAGCCCGAGCGTGACCGGCAAGGAACTGAAGGAGAACAAGGGCGCCGTTCAGGCGTACGAGACGTACACGGCAGACGTGACGGCAAAGATCGACAAGGCCGTCGCCGACGCAGTCCCCGACGCAGTCGTCAGGGACGCGTACACGACCGTCTACGGCGGCGTCTCGGCAACGGTCCCCGCGAACGACGTCTCGGATCTGCTTGCAGTTCCGGGTGTCGTCGCAGTGCAGAAGGACACGCTGCGCAAGCCCGATTACGGCTCCGTTGCGTACATCGGCTCTCTTCCCGTCTGGGCGAACGTGGGCGGGGCGGAGAACGCAGGCAAGGGGCAGATCGTCGGCGTCATCGACACCGGCATCTGGCCTGAGCATCCCTTCTTCAAGGACAACGGCCTGCCGGCGCCTCCCGGGACCTACGGCTGCCAGTTCGGCAGCGGGCTGATCCCGGCGCTCGGTGCGCCGTTTGCGTGCAACGACAAGCTGATCGGCGCGTACGCGTTCATGAACACGTACATGGCTCTGGTCGGCGCCACTCCCGGCGAGTTCTGTGACAACGTGTCTCACACGTGCTCGCCTCGTGACCCTGAGGGCCACGGCACGCACACCTCCTCGACGGCTGCCGGCGACGTGGTTGATTCCGCGCCGCTCTTCGGCGTCGACCGGGGCCCGGTCGCTGGTGTAGCACCCGGCGCCTACGTGATCATGTATCGCGTCTGCGCGGCACAGGGCTGCTTCAGCTCCGACTCCGTGAACGCCGTCAGCCAGGCGATTCGCGACGGGGTGGACGTGATCAACTTCTCGATCAGCGGTGGTGCGAACCCGTACACCGATCCGGTCGAGCTCGCGTTCCTCGATGCCTTCAACGCCGGCATCAACGTCAACGCCTCGGCCGGCAACAGCGGCCCCGGCGCCGGCACGGCCGAGCACGGCGGCCCGTGGGTGACCACGGTCGGCGCCTCGACCTGGGATCACTTCTTCACCTCGACGCTGCACCTCGCGTCGACGGACGGCACGACGTTCAACAAGGAAGGCGTCACCATCACGGCACCGATCAACTCGCCGACTCCGGTGGTGGCTTCGACCTCGATTCCGGGTGAGACTGCCATCTGCGACAAGGTGCTCGCACCCGGCACCGCCACGGGCAAGATCGTTGCCTGTCAGCGGGGCACCAACGCCCGCGTGGACAAGGGCTTCAACGTCCTCCAGGGCGGTGCAGTCGGGATGATCCTCTACAACGCGATCAAGCAGGACGTCGAGACCGACAACCACTGGCTGCCGGCGATCCACATCGACGGACCGAACGCCGACTTCCTCGCCTTCCTGGCGAAGCCGGGCGTCACAGGGACGTTCGCGACCGGCGCAGAGACCCCGACGGCAGGCGACGTGATGGCGAGCTTCTCGTCACGCGGGCCGGTCGGCGACTTCATCAAGCCGGACATCACCGCTCCGGGTATCCAGGTGCTGGCAGGCATGACGCCGCAGCCGACGGGTATCACGAACGGCCCGGCTGGGCAGTTCTACCAGGCGATTGCCGGTACCTCGATGGCCTCGCCGCACTCGGCGGGCGCCGCGGCGCTCGTCCGGGCAGCGCATCCCACCTGGTCGCCGGCGCAGGTCAAGTCGGCGCTCATGACCACCGCGTGGCAGAACGTCGTCAAGGAGGACGGAACGACCGACTTCGATCCGTTCGACGCCGGTGCCGGTGGCCTGCAGGTGAACGATGCAGTGGACGCGGTCCTCGTCTTCGACGAGACCACGGCGAACTTCGTCGCCTCGGCGACGAACCCGCTGCACCGGATCGACCTCAACATCCCGAGCATCGACGCGACGACGATGACCGGTGAGATCACGACCCAGCGGACGGCGTTGAACGTCTCGGGCAAGAATCTGAAGTTCAACGTTCAGATTCAGCAGTCCCCCGGCGTCACGATCACCGTCGGCAACAACAACAAGGCGTTCAGCGTCAATGCCGGCGCCTCGGTCACGTTGCCGATCAAGATCAGCGCCCCGGGAGTGGCAAACGGCCAGTACTTCGGCCGGATCACTCTCGTCCCGAACAAGGGGCACGCTGTGACGATCCCCGTCGCGTTCGTCCGCAAGCAGGGCGTCGTCACGCTCACGCACACGTGTGCGCCGACGACGATCCCGACGAAGACCGGCCTCGTCGCACTGCTCGGCGACGGTCGCGAACGTCGGGAGCACCGCGGCGAACGTGGCACTCTCGGTCGCGAACGCGGACGACGGCAAGCTGACGTACTCGAACGTTGCAGCTCCTGCATCGCTCGTGGGCGGCGGCACCGGGGTGGCCTGGAACGGCACCCTGACGCCGGCAATCCCGCCGCAGGTGACCTCGATCACCGCGGGCGGCTCGCCGACCGGGTACCTGCCGCTCTCGCTCTTCGGCATCGCGCCGATCGCGGGCGTCGGTGACGACACGATCACGAACTTCAACGTGCCCTCGTTCCAGTACGGCGGCGAGCCGTACACGCGGGTCGGTGTCGTGTCGAACGGCTACCTGGTGCTCGGAGGAGGCACGTCGGCGGACATCGTGTTCACGCCGCAGGTCTTCCCGAACGTCAACCGGCCGAACAACGTGATCGCCCCGTTCTGGAGCGACCTCAATCCGGCCGGTGCGGGCGCGATCCGCATCGGGACCCTGACCGACGGCGTCAGCACGTGGCTGGTCGTCGACTGGGCCGGCGTCAAGAACTTCAGCAACGCCACCACGCACTCGTTCGAGGTGTGGCTGAAGATCGGCACGACGCCCGCTTCGGAGAGCGTCACGATGGCGTATGGAACGGCCGGCGCGGGCGATCCCGGGTCGGGCGTCAACTGGGGAGCCGAGAACAAGGACGGGACGAGCGGCAAGAACCTCGCCGCTCCGCCCGCGGACGGCTCGGACTGGACGATCCACCTGACGCCGCCGGCGGCTGGTGGAACCCAGACGATCACGTTCGACGCCTCCAGCAACAAGGCAGGGACCTACACCTCGCTCGCGAGCATGACGTCGAACCTGACGCCTGGCGTGACGCAGGTGCCGCAGACGATCACGGTGGTCAATCCGTAACGTCTTCGGAGAACCGATGACAACGTGGGGCCGCCTTCGGGCGGCCCCACGTCTTTCTGGTGGGAGAGCTTCGGGTGGCATTACGCCCTCGCAAGGAGCAAAATCGGTGCTCCACGTGCTGCTGCGGCGAACCGGATCGACAACCCAGGAGGGCCACCGATGGCGATGCCGCCACTCACCCCGACGCTGAAGAGCCAGTACGAGAACCTCTTCAAGACCTGCAAGATCAACGCGCCCCGGGCAGCCGATGTCGACGCGCTCGCGACGCAGGTCGCAAGTCACCAGGACAGGTATGCCGCCGTCGGCGACGCGGTCGGCGTGCCGTGGTACGTAGTCGGCGTCATCCACCTGCTCGAGGGGAGCCTCCGCTTCGACACGCACCTCTTCAACGGCGATCCTCTGACCGCCAGAACCGTGCACTACCCGCCCGGGATGCCGAAGACCGGCAAGCCGCCGTTCACATGGGAGCAGAGCGCGACCGAAGCCCTCAAGCACGCCGGCCTCGACGCCTGGAACGACTGGAGCGTGGGCGGGACGCTCTACGTGCTCGAGCGCTACAACGGGTCGGGCTACATCAACCGGAAGCCGAAGATCAACACGCCGTACGTCTGGAGCTTTTGTCAGCACTACAAGAAAGGCAAGTACGTCAAGGACGGCGTCTTCTCGGCGACCGCCGTCTCGGAGCAGTGCGGGGCCGGCGTGATCCTGCGGCGCCTGGTGGACAAGCGCGTGATCAAGCTCGGCCCGCCGCAGCCCGGCCCGCAGCCGGCCGCAGGCGCCGTCCTGAAGATCACGAATCCGCCGCTGACGGGACCGGAGGTCCGCGCCGCGCAGCAGCTGCTCGCAAAGAACAAGTACGGGTCATTCGATCCCGGCGGAGTCGACGGCGAGTACGGCGAGCTCACCGCGGCCGCCGTCTGGCAGGCGAAGTGGATGCTCGGCTATCCCGAGGCGCTGATGAACCGCGACTACGGCCCGAAGCTGAAGGCGTACCTCGAGGGGACGCCGCTGCCGGCGGCGTACGCCAAGGCGCGCGCGGCGCGGCTCAAGGACTCGAAGAGCGAGAGCGGGATCCGCAAGCAGATCGTCAAGTGGGCGAAGTGGGGCGTCGACAACACCGGCCAGATCGGCTACAGCCAGACGGGCCCGCGCCTCGAAGCGCTGGGCAACCCGGGCAAGCTCCCGCTGACGACGGACTGCTCTGCGTTCGCGACCCTCTGTTACAACTGGGCCGGGGCGCCGAACCCCAACGAGGCGGGTCCGTACGACGCGACGCACACCACGTACACGGGCACCCTGCTGGACCACTGCCGGCACGTGCCGGCAAACGCGGCAAAGCCCGGCGATCTCGTCGTCTGGAGCGGCGGCAAGTTCCCGAAGGGCTCACACGTCTGCGTGCTCCTGGAGACCGGCAAGGATCCGCTGCTCGCCTCGCACGGCCAGGAGAAAGGCCCGGTGCAGATCCGCTTCTCGGCCGAGGACGGCTACCAGCAGGGCGCGGGCTACACGACCGTGAGCTGGCTCTCCGTGTTCCCGTAACGGGGAGATGCCCGGACGGTCAGGCGATGATGGTCACGGGCACGCCGGGGCCGACGTGGACGACCAGCCAGTGCATGGCGTCGTTGTCGAGCCGGACGCAGCCGTGTGAGACGGCCGTGCCCGGCACGCCCGCCGACGTTCATCAGACCGTGCAGCGCGATCTGGCCCGGGCCGCCCTCGAACTCCTGGAACACGTTGGAGCGGGCGCTCAACGCGAGCGCGAACGGCGCGCCGACGTCACCGCGCCCGAGCTCAACGGATTCCTCGACGAAGAACTTGCCCGTCGGCGTCGGCGTCGACGGCTTGCCGACGACGGCCTTGAAGACGCGGACCGTGTGGCCCCGCTTGTAGACGGTCACGCGGCGCCTGCCGGTGTCGACGACGATGTGCCAGGGCGTGAACGACACCTTGCGTGGCGCGGCTCTTGATCCACCCTGTGTGCCCGTTCGGCCGGCCCGGAAGCAGCACGTGCAACCAGCGGACACCGCCGGGGCCGACTCTCGGCCGACGATCGGCAGCACGGTTCGCTCGTCGGTGATCCGGCCCTGCGCGCGCACCACGGCTGGACGGCGCCGATCGGTCGCTTCGGTGCCGCCCTCGCCGTCTGCGCGCTGAGCATGATCGCCAGGCCCACGGTCGGCCGGATGACGACTGCGTCGCGGCCGGAATGCGCTGCGGTCGCCTGGCCCGTCGACACCGCGACGAGCGCGGCGAGAGACGCGGCAAGGAGCGACAGGGCCGACGCGGGGACGGACGGCAGTGACGTCCGTCCCCGGTGCTTCACGCTGTGCATTGAGCTAGCCGGTGAACCCAGGCGGCGTGACGGCGACGGGCGGCCTCGCGGAGCCGCGGCTGGATGCTGCCGCTGCTGCTCTTGCGGCTGCTGCTCTGCGCTGCCGCTGCCTTCGCGGCTGCGGCCCGCTTCGCTGAGGCAGCCTTCTTGGCCGCTGCGGCCTTCTTCGCTGCGGCAGCCTTCTTGGCGGCCGTGGTGTTCGGGGTCGTCGCGGTCGGGTCGTGGTCGCGGTCGTCGCCGTGGTCGCGGCCGACACAGTGCACGCTGATCTGGTGATCGTGTCGGTGTCGAGCGTGACGGCACCGTTCCGTGCGAGCACGCGTCCGTCGATCGTGACGCCCGTGGTGACGGTGATGCTGGTCAGGGCGAGGATCGTGCCCGCGGAAGGTGGAGCCGGTACCGAGCGTCGCGGAGCTGCCGACCTGCCAGAACACGTTGCAGGCCTGCGCGCCGTTGATCAGGTTGACCGTGCTGCCCGACGCCGTGGTCAGCGAGGAGCCCGCCTGGAAGACGAAGACCGCGTTCGGGTCGCCGCCGCCGTTCAGCGTCAGCGCCCCGGTGAGCCCGATCGAGGAAGCCGAGTTGTAGACGCCGGGCGTCAGCGTCTGGCCGCCGAGGTCGGCGGCGATCGGCGAGTCGTCGGCCCCTCGCCGGCGGCGGTGTTGTAGGCGGTGACGAGGTCGGTCTTCGCCTTCTGCGTGACGGCATCGCCGGCGTGGTTCGTGCCGGTGACGGTCATCGACGCGGCGCCGGTGATCGACGTGGTCGGGAACGTGCCGATGTCGCCGTTGACCGTCGTCGGTCCGGTGTTGGTGATCCCGGCGCCGGCGAGCACCGCGAAGCTGCCTGCGGTGCCGAGCGGCACGGCTGTCGCTGCCGCAGCGGCGCCGCCGACGAGCGGTCAGCGATCAGGCCGAGCAGCGAACAGCCCGGACAGGCCGGTTGCCATCGCGGCACGGGTGCGGAGACGGCGCGCGCCAGGCCGGTGCATAGAATGAAAGCATTCATTTGGGTCCTTCCCTCAGGGTCGAGCTCATGCGCCGACCAGGACGTTGCGTCGGCCGGCTTGCTCCGACCTGCTCTGCTGAGGACGGACTCGTCGCGGTGCCGAGGGTTGCGGCCGCCGCTGCTCGCATGCGGCGCCGATTACTGAGGCGTCGCGCGAGGCACTGTAGCACCGGGAGAACGTCTGTTCGTCCCCGATTCGGGTCGAGCCCGCGCGCCACTCGGGCGCGCGTCGTTTCAGCTCGGCCGCGGCCGGCGGTGTCGCCGGCACGAGCAGGAGGTGGCTGTCGACGATCGCCGCGGCCACGTCCGCGAGCTTGCTGGCCGTTGTGCTGCGAGTGGTCGCGCAGCATCTCGAACGCCTTGTCGGCGTCGAGCGCGTGGCGGGCCATCAGGATCCCCTTTGCCTGCTCGATCACGGCTCGGCGGCCGAACGCGCCCTGGAGGTTCTGGTACTCGGCGAAGCGCTGCAGCGTGATGTCGATCGCGCTCTGCAGCTCCTCGGGCGTCGTGTCGACGATGTAGGCGAAGACGCCGCGCTTGGCCGCCTCGCGGACGTAGGCGGGGTCTCTCGGCCGAGAGCAACGCGATCACCGGGCAGGCGGCCTCGCGGACGATCTCCGCGATCAGCTGTCAGCGCGTGCTCCGAGGAGAGCCCGAGCCCGACGAGCGCGACGTCGGGCTGCTCCCGCGCCGTCACCGCGCCGACCTCGCGTCGACCTCGACCTCGCGCGCGATCACCTCGTGCCCGAGCCCGGCGACGACCTGGGCGAGCAGCGCCAGCCGGTCGCGGCGCTCGTTTGCGATCAGGACACGGAGCCGCGGTGCTCCGTCGTCGACCAAAACCTGCTCAACCGCCGCGTGCTGAGTGATGCGTCTGCGCTCCTCGGGTCGCCGAAGCTACCGCGTCAAGCCGGACGATCGCCGCAAGACAGAGGGCCGAAGCAGGCTGCGGCCAACCGCTCCGGCCCTCTGTGCTGCGCCCTCGGGACCTGCATTGAACCGTGTGCCGCCGTCGACGCGGTCGAAAACCTCCCAGGCCCTCAATCCGTGCACCGGTTCACGGCTGGTGGTGCTTACGAACGGGGAAAGGACGCGACGATCCGCGTGCCGACGCCCTCGGGGCTTTCGACCTCGAAGGTTCCCTGGGCGGACTCGACCCGGTCACGCAGGCCGGCCAGGCCGCCGCCCGTCGTGGAAGCGCCGCCGCGGCCGTCGTCGGCGACCTCGCAGCGGAGAACCCCCTCGGCCCCGGTGAGCCGCACCTCGGCGGCCAGCGCCTGTGCGTGCTTCGCCACGTTGGTCAGCGCCTCGGCGACGAGGTAGTAGATCGCGGCCGCCACGTCCTCGGGGACCTCCTCGGCCGTGACCGTGAGCTTCACCGGCAGCGGCGCCCGTCGAGCGAGGCCCTCGAGCGCCCTCGTGAGGCCGAACTCGGTCAGCACTGCGGGATGGATGCCGCGTGCGAGCTGGCGGAGCTCCTCGATCGCCGCGGCCGCGTCCTCGGCTGCCGTCGCGAGCAGATCGTCGACGCCCTCGCCGTCCAGCTCCAGACGCTTCCGCGCCATGCGCAGCGAGAGCGAGAGCGAGACGAGCCTCTGCTGCGCTCCGTCGTGCAGGTTGCGTTGCAGCCGCTGGCGCTCTTCGTCGCTCGCGCGGACGACGCGGGCACGCGACTCGACCAGCTGCTCGTGCGCGTCGGCGCTGACGACGGCGACCGACAGGAGCTCGGCGAAGTCGTACAGGCGTTGCTCGACGCCCTCCGGCAGCGGCGAGTCGGACGCAACCACGACGACGGCGCCCCAGGGCCGCCCGTCGACGATGATCGGCGCTGCCACGCTCGCCTCGAGTCCGTGCCTGCGCATCGTGTCGCCGACCTCGCCGGCGATCTCGCTGTAGTTGTCGACCCGTTCCGGAATCGCCGAGCGATAGACGCGGGCGAGCGCGGAGTCGACCGAGAGCGAGATGATCGACCCGAGCGGGAAAGCCGGAATCTGGTCGTCCGAGAAGCGCCCGACGACCGTTCCCGTGCCGTCGTCGTTGTAGCGGAAGACCGCAGACGTACGGCTGCCGACGATGCCGGCCATCTCGCCCGAGACTGCCTGGAAGATCTCCTCCGGCTTCGCGCTCGTCGCGACGAGCGTGGCGACCCGGCGGAGGGCCGACTGCTCGGCGGCGAGCCGCGTCAGCTCGACGAGCCGCGTCTCGAGCATCTGGTGCAGCGAGCGGACCTCTGCCGAGGCGCGCTCGCGCTCGCCCGATGCGAAGCCCCGCGGTGACGATGCAGACAGGCGTGCCGTCCTCCGAGATGATCGGCCGGTTCGACCACGCGACGAGAAAGCGCGACTGATCCTTGGCGACCCACTGGCCGACCTGCGGGCTCGGGCGGCGCGTCTCCCAGGCCTGCTCCAGGAACCGTTGGAAGTTGTCGCGCTCCTCAACCGGGATCACGAGCTCGGACGCGTTGACGCCGATCGCCTCGTCCGCCGTGTAGCCGGTCGCCTCCTCGCACTCGTGGTTGAAGCGGAGGATCCGTCCGTCCGGCGCGAAGACGCAGACGAGTGAGTGCGAGGTCTCGACGAGCGCGTCGACGATCGCGAGCTCGGAGCTCTCCGCGGCGGTCGTGCTGATCGGCGCATCGGTCACCCGGCCAACCGTAGCGGAGGCCTCTACGACTGCAAGTCCGCGGGAACCAGCTGCTCCGTCAGGAGCCGCCGGAAGCGCGAGCGGTCGCCGCCGACCCAGGTCCAGAACGAGATCCTCGCCACTCGAGTAGTTGAAGACGTAGGACCCGCCAGGTCGGGTCGGTGACGAACTGGAGGTGCTTCTCGACCCGGTCGTCGTTGGCGAGTGCCCAGCGCTTGAAATAGGCACGCACCTCGTCGAGCGGGCGGCCCTCGTCGTGGATCTGCAGCGCCGTGTTCGCCGACACGAAGCCGAGCGTCGTGAACGCCTCGCGTAGCACTCGGGCCCTGTCGGCGTCGTAGCCGATCCCGAGTGGAAGGAGAACCGAGGCGGCCCAGTCGTCCGCGTCGCCGTCGATCACGATCTGCATGGCGTTCGTGGCGATGCCCTCCGAGATCAGCGACTGGGGCGTGGGCACGAGCAGCAGGGTCTCTTCGGTGCGGCCGTCGCCGCGAACGAGCAGCTCTTCCTTGACCGCGTGCTCGGTGTGGTGGCCCGGGTACATCTCGTGGGCGACGATCTCCGAGAGGACGTAGGAGCGAGTGGGGAGGTCCGTGTTCAGCACGGAGCGGCTCTTGAGACCGCCGAGGTAGTAGTTGAAGCCGGCCCACGGCTCGTTGGACACGAGCTCCGACACGACCTCCTCGCCCTCCGGCAGGTCGACGAGCGCGCGCGTGCGCTCGCGCAGCTCGGCCTTCAGGGCATCGATCGCCGGGCCGAGGAGCTCGGCCGGCACGACCTGCGTGTCGAGCCAGGCCTGGTAGCGGTCGAAGAGCTCGCCCTCGCCGGGGAGCACCGCATCGATCCGGTCGAGCGCCTCCTCGAAGCGGCTCTCGGCGACGGGCTGCGGGCGGACCCCGAAGCAGCGCTCGACCTCGTCGACGTACGCGACAGGCTCGCCCGCGAGCCGGCGTGCCGCCGTCTCGGCGCCGAGGAGCTGGGCCTCGAGCCAGCGCCGGCGCTGCGGGTCTGCGATCCCGGTGAGCTCCTCTCGCAGGGCCACCGCCTCCGCGACGAGCTCGGACGAGGCGACGGGCTCCTCGGCGTCCGCCTGCTCCTTCAGCTCTGGCGGGCCGTAGTAGGCGTCGACATAGCCGTCCACGTGACGGCCGAGGCGCAGCCCGAGCAGGAGGTAGCGATCGATCATGCGAACGCCGGCCTGAGGCGGCGAGCCGTCTCGTCGAGGTGCTCCGGAATCACCTTCACGTCGCCGAGCACCGGCATGAAGTTGGTGTCGCCGGACCAGCGCGGCACGACGTGCAGATGGACGTGTTCCTCGATTCCGGCGCCCGCCGCGCGGCCGACGTTCCAGCCCAGGTTGTACCCGTGCGGGGAGTACTCGTCGCGGAGCACGTCCATCCCGCGCGCGGCCAGTCGATGGATCTCGGCGGCCTCGTCCGGGTCGAGCGAGCCGAACTCACCCGTGTGCCGCAGCGGTGCCACCAGCAGGTGGCCGGAGGCGTACGGGTACTTGTTCAGCAAGACGACGGCCAGCTCGCCGCGGTGCACGAGCAGGCGCTCCTCCGGCTCGCAGAAGATGCACGAGCCGTGGTCGTCCTCGGCCGAGCCGACGTATTCGAGACGCCACGGCGCCCACAGGGAATCCGGCACGGCGACAGCCTATGCGCCTCGCGCGTGGTCGGCGTTACCCCTTCCGGGGGGCCGGTCGCACTCCAAACCGTCAATGGCCACGTGACTCAGACGAGGGATGCGCGGTAAGCGTGTTGACGTAAGGCTACAAGGGACGGGGTCATTCCGACCTCCGACTGAACTGCGGTCCATGCGGCGGATCGCAAGGGGGAAATCCACTATGCACGCTGACGTTTCCGCATGGACCAGCCGCAGGCCGCGCCTGCTGCTGCTCCTCGCCGTGCTCGCCGCGACCCTGATCGCGCCGGGACTTGCTCGCTCCGCTACCTATATCTCACCGGGCCTGCAGCACCAGGCCGAAGCTTCGCCCGGCACGGTCTTCCACGTCGTCGTGGTTGCCAAGCCCGGCATCGCGACCTCGCTCGTCCGCCTCGCCAAGGCGAAGGACGGCTCGCCCGCCGTCGACAAGTTCAAGCGCGGCTTCTCCGTCATCAACGGCATCTCGGCGAACCTCTCGGGGAAGCACCTGCTCGAGCTCGCCAAGCTGCCGTTCATCGTTTCGATCACGGCCGACACACCGATGCGCCCCGCCTCCGGCCCCGACAGGTCGTGGCCCGCAACGGTCGGTGCGGATGTCCTCTGGGGAGCAACCGATCCGCAGACAGGCCTCCGGAACGCGCCGCAGGCGCCGACGATCGCGATCGTCGACTCAGGCATCGACACGTCGCGCACCGCCGACTTCGGCTCGCGTGTCGTGGCGAGCGTCAACCTCGCGACCGGCTCGCCCGGCGCCGTGGGTGACGACTACGGGCACGGCACGCTCGTCGCCGGCCTCGCCGCTGGTGCGTCGCCGAACGGCCCCGGCGTCGCGCAGAACGCCAACCTCGTCTCACTCGACGTCGTCAACGCCAACGGCAGCTCGCTCACGAGCGACGTGATCGCCGCCGCCGACTGGATCTATGCGCACCGCGCTCAGTACGGGATCCGGGTTGCGAACTTCTCGCTGCATTCGGCCAACCCCGACTTCGGCGTGCACGACCCGCTGAACGCCGCCGTCCGCCGGTTGTGGCTGACCGGCACCGTCGTCGTCACCTCGGCGGGCAACGACGGCCCGCAGCGCATGCTGTATGCGCCCGCGAGCGATCCGTTCGTGATCACCGTCGGCGCTGTCGATCCGCTGCAGACGACCTCGCCGTTCAACGATGTGAACGCGCCGTGGTCGTCCTACGGCAGCACCGCCGAGGGCTTCGCCAAGCCGGAGGTGTCCGCACCGGGCCGTTACGCTGTCGGCCCCGTGCCGCAAGGCGCCACGCTCACCTCGCTCTTCCCCGACCGTGTCGTTACACCCGGGTACATGTGGATGTCCGGCACGTCGTTCTCGGCTCCGGTCGTCTCCGGGCTCGCGGCCCAGATCCTCGCCCGCAACCCGACGTGGTCGCCCGACCAGGTGAAGGGCGCCCTGATGGTGACCGCCCATCGGCTCGCCGGCGCCGATCCGTTCTCGACCGGCATGGGCGAGGTGGACGGTGTCGCCGCTGCGTCGGTCGCGTCGCCTCCGAACCCGAACGCCGGGCTCGAGGCGTATGTGCACCCCGACGCGTCAGGCATGCCGACTCTCGATGCGGCCGCCTGGAACGCCGCGGTCGCGAGTGGGGCATGGACCAGCGCCTCGTGGACCGACGCTTCATGGACTGACGCGTCGTGGACGGATGCCAGCTGGACCGACGCTTCGTGGACCGACGCGTCCTGGACCGACGCCAGCTGGACGAACGCCTCCTGGACCGACGCCTCCTGGACGAACGCGTCCTGGACGGATGCCAGCTGGACCGACGCCTCGTGGACGGATGCCAGCTGGACCGACGCCTCGTGGACGGATGCCAGCTGGACCGACGCCTCCTGGACGGACGGGAGTCCGATCGAGTGACCTCGGTCACCGAATCAGCGCCGCCGGTCCTCGTGGACCGGCGGCGGCTGCCGCTCAGCGGCCGCGGCTCGGTTTTCTTCGGAGGGGTCGTCTTTGCCACGCTCGCGGCCTCTCTGCCGGCGCTCGCGCTGCTCCGGCCGGATCGCACCGACTGGCAGCGCTTCGTGCTGATCGCGGCCGCGGCCGCGGTCGCTCAGATCTTCACGGTCCGCACCGGCCGCAGCCACGGCTTCCATACGGCGGTGGCCTTCATGGCCGCCGCAGCGCTGCTGCTGCCGCCCGGAATGATTCCGCTGCTGGCGATCGTCCAGCACGTGCCGGAGTGGCTGAAGGAGCGGTACCCGTGGCACATCCAGACGTTCAACATCTGCAACTTCACGCTCGACGGCCTGGCGGCGTGGGCCGCTGCGTGGGCGGTGATGCAGGTCGACACGATCCCGGAGGACGCCAGATTCGCGCTGGCTGCGACAGCGGCCGGCGTCTCGCTCGTCCTCGTGAACCATCTCCTGCTGGCGTCGATGCTCAGGTTCGAACGGCAGGTCTCGTTCGCCGACAGCGGCCTCTTCGGCGGCACCGGCATCGGCATCGATCTCGTCCTGGTCGGAGTCGGCGCGGTCCTCGCGCTGACGTGGATCACCAACCCCTGGCTGACGCCGGCCGTGCTCGCGCCGCTGATCCTGACGCACCGGTCATTTTCGATGCTTGCGCTCGCGCGGGAAAGCGAGGAGCGCTTCCGCGCGATGTTCCGCTCGGCGCCGTACGGCACCGCCCTGCTCGACCTCGACGGCAGGGTCGTGGACGCGAACAACGCACTGGAGCGGATGCTCGGCTATTCAGCCGAGGAGCTCATGGAGCTCCCGCTCGATGCCTACACCGATCCCGACGACGCCGCGCAGGCCCGCGCGCTCTTCAGGGAGCTCGTCGAAGGGCGCCGCCCGGCGTACGAGCTCGACAATCGCCTCGTGGCGAAGGACGGCAGCTCCGTCTGGGCCCGCGCGGTCGTCTCGTTGATCCGTGATCCGGGGGGCCGGCCGACGTTCGGAATCTCGATGCTCGAAGACGTCACCGGCCGCCGCGAGCTCGAGGATCAGCTCCGGCAGTCGCAGAAGATGGAAGCCGTCGGCCGGCTCGCCGGGGGCATCGCACACGACTTCAACAACCTGCTGACGGCGATCGGCGGCTATGCGGAGCTCGCGCTGCGCCGGATCCCGCCGGGTGCACCGGAGATTCAGGGCGACCTCGACGAGATCAAGCGCGCCTCCGATCGCGCCGCCGGGCTGACGCGTCAGCTCCTCGCGTTCAGCCGCAAGCAGATCCTTCAGCCCAAGGTGCTGAAGCTGAGCGATCTCGTCTCGGAGATGGACACGATGCTCAATCGCCTGATCGGCGAAACGGTCGAGATCGTCACGATCACCTACGGCCCCGGCGGGTCGTTCGTGAAGGCCGATCCGGGGCAGCTCGAGCAGGTGATCGTCAACCTCGTCGTCAACGCGCGCGACGCGATGCCCGACGGCGGCCGGATCACGATCGAGACCGCGACGGTCGATCTCGACATCGCCGAGGCCCGTGCCAAGGAGTCGGTCGAGGCCGGGCCATACGTCGTGCTGACCGTGCGCGACAGCGGCGAGGGCATCGAGCCGGCAACGCTGCAGCGCATCTTCGAGCCATTCTTCACCACGAAGGAGCCCGGCAAGGGCACGGGGCTCGGCCTCGCGACCGTCTACGGGATCGTGAAGCAGAGCGGCGGGTTCGTCGAGGTCGAGAGCAAGCCCGGCGAAGGCGCCGCGTTCCTGGTGTACCTGCCGCGGCACGACGAGGAGTCGATGCTCGTCGCATCGGAGCCCGGCCCGGCGCCCGTCGCGGCGGCGCAGCAGAACGAGACGATCCTGCTCGTCGAGGACGAGGACGTCGTGCGCCGGCTCGCACACGAGATTCTGGTGCAGACGGGCTACGTGGTGCTCGAGGCGCCGGATGCACTCGAGGCGCTCTCGATCGCCCGGGCGCACCAGGGTCGGATCGACCTACTCGTCACCGACATCGTGATGCCGAAGATGAACGGCCGGGAGCTGGCGGAGCGACTCACGCAACTCATCGGCGACATCCGCGTGCTCTACACGTCGGGCTATACGGACTCCGAGATCGTCCAGGACGGGATGCTTCAGCCCGGGACCGCGTTCTTGCAGAAGCCCTTCACGGTCGCGCAGCTGGCGGACAAGGTGAAATCGCTCTTGGAGAGCGCGCCGTAAGCGTCTAGCCTCTGGAAAGGCTCGACGTTCAGATGTCACGCAAGGACGACGCGATTTCGCCGCGCAGGGGTGGCACCCACAGGAGGGACCGGCTGATGAGAGTGCGCAATACGAGTGCGCTGTTTGCGCTGGTCGTGCTGGCGGTTGCACCGGCCGGTGGTGCGGCAAGCCCTGCTACGTCGTTTACGGACATCCCCGGCGATTCGCTGAGCGCCCCCGACCTGACCGCGATCAACGTCTCCAACGACACCGTGGGCGCGGTCACGTTCAAGATCACGCTGGCGAATCGTCCCGGGGTCCTGAACGCCGACGATGGGGTGTTCATCTGGATCGACTCCGACCGAAACCCCGCGACGGACGGACCACGGGGCGACTACGTCATAACTCTCAAGTCGACCGGCCCACTTGCGTCCAAGTGGGACGGGACGGATTACCTCGCGTACAGCCACGGGCCGATCTCCGGCTCGTACTCGGGCGGCATTGCCGTGCTGACGGTGAACAAGGCCGACATCGGCAATCCGGCCGCGTTCGACTTCTTTGCGCTGACGCAAGCGGTCAACTCGCCCGGGCACGACTTCGACCGAGCGCCCGAAAGCGGCGTCTTCTCGTACACGCTGACGTTGCCGGTCGTCGCACCGGTGACGATCGCCACCACGCGCGTGCTCTTCACGGCGGCCGCTCCGAAGGCGGGCAAGGTGTTCGGCGTCACCGGGGTCACGCTCGGTCTGTCGAACAAGACGTCGACCAGGGTGTCGCCGGTCCGCTGCACCGCGAAGGTCGCGGGCAAGGCGTTGAAGCCGGTTGCCAAGTGCCGGTGGAAGCTGGCGGCGAAGTCGAAGCGCAAGAAGCTCGTGATCAGCGTCTCGATCTCGTACAAGGGCCAGGCTCGGGCGGTCAAGCCCGCGAGCTTCAAGATCAAGTAGCCGACCGGCCGCGCAGGCGGCGCAGCTGACCGCGCAGAACCGCGCCCGCCGTCCGTGGCAAGAGCTCCGCGCAGAGCACAGCCGAGGCGCCGGGACCGCGTGAACCGTAGACGACCCCGTCCGCGCGGAACTCGGGTGCGCTGCGCCAGCCCTCGTCGCCGAGCTCGTAGAGCTCATGCTCGAAGACGATGAAGCCGGTGCTGCGAAAAAGGTCGAGCCAGCGCTCCGGGTCGAGCTGGATGAACCAGCCGTGGTCGCCGGACTCGCCGGTGGGCACGGTGATCAGCACCCGCTTGCCGACCCGCCTCAGCTCGCGCAAGCGCCTTCTCCATGCCGCCACGCTCGGGCTCGATGCCGTAGCGGTCGTTGTCCTGGCCGACGTGTTCGATCGTCGAGATGCAGAAGACGACGTCGAACTCGCCGTCGCGGAACGGCAGCTCGCGAAGGTCGGCCTGCACGGGCTCGAGCCCCGGCACCTCGGCGGTCGCGAGGTCGACGCCGACGAGGCGCTCGGCGCCGAGACCGCTGAGCGCGGCGAGGTACGAGGGCTCGGCGAACGCGTAGCCCGCGTCGAGCACGGCCTGCTCGTCGCGGTAGCGGGCGAGGCACCACGGGATCTCGATCGGCCGCTCGTCCGAGCCGGTGGGGGCGGCCAGCTCGCGCGGGCGCTCGCCGGCGCCTCTCGCCCAGCGCGCGAAGGCGATCGCGTCGTCCAGCAGCCTGACGCGCTCGAACTCGGCGCTGCCGACGAGCTCCGCGATGAACGCCGCCGGCGAGAGCGTCCCCGCTTCGAGCTTCGAGACGTCGCGGGCGAGGGCGTCGGGCTCGGGCTCGCGGCGGAGGGCCAGCCGGTAGAGGTTGCGCACGAGCCGCTCGGCCGGAAGCTCCGCGACCTTCAGCTCGGCGTCGAGGCGCGAGTCCATGGCCGCGAGCCTAGCGACCACCCGGCGGCGGTGTTCAGGGGTTCCAGGAGCCGCGCAGGAACCGCACGACGAGCGACATCGTCGCGGCGATCGCCAGGATGAGTGCGATCAGCAATGCGATGCCGATCGGTGTCGGGAGCGTCGCGATCGCGCCGCTCCCTGCCGCACCGATCCGGCGGATCGGATCGAAGCTCGACGCCTTGACGCCGAGTACCGCGGTCTTGCCGGTCGGCTTCGCGCGCGGCGAGGGCGCCGCGCCGTTACCTGCGAGCTCGGCGCCGGTGCCTCCGAGCGACGTGGTGGGAAAGGCGAAGCTCGAGTCCTGCCTGGGCGCGAACGTGCTCTCGCAGTCGCTCGTCTGGCGGCGCACCGCGGGCAGGGCGATCGTGTGCCCCGGGCCGACGACGCGGACGAGCACGGTGTCGACGCCGCGCTGCGCCGGCCGCGCGAGCGTCACGCTGTAGACGCCGGGTGCGAGAGGACGGCCGTGGAGACGTCCCGCGAAGACGATCTTGTTCGCCCCGGCCTTGCCGCGCGTGCGGATGACGCCGAGGACACGGCAGCTCGGCGCCGGACCGCGGACGACGAGCCGCACGCGCTTCGCCCGGGCGAGGCGAAATCGGATCACGGCCTTCGGGCCGTGGTGGGCGCGGATTGTGCTCGCGCGGAACCTGACCGTGTTGCGCGCCTGTGAGCGCTGCGCGGCGGGCGCCGTCCCGGCGGCGGAGCTCTGCGACGGCGCCGGCGCTCCGGCTGCCGAGGAGGAACCGGGCGCGGGGCCGGCCGTTCCGACGAGCGGCGTCGGCGCAGGCGGGGCGGGTGGGGCCGCCGGCGCGCGGACGGTCGGCGTGCCGGCGGGAGGCTTGGGCGGTGCAGGGGTCGTGACTGCCGGCGTCGTGACTGCAGGCGTGGTGACCCGCGGGGTTGTGACCGTCGGCGTCGTCACGGTCGGCGTCGGCACGGTCGGCACGGTCACCGTCGGGGTCGTCACGGTTGGCGTCGTGATCGTCGGCGTGGTCACCTTGGGCGTCGTGACGGTGGGCAGCGTCACGGTCGGGAGCGTGACCGTCGGGAGTGGGAGGCCACCGTCCGCGAGCACCTCGGCGGACGCAAAGCCCGCCAGGCCGGCGACGAGCAGGGAGATGGCTGTGATCCGTCTGGGCCGCATGTCCAGTGCACCGCCGAGCTCTCCTGCTCGACGGCTCCGTGAAATGAACGCCAGACGCCGCGCCCCGGTTACGGCCCGCCGCACGCGGCCGGAAGCCTCGCCATCGCCACGTGGTACCGCCGGGCACCCGTACCTCGTCGTGTACCAGGTACGGATTGTTGGTTCACACGAGGGAAATGCCTGCACACGGGACACATGCCTCGTGCTCGTACCTGGTCGGGTACCAGGTACGGAATCCCTGTTTCGAACGAGAACTGCCGGTCGGCCCGCCTAGAGCCAGCGCTTCGAGCGGAAGAACGCCAGCATGCCGACGATCGTCACGACCATCGCGCCGACGATCACCCAGAACGCGTGCGAGGTCTCGAAGCCCGGGAAATGGACGTTCATCCCGAAGACGCTTGCGATCAGCGTCAGCGGCAGCAGGATCGACCGAGAACACCGTCAGCACGCGCAGCACGTCGTTCTGCCGGTGCGAGATCACCGACTCGTTCGTGTCCTCGAGCGCCTCGACGACCTCCTTGTAGTTGTCGAGCAGGTCCCAGATCCGCTCCGCCGCGTCGACGACGTCGTCGAAGTAGAGCTCGAGCTCCTCCGGCAGGAACCGCTCGACCCGCCGCTCGAGCAGGCGCAGCGTCGGAGCGCTCCGGCTTGATGATCTTCCGGTAGCTGATGATCTCCTGCTTGACGTTCGAGAGGTCGCGGACGACCTCGTCGCGCGCGGCCCTCGCCGAACATCGTCGTCCTCGATCGTGTCGAGCTTGTGGCCGATCTTGTCGAGGATCGGGAAGCAGTAGTCGAAGAGATCGTCGAGCACCTCGTAGAGCAGGCGGCCCGAGCCCTTCGAGAAGAGCTGCTCGCGGAACGCCTCGTCGTCCTCGCAGCGGTGGAAGAGCCGCGTCGACCGGCAGGAGCTCGACGGTCGGGAGCGTGACGAGGTAGTCCGGGCCGAGCGAAGAAGTCGAGCTCGGCGGCGTTCAGCCGCTGGATCGCCTGGTCGTACACCGGGAAGTGGAGGACGGCGAAGAGGTAGCCGTCCTCGGCGTAGTCGTCGACCTTCGGCCGCTGGCGCTTCGAGAGGACGTCCTCGACGTCGAGCGGATGCCAGCCGAAGCGCTCGGCGAGCGTCGCCATGCGTGTCGTGATCGGGGCGCGTCGAGGTGGATCCAGGTCAGGCCGTTTGCGGCGCTGAGCTCAGCGGAGCTCGCCGGCTGCAGGCTGAGCGCGAGCGACGAGCTCGCGTGGCTGCGGGCGCGGCCGGATGCGAGGCAGGCTCGGCATCGGTACTGAGCGGGTCGTCCAGCTTGGATGTGTCGATCGCGATCACCGGCATGTTCGGCATCCTACCCGTCCGCCCGCTGCAACCAAGCCCCGCAAGCGAGAGCTCGACCCGCTCGCGGAACACGCCGGAGATTGACCGGCAGGAGCCGTCGAGCGCGAGTGCTCCGCCGGCGGCGACGAGGCAGACCGCGGCGGCGAGCGGCCAGAGCGCGAACGGCGCCGCGCGCGAGGATGTAGCCGCCGAGCGCAGGCCCGACCGTCCCGGCGAGACCCCACGAGAGCGAGTGCACCGCGAAGTAGCGGCCGCGCAGCTCCGGCGGCCCGATGTCCGCGACGAGCGCCTGGTGCGCCGGGCCGTGGAAGCATTCGGCGACGCCGAGAATCACGGCGGGAACGAGCAGCACGAGGAAGGCCGTCGTCGCGGTCAGCCAGTAGCCGACGCCGTCGACGATCAGCCAGCTGATGGCGAACATGACCGGCATCAGCGCGAGCGCGCGCATCCGCCGGCGGCCCTCGATCCAGTGCGAGAGCGGCAGCTGCACGAGCACGATCACGAGCGTGTTCGCGAGGAAGAAGAGCCCGATCTCGCGCTCGCTCACTCCGGATTGGTCGCGCACGAACGGCGGCAGCAGGTTGAACATCGAGATGCCCGCCGCGACGAAGACGAAGTTCAGCGTCCAGAGCCCGACGAACGTCTTGTGACGAAGCACAGCCCGGTAGGTCGATGGCGCGGAGTCCTCCGTGCGCTCCGACGGCCCGTCCGGGATGAACGCGATCGCGACGACGTACGCGAGGAACGTCACGGCGTCGATGAGGAAGAGGATCGTGAACGAGTTTGGGTTGTCCACGCTCGCGATCAGCCCGCCGACCACTCCGCCGATGCCCACGCCGAGATTCATCGTCGCCCGCTGCAGCGCGAAGGCCGTGTGCCGCCGTGCGTCCGAGACGAGCCGCGACATGAGCGTCGACTGGCTCGGCCAGAAGCCCGCGCTGCCGGCGCCTTCGATCGCGATCAGCACGAACGCCTCCCAGGGCTCCCGCACGAGCGGGAAGAGCCCGAAGCCGACCGCCTGCATCACCAGCCCGATCGTCGAGCATCGGTCGCGGCGCCAACCGTGTCGATCAGCGGCCCCTGCGATCAGCCCGCGCCACGACCATCGCCGCGGAGGACACGGCGACGACGAGCCCCGAGGTCGCGAGCGCGAAGCCCGCGCACGTCGTGCAGGTAGATGACGAGGAACGGGAAGACGATCCCGTTGCCGAACGAGTTCAGCACGCCGCCGATCTGCAGCAGCCAGACGGGCCGTGGCAGGTCAGGGTCGAAACGGCGGAGCGAACGCACGGCCCGGCCAGCCTAACCGCGCTAACGTCTCGCGAAGATCGCCCATGCGAAGGAGATTGGAATGAGCCAAGAGCAGACCCTCTTCGGCGAGGAGCACACCCGCCGCTATCGGGAGACCGGCGGCGAGGTCGGTCACATCTGGAAGCGCGGGTCGAAGATCCTGCTGCTGACGACGCACGGCAGGAAGACCGGCGAGCCGCGCACGACGCCGCTGATCTACGAGGAGTCCGACGGCGACTACGTCGTCGTCGCCTCGAAGGGCGGCGCGCCCGAGCATCCGGGCTGGTACCGGAACCTCAGCAAGGACACACAGGTCGAGGTGCAAGTGAAAGACGACGTGTTCCCTGCGCATGCGCGCACGGCGAGCGGCGAGGAGCGAGAGCGGCTCTGGAAGCTGGCGGCGCAGCAATGGCCGGACTACGACGACTACCAGACCCGCACCGACCGGGAGATTCCCGTGGTCGTGCTCGAGCGCGATTGACCCGACTCCGAGCTGCCACGCCGACACCGCGATCGCTCGTCTGGGCGACCGACTTCGACGTGCTGCCGCCGGATCACGTCATCGAGCAGCGCGACGGCTACCTCGTCGTGCGGTCGCCGGGCAACCCGTCGCATTACTGGGGCAACCTGCTGCTCTTCGACGATCCGCCCGTCGCCGGCGACGCGCCGCGGTGGGAGGCCAACTTCGCCGCAGAGTTCGGCGACGAGCCGCGCGTCCGGCACCGCACCTTCGGGTGGGACCGCGCCGACGGCGTGGTCGGGGCGGCCCGTGAGGAGTTCACCGGCCTCGGCTACGACATCGAGGAGAGCATGGGACTCGTCGCGGACGCGGCACATGTCCGCCCGCACCCCCGGGAGAACAGCGAGGTGGTCGTCCGCGCACTTGACCCAGCGGCCGGCGCCGACGAGCAGCTGTGGGAAGCGGTCGTCGAGCTTCAGGTGGCCGACCGCGACGAGGGCCACGCGGAGCACGGCCATCGCATCTTCTCCCGCACGCGCCTCGAGGATCGCCGGGCGCTCTTCCGCGCGGGTCACGGCGCGTGGTACGTCGCCGTCGACCCGGGGAGCGGCGAGGTCGCCGCGAGCTGTGGCATCGTCGTCACCGCCGGTCGCGGCCGCTTTCAGGTGGTGGAAACCGCGCTCGCGTACCGGCGCCGCGGAATCTGCTCACGGCTGCTCGTCGAGGCGGCGCGGCATGCCGCAACGGAGTACGGCGCCGAGCGCTTCGTGATCGTCGCCGAGGTCGGCTACCACGCCCTCGGTCTCTACGAGTCGCTCGGCTTCGAGCGCGAGGAGCACGTCTTCGGCGTCTGCCACTGGCCCCGCGACGAGGAGGCGGCGTGAGAGCGTGCTGGCTTCTCCTTACGGTGGTCGCGGTCGCTGCAGGCTGTGGTGGTGGCGGCGGCTCATCGGAACAGCACGACCGGACGAAGCTGCTCGAGTGCGTCAGGCAGACGAACTCGACGATGCTGGCCACCCGCCCCGACGCGATTCTCGTGTCGTTCATGACCGCTGACGGCCTTTCGTCGATCGAGCACGTGGCGGTCGGATTCGACAAAGGTGCGGCCGACGTCGTCGCCGGCTCGTCTGCCGCGAGGGCCCTGCGACTCGGGACACCGAGCTGGAAGGAGTTTCACGGGGACGTCGAGGTTCACGGCTTCGGTCCATACGAGCCGGCGATCGGCAAGCGTCGGGGAATCTCGGTGGCGGCTGCGGCGACGGCCGGACTCGCGCTCGACCGCGCGGCGCGCGCCGCGATCGAGAAGTGCTTGAAGCAGACCGAGCGCTAGCGGGAACTTGAGCGGGCCGCGAGCGCGCGCGATGATCGTGCGATGAGCTACGGCTGGCCCGTGAAGCCGTTCGACCGCCAGCACCCGGTGCGCGGCTTCTTCTGCGACCCGCGCATCGGCGACGAGGGCGGCAAGTCCTTCCACTTCGGGATCGACGTCTCGGCGCCCGACGGCACCGCGGTCTATGCAGTTGCCCCGGGCGTCGTGCATGTCACCGGGCAGAACGTCGCCGTCGTCGAGGCCGGCGCCGATCGCGCGCACGGCTACTGGCATGTCATCCCGGCGGTCAAGCACGGCCAGAAGGTGAAGCTCCACGGCCTGCTCGGCCACATCGCGCCCGGCTGGGGGCACGTGCACTTCGCCGAGCGCACCGGCCGCCAGTACCGGAACCCGCTCCGGGTGGGAGCGCTCGAACCGTTCGACGACTTCGGCGCGCCGGTGATCGACCGCCTGATCGCCGTGCGCAGCGGCAAGGTCGCGCAAGGAGCGCTCTTCGGCGTCGTGCGTCTGATCGCAGAGGCCCACGACAACACGCCGATCCCGGCGCCGCCGCCCTGGAAGGGAATCCCGGTCACGCCCGCGTTCGTCCGCTGGCGGCTGCTCCATGGCTCGGGCGCGGTCTTCCCCTGGCGCACCGCCGCCAACTTTCGCAACACCATGCCCGCTCAGAGCCGTTACGACGGCGTCTACGCCGCCGGCACGACGCAGAACCACCCCAACAAGCCCGGCCTCTTTCGCTTCCTCCTCGGCGGCGACTGGGACACGCGCCGTCACGCCGACGGGAGCTATCGCCTCGAGGTCGAAGCCGCAGACATCCGAGGCAACACCGGCAAGGCGAACCGCGTCTTCAAGGTGGACAACTCGGGCGTGTAGCGCCGCGAGCTTTGCACTACTTGTAGATCGCGATCGGCAGGATCACCGCGCCCGGGGACAGCACGGTCACGTCGGCGTCGAGCTCGCGGAGAAGAGCACCGGACGACTCGGTGAGCGTACCGGACGACGCCTCATCGACCGCGGTCACGGGTCCGTCGAAGAGCGCGAGCGATGCGTCGTCGACGTAGGCGTCGGCCGGCCGGCGGACCGCGCGGACGATCTTCCCGACCACCGTCACCGGCCCCGCGAGGAGGCTCTTCTCCGGCGAGAGCTGGTTGAGCCGGATCGGAACGAGCAGGTCGACGCCGCGCGGCCGTCCGCTCGCCTTTCCGTTGCACGTCGAGAGCGGCACACGCGCGCCCGGCCCTACCGTGCGCACGAACTTGCGGGCGGCGACGGCGAGCTGGTGCTTGGCGGCGACGATCTGCGCCCGCTGCGCCTTGGACATCACCACACTCGGCTCCCCGACGATGCCGAACCCTTTGATCCGTCCGGCCGCGACGAGGGCAAACATCATCGCGTTCTGCGCGAGTGGCGGCCTCGCCTGTTGCGCCTCCTGCAGCGCCTCGTCCGCCGAGACGCGGCCTTTCGAAGTCCGCAGCAGCTGCTCGAGCTGGACGTAGGTCGGCAGCCGGAGCCGGCAGTTGCGCAACGTGACGAACGTGCCCTCGGGGACGGTCCCGAATGCGCGCACGAGCGCCTCAGGTGGCGCCGACGCGTCGATCGTCCGCAGGTAGTCGTGGGCGCGCAGCCGGTCGAGCAGCCGATAGAACCGCGCGCTCGCGTTCGGCGTCACGACCCGCTCCAACGTCGACGACTGGCCGGACGAGCCACCAATCTGGAAGCCGCTCGCCGCGACGCCCGCGTTTCGGTTCTGCGTCAGCTGCTCGGTCTGGGTCTCCTTCTCAGACAGGCCGCCTTCGATCTGGCCGAGGTACGACACAACGCGAGCGTTGTCGAGGTAGACGTAGTCGGGCGGCGGGATGCCGGGATCCTGGGTGAGCGCGCTCGTCCCGCTCCCGCCGGTGAACCACCAGATCGCCCCGACCGCCACCGCTCCGGCGAGGATGCCGCCGGTGAACGAGAGCGCGCGGCGAACCGCGCTCGGTGAGCTCGGAGTCGAAACGGCAGCCCGATCGTCCCTCCGGCCGCGACCGCCGTCAACCTCGCGCTACAGCGACTTCCAGAAGACGGTCGTGTCGCAGGGCCGCCCGTCCGGGTAGAGCGCGTAGCCGGGGATCACGCCGACCCTGCGTCCAGCCGAGTCGCGTCGTAGAGGCGCTCGGCGTCGTCGCCGGTCACGGTGTCCAGCACGAGCAGCGTCTTGCCCTCCGCCCGCGCCTCGGCCTCGGCGCGCTCCATCAGCAGTTGCGCGATGCCGCGCCTGCGTGCCGAGCGGTGGACGAGGAGCTTCGCGATCTCGGCGCGGTGCGGCTGGTTCGGCGGCAACGCGAGGATCACCTGCACCGTGCCGACGAGCTCGCCGTCGGCGAAGGCGGCGAGAAGGAGCCGGCGGCCCTGCTCGACGTCGTCGGCGAAGGCCTCGAACGCGGCGCGCGCGTCCTCGTGTGAGAACGGCGCCATGTAGCTGACCGACGCTCCTCCGGCGACGCAGTCAACCAGGACAGCCGCGAGCCCGTCGAGCTGCGCGTCGCAGGTCGGTGCCTGCCAGGCGGCGGACCTCGATCTGCTCGGTCGTGGACATCGGAGTCAAGTCTCGCATCGCCACGGGCGGCCACGAGTGGGGTGTCGATACGTTCCGGTCATGCCGCGCGCACTCATCCTCGGCGGCACCGGCCTGGTCGGCCGCGCCGTCGCCCGTCGCCTGCTCGCGGCGGGCTGGCAGGTCGATCTCACCGGGCGGAACGCTGCTCTGATTTGCCGGCGGACATCTCCGCCGCCGGCGGGACGTTCGTCGCGGCGGACCGCGGCGACGCCGATCAACTCGTCGCCGCGTACGGCAGCGGCGCCGACCTAGTTATCGACTGCATCTGTTACACACCCGCCGACGCAACCCGGATCCTGCCGCTGGTGTACGACGCCGGCTCGACCGTGCTGATCTCGAGCAAGGCGGTGTATGCCGACGGCGCGGGCAACCGCTCGAACTCGGACGTCGCGCCGCGCTTCGACGGCCCGATTCGCGAGACGCAGTCCACGGTGCCTCCCGGCGACGGCGACTACCAGACGCGCGAGGGTTACGGGGCGAACAAGGTCGCGGCCGAGCACGTCCTGCTCGAGAGCGGTAGGCCCGTCACCGTGCTCAGGCCGTCGAAGATCCACGGCGAGGGCGCACGTCCGCCGCGCGAGTGGATGTTCGTCAAGCGGGTGCTCGACGGGCGCCGCGCCGTCCTTTTGGCGCACCGCGGAGTCGGCGTCGACCATCCGTCGGCTGCCGGCAACATCGCCGCGCTCGTCGAGGTGGTGGCGGCGAATCCTGGCCGGCGGATCCTCAACAGCGCCGATCCCGACGCGCCGAGCGGGCTCGAGATCGCTCGCACGATCGCGCGCCGGCTCGGCCACGCCTGGGAGGAGGTGCTGCTCGACGACGATGCGGACGAGGCGCTCGGCTGGCATCCGTGGGACAAGCGGCCGCCGATGGTGCTCGACATGACCGCCGGCGACCGAGCTCGGCTACGTGCCGGTAGGCGACTACGCAACCACGGTGGCCGCCGAGGTCGAGTGGCTCGTCGCGGCGGCCCGAAGTGGCGACGCTGGCGTCGTGCCAGGCCCGGACGATCCGTTCTTCGCGGGGCTGTTCGACTACGAGCTCGAGGACCAGTCTATTTCGCGGCGCGCTCCGGCTGACGAAGGGCGGCCATGAAAAAGCCGCTGTCGCCAGCGGCTTCCCTGATGCGCCCGGCACGATTCGAACGTGCAACCTTCGCTCCCGGAGGCGAACGCTCTATCCCCTGAGCTACGGGCGCCGGAGGAGAGCCAGTCTACCCGGCGACCTCTCAGGCTGTGGACAACGGTCCTGGCCCGCCGCGAACCGCCGGACCCGTATGCAGGGCATCTGCACTAAAGAGACATGTCCCTGCCTCTGAGGCGGGGCCATGGCCGGAACGGCCATGGCCCAGTGCGACTGACGGATGGCGCCATGGCCGGGGACTGTCCCCGTTTATGACTTCCGACGAGGATCGACGCGACGCCGGCGGGCCTCGCTGGTGGGCGTTCCGGCGGGCGCAGAGCCTGAAGCCCGCGTCGTACACCTGCCCGTTCTGCGGGCAGCTGCTCCATGCGATGAGCGAGCACGTCGTGCTCGCCCCGGAAGGCGACGCGTCGAAGCGGCGGCACGCCCACACGGAGTGCTCGCCGAGCGCCGTGCGGGGCGGCTGCCGACGCGCGACGAAATGTAGGCTAGCCCCGGTGGAGCTCACCGCCCGGGTCGTCGACGCTGCCGCTCGCCGAGACCTTCACGATCGCGCGCGAGTCGCAGGACGAGGCGGAGCTGGTCCAGGTCGAGATCCGCCACGGTGGGCGTCTCCGGGTTCGGCGAGGCGGCGCCGATCGAGCGCTACGACGAGTCGGCCGCCTCCGCGCTCGGTGGCTCGACGCGAACGCGTCGAGCTCGGGGACGACCCCTGGGCGCTCGACGAGATCCTCGACGCGCTGCCGCGCGGGCAGCACGCGGCGCGCGCGGCGGTCGACGCGGCGCTGCACGACCTGCAGGGCAAGCTCGCCGGCCGTGCCGGTCTACACAGCTGCTCGGGCTGCGCCGCGAGGGGCCGCCGACGTCGTGGACGGTCTGGCTCGGCGATCCCGACGACATGGCGCGGCGCGCCGAGCAGGCCGCGGCGCGCGGCTTCCGCCGGCTGAAGCTGAAGCTCGGCGGCGCGCGACGGGCTCGACCTCGAGCGCGTCCAGGCGGTTCGCGCGGCCACCGACGCTCCCGCTGCAGGTCGACGTCAACGAGTACTGGACGCTCGACGAGGCGCTCGAGTACCTGCCGCAGATGCCGCTCGAGTACTGCGAGCAGCCGCTGCCGGCCGGCACGCCGGGCGGGCACGAGCTGAAGCGCGGCTCGCCGATGCCGATCTACGTCGACGAGGACTGCCACACGCTCGCCGACGTCGCCGCCTGCGCGGAGCGGGCGCACGGGATCATGATCAAGCTCGCCAAGTCGGGCGGGATCCGCGAGGCGGTGCGGATGGCGCACGCCGCCGCGCGCGCTCGGGCTCGGCGTGATGCTCGGCTGCATGGTCGAGTCGGGCCTCGGCATCGCCGCCGGCGCGCAGATCGCGAGCCTCTGCGACCACGTCGACCTCGACGGCAACCTGCTGCTCGCCGACGACCCCTGGCCCGGCGTCGAGTTCGTCGACGGTGTCCAGCTTCCCAGCGATGAACCGGGCTCGGCGTCAGAGCCGCGTAGGCTCCTGATCCTCGCCGAGGGCCACTCCGCCGACCCGCACTACGGCAAGACCGCGCGCGGCGTCATGCGCTACCGGCCCGAGGAGGTCGTCGCGCTGCTCGACTCGGAGCGCGCGGGGGAGACGGAGGCCGGCTTCCCGTCGTCGGCACGCGTCGACGAGGCGCTCGGCTTCGAGCCGACGGCCGCGCTCGTCGGCGTCGCGACCGCGGGCGGCCGCTTCCCGCCGGCGTGGCGCGAGCTGCTGAGGAGCTGCATCGCCGCGGGCCTCGACGTCGAGAACGGCCTGCACGAGTTCGTCTCCGACGACCCCGAGCTGGTCGAGCTCGCCGCGCGCCACGACGTCGAGCTGCGCGACCTGCGCAAGCCGCCGCCGGGCCTCAACGTGCCGACCGGCGCGAACCTCGACGCACGGCGCGAGACGGTGCTCACCGTCGGCTCCGACTGCGCGATCGGGAAGATGACCGTCGCGCTCGAGCTCGACGCCGAGGCGAGGCGCCGCGGCGATCGCGAGCGAGTTCGTCCCGACCGGCCAGACGGGGATCGCGATCGCCGGCTGGGGCATCTCGGTCGACGCGGTCGTCGCCGACTTCGTCGCCGGCGCCGCCGAGCGGCTCGTCCTCGAAGGCGTGAGCGGGGCGGCGACGCTCCTCTGGGTCGAGGGCCAGGGCTCGCTGCTGCACCCGGCGTACTCGGGCGTCACGCTCGGCCTGATCCACGGCTCCGCGCCGCACGCGCTACGTCCTCTGCCACATGGCCGGCGAGCGGTTCGTCGACGACGACCCGCGCTTCCCGATGCCGTCGCTCGGCGAGCTCGTCGAGCTCCACGAGCGGATCGCGCTCCTCGCGCGGCCGGCGCGGGTGCTCGCGATCGCGCTCAACACGCGAGACCTCGACGAGAGCGGCGCGCGGGCGGCGATCGCAGCCGCGGAGGCCGAGACCGGCCTCGTTGCGACGATCCGTGCGCTTCGGCGCCGCTCCAATCGTCGATGCCGTCCTCGGGGGCTTCAAGGATTAAGGTCCGGCAGCCGAGAACAGTCCTCTGACGGCAGGCGCCGTCACGGACCCAAGGCACGTACGAGAGGAAGCGAGTGAAGGCAGGTCTTGCGGCACTGTGCGCGCTCGGTGCGCTCGTCTTCGCGGGCGGCGCGAGCGCCGACCCCTTGCGTTACGGCGTCGGCGACGACTGGCCGACGAGCCACCCCTGTGGAGACGTCTTCTGGACGTCGATGAGCGACATCGCGTACACCGACGTGCGGCTCACGGTGCAGTGGCAGGTCGGCGCCGAGATCCAAAACCAGGCCGAGCTCGGCGGCGCCGTCGCCTGCGCGGTGCTCAACGAGATCCGGCCGATTCTCGCCGTCTACCCGAAGGACCCGGCCGCGATCGGCAACAACGTCTACCAGCAAGACGCCTTCGCCGCATTCGTCGCCTCCGTCGGCACGGCGTTCCCGGACGTGAAGAACTTCATCGTCGGCAACGAGCCCAACCGGAGCCGCTTCTGGCAACCGCAGTTCCGCGGCCGCGTGTTCGCCGCGGCGGCCGACTACACCGACACGCTGGCGAAGTCGTACGACGCGCTGAAGGCGGCTCGCCCGGACTCGATCGTCTGGGGGCCTGCAATCTCCTCGCGCGGCAACGACAACCCGAACCGCGACCCGAGCACGTCGCCGGTCCGGTTCATCAAGTACATGGGCGTCGAGTACCGGCGGCTGAACCGCACGAAGCCGCTCTTCGACGAGTTCGACCTGCATCCGTACCCGAAGCTGCAGGACACGATTCGCTACAGCGCCCGGTTCGACTGGCCGAACGCGGGCGCGGCCGACATGGACCGGATCAAGCAGACGGTCTGGGATGCCTTTCACGGGACCGGGCAGCCCGTCTTCAGCGAGCAGCCGAACGGCAGGTCGGCGCAGTTCGCCGCGCCGCAGACGCTGCCCGCCAACTTCTCGGAGGTCGGCTCGCAGACGACCGTCACCGGCCACGAATCCGCCTACGACGGCTCGCAGGAGAACATCACCCCGATCAGCGAGGCGCAGCAGGCCGGCTACCACACCGAGCTGATGGAGCTCGCCGCCTGCGACCCGGCGATGAGCGCATTGCTCTTCTTCCCGCTGATCGACGAGCCGTACGTCTCGACCGGCTTCCAATCCGGCAACCTGTTCGCCGACTTCGCGCCCAAGCAGTCGTATGCAGCCGTGAAGAGCAAGATCGCCGCGACCGGTGGCAACTGCTCCGGCGCTCAGGCGGGCTGGAAGCACACCGTTGGCGTCCTCTCGCCGACGGCGAAGATCGTCGTCAAGGGCGGCGCGCGCTACCTGCAGGTGTCGGCGAACGAGAGCGTGATCGCGATCGGCGAGTTCACGTTCACGTACCTCGAACGGTCGCCGGTGAAGAAGAGGCGCAGCCTGGCCAAGGTCTCCGTCACGAAGACGCTGAGTCAGCCGTTCGCGATCACCTCTGCGAACCGGACGCTGACCGTGAAGCTCATGGGGCCCAGAGCCGGCCGCTTGATCCGCACCAAGACGTTCGTGACGGTGATCTCGCAGACGAACCCGGAGCGGATGACGACGCTCGGAGTCTGAGCCGGAGCCGGCTTTGCGAGACTGGCCGCCTGAGCCTCGTCGCGGTCATCTCGGACACGCACCTTCCTCGGGGGTCCAGACGGCTCCCCGAGGCGTTCCTCGGGCAGCTGCGGCGGGCCGATCTGATCCTGCACGCCGGCGATCTCTCGACCGCCGGCTTCCTCCACGATCTGCGGGCGATCGGGCCGCCGGTGCTCGCGGTGCACGGCAACGCCGACGAGCCGGCGCTGAGGGCTTCGCTTCCCGCGCGTCTCGAGACCGAGGTCGACACCGGCGTGGCCGCGGGTGACGCGCGGCGGTTCCGGATCGGGATGACCCACAACGGCGGCCCGCGAGCGGGGCGGGAAGCACGTCTCGCGGGACGATTCCCGGGCTGCGACGCCGTCGTCTACGGGCACTCGCACGTCCCGGAGCTGGTCCGCCATGGACGTGTGTGGATCCTGAATCCGGGCTCGCCGACCGATCGCAGGCGCCAGCCGGATTTCACGATGATCGTCGTCCGCGCCACCGGTGCGCGATTCGTTCCAAAGTTGTTGCACAGCTCGCCTTGACACGAACGTCTGTTCGCTCTACTATGGCGAACACATGTTCGGACGCATTCTCATTCTCGTCCTCGGCGCCGTGCTCGTCTGGAGCGTCGTCGCCCGGCCATCCGGTGCGCATGGGCAGAAGCAGGTCTACCTGGTGAAGCCGTACGACACGCTCTGGTCGATCGCGACGTCGCACTACGGCGGCGACGTGCGCGGCGCGATCTACGAGATCCAGGACCGGAATCACCTGCACGGCACCACGGTGCGCCCGGGGCAGAAGCTCGTCCTCCCGTAGAGCTACATCCCGCGGTACGCGTGCCCGGCCATCGCATCCGGATCGAGCATCACATTCACGACCCCGGGACGGCCCGAGCCGAGCGCGCGCTCCAGCGCCGGCGCAAGCTCCTCCGGGCGCTCGACGTGCTCCCCGTGGGCGCCGAGCGTCTCGGCGAGCCGGTCGTAGCGGGTGGGGGCGAGCCGGGTCGCAACCTCGCCCTCCGGTCCGTAGATCCCGATCTGCGGGATGCGGATCTCGCCCCAGGCGGCGTCGTTGCCCACCACGACCACGGCGGGCAGCTCGAAGCGGACAAGCGTGTCCAGTTCGAACCCGTTCAGCCCGAAGGCGCCGTCGCCCGCGACGACGACGACCTGCGTGTCGGGCTTCGCCGCCTTCACACCCAGCGCGTAGGGCGGACCGACGCCGAGGCACCCGAAGGGGCCGGGATCGAGCCAGTGCCCCGGGTGGTGGATGCGCAAGACGCGTGAGACGGCGGCGACGACGTCGCCGCCGTCACCGATCACGACGGTGTCCGGGTCGAGCACCTCGTCCAGCACCTTGCCGAGGCGGTAGTGGTGGAGCGGGGCCGAGTCGGATTCGATCTCCGCGCGGTGCTCGTCCCACCACGCCTGCTCGGCCTCGGCGAGTCGCGCCAGCCAGGGCTCCCGATCGTGCTGCGGGCTCTTGACGGTCTCGGCGAGGCGCCCGAGCGCCGCGTCACAGTCGGCGACGATCGCAGCGGCAGGCGCCCGGTTGTGCCCGAGCTCCCTCGCGTCCGCGTGCACGTGGACGAGCTTCCCCGGGAAGCGGCCGAACCGGAGCCGGAAGTCCAGCGGCGTGCCGATCACGCAGACGACGTCCGCCTCCGCCAGCGCGGCGCCCCGGGCGTGTTGGAAGAGAAGCTCGTGGCCGGGCGGCAACGCACCGCGCCCAGAGCCGTTCAGGAACACGGGCAGCCGTCCGTTGGAGACGAAGAGGTCGAGCTGCTCCCACGCACCGTCCCACCAGATTCCGTTGCCGGCAATGACCGCCGGACGCTCGGCGTTCGAGAGCAGGTCGGCCGCCTTCGTGATCTCCCGCGGGTCGCCGAAGGCGCGGGCATCCGACCGCGACGGCCCCGGGGAATCCTCGGCGGCCTCTTCGAAGAGGACGTCCATCGGCAGTTCCAGATACACGGGCCCGCGCGGCTGCGCGAGCGCGTGCCGGAACGCCGTTGCGACGTACTCCGGGATCCGCTCCGTGCGCGTGCAGACGGCGGCCCACTTCGTGATCGGCTGGAAGATCGAGAGCTGGTCGAGCTCCTGAAGCGCCCCTTGGTGCGCCTGCACGAGCGGCCGCGCGCCGCCCAGCACGACGAGCGGCGTCTGGGCCGCGAAGCAATTCGCGACCGCCGTCACCGTCCCGGTCACGCCGGGGCCCGCGGTCACGATCGCAACGCCGCACGTGCGCCTGATCCGGCCCCAGGCCTCGGCCGCGTGAGCGGCCGCCTGCTCATGGCGGACGTCCAGGACGCGCACGCCTTCGAGCCGGCAGCCTTCGTAGACCGGCATCACGTGCCCGCCGGAGAGCGTGAAGACCGTGTCGACGCCCGCGGCGGCGATCGCCCGCGCCGCCAGCCTGCCTCCCTGGAACCGCTCGGACACAGAGCGAATCTACCCCTCGGCGGTACGATCGGCCGCCGTGGACCTCGATCTCGTCTTCCTCGGCACCTCCGGCTCGATGCCGACCTCACAGCGCGCCCCTTCCGCGCTCCTGTTGCGGCGTGGAGGCGAGCGCATCCTCTTCGACTGCGGCGAGGGCACCCAGCGCCAGCTGCTCCGCTCGGCGGTCGGCCTCGTCGAGCTCCACGAGGTGTTCCTGACCCACTTCCACGCCGACCATTACCTCGGCCTGCCGGGGATGCTGAAGACGTTCGCCCTGCGCGGGCGCGAGGCGCCCCTCGCGATCTACGGGCCGCCGGGCCTTCGCGACCTCTTCGCGGCGTTGCGCCGGGTCTTCGGCAAGCTCACCTACGAGGTCGAGATCGTCGAGCTGCCGCCGGGCGAGTCGCTCGAGCGCGACGACTACCGGCTGCTCGTCTTCCCGGTCGACCACGGCGTCTCCGCCGTCGGTTACGCCCTCGTCGAGGACGAGCGGCCAGGCCGCTTCGACGTCGCGACGGCCGACGAGCTGGGCGTGCCGCCGGGGCCGGAGCGCGGCGCCTTGCAGCGCGGCGAGATCGTCACGCTCGCGCACGGGCAGGTCGTCACACCCGAGGAGGTGCTTGGTCCGGCGCGATCCGGGCGGAAGATCGTTCTCGCAGGAGACACGGCGCCGTCGCCCGTTGTCGTCGAGATGTCCCGCGGCGCCGACCTGCTCGTCCACGAGGCGACGTTCTGCGAGGAGGAGCGCCAGCGCGCCGAGGAGACGCTGCACTCGACGGCGGCCGGCGCGGCCGGCGTCGCCCGGGATGCCGGCGTTGGGCTGCTGGCGTTGACGCATCTCTCGCCGCGGTACTTCGGCGGCGAGGTCGCGCGCGAGGCGCGGGAGGTCTTTCCCAACACCGTCGTGCCGCGGGACTTCGATACGATCGTTATCCATTTCGACGAGCGGGGCGGGGCCGAGCTCGTCAAGGGCGGAGCGCTTCATCCGCGCGACCAGGAGGCTGTACCGCAGATGGGAGTTCCGGAATGAGTGCGCTCGCCCAGCTTGCCCTGGCGGAGACGGTCGCCGACGCGGAGGAGCTCGTCGCGATGCTCTCCGAGGCCGGCATCGACGCCCAGCTCGAGCCAGCCGTCGAGCACCACCCGCGCGACGTCGAAGACATCCCGCAGAAGGTCCTCGTGGCGGAGGAGGACCTCGAGGCGGCGAAGGACGCCATCCTCGCGTTCAGCGAGCCCGAAGGCACTGAGACCGATTAGGGCCGGGACCGATTAGCTCGTTCGACCGGATCGCGCCGGACTACGACGCGCTGCGTCCGGTCGACGAGAACTGGTGGCAGCTCTTCGAGGCCGTGGTCGCCCTTGGCGACCTCGCCGGTCGCGTCGTACTCGAGATCGGCCCTGGCCCGGGACGTCTCGCAGCCGCCCTCTACGACCGCGGCTGCCGCGTCTGGGCGGTCGATCCGTCGGCCGAGATGCTGGAGCAGGCGCGCCGAAACGTGCCGGAGCAGGTCGGCCTGAAGCTCGCGCGCGCCGAGGAGCTTCCGTTCAAGGACGGCTGGTTCGAGCGAGCCGTGATGCGGATGACCGTGCACCTCCTGGACCGTCCGGCCGCGTTCGCCGAGCTGCACCGTGTACTGCGCCCGGGCGGCCGACTCGTCGTTGCGACAGGAGACCCGCGCACGTTCTCGGACGGCTGGCTCGCCCGCTTCTTTCCGTCGTTCGCGGTCATCGACGGCGTGCGATTCCCGACGGCGGACCAGCTCCTCGAAGACCTCGCCGGCGCCGGCTTCGAGGCGCACGTCGAGCGGCTCGACCAGGAGATCGAGCTCCCGCGCGAGCAGGCGCTCGACAAGGTCCGCGGTCGTGCGTTCTCGACCTTCGACCTGCTGCCGGCGGGCGAATACGAAACAGGGCTCGCACGCGCCGAGGCCGAGCTTCCGGACCCACTGCACTACACGCACCACTGGCTGCTCGCCGTCGGCGAGCGCTAGTACAGCGCCGCGTCAGATCTGCCAGTTGCCGCCGCGCAGCACCGGCACCCGGTCCCCGTCGCTCGTGATCCCGGTCACCGACACGTCGTTCGAGCCGACCATGAAGTCGATGTGCACCGCGCTCTCGTTCATCCGGTCGCGGTACTCGGGCTCGACCGAGGTCGCGTAAGCGTTGCCGAGTGCGAAGTGGCTCGCCGCGTTCTCGTCCAGCAGCGTGTTGCGAAACACCGTGCCGGTTCGCCCGATCCGGCCTTCGCGGTCGACGAGCGCCACCTCGCCGAGCCGCGCCGCGCCCTCGTCGATCGCGCAGCGTCCGCGGAGCGCCTCGGCGTTCTCGTCGGCGTCGATCTCGATCGCGCGTCCGCGCTCGAAGCGAACCTTCAGCCCTTTGACGATGACGCCGTCGAGATCGAGGGGCGTCGTCGCCGTGACAACGCCGTCGGCCCGTTGCGGGTCGGGCGCCGAGTAGACCTCCTCGGTCGGGAGGTTGACGATGTGCACGACGCCGTCGACCGTCTGCCCCTTCGCGCTTCCCCAGATCGATCCGGGGAGGAGACCGATCGTCAGATCGGTGCCGGGTCCTTCGTAGTGCAGCGCGTCGAACCGCAGGTCGCCAAGCCGCGAGGCGACACGATCGAGCTCGGCAATCCGCTCGCGCCACGCCTCGGCCGGATCCGGCTCGTCCAGCCGCAGGACGTGCTCGAGCTCGGACCACAGCGCGTCGACCGCGGCGGCCGGCTCGAGCTCCGGGTGCACGATCCGAGCCCAGCCGGGCGTCGCGTACGGGATCACGACCCAGTTGGTCGTCAGGTCGTTGATCACCCCGAACACCTCCGCCAGGAACGGCAGCGCGTCCTGGCCGGCACGCTTGGGGTCGACGCCGTCGAGCAGACCGGGGTCGACCGCCGGCGTGACGACGATCCGTGCGGCGTGCGCCTCGCCGAGCGCCAGCAGCCGGGCCCCGTACCACGGCGGAACGTAGGAGAGCGTCTCCTCGGCTGCGTGCTCGAGCCTGACGCGCTTCACCGCTCCGTCGAAGACGACCGCGTCGACGAACTTCGCCCCGCGCCGGTACGACTCCTCGGTCAGCGCATAGAGAAGCGGCTCCATCCCGGGGGCGATCGTCACCGAGACGACCTGCCCCGGTTGTACGTTCGCGCCAACCTCGACCGTCAGCGCCGCAAGCTTGCGGACGAGCTCCTCGTGCACTCGCCTGAGCCTACAACGGGTGCGACGGGAGGACGAACCGCCCGGCTCTTGGTGTCGTCCGCGGCGTGGGGTAGTCTGCCTCCCGCAACCCCTTTAACTCGGTCCAGAGAGGCCGGAAAGGAGTCCGATGCAGCAGCATGCCCTCACCCCGGGCGCGGGTCCCACGGCGCAGCGAGCAGGCAAGATCCTGCTCGACGACGAGGCGATCGAGCGGACGCTCTCGCGGATCGCGCACGAGATCATCGAGCGCAACGAGCGACGCTCGACGCCGTCGCGCTCGTCGGCATCCACACGCGCGGCGTGCCGCTCGCGCAGCGGCTGCGCCGCCTGATCGACGAGCGCGCCGACCTCGAGCTCGACCTCGGCCAGCTCGACATCACCTTCCACCGCGACGACGTCGCACGTCCGCGGCGGCCGCGCGCCGCGCACGCGCAGCCGGTCGTGCGCGACACCAAGCTCGACTTCGACGCTCGAGGGCCGCACCGTGATCCTCGTCGACGACGTCCTCTACACGGGCCGCACGATCCGCGCCGCGATCGACGCGCTGTTCGAGTACGGCCGCCCGGCGCGCGTCCAGCTCGCCGTGCTCGCCGACCGCGGCCACCGCGAGCTGCCGATCCGGCCCGACTACGTGGGCAAGAACCTGCCCGACCTCGCGCGACGAGCGCATCCAGGTGCAGCTGCTCGAGGTCGACGAGATCGACCAGGTCGTGCTCGATCGGCGAGCGCGGAGGAGGGACGCCGATGACCGACCTTGCACGTCGTGCCCGGCGAGCTGCTGCCGCCGCGCGACGGCGAGCGCCGGCACCTGCTCTCGATCGGCGACCTCGACGCGCGACGACGTCGAGCGCCTGCTCGCGACGCGCGCATCGTTCGCGCTCTCGCAGGCGCGCGAGCTCGAAGAAGCTGCCGACGCTGCGCGGCCGCCTCGTGGTCAACGTGTTCTTCGAGTCGTCGACCCGCACGTCGTCGTCCTTCGAGCTCGCCGCGAAGCGCCTCTCGGCCGACACGATGTCGATCAAGGCGAGCGGCTCGTCGGTCGACAAGGGCGAGTCGCTCAAGGACACGGCGCTCACGCTCTCGGCCTACGACCCCGACGTGATCGTGATCCGCCACCCGCAGATCGGCGCGCCGCAGCTCGTCGCGCGGGTCACCGAGGCGCACGTCGTCAACGCGGGCGACGGCAAGCACCAGCATCCGACGCAGGCGCTGCTCGACCTCTACACGATCCACGACGCGCTCGGCCGGCTCGAGGGCGTCCACGTCGCGATCGTCGGCGACGTCCTGCACTCGCGCGTCGCCCGCTCGCTCATCCAGGCGCTGCGTCTGGTCGGCGCGCAGGTGACGCTCGTCGGCCCGCCGCCGCTGGTCCGCGCGGCACGAGGCTCGGCGACATCTCCCACGACATCGACGCGATCCGCGACGCCGACGTCGTCTACGTCCTGCGCATGCAGCGCGAGCGGATGGAGGAGGGCGCGAACTACGTGCCGTCGCTGCGCGAGTACAGCGCCCGCTGGTGCGTCACGCCCGAGCGGCTGCGCGCCCGGCCAGAAGGTGATGCACCCGGGGCCGATGAACCGCGGCGTCGAGATCGACCCGCGCGTCGCCGACTCCCAGGACGCGCTGGTCGTCGACCAGGTGCGCGCCGGGCTCGTCGTGCGGATGGCGGTGCTCTACGACCTGCTGACGCACGGGCCCGGTCGCGGTCCGCACCGAGGCGATCGTGGAGGTCGCATGATGCTCGTCGGCAAGCAGGCGCCGGCGAGAGACCTCGTCGTCCGCGGCGCGCGCGTCCTCGATCCCGCCGAGCGGCGTCGACGCGGTGCTCGACGTTCGCGTCGACGGCGGCGTCGATCGCGCAGCTCGGACACGGGCTCGACGCGAACGGCCATCGCGTGATCGACGGCGCCGGGCTCGTGCTCGCGCCGGCGTTCGTCGACCCGCACGTGCACCTGCGCACGCCGGGCCGCGAGGACGAGGAGACGATCGCCTCCGGCACGGCCGCGGCCGCGGCCGGCGGCTACTGCGCGATCCTCGCGATGCCGAACACCGAGCCGGTCGTCGACTCGACCGACGTGCTGCGCGGCCGCTGTCGAGCAGGCGCGCGCAGGAGGCCGAGATCGCCGGTCGGCTTCACTGGCGGCGATCACCATGGGCCAGCAGGGGCCGCAGCTGACCGAGATGGGCGAGCTCGCCGACGCGGGCGCCGCCGCCTTCACCGACGACGGCCGCCCGGTCGCGACGGCCGGCCTGATGCGGCGCGCGCTCGAGTACAACGCGATCACCGGCCGGCGCGCTCGCGCTCCACTGCGAGGAGCCGACGCTCACACGCGGCGGCCACATGCACGTGGGCGCCGTCTCGGCCGAGCTCGGGCTCGGCGGCTGGCCGTCGCTCGGCGAGAGCCTCGGCGTCGCGCGCGAGCTCTCGCTCGCCGCGTACGACGCGGCAGCCCGCTGCACCTGATGCACCTCTCCGCGCGCGAGTCGGTCGACGCTGCTGCGCCGCGCCCAGGCCGCCGGCGTCGCGGCGAGCGGCGAGGTGACGCCGCACCACCTCGTGCCTCACCGACGAGGTCGTCCGCTCCCTCGACTCGAACCTGAAGATGAACCCGCCGCTCGGCACCGAGCGACGACCGCGCCGCGCTGATCGAGGCGCTCCGCGACGGCACGATCGGCGCGGTCGCGACCGACCACGCGCCGCACGCGCGCGCAGGAGAAGGACGTGCCGTTCGAGGCGGCGCCGTTCGGCGTCACCGGCCTCGAGACAGCGTTCGCCGCGCTCTACACGCACCTCGTCGAGCCGGGCCTGCGTCCCGCTCGAGACGCTGCTCGAGCGGATGTCGGCCGGCCCGGCGCGGATCTTCGGGCTCGAGCGGCCGGCGGTCGCCGTCGGCGCCGCGGCGAACCTCGTGCTGCTCGACCTGAACGCGAACTGGCGGGTCAGCGAGGACGGCTTCCGCTCGCGCTCCGTCAACTCGTGGCTGCTCGGCGAGCGGCTGCGCGGCAAGGTGAAGCCACGATCGCGGCCGGCCGGCTGGTGTACGCATGACGGCCGGATTCCTCGTCCTCGAGGACGGCACGGTGTTCGCGGGCGAGTCGGTCGGCGCCGAGGGTCACGCGTTCGGCGAGGCCGTCTTCACGACCGCGATGACCGGCTACCAGGAGGTCGTCACCGACCCGAGCTTCTGCGGAGCAGATCGTCTGCTTCACCGCGCCGATGATCGGCAACTACGGCGTCGCGGCCGCGCGGTCGGAGTCGACGCGCCCGCACGCGCGGGCCGTCGCTGATGCGCGAGGCGCGTGGGCCGGAGTGGACCGACTGGCTTCACGAGCACGGCATCGTCGGCGCTCACGGAGATCGACACGCGCTCGCTCGTGCTGCACCTCCGCGAAGCGGGCGCGATGCGCGCCGCGGTCGTCGCCGGAGACTCGTCGGTCGACGAGGCGCTCGCGACCGTCAAGGGCCAGCCGTCCATGACAGGGCGCTGCACTCGTGCACGACGTCTCGATGGCGGAGCCGTACGTCTACTCGGACTGCGGCGACGTGCGCGTCGCGGTCGTCGACTACGGCGCCAAGCGCTCGATCCTGCGCCGCCTCGCCGGCGCCGGGGCATCGGTGACCGTCTGTCCCGCACGACGTCGACGGCCGACGACGCTGGCAGCCTTCGACGGCGTGCTGCTCTCGAACGGGCCGGGCGATCCAGAGCCGCTCGTCGACGAGGTCGCGGAGCTTCGGTCGCTGCTCGGCCGCACGAGCGTGCTCGGCATCTGCCTCGGCCACCAGCTGCTCGCGCTCGCGACCGGCCACGAGACCTTCAAGCTGCCGTTCGGCCACCGCGGCGCCAACCATCCGGTGCTCGAGCGCGAGACCGGCCGCGTGCTCGTCACGAGCCAGAACCACGGCTTCGCGGTCGCGCCGAGCGACGGACCGCGACGTCACGCACGTGTCGCTCTACGACGGCACCGTCGAGGGCCTCGACTATCCCGGAGCTGCGCGCGCGCTCGGTGCAGTTCCACCCCGAGGCAGGCCCCGGCCCGCACGACGCCTGGTCGATTCTCGACGACTGGGTCGAGGAGGTGCGCCGTGCCGCGGCGTGACGACATCCATTCGATCTGCCTGATCGGCTCCGGCCCGATCGTGATCGGCCAGGCCTGCGAGTTCGACTACGCCGGCTGCCAGGCGCTGAAGGTGCTGCGCGAGGACGGCTTCCGCACGATCGTCGTCAACTCGAACCCGGCGACGATCATGACCGACCCGGGCTTCGCCGACCGCACGTATCTCGAGCCGCTCGACGTCGAGGCGGTGGCGGACGTCCTGCGAGCGCGAGCGGCCCGATGCGCTGCTGCCGACGATGGGCGGCCAGACCGCGCTCAACCTCGCGCGCGAGCTGCGCGAGGAGGGCGTTCTCGACGAGCTCGGCGTCGAGCTGATCGGCGCGGGCCTCGACGCGATCGCACGCGCCGAGGACCGCGAGCTCGTTCCGCGACGCGGTCGAGTCCGTGCGGCCTGCGCGTCCCGAAGTCGCGCATCGTCACCGCGCTGACGCAGCTCGCGGGCGATCGCGCTGCCGGCCGTCGTCCGGCCGGCCTTCACGCTCGGCGGTCACGGCGGCGGCTTCGTCCTATACCGAGCCGAGCTGCGCCGGCAGGTGGAGCTCGGGCTCGCGGAGAGCCCGATCGGCCAGGTGCTCGTCGAGGAGTCGGTGCGCGGCTGGGACGAGTTCGAGCTCGAGGTCGTGCGCGACCGGGCGGACAACGTCGTCATCGTCTGCTCGATCGAGAACCTCGACCCGATGGGCGTGCACACGGGCGACTCGGTCACCGTCGCGCCGCAGATGACGCTCTCCGACGAGGCCTACCAGGAGCTGCGCGACGCGGCCGTCGCGGTCATCCGCGCGGTCGGCGTCGACACCGGCGGCTCGAACATCCAGTTCGCGCGCGACCGCGAGACCGGCGAGCTGCGCGTGATCGAGATGAACCCGCGCGTCTCGCGCTCGTCTGCGCTCGCGTCGAAGGCGACCGGCTATCCGATCGCGAAGGTCGCGGCGAAGCTCGCCGTCGGCTACACGCTCGACGAGATCCCGAACGACCTCACCGGCACGACGCCCGCCAGCTTCGAGCCGACGCTCGACTACGTCGTCGTCAAGTTCCCGCGCTTCGCCTTCGAGAAGTTCCCCGGCGCCGACCAGACGCTCGGCACGCAGATGAAGTCGGTCGGCGAGACGATGGGCATCGGCCGCACGTTCGCCGAGGCGTTCATGAAGGCGTTCCGCAGCCGCGAGCTCGACGCTGGGGCCGCGACTCCGTGGGAGCGCTCGCCGACCTGCCCGAGGGCCTCCATCCCTGGTTCGGCGCCGAGATCGACCGCCTCCGCGAGACGCTTCACTCAGGCGACACGCTGCGGGCGAAGCGTGCCGGGTGGTCGGACGCCGATCTGGCCGCGGCGGGCCTGCCGACTGCCCGCGAGCACGGCATCCGGCCTGCGTACCGCCGCGTCGACTCCTGCGCCGGCGAGGTCGACGCGCAGCTCGAACTACTTCTACTCGACGTGGGGCGAGGCTGGACGAGGCGCAGCCCGAGCCGGGCCGGTCCGTCGTGATCCTCGGCTCGCGGCCCGAACCGCATCGGCCAGGGGATCGAGTTCGACTACTGCTGCGTCCACGCCGCGCAGAGCTTCCGCGCGCTCGGCTACGAGGCGGTGATGGTCAACTGCAACCCGGAGACCGTCTCCACCGACTACGACACCTCCGACCGCCTCTACTTCGAGCCGCTCGACGACGAGGCGGTGCTCGCGGTGCTGGAGCGCGAGCAGCCGGTCGGCGTCGTGCATCCAGTTCGGCGGCCAGACGCCGCTGAAGCTCGCGCGCGCGATCGAGCGACGCCGGCTTCACGGATCCTCGGCACGCCGTTCGACGCGATCGACCTGGCCGAGGACCGCGAGCGCTTCGGCGGCTCGCCGCGGAGGCTCGGTGTTCGCTGCCCGGAGTGGGGGATCGCCGAGACCGCCGACGAGGCGATCGACGATCGCCGAGCGGATCGGCTACCCGGTGCTCGTCCGCCCTTCGTACGTGCTCGGCGGCCGCGTCGATGCGCGTCTGCTACGCGGCCGACGAGATCGAGGACGCGATGCAGCCGTCGGCAGCACGGCCGCCTGCTCGTCGACCGCTTCCTCGAGAACGCGGTCGAGATCGACGTCGACGCGCTCTGCGACGGCACCGACACCTACGTCGCCGCGGTGATGCGAGCACGTCGAGGAGGCCGGCGTCCACTCCGGCGACTCGTCCTGCGTCCTGCCGGCGCCCTCGCTCGACGCAGGCGCGTACGTCGAGATCCGCCACGTCGTCCGGCGGCTCGGCGCCGGCGCTCGGCGTCGTCGGCCTCCTCAACGTCCAGCTCGCGATCGCCGGCGGCGAGGTCTACGTGCTCGAGGTGAACCCGCGTGCCTCGCGGACCGTGCCGTTCGCGAGCAAGGCGACCGGCGTGAACCTCGTCGACGCTGCCTGCCGGCTCGCCGTCGGGAACGCGCTCGACCGAGCTCGGCCTGCCGCCGGAGCGGGCGCCGTCGCAGGTGCAGCGTCAAGGCGGCCGTGCTCCCGTTCGCGCGCTTTGCCGGCGCCGACCCGGTGCTCGGCCCGGAGATGCGCTCGACCGGCGAGGTGATGGCGACCGCCGCGACTATCCGACCGCCTTCGCGAAGGCCGAGCGTGCCGCCGGCCGGCCGCTGCCGACCGCAGGGACGAGCGTTCCTGTCCGTGCGCGACGCGCGACAAGCCGGCGCTCGTGCCGATCGCGCGGCCGCCCTGGCGGGCCTCGGCTTCGCGCTCTGCGCGACCGGCGGCACCGCGGACGCGCTCGCCGCCGTCGGCCTCGAGGTCGAGGAGGTCGCCAAGGTCGCGGAAGGTGGCGACACGGTCGTCGAGCTGATCCGGCGCGGGCGCTGCGACCTCGTCGTCAACACGCCGCAGGGAGCGCAACGCGCGCTCGGACGGCTACCCGATCCGCGAGGCGGCGCTGATCGCCCGCGTGCCCTGCATCACGACGATCACGGGTCGCAGCGGCGGCCGTGCACGCGATCGCGAACGCGCGGACGGAGCACGCTCTCTCGCTCCAGGAACGGCTCGATGCAGAAGCGCGAAGCGCTTAGCGTCACCGGCGTCGAGTCGGTTGGCCCGTACGTTCTCCTGCGGGTCGGCCGCGGCGGGCTCGAGCCGGGCGTGCCGGGCCAGTTCTTCATGCTCGAGGCGCCCGGCCGGCTGCTGCCGCGGCCGATGTCCCTCTGCCTGGCGCCGGCCGGCGAGCTCGCCTTCCTGTCGATCCGATCGGGCCGGGGACGCGCGCGCTCGCCGAGGTCGAAGTGGGAGACGTCCTCCACGTGCTTCGGGCCCGCTCGGCAACGGCTTTCGCCTTGACGTCGAGCGGCCGCTCCTTGTCGGCGGCGGCATCGGCATCGCCCCGCTGCCGTATCTCTCGGCGGCCCTCGGCGGCCCGCCGGCGGTGCTCGGCTTCCGCAGCGCCTGGCACGCGGAGGCCGCGGCGCTCGTGCCGAACGCCGAGGTCGTGATCGACCCCGTGCTCGTGACCGAGGCGGTCGAGCCGGGCTACGACGTCCTCGCCTGCGGCCCCGAGCCGATGCTCGCCGCGCTCGCCGCGCTGCAGCCCGGCGCACAGCTCGCCTGGGAGGCGCCGATGGCCTGCGGCTACGGCGCGTGCTACGGCTGCGTCGTGGAGGTCGACGGGCACTGGAAGCGGCTGTGCGTCGAAGGCCCCGTGCTGGTGGCGGCAGCGTGATGCTCCTGAACGCCTCGGGCTGCCTCGACGCCCTCACGGCGCCCTCCGTCGCGGCCGAGCTGGACGCCTTCGTCACGAAGACCGTCACCCCTTTGCCGCGGGAGGGGAACGACCCGCCGCGGATCGCAGAGACCGAGAGCGGGATGCTGAATTCGATCGGCTTGCAGAACCCCGGGCGCGACGCATTCCTGCAAAACGTCCTGCCGCAGCTCGCGCATCTCGTCCTGTGGGTCTCCGTCGGCGGCTTCTCGGCCACCGAGTACGCGGAGACGTGCTCGGCACTCGACGCGAGCGGCGACGTCGACGAGATCGAGCTCAACCTCTCGTGCCCGAACGTCGACGAGGCAGCCGATTCGGCCGCGGCGATCGTCGCCGCGTGCCGCGCCGCGACCACGAAACCACTCTGGGCGAAGCTGTCGCCGGCTCTGCCCGATCTGCCCGAGGTCGCGCGCGCGGTGCAGGCCGCGGGCGCCGACGGCCTCTCGCTCGTCAACACGCTCCGCGGCCTTGCCCTCGACGAGCGGACGCTCCTTCCGCGGCTTGCACGCAGGGTTGGCGGCTACTCCGGCCCGGCGCTGAAGCCGGTCGCGCTCGCCGCCGTCTTCATGGCATACGAGGCCACCCGCATGCCAATCGTCGGCATGGGAGGCGTGCAGACCGGACGCGACGCACTCGAGCTCGTCGCCGCCGGCGCGACGCACGTCGCGATCGGGACGGTGCTCTTTGCGGACCCCGATGCACCTGCTCGCATCCGGGCCGAGCTGGCGGCCGAGACCGCGGCACTCGGCCTGTCCGATCCGGCCGAGGCGAGAGGTTTGGCACACGCCGGTCCGTTGCCAAGTGGGGCAACTCTCGACCGGAAGTCGAGAGTGTAGCGACAAAAACCCTGGAAATCTCGCCAATCTGTTCACGTTTGACCGCCGCGTGGAGGTTGGTAGACTCCCGCGCCATGACGCCGCAGACCCAGGCACAGGCGCCGGTCCGTTCACTGGACCAACGCATGGAGGCCCTCAAACGCGCGAACGACATCCGGGTCAAGCGGGCGCAGCTGAAGAAGGATCTGAAGTCGGGCACGGTGTCGATCGAGGAGATCCTCAGCGACCCGCCCGAATGGGTCTCGACGGCAAAGGTCTTCGACATGCTGATGGCGGTGCCGAAGTTCGGGCGCGTCAAGGCGGCACGGTTTCTGAACCAGTGCCGGATCAGCCAGTCGAAGACGGTCGGCGGCCTTTCCGAGCGTCAGCGCGCGGAGCTCATTGGCCTCTTCAACCGGTAGGCCGGTCTTCGTCGTCACCGGCCCTTCCGGCGCCGGTAAGGGAACGCTGATCAAGCTCGTCCTGCCCCGATTCGCCGAGCTGGCGGCCACCGTATCGGCGACGACGCGCGCCCAGCGGCCAGGCGAAGACGACGGCGTCGACTACTGGTTCCTCTCGCGCGAGGAGTTCGACCGGAAGATCGATGCGGGGGAGTTCCTCGAATGGGTCGACTACGTCGGCAACCGCTACGGCACGTTGCGATCCGAGATCGAGCGGTTGCACGCCGAGGGCAAGGCACCGCTCCTCGAGCTCGAGACCGAGGGCGCGCTGCGCGTCAAGCGACGCGAGCAGAACGCGGTCACGATCTTCGTCACGGCGCCGGTCGTGGAGCTCGAGCGGCGCCTCCGCGATCGCGCGACCGAGAGCACGGGCGTGATCGACGAGCGGATCGAGATGGCGCGGCGCCAGCTGGAGGAGCGCGAGGCCTTCGACCATGTCGTCGACAACGACGACCTCGACCGCGCCGCGGACGAGCTGGCGGAGATCGTCGCCCGGGCTTTGAATTCCGCAGGTACCATGGCGCCGCAATGATCTCTCCACGCATCGACAAGCTCCTCGATCATGTCGACTCGCGCTACTCGCTGGTGATCGTCGCCGCGAAGCGCGCCCGGCAGATCAACAACTACCACCACCAGCTCGGCGAAGGCACGTTTGACGATGTCGCCCCGCCGCTGGTCGAGTCCCGCTCGAAGAACTACCTGACAATGGCCCTCGAAGAGATCGCCGAGGGCAAGATCGCCTACAAGTACACCAGCAAGTAGCGAATCGTCTGCGGTCGCGAGGCTTCGTCTCGCAGCCGCCTCATTTCTTCGGAGTCACTCAGGTAGACGACGCTCGGCCGGATGGTTGGTGCCGCGGCGGGGTGTGCCTGGGGATGGTTCAGGCCAAGCCGTGCCTGGGCCACCATCCAGGCGTGCCCTGTCGTGGCATCAACCATCTAGGGCCGGGCGTCTCGGCGTTTGTGGGCGCTCTGCGATTTTTGGCCGTTTTGTAGGCACAATGCGTCCATGGCGAGGATCCTGCTCGGGGTCACCGGAGGCATCGCCGCGTACAAGGCGTGCGAGCTGACGCGACTCTTCGTCCGTGCCGGCCACGAGGTCGTTCCGCTCGTGACGCGCGGCGCGCAGCGCTTCGTCGCCGAGGAGACGTTCCTCGCGCTGGCGCGGCGCCCGGCCGGCGACGACCTCTATCTGCACCTGACGCGGGCCGACGCCCTCGTCGTCGCACCGTGCACGGCGAACACGCTCGCGAAGCTCGCCGCAGGCGTCGCCGACAACGTGCTCACCGAAGCAGCGCTCGCGCACCGCGGGCCGGTGCTCGTCGCGCCCGCGATGAACCCCCGCATGTGGTCGCATCCGGCGACGCGGCAGAACGTCGAGACGCTGCGCGCCCGCGGCGTCGAGATCGTCGGTCCTGATGAGGGCGACACGGCCGAGGGCGAGTGGGGCGTGGGAAGAATGGTCGAGCCGCAGGAGATCTTCGCCGCCGTCGAGCGCGCGCTGCGGCCCGGCGACCTGGCCGGGTTGCGCGTCGTCGTCTCGGCCGGTGGCACGCGTGAGCCGATCGACGCGGTGCGCTTCGTCGGCAACCGTGCCTCGGGGCGCATGGGTGTGGCGATCGCCGCGGAGGCCCGGCGACGCGGCGCCGAGGTCACGCTCCTCGCGGCGAATCTCGCGGTCGCACCGCCGCCCGGGGTCGAGTCCGTCCCGACGCCGACGGCCGACGACATGCTGCGCGAGGCGCTCGCCCGCGCGGACGCCGACGTGATCGTGATGGCCGCCGCGCCCGCCGACTACCGCCCGGCCGAGGCTCTGGCGGGCAAGCGTCCCAAGGACGACGAGAGCTGGACACTCGAGCTCGCGCCGACGACCGACATCCTGCGCACGCTCGGCGAGCAGAAACGCCCGGGCCAGGTGCTGGTGGGTTTCGCGGCCGACCACGGCGAACAGGGTCTGGAGCGTGCGCGCGAGAAGCTCAACCGCAAGAACGCCGATTTGATCGTCTACAACGACGTGTCCCGGACAGACATCGGCTTCGACGCATCCGAGAACGAGGTGACCCTCGTAACGCGCGACGGAGAGCGGGCGATCGCGAAGGCGCCGAAGGACGAGATCGCGAGGGCGGTACTCGACGCCGCGACGACATTCATCGGGGAACGTGAGCGGACAGCCGGCGTCTAGCCCGGAGGTCGCGGACGCCGCCGGCCGGCTCCGTGAGATCGCCGCCAACCTCGGCCGCGTCGTGCACGCGCCGGAGGAGACCCTTCGGAACTGCGTGCTCTGCCTGGTTGCCGAGGGCCACCTGATCATCGAGGACCTGCCCGGCGTCGGGAAGACCACGCTTGCGAAGTCGCTGGCTCGCTCGGTGGACGTCTCGTTCTCGCGGCTGCAGTTCACGCCCGACCTGCTGCCCTCCGACGTCACCGGGGTCAGCGTCTACGACCAGGAGGCGGGCAGCTTCCGCTTCCGGCCCGGGCCCGTCTTCGCGAACGTGCTGCTCGTCGACGAGGTGAACCGCGCCTCGCCGAAGACGCAGGCCGCGCTGCTCGAGTGCATGCAGGAGAACCAGGTGACGGTCGACGGCCGCACCTATCCGCTGCAGCGCCCGTTCTTCGTGCTCGCGACGCAGAACCCGGTCGAGTACGAGGGGACATACCCGCTCCCGGAAGCCCAGCTCGACCGCTTCACGATGCGACTCTCGATCGGCTACCCGCCGCTCGCCGACGAGGCGCGCATGCTCGTCGAGCAGACGACGGAGACGCCGCTCGAGTCGCTGGCGTCGGTGACGAACGGCGAGGAAGTGCTCGCGCTCGTCGAGCATGCGAAGGCGATCTACGTCGAGGACTCGCTCAACCGGTACGTCGTCGCGCTGCTGCAGCACACCAGGCGCGACCCGCGGCTCTACCTCGGCGGCAGCCCACGTGCAGGCATCGCGCTGCTCCGCGTGGCCAAGGCTCGTGCGCTCGCGGAGGGGCGGGACTACGTCTCGCCCGACGACGTCAAGATCGTCGCGGCGCCCGTGCTCGCCCATCGGCTGATCCTCGCGCCCGAGGCGCGCGCCGCGGGGACGAGCGCCGAGGAGGTCGTCGCGGAGGCGCTGGCCCGGACACCGGTTCCGATGTGACCTCGTTGGCATGACGAGTCGCGGCCGACACGTCCTGATCATCGGCGGGGCGACCTACCTCGCCGCCTGGCTCTTCGGCTCGACACCGCTCTACCCGGTCGCGACAGGGCTTCTGCTCGCCGTGGCGGGTGCGCGGATCTGGGTCGGGACGGCAACGCGGCCGCTGCTCCTTCGCCGCCGGCTGCAGGAAGGGCCGCACGTCGAGGGGGACGACGTGACGGTGACCGTCGAGCTGGAGCGAGAGGGGCCCGTGCCGCCGCCGTCGGTGACCCTCGTCGAGCACATCGGGCGCCTCGGCGAGCGCTCGACTCCGATGCGTGCCAGGCGGGCGCGCTACGTGCTGCGCGCGCTACCGCGCGGGCGCTATGCGTTCGAGTCGGCGCGCGCGGTGATCGAAGACCCGTTCGGTCTCGCACGGGCGGAGGTGGTGTTGCACGAACGCGCCGCGCTGCTCGTGCATCCGCGGGTGACGGATCTCGATGCCCTCTTCTCGGACGGCGCCGGCGCCTCGTGGGGTGGGCGGCGCCTGCTGTTGCAGCGCACATCAGGCTTCGACGTCCACAGCGTGCGCGAGTACGACCACGGCGACTCGTTGCGCCGCGTGCACTGGCCGTCGACGGCGCGCCGCGGCGAGCTGATGGTGAAGGAGCTGGAGGACTCGCCGCGCGAGGAGGTGGCGATCGTCCTCGACGGAGCGCCGTCGCCGGTGTTCGACCTGCAGGCCCGGATTGCAGGCTCGCTCGTCCGGGCGCAGGCGCGCCGTGGGCGTTCGGCGCTGCTCGTCGTCACGGGGCTGACCGAGGAGCACGCGCACGTTCGCTCTCTCGCCGCGGACTGGCGGGTCGCGCTCGACCTGCTGGCTGCCGCGGAGCCGCACCCAGGGCGCAACGTGGAGGCGGTCGTGGGCCGCGTCGGAGCGCCGGAAGTCGTGCTCGTGACGGCGTCGCTGACGCCACGGCTCGTCGAGCGGCTGCTGCAGCTGGCCGCGGCCCGGCGTCGCGTGTCGCTCGTGCTCGCCCAGCCCATCCGTCAGCGCGAGCCTGCGCTCCTTCGCCTGCAGGGCGCCGGGGTCGCGGTGGTCGCCGTCACGGAGGAAGACGATCTCGCCGCGGTCCTCGGCGCACCGGTCCGGAGAGCCGCACATGCGTAGGACGGCGATCGCCTGGACCCTGCCGGCGATCGCGATCGCCTGGAACTGGCTGCGGCTCGAAGATCCACACGTGGAGCTCCGGCGGGCTCTCGCGGTCATGCTGCTCGGCCTCGCGCCGGCGCTCGCGGCGACGGGAACGCGGCGGCTCATCGCGGCGATTCCGGCCTCCGTGCTTGCTCTGCAGATCGCGTTCGGGACCTACGATCCGGTCGCCTGGCCGGCGCGGTTCGGCCGCGGCTTCCTCGACTTCTACGACGTCCAGCTGCCGTTCACGCCCGACCGGGTCCGCATGGAGGGCGTCCTGCTGGTCGCAACGTTCGCCGGCTCGCTGGCGGTTGCACTGCTGCTCGCGGCGCGCCGCCCGGCAGCGGCGGCCGGGGCGGTCGTCGTCGCCGCCGGCTGGCCGGCGACGCTGCTGAACGGCGCCACCCTTGTCCGCGGCGCCTTCATCCTCGCGGCCGTTCTCTGGCTGCTGGCGCAGGGCCGCGGCGGTGGGCGCGCGCTCGCCCTCGGCCTGGCGTCCGTCCTCGCTTCGCTCGTGCTCACGACCTCGCCGGCGATCGCCCGCGGCCCGATGCTCGCCTGGCAGAAATGGGATCCCTACACCCGGCCCGACGACCCGGTCGGCGTCTCGTACGTCTGGGACTCCGACTACACCGGCCTGCACTTCCCGAAGAAGCGCACGACGGTCCTGCGGGTCAAGGCGCCTGACGTGCCGCGGTACTGGCGCGCGACGACGCTCGGCGCCTACACAGACCGAGGGTGGGTCGAAGACGTCCGCCCGAGTTTCGGCGCCGACTCGCTGCTGCCGCAGCGCGCGCTCCGCCATCGGAACCAAGTGCGGCAGGACGTGACGATTGCAGCGCTCACCGACATCCACTTCGTCGGTGCGTCCCAGCCGGTCGAATGGCTGGCACCGGACGCGGAGATCGCGCTCGGGACCGACGGCGTCGCGTTCGCGCCCGAGCGGGTGCACCGCGGCCTGCAGTACACGGTCTGGAGCTGGGCGCCGCGGCCGACGCCGGCACAGCTCTCCCGCTCGCAGCCGACGTACCCGTTCCGCATCTCCGGCCAGGGCGAGGGCCTGGAGGTCGAGCCTGGAGTCTCACTGCCACCGTTCGGGACGCCCAACCGCGACGCAGCGGTGCGGGCGTTTTTCGCCGAGCGGCGAGGTGACCCGGAGATCACGCCGTACGAGCCGCTCTACCGGCGCGCCCGGGCAGTCGTCGGCCAGCCGCAGAGCCCGTACGCGGCCGCGGTCGCGCTCGAGCGCTGGTTCCGGACCGGCGGCGGCTTCCGCTACGACGAGACGCCGCCGCAGCCGCACGGGCAGCCCGCGCTTGTCGACTTCGTCCTGCGCACGAAGGCCGGCTACTGCCAGCATTTCGCCGGCGCGATGGCGTTGATGCTCCGCTACCTCGGCGTGCCCGCACGCGTCGGCGCCGGCTTCACCGAGGGGACGCGTGACGGTGACGAGTGGAAGGTCACCGATCACGACGCGCACACGTGGGTCGAGGTCTGGTTCGCCGGCTGGGGCTGGCTCCCGTTCGACCCGACACCCGGGCGGGGGTCGCTCGCGGGACGGTACTCGTCGGCTTCGTCGGGCTTCGATCCGGCGAGCGTCGCGTTGCTCCTCGGCGCCCGGGCGAGCGGGACGGCAAAGCGGCTCTTCCAGCAGAAGGGGCTCCGCGACGCGTCGATCGCCGGCGAGGCGGCGAAGTCCGGCAACCGGGGCGTCACCGGCACGATCTCGTCGCCGCTCCAGCACAAGCGTGACTTCCTGGTGCTCGTGCTGCTCGCTCTCGGTGGACTCGTGGCGGCGGGCGCGGGCCTGAAGCAGGTCGTCCGCCGCCTGCGGCTGCGTGCGACCGAGCCGCGGGCGGTGGCGCGCGTGTGCACCCGCGAGCTGCAGTCGTATCTCGCCGACCAGGGAATCGACGTCCCGGCCGGGGCGACGCTCGGCGAGCTCTCCGGCATCGTGTACGAACGGCTCACCGTCGATGCAGGGCGCTTCGCCGCGGCGGCCGACGAGGCGCGGTACGCACCGCCGGAGCGGGCGGCCGCGGCTGCCGACGGAGTCCGGAGCGAGCTGAGACGGCTCTTGCGCGTGATCCGCTCGCGCCTGACGGCGTCCCGGCGTCTGCGCGGCGCGCTCTCGGTCCGCTTTCTGTGATCCGCGAGGCGGTCGTGATGGCGGCCGGTGAGGGCCGGCGCCTGCGCCCGCTCACCGAGCGGTGGGCGAAGCCGGTGCTGCCGATCGACGGCCGGCCGGTGATCGTGACGCTCCTGCACGAGCTGGCGGCCGCGGGGATCGAGCGGACCGTGGTCGTCGTCGGGCACCTGGCCGGCCAGGTCGAGGAGCTCCTCGACGGGCTTCCCGGCGAACGGCGCTTCGTCACGCAACCGGAGACGCTTGGCTCGGCCGACGCCGTCGCGCGCGCCGCCGCCGCGCCGCCGTACCTCGTCACTGCGGCCGACACGGTGTTCCGCCGCGGCGACATCGCGCGCTTCGCCGCAGCAGCGGACGGGGCGGGCGGTGCGATCGCGATCCGTCGCCGGCCAGGCCCGCAGCCGCCTCACCGCCAGGCCGTCCGGGTCGAAGGCGGCCGCGTCACGCGGGTGCTCGACGACGATCCGGCGAACCCCTACTCGGGCGCGCCGCTCTGGGCGGTCGGCTCCCGGCTGCACGAGCTCGTGCTCTCGCTGCCCGGCAAGCCTCCATACGAGCTCGCCACGGCGCTCCAGCTGGCGGTCGACGCCGGTGAGGAGATCCGGGGAGTCGAGATCGGCCCGACGCGGGATTTGACGTATCCGCTTGACTTGGTAGCGGAGAACTTCGCGTACCTGAAAGGCAGTGAGTGAGCGAGACGTACGAGCTCTTTACCGAGGGAAAGCGGCGCCTGCAGAAGGGCATGGCCGCCCAGGCGACGGTGCCGCTCGAGAAGGCGAAAGCGCTCGAGCCGGAGAAGGCCTCGATCCGCGAGGCGCTCGGCATCGCCTACTTCCGGATCCACCGCTGGGACGAGGCCGAGGCGGAGTTCCGCAAGCTGCTCGAGCTCTCTCCGGCCGATGACTACGCGCACTACGCGCTCGGACGGTCGCTCGAGAAGCAGGGCAAGGTCGCCGAGGCGAACGGCCACTACAAGCTCGCCGCCTCGCTCCGGCCGGGAGACGAGCACTACGCATCGCGCATTCTTCAGCTCGACTCCGACGATCCGGAGAAGGACGCGGAGCCCGGTCCGGGCGACTAGCGCTCGTGCGCGCTGTCGTGCAACGCGTCAGCCGGGCGAGCTCGACGCCCGGCGGCTCGATCGGCGCCGGCCTGCTGGTGCTGCTCGGCGTCGCGGACGGCGACACGGCCGCCGACGCGGACCGGCTCGCGGGGAAGGTCGCCCGCCTGCGCGTGTTCGAGAACGACGAAGGCAAGTTCGACCGCAGCTTGCTGGACACGGGCGGAGCGGCCCTCGTCGTCAGCCAGTTCACGCTGATCGCCGACACCGCGAAGGGCAACCGGCCGAGCTTCTCCGGCGCCGCCCGTCCGGAGGTCGCCGAGCCGGTCTGCGAGCGCTTCGCCGCGGCGCTGGCGGAGCTCGGCGTCCCGGTCGAGACGGGAGTCTTCGGCGCCCGCATGGCGGTCGAGCTGGTGAATGACGGGCCGGTCACGATCGTGCTCGACGGCTGACGCAGGCGGCCGAAAGGCCGCTCGGTGCTATCCTTGTCGAACCACATTTCGTGCAGTTTCGAGATGGGCGCGCGGCGCCCATTTTTTGTGAGGTAAGCGCATGGCGACAGGGATTCACGACAAGGAGAAGCAGTTGCAGAGGCAGGTCTCGCAGGAGGTCGAACGCGGTGTGCCCGGCGTCGAAGTGCTCGCACTCGAGCTCATCGGCCGGGAACGGTTCCGCGTGTACATCGACCATCCGGACGGGGTCGACCTCGCGCTCTGCGAGCGCGTCTCCGGCGTTTTGCGCCCGCTGACGGAGAACTACGGGATCGAGGTCAGCTCGCCCGGGCTCGACCGTCCGCTGCGCAAGCCGGCGCACTTCGCCCGCTTCGTGGGCAATCCCGTGACGTTGAAGACCGCCGACGAGATCGGCGGCAAGACCAAGTTTCGCGGCGAGCTGCTCGCCGCAGACGACCGCGCGATCCGCGTCGCCGCCGGCGCCGATCCCGTGGAGATTCCGTACGCCGCGATCGTCCGTGCCAACTTGATCGCTGCCGAGACGACCAACAGCAAGGGAGCGTAGGACCATGAGCCAGGAAATCGTCGAAGCCGTTCGCGAGATCGAGCGCGAGAAGGGGATCGAGAGCGGGACACTCGTCAGCGCTCTCGAAGACGCGTTGCTCGCGGCCTACAAGAAGACCCCCGGCGCGGCGCGTCACGCCGTCGTCGAGCTCGACGAGGCGGGCGATTTCCGTGTCTTCTCGATCGAGCTGCCCGCCGACCTCGAGGAGCGCCTGCTCGACGAGGCCCGCGAGCGCGCGATCGACGAACTCGAGCGCCTCGAGGAGGAGTCCGGTGAGCGCAACCACACGCTGCTGTCGGACGACGACCTCGACATCGCCTGGGACGAGTTGCCCGACAACCTGATCAAGCGCGAGGACGTGACGCCGGAGAACTTCGGTCGCATCGCCGCGCAGACCGCGAAGCAGGTCATCCTGCAACGGATCCGCGAGGCCGAGCGCTCGATGATGTACGACGAGTACGTCGACCGCGTCAGCGAGGTCGTCACCGGCATCGTCCAGCAGGCGGGTGACCGCAACAACGTGCTCGTCGACCTCGGCAAGGTCGAGGCGCTGCTGCCGCGTTCGGAGCAGGTTGACGGCGAGCGCTACGAGCAGGGCTCCCGCATCAAGGCCGTCATCACCGAGGTCCGCTCCGGCACGAAGGGCCCGCAGGTGATCCTGTCGCGCCGCGATCCGGAGCTGATCAAGACGCTCTTCGAGCTCGAGGTGCCGGAGATCGCAGACGGCCTCGTCGAGATCCGTGGCGTCGCTCGCGAGCCCGGCTACCGCTCGAAGATCGCCGTCGAGTCCCACGCCCAGGGCGTCGATCCGGTAGGCGCGTGCGTCGGCCCTCGTGGCTCGCGCGTGCGCATGGTCGTCTCGGAGCTCCGCGGCGAGAAGATCGACATCATCCCGTGGAACAACGAGCCAGCACGGTTCGTCGCGAAGGCGCTCTCGCCGGCGCGCGTCCGTGAGGTGTATCTCGACGACGACAACCAGGAGGCGACCGTCGTTGTTCCCGACGACCAACTCGCGCTGGCGATCGGCAAGGAGGGCATGAACGCCCGCCTCGCCGCGCGCCTCACCGGCTGGAAGATCGACATCACCTCGGACTCCGAGTTCGCCCAGCAGGAGGCGCAGGCTGCCTTCGGCGGCGAGGGCGCCGAGGGCGAGGACTTCTCCGGCCGGTGCGCCGCGATCCTCTCGAACGGCAAGCGGTGCCCGAACGAGGCGCTGCCCGGCACCCGCTACTGCGGCCTGGCGGCCCATCAGGCGCTCGTGGGCACCGAGCCTCCCGTTGCCGTCGAGGCGTCGGAGGAGACCGCCGTCGCGACAGTCGAGGAGGCGGAGGAGCTGGAGGCCGTCGGCAGCGTCGAGGAGCCCCAGAACGAGACGTCTCAGCGCGAGACGTCGCCGGTTGCCGAGGCCGTCGAGCCCGAGCCCGAGCCGGTTGCCGCCGAGCACGACGAGGTGGCGGTCGAGGCCGAGGTGACCGAGGTGCCCGACGAGGAGAGCGACGCGCCCGTCGAGGTCGTCGCCGCGGAGGACACGGAGGAGCAGCGGATCTGAGTGGCCACGCCGATCAGGACGTGCGCCGGCTGCGGACGCAAGTCGCCCCAGGCGGAGCTCATGCGCTTTCACGCGGAGGACGGCGTCCTGACGGCGGGAGCCGGCCCCGGCCGGGGCGCCTACACGTGCCACTCGCTAGCCTGCTTCGGGCGGGCATCCACGCGGCGCCAGTTCAACCGCGTGCTGCGCGCCAACGTGCGCGTCGACCCCAATCTGCAGCGTCTCTACACTAGACCGGGAGAAAATGGCAAACGGTAAGCCGAACAGACCGATCAGACCGCGCGGCGGTGGCCCAGGTGGCCGCAAGCGGCGCGTCGTCATCGACAGCGGCAACCAGCGTCCGCGCCCGGGAGACAACCGCCAGCGCGCCGGCGACCGTCAGGATGTGAAGCCGAAGTCGACGCAGCCGGTCGTGCTGCCGACCGGTCCGGTCAGCGTCCCTTCGGGTGTCACCGTCCGCGACCTTTCGCAGGCGCTCGGCATTCCCGCCGCGCAGATCATCAAGATCATGATGGGCCTCGGCGAGATGGTGCAGATCACGCAGTCGCTGACCGACGAGGCGGTGCAGCTGATCGCGACCGAGGTCGAGCGCGAGGTGACGATCCGTCACGTCGGCGAGGAGGACGAGGAGCCCGAGGTCTTCGAGGACGCGGAGGAGCTGCTCGAGGAGCGCCCGCCCGTCGTCACGATCATGGGCCACGTCGACCACGGCAAGACGACGCTGCTGGACGCGATCCGCGAGACGGCCGTCGTCGACACCGAGGCGGGCGGGATCACGCAGCACATCGGCGCCTACCAGGTCGTCAAGAACGGCCGCAAGATCACCTTCATCGACACGCCGGGCCACGAGGCGTTCACGGCCATGCGCGCCCGCGGCGCCAAGGTGACGGACATCGCGGTGCTCGTCGTCGCCGCGGACGACTCGGTGATGCCGCAGACGCGCGAGTCGATCTCGCACGCGCGCGCGGCCGGCGTGCCGATCGTCGTCGCGGTCAACAAGATCGACGTCCCGAACGCGAACACCGACCGGGTCAAGTCCGACCTCGCCGCCGAGGGCCTGCAGCCCGAGGAGTGGGGCGGGACGACGCAGTTCTCCGAAGTGTCGGCCAAGCAGAAGCTGAACCTCGACGAGCTGCTGGAGAAGATCCTGCTCGTCGCCGACATCGAGCTCGCCGAGAAGGCGAAGGCGAACCCGAACGCCGAGGCGTCCGGTCCGATCATCGAGTCGCGCCTCGACGTCGGCCGCGGCCCGGTCGCGACGATGCTCGTCCAGCGCGGCACGCTGCGCGTCGGCGACGCGATCGTCGCCGGCGACGCGTGGGGCCGCGTGCGGGCGCTGCAGGACTACCGGGGCGAGAAGCTCGAGGAGGCGCGGCCGGGCGACCCGGTCGAGATCCTCGGCTTCGACACGCCGCCGCCGGCCGGCGAGTTGGCGCGCGTCGTCGAGAACGAGCGTCGCGCCCGCGAGCTGGCGAACCAGCGCGGCGAGCGCCTGCGCCGGGAGCAGCTCGCGAAGCGCACGAGGCGCGGCGTCTCGCTCGAGAGCCTCTTCGAGCAGATGCAGGCCGGCGAGGTCCAGGACCTCAACCTCGTCCTCAAGGGCGACGTGCAGGGCTCGGTCGAGGCGCTCGTCTCGGAGCTCGCGAAGATCGAGCACCCCGAGGTGCGCGTCAACGTCATCCACCAGGGCGTCGGCGGCATCACCGAGAACGACATCAACCTCGCCGCCGCATCGGGCGCGATGGTCGTCGGCTTCAACGTCCGCGCCTCACCGGAGGCGCGCACGCTCGCCGAGCGCGAGGGCGTCGAGATCCGGCAGTACCGCGTCATCTACCAGCTCACCCAGGAGATCGAGCAGGCGCTCGTCGGCATGCTCAGCCCCGTCGAGACCGAGGTCATCCTCGGCGAGGCCGAGGTGCGCGCGCTCTTCAAGGTCTCGCGCCTCGGCACGATCGCCGGCTGCATGGTCACGAGCGGCGTCGTGCGCCGCAACGGCCAGGTGCGCCTCTTCCGCGACGGCGCCCGGATCCACGAGACGACGATCGCGCAGCTGCGCCGCTTCAAGGACGACGTCCGCGAGGTGCTGGAGGGATTCGAGTGCGGGATCCTGCTCGAGGGCTTCAACGACCTCCGCGAGGGCGACGTCTTCGAGATCTACGAGACGCGCGAGATCGAGCGCACGTCGCTCGACGAGGCGCCGACGGCCGCCGTCGCCGCGCCCGCCGACGAGTCCTGACCAGCGGCTTCGTCGGCATCCTCTCGGTCGAGCTGCACTTCCCCGAGGCCGGCTCGCTGAAGGGGAAGCGCAAGTACGTGAAGTCGGCGAAGGCACAGCTGCAGAACCGCTTCGGCGCCTCGGTCGCCGAGGTCGATCATCACGAGCTCTGGCAGCGCTGCCGGCTGACGGCGTCGCGTCGTCACGCGGGAGCCGCGCGAGGCGGAGAAGCTGCTCGACGAGGCGGAGCGCTGGCTGAACGGGCAGGAGTGGACCGTGACGAGGACGGAGAGGGACGTGGTGACGCTCGATGACTGAGTTGCTGAAATGACCGAACGCATGCGGAAGGTCAACTCGGCGGTGCGCAACGTCCTTGCCGAGGCGGTGGGGGAGCTGAAGGACCCGCGCATCGGCTTCGTCACGATCACCGGCGTGCACACGACGCACTGACCTGAGCGAGGCCACGGTGTACGTCAGCGTCCTCGGCGGCGAGAAGCGCCGCCTGCGCACGCTCGCGGGCCTCGCGGCTGCCCACGGTGTCCTGCAGCGGCGCATCGCCCGGGAGCTGCGGCTGAAGCGGACCCCGACGCTGGCCTTCGAATACGATCCGACGGTCGAGCGCGGCGTGCGCATGACCCAGCTGATCGACGAGCTCGCCCCTGACGATGTCCCCGAGCCACCACAGACGACGCAGCCTGATCTCGCGGCGGTCGCGGACGCGATCCGCTCGCACGACCGCTTCTGCGTCACGAGCCACGAGAACCCCGACGGCGACGCCCTCGGCTCGCTGCTCGCGACCCACGAAGGGCTCGTGCAGCTCGGCAAGGACTCGGTCATGGTGCTCGTCGAGCCCCGCGCCGCTCCCGGCCGAGTACGGGTTCCTGGCTCTGGACGACCTGCTGCGCGAGTGGCCGGACGACTCGAGCGAGCGGGTCCTGTTCGCCGTCGACTGCGCCCAGGAGACGCGGATCGGCCCCGAGCCGCCGGTCGAGCGCGCGAAGCTCGTGGTCGACGTCGACCACCACCACGACAACACGCGCTTCGGCGACGTGAACCTGATCGTCGCCGGACGCGTCGTCGACCGCCGAGGTCGTGCGCGACGTCTTCGCCGAGCTCGACGTCGAGCTCACGCCGCGGATCGCCGAGCCGCTCTACGTCGGGCTCGTCACCGACACGGGCCGCTTCCAGTACACGAACACGACGCCGAAGGCGCTGCGGCTCGCGGCCGAGCTCGTCGAGGCGGGGGCGGACGTGCAGACGCGTCTTCCGCGGGCGTCTACGAGTCGGTGCAGTTCGCGAAGCTGAAGCTGCTCGCGCGGGTGCTCGACCGCGCGCAGATTCTACGAGGGCGGCCGACTCGTCATCTCCTACCTCCTGCGCGACGACTTCGACGAGGTGGGCGCCGAGGAGCCGTACTCAGAGGGGCTCATCGACTACCTGCGCGCGGTCGAGGGCGCCGAGATGGCTGCCCTGATCCGGCAGCCGCCGCGGGACGAGGGCCCCGCCCTGCGCGTCAGCATGCGCGCGAACGCCGACGAGCTCGACGTCTCCGCGATCGCCCGAAAGTCCGGCGGCGGCGGCCATCGCCAGGCCGCCGGCTTCTCGAGCGAGGGGACGATCGAGGAGATCACGAAGTTCATCGTCGAGGAGTTCAGCGCAGCCCAGTGCCGCCGCGCGCGCTTGAGCCCGCGGGGATCGTCCTCGTCGACAAGCCGGCCGGGCCTTCGTCTTTTGCGATGGTCGCGGAGCTGCGCCGGCGGACCGGCGCGCGGACGGGACACGCCGGCACGCTCGACCCGTTCGCAACCGGCCTCCTGCTCCTGCTGTGCGGGCGCGCGACGAGGCTCGCGGGATCGTTCGTCGGGCTCGACAAGCGCTACGTCACCGACGTCGACCTGACCGCCACGACCTCGACCGGCGACCCGGACCGGAGAGGTCGTCGAGCGGCACGAGGCGCCCACTGCGGCCGAGCTCGAGCGGCCTGGTCGCGGGCCTGCGCGGCGAGATCGAGCTGCCGATCCCGGCCGCGTCAGCCGTCAAGATCGACGGCGAGCGCGCCTACAAGCTGCACCGGAAAGGGATCGAGGTCGAGATGCCGCTGCGCCGCTCGCGGGTCGACGCGCTCGACGTGGTCGCGTATACCGGCGGCATCGCGCAGCCTCGACCTCCACGTCAGCTCCGGGACGTACGTGCGGGCGATCGCCGAGGCGCTCGGCGGGCACTGCCGCACGCTGCGCCGCACGGAGATCGGCCCGTTCTCGGTCGACGAGGCCGACCCCGAGCGGATCGTGCCGGCCGAGGAGGCGCTCGCCCGGCTGCCGGTGAGCGCCGGATGAAGGTCGCGCACAGCCCCGACGAGCTCGAGCAGCGGCCCGCGCGCGGTCGCGATCGGCACCTTCGACGGCGTCCACCTCGGTCACCGGCGGGTGATCGACGCTGCGCTCGCCGCGGGCCGGACCGCACCGTCGTCACGTTCCATCCGCACCCGCGCGGCGTCGTGCGCGGCAACCGCGTGGAGCTGATCTCGACGCTCGAGCGCCGGCTGGAGCTGCTCGCCGAGGCGGGCGTCGAGGAGACGCTCGTCGTCGAGTTCACGCACGAGCTGTCGCGGCTCGAGCCCGAGGAGTTCGCCGAGCGCTACCTGCAGCGCGATCGGGACGGAGGTCGTCGTCGCCGGCGAGGGCTTCCGCTTCGGCCGCGGGCGGCGCGGCGACCTCGACCTGCTGCGAGGGCTCGGGATCGACGCGCGCGCGATCGGATCGCTGCCGGGCGTCTCGTCGACGGAGATCCGCGCGCTCGTCAAGGCCGGCGAGGTCGAGCGCAGCGGCCGCGAAGCTCGGGCGGCCGCCGGAGCTCGACGGGCATCGTCGTCACCGGGCGACGCGCGCGGCGGGACGCTCGGCTATCCGACCGCGAACCTGCGGGTCGAGCCCGGATCTGCTGGTGCCGCGCGTACGGGATCTACGCCGGCTCGGCCGGCGCCGGACGCGCCGGTATCGGCCGCCGTCTCGATCGGCGTCAATCCGCACTACGGCGGCTCGGAGCGGCGGATCGAGCCGTATCCTGCTCGACTTCGAGGGCGACCTCTACGGGCGGCGGCTCGTCGTCGAGCTCTGGGCACTACCTCCGCGACGAGCCGCGTTCGCGAGCGAGGAGGCGCTGATCGCCCAGATCGGCGCCGACGTCGAGGCGACGCGGGCGGCGCTTCGTCCTTCCTGACACGAGCGCTGTTGACAACCGGTTCAATTCCCGCGCAAGGAATCGACCGAGAACGGCATCTACGTGGTTATGGAACGAGATCCGAGAGCGCCGAGGCTCTCCGCCCTGGAGGCGGTCCGTTGCCTCGAGTGCGGGGTGACCTACTCCAAGCCGACAAGCAGGCGGGACCGTCGAGGAGAACCCGGGCTGCCCGGGTTGCGGCTATCTCGGTTGGATCTCCGCCGCGATCCCGGTCATGCCTCCGGAAGCCGAATACCGCCACTCCGGCGGGGATCAGCTCCTGCGCTCCGCCGTCCGATCGCACTGACGCCGCCGAAATAGTGGTGCTTGGCCGGCCACCGGCGCACGGTCAGGCCGCGCGACTCGAGCGCGTCGAGCGCCTCGTCGGCGAGCCCCGGCTCGGCGTTCGCGAGCTCGCCGACGGGATGGAAGCGCGGCCGGTCGATCGCCGCCTGCGGCTCCAGGCCCTCGAGCAGGATCCCCGCGGTGACGCCGAGCAGGGCGGTGCGCAGCCGTGTCCCGCCGGCAGCGCCGATCGCGAGCACGAGCTCGTCGCCGGCGAAGGCGAGCGTGGGGGCCATCATCGAGCCCATCCGGCCGCCCGGCCTGAGCGTCTCGCGGAGCAGGTCCGTCTCGCCGAGCATCGAGTTGAGATGGACGTCGAGGCCGGGAAGCCAGTCGCCCGAGCCGAGGCCGAGGCTGGTCGTCAGCACGCACGCCGAGCCGTCGCCGTCGACGACGCAGAGATTCGTCGTGTCGCCGTCCGGGACGTCGACCGCGAGCGCGTCGAGGAGCGCCAGAGCCCGCTCGGCCTCGCCGTCGTAGGGCCGGAGCGCCGCAAACGACTCGGGGACCGCCGAGAGCCCGCCGCGGCTCAGCAGCTGCGAGCCGGCGAAGTCAATCGTCACCGGATCGGACCATACGGCCCGATAGGAGCGGAGATCGCCGTCCGTGACGAGCCCGCCGCGCTCCGCCATCAGGCCGAGCAGCGACTGCGCCAGCGTGCCCTCGTAGACGGAGCGCGCGCCTTCGCCGGCGATCGCCTCGAGCGCGGCGACGAGGCCCGGCTGGCGGAGCGTTTCGCCCGCCGCGAGCAGCTTGCCGCCCGGCGAGTAGATCGCGGCGCCCTCGCGCATCGTCATCACCGCCTGGAGCATCTCCAGGCAGGCTGCGTGCGCCGCGAGGAACTCGACGCCGTCACGGGCGAGGCGCAGTGCCGGCTCGACGAGCCTGGGCCAGGGCAGCCGCCCGTACGCGCGCCAGAGCTCGTCGAGGCCCGAGGGCACCCCGGGCACGCCGCACGAAGGGACGCCGATCGCGTAGTGGACGAGCTCCTCGCCGAAGGGCACCTCGAGCTCCGCCATCACGCCGCCGCTGCCCGAGGGCACCGCCACGAAGCAGTCGAGGTTGCGCACGCGGCCGGACGCGGCGTCGAGGTAGATCGCGTGGCCGCCCCCGAGCAGGCCGGTCATCACGGTTTCCGCGACGCAGGAGGCGAGGCATGCGGCCACGGCCGCGTCGGCGGCGGAGCCGCCCTCTGCGAGGATCTCGACGCCGGCGTCCGCGGTGGCGGGATGCCCGGCGGCAACGGCGGCCTGCAACATTGTTCGGTACCCTACTGAGCGACCCGATCTCGGCCGCACGCGGGGCTTCCTTCGCGGCGGCGGGGATCCGGGAGACATCGCTACAGAGGAGGCTCATGGCCCTCACCAAGGAAGCCAAGCTCGAGATCATCGGGAAGCACGGCCGCACGGAAGCGGACACGGGCTCGCCCGAGGTGCAGATCGCAATGCTCACGACTCGGATCAACGAGCTGACCGAGCATCTGCGCACGCATCCGAAGGACCACTACTCGCGGCGCGGGCTCCTGAAGCTCGTCGGCCGCCGGCGGCGGTTCCTGAACTATCTCCAGCGGAAGAATCTCGAGGGCTATCGCGCCCTCATCAAGGAGCTCGGCCTGCGCCGCTAGCTCCAAACCACCCCGGGGGGTGGAGATTTGGGCGAGCGCCGAGCCACCGGCCGGGCTGACCCAAACCTCCACTCCCCAACTGAAAGCAGAGTGGAGGAAAGGGAATGAATCCAGCAGGTGAGCCGACCACGGTCAGCGTGACCGTTGGCGGCAAGGAAATCACCTTCGAGACCGGCAAGTTCGCCAAGCAGGCGGACGGCGCGGTCGTGATGCGGTCGGGCGAGACGATGGTGCTCGCAACCGCCCAGGGACGGACAGAGGCGCGCGAAGGCGCGGACTTCTTCCCGCTGACGATCGATGTCGAGGAGCGTGCCTACGCGGCCGGGAAGATCCCCGGCGGCTTCTTCAAGCGCGAAGGCCGTGCAACCGAGCGGGCGACCCTGACCGCACGGATGATCGACAGGCCGATCCGGCCGCTGTGGCCGAAGGGCTTCCGCAACGAGGTGCAGTGCATCGCCACGATCCTCTCGGCGGACATGGTGACGCCGCACGACATCCTGGCGATCAACGGCGTCTCGGCCGCGCTCTCGATCTCGCCGCTGCCGTTCTTCGGCCCGATCGGCGCCGTTCGCATCGGCCTGATCGACGGCGAGCTCGTGATCAACCCGACGCTGCAGGAGACTGCGGAGAGCTCGGAGCTCGACCTGATCGTCGTCGGCACGAAGGACGGCCTGACGATGGTCGAGGCAGGCGCAAAGCAGGTCTCCGAGGACAAGCTCCTCGAGGCCTTCGAGGTCGCCCATGTCGAGATCAAGAAGCTGTGCGACGCCCAGGAAGAGCTTCGCTCGAAGGTCGGCAAGGCCAAGTGGCTCGATCTGTCGATGGTCGACGAGATCGTCGCGAGCCAGGGCCACGCGATCTGGGAGCGCATCCAGCAGCAGGGCCTCCGCGAGGCGGGAGCGATCGTCGAGGAGCTGAAGGACCAGCTCGCGCCGGCGCTCTCGATGAACTCCAACGAGGAGGACATCGTCCGCCGGATGCAGGTCAGCTCGGCGCTCGCGATGGTGCTCGAGAAGCAGCGGCTCGCCGCTGTCGAAGGCCCGGTTCGCGAGCAGTTCGAGAACGACCTGCGTGCGCTCACCGAGGCGGAGCAGGACACGAAGGAGCTGAAGTCCGCGAAGCGCCATCTGCTCTTCGACCGGATCATCGACACCGTCGAGCTGCCGTTCCCGGTCGGGCCGGCGACGGTCGAGGGCGAAGGCCCCGTCGTCAAGGACTCGCAGACGAAGCAGTTCGTCAAGCGGGCCGCCGAGGCGATCTACAAGGACCTCGTCCGCAAGAAGATCGCGGTCGAGAAGATCCGCCCCGACGGCCGCGGCACGGAGGACATCCGGGCGATCCACTGCGAGGTCGGCGTCACCCCGCGCACCCACGGCTCCGGCCTGTTCCAGCGCGGCCAGACGCAGATCCTCTCGCTGCTCACCCTCGGCACCGCCAAGGAGGGCCAGCGGATCGACGACCTGTCGCTCGAGACGGACCGCCGGTTCATGCACCACTACAACTTCCCGCCGTACTCGGTCGGGGAGACGGGCTTCATGCGAGGCCCGAAGCGCCGCGACATCGGCCACGGTGCACTCGCACAGCGGTCGCTCGAGGCGGTCATCCCGCCCGCCGAGGACTTCCCGTACACGATCCGGCTCGTCTCCGAGACGCTCGAGTCGAACGGGTCGTCGTCGATGGGCTCGGTGTGCGGCTCGACGATGGCGCTGATGGACGCCGGCGTGCCGATCTCGGCCCCGGTCTCCGGTATCGCCATGGGCCTCGTCAAGGAGGGCGACGACTACGTCATCCTCACCGACATCCAGGGCGCCGAGGATCACCTCGGTGACATGGACTTCAAGGTCGCGGGCACCGCTGCAGGCATCACGGCGCTGCAGATGGACATCAAGATCACCGGCGTTACGCAGGAGATCATGAGGAACGCGCTGGAGCAGGCAAGCCGCGCGCGTGCGTCCATCCTCGCCAAGATGCTCGAGGCGATCCCCGAGCCGCGGGCCGAGCTGTCCGAGAATGCTCCGCGCATCTCGACGGTGAAGATCAACCCCGAGTACATCGGCATGGTGATCGGCAAGGGCGGCGAGACGATCCGCTCGCTCGAGTCCGACTACGACGTCCAGATCGACATCGAGGAGGACGGGACGATCCTCATCTACGCCACCGACGGCCTGAAGGCGGAGGCCGCGATCAACGCGGTCAAGGCTCTCACCAAGGAGCCCGAGGTCGGCGACCAGTACACGGGCAAGGTCGTCAAGACGACCGACTTCGGCGCCTTCGTGGAGCTGAAGAAGGGCACAGACGGCCTACTGCACGTCTCGAACGTCGGCCCCGGCCGGGTGAATCACATCGAAGACGTGATCGCCCGCGGCGACGTGCTCGACGTGCTCGTGCAGGAAGTCGACAAGGCTCGGGGCCGCATCGGCCTCAAGCTCGTCGCCAAGCACGAGAACGGCTCGATGGTCACTCCCGAGGAGCTTGTCGAGCGGGCGAAGGATGCCCCGCCGCGCGAGCCCCGCGAGGAGCGCCCGCGCCGCGACGGCGACCGTGGACGCGGCGGCGGCCGCGGCGGCCCGCGTCGCGACCGTGAAGGCTCGCGCTCGGACTGACCACGCGCGTAACGGTGACGAGCGAGGGCGGGGGAGACCCCGCCCTCGCCGTTTTCCGATCCCGGCCGTTGTCGGCGCCCAACTTGCGGTGCGCACGGGCGTCTGACAGGGACATGCGCCTCGCACGCCTCTCCCTCGCTGCGCTGCTCGTGTCGCCGGTGCGGATCGCGCTCGGACTGGTGGGTCTCGCCGTAGCTGTGCTCCTCGACGACCGCGCCACGTCCGCCCTGGTCGCGTTCGGGATCGGCGCCTTCCTGATGGCGTTCGCGATGGTCGCCGACCGGCGAGGCGGGATCTTCGCCCAGCGCTCGGAGCCCGAACCGGCGCCGTCCGGCGCAGCGTACGAATCGCGGCTCGAGCTCGTCCGCCGGGCGATGATGCCGAGCACCGTTGGCGTCTCGATCCTGGCGGCGATCGCATTCGCCGCCGGCCAGCCTGCGCTCGGAGCGCTGCTCGCCGGAGCGCTCGCCGGGATGGGTCTCGCGTCGCTGGTCTACGGTGCCGTCATGGCCTGGCAGGAGCGGGAGAGCGGCGCCGCCCTCTACCTCGACCGGCGCGGAGGCCGCGTCTACACCAGTGCGCCGCGCTAGTTTGTTGCTTGCCGTCGCAGCCCTCGCCGGCTGCGGCGGCAATTCCGCTCTCGCTCCGGAGGGTCCCTTCGGGCAGGGAGCCGACCAGGTCTGGTACGTGAAGCCCCACGGGAAGCCACGTGCCGTGGTCGTCATCCTCCACGGCCTGTCGCGCCGCACGACCCTCGACTTCAAGCCCTGGCTCCTGCATCTCGCCGAGCAGGGCGACGACGCCGTCTTCCCGCTCTACGAGGCCGAACCGCCCGAGCCCAACGCCCGTGACCACGCGCTGGCCGGCCTCCAGACCGCACTGCACCGCCTCGGCGACCCGAAGGTGCCGATCGTGCTCGTCGGCCATTCGCGCGGCGGGCGGCTCGCTGCCGAGCTTGCCGCGGTGATGACCGCGAAAGGCCTGAAGGCCTCGGCCGTCGTCGCGATCTTCCCGGGCGAGATCAACCCCGCCTTCGAGCCGCCGACCGACTTCTCCAAGCTCGACCCGGCCACGAAGATCTGGATCCTCGTCGGCGACCACGACGAAGGCGTCGGCAGCGCGGGCGCCGTCGAGCTCTTCGAGCGCCTGCACGCCTTTGATTTCCCGTCGGAGAACGTGATCCCGGTCAAGATTCGTCGCGGCCGGGCTTCCTCGCCACGCACATGTCCGTCTACGACTCCTCGCCGATTGCGCATCAGGTCTTCTGGGGCCGCGTCGACAAGATCGTCGACGACCTGATCTCGTCAGCCCGCTGATCCGGACTCCTCGTTACGATCGCCGGGTGCAGACATCCGTTCTGACCGAGCTCGACAGCGGCGAGCGCGTCGTCTCGGAGACGCTCGACCACGTTCGCTCGGTCGCGGTCGGCTTCTGGATCGGCGCCGGCTCGCGCGACGAGACCGATGCCAAGGCCGGCGTCTCGCATTTCATCGAGCATCTGCTCTTCAAGGGCTCGCAGCGGTACACGGCGCTCGAGATCGCCGAGGTCTTCGACGCGCTCGGCGGCGAGCTGAACGCCGCCACCTCGCGCGAGCACACGGTGCTCTACGCGCGCATCCCGGATCACCACCTCGAGACGGCCCTCGACGTGATGACCGACATGGTGTTCTCGCCGCGCTTCGACGAGCTCGACGCCGAGCGCGAGGTCGTGCTCGAGGAGATCGCGATGTACGAGGACACGCCGCAGGAGCTCGTCCACGACCTGATCGCCGAGGCGGTCTTCGGCAAGCACCCGCTCGGCCGCCCGGTGATCGGCACGGCCGAGGTGATCTCGTCCGTCTCGCCGCGGGTCCTCGCCGGCTACCACCGGCAGATGTACGCGCCCGGGAATGTCGTCCTCGCGGCGGCGGGGCACGTCACCCATGAGCGCCTCGTCGGGGCATTCGAGGCGAGCCTCGAGAGCCGCAAGCCTCCCACCGCGCCGAAGCGTCCCGTGCGGGCGCCGCTCGTGACAGAACCGCCTCCCGGCCTGCGCTTCCAGCAGAAGGACACCGAGCAGTACCACGTCTGCATCGCGGCGCCCGGCATCGCGCGCAGCGACCGGCGGCGATTCGCGGCGTCGATCCTCGACGCGATCCTCGGCGGCTCGGCATCGTCCCGGCTCTTCCAGGAGATCCGCGAGAAGCGCGGCATGGCCTATGCCGTCTACACGTTCCTCTCGCAGTACACCGACACCGGGCAGATCGGGGTCTACCTCGGCACCCGCGAGGACAACCTCGTCGAGGCGCTGACGATCACCGCCGAGCAGATCGGGGACATCGCGTCCGGCAACCTGCGGGAAGCCGAGCTGGAGCGGGCCAAGGAGAACCTCAAGGGCCGGATCGTGCTCTCGATGGAGTCGACCGCCACGCGCATGAGCAGGCTCGGCAAGTCGCTGATCACCGACTCCGAGATCCTCTCGATCGACCGGATCGTCGAGGAGATCGACGCCGTCGAGCAGGAGCTGGTCGCCGAGCTCGCCGCCGCGCTGCTCGCTCCGGGGCGGCTGTCGGTGGCGGGGATCGGTCCGGCCGAGGATCATTTCGCGAGCGCGGTGGAGCGGATCGCGCCCGGGCTCGCCGCCGCGGCTGCTGCGTGAAACAGGCTCGATGAACGTCCTGCTGAACGGGCGGCGCGGCAAGGTCGGCTCGGCGATCGCGCCCAGGCTCGAAGCGGCGGGTCACCGGCTGGTCGACGAGCTCGCCGCGGCCGAGGCGATGGTCGACTTCACGCGGCCGGACGCGGTCGTCGCGAACGTGCGCGCCGCGGTGGAGGCCGGTGTGCCCAGCGTCGTCGGCACGACCGGTGCGGAGCTCGCCGAAGTGGGGGAGGAGGCGCGCGAGCGGGGCGTGGCGGTGTTCTTCGCGCCGAACTTCGCGATCGGCGCCGTCCTGCTGATGCGCCTGGCCGCCGAGGCGGGCGTCGTGATGCCGCGGGCGGAGATCGTCGAGCTGCACAACGAGGCGAAGGTCGATGCGCCGTCGGGCACCGCGAAGGCGACCGCGGAGCTGCTCCCGGGCGAGGTGCCGATCCACTCGGTGCGGCTGCCGGGTCTCGTCGCCCACCAGGAGGTGCTGTTCGGCGGCGAGGGACAGCTGCTGACGATCCGCCACGACGCGTACTCCCGCGAGGCGTACGCCCCCGGCGTGCTGCTGGCGCTGGAGCGGCTGCCGACGCTGCCGGCGGGCTTGACGGTCGGCCTCGACGCGTTGCTCTAGCCCGCGCGTTGCGGCGACGCCGCGGACGATCCGCCCGGATCGCCCTCGAGACAAGGCGCAGAGCTGAAATTGGCTCGCAATTGTCACAGTCACGTGCGCCGAACGGCGGTAGCATCGACAGCGAGGGCGGAGGGATGCGGCCCCACCCTGAGGGTGGGGGTGCGCCTTGGGTGCGCCTCGCGAGTGGCGGCTGGCGGCAGGTCTCGGGCACCTCGCCGCGTACACTGTCCGGGTGCTCGGTTCTGTTCTGACCGCCATCGTCACGCCCTTCCGGGCGGATGGCTCGATCGACTTCGACGCCTTCAGGCGGCTGGCGCGGCACCTCGTCGAGAACGGCTCCGACGGCATCGTCGTGGCCGGCACGACGGGCGAGAGCCCGACGCTTGCCGACGACGAGCGCCTCGAGCTCTTCCGGGTCGCGGTCGACGAGCTCGGCGGGCACGCAACGGTCGTCGCCGGCACCGGCACCTACTCGACGGCTCACTCCGTGCACCTGACCCGCGCGGCGCACGAGCTCGGGGTCGACGCCTTCCTCGTCGTCACGCCGTACTACAACAAGCCGCCGCAGCGCGGCATCGTCGAGCACTTCAAGACCATCGCCGCGGAGAGCGACAAGCCGGTCGTCGTCTACAACATCCCGAGCCGCGTCGTCGTCAACATCGAGCCCGAGACGATCAGCGAGCTGGCGGAGATCCCGAACGTCGCAGCGGTGAAGCAGGCGCACGACCCCCTCGCCCAGGCCCGGCACATCGTCGACACGGGACTCGACCTCTACGCGGGAGACGACGTCCTGATCCAGCCGTTCCTCGAGCTCGGCGCAAAGGGCGGCATCTGCGTCCACACGCACGTCGTCGGCCCGCAGGTCGCCGCCCAGGTGCGCGCCTGGCACGACGGCGACCACGACCGCGCCCGCGAGATCGACGCCGACCTCGCGCCGGCCTACGACCTGCTGAAGATTCAGACGAACCCGATTGCGATCAAGGCCGCGCTGAACCTGCTCGGCCACGACGTCGGCGGCCACCGACTGCCGCTGGTCACCGCCACGGAGGAAGAGCTCGGCCGGGTGCGCACCTGCCTGGACCGCCTCGGCCTTCTCGTGACCGCCTAGATGGCTGACCCGCTTCGCATCATCCCGCTCGGCGGCCTCGGCGAGGTGGGCAAGAACTGCACCGTCTTCGAGCTCGGCGAGGAGCGGATCGTCGTCGACTGCGGGCTCGCGTTCCCGCGCGACGAGCATCTCGGCGTCGACCTGATCCTGCCGGACTTCACGTACCTGATCGAGAGCGGCCGGATCCGCGCGGTGCTGCTGACGCACGCCCACGAGGATCACGTCGGCTCGCTGCCGTACCTCCTGCGCGAGGCCGACGTCGGCGAGGTGTGGGGCACCCGGCTGACGCTCGGGCTCGTCAAGTCGAAGCTCGACGAGCACGGCCTGCTCCGCGCCACCGAGCTGCAAGAGGCCGACCCGACGGCGCCGCCGATCCAGCTCGGGCCGTTCACGATCGAGTTCGTCCGCATGGCGCACTCCGTGCCCGACACCGTCGGCATGTACATCCAGACCCGCTCGGGCAACGTCTTCCACTCGGCCGACTGGAAGCTCGACCACACGCCGGTCGACGGCCTGAAGACCGACGTGGGCAAGCTCGCGGACATCGGCAACCGCGGCGTCGACCTGATGCTCGGCGACTCGACGAACGCCGAGCGCCCGGGCATGAGCGGCTCGGAGCGGCTCGTCGGCGAGGCGTTCCGTCAGATCATCCCGACGAAGCCGGGCCGCGTGCTGGTGGCCAGCTTCGCCTCGAACGTGCATCGCATGCAGCAGGCGGTCGACGTCGCCGTCGCCAGCGGCCGCAAGGTGGCGACCGTCGGGCGATCGATGCGCAAGAACATGAACATTGCCCGGAACCTCGGCTACATCGAGGTCCCAGACGACGCGATCGTGCAACCGAAGCACCTCGATGAGATCCCGCTCGCGAAGCAGCTGATCCTCTGCACCGGCAGCCAGGGCGAGCCAATGTCGGCGCTGACCCGGATCGCATACAACGATCACCCGGCCGTCTCGGTCGACCGCGGCGACACGGTCATCATCTCGGCGCGTCCGGTGCCGGGCAACGAGCTGCGCGTCCACGACGCGATCAACCAGCTCACACGCCGCGGCGCCGAGGTGCTGCACGAGGAGAACGCGCCCGTGCACGTCTCTGGGCACGCTCGGGCCGAGGAGCTGCGCACGCTGATCTCACTCGTCCGGCCGAAGGCGGTGATGCCGATCCACGGCGAGATCCGGATGCAGGCGGCGCACGCGCGACTCGCGCAGGAGGGCGGGGTCCCGGCCGACGCGATCCTGATCGCGGAGAACGGCTCGGTCGTCGAGCTCGAGAACGGCCGCGCGCAGATCGCCGGCAAGGTCGAGTCGGGGGTGACGTTCGTCGACGGGCTCGGCGTGGGGGACATCACCGACGTCGCCCTGCGCGACCGGCGCCACCTTTCGGAGGACGGCGTGCTGATCGTCGTCGCGACGCTCGCGCCCAACGGTGCGAATGCGCCCGCCGAGCTGATCGCCCGCGGCTTCTCCGCCCAGGACGAGCTCCTGGAGGAGATGCGCACCGAGGCAAACCGTGTCCTACGCCAGCTCCAGGCCGACGAAATCCGTGAGATCAAGCTGATTCAGGAGCACATCCACGACGAGATTGGACAACTGGTCTATGACAGAACCGGTCGGCGGCCGATGATCCTTCCTGTGGTGGTTGAAGTATGAGCACGACGGAGCTGCGCCCCGACTGGGCGCCGGTGATCGCCGACAACGCGGCCGAGGGCGCGACCGGCCGGAAGCTGATTGCCCAGCTTGCGGCTTGCGAGGTCTCGGCGCTCTCGTTCTGTCGGCTGATCGAGCGCTGGGCGCGCGGCGACGCCGCTCCCGGTACTGCGGGCGCGCGCCAGGCAGCGCTGCGCCGCGCCGCCGATCGCGTCGAGACCGCGCTCAGCGGCCTCGAGCAGCCGCTCGGGCGCTACCTGCTGGAGCTGGAGGCCGATCAGGCCGAGGGCCGCTCCTGGTACGGCGAACCGGGCGCGGGTGAGCTCGTCGACTGGGCGCCGGTGCTCGAGCGGGCGGGCGTCTCGATCTCGCCGGTCCGGATCGCCCAGGTCTACCTCGAGCTCGCCGTGATGCTGCGGGCCCTCGAAGGGCTCTCGGCGTGCGCGCGTATCGGCTCGGAGATCGACCGTTCGGCGCTCTGGGCCGGGCTCTTCGACCTGCGTGAGAACCTGCTCGGCCGGGCGGTCGACGACCTGCGCGCGATTGCCGCCTAACGTAGGCATCCTCCACCCGGGCGAGATGGGCGGCGCCGTCGCTGCGCTCCTGCCCGGGACGGTGCTCTGGGCCTCCGACGGGCGGAGCGCCGCCACCGCGGCCCGCGCGAGCGCCTTCACGGACGCCGGCACGGTCGAGGCGCTCGTCTCCCAGGCCGACGTGATCCTGTCGATCTGCCCGCCGCATGCGGCACAGGACGTTGCCCGCGAGGTGGCCGGCTTCACCGGTCTCTACGTCGACGCAAATGCGGTTTCGCCGACGACTGCCGACGAGATTCAGGAGACGATCGAGGCGGCCGGCGGCACGTTCGTCGACGGTGGCATCATCGGCGGGCCGCCGACCGAGCCGGGAACGCGCCTGTACCTCTCGGGCGGCGAAGCGCAGCAGGTCGCGGATCTCTTCGCGGGCACGGTGCTCGACGCGCGCGTCCTCTCGGGGCGCCCGGGTGATGCATCCGCGCTGAAGATGGTCTACGCGGCCTGGTCGAAGGGAACGGCCGCGATGCTGCTCGCGATCACCGAGGTCGCCCGCGTCACCGGCGTCGACGAGGCGCTCTTCGCGGAGTGGCGCGAGTCTGTGCCCGAGCTCGAGCAGCGCCTGGCCGGCGCCGAGCGGTCGGCTGCCAAGAAGGGCTGGCGCTGGATCGGCGAGATGGAGGAGATCGCGGCCACGTTCGCCGCGGCCGGGCAGCCCGACGGCTTTCACAAGGCCGCGGCCGAGGTGTACCGGCGCCAGCCGACGTGACGCCGCGGATCGACGTCGTCGGCTCGATCAATCTCGACCTCGTCGCCCGCGTCGAGCGGCTGCCCCGGCCCGGCGAGACGCTCACAGGCGCATCGTTCGACCGCTTTCCCGGCGGCAAGGGCGCCAACCAGGCGGTCGCGGCGGCAAGGCTCGGCGCCTCGGTTCGCCTGCTGGGGAGCGTGGGGACGGACGCGATGGCGGACGAGGCGCTTGCCGGCCTCCGTGCCGCCGGCGTCGAGCTCGACCTCCAGACGTCCGACGAGCCGACCGGCATCGCGCTGATCCTCGTCGACGCAGCCGGCGAGAACGTGATCGTCGTCGCACCCGGAGCGAACGGCGTCCCGCGCTCGGTCGAGGTCCGCGAGGCCGACGGCGTGATCTGTCAGCTCGAGGTGCCTGACGAGGTCGTGCTCGCCGCAGCCGCGCAGGCGCGTTTCTTCTGCCTGAACGCCGCGCCCGCGAGACCGATAGACGTCGAGCCGGACCTGCTCGTCGTCAACCGCCTCGAGCATGAGGTCGTCTCGCGCGGCAAGCTCGTCGCGGTGACGATGGGCGCAGAGGGCGCGGTGCTCTACGAGAACGGGACGGAGATCGCACACGCCACGCCGCCCCCGGTCATCGCCGTCGACGGCACCGCTGCCGGCGATGCGTTCACCGCGTGCCTCGTCGTCTCGCTCCTCGAGGGCCGCGACCGCGGCGAGGCGCTCGCGCGCGCGTGCGCCGCGGGGGCGCTGGCCGCGTCCCGGCTCGGTGCGCAACCTTCTCTCCCCACCGCGGGCGACGTTGACGCAATACTGCGCGGCCAATGACTACAGACATCATCCTCGACTGCGATCCCGGCCACGATGACGCGATCGCGCTGCTGCTCGCGCTCGGCTCGCCCGAGCTGAACCTCGTCGGCGTCACGACCGTCTCGGGCAACCAGACACTCGACAAGACCACCGCGAACGCCATCCGCGTCCTGGAGCACGTCGACCGCGGCGAGATTCCGGTCGCAGCCGGCGCCGAGCGCCCGCTGGTCCGCCAGCAGCATGTGGCCGCGTACGTGCACGGCGAGACGGGGCTTGACGGCCCTGACCTCCCGCCGCCTGTCGCGTCGCCGGTCGACCGGCACGCCGTCGACTTCATCGCGGAGCAGATCCGCTCCCGTGACGGTGCGCTGACGCTCGTGCCCACAGGCCCGCTGACGAACATCGCGCTGCTGCTCGCCCTGCATCCGGACGCCCGGCCCGAGCGGATCGTCCTCATGGGCGGCTCGATCGGCGAGGGGAACCGGACGCCGTCGGCCGAGTTCAACGTCTGGGCCGACCCCGAGGCGGCGCGCCGCGTCTTCGAGAGCGGCATCCCGACGGTGATGATGGGCCTCGACGTCACGCACCGCGCGCTCATCGACGCGGCAGCGATCGATCGCCTGCGCGGTGCGGGCCGGGCGGGGAAGCTCGCCTCCGAGATCGTGGAGTTCTACTCCCGGTTCCACAAGCAGATGTACCCGGAGCTCGGGGGCTCGCCGATGCACGACGCCGTCGCGGTCGCCCACGTCGCGCGCCCGGGCCTTGTCACCGTCGTGCCGGCGAAGATCGAGGTCGATTGCGGCTGGGAGCAGGGGCGAGGCCGGACGAACGTCGACACCCGCGGCCGCGAGGGCGCGACGCTCGACAACGAGGTGGGGGTGGACATCGACAACGCCGCGTTCGTCGACCTGCTCGTCGAGCGGCTCTCGGTGCTGTGACGTTCGTCTTCGCCGCGATCGCGCCGCACGGTGCGCCGCCGCTCGACGACCCGGAGGGCGAGACGCGGCGGGGCTTCGAGGAGCTGGGCCGCCGTTTCGATGCCGCCGCGCCCGACGCGACGATCGTCTTCACGCCGCATGGCCTCCTGGTCGAGGATCACCTCGGCGTCGCGCTCGCCGGCCGCTACGAGGGCGACGTCTCGGCCTGGAGCGACTCGGGGATCGAGCTCTCTGCGCCCGGCGACCCGGCGCTCGCGCGCGAATGCCTGGCAGGACTTCGCGACGACGGCCTGCCTGCAGTCGGCTTCACCTTCGGCACCTCGCTCGCCGACACGGCGACGATGCCGCTCGACTGGGGTGCGCTGATCCCCTTGTGGTTCATGGGCCGCGACCGGGTGCCGGCAGTCGTCGTGACGCCGACGCGCGCCTTGCCGATCGAACGCCTCGTCGAGGCAGGCGCCGCGCTCGGCCGCGTCGCCCGCGAGAGCGAGAAGCGCATCGCCGTGATCGCGAGCGCCGACCACGGCCATGGCCACGCCGCGGACGGTCCGTACGGCTTTGCCGCCGAGTCGGCCGTCTTCGACGAGCAGATCGTGGCGATCGTGCGCGAGAACCGCCTCGCCGACCTGCTCGACCTCGAGCCGGCATTCGTGGGCGCCGCGCTCGCGGACAGCTGGTGGCAGATGGCGATGCTCCACGGCGTGCTCGGTGACGAGTGGACGGGCGAGCTTCTCTCGTACGAGGCGCCGACGTACTTCGGCATGCTCTGCGCCGCCTACGCGCCCGCGTAACAGCCTCTCCCGGGAGGATCGGCGCCCCGCAGCGCGAAAGCGCGTCCATGGCGAAGAAGAAGCCGGTCCGTAAGCCGCGCCCGAAGACGCCCTCGCGCGTCAAGAAGCGCCGGCAGAAGCCTGCCCGGGCCGCACGTACGCACCATCGTCCGGCGCACCATCATCCGGAGCTCTGGGGGCTCGGACTCACCGCGTTCGGGATCTTCCTCGTCTCGACGCTCTGGGCCGGTTGGGACGGCGGCTCGGTCGGAGAGCCCGTCACGAGCACCACGCGGGACGTCTTCGGCGCGGGCGCCTACGTCCTGCCGGTCGCGCTCGTCGTGGTCGGTGGCTTGATGGTGGCGCGCAGCAGGCTCGTCGAGTTTCGGCCGTTCCGCACGGGCCTCGCCGTCGGGACAGTCGGCCTCTTCGTCACGCTCTCGGGCCACGGCGGCTACGTCGGCAGGGGACTGGGCGGGGGGCTCGGGACGCTCCTCGGCGACACCGGGTCGCACCTCGTCGGCCTGGCGCTGCTGATCGCGGGCTCGCTGCTCCTCTCGGGCGCCTCCGCTGGGGCGATCCTCCGCCGCATGGGCCGCGCCGTCCGCAGCGTGCCGCGCCGGCCGGAACAGGCCCTGGCGCGCGATCTGGAGCTGGGGCCGATCCCGGACGGGGACCCTGTCCTGGCGCCGCCCGTGGACGCGGTGCACGACTACCCCGACGTGATCCTCGAGCACGGCACGCCGCTGCCGATGGTCACGAGCGAGCCGGACGAGCTCCTGACCGAGGAGCAGCACTCGCTCTTCGACGCGGGACCCAAGCCTGCCGCCGACTACAGGCTTCCCGACCGCAGCCTGCTCCGGAAGTCGAAGCCCGTCGAGAAGGCGGGCGACGGCGGCGCGCGCGTCGCCGACCTGCTCGTCCAGGCGCTCGGCAACTTCGGTGTCGAGGCGACCGTCGTCGGCGCCATCGCCGGCCCCCGGGTCACCCGCTACGAGCTCCAGCTGGCCCCGGGCACCAAGGTCGGCAAGGTGGCCGCCCTGAAGGACGACCTCTCGTATGCGCTGGCGACGACGGAGATCCGCATTCTGGCGCCGATTCCCGGCAAGCAGGCGGTCGGCGTCGAGGTGCCGAACCTGACGCCGAACCTCGTCACGCTCGGCGACATCTACGACGAGCTGCCGCAGACCGCGAGCCCGCTCTCGGTCTGGCTCGGCAAGGACATCTCCGGCGCCTCGGTGTGGACGGACCTGGCCCGGATGCCGCATGTCCTCATCGCCGGCACCACCGGCTCGGGAAAGTCCGGCTGCATCAACACGATCCTCACCTCGATCCTGCTCCGGTCGAGCCCGGACGACGTGCGCCTGATCCTGATCGACCCGAAGCGGATCGAGCTCAACTTCTACGAGTCGATCCCGCACCTGCTGACCCCGGTCGTCTCGAGCCCGAAGGAAGCCGCCGCGGTGCTCGCAAACGTCGTCGCCGAGATGGAGCGCCGCTACGAGCGGCTCTCACAGGTGCGCGCCCGCAACCTGCCCGAGGCGAACCGCTCGTTCCGCAAGCGCGGCGAGTCGACGCTCCCGTACCTGCTCGTCGTGATCGACGAGCTCGCCGACCTGATGATGATCAGCCCGCAGGCGGTCGAGGACGCGATCATCCGCCTCGCCCAGAAGTCCCGCGCCGTCGGCATCCATCTCGTGCTCGCGACCCAGCGCCCGTCGGTCGACGTGATCACCGGCATGATCAAGGCCAACGTCCCGTCGCGGATCGCGTTCGCCGTCTCGAGCCAGACCGACAGCCGGGTCATCCTCGACACCTCGGGCGCAGAGAGCCTGCTGGGCCAGGGAGACATGCTCTTCAAGCCGCTCGGCACGTCACGGCTCCAGCGCGTTCAGGGCGCCTACGTGAGCGAGGAGGAGGTCGCCCTCGTCGTCGAGCAGTGCCGTGGCCAGCGGGAGCAGGAGCTCGACGAGTCGCTGCTCGAGCTGCCGGAGGTCTTCGCCGAGGACGGCGACGGCGTGCCGGGCGAGTTCGACCCCGACGAGGACTTGCTGCTCGACAAGGCGATCGAGATCGTCGTCATGAACCAAACCGCCTCGGTGTCCCTGCTCCAGCGCCGCCTCCGCGTCGGCTACACGCGGGCCGGCCGTCTGATCGACATGCTCGAGCGGCGCGGGATCATCTCGCCGTACGAGGGCTCAAAGCCCCGTCGTGTGCTGGTCGAGGAGGCAGATTTGACCCGAATGGGTGCCTCCGCAGGCGAGTAATCACCCGTTTCCGGTGCTAGCATCGCGGGACCCCCGAGCAGGAGGAATACACACGTGAAGAAGTCTCGTTGGCTGCCGCTGGCGGCTGTCGCCGTGGTCACGGTGGTACTTGCATCCGTTGGAGCGGCTGTCCGCGGCGATCATGCTGCGGCTTCGTCGAAGGCCCCTAGTTCCGCGAAGGCGCTGGGCGCATGTCTCGTCACCGACATCGGCGGCTTGAACGACAAGTCGTTCAACCATCTCGCGTACGTCGGCTTGTTGAGCGCCCAGAAGAAGCTGAAGGTCACGGGCCGGGTCATCCAGTCGAAGTCGCCGCAGGACTACATCCCGAACCTGAGCACCTGCGTGCGGCAGGGGGCTGCGGTCACGATCGGCGTCGGCTTCCTGATGACCGACGCGATGGACGCTGTCGCGTCGAAGTTCCCGAAGGCGAAGTTCGCGATCATCGACGTCGATGTCGCGAGCCTCAAGCACAAGCCGAAGAACGTCCAGGGCCTGCTCTTCAAGGAGCAGGAGGCGGGCTACCTCGTCGGCTACATGGCAGGCCTGTACGCCAAGTCCAAGGGCCTGACCGCGGTCAGCTCGGTCGGCGGCATCAAGATCCCGCCGGTCGACCGGTACATCGCCGGCTATCAGTACGGGGCGAAGAAGGCGTTCCCCGGGGTCGAGACCTTGAACGGCTACTCCCAGGACTTCGTCGACCAGGCGAAGTGCAAGGAAGTGGCGCTCGACCAGATCGCGAACGGCTCCGGCGTCGTGTTCCAGGTGGCGGGCCAGTGCGGCCTCGGCGCCATTGACGCGGCGAAGGAGAAGGGTGCGCTGGGGATCGGCGTCGACGCCGACCAGGGCTATCTCGGCAAGCACGTGATGACGAGCGCCCTCAAGCGCGTCGATGTCGCCGTCTTCTCGGCGATCTCGGCCGCGAAGGCTGGCAAGCTGAAGACCGGTGCCAACGCCACGTTCAGCGCCAAGCTGAACGGCGTCGGCTATGGCAAGGTCAGCCCGAAGATCTCCCTGTCCATCAGGGCGAAGGTCGCCAAGCAGCTGGTGCTGCTGAAGGCGGGCAAGATCAAGGGCATCCCGGCTTCCGTCAAGTAGCGACGCCGGGTAGGCAAGTAGGTCTCCGGATCTGACACGGGGGGCGGGCAACCGCCCCCCGTCCCTTTACGCCCCCCTTTCTCTGCTGCCTGGCTATCCTCGGCCGGCGATGCGGCCCCTGCGTCTCCTCGCTGCGGCGGCGTGCCTCGCGGCGCTCGCCGGTTGCGGCGAAACACCAACCCCGAGCGCGGAGCACGTCGCGACGACCGCGGTCGCCCCGCCGGCGACGACCGCGCCGACCCGAGCGGCTACAGCGCTCAAGGTCGGGCTCGTCACCGACATCGGCGGTCTGAACGACCGCTCGTTCAACCACCTCGCCTTTGTCGGCCTGCAGCGCGCCGAACGGCAGCTCGGAGTCAAGGGACGCGTCATCACCTCGAAGGCGGCCGCGGACTACGTGCCGAACCTGTCGACCCTGGCGCGCGAGCACTACGACCTCGTGATCGGCGTCGGCTTCCTGATGGCCGACGCGCTCGACACCGTCGCGGTCGAGTTCCCGAACACGAGCTTCGCGATCGTCGACTACTCGCAGGCCGACCTGAAGCACACGCCGCCGAACGCCGAAGGCCTGCTGTTCCGCGAGCAGGAGGCCGGCTACCTCGTCGGATACCTCGCAGGCCTCCTCGAGAAGCAGGAGCCGGGCGACCATAAGATCGGCTCGGTCGGCGGCGTCAAGATCCCGCCGGTCGACCATTACATCGCTGGCTTCCGAGCCGGCGCCCGGGCGGCCGACCCGAAGGTGAGGGCGCTGAACGGCTACTCGCAGGACTTCGCGGACCCGGCGAAGTGCAAGGAGATCGCCCTCGACCAGATCGCGCGCGGCGCCGACATCGTCTTCCAGGTCGCCGGACAATGCGGCCTGGGAGCGCTCGACGCGGCGAGAGACCGGAACGTCTGGGGGATCGGCGTCGACGCCGACCAGGCCTATCTCGGCCCGCACATCCTGACGAGCGCCGTCAAGCGGGTCGATGTCGCGGTCTTCACTGCGATCCAGGAGGCCAGAGAGGGCAGCTTCTCGGGCGGCGAGGACACGATCTTCGACGCGGCGTCGGGCGGAGTCGGGCTCGGGCGGATCAGCCCGCGCGTGCCGGTGGCCGTCGTCGACCAGCTCCACGCGGTCGAGGCACGGCTCGTCGCGGGCCGGCTCGGGCCGATCCCCCACACGGTCCGGTAGACCAGCGGGTTAGGATCACCGCGCATGGCGGAGCCCCCCGTCCTCGAGCTGCGGAAGATCACGAAGCGGTTCCCCGATGTCGTCGCAAATGATGCGGTCGACTTCGACCTGCGCCACGGCGAGGTGCATGCGCTGCTGGGCGAGAACGGCGCGGGCAAGTCGACGCTGATGAACGTCGTGTACGGGCTCTACCGCCATGAAGAAGGCGAGATCCTCCTCAACGGCAAGCCGATCGAGATCGGTAGCCCGCGGGCGGCCATCGAGTACGGCATCGGCATGGTGCACCAGCACTTCATGCTCATCCCTGTGATGACGGTGGCCGAGAACATCGTCCTCGCCACCGAGCCCCGCAAGGACGGCGTGCTGCTCGACTTCGAAGCCGCGCGCAAGCGCGTGCTCGAGCTGTCGCAGCGCTTCGGCCTGATCGTCAACCCCGACGCCCGGGTCGAGGAGATCACCGTCGGCCAGCAGCAGCGCGTCGAGATCCTGAAGGCGCTCTATCGCGGTGCGGAGATCCTGATCCTCGACGAGCCGACAGCCGTGCTGACGCCGCAGGAGGCGAAGGAGCTCTTCGACATCATTCGCTCGCTGACGGCGCAGGGGAAGTCGATCATCTTCATCAGCCACAAGCTGAACGAGGTGCTCGAGATCGCCGACCGGATCACGACGCTCCGGCGCGGCAAGCGCGTCGACACGATCGACGCCGCGGGTGCCACCGAAGAGAGCCTGGCGCGGATGATGGTCGGCCGCGAGGTGCTGCTCCGCGTCGAGAAGAAGGCATCGGAGCCGGGCGAGCCGCTGCTCGAGATTCAGGATCTGTGGGTCGAGGACGACCGCGGTCTCACCGCGGTGAAAGGCGTCTCCCTCCAGGTCCGCGCCGGGGAGATCGTCGGTCTAGCCGGCGTCGACGCGAACGGGCAGAGCGAGCTGATCGACGCGATCGCCGGCCTCCGAAAGGTGCGGGACGGCACGATCACCGTCGGCGGACGGGAGTTCAAGGGTGCGAGCGTCCGCGACATGCTCGACGGCGGCATCGGCCACATCCCGGAGGACCGGCACCGGCGCGGGCTCGTGCTCGACTTCTCGCTCGCCGAGAACATCGCGCTGCACGACTACCGCAAGACCCCCGACTCGAAATGGGGCTGGCTCTTCCCAGGCCGCCTGATCGCGCGTGCGGGGAAGCTGCTGAAGGAGTTCGACGTCCGGGGCGGGACGCCGCAGACGCTCGCACGCGCGCTCTCCGGGGGCAATCAGCAGAAGGTCGTGATCGCGCGCGAGATCGACCGTGACCCGCGCGTCCTGCTCGCCGCACAGCCGACCCGCGGCCTCGACGTCGGGGCGATCGAGTTCGTGCACCGGCGGCTGATCTCGGAGCGCGACGAGGGCCGTGCGATCCTCCTCGTCTCGCTGGAGCTCGAGGAGATCCTCTCGCTCTCTGACCGGATCCTCGTCATCTACGAAGGCGAGATCGTGGGCGAGTTCCCGCCGACGGCGAGCGAGGAAGACCTCGGCTTCGCGATGACCGGCGGCAGGCGGGAGGTCGCGTGACGGACGTCACTCCCGACGAGGTCACGCCGACTCCCGAGGGGGTGCCGCCGCCGCAGGCCCGTCTCGGACGCGCGTTCTCCGGCTCGGCCCGCGGGATCGTCGTCCCGATCGTCACGACGCTGATCGCCTTCATGATGGGCGGGCTCGTCGTGCTCGCGACCGGCAAGAACCCGCTCAAGGTGTACCAGGCCGTCTTCAACGGCACCGGCCTGAACTGGCTCTTCCCCTGGGTGGGCGGCGAGGAGCGCGTCACGGCGGCGCTGAACCTGCAGCAGACGCTGCTGCTGGCGACGCCGCTGATGCTCACCGGCCTCGCGGTCGCCTTCGCCTTCCGCTGCGGGATGTTCAACATCGGCGGTCAGGGCCAGTACTTCGCCGGCGCGTACTTCTCGGTCTGGCTCGGCACGAAGTTCGCCGACATGCCGACGTTCTGGCACGTGGCGCTCATCCTCGTCGCCGCGTCGCTCGCCGGAGCGTTCTGGGCGGGGATCGCAGGCTTCCTCAAGGCGACCGTCGGGGCGCACGAGGTGATCTCGACGATCATGCTCAACTGGATCGCGGTGTGGGTCGGCAGCTACCTGTTCGGGCAAGGAGGGCCGCTCCAGAACCCGGAGCAGAAGTTCGTCCCGATCTCGGCCGACATCGCCGACAGCGCGAAGCTGCACGTCTTCTGGGGCGACGCGCTCCTGCAGGGCCTGCACATCGGCTTCTTCATCGCGATCGCCGCGCTCGTCGTCTTCTGGATCATCCTCAACCGGACGACGCTCGGATACGAGGTGCGCGCCGTCGGCTTCAACCCCGAGGCGGCGCGGTACGGCGGGATCAACGTGGCTCGGAACTACTTTCTCGCAATGGCGATCTCCGGGCTCTTCGCGGGTCTCGCCGGCGCACTGGACATCCTCGGCTGGCAGTTCCGGCTGGGCCAGGCCGACGTCCGGGCCTCCGCAATCGGCTTCGCCGGCATCGCGGTCGCGCTGCTCGGCCGGAACACCGCGCTCGGAGTCGGGCTCTCGGCGCTGCTCTTCGGAGCGCTCCTGAACGGGACGTCGGGCCGCCAGCTCGACCCGGAGATCTTCCGCCCCGACCTGGCCGGCAACCTGGCGCAGATCATCCAGGGGCTCGTCGTCCTCTTCATCGGCGCCGAGGCGCTCGTGATGAGCGCGACGAAGTTCCGTCGGAAGCCTCAAAGCGGAGGGGGCTCGTGACGGCCTTCGCCGAGCGCCTGCCGCTCGCCCGCGCTTCCTGGCCGCGCCGCGTCGGCGTGATCGGAATCGTGCTCGGCGCGGCCGCCTTCTGGATCGCGCTGCCGCCCCTCAAGTCGCGCACCATCGGTCTGCCGATCCTGCTCGGGCTCCTCGCGATCATCTTCGGCATCTACGCCGCGACACGAAGCGAGCGCCGAGTGGGGTGGGGGGCGGTCGCCGCGGGCGTAATCGGGATCATGCTCGGCACCGTCGCGATGCAGTCGAGCGTGGGGCATCTCGATGCGGTCGTCACGTGGTCGGCGCTGATCGCGGCGGCGCTCCGCTATGCGACGCCGCTGACCTTCGCGGCCATCGGCGGCCTCTACTCCGAGCGCAGCGGCGTCGTCAACATCGGCCTCGAGGGGATGATGCTCACCGGCGCCTTCTTCGGCATCTGGGCGGACGTCGAGAGCGGCTCCTGGATCGTCGGCCTGCTGGCGGCAATGGCCGCTGGAGGAGCCATGGCGCTTATCCATGCGTTCTTCGCGATCAACCTGCGGGCCGACCAGATCGTCAGCGGCACGGCGATCAACTTCCTCGCCGTCGGCATCACCGGCTACCTCTTCATCCAGCAGTTCGGCGACCAGGGAACGCCCGGCACGATCTCGCAGATCCCGGACGTGCACCTCGACTTCCTGAAGGACGTCTACTTCCTCGGGCCGGCCTTCGGACAGCTGAACCTGATGATCTACATCATGTTCGGCGTCCTGATCGTGACGTCGATCGTCGTCTTCCACACGCCGTTCGGGCTCCGCCTGCGCGCCTGCGGCGAGCACCCGCGCGCGGCCGAGACGGTCGGCATCTCGGTCTACAAGATCCGCTACATCGCCGTCACGCTCTCGGGCGTGCTCGCCGCGCTCGGCGGCGCGTACCTCTCGATCGGCTTCGTGCACTCGTTCAACGAGAACATGACCGTCGGCCGGGGCTTCATCGGCCTCGCGGCGCTCATCTTCGGAAACTGGCGTCCCTGGGGCGCGTTCGGCGCCGCGATGCTCTTCGGCTTCGCGAGCGCGATCGCCGACCGGATGCAGACCTACAACGACTCCCTGCCGGGAATCGACGTCCTGATCCAGGGGCTCCCCTACGCACTGACGCTGGTCGCGGTCGCCGGCGTCATCGGGCGCCCGCGTCCGCCCGCCTCTGTTGGCCGCCCGTACGAGAAGCAGTAAGCCGGCCGCGCCCCCGGCGCGGAGCGGCACGGCCACGGCTTCGGTCGTCGTCGGCCTGCTGGCGATCGTGTCGCTGCCGGCCGTGCTCGCCGCATCGGAGTTCACCGCCGATGTGACACTGCTCGAGTCGCTCGTCGTCGGCGTCCCGACGGCGATCGTGCTCGGCCTGATCGGCCTCGTCTTCGTCCGGTTGGCCAGGCGGAGGCTGCGGCGGACAGTGCGCCCGGAAAAAGCGGAGTCACGGGCCCGGCTCGGCCGGCGGCTGGCGGCGTTCGGCATCTACATCGGGATCACGGGCGGGTTGGCCCTCGCGTTCTACGCCGTCTTGAAGGCGTCCGAGTAGTCAAGCCTCCGAGTAGTCCGGGCGTTTCGCGTCTACACTTCGGGCCGAAATGTTCGAAATCGGCAACAGCCTCCGCGAGGCGCGCCTGCGCCAGCAGCTGGACTTCAACGAGATCGAGCGGCGGACGAAGATCCGCGGCAAGTATCTGCGCGCGCTCGAAGACGAGCAGTTCGACGTGCTTCCCTCCCAGACGTACGTCAAGGGCTTCCTGCGCAACTACGCGGATGTCCTCGGGCTCGACGGCCAGCTCTACGTGGACGAGTACAACTCGCGCTTCGTCGTCGGCGAGGACGAGCTCGGCCTCCGTCCCCGGCGCAGCGCCGCCAGGCAGCAGCGCAACCGGCGGCTCGAGTCGAACGTCGTCCTGGTCGCGCTCGCGGCGATCGCCCTCGTGACGGCACTCGTGATCGGCGCCTGGAAGTCGGGCGGGGGCGGCACGAATAAGCCGGAGTTCAACCGCTCGCCCGGTGCGACGGCGAACGCCGGCAAGAAGACCGCGGCCCCGTACGCGAAGGGCGTCCTGCTCGTGATCAAGGCGACCCGCGGCAACTCGCTCCTCGAGGTGCACGCCCGTGCCGCCAACGGCCCGCTCCGCTACCAGGGGACGCTCCTGAAGGGCAGCGCGCCGCTCAAGGTGTGGGCACGGAAGCTCTGGATCAACGTCGGCAACCCGGAGCACCTCGACGTGACGCTGAACGGCAAGCGCCGCTCGCTCGGCGAGGGCGGCCAGCCGCGCGTGCTCGTGCTCGACCGCCGCGGCGTTCATCCCGCCTCGGCGGCTTGAGCCGCGCTCCCGAGACGCGACCCCGGGTCGCCGTCGTCGCGAGCGGCTCGGAGCTCGTCCGGGGCGACCGCCGCGACCTGAACGGCCCCTTCCTCGCCGCCGAGGTGCTGCGCCTGGGTCTCGAGCCGGTCAAGATCACGATCGTCGGCGACGACCCCGACGAGCTCGAGCAGGCGATCCGCGACGGGCTGACGCACGACCTGCTGCTCCTCTCCGGCGGGCTGGGCCCGACCCACGACGACCGGACGATCGAGCTGCTCGCACGCGCAGCCGGCGTCGGGCTGCGGCTCGACACGGACCTCGAATCGCAGATCGAGGGCGTCTCGCGCGCGGCCGCCGAGCGGCTCAAGCGCCCCTACGGCGACTTCCAGGAAGGCGTGACGAAGCAGGCGACCTTGCCCGAAGGCGGCGTCTCAGCCGGGCTCGCGGGTACGGCGCCGGCGGTCGTCCTCGCAGGCGGGCGACACGGTCGCCGCGGCACTGCCAGGCCCGCCGTCAGAGCTGCAGCGGCTCTGGCCGAACGTGCTCGCCTCGGATCCGGTCCAGAAGGTGCTCGCGCGCGCCCAGGTGCCGGACCGCCGGGTGCTCCGCTTCTTCGGCGTCAGCGAGTCGGCCGTCGCCCGGGCGCTGGCCGACGCAGGCGGTGACGGCGACGGCGTCATCGCCACGATCTGCGCGCGCGAGTTCGAGATCCACGTCGATCTCTTCGTCGAGCCGGGCGCCGAGGCGAAAGGCAGCGAGCTCGAGGCGAAGCTCCTCGAGCCGCTCGAGCGGCACCTCTTCTCGCGCGACGAGCGGTCGATCGCCGAGCACGTGCTCGCGCTCTGCCGCGCCCGCGGCTGGACGCTGGCGACGGCCGAGTCCTGCACCGGCGGCCTCGTCGCCGCGCGGGTGACGGCCGTGCCGGGATCGAGCGACGTCTTCCTCGGCGGCGTCGTCGCCTACGCCAATGCGGTCAAGGAGGCCGAGCTGGGCGTGGCCACCGAGATCCTGGAGGAGCACGGTGCGGTCTCGCCGGAGGCTGCGGCGGCGATGGCTGCGGGCGCGCGGCGGCGGCTCGGCGCGGACGTCGCCGTCTCCGTGACGGGCATCGCCGGTCCGGACGGCGGCACCCCCGAGAAGCCGGTCGGGCTCGTCTACATCCACGCGGAGAGCCCGGAGGCAAGCCGCGGGATCGAGTTCTCGTTCCCCGGCGACCGCGAGTCGATTCGCTCGCGCAGCGCCGTCGTCGCGCTCCATCTCGTGCGGCGTCTTTTGTCGCAGAACCGTCACACAGACGAGTGAGCTCGGCCGCTAGCGTTGAGGGCCGTGGAACTCTTCGGCTCTTCTGCGCCCTGCGGCTCCCCGACGACGCGCTCGACGCGATCGAAGCCTGGCAGGCGACAGTCTTCCGGGAGCCGGCCTTCCCGGAGCCGGCGCGGGGTGTGCGGGTCGTCCCGCGCGAGAACCTGCACGTCACGCTCGCGTTCCTCGGCAGCGGCCCGGCGGCCGAGCTGCCGGGCATCGTCGCCGAGCTTCGCGCCGCCGCCGCCGCAGCGCCGCGCCCTTCCTTGCGCGTCGTCGGATGGCGCGAGACGCGGTCCGTCGGCATGCTCGTCCTGGACGACGAGGACGGCGCGGCGACCCGCCTCGCGGAAGACGTCCAGACCCGGCTCGAGCAGCTCGGCGTGTACCGTCGCGAGAGCCGGCCGTGGCTTCCACACGTCACGGTTCTGCGTTTCCGCGAACGGCCGCGCCTGGCGGTCGATCCCCCCGACCTGGGGACGATCGTTCCGTCCGACGCCGCTGCTTATCTGTCACGGCTACGCCCCAAGCTGGGGGCGCAGTACGAAGTCCTCGAATCCGTACCGCTGGACCAATCTGGACTGCTAGGAGGCTGATCACGTTGGATCGCGAGCAAGCGCTGGAAACCGCCATGGGGCAGATCGAGCGCAACTTTGGCAAGGGCGCCGTCATGAAGATGAGCGACCGGGCCCACGTCTCGGTCGGCGCGATCTCGACGGGCTCGCTGTCCCTCGACCTGGCGCTCGGCATCGGCGGCCTGCCGCGCGGCCGCGTCGTCGAGATCTTCGGACCGGAGTCGTCCGGTAAGACGACCCTCGTCTACCACGTGATCGCCGAGGCGCAACGGCGAGGCGGGATCTGCGCCTTCATCGACGCGGAGCACGCCATGGACCCGACGTACGCCAAGCACATCGGCGTCGACATCGACAACCTCCTCGTCTCGCAGCCCGACACCGGTGAGCAGGCGCTCGAGATCACCGAGCTGCTGATCCGCTCCGGCGCGCTCGCCGTCGTGGCGATCGACTCCGTTGCCGCGCTGACGCCGAAGGCGGAGATCGAGGGCGAGATGGGCGACAGCCACGTTGGGCTCCAGGCCCGGCTGATGAGCCAGGCGCTGCGCAAGCTCGCCGGCACGCTCAACCGCACCGAGACGATCTGTCTCTTCACGAACCAGCTGCGCGAGAAGATCGGCGTCATGTTCGGCAGCCCCGAGACGACCTCGGGCGGCCGGGCGCTGAAGTTCTACGCGTCGGTCAGGCTCGACATCCGGCGGATCGAGACGCTGAAGGACGGCGTCGAGGCCTACGGAAACCGCGTCCGCGTCAAGGTGGTGAAGAACAAGGTTGCCCCGCCGTTCAAGCAGGCGGAGTTCGACATCATCTACGGCTCGGGAATCCCCTGGGAGGGCACGGTGCTCGACTCGGGCATCGAGCGCAAGGTCGTCACGAAGTCCGGCTCGTACTTCAGCTTCGGCGACGAGCGCCTCGGCCAGGGGCGCGTCAACGCAAGCGCGTTCCTGCGCGAGCACCCCGACGTGACGCAGCAGATCCTCGCCGGCATCCAGACCTTGCTCGGCCCCGACCAGGTCGTCTCGGCCCGGTTGCTGCCGACCACGGAAGATGCGGCGGTGGCGAAGCCTGTCGTGGACGAGGTGACCGGCGAGATCGAGGAGGAGAGCGCCGAAGACGTGCGTCCGCAAGCCGCGGAGGCGCCGGTGAAGGCGGGCAAGGCCTCCTAGCCGGATGCGAGCCGCGTAGCGGATGGGAGGCGAGGCACGGGGCCGTGACCCTCTGGACGTCGCCGTGCGGGCGCTCCGGCACCGGGATCGCGCCGCGGCGGACGTCGAGGCCCGCCTCGAGCGTGCCGGAGTCGGCGAGGAAGAGCGGCGCGCGACGATCGAGTCGCTGCAGCGGCTCGGCTACGTCGACGATGCCCGGTTTGCCGAGACGCGTGCAGGCGCCCTCGCCGGGCGAGGGCAGGGGGACGAGGCGATTCGCTTCGACCTCGAGCGGCAGGGAATCGGCGCCGACGAAGTGGAGCAGGCGCTTGCCTCGCTGACACCGGAGCGCGAGCGGGCCGAGGCGATCGTCGCTGCGCGCGGCGGCGGCGCCGGAACGGCTCGGTACCTCGCCCGGAAGGGGTTCGGCGAGGACGCCGTCGCGGTCGCCGTTGCGCGGGAACCCTGAGGAGCGATACGATGCCGGTACTTCATCTGCATATTTCTCCTGCTCAGAAACGTTTTCCTACATCGACTGCGAACTTCCTGAAACCTTCAAAGCCATGATTCGATCCCCCCTGAGGCCCCGAGGAGCCGTTCAGACCTAGGGCTGAACGCGCTGGAAACGGGCCCACACGGCCCGTCGTACCGATCGCGGACGCGTTCCCTGTGCGGGAAGGAGCGCACATGGTCGTGGTCGGAATCGTGGTCGGAGTCGTCGCAGGAGCCGCAGCGACATTCCTCGGCCTGCGCCTGCTCTCGGGCTCACGGCTCGAAGCCGCGCGCCGCACCCGGGCGCTCCTCCTCGACGAAGCGCGACGGGAGGCCGAGTCGACCCGCCGCGAGGCCCAGATCGAGGCACGCGAGCAGGCGGTGCGCCTCCGCACCGAGATCGAGGACGAGGTACGCGAGCGCCGCGCTCAGCTGTCGAAGATCGAGGAACGGGTCCTCTCCCAGGACGAGGAGAGTGACCTGAAGCTGAACGAGATGGTCCGTCGCGAACAGGGCATCGCCGACCGCGAGATCCACCTCAAGCAGCTGCAGGAGGAGCTGAAGCAGGCCAAGGACCTCGAGTTGCAGGAGCTCGAGCGGATCTCCGGCCTGACGACGAACGAGGCGAAGCAGCAGGTGCTCGAGCAGTCGAAGGAGCTGATCCGCCACGAGCTCGCCCGCCAGGTCCGCCAGATGGAGGAGGAGGCGCAAACCGAGGCGCGGCGCCGCGCCCGCAACCTCGTCGCGGATGCCCTGCAGCGTGTCGCAGCAAGCCACGCGGCCGAGACGACGGTGACGCTGCTCGAGCTCCCGTCAGACGACATGAAGGGCCGGATCATCGGGCGGGAGGGCCGCAACATCCGCGCCCTCGAGCACCTGACGGGCGTCGACATCATCATCGACGACACGCCGAACGCCGTCGTCCTCTCCTCGTTCGACGGCATCCGGCGCGAGGTGGCCCGGCTCACCCTCGCGAAGCTGATCGAGGACGGACGCATCCATCCCTCGCGGATCGAGGAGATGTACTACCAGTCGAAGGCGGAGCTCGAAGATCACATCCGCGCTGCCGGTGAACAGGCGGTCTTCGAGGCGAACTGCGGCGACTTCCACGAGGAGATCGTCCGCATCCTGGGCCGTCTGCGGTACCGCACGAGCTACGGCCAGAACGTCCTCAAGCACACGCTCGAGGTCGTCCAGCTCGCCGGGATCATGGCGGCCGAGCTCGGCGCGAGCGTGAAGACGGCCCGCCGGGCGGCGCTCCTCCACGACCTCGGCAAGGCGATGACGCACGAGGTCGAGGGCTCACACGCGTCGATCTCGGCCCAGTACGCGAAGCGGTACGGCGAGTCGCAAGCAGTCGTGCACGCGATCGAGGCGCACCACTACGAGGTGCAGCCGCAGACCGTCGAGGCGGTTCTGTTGATCTCAGCCGACGCGATCTCCGCCTCTCGTCCGGGCGCCCGCGGCGAGAGCCTCGAGAACTACATCCGGCGGCTCGAGTCGCTCGAGGAGATCGCGGCGCAAAAGCCGGGAGTGGAGAAGGTGTACGCGCTGCAGGCCGGCCGCGAGATTCGCGTGCTCGTCAAGCCCGAGGAGATCGACGACGACGCGGCCGTGCTCCTCTCGCACGAGATCGCGCGCGAGATCGAGGGCCAGCTCGAGTATCCGGGGCAGATCAAGGTGACGGTGATCCGCGAGTCGCGCGCGATCGAGTTCGCGAAGTAAGCGACGTCGCTACTAGGAGGGGTTGGCGGAATGTCGCTCGTCGTTGGGGTGCGATGGTCGTTCCGAGCCAAGGACGCAGGGAGTTTTCGTAGTGGTGCCTACGGATGCGACCGAGGACGCCGGATCGGGGCGAGCAGCGCGGCCCGGCGGCACAGCCGTTATTTCGCCAAACCCTCCTAGGCCACGCCGCCGCTGCGGCGGGCGCGGACCCGCGCGAGCTCGTCGCCGGCCCCCGGTTCCGGATGGAGCATCCGGTTCACGATCTCCGAGGCCATACGCTGCGTGGCGGTCTCGAGGGCAGCCTCTCGCTCGAGCAGGCGGCGCTCACGGAAGGCCAGGTCGGCGCCCGCCGCCGCCAGCAGCCGGTCCCGGCTGTCGAGCTCGGCGGCCCGCTGGACGTACTCGGCCGCCAGCGCCGCCGTGTCGGCGTACTCGTCGCGCTGCGGCTCGTCCTCATCCTCGACTTCGACCTCGCGCGCATCAATCGGAGCCGCGACTCGCTGAATGTGAGCGCGGAGACCCGTCCCGAATTCCTCTGGCATGCACAAGACTGAGACTCCGAGCGTGACGGAAACTTGCGAGCCCGACTCGGCTCACGAGACGTGGATCACGGCCTTCAGCACCTCTGCGGGATGCTCGATGGCGAACGTGATCGCGTGCGGTGCCTCGTCGAAAGAGAACTCGTGTGTGAGGAGCGGCGCCACTGCGTCGCGGTGACGCACGACGAGCTCCGCGGCCGTCGCGAACTCGTCTCGCTGGCAGCAGCTGACTCCGAGTACGTCGAGCTCCCGAAACGGGAGCGCACCGATGCGAAGCGGTACCTCGTGGCCGGAAAGCCCGACGACGACGATGCGCCCCGCCGCGGCGACCAGGTCGAGCGCGAACCGCATCGGCTCCTTCGCCCCTGTCGCCTCGACGACAACCTCCGGCAGCTCGCCGCCGGCCCACTCGCGTGCGCGCTCGAGCAGATCGTCGCCCGCGACAGCAAGCTCCGCTCCAGAAGCGCTCAGCCCGAGACGTTCGGGAAGCTGATCGACGAGCAGCACGCGCGCCCCGCGGTCGAGGGCTGCGATTGCCACGGCCTGGCCGATCGGGCCTGCACCGAGAACGAGCACATGCTCACCCGCCTCGACGCGCCCACGCACCACCGTGCGGACGGCGATCGACATCGGCTCGACGAACGCCGCCAGACGGGGGTCATCGACGGCGATGGGGAACGCCTGGTTCGCGGGCACGCGCAGCAGTTCCTGGAGGGCTCCGTCGACGTGGATACCGATCAGGCTGATGTTCTCGCACGCGTTCTCGCGCCCGATCCGGCAGCAGCGGCAGTGACCGCATGCCGAGACCGGCCACACCGCGACGCGCTGCCCGCTCCTGAACCCCGGTGGGCAGTCGGGTCCGACGTCCTCGACGATCGCCGAAAATTCGTGCCCCTGGATGCGCGGGTACAGCTCGTCGGGATCGTCGGTCAGCCCGATGTCGCCGTGGAAGTAGTGGAAGTCCGACCCGCAGAGCCCGACCGCTTCCGGCCTGACGACGAGCTCGCCCGAGCCGGCCGTGTCCGGCTCGGGCACGTCGACGAGCTCCATGACGCTCCTCGCTCGCGTCAGCGCGGCGCGCACGGCGACCTCACGTCACGATCCGACTGGGACACCGTGGCGAGCTTAACGCCGAGAAGCGGGCGTGGGAGCGTGCCGCCGCCCGCCCTGTGGCGAGGGCTCGCGCGGTGATCGCGGCTAGGCTAGAAGCGTGCGCCGGTACCACGTGACGACGTTCGGCTGTCAGATGAACGCCCACGACTCGGAGCGGATCAAGGGCATGCTCGAGGACATCGGCCTGGGCGAAGCGGTGACCGCCGACGACGCGGACGTTCTCGTGTTCAACACCTGCACGATCCGCGAGAAGCCCGACACGAGATTTGCCGCGCACATCGGCAACGCGATCGCCCGCAAGCGCCGGCGGCCCGACACGGTTATCGCGGTCGGCGGCTGCTATGCCGAGGCGCAGCGCGAGCGCCTGTTCCAGCTCTACCCGGAGGTCGACGTCGCGTTCGGGCCCGGCTCGATCCCGCATCTCGGCGAATGGCTCGGCGCCGGCGGAGTGGGGGTGGAGAGGGGCAGCTTCGGCCTCGACGAGCGCTCGTTCGCGGGCGAGCTCCCCATGCACCGGGAGCGGAGCTTCCAGGCGTGGGTGCAGGTCTCGATGGGCTGCAACTCGAAGTGCGCGTACTGCATCGTCCCGGCCGTCCGTGGCCGCGAGCAAAGCCGGCGGCCAGGCGAGATCGTCGCCGAGGTGACCCGGCTCGCGGCCGAGGGCGTGCGAGAGATCACGCTTCTCGGGCAGAACGTCAATTCGTGGGGCCGCGATCTCCAGCCCGACATCCGCACCGAGTTCGGCGAGCTCCTGCGCGCCTGCGACGCCGTCGCGAGGGTCGAGCGAATCCGCTTCACGAGCCCTCACCCAAAGGACTTCCGCGATCCGGTGATCGCCGCGATGGCCGAATGCGCCGCCGTGTGCGAGCAGGTTCATCTACCGCTGCAGTCGGGCTCGGCGCGGATCCTGAAGGCAATGCGGCGCACGTACACCCCGGAGCGCTATCTGCTGCTCGCCGCAAAGCTCCGAGCAGCGATCCCGGACCTCGCCCTTGGCACCGACATCATCGTCGGGTTCCCCGGCGAGACGGAAGACGATTTCGCCGCGACGCTCGCGGTCGTCGAGGAGGCGCGCTACGACACCGCCTTCACCTTCGTCTATTCGCCGCGGCGCGGCACCGAGGCCGCCGGGATGCCCGACCAGGTGCCGGACGACGTCAAGCGCGATCGGATCGAGCGGCTCGTCGACGTCGTGCAGCGCATCGGAGCCGAGCGCAACGCCGCGCGGGTGGGTCGCGTCGAAGAGGTGCTCGTCGAGGGCGCGAGCCGCACCGAGCCGGCGCTCCTCCGCGGCCGTACGAGGCGGAACACGATGGTCAACTTCGCGGGCGCCGCGCAGCCAGGCGACCTGGTGCCGGTGCGGATCGAGTCTGCGACCTCGACCACGCTGCGGGGATCGCAAGAAGCGCTCGTCGCGGCCTGAACGGGCTGCGATGGTGATCGGGATCTTCGGCCCGACTGCGTCCGGCAAGACCGCAGTCGCCGAGGCGATCGCCGAGCGGCTCCCGGCGGAGATCGTCTCGGCGGACTCGATGCAGGTCTATCGCGGCCTGCCGATCCTGACGAACCAAGGAGCGGGCAAGCTCGTCGGGATCTGGCCGCTCGACCGACAGGGCTCGGTGGGCGAGTACCAGGAGCTGGCTCACCGTGAGATCGACGCTGCGATCGCGGCCGGTCGCACACCGGTCGTGGTCGGTGGCTCGGGCCTCTGGTTCCGCGCCGCGCTCGCGGATCTCGAGCTGCCTGCGGAGAGCGGTGTCGCCGCGCGCGAGCGGTTCGGGCGAATCTACGACCGCTTCGGCGGAGAGATCGCTCACGGGCTGCTGGCGCGGCGGGACCCGCGCGCCGCCGAGCAGGTGCACGCGAACGACCGCAAGCGTGTCGTCCGCGCTCTCGAGCTCTGGGAGGCCGGCACATCGCTCTCCCCGACGGACGAGTCACGCCTCTGGGCCGACGAGACGCGTCATCCAACGCTGATCGTCGGCCTGGCCGTCGCGCCGGAAGTCCTCTCGGCGCGGATCGAGGCGCGAGCCCATGCCATGTTCGCAGCGGGTGTCGCCGAGGAGGTGCAGGTCGCCGGGGACATCACACCGCGGGTGCTCGGCTTCGACGAGGTCGCGAACCTCCCGCAGCCCGAGGCCGAGGCCGCGATTGCGTTGCGGACGCGCCAGCTCGCGGCGTATCAGCGCAAGTGGATGCGCCGGATCCCCGGCCTGGTTAGCGTTGACGGTGATCGCCCGCCGGGCGAGATCGCCGATGAGATCATCGCGCTGGGACGCCAACGGGAACGTCTACCTGCTGACCGAGGAGCGGGACTGGACGCCTGAGCGTGTGCGGGCCGAGGTGGGGGATGCGGACGGAATCCTCGAAGTCGTCTCGGTGGACGGCAACGGCGCCGAGATCGTGATCTGGAATCCGGACGGCTCGACCGCCGAGCTGTCCGGCAACGGCACGCGCATCGCCGCGCGCTGGCTGGCGGAGCGAAACGGGGCGGCCGAGGTGTCGATCCGCGTCGGCTCGCGTGAGGTGAACGCCCGTCTGCTCGGAGGCGATCTCGTCGAACAGGAACTGGGCGCGGTCGAGGTGCACGACGCCGAAGAGATTGCCGGGCTGACGGTGACGCCGGTCTCGGTCGGCAATCCACACGCCGTTGTCATCGGCGACCCCGACGACCTGCCGCTGATCGGGCCGCTGCTCGAGACGCACCCGCGCTTCCCGCAACGCACGAACGTCCAGGTCGCCCGCATCGACGCGCCCGGTCAGGTGACCGCCCGCGTCTGGGAGCGCGGCGCAGGCGAGACCGCCTCGTCGGGCACGAGCGCCGTCGCAGTTGCGGCAGCAACTCACGGCGAGGGTGAAGTCACCGTCCACTTCCCGGGCGGGCCCCTTCAAGTGCGGCTGGCCGAGCGGCAGGGCCTGGCTCACCGGCCCCGCCGTGCGCGTCCCCTGAGCGCGCCGCCGACGACCACGCAGCCAGTGCGTCGCGCAATTGTCACGCAACTTTTCCATTCCGGTGCGCCTTTCTCCGGTAGCGTCATCGCCGAGGGCGGCGGGAACGGCTCCCCACCCTGGGTGGGGGCGTGGCCGCGGCCACGGCTCTTCGCGCCGGCGCTGCTCCGGCCGCGGCTGCTTCAGCCGGTGCCGATTCCGTACTCGCGCAGCGCGTCGTTGAGCGAGACGCGCAGGTCGTGCGACTCCCCGCGGTAGCCGATGATCAGCGGGGTCGGCAGGCCGTACGTCCCGGCTGCGAACTCTCGCTGCCGCACGCCCGGCACGACGACGGCCCGCGGCGGGACGAACGAGCGATGCTCGACCGGCTCCGATCCGGTCACGTCGATGATCGGCACCGAGGCGGTGATCACCACGCCGGCCCCGAGGATTGCCTGCTCGCCGACGATGCAGCCTTCGGTGACGACGCAGCGGGAGCCGATAAAGGCGCCGTCCTCGATGATCACCGGCCGCGCGTTCACCGGCTCGAGCACCCCGCCGATCCCGACGCCGCCGGCGAGGTGGACGTCGGCGCCGATCTGCGCGCACGAGCCGACGGTCGCCCACGTGTCGACCATCGTCCGAGGGCCGACCCACGCGCCGATGTTCACGTACGACGGCATCAGCACGACGTCGCGCGAGAGAAATGCACCGTAACGCGCAGTCGCCGGCGGCACGACCCGAACGCCCAGCGCCTCGTAGCCGTGCTTGAGCGGGATCTTGTCGTGGTACTCGAACGGCCCTAGCTCGAGCGGAGCCATCGTCCGCTCGCGGAAGTAGTCGAGGATCGCCTGCTTCGCCTCCTCGTTCACGACCCACTCGCCGCCGCGCTTCTCTGCCACGCGGATCTCCCCGCGGTCGAGGGCGCCGATCATCTCCTCGGCGCTCACAAGACCTCCCGGATGATCGCGGCCGCGCGCTCGCATTGCTCCTGCGTGGGCACGAGCGCGATTCGCAGATATCCCGCGCCCGCGGGACCGAAGTACTCGCCGGGCGTCACGACCACTCCCTCGGCGAGCAACCGCTCGACGGTGCCCTCGCGCGCCTCGACCCACAGATAAAACGTCGCCGCCGAGCCTGCGAGGCGCGCATCGCGATCCTTGAGCGCCGCGACGATCGTCTCACGCTTTCGACGATAGACCTCACGCACGTCGTCGACATGGCGTTCGTCGCTCCAGGCGGCAACCGATGCGTGCTGGACGAACTCCTGCGGCGCGGTCCCAACCGTGGGGCGGAACTTCTGCAGCGCCGTCACGACCTCGGGCGGCGCGGCGACGAAGCCGGAGCGATAGCCCGTCATCGAGGAGCGCTTGGACAGCGTGTTGAAGACGACAACGTTCGTCCGGTCGGCGACCTGGATCGCCGAAGCCGGCGGCTCGTCGAACCAGAGCTCCGAGTACGCCTCGTCCGAGCAGAGATAGAAGTCATGCCTTCGCGCCCGCGCAGCCAGCTCCTCGAAGAACGAAAGCGGCGCGGTCGCGCCCGTCGGGTTGTTCGGATAGTTGACCCAGAAGATCGCGATCCGGTCCCAGAAGTCGATCGCGTCCAGGTCGGGCAAGAAGCCGTGCTCCTCGCGGAGCGGCACCACCCGCGGCACGGCGTGCGCGAACAGAGCGCCCCGCTCCTGCACCGGGTAGCCCGGCTCGGTCACGACCACGAGCTTCTTCTCCGACTCGGCGTCGACGACGACCTGCGCGAACGAGAAGATCGCCTCCTTCGAGCCCAGCGTCGGCACCAGCTCGGCGTGCGGGTCGACCTCCACGCCATAGCGCCGTCCGAGCCAGGCCGCGATCGCTTCGCGCAGTTCGGGCAGGCCAACGGCCCGCGGGTACTGCGAGATCTCCTCGATCGACGACGCCAGCGCCTCGCGGATGAACGCAGGCGTCGGCTCCCGCGGGTCGCCCATTCCGAAGTCGATCAGCTCGAGGCCCGCGTCGACGATCTGCTTGCGCGCGTCGTCGAGGCGCACGAACGGATAGGTGGGCAACGCTTCGAGCACGGGGGAGAGGCGCGTCACGACCGGAGGCTACCCCGCGGCGAATCGGCGAAGGGTCTCGAAGCACCGCTCAAGGTTCTCCACCGGAACCTGCTCGTCCCGCGTGTGCGCGTACCGCGTCAGGCCCGGCCCGAAGTTGAGCGCGTCGAGCCCGATCTCCGCGAACTGCGCCACCGGGGTCCACGCCTGCTTGGGCGCGACGTCGAGCGGCCCTGAGTCGATGAGCCGGCGCGCGAGGTCGCTCGTCACCGCTACGTGGGCCGACGGCGCGGCGTGGACGATCTCCACCGTCGGCGCGAGCTCGTGCAGTCGAGCGATCGCTTCTTCCGTCGTCCGACCGGGGGCGAAGCGGTAGTTGACGGTCACCTCGACGCTGCCGGGGACGATGTTGTCGGCGATGCCGCCCTGGATGCGCGTCATCGAGATCACCTCTCGAAAGAGCAGCCCGTCGATCTCGACGTCGAGCGGCGGGATGCCTGCCAGGGGACGGAGCTCGTCGAGCGCTCGGTCGATCGCGTTCACGCCCGTCCACGGTCGCGCGGAGTGCGCGGCGACGCCTTCCACCAGGACCCGCGCGACAATGTTGCCGAGGCAGCCGGCGTGGATCTGCAGGTCGGTGGGCTCGAGCACGACCGCCAGTTCGGTCTCGCCGGCGAGACCGGTCGCGAAGAACGCCGGCAAAGGGCTTTCCGCGACCGCAATCTCCTCGCACGGGAAGAAGAGGAAGCCGAGATCGACGCCGAGCGCCGGGTCCGTCGCGGCCCAGCGCGCGAGCTCGATCATCACCGCGACGCCGCCCTTCATGTCACTGGCGCCGAGCCCGTGGACGATGCCGTCCTCGAGCCGGCCGGGGATGTTGCCCTGAGCCGGAACCGTGTCGAGGTGGCCGGCGAGCACGACGAGCGGGCGCCCGCCGTCGGTGCGGTAGAAGAGCGTCTCGCCCGCCTCGTAGACCGGCTCGAGCGGCACCACCTCGCGCACGTACGCCGCGGCTTCCTGCTCGCTCCTGCTCTCGGATGCGATATCGACGAGCTCGAGCGTTCGGCGGGCGAGATCGACGGCCATTTCGGGGCATACTAGGTTGCGTGACTCGCCAGCCCGACTCCGCGCTGGGACTCGAGACCGAGCGTGGGCTCGTGCTTGCCGTTCTCAGCCCCGGGACCGACCCGACGGAGGAGCTCGCGGAGGTCAAGGAGCTGGCCCGCACAGCCGGTGTCGACATCGTCGGCGAGCTGACCCAGCATCGGTCCAGGCCGGCGCAGCGCACGTATGTCGGCAAGGGCAAGGTCGAAGAGCTGAAGACGGCGTTCAAGGAAGCTCGCGCCGACGTCCTGCTCGTGGACGACGAGCTCGATCCGGCTCAACAGCGATTTCTGGAGGACGAGCTCCAGGCGAGGGTCGTCGACCGCACGCAGCTGATCCTCGACATCTTCGCCCAGCACGCGGTCACCGCAGAGGGAAACCTTCAGGTCGAGCTCGCGCAGCTGGAGTACAACCTGCCGCGCATGCGGGGCATGTGGCAGCACCTCGAGCGCCTCGGCGGCGGTCGTGGCACAGTCGGCGCCGGCGTCGGCACCCGCGGCCCGGGCGAGTCGCAGCTCGAGAGCGACCGCCGCATGGCGCGCCATCGCGTGTCGGTCCTCCGGCGGAGGCTCCAGGACCTCGAGAAGCAGCGTCGGACGCGCCGCAAGGAACGCGCGCGCTCGGAGACGCCGATCGTCGCCCTTGCCGGGTACACGAACGTCGGCAAGTCCACGCTGCTGAACGCCCTCACCGATGCCCACGTGTCGGTCGACGACCGGCTCTTCGAGACACTTGACCCGACGACGCGGGGCTTCGAGCACGACGGCCGCCGCTATCTCGTCACCGACACCGTCGGGTTCATCCGGCGGCTGCCGCATCAGCTCGTCGAAGGCTTCGCGGCGACGCTCGAGGAGACGCTCGTCGCCGACTTGCTTCTGCACGTCGTCGACGGCTCCGCGCCGGAGGAGCGGATCGAGGAGATGATCGCCTCCGTCGAGGCCGTGTTGCGAGAGATCGGGGCGCAGGATCTTCCCACCGAGCTCGTGGTCAACAAGATCGACGCAGTCGACCTGCTGCGCCGCCGCCGGCTTGCCAACATGTTCCCGGGCGCGCTCCTCGTCTCGGCGAAGACGGGTGAGGGAATCGAGGCTCTCAAGGAGCGGGTCGCGGAGCGCTTCGCCGACCGGTTCGAGCGAGTGCGCCTGCTGATCCCGTACGAAGACGGCGCGAAGCTGGCGGAGCTCTATGCCCTCGGGGCTCCGGTGGAGGAGCGTCACGACCTCGAGGAAGGCGTCGAGATCGTCGCGCGGCTGCCGCGCCGCGACCTGAGACGGTACGCGCCGTATCTGATCGCTGACAGCAAGGAACAGGCGACCTCCACGGCATGATCGAGTTGCCGATCCTGCGCCTGCGCGACGACGCAGTCGTGCCCGCGCGAGCCTATGACGGCGACGCGGGGCTAGACCTTTCCGCCTGCGAGCGCGCCGAGCTCGGCCCGGGTGAGCGGGCGACCGTCGGCACCGGCCTCGCAATCGCGATCCCGGAGGGGTACGCCGGCTTCGTCCAGCCGCGCTCCGGGCTTGCCGCCAAGCACGGGATCACGATCGTCAATACGCCCGGTCTCGTCGACTCCGGCTACCGCGGCGAGTTGCGCGTGGTGCTGCTGAACACCGACCAGGCCGAGGCGTTCGTCGTCGAGCCGGGGATGCGGATCGCCCAGCTCGTGATCGTCCCTCTCCCGGACGTCGACCCGGTCGAGGTCGACGAGCTGCCGGAGAGCGAGCGCGGCGTCCGCGGGTTCGGATCATCGAAGGCGTGAGCGAGCCTCGGATTCGCGTCTCGGCGATTCTTCGCTGGAACGAACGGCTGCTCCTGTGCCGGCACGAGAAGCCGGGCAAGGAGTACTGGCTGCTGCCCGGCGGCGGCGTCAACGCCGGGGAGAGCCTCGCTGACGCGCTGCACCGCGAGCTGACGGAAGAGGTGGGGCTCGAGGATGAGCTGCCCCTCGAGGGGCCCGTCGCGATCGCCGACTCGATCGCCCCCGCCGGAAGCCACCCGGGGAAGCACGTCGTGCACATCATCTTTGCGGGCGACCTCGGCGGGCGGTCGCTCGAAGCGGTGACGTCGGTCGACGCCGCCGTCCGGGGTCATCGGTTGTTCGGCGTGGACGAGCTGGACGAGATCGTGGTCCATCCGCCGATCCAACGCTTCCTGCAGCGCTGGCGGCCGGGGGACCCGGTCGTCTACCTCGGCGCGCTCTGGATCCCCTAGCGGGCCGAAGCGCCGGCCGCCAGCGCGCGTCGTGCCGCGGGGGCGCGGCATTTTCCGAAACCGTCACAACCGCGTGCGGTTGCCAGCGGTAGCATTTTCGCCGAGGGCGGAGGGAACGCGGCCCCACCCAGGGTGGGGGTTCCGGATCTGGCCGCCCTGTTTCGCGCGCCTAGAACCGGCCGCCGCGCTCCTGTGCCCGACGCGCCGACACGGCGTGCGCCTCGCGCTCGAGCTCGTCCGGGAGCGGCGCCAGCTCCGGCTCCTCGCCGGTGCGGTGCGCGATCGCCTGCGCCAGCAGCCAGTCGGCGAGCCACGGATTTCTCGGCAGGAGCGGTCCGTGGAGGTACGTGCCGACAACTCGCCCCGCGCGGCAGCCCTCGTCGCCGCTCTCGCCGTCGTTGCCGAAGCCTGCGACGACCCGGCCGAGCGGCTCGGCTCCCGCTTCGAGCACCGTCCGGCCGGCGTGGTTCTCGAACCCGGCCAGCGTCTGTCCGCCCGCCCAGTCGCAGCGCAGGAGCACGTCGCCGATCATCCGGCGCTCTCCGGCGATCGTGTGCAGCGGCAGGAGCGCCGCGCCCGGCAGCTCGTTCCCGAGGCGATCGCGGTAGAACGAGCCGAGAAGCTGGTAGCCGCCGCACACCGCGAGCACCGCCGCGCCGCCGGCAACCGACTCGTGCAGCTGCTCGCCCTTCGCCGCGAAGTCCGGGGCGACCAGCGCCTGCTCGCGATCCTGCCCGCCGCCGACGTAGAAGAGATCGTGCTCACCCGGCTCGACGCGTTCGCCGAGCCCGATCGTGCGCACGTCGAGCTCGTGGCCGCGCAGGCTCGCCCGCTGGGACAGCACCGCGATGTTGCCGCGATCCGCGTAGATGTTCAGATAGTCCGGATAGAGATGCCCGACGACGATCCTCATGCGGCGTCCTCCCAGAAGTTCCGCACATACCCGCGCGAGGCGACGATCCGCCGCAGGGCCAGCATCGCCGTGTAGGTCGGCAGGCAGACGAGCTGCCCGCCGGCGGGCGTGAGCGCCAGGGCGCGGTCGAGCGCCTCGCCCAGATCGGGAACCAACTCGATGCGATCCCGCTCGAGGCCGCCGTACGCGAATCGCAACGCCAGCTCCGCTGCGCGGCCGCCGGTGGCGACCAGGGAGTCCAGACCCGTGGCCAGCGGCTCGAAGTCCACGTCCCAGATCCACGAGACGTCGCGCCCGTCCGCGATCGCGTCGTTCAGCGCTACGAGCACGACCCGTGGCGCCCCACCGTCGACGAGCGTCCGGATCGCCTCGTTCGCGCCGGCGGGGTTCTTGATCAGAAGCATCAGCAGCGTCCGGTCGCCGATCACGATCCGCTCGAAGCGGCCGAACGCGGCGCTGAAGCGCTCGAGCCCGCTGACGATCTGATCCAGCGACGCGCCGAGCGCGAGCCCGAGCGACGCTGCGGCGAGCGCGTTGTAGACGTTGTAGAGGCCGGGCAGCGCCAGCCGCACCCGCCGCGTACCCGTGGGCGTAACGAGGTCGAAGGACGCCGACTCGAGCCCGTCCAGCTCCAGTGCTCGTCGCCGACGACGTCGAGCGAGGGCCGCTCGTGGCCGCAGGCGGGACAGCGGTAGTCGCCGAGATGACCGACGTAGGCGGCCGCGTACTCGTAGGGCGTGCCGCAGCGCAGGCAGTACTTCGAGTCCGCGGCGTGCTGGAGGGCGGGCCTCGCATGCGACGGGTCGTCGAGCCCGAAGACCAGGGCGTCCGCACGCTCGCGGGCCAGGTCACCGACCTGCGGGTCGTCGCCGTTGACGACGAGGCGCGTACCCGTCGGCAGCTCACGAACAGCCTCGCGCCAGTGCTCGGCAATGTGCTCCAGCTCGCCGTAGCGGTCGAGCTGGTCGCGAAAAAGGTTGCCGAGGCACACGGCACGCGGCCGCACGCGCCGCGCCACCTCCGGCAGCGCGCCCTCGTCGACCTCGAAGAGCCCCAGTTCTGGCGCACGAGCCGAGAGCAGCGTCGATGCGACGCCCGAGACGAGATTCGCGCCGGAGGCGTTGTGCGCGAGTCGCACACTCGGCGAGAGGATCTCGGCGGCCATCGCGGCGGTCGTGGTCTTGCCGTTCGTCGCCGAGATGACGGCGGCGCCCTGCGGGAGGCGAGCCGCGAGGCGGTCGATCGCACCGGGGTCGAGCTTCCAGAGGAGCTTGCCGGGGAGCGTCGTGCCCCCGCCGGCGCCCGCCCGGCGGGAGATAGCCGCTGCGGCCCGCGCGGCGGCGATCTCAAGCGAAAGCGGGATCGATAGGCGCATGGCCGGGCAAATCTAGCCGTCGCTCCCTCATGCGAGTGATCTTTCACCGGCCCTCACCCAGAAGGGGGAGGCTCGCGCCCCATTACGGCCATACGTTCCGCCCGTTGCGGTTCTTTATCAGCGGTACTGCGGTCCGCGCGACGTGCGCGGCAGAGGGAGAGTAAATGGGACAGACCAACGAACGTGGCTTCGGTCCGCCCGGGGAGCGCGGTAGCGCGCTCTGGGGCACCGGAAGCCGTGGCGGGGATTCCCGCTCGAGCGTTCTCTGGGGCAAGGGCGGTCGCGGCTTTATGACTATGGTCGTCGCTGCGCTCGCGCTGGCGGCGCCGATCGTCGCGTCTGCTGACTCCGGAAACAAGTACGACGGCGGTAACAACAAGGTTCAGAGGGGCTGGGCACAGCCTTCGCTGCTCACTCGGGCGAACAGGGCACCTTCTGAGCTGATCCCCGTCATCATCCAGAGCGACAACGGCGCGCTCTTCGCTCGTTCCACCTTCCGTGGCCTCGGTGGCTTGAACACCGGTAGCGGCAACGCGAAGGGCAACGGGCGCTACAACGATCGCGACCTCGGTCTCGTGAACGGTATCTCCGTCCAGCTGCCGGCGAGGCTCGTCGAGAAGCTGGCGGCCATTCCGGGCATCACGGTTACCTACGACGCACCTGTGAAGTTGAGCGGGTCCGTGCAGCAGGTCATCCGCTCGGCAGAGATGTGGCCGTACGAGACCGGCAACGCGACGATGTGGTCGGAAGATCAGTCGCGGTACGCGGCGGCGATGCCGACAATCGCGATCGTCGACTCCGGTATCGAGGCGTCTCGTGCCGACTTCGCCGGCCGGATCGTGGCCGACGTCAACATGACCACGCTGACGGGCAACTCCGCCGGCGACGGTCGCGGGCACGGCACGTTCGTCGCGGGCATCGCGGCGGGCGCCGGCAGTGACCTTGCCGGTGCAGCGCCTGCGGCCAAGCTGGTCAGCCTCGACGTGATGGACGATCAGGGCATGGCGCGCACGAGCGACGTGATCGCGGCTGCCCAGTGGATCCTGGACAACAAGGACAAGTACAACATCAAGGTTGCCAACTTCTCGCTCCACTCGACCACGCCGAGCAACTTCTGGCGTGATCCGCTCGACAAGGCGGTCGAGAAGCTCTGGTTCGCCGGCGTCACGGTGGTCGTGGCCGCGGGCAACTACGGCGTCCCCAACGGTCCGAGCGGCGTTCCGTTCGCACCGGGCAACGACCCGTTCGTGATCACGGTCGGTGCGCTCGACACGGGCAATAGCTTCGGGAAGTACGACGACACCGTCGCGCCGTGGTCGGCGTGGGGGCGGACGTTCGACGGCTTCTTCAAGCCCGAGGTTGCAGCTCCGGGCCGTTACATGGTGGGCCCGATCCCGCCGGCGGCCATGCTGACGAGCGTCAAGGCTCCGAACATGATCGGCAAGGACAAGATCCAGCTCTCCGGGACGTCGTTCGCGGCTCCCGTGGTCTCCGGCACGGTCGCGCAGATGATTGCGCGGCACCCGGACTGGACGCCTGGTCAGATCAAGTCGGCCCTGATGTTCACGGCCCGCAAGGTCTACAGGGACGCGGCACCCGCCGGCGCAGGCTCGATCGTGGCGTCGTCGGCGTCCCGGACTCTGAAGACCCCGACGGATGCGAACAAGGCGCTCATGCAGTTCGTCGCTCCTGACGCGGTCACCGGCTCCCGGGTCTTCAACGGCCCCAACTGGTACGCGGCAGCGAAGGCGAACACGCTGTGGGATGCGGTCTCCTGGAGCGATGTCTCCTGGAGCGACGTGTCCTGGAGCGACGTTTCCTGGAGCGACGTCTCCTGGAGCGACTCGGCCCTGATGGGGTCCGCTGTCTCCTGGAGCGATGTCTCCTGGAGCGACGCGGTCTCCTGGAGCGATGCCTCACAGGAGGACGCAGCCGAGGGCGACGGTGCACTCGATCCGTCACAGCTCGCGATGGACGCTACGGACCTCGCCGACCTCCAGAGCGATCCTGATCTGGCGGTTCCCGCGGACGTCCTGCCGCTCCTGCTGCCGGTAGCACCGGTCGCGACCACACCGGTCGATCCCGTGACGACGACGGTGGGCCCAGTCCCGCCGCCGCTCGTCCCGTAGCGACGAAGCACATGGTGCCGGAGCCCTTCGGGGCTCCGGCGCCGCTTCATTGCGCGCCGCCGCAGCGTCTCACCCTTTCGGGCAATTCGATTAGGCGTGACTCGAACGGGGGATGCCTCAAATGACCGCCGGACATACGGTGGGCACGGTATGAAAGGCGTGCGGTCTCGCGCTCTGCGAGGCCTACTGCGGCGAACCACAAGGGAGAACACGGGAACGTGACGGCTGTCCCGACGCACCTACAGTTGCCGATCGAGCAGGACGACTACAAGAAGCCGTCACTGCCGATCGCAGCACGCTTCTACGGCATTCTCGTCGCGACCGTCGCGCTTGCCGCCGCGGTGCCGTTCCTCATCCACGTCAACGGGGACACGGGCCACTGGATCGCCTTCGCCTTCTTCGCCACAGGCGCCGCGTTCGCGCAGCTCTTCGTCGTCCGCCACGCCGGGACCGAGCAGGCCTACCACGCGACGCCGGTCTTCCTGATCCCCGCCGCGCTCCTGCTGCCGCCCGAGCTGGTGGCGCTGATGGCGGTGCTCCAGCACATTCCCGAGTGGCTGAAGGAGCGCTACGCCTGGTACATGCAGAGCTTCAACATCTGCATGTACACGGTCACGTGCATGGCCGCCTGGGCCTCGGCGCACGTCCTGCTGCACTCAGACGGGCTGATCGCGAATGCGGATCTCCGCTTCGCGCTCGCCGGGCTCGCCACCGTCGTCGTCTATGTGGCTCTGAACCACGGCCTGCTGGCGCCCATGCTCTTGAACCTCGGCCGCGGGCACACGCTGCGCAGCACGGGCATCTTCTCGTGGGAGAGCCTGACCACCGATTTCGTCCTTGCCGCCCTCGGCCTGGGCGTGGCCGCGTTCTGGAACTTCAATCCGTGGCTGATCCCCTTCGCGATCGCCCCGGTGCTGCTCATCCACCGCTCGCTCGCGGTGCCTCAGCTGCAGGCAGAGGCCCGCGTCGACGCGAAGACCGGGCTCTTCAACGCCCGCCACTTCGCCAATGTCCTCGCCGAAGAGCTCTCGCGCGCAACGCGCTTCGACCGGCCGCTGTCGCTGATCATGGCCGACCTCGACCTGCTGCGTGACATCAACAACACGTACGGCCACCTCGCCGGCGACGCCGTGCTGCGCGGGATCGCCGAGGTGTTCCGCGGCGAGCTGCGCCATTACGACGTGCCGGCGCGATTCGGCGGCGAGGAGTTCTGCATCCTGCTCCCGGAGACGACCCCCGAGGTCGCGCTGGAGATCGCGGAGCGGATTCGCAGCGCGGTCGCCGACTCGCGCGTACGAGGTCGAGACCTCGAGCGAGCCGATCCGCGCCACGGTGTCGATCGGCGTCGCGGGCTACCCGCGCGACGGAGTCACCGCCAACGAGCTCATCCACCAGGCCGACCTCGCCGTCTACCGCGCGAAGCTGCAGGGCCGCAACCGCGTCCTCGACGCGTCGAGCGACGCTGTGCTCTCGTCGCCGCCCTCGCGCCCCGCACGGCTCGTCCAGGCCGTCGAGCCGCAAGTCGTGGCTCCGGAGCCCGTTGCGTCGCTGCCGCCCGCGGTCGAGCTCCTGCCGGACGACGGGCGCCGCCAGAACCCACGCCCGCAGCCGGCCGTGCCGCGCTTCTTCTCCATCCCGTTGCGCCTCGGCCTCTTCGTGGGCGTCATCAGCCTGCTCGGCACCGCCGCGGGCGTGATCGGCCTCGTCCTGGGCACCAGTACCGATGTCGTCGGCCTGATCGCGGTCGTCTCGCTCGTCGGAGTGGGGCAGGCGCTCGCCCTCGAGGTCGAGGCGGGCGGCTCGATCTCCGTCAGCGCCGTCGGCGCACTCGCCGGCGCCGCGCTCTTCGGCCCGCGTGCCGCCATCGCCCTCGCGATCACGATCTCCGTCGTCGAGTGGAGCGTGCGCCGCGACCCGGTCTTCTACGTCATGTTCAACATCGGCGCCCTCTCGTTCGCATCGCTCGCAGCGGCAGGCGTCTTCGCCTCGGGGCTCCAGGATCAGTTCCACAACGTCGTCTTCGTGCTGGCGAGCCTCGTCGCCGGCGGCGTCTACTACGCCGTCAACACGGGCTTGCTCAGCATCGCGATCGCCCTCGACGGTGGCAACGAGCGACCATGGGCCGCCTGGCGGGAGCGGTTCCTCTGGCTGATGCCCCACTACGTCGTCTACGGCTTCATCGGCGGCGTCATGGCGCTCGCCTACGTCTCGGTCGGCATCTGGGCTCCTGGCGGTCTTCTCCGTGCCGCTGCTGCTGATGCGCAAGACGCAGGAGGCGTATCTCCGGCACACGCAGCGCTCGGCGCAGAAGCTGCGCGAGGCCGCGGAGACGATCCAGAACCAGAACGTCTCGCTCGAGCAGGCGAACAAGCTGCTGAAGGAGCGCTCCACGGCAGCCATGGAGTCGCTCTCGGCGACGGTCGACGCGCGCGACGCCTACACGGCCGGCCACTCGCGCCGCGTCCAGCAGCTCGCCCTCGCGATCGGCCGCGAGCTCGGCCTCTCCCAGGCGGAGCTCGAGCTTCTGGGCCATGCCGCGCTCTTCCACGACATCGGCAAGCTCGCGATCCCCGATGCGATCTTGCTCAAGCCCTCGAGCCTCACCGACGAGGAGTGGGTGCTGATGGCGAAGCACGCCGAGGAAGGCGCGCACATCATCAACCGCCTCGGGTTCCTGAACGACGCCGTGCCGGCGATCAGGCACCACCACGAGCGCTACGACGGCAAGGGCTACCCGGACGGGCTCCACGGCGAGGACATCCCGCTCGGCGCCCGCATCATCCACGTCGCCGACGCGTTCGACTCGATGCTCACGACGCGCGTCTACCGGCCCGCGCGGCCGGCTCAGGAGGCGCTCGCCGAGCTCCGGCGCATGGCGGGCACCCAGTTCTGCCCGCGCTGCGTCAGCGCCCTGGAGGCGATCGTCGGCATCGCCGTCCCGAGGGACGACAAGGCGCCGACGCAGCCGAAGGCCCTCGTCGCCTCTTAGCGGTTCGGCAATAGCGCTTTCTTGCGCTTTTCCGAAAATGCTCTATCCTTTTTGACGATGGCACGCGCGCCCCGCTTCCGGGCCATTGCGGACATCGATCCGCAGGAGCTCGCGAGCTTCCAGGCCGGAATCCGCAAGCGCTACTCGGACGAGCAGATCATCGAGGAGCTGAAGCAGTGCGCCGCGCGGCTCGGTCGCTCGCCGACGATGAAGGAGTTCGCGGACGACCCGGGGACGACCGTCCACCCGCAGACGGTGATCGAGCACTTCGGCACGTGGAACGCCGCCAAGCGTCGCGCCGGGCTCGTGCCGCGCCGTTTCGCGACGCGCGCCGAGCTGCTGGAGCTGCTGCGGGCGCTGGGGGAGAAGCTCGGCCGGGTGCCGACCGCCAAGGACATCGATGCGAATCGCGGCACGATGCCGTCCAAGTCGCTCTACTGGCACACGTTCGGCTCGCTCACGAGCGCCTTGAAAGAGGCCGGCTTCGATGTGCCGGTGGGGGAGGAGCGGCTCGAGCGGGCGGTCGAGCAGGGGATTGCGCTGGCCGGACGCCTCGGGCGGCTACCGAAGTTCGCCGACTGGGCCGAGGCCCGCAAGGCTGACCCGTCGTTGATGACCGAGTGGCAGGTCTACCGCATGTTCGACGCGCGCCGCGGCGCGTGGTCGACGTTCCAGTTCCTGATCCGCGAGCGCCTGCGCGAAGCGGGCGTCGCCGTCGGCCCCGACGGCACCATCGGCTAGGGCGAGCGACCGACCGGACGACCGTCTGGCCGCTCTGCGGAGCTCCCCAGCTTGGTCAGACCAAGTCACACAGAAGTGCGACACGTTTTCCCCATCTGACGGAACCATGCGGCAGAGCGCCACTTTCTGTGGTCAGACCAAGTGCCACAGAAGTGTGACGGATCATCCACAGGGGCGGCGCCGTCCGGCCGGCGAACGGAAGCTCGTCGCGCGGCTACGCGGCGAGCGCTGCGAGGCGCTTGAGGCACGAGACGGCCTCATGAGGCGCTCGCACGGGCGGCAGGTCGCCGTCCTCGACGAAGCTCATGTCCGGGGAGAAGCGATCGCGGTGCACGTGCGTGCCTTCCGCCAGGCGCAGCAACGAGCCCTCGCGGATCTCCCGCTTGCGGAGCTTCACCGCAACGTACTGCTCGACGATCTCCAGCGCGTGTCGCGTGGACGCGAAGAAAATCTCCGTCTTGCCGCGTCCAACCCACAGTGGCCGGCCCATGCCACGGGCTGCGAAGAGGACGTCCGGCTCGCGTTCGTCGAACCACGCTGCGGCCATCGAGCCGTGGAGCTCCTCGAATGCCCTCGCATGATTCCGCGAGTGTGCCGCCAGCGCAAAGATCGCCTCGGAGTCGACAGTCATTCGAGCCTCGGGCCGGGCGCAATCGTGTCCTGCCAGGAGCTCGTCGTCGTTCATGATGATCCCGTTGTGGATCCCGACGACCGGTCCGTGCCGCACCGGATGGTTGTTGGCGGCGATCGAGGGATGGCCCTTCGTGTAGTCGCGGACGTGCACGAGCAGCTGCGTCGCCTCACCGGGGACGAGCACCCGCTCCAGCAACTGGCTGGCGGGCGTGCGCTGCTTGACGACGGTCGTGAACGTCTCACCGAGCCTGCGATACCCATAGCCCACTGCGTCGGCGCCACGCTCCGCGATGCCGGCGAGCAGGGCCTGAGCCGCGAGCGTCCGATCGACGTGACTCGCCGTGCCGAGGCTATATCCCGCTATGCCACACATGTGCCTACCTTATGAACGACGCCGGTCGGCGTCTTCCCCCCACAGGGTAGACGTGCTTGCCGACGGTCAAGTTAGAGACATGTATGGCTTTCGGCTCGCAGCATCTCTCAAGCCTGCGCTTCTGAACGCCGATAGAGAGCGGGATGGAGCCACACGCCCTTCCCGAGGAACTTCCGGAGCTGGATGCGAATCCGCCGCTCGAGCTGCTGCCTGCGCTCGACGACGCCGACGTCGAGGCCGAGGTCGAAGCCGAGGTCGAGGAAGACGAGCCCGACGAGGACGAGCCACCGCGTGCTTCGCTCGGGGCGGAGCTTCCGACCACCGACGATCCGCTGAAGCTCTATGTAAGAGCGATCGGCGACGGGCGGCTGCTGACGCCCTCGGAGGAGCGCGAGCTCGCCCGGCGCAAGGATCTCGGCGACGAGGCCGCCAAGACGAAGCTGATCGAGTCGAACCTGCGCCTCGTCATGTCGATCACACGGCACTACACGAAGACCGGCGTCCCGCTTCTCGACCTGATCCAGGAAGGGAACCTCGGCCTGATCCGCGCCGTCGAGAAGTTCGACTACCGGATGGGCTTCAAGCTTTCGACCTACGCCACCTGGTGGATTCGCCAGTCCGTGACGCGTGCGCTCGCCGACCAGGGCCGCACGATCCGCCTGCCGGTCCATGTCGCTGAGCAGGTGCGCCGCACGATGCGCGCCCGCCGCCAGCTCGCCCAGAAGCTGAACCGCGACCCCTCCGTCGAGGAGATCGCCAAGGAGAGCGGCTTCACGCCGGAGCGCGTTCGTGAGCTCTTCGACCTCATGGAGCAGCCTGTCTCGCTGGAGACGCCCGTCGGCGACGGCGAGAGCTACTACGGCGACCTGATCGAGGACGACAAGTCGGCCGCGCCGGACACCGCCACGGCCGACGTCATGCGCGCATCCGAGCTGGCGGAGGCGATGGAGCGGCTCAACCCGCGCATGCGCCACGTCCTCGCGATGCGGTTCGGGCTCGACGGCCAGAAGCCGCAGACGCTCGAAGAGGTCGGCACCGGGCTCGGCATCACGCGCGAGCGCGTACGCCAGCTCGAGACGCGCGCGCTGCGCGAGCTGCGCACCGTCGCGCCGAGCTTGCAGCTCTACCTGCAGCAGTAACGGCTCGGGCTCATCCCTTCTCGCTACGGTGGAGAACGGGATGAATCCGTTCTTCGTCGACTGTCACAGCCACATGGTCCCGTCGGGCGACGACGGCGTGCAGACGGTGGGGGAGGGCGCCGCGATTCTGCGCGAGGCACACCGCCGCGGCACACGGCTCCTCTGGTGCACGCCTCACGTCTACCATCCCGAGCTGCCGCTCAGCCTGCACCGGGAACAGCAGATCCGCGAGCGCATGGAGCAACTGCGTGAGCTCGCGAGCGTCGAGGTGCGGCTCGGCTTCGAGTTGACGCCGGCGACCGAGCTGCTCGAGGAGGATCCGTTTCGCTATGCCCTCGAGGGCACCGATCGCGTGCTGATGGAAGTGCCGTTCGTCGGCAGCGCAGACCTGCTCGTGGCGCTTGCAGAGCACGTCGAGGGCGAAGACCTCGTGCCGGTGATCGCCCATCCGGAACGGACGGAAGCCCTCCGGTCCCGGCCGGTCCTCGCCGACGAGCTCGCCGAGCGCGGCTGGCTCCTGCAGGTGAACGCGTCGAGCCTTACCGGCCGCCACGGCTTCACCGAGCAGCGCCTCGGGTGGGACATGCTCGAGCGCGGCCTCGCTGCGCTCGTCGCCTCCGACGGCCACCGCCTCGCCCGTCCGCCGTTCCTGGACGAGGCGTGGCACCTCGCTGTCGACCGCCTCGGGATCGACACGGCGCGGCCGCTCTTCGACGGCTCGGCCCTGGGACTGGGCGGCGCGGCGTTTCGAGCGACTACGAATACGTCATCGGAGCGACTGCTTCCATCTCGTGCAGTGCCGCCAGCCGCCTGAGCGCCTCGACCTCGATCTGACGGACCCGCTCACGCGTGAGACCGAGCCGGCGGCCGATCTCCTCCAGGGTCTTCGGCTCCGAGTCGTCGAGGCCGTAACGGAGGACGATCACCTTGCGCTCGCGCTCGTCCAGCGCGCCGAGCGCCTGGACGAGGATCTCCGAGCGCAGCGTGTCCTCGACGGTCTCGTCGGGGAGCGGGTCGTTGCCGGCGACGAAGTCACCGAGCGTCGCGTCGTCCTGGTCGCCGATCGGCTGGTCGAGCGATGACGATGCCCGCGCTGCGCTCCGCACCTCTTTCGCCTGTGAGAGCGGGAGCGACGCCTCCTCGGCGATCTCCTCGAGCGTCGGCTCGCGGCCGAGCGTGGCCCAGAGCGTTCTCTCGGCGCGGTGCATCTTCTGCATCCGCTCGACGATGTGGACCGGCATGCGGATCGTCCGCGCCTTGTCGGCGAGCGCGCGGGCGACGGCCTGGCGGATCCACCATGTCGCGTACGTCGAGAACTTGTAGCCGCGGCGCCAGTCGAACTTCTCGACGGCGCGGATCAGGCCGAGCGTCCCTTCCTGGATCAGGTCGAGGAACGGCAGGCCCTGGTTGCGGTAGTTCTTCGCGATCGAGACGACCAGGCGGAGGTTCGACTGGATCATCCGCTGCTTGGCCGGCATGTCGCCGCGCTCGATCAGCTTGGCGAGCTCGACCTCCTGCGGCGCCGTCAGCAGTGGATGGCGGCCCGTCTCGCGCAGGAACAGCTGCAGCGCGTCGGTCGTCGTCTCGGCGGGTTGCAGCGACGGCGGGGGCAGCGGCGCGACAACCTCGGGCTCGTCCTGCGTGTCGTCGACGATGTCGATCGACCGCTGCTCGAGCTCGCGGTACACGCCGTCAGTCTCGAGCGGGTCGAGCTGCAGCGGCTCGAGCAGGTCGTTCAGCTCGGTCTGCCGCAGCGAGCCGCTCTGCTCGGCTGTGTCGAACAGCTCGCGCAAATCGCTGTTGAGCACAAAGATCTGGTCGATCTCGACGGTCACTAATTGTGAGCTTCCCGTAAAGGCGCACAAAGCAAACCCTCGGCGGCCGTATTCACTCGTTCGAGCGGCATGACTTGTTGTAGGAGAGTCCGTGAGCGGCGGCCTCCTTTCATTGACAAGCGAATCCACCGGATTCAGTCTGGTCGGTACGGAATGGCTGCCAAAGCACCCGCTCCGCTCGCGTCGCACAGGCCACATTGCGGTCGGACCGCGCGGGCGCTCGCATATCTGAGCCGGTGGCCGCGCGTCATAGCGCTGATCTGGCGCGTGGCTCGGATTGTCGGCCGCCTTCGTCGCTGGCTGGCCTCGAGCTGGCGCCGCCCGGCTCTCTGGATCGCTGCGGCTGCGATTGCTCTCTCCGTGTTCGACCGCTGGGTCAGCCCGCTCTCGTGGCTGTCCTTCTGGAGCGCCCTGACCCTGGCGGTCTTCGGCGCCTTCGGCGCGGCCGTCTGGCGGGCGCGCGGACGCGTGGTGATCGAGCCCTTCATCGAGTACAACAAGTCGGCGACGGCGGCGGATTCAGCCGGGAAGCCCGTCGCGTCGGGCCTGAACGACGCGCTCGTCTCGGAGCTCGCCGCGCTGCGTGAGCTCTACCGGACCGTCGGAGAGCGCGCCGAAGTCGATCCGGCCGTGAGCAGCAGCGCTGCGGAGCCGGTCGACGCGACGCTGCAGCTCGAGGACGTCAGTGAGTTCCTCCAGAACGCATCGACCGGGGACGCCACCGTCAGCTTCGGCCCGCTCGCGGTGCCGATCGGAACGGTGATGGCGATGCTCGGCCGGCTCGCGAAGGGCCCGCAGTTGACCGGAGGGCTCCAGGTCGTCGCCACGCCTGAAGGGGACGAAGATGCGCCAAGCGGCGAGGTCGTCCTCACCGCGTACTACGCCTCGGCGGACCGGCTCGCCTCCTGGAGCGTCCGCGAGCCGGTGCCTGCCTACGCGGCCTCGCTCCTGGAGCAGAACGGCGCGACGTCCGTCGTCCACACGGCTGCGGTCAGAGCCATGGTCGAGGAGCTTGCCTCACGGATCTTCACGGACCTGGCGCTGCCGGGGACGAGGAGCTGGCGGGCAACGAGACGCTTCCACGAGGGGCTCAAGCAGTATCGGCTCGCGCGTGAAAGCCAGCGGGACCGGGTCCTGAAGCTGAGGCGCGCCGAGCGGGCGTTCATCGAGGCGCTCGCGGACGACGTCGACCTCCCGCTGGCGCGTTACAACCTCGGCGTCGTCTATCGCGAGCTCCACTCCGAGGTGCCCGACGAGCATTTCGACGAGGCTGCCGAGAGTGCATTCCTCGGTGAGCTGCAGCGCGGGCAGCCGGGCTGGCAGACCTACTACGCGCTCGCGCTCACCTATTTCGACAGCGGGCGGTTCGCGGATGTCTCCTCTCTCTGCGACCGCGCAATCGAGCTCGCGGACAGCGCGCTCCAGAAGGCGATGGCCCTCGACCTGAAAGGGCTGGCGGATCGCAATCGGGTCACGCCCGACGAGGACTGGCTGACAATGGCGATCGAGAGCCGCCGCCGCGCAGTTGCCTACGCCTTGCTCGCGCTGTGCGACGCCGAACTGACCCTCGGCGATCAGAAAGTCGCGCGCGGTGTCGCCGCCCATTGCCTCCTCGACCTCGGCATCGCGCTCGCCTACGCCGGCGAGGCCCAGGCCGATGGATCAGCGAAGAGCGCAGGAAACAGGCGCAAGGCATTCGACAGCTGCCGGCGCCTGCTCTCCTTCGCAGCCCGGCTCGAGGACTCGTTCTCGGTGCGGCTCGAGCTGGGGAAGATCGCTTTCACGTACGGCGAGGGCGAGGTCGCAATCAGGGAGCTCCGGGCTGCGGCGCGGATCGATCCCAGCTCCACGATCTGCTGGGCCTGGCTCGCGAGGGTCAACGCCGGCCTGAGCGCAGCGGCGGCCGACGCGGCGGCGCGGGCGGAGTGGGGGCGGCGGTCAGAGGTCGCAGCGGCGCTGGCGCGATCCAACCTCGACCTGTCGGACACAACCTCGTCGGTCGAGGCCGCCACAAGGCTCGCTGAGGCGCTCGAGGACCTCGGGGATGACGACGGCGCGGAGCGCGCCAGGGACATTCCGTACGTGATGGGCGACCTGGCGGGCGAGACCGACATCGAGGAGCTCGAGTCGCGGCTCGACCTCGAGACCGATCGCTGGCTCCGCGGCCACATCGCCTGGTGCATCGCGGATCTCCACTACGGCCAGGAGCGGATGGCGGAGGCCGCGCTTGCGTATCAACGGGCGCTGGACGAGCTCCGCGACGAGTATCCCGCAGAGGCGCGGCGCCTCGGGCTCCAGGGGATGGTCGCGGTGGCTCACGCGTTCCAGGCCGATCCGAACGCGTCCATTCAGGAGGCTCTGCGCGAGGTCCAGGAGGCGATCGCGATCGCGCCGCTCAGCTCGTGGGAGCGCCAGATGCTCGGCCGAATCCGCGAGAAGGTCGGCGACTACGAGAGCGCGATCGCCGCGTACGAGTACGCGCTCTTCTGGAAACCGAGCTCGCCGGACCTGCACACCCTGCTCGGGAAGGCGCACCTGCAGCTCGCCGAAGAGTCGTTCGACGCCGCGCGCCGGCGGGAGGCCTACCGGCAGGCGACCCAGCACTACGAGTCGGCGCTCGCTCTGCAGTCGCCGAGCGCCCTCAACGCCCGCGCTGCGGCGCATTTCGCGCTCGGACGCGCGCATCAGTCCGCCGACGAGTACCACCGCGCCGTTCCGCACTTCCGAAACGCGCAAGCGCTCGCTGCGTCCAAGCCCCTGGCGCAGCTTCTGCTCGGGGAGGCGTACGTGCGCCTGAAGCGCTACAACGAGGCCGAGGAGGTCCTCTCCGAGGCGATCACGGCCGCCGAGTCGGCCGCCGCCCAGGATCCCGCCGGGCAGATCGGCAACGAGCTGAACGAGATCTGGGGCGCCGCGGATCTCGCCGCGCAGGGGCACCGGTTGCTCGCGCTCTCGTTCATCGAGCGCGACGTGCGACTCGACGAGGCGCGGGGCCACATCGACGGCTCGAAGCGGCTCCTCGACCTGCTCGGAGGCAATGCCGACCCGAGCGCGCGGGCCAGCGAGCTCGAGCTCCAGGGCAGGATCCACCTCGAGGAAGGCAAGTACGACGAAGCGATCGCGTCGCTCAACGAATCGGTCGCGCTCGCGGCCGACGTCGAGGCGTACCTGCACCTCGCCCGCGCATACCGGACGAAGGCCGACGCCTCCCGTCGCAAGGAGGACCGCCGGCACGCGTTGCAGCGGGCACGCCGGGCGTGCCGGCACGCGCGTGACCTCGATCAGAGCGAGATGTTCCAGGAATCGATCGCCAGGGTCGTTGCGTACCTCGACATGTCGACGCCGAGTCACGCGGCCGAGAACGGGCAGTCGCCACCTGCCGAGCTCGACGGCGAGCAATCGAGTCATGCTCGCGACGGCCGAGAGCAGACGACGTCGTAGCTCTCGGCAGCTCTCAGCCTGGCCGCCCGGCGCCGGTCGAGCCTGACTCCGGCACGCACGATAACCGGCGTTATGTCAAGTTGGCATTCGCGGAAGCCCATGAGTCGTGCGGCCTGCTCCTCCCCCTCGGAGCCCGCTCGACGGCTATCCACAGGACGGCGGGCAAACCGTGGAAATGTGGACAACTCAACGCCCGCAAACAGCGCCCTTTTCGGCCAAGACAGGGCTTGCTTGGCCATGGCCGACGCCCTAGATTCACCAGTGCGCCGAGCACGGAGCGCGACTAGGTCGAAGCCCACCCCGGAGGCTGTACGCGGAAGCGGAAGGTCAGCGGGATGGGTGGACGAAAGCGCCACCGGCTCGGCGAATCCTTTTCACCAAGTGCCTGCACGACCGGCCGGCGGCCGGTCGTTGCACATTGGGAAAACCCCCACTCGATCCGATTGAAATGAAAAACGCGCAATTTGCGCGAAGCGCCGAGCTGGAGCGCTTGCGGTGACCTGCGAGGCCGTCTAAGTTCCCTCTTGCACCGAGCACGGGGCGCGAGTAGGTCGAAGCGAATCCCGGGGGCACGTAGCCGCAAGGCGAAGGTTCCCGGGGAGCGTGGACGAAAGCGCAACCGGCTCGGTGAATTTTTTTGGTCCGAGTGTGCTGGAAGATCCGCCGCTCGACCCGATTCAGGAGAACTCTTCGCAAATTGCAGGAAACGTCGTCGGCGGGACCTTGCACACCCCCTGCCGGCCGTCTAAGTTCCCTCTTGCACCGAGCACGGGGCGCGAGTAGGTCGAAGCGAATCCCGGGGGCACGTAGCCGCAAGGCGAAGATTCCCGGGGAGCGTGGACGAAAGCGCAACCGGCTCGGTGAATTTTTTTGAGCTTTCGTCTGGGGCCGCCTTCGGGCGGCCCCGGTCGTTTCCGGATCCCGACGCGACGCCCTCCTGCGGCCACGGGTGCGGACTGTAGGATCCCGCCGATGCATCTCCGGCCGCCCTCGATCGACCACGGCGTGACGTCCTTTCTCTGGGGCCTCTCGCTCGGGCTCATCCTCTGGATCGGGATGCTCGCCGTCGGCGTCGCGAACGCGACAGCGTTCATCCTCTCCGCGGTGGCGGCCTTCCTGATCTTCCTCTTCGTCCGCCTCTACGGCGAAGACGAGCTGCGACGCGACTGAGCGCCGGTCAGCGCGAAGACGAGCAGCGGCGCCAACGGGCCGAGCTCGAGCTCCAGGCGCTCTGAGGCCGGCACGAGCTGGTTGTCCCAGCGCCCCATGGCCCTGCAGTGCGCGAGGATCAGGTCGGCTCCTCGGCCTGCCGGAGTGTTCAGTGCGGGTTCGAATGCGGCGAGCATTGCGCGGTCCCTATCGACCGCGGGCCACGCCGGACTGGATCACTCGCGGGAGGGAACACGCTCCGGGTCGGTCGTGCCGACAGTGGGCTCGGTCTCCCCCACCTCGGCGCGCTCGGCCGCCGTCGGCTCGTCGACCACGGTCGTCTCAGTCGTCCCAGCCTCGGCCGGAGTCTCCACCGGGGTCTCGACAGGCGTCTCGACGGCGCGCATGCGGCGGGGTCCGGTCGTGTCGAACGAGAAGCCGAAGACGAGGCCCGCGCCGAACGCCAGGACGCCGATGAGATTGTTGATGTCGAACACGAAATCGCGGATCCCCAGCGTGCCCGACCACGACTGGACGTGTTCCCGCACCCAGTTCGCGTCCGGCTGCGAGGCGGCGAGCACCCACGTGACCGCGACGAGGACCGGCAGGAAGCCGACCAGGAGCACGGTGAGCGAGATCTGCGGCCACCCCCACTTCGTCCAGCCTCCGAGCAGCTGTGAGAGGGCCATCGTCAAGCCCGCGGCGGCGACGATCCCGTAGGAGGCCCAGTAGCCGCCCGTGGTCGTGTTGTCGAGCTGCGTCGCGATCCAGAGCAGGGCTCCCGCCCCGGCCGCGCCGAGCAGCGTGCTGATTCCTCGCGTCATGCCGATCATCGGTCCTACAACGACCGAGCCCGCGAAACGGTTGCGCGGCTCGTGCGGCTACTGCAGCGTCAGGCTACTGCAGTGTCAACCGCCGGGCGTCGAAGCTGCCCGAGTAGAGCTCGGCGCGGAACGCCTCGATCGTCGCGCTCAGATCGTCGTCGAAGAGATGCTCGACGACGCCGATCTCGCGGTCGTTCACGAACGGGAGGTCGACGTGCTGGTGCGAGACGAGGTTGATCGAGACCCGGTCGCATGCCGGGCACCGGACGGCCAGGCCGACGCGGTCGGTGCCTCCCGGAGCCAGGAGCTTGAACGCCGACGGGTATGCGGGCCGCGGGCGCTCCTCCGGGTAGCAGTAGAAGCTCCACGGCCATTCACCCGCCTGAATCCGCCGCGCCGCGAGGTCGCCGAGCTCGGTGGCGATCATGTCGTGCGTCGAGGTCATCAGGTTGAGGAACGTCGCGTCGCCGAGCAGGCCGAGCGGCGCCCAGTCGAGATCGTCGTGCGAGACGAGGCCGGTGTGCTCGGAGCCGCAGCCGCAATCGAACTCGACGCGGTACACGGTCGGATGGTGCGCGCCCGCGAGCTCCTCGAGCCTCCGGAAGCGCGACAGGCGCACCTTGGTCTCCCCGTGAGCGGGGCACGCAAAGGTGTAGGCCGTCGTCAGGGCGTCGTACATGCCGTTCTTCTAATCGGCATGGCGGACGGCATCGACAAGACTCAATACTGGATGAGGCTCATGACGTCGTAGCCGTCCAGGCGATCGCGTCCGTTCAGGAACTCCAGCGAGATGATGAACGCGACCCCCACGACGACCCCGCCGAGCTGCTCCACCAGATCGACCTTGGCCCTGGCCGTGCCCCCGGTTGCGAGCACGTCGTCGTGCACGAGCACGCGCTGGCCGGGGACGATCGCGTCGGCGTGCAGCTCCAGCGAGTCGAAGCCGTACTCGAGGGCGTACTTGACGCTCACCGTCCGCCAGGGCAGCTTGCCAGGCTTCCTCGCTGCGACGAAGCCGCAGCCGAGCTTGCAGGCGAGCGCGCCGCCGGTGATGAAGCCCCGTGCCTCGGCACCGAGAATCAGATCGGGCGTCCGGGGCCGGGCCCAGTCGGCGAGCAGGTCGACGGTCTCCGCGAGGGCCGCAGCGTCGGCGAGCAGCGGCATGATGTCCTTGAAGACGATTCCCGGCTTCGGAAAGTCCGGGACGTCTCGGATCTTCGCCTGCAGCTCCTCCACGCTCATGTGCGCGCCAGGTCCCGGAGGTCGCGCCAGAAGAGCAGCTGTGCAAGCTCCTGCGACAGCTCGGCGAGCGTCTGGAGCTCCTGATGGCCCGCGGCGCGCCGCTCGGGGTTCCGGGAGCGCAGAGCAGGCGACACGAGCTGCTCGAGCAGGGCGGCCTGCCGGTCGGCGGAGGTGCGGAACGTCCGCAAGTGCCGCGGAGCAATCCCGAACTGCAGGAGGCGGGCGCAGGCGGTGGCCACGTCGACGTCGGTCTCGGTGAACAGACGCTCGCCGGCCTCGGTTCGCGGCTCCAGCAGGCCGAACTCACCCAGCTCCTTGACGAGCTCGGGCGTCGCACCCGAGCGCTCACAGAGCTCGTCGACGGTCAGCGCCTCATCCTCGGCGTCATTGAGCCCGGTTCGCCGGCGCTTGCGCTCCTTCGAGACCGGCGAGGCGAGCTCCTCGCGGATCACTCGCAGCGGCAGGAACTCGTCGCGCTGCAGGCGCAGGATCGTCTCGAGCCGCTCGAGATCCTCGTTCGAGAAGAGGCGGTACCCGCCCTGGGTGCGCCGCGGCGCGAGCAGGCCTTGGTCCTCGAGGTAGCGGATCTTGGAGATCGAGATGTCCGGGAACTCCTCGGACAGGCGGCGGCAGACGGCGCCGATCGTCAGCAGACGCTCCCTGCGTGGGGCCTGGTTCTCGCTTGCGGCCGCTGTCATTTCGCGGGACCTCTCATTTCGCCAGGCCCTCTCATTTCGCCAGGAAGGTGAGCCGGTACTTGCCGACCTGCACCTCGTCCCCGTTCTCCAGCTGAGCGCTCTCGATGCGCTTGCGGTTGACGAACGTCCCGTTCAGCGACCCCTGGTCCTCGATGCGGAATGCGCCGCCCTCGGTGACGAGCACCGCGTGCTTTCTCGAGACCGTGACGTCGTCGAGGAAGATGTCGCAATCGGGCGAGCGGCCGATCGACGTGCGCTCGCCGCTCGCCAGGAAGCTCTCCCCCGCTCTGCCGCCGCCCGAGCGGACAACGAGAGCCGGTCCTTCCAGCGCATCTTCGAGCGCCGTGTCCGTCTCCTCCAGCTCGCCCGGATCGAAAGTCTGCGTCACGTCGCCGGCCTCGCCCGGAGTCAGATGCGCGCCACAGCGCGCGCAGTAGTTCGCGGCTTCGGGATTCTGGAAGCCGCATTCCGGACAGTAGACATGGCTCATTCCGGGGCGGCTTTGCCCGTCAGGATCTCGGTCAGCCGGTCGACGTCCACCTGGTCGAGGACGCTCTTGCCGCCGGATTCCTTCAGGCGTGAGACGAGCTCGGCGCGCAGGATGTCGATCTTGCCGTGCAGGATCCGGCGCTGGTACGAGACTTCGCGCTCCTGTGCCTCCAGGTCGCCGATCATGTGCTTCAGGTCGTGATCGGAGATCGAGGCGAGATCGGGCAGCAGTTCCAAAGCAAGCCTTTCGTTCGGGCTGTTCACTGACTGGGCCTCTCAAGTGTGCATGAGGTTCCGCGAAGGGTCAACCTCAACTTGAGATTTCAAGTTCCGACGGGCGCTTCCTGCTCTGCCGGCGCCGTGATCTCCTCGATCTGCTCGCGCATCTCGGCCTCGAGCGCGGCGGACTCGTCTTCGCTCCGTCCCTCGGCGTAGAGATGGATCACCGGCTCGTCCGGGTCCGGCAGCACCTGGACCCAGCCGCGCTCGTCGAAGAGCTTGATCCCGTCGAGCAGGTCGAGCTCGCGGCCGGCGAGCCGCTCGTTCAGGACGCGCATCACGAGCCCCTTCTGGCTCCACGGGCACGGGAGCTGGCGGTGGATGAGGTTCGACCGCGGCAGCTCGGCGACGAGGCCCGAGAGGGGCTGCTGGACCGGCGCCAGCAGCTCCAGGAGCTTGCAGAGGCTCGCCACCGCGTCGTAGGCGGGCAGGAACTCCGGAAAGACGTAGCCGCCCCCGACCGCGCCGGCGAAGATCACGCCTTCCTCGGAGGCGGCCTGTGTCAGCTCGGCGAGGGAGTGCGGCGTGCGGATCAGCTCGAGGCCGCTGTCCCGCAACAGCTCGTCGGCGAGGCTCGTTACGGTGACGGGCAGCGCGACGCGGCCGGTGCGGCCCGTCGAGCCCACCAGCCGGAGGAAGAGGAGCAGCGCCCGGTCGACCGGGATCTCGCGACCGCCCTCGTCGATCACGTAGAGCCGCTCTGCCGCGCGGTCGAAGACGACTCCGAAGTCGGCCGCGACGGCGCTGACGAGGCGCTTCGCCTGCCCGAGGGTCTCCCGCAGGCGCGTCACCGCGCCGCCGGGGGGCTCCGACTCGTACGGATGTGCCGTCACAGCTTCGACGCCGAGGGGGCCGAGCAGCGTCGGCAGCACGGTCGAGGCGGCCGAGTAGCCGTAGTCGACGACGATCCTGAAGCCGCGCTCGCGGATGCTCGCCACATCGACCGACGCGAGCAGGTCGGCGGCGTACCCCTCTCGGGCGCGGGCCGGATAGTTGATCGAGCCGACCTCCGAGAACGCCGCGCGCCGCAGCTCCTGACGCGTGAAGTGCTTCTCGATCTCCTTCTCGAGCGCCGCGCCGGCCACGACGCCGGGCGGCTCGAAGAGGCTGATCCGGACGACCTCGGGATCGCTGGAGCTGACTCCGACATGGAAGCCGGCCTCGTAGCCCTGGGTCTTCAGCACGTGGCGCCCGATTGCCGCGGGCAAGGCGTGCAGGTCGTGGACGTCGACTCCCGTCGAGGTCAGGCCGGTGATCACCGCCCGCTTGATCATGCGGCACGCCGGCGGCCCCTCCCGGCTCGCGACGACCCGTGCTCCACGCTTCAGCGCCGTGCCGAGCGCCGTGGCGAAGCGGACGGCGATCTCCGGGGTCAGGTCGACGTTGACGAGCCCCGCCACGCCGTCCTTCCCGAAGAGGCGCGACGACGCCCTCGACTCCCAGATCAGGCTCTCGTGGATCTGCGCCCCCGTCTCGACCTCCTTGTACGGGTAGATGCGGACGCCGGGCAGGATCACGCTCTCGGCGCCGATCGTCACCTCGTCACCGATCGCGACGCCCTCGTGGATCCGTACGTGCGAGCGGATGTCGCAGTTGCGTCCGAGGATCGCGCCCTCGACGATCGACGAGCGCCCGATGTGCGAGCCGCCGTCGATCACCGCACGCGCCGTCAGGGCCCGCTCGCGCAGCGTCACGCTGGCGCCGAGCACGGAGTACGGGTCGACACGCGCCTCGGGCGAGACGCGGCAGTAGTTGCCGATGAACGCCGGCCCCTCCACCCCGTCGAGGTCGTCCACCTCGACGCCCTCGCCGATCCAGACGTTGCCGCGAAGCCGGAGACCCGGAATGTTCAGGCGCACGCGCTCGTCGAGAGCGTCGAAGTTCGCCTGCCGGTACTGGTCGAGGTTGCCGATGTCCTGCCAGTAGCCCTCCATCACGTGTCCGTACATCGGGCGGCCCATCTCGAGCAGGAGCGGGAAGAGCTCCTTCGAGAAGTCGTACGGGCGATCGGTCGGGATGTGGCGCAGAACCTCGGGCTCGATCACGTAGATGCCGGTGTTGATCGTGTCCGAGAAGACCTGACCCCAGGACGGCTTCTCCAGGAATCGCTCGATCCGGCCATCGTCGTCGGTGACGACGATCCCGAACTCGAGCGGGTTGTCGACGGAGACGAGGCCGATCGTGACGGCCGAGCCTTTCTCACGGTGGGCCTCGATCAGCTTCGAGAGGTCGACGTCGCACAGCGCGTCACCGGAGATGACGAGGAACGTCTCGTCGAGCTTCTCGCTCGCGAGCCGCACCGAGCCGGCGGTGCCGAGCGGGCTCTCCTCGACGGAGTACTCGATGTTGACCCCGAGCGTGTCGCCGTTCCCGAAGTAGCTCCGGATGGCCTGCGGCAGGAACGCCACCGTGACGATGACGTCGCTCAGCCCGTGGTCGCGGAGCAGCTCGATGATGTGCTCCATGCACGGCTTGCCGACGATCGGCACCATCGGCTTCGGCTGGTTCGAGGTGAGCGGGCGAAGCCGCGTCCCCTCGCCGCCGGCCATGACGACGGCCTTCACGTCTTCACTTCCCGCTTCGCCTTGATCACGTACTGAAGCAGGGCCACGATCGCGAGGATGAAGCCGGCCCAGAAGATCCACCGCGGCCAGTCGGTGCCCTTCCCGGTCACCATCACGCAGCCCGTGCCCAGGTAGAGCAGCCAGGTCGCGACCTTGCCGATCATGTTCACCTGGAAGTCGTAGCCCCGGTCCGCGACGAGCTTGTAGCCGAGCATGAGCACGACATCGCGCGCGGGGATCAGCAGCGCCACCCAGGGCAGGCGCTGGTGCTGGAGGACGAGCAGCAGCACCGCCGCGTCGATCATCAGCCGGTCGGCGAGCGGATCGGCGATCTTGCCGAACGCGGACTCGACGTGCCAGCGGCGCGCGAGGTACCCGTCAATCTGGTCGGTGACGCCTGCGATCCCGAAGACGATCGCCGCCGGCCAGCTGAGCCCGTCGTCCGAGGTCGCGATCAGGAAGACGAAGACCGGGATCAGCACCAGCCGGAAAATCGTCAGCGCATTCGGAAGCTGCGCCAACGGCGCGGGAACGGCACGGCTCGCCATGCGGCGAAGGATACGTCCCCACCGGCTTCGGTACCTCCAGGCGGCGTTCGCTCCTCGCGTCCCTGGGCGTCTCGGGTGCTAGCTTCGCTCCACCGATGGGCGACCGGATCGTGGAGCGGATCGAGCGCGAGGCCGGGCTTCCGGGCGTCGTCGAGCGGCTCGCGGGTCTCACCGCGACGGACCTGCGCTCGCTGCTGCTGGCGGTCGCAGGGCGGCGCGCGGGGAGCGTGTCGCCGGCCGACGTGCTCCGTCAGTACCGGGAGGACCGCTTCGTCAGGCCCGCCGCAGTCGATCACGTTCGGCTCCGGGAGGTCGAGCGCCTCGCGGCCGAGTCGCTCCCAGATGGATTCGAGCTGCTGGAGCTGTCGCCGGTTGCGCCCTTCGGCGTCGTCACCACGCTCGGCGGGCTGAGCCAGAACCTGACCGTGTCGACGGTGCGCGGCAGCGAGGTCGTCAGCGACTCGACGAACGTCCTGGCGCTCGAGTGCGCGCTCCGGCGGCAATCGGGCGCTCCGGTCGTCCGCCTCGCCGCGTTCCACCGCATGCTGCGCGGCCAGGCGTACGACGACCCGTCCTCGGCGGCGCATTTCGCCCTGCTCGGGCTGGCGAGTGCCGGCCGGGGACCGGAGTTCGAGCTCGCCGCTCTGAGGGAGCACCTCGCCTTCTACGCCCGGCTCCTTGCGGCGCTGGCGATCGACGCAGAGGTGAGCCTGACGCCGCTCGAGGAGCGCTTCCGGCCGGTCGTGGAGCAGATCCCGGACGCGCGGCTCGACGACGAGCGGACGAGTGGACGCGGTTACTACACCGGCGCGAGCTTCAGCATCGACGCGGACGGGATGAACGTCGTCGACGGCGGCTTCGTCGACTGGACGCAGCGCCTTCTCTCCAACCGCAAGGAGCGCCTGCTGATCAGCGGCGTCGGCACGGAACGGCTCGCCGGATGACGTTCACGCTGCCGGGCTTCGTCAACGCCCACTCGCATGCGTTCCAACGCGCGCTGCGCGGCCGCGCGGAGGGCGCGGACTTCTGGGCCTGGCGCGACGTGATGATCGCCGAGGCGGAGCGCCAGACGCCCGAGACGGTGCGCCGCGAGTACGTCGAGGTCTATCGAGAGATGCTCGCCGCGGGCTACACGGCCGTGGGCGAGTTCCACTATCTCGGGCTGGATGAGGCGCGCGCCGCGGCCGAGGCAGCCGCGGAGGCCGGCGTCCGACTCGTGATCCTCTACGCCGCGTATGCCCGCGGCGGCGCGCCTCGCTTTCGGCAGGCGTCAGTCGCCGAGTACCTGCGGGAGGTCGAGACGCTCCGCACGGAGGGCATCGCGGTCGGCGTTGCCCCCCACTCCGTGCGCGCCTGCCCTGCCGAGTGGCTGGAGGAGCTCGGCGCCTACGCGGAGCGCGACGGTCTCGTCCTGCACGTGCACGCCGACGAGCAGCCGCGGGAGATCGACGAGTGCCTGGCAGAGCACGGCGTCCGCCCGATCGAGCTGCTTGCCCGCTCCGGGTGCCTGGGCCCCCGCACGACCGTCGTCCACGCGACGCACGCCGACGGCCACGAGCTCGACCTGCTCCGCGACGCGGGCGCGCGGATCTGCGTCTGCCCGACGACCGAGGCGAACCTCGGCGACGGCTTCGTGCCGGTGGCTCGGATCTGCCACCGCGGCATCGGCATGTGCATCGGCTCCGACTCGAATGTGCGCATCGACCCGCTGGAGGAGCTGCGCGAGCTGGAAGGGATCGCGCGCCGCCAGACCGGCAAGCGCAACGTCATCTCGCCCGGGTCTCTTCTCTGCTTCGGCGCCGACGAGGGCGCTGCGGCGCTCGGTCTGGACGAGTGGGCCGATGTGCACGTCGACCTCGCGCACCCGCAGCTGCGGGGTGTGGCCGAGGCGGACGTCCACGAGGCGCTGCTCTTCGGCTGCTCGGCCGACGTGCTCAGCTCATGACATGCGGCCGAGGTCGCGCAGCAGCGCGTAGCGGCCCACCCACCACGCGGTGCGGTCGAGGTACGCCCGCTCGGCCGACGCGCCGTGCAGCCCCCAGGCGCCGTCGTAGGTCGCGTAGTGGTAGGCGCCCTGGCGATGGCGCGAGGCGGCCGGCTCGATCTGCGTGCCCTCGTGCCACTCGTTGAAGCTCGTGATCGTGACCCCGTCCGCGCCGGAGCGCACGAGCGAGCGCCACATCGCGTCGTAGGTCGCTCCGTGCCGCCGCGGCTTCACCCGTGGGTCTCCCGAGCCGCGGCGCGCGTCGTAGCCGGGGCCGACTGAGGGCGCACAGAGAAGCTGCTTCGCATGGGCCGCCGTGCAGACGCGCCCGAACGACGAGCCGCCGAAGGTCATCAGGTCGTACGTGTAGAGGCCGTCGAACCCGCCCGCGGCGGCAAGGCCCGCAAGCCCCGTCTGCGCCAGCACGGTCACGCCGGTCAGCGAGGCGTTCATCGCCGCCCAGTCGGCAGCCGGTGTGTCCTGCGGCTGGTAGACGTAGAAGGCCTTGACGCCGAGCCCTTCGAGGTAGGCGATGTCGGCTCCGACGGTCTCCGCAGTCCGGTCCCGGTACGGCTCGATGTGAATCGCTGCGTCGAGGCCCTGCGCCTTGGCGATGGCGAGTACGAGCGGCAGGCGCTGGTCCTCCACCGAGCCACGGCCCCACCACGAGATCGAGACCTGGTCGACCCCCATCCCGGCGATCTGCTGCATCTGCTGCGAGACGACGAGCACGTCCGCGCTCGAGTAGAGGCCGCGCGCGGGATAGAAGCCGGCCGCGATGTCGGCCGGCGGTGCATGCCCGCGCTGCGCCCAGTGCACGTAGGCCCCGTCGCGGGCGGCCGTCGAGTACCAGGGGTAATAGAAGATCGAAACCGGCAGGTTGGCGGCGCCCGCGGTCCCAGGCCCGAGCGCAAGCGGGCTGCTAGCCGTGAGCGCGAGCAGACAGGCAGCGACAACGAGGATTCGGAGCATTCTTCTGAGCAAAGGTCGCGCGAGGGGGGCCGCCTGCTGATCATGTCACCGTGCACGGCCGGCGCACAATGGGACCAGCGGCTCATCCTCGGCCGCGCGGGGCCTACCCCGTCTGGTGCAAGCGGGACGCTCCGCGGAAGGAGATCGGAGTCCGATGGAGAATCCGGGTCGCGGTTGGTGCGGCGGCTTCTACGATCGACGGCTCAGAAGCCGCCGCTCCCCCATCTCGGTTACCGAAGTAGAGCTAGGCGGCTGACGCGCGCAGCGTCTTCAGCCACGGCTTGGCGGCCTTCCGCCCCTTGAACCAGCCCTTCGCGCCTTCGAGCTGGGCCTCCTGCTGGTCGCCGCCCTCGAGGAGCGTCGAGCGCCCCGCGAACGGGTCGTAGAACCAGACGTACGCCGTCTTGCCGTTCACGGTCAGGGCGAACCCGGTGCCGGTCATCGAGAGCGGGAATGCGAGCCGTGCCTCCGACAGCGTCGTCGCCAGCGTCTCGCCGTGGTCGCCGGCGAACGTGAGCGCGTCCCCGTCCAGGCGGAGAACGCCGAGGGCGTACTGTTGCAGCGGGTTGTACCGGCCTTTCGTGCCGAGCCACACCCGCGCCTCGAGTGGTGTCGCCATGCCTTCCGGACGGCGCCGGGGCCTCCGATCTTCCCCCGATCGGCGTCCAGCTGGAACAGTGGTGAATCGGGGAGGCGAGATTCGAACTCGCGACCTCTCGGCCCCCAGCCGAGCGCGCTACCAGGCTACGCCACTCCCCGTTCCGACCCAGGATACCGTGGGTTCTACAACCAGTCGTCAGGATCCGGAGCGTCCGCCGGCGGCAGCCGCTTCAGACGCAACGTCGTCACGGCGCCGCAGGCGATCGCCAGCAAGGCGATCCGGAGATCCAGCAGGCCGAGCGCGAACCACGCCAGCGCCACGGTCGCGAACACCACGACACGCCCGACGACATCCTCGCGCACGAGTCGCACGAGCGGCTTCTGCTCGGCGGCTTCGATCGCCGCCTCGATGCGGCGGCCAAGCTCAGCGGTATGTCTCAACGCGGTCTTCCTCGAGCCTGAAGGCACGGTTTCACACTCCTTCTGTGTGCTTCTGCGTGCCCCCGTGCACACCATGACGCGTCTCGGGCGCCCTGGGCATCCCTCGTGCGAGTGACTCGGCCTCCGAGCGGGCTCGATTGTCAGCCCGGCCGACCCCGGGACTCGGCCGTTTCGGCCGTGGCCCAGCCTCAGAGGCAGGGGCGTGGCGCAAAAGGCCGGGCGCGCGACTCTGGTCGACGTCTCTTCGCGGCGTGGGCGCTAGCGGACGCGCGCCCCGGAGAGCCGCTTGTAGAGGCGGTCGACCAGCTCGGGATTCTTCTCCAGTGCCTCGGAGATGACGCGGATCCGGACCTCTCGGAAATGCGCCGGATCGACCCCGAGTGCCCCTGCGAGCCGCGCGATGACCTCCTCGGAAGGCACCGGGCGGTTCCCGTGGACGAGATGGTTCAGATAACCGGCGGAGAGCCCTGTTTCGGCCGCCAGGCCGCGATAGGTGATGTTCTGATCGGCCATCAGCAGCGAGATCGCATCGCCGAAGGGCTTGTCTGTATGGCGCTTTCGTCTACGCATTGCCGTTGTCTTTGCCCAGATCGGAAACGTCTACACGTTGCTCCGCTCCGGTCGCCCGGTCGCGGACGTCGACCTTGCCGTCCTCGAGTGTCTTGCGGCCTACCGTGACGCGGGTCGGCAGGCCGATCAGATCGGCGTCGGCGAACTTCTCTCCGGCCCGGCGGTCGCGATCGTCGAGCAGCACCTCCTTCCCGGCTGCGTCCAGCGCCTTGGCGGCCTGCTCGGCCTGCTCCTCGACGCCCGGGAGGGCCACGATGTGCACGTCGTACGGCGCGATCGCACGGGGCCAGACGATCCCGTGCTCGTCGTTACTCTGCTCGACCGCGGCCGCCATCACGCGGCCGGGGCCGATTCCGTACGAGCCCATCACGAACGGCTTCTCCGTCCCGTCCTCATCGAGGAACATCGCCCCGAGGGGCTCGGAGTAGCGCGTTCCGAACTTGAAGATGTGCCCGACCTCGATCGCGGTCTGGAAGCGCAGCGCTCCGCCGCAGTTCGGACAGCGATCCCCCTCCTTCGGGCGGCGAAGATCCGCGAAGGTCGCGCGGTAGTCGCGCTCGTGCTCGACGCCGCGGAGGTGCCAGCCGGTGCGATTCGCGCCGGCGACGAATTGGCCGTCACGAAGCGTCTCGTCCGCGACGACGGCGCCGTCGAAGTGCACCGGGCCGAGCGAGCCGCCCTCGGCGCCGAAGGCGGCGAGGATCTCGTCGTCGGTTGCCGGTGTGTAGTCGGAGCCGAGTGCCGTCACGAGCTTCGCCTCCTCGAGGCGATCGTCGCCGCGGAGCAGCGCCAGAACGATCTTCCCGTCGTCCTGCCGCTTGACCGGCATTGCCTTCGACGTCGCGGCCACGTCGATGCCCAGGTACTCGGCCAGGGCCTCGCAGGTCTTGACGCCGGGCGTCTCGACCTCCTCGGGTGCATCGAGGCTTGGAGGAAACTCCGGTGCGCGCGGAACGCCGTGCGCGATCTCGAGATCCGCGGCGAAGTCGCCGTTCTCGCACGTCACGAGCATGTTTTCGCCCGATCCGGACGGTGCGAGGAAGTCGAATGACTCCTTGCCGCCCATCATCCCCGACTCGGCCTGGACGCCGACCGCCTCGATCCCGCAGCGCTCGAAGATCCGCTCGTACGCGCCGCGGTGCAGCTCGAAGCTCTGCGCGAGACCCTCCTCGTCGCGGTCGAACGAGTAGGAGTCCTTCATGATGAACTCCCTCACGCGCAGCAGCCCACCGCGCGGGCGCTGCTCGTCCCGTTCCTTGATCGAGAAGTGGTAGAGGATCTGCGGCAGCTGCTTGTAGCTGTGGATCTCGCGCCCGTGGAACGTGACCGTCTCCTCGTGCGTCATCGGGAGCACGTAGTCCGCCCCCTTCCGGTCCTTGAGGCGGAAGATCTCCTGGATGTAGTCGCGTCCGCTCTGCTCCCAGAGCTCGAACGGCGTCAGGACAGGCATCAGCATCTCCTGGCCGCCGATCGCGTCGATCTCCTCGCGGATGATCTGGACGATCTTCTGATGGACGCGCCAGCCGAGCGGAAGGAAGGTCCAGACGCCGGCGGCGACCTGGCGGATGAAGCCTCCGCGAACGAGCAGCTTGTGGCTCGCGGCCTCCGCGTCGGCGGGCGCGTCGCGCAGGGTTGGCAAGAAGAGGTGTGAGGCTCGACGGATCATCGGGAACCGTTGAGGTTAGTCGAGCGGGATCATCGAGGCTTCAGCCATTGCCAGGGCAGCGGGTTTGGCCATCTTCAGCCGCTTCGGACGCCGCATGCCGTCCTCGATCCAGAGATCGATCTCGTGAAAGAGCTCGTCGATCAGGATGTCGGAGCTGACCTTCTTCAGCACCCGCCCGTGCGCGTAGACGAACCCGACGTCGCGGCCGCCGGCGATGCCGAAGTCTGCGTCGCCCGCCTCGCCCGGGCCGTTGACGGCGCAGCCGAGCACCGCCACCTCGAACGCCTGCGGATAGTCGCGCAGGCGCTCCTCGACCTTCTCGGCGAGGCGCTGCACGCCGACGTTGTCGCGGCCGCAGCTCGGGCAGGCGATCATCACCGGGCCGCGCTCGCGGAGGCCGAGCGCCTTCAGGATCTCCCAGCACACGCGCACCTCCTCGACGGGGTCCGCGGTCAGCGAGACGCGCATCGTGTCCCCCACGCCGTCGGCGAGCAGCGCGCCCATGCCGACGGCGCTCTTGATCGAGCCGGCGAACGGCGTGCCCGCTTCCGTGACGCCGAGGTGCAGCGGGTACGGCACCTGCTCCGAAAGCATCCGGTAGGCGCGGATCATCGTCGGCACGTGGCTCGACTTCACCGAGATCTTGAAGTCGTAGTACTCGAGCCGCTCCAGCAGCCGCACCTCCTCGAGCGCGGCCTCCACGAGCGCCGCGGCCTGGTCTTCCTGTGCGAGACCGGCGAGATGCTTCGGCAGTGAGCCCGAGTTGGCGCCGATCCGCATCGGCATCCCGGCCCGCTTGGCGGCGGTCACGACCTGCTCCACCTTGTCCGGCCCGCCGATGTTGCCCGGGTTGATGCGCACGGCTGCGACGCCGGCCTCGATCGCCTTCAGCGCGAGACTCGCGTTGAAGTGGATGTCCGCGATCACCGGCAACGGCGAGAAGCGGACGATCCTCGGCAGCGCCTCGGCGTCCTCGAGCTTCGGCACCGCGACGCGCACGATCTCGCAACCCGCGTCGGCAAGCCTGGCGATCTGTTCCATCGTCGCGGGCACGTCGTGCGTCTTCGTCAGCGTCATCGACTGCACCGCGACGGGTGCGCCGCCGCCGATCGCGACACCGCCGACGTGGATCTGGCGCTCACTGCTCACGGAATGAAGGCTAGATGGTTGGTGCCACGGCAGGGTGGGCCTGGGGATGGCTCAGGCCAAGACGGGGGTGCGGGTCAGCCGTCGGCCATGCTGGTTGCATGTCCAAGGCTGACCCGCGCGCACGTCGCCGCGCATGAGCCACCATCCAGGCGTGCGTTGTCGGGGCATCAGCCATCTCAGCCGCCGAGGTCGTTGTTGATCCCGAGCATGAACAGCAGCAGCACGAGCACGATCCCGAAGGCGGAGGCTCGCTCGTAGACGGCGCGCGGCACCGCTCGTCCCCGCAGGCCCTCGACGATCGAGAAGACGATGTGGCCGCCGTCGAGCGGCAGCAGCGGCAGCAGGTTCAGGAGCGCGAGCGACAGCGAGATCAGCCCGAGCGTGCCGAGGTACGCCTGCGCGCCCTGGGTGATCGCGTCGGAGGAGCCGCGGACGATGCCGATGGGGCTCGAGATCTGCTTGCGGCCCGACTCGTGGACGAGGCCGGCGAGGCTCGAGCCGATCGCCTTCGTGACCTCGCCGGTCGTCTTGACCGAGTTCACGAACGCCGTGCCGAGCGGCTCGCCGGCGTCCTTGCGTGCTTTCGCGGCCGGAAGCGTGATCGCTCGCTCCACCCCGCTCGACCGTCAGCACGACCGGGGCTCCGTGCGAGGCCCGGATCCGCTTCGAGATGTTCTCGGGTGCGACACGCGTGCCGTTGACCGCGACGATGTGATCGCCTGCGCGCAGTCCTGCGCGGGCGGCCGGGGAGTCGGCGGAGACGTCGTGAACGCCGCCCGTCACGTTGTCGCCCTTCGCTTCGAGCGAGAATCCAAGACGGTACGCCCCGCTGCCCATCGCGAAGACCAGGGTGAACATCAAGATCGCAAAGAGGATGTTCGTGCCGGGGCCGGCGAAGATGACCGCGATCCGCTTCCAGCTCGTCGCCCGCCAGTAGGCGTCGGGCGCGAGCGCGTCCGCGGCGTCGATGAGACCGCGATGGGCACGGGCCGACGCGCCCGGCGAGAGCTCCGCCGCCTCCACGGCGCGCTCGAGCTCGGGCAGGGCGGCACGCGCACCGGTGAAGTCCTCGGTCTCCAGCGGTCTCTGCACGCGCGCGAGCGGTCCCGTGAGCTCCGGCGCCTCGTGCAGCGCGCGCCCCAGATGCACCTCGAGGTCCTGCGCCGCGGGCCGGTGCATCCCCGGGATCTTCACGTAGCCGCCGAGCGGGACCGCCCCGATGCCGTACTCGATGCCGTTCCGCTTGACCTTGGCGATCGCCGGTGGGAAGCCGAGGTAGAACTTGCGCGGCCTCATCCCCACGGCGCGCGCGGTGAAGAAGTGCCCGGCCTCGTGAACGAGGATCAGGAGTGCAAGCCCGAGGATCGAGATGAAGGCGTTCATGCGGGCTGGAGGGCGAGCCTTCGCGCCTCTGCGTCGGCGCCGACGAGGTGGTCGAGGTCCTCCGCGGGGCCGCGCTCCCAGGCGGTGAGCACCGACTCCACGGTCGAGGCGATGTCGAGGAAGCCGAGGCGGCCCTCGAGGAAGGCGCCGACGGCGACCTCGTTCGCGGCGTTGTACGCGCAGGGGTAGGTGCCACCGCGCTCGCCGGCCTCGCGCGCGAGGCGCAGCATCGGGAACGTCTCCAGATCCGGCTCGTGGAACTCGAGCGTCGTCAGCTCGAGCGGCGCGCACAGGCGTCTCGGCCCGGTCCGGGTACGTGAGTGCGTACGAGATCGGCACGCGCATGTCCGGGTGGCCGAGATGCGCGAGCGCGGCGCCGTCGCGCAGGCGGACGATGCCGTGGACGATCGACGTCGGCTGGATCACCACCTCGATCCGGTCGTAGTCGACGCCGAAGAGGTAGTGCGCCTCGATCAGCTCGAGTCCCTTGTTGGCCAGCGTCGCCGAGTCGATCGTGATCTTCGGGCCCATCGACCAGGTCGGATGAGCCAGCGCCTGCTCGGCCGTCACTGCTGCGAGCTCGTCGCGCGTGCGCCCGCGGAACGGACCACCGGACGCGGTCAGCACGATGCTCGACGGCCTGCTCGCCGCGGAGGCACTGGAAGATCGCCGAGTGCTCCGAGTCGACGGGCAGCAGCAGGCCCCCACCCCGCTCCCACGCGGCGAGCGCCAGCTCACCCGCGGCGACGAGGCTCTCCTTGTTTGCGAGCGCGAGCGTGACGCCGCGCTCGAGGGTCCAGAGCGTCGCCGGCAGTCCCGCAAAGCCGACGACCGCATTCAGCACGACGTCGGGACGCGTCCGCTCCAGGAGCGCGACGAGATCGCCGCCGACCTGGAGCTCCGCCTCCGGGTATTCCGCCGCCAGCTCGTCCAAAGGCGAAGAGCCCGACGCGAGGGCGCAGACCTCCAGTTCCGGATTGGCGTCGCAGACCTCGAGCGCCTGCCGGCCGATCGAGCCCGTCGCGCCGAGCAGGGCAATGCGTTTCATCGCGCCAGAGTAGCGTCGCCTGCGCCTAGAACGCGTTGAACGCCAGCAGCGTGTAGTAGCCGGCGACGCACGCGAACAGGAGCGCGTCGACGCGGTCGAGCATGCCGCCGTGCCCGCCCAGCACCCGGCCCGAGTCCTTGACCTCCATGTCGCGCTTGATCGCCGACTCGAAGAGGTCGCCGATCGGCCCGGCGAGCGCGATGACGACACCCAGGACGAGCGACTGCCAGATCGGCACCCAATTCTGGTCGTAGAGCGTGACGAAACAGACGAAGATCGTCGCGGCCGTCCCGAAGAGGAAGCCCTCCCAGGTCTTGCTCGGGGACACCGACGGCGCCAGCTTGTGCCGCCCCAGCAGGCGGCCGCCGAAGTAGGCGAACGAGTCGCCGGCCCAGACGGCGATCAGCACCGTGAACGCGGCGAGGCGGCCGTGCTCCGGGATGTCGCGCAGGAGCATCGCGTAGCCGAGGCCGAGCGGGATCCAGGCGACTCCGAGCACGGTCGCACCGACGGAGACCGTCGTCGGCGGCCGAGTCTCCGCGATTCCCTTCAGCACGAACGCGAAGACGAGCGTCGAGAGGAAGCCGGCCAGCATCCAGTCGACGCCGCCGAGCCGCTCGCCGACGAGGGTGAGCGCGGCGCCGAGATACGCAGCGGCCATCAGCGGCGCGAGGCGCTTGGTCATGCCCGCGTACTCATGGAGCGCGAAGAGCGTGCCGACGAAGACGAGGCCGAAGAGCCACCAGCCGCCGAGCCACACGAGGCCGAGAGCCAGCGGCAGCAGAGCGGCGCCGATGAGGAGCCGGTTCAGGAAGGAGCTCATCTGCCGCCGAACCTTCGCCGCCGCTGCGTGTACTCCGTGATCGCGGAGCGCAACTGGGCCTCGCCGAAGTCGGGCCAGAGCGTGTCGACGAAGACGAGCTCCGCGTAGGCGAGCTGCCAGAGCAGGAAGTTCGAGATCCGCCGCTCGCCCGACGCGCGAATCAGCAAATCGGGGTCGGGCAGCTCAGGCGCGTACAGCCGCTCCGAGAGCGCCGCCTCGTCGATCTCGTCGACGCCTGCCTCGACGAGGCTCCGCACGGCATCGACGATCTCGGCCCGGCCGCCGTAGTCGAAGGCGATCCAGAGGTGCAGCCTGTCCTTCCCGGCGGTCTCCGCCTCGAGCTCCGCCATCTCGGCGCGCAGCGAGTCCGGCGCCCGGTCGCGGCGGCCGATGAACCGCGTTCGCACTCCCTGCTTCGCAAGGTCGGGCAGCTCGCGCTCGATCGACTCGGAGAAGATCTCCATCAGGTCGTCGACCTCGTCCTGCGGGCGCGCCCAGTTCTCGGTCGAGAACGCGTAGACGACGAGATCCTTGACGCCGAGGTCGATCGCGGCCTCGACGGTGCGGCGCAGCGCGCGCGTCCCCTCCCGGTGGCCCTCCGCGACGGGCAGCTGCCGCTGGGCGGCCCAGCGCCCGTTGCCGTCCATGATGATCGCGACGGAGCGCGGGACTTCGTCGGTGAGCGTCTCGGCGCTCACACCTCCATGATCTCGGATTCTTTGCGCTTCAACATCTCGTCGATCCGCGCCACGTGCTCGTCGGTGACCTTCTGGACCCGATCCTCGGCGCGGCGCTCCTCGTCGTCGCCGACGTCGCCGTTCTTGACGAGCTCCTCGAGGTGCTTCAGGACGTCGCGGCGCACGTTGCGGACGGCGACGCGTCCTTCCTCCGCGTAGTTCCGCGTCAGCTTGACGAGCTCCTTGCGTCGCTCCTCGGTGAGCTGCGGGATCGGCAGCCGGATCGTCTTGCCGTCGTTCGAGGGCGTGAGGCCGAGATCGGACTCGAGGATCGCCTTCTCGAGCGCCTTGATCTGCGTCGGGTCGAACGGCTGGATCGTCAGCATCCGCGGCTCGGGCACGCCGATCGTCGCCATGTTCTTGATCGGCGACGGCGTCCCGTAGTAGTCGACCTGGATCCGGTCGAGGAGCGCAGCCGAGGCGCGGCCGGTCCGAACCGAGTTGAAGTGGTCGTGCGTCGCCTCGACGGACTTGTCCATCCGCGTCGTGGCGTCGGTCAGGAACTCGTCGATCGTTGCTGCCATTCAGCTACCTCCCAACTCAGTTCTGCGCCGTCGAGATGATCGTGCCGACCCGCTCGCCGCGTGCCACGCGCGCGATGTTCCCGTCCGCGAGACGGAAAACGTAGATCGGCAGATGATTGTCCATGCACAGCGAGAGCGCCGTCGTGTCCATCACCTCGAGCCGGCGCTCGATCGCGTCGAGGTGCGTCAGCTCAGGCAGGAACTGCGCCTCTGGATCACGGTTCGGATCGCCGTCGTAGACGCCGTCCACACCGTGCTTGGCCATCAGGATCGCCTCGGCGCCGATCTCGAGCGCCCGCAGCGCGGCGGCCGTGTCGGTCGTGAAGAACGGGTTGCCGGTGCCGGCCGCGAAGATGACGATGCGCTGCTTCTCGAGGTGCCGGATCGCGCGGCGGCGTATGTACGGCTCGGCGACCTCCTGCACGTGCAACGCGGACATGACACGCGTGTCGGCGCCGGCCTTCTCGAGGGCGTCCTGCACCGCGAGCGCGTTCAGCACCGTGGCGAGCATGCCGGAGTAGTCCGCGGTGGCGCGGTCCATCCCCTCCGCCGAGGCCGCCATGCCGCGGTAGAGGTTGCCGCCGCCGACGACGATCGCCGTCTCGATCCCGCTCCGCTGGATCTCGGCGATCTCCGCCGCGACGATCGCAACCCGCGACGGCTCGATCCCGTACTCGCGGTCGCCCATCAGCGCCTCGCCCGAGAGCTTCATCAGGATGCGCCGGAACGGCGAGCGTCCCGCTCCGTGCTCCTGGATGACCGGCTCGGTGCTCGCCACGCGGCTAGCCGACCGAGTACCAGGCGTAGTCGACGAGCTCGGCGCCCGCGTCGTTCAGGACCTTCTCGATGTTCTTTCCGTCGTCGTCCGGGATGATCGACGCCTGCTCGAGCAGGACCGACTGTCCGAAGAAGTTCTTGTTCAGCATTCCTTCGACGATCTTCTCACGGACGTTCTCCGGCTTCGACTGGACCTCGTCGGAGTTCTCGAGGATCTCCCGTTCGGCGGCCACGTCTGTCGCGGGAACGTCGTCACGCCGCAGGTACGAGGGCTTCGTCGACGTGAGCTGCATCCCGAGCCGCCTGCCGAGCTCCGCCGTCCCGCCTTTGAGCGCGATCAGGGCGCCGATCTTGTTCGTGAAGTGCACGTACTCGGAGAGCGATTCGCCGTCGCCGGCTTCGATGCGCTTCGCGCCGACGATCTGGATGTTCTCACCGAGCCTGCCGGAAAGCTGGAGGCGCTCCTCCTCGAGCGAGTCCGCCGAGCCGCCTCCGTGCACGGTGTCGAGCACCTCGCCCACGAAGCGCAGGAACTCCTCGTTGTTCGAGACGGGCTCGGTCTCCGAGCCGACGGCGACGATCGCGCCGACGTTGCCGTCGATGCGCGACACGACCTTGCCCTCGGTCGTCTCGCGGCCCGCCCGCTTCTGAGCCGACGCCTTGCCCTGCTCGCGGAGCAGCTTCACGGCTTCGTCGTGGTCGCCCCCGGTCTCCTGCAGCGCGCGCTTGGCGTCCATGATCCCGGCGCCCGTTGCCTCACGGAGCGCCTTGACCTGTGCTGCCGAGATGTCGGTCACTGGTTCTCCCCTTCCGGGGTCGCGGGGGGAACAGCCTCCTCGGCGGGCGCTGCTTCTTCAGCAGGTGCAGCGGCCTCGGGCTCGGGAGCTTCGACGACGGTCTCGGCGGGCGTCTCGGCGGCCGGTGCAGCTTCGGGCTCTCCGGCTTCGGCGGGCGCTTCCTCGGCAGGCGGCGCCGCCGCTGCCTGCGCGGCCGCCTCGGCGGCCTTCGCCGCCGCTGCCGCCAGCTCCTCGCGGGTGACCTTGTTCTTGCCGGCCTCGATCGCGTCGGCCAGCGCGCGGACGATCAGGCTGCACGACCGGATTGCGTCGTCGTTGCCCGGGATGACGTAGTCCGCCTCGTCCGGGTCGCAGTTCGTGTCGACGAGCGCGATGATCGGCAGCCCGAGCCGGCGCGCCTCGCGCACCGCGAGCTGCTCCTTGCGCAGGTCGACGATGAAGATCGCATCCGGCTGGCGGCGCAGGTCGGCGACGCCGCCGAGGTTCGCCTCGAGCTTGTCGAGCTCGGCCTGCATCGAGATGCGCTCCTTCGCCGGCAGGAGGTCGAGCATGCCCTCGTCGCGCTGGCGCCGCAGCTCGTGCAGGCGCTCGATCCGGTCGGAGATCGTCTTCCAGTTGGTGAGCAGACCGCCGAGCCAGCGATGGTTCACGTACGGCATGCCGACGCGCTTCGCCTGCTCGGCGACCGCGTCCTGGGCCTGCTTCTTGGTGCCGACGAAGAGGATCGTGCCGTTCCGCTCCGCGATCGCGCGGGCGAACATGTGAGCCTCCTCGAGCAGCTCCGAGGTCTGAGTCAGGTCGATGATGTAGATGCCGCCGCGCTCCGAGAAGATGAAGCGCTTCATCTTCGGGTTCCAGCGGCGGGTCTGGTGGCCGAAGTGCACTCCGGCCTCCAGCAGCTCTCGCATGGAGACAACTGCCATGGGTGATCCTTTCGGTTCGATTGACGTACTCCGGCGGGGCCTGGACGGAACCGGCCGCCGGCGTCGAATCAGGTTCGACGCAGGGACTCGGCACCACCGTCCGGGCGGGTTCCACCGGTTCGGGGAACGGGAGACCACATCGTAGCGAACCGAATCCGGCGCTCAGGGCGTTGCCACAGTGATGCCTTTGTACGAGGAATCACGCCCTGCCCTGGTCCTGCTGGGAACGGAGATCCGGAACGCGGCCTGGGAGCTGTCGCTCGAGGTGGTTCGAGCGGGGCTCGCCGACGACGCGATTCCGTCGCTGACCCGGCTCCCACCCGACGCGCAGCTCGCCGACGTGCCCGCCTTCATCGGCGAGCTCGCCGGGGCGCTCGAGCACCCTGACCGGGAGATTGCAGGCCCCTACGGCCTCGTCGCGGCCCTGACGCGAGAGCATGCGAGAAACCGTGAGGCCGCCGGCTTTGCGCCGCGCGAGGTCGTGACCGAGTTCCTGCTCCTGCGCCGGGTGCTCTGGCAGTTCATCTCGACGCGGGTCGACGAGCTCGACGCCGAGGACGTGCTGATGATCGAGCACCGCCTCAACGACACCATCGACCGCCTCGTCACGGAATGCGTCGTCGCGTACTTCGACCGCGCGACGCTCGAGCTGGCGGCCCAGGTGCGCCGCGATCACCTGACGGGGCTGCTCAACCATCAGGCGTTCTCACAGGAGCTCGAGACGGAGATGAGCCGGTCCGAGCGCTACGGACACGGCCTGACGCTTGTCTTCCTCGACCTGGATGCGTTCAAACTGGTGAACGACACGCACGGCCACCTGGAGGGCGACGTCGTTCTGCGTTCGGTCGCGCGCGGGCTCGAGACGAGCCTCCGCGGCTCGGACATCGCCGGCCGGATCGGCGGTGACGAGTTCGCCGTGCTGCTCCTGGAGTCGGATCTCGACGCCGTCGAGAGCTTCCTGGAGCGCCTCGACGCGGAGACTTCCGCGCTCGGCACCGACCTCGATCTGCCCGCAGACTTCGGCTTCAGCGCCGGCACGGCGCACTACCCGTCCGAGGTCGACGATGCGGACTCGCTCTTCCGGCTGGCAGACTCGCGCCTCTATGACGCGAAACGCGCCAAGCACCGCTGAGCTCGCAGCCTTCTTCGCCGCCGCGGTGTCGGCCGGGGTTGCCACCGGTCTGCTCGTCCTCGGCGACCGGAGCGGCCGGCAGCTCTTCGTCGTCGCCGTGCTCGCGATCGTGACGATCCTCGAGCTCTCCTGGGGCTGGCTCGTGTGGCCGCTCGCCCGGGCCTCGGCGCTCTACCTCGCAGCGTTCTGGCTGCTCATGTGGACGGTGCTCGGCGTCTTCTCGATCGGGATCTTCCTTCTGCCCGCGACGCTCGCGGCGTTCTTCGTCGCCGTTCGCGGCTCACAGGGGCTTGCGACCGATCTGGTCTGGGCGCTTGCAGGTCTTGCCGCGTGCGGCGCGATCGCAACGACGACTCTAGGCCTGATCCTGACCTAGACGCTCCAGCGGCTCCGCGAGATCGGGCGGCAGCGGCGACTCGACGTCTACCTGCTCGCCGGTCACCGGATGCGTGAAGGCGAGGCGCGCCGCGTGCAGGAACTGGCGGCGCAGCCAGGGCTCCTGGACGCCGTAGGTCGGATCGCCGGAGACGGGCAGCCCGATCGCGGCCAGATGAACCCGGATCTGGTGCATCCGGCCGGTCTCGAGCTTCACACGCAGCAGGGCGTGCTTCTCGAAGAGCCGCTCGACCTCGAAGTGCGTGACCGCATCCTTCGGCGTCTCCGTGTCGAGCGAGATGCGCGTCGGCTCCGTCCGGTCGCGCCCGATCGGAGCCTCGACGCGACCGCGCCGCGAGCGCGGGCGTCCGCGGACGAGCGCCAGGTACTCACGCTCGAGCCCTCGCTCGCGCACGAGTTGCTGGAGCCCGTCGAACGCCTCCTCGGTGCGGGCGACAACGAGCAGGCCCGACGTGTCGCGGTCGAGCCGGTGGACGATGCCCGGCCGCTCCGGGTCGTCGCCGCCGGCGATCCGCCCCAAGAGCGCGTGCACCATCGTTCCCGTCGAGCGACCTGCTCCGGGATGGACGACGAGCCCCGCCGGCTTGTCGACGACCAGCAGGTGCTCGTCCTCGTAGGCGATCCGGAGCGGGATGTCCTCGGCCGTCAGCCCAGCGTCCGCCGCCGGCGCCTCGAAGTCGACGTGCTCACCCGCGGAGACGCGCCACGACTTCGGGCGGCGCTCGCCGTCGACCAGCACCCCGGCCTCGATCGCCCGCTCCGCCGCGCCGCGCGAGCCGACGTGATCCGCGATGAACCGGTCGAGCCGGACCCCGGCGGCCTCCGGCGGCACCCGGAGCTCCATCTAGATGGTTGATGCCACGGCAGGGTGCGTCTGGGGATGGCTCAGGCCAAGTCGGGCGGTTGGTTCAGCCGTCGGCCATGCTGGTTTGCCTGTCCAAGGCTGAACCGGCCGCACGGCGCCGTGCGTGAGCCACCATCCAGGTGTGCACTGTCGTGGCATCAATCGTCTCAGGCCCGGTCGGCGGCGACGAGCGCGAGCAGCAGGATCACGACGCCGACGACGATGAAGCTGTCGGCGAGGTTGAACGCCGGCCAGTAGCGGACGTCGAGGAAATCCGTCACGTGCCCGAGCCGCACCCGGTCGAGCAGGTTCGAGACGCTGCCGCCGATCAGCAGGCCGAGCGCCGCCGGCAGCACCGGGTGACGCGCGCCCGAGCGGGCGAAGAACCAGAGCATCCACGAGACGGCGATCGCGGTCAGGATGATCACGATCGCGGTCGAGTTCGCGAAGAGCCCGAAGGCGATGCCCGAGTTCTGGACGTGGTGGATCGAGAACGGCCCGATGACGTCGACAGAATCGCCGAGCGAGAGCCGCGAGGAGACGATGTGCTTCGTCATCTGGTCCGCGGCGAGGGCCGCGACGGCGACGGCGGCAAGCCCGAACCACTGCATCGGGCCGGCGCCGAGCGAACGCTCCGCGACCGAGATCGGCGCCAGGCCGTTCGTCGACGAGCCAACCCGAACGTCGACGGGGCGGCGGGCGGCGACGGGGTCGCTCACCCCTGCTCTTCCTTCCGCTTGCATTCGATGCAGAGCGTCGCCCAGGGCATTGCCTCGAGCCGCTCCTCACCGATCGGCTGGCCGCACGACTCACACGTGCCGTACGTGCCTTCCTCGATCTTCTTCAGCGCGGCGTCGATCTTCGTCAGGACGTCCTCGGCACTGTCCTCGAGCCCTTGATCGAGCTCGCGATCGTACGTCACCGTGGCGGCGTCGGCGAGATGGTTGTCCGCGCCGGAGGCATTGATCTCGCCCGTCTCGTCTTCCATCGTGCCGGGATGGCCCGTCTGCAGGTTCTCGATCGCGGCCACGACGCGCGCGCGCTCCTCCTCGAGGGCGCTCTTGAACTTCGCGGTGTCGGTCATGCGCCGTCCTTTCCGGCAGCCAGACCCGAGGCAAAGGCGAGGCGCCTGTCGATCTCGTCGGGTTCGAGCCCGCTCAGCTCGACGATCTTCTCTCGCCCAGTGTGACCGGAGACGACACTCACGGCGCCGCGCTTGAGGCCGAGCGTCTCGGCGAGCAGCTCGATCACCGCGGTGTTCGCGCGGCCGCGCTCGGGCGCCGCCGCGACAGCGACCTTCCAGCCGGTGCCGTGCCGGCCCACGATGCGCGCCCTTCTCGCCCCGGGTGCGACGCGCAGTCCCAGTCGGCAGGTCATCTCTCCGCTGGTCTCGGCCACGGAGAGGAGTCTAGCCCCGCGGTCAGGCTGACCGGATGTGCCCGCTCGGGACGCCGTCGAACTCGCGCGTGTCGTCGTGGCGCGGCCACGGCTCGGACGGTGCGGGGGCCTCGTCGGGCTTCTGCTCCTCGTCGGCCGGGGTATGAGCCTCTTCGACGATGTCGAGCGCGGAGCGCAGAAGCGCACGGACGCGGCGGGCCTCGGCGATCAGCCGCTCGCGCTCGCTCTGGGCGCCGCGGGTGATCGAGCGCGCTTCGGAGTGGGCCTCGGCGAGCGTCAGATCGGCCTGCTTCTGCGCCGTTCCCTTCACCTCGGCGGCATTCCGCTCGGCTGAGATCAGCGTCTCCTTCAGGAGCTCCTCGCGCTCGCGCAGCCGTGCGAGCTCGGTCTCGAGCGCCTCGACGCGGTCGGCAAGGTCGGCCCGCTCGCGCCAGACGTCCTCGAACGAGAGCGTGATCTCGCCGAGCGCCTTGTCGACGACGTCGCGCTTGTAGCCACCGACGAGCCCGCGTCCGAACTTCACATGCCTGATCTCGACGGGGGTGTAAGCCATGGGTTCTCCTCTACTAGTGAAGGCGTCCGAGCCCGTCGGTCACCAAGCGGCCGACCAGGATCAGGACGAATACTGCCACCATCGGTGACAGGTCGAGCGGCCCTAGCGGCGGCAGAATCCGGCGGAAGAGCCGCAGGTAGGGCTCACACACGTCGTGGAGGAAGCGCTGCAACGGGGCGAGCGAGTACGGCAGCTTCACCCACGACGTCAGGACATAGACGAACACGAGCAGGGCGTACACGTAGACGAACGCCCAGACGAACGCGCTGACGGCGGTGATGGCGTCGGCCAGCACGAAAATGGCGGTCATTGCGCCCATGCGGCCCGGTTCGGCCTCTCCCCTCGCATTCCTACGCGCGCCGCTGCACGAGGGAATCCGGGCCGTGCGGGCTCAAGCCTGGTTGAAGAAGCCGCCGCGCTCGAGGAGGCGCGCGCGCTCCTCGGCCGACACCTCGACATTGCGGGGCGTGAGCAGGAAGACCTTGTCGGCGACGCGCTGCATGCCGCCGTTCAGCGCATACGTCAGACCGCTGGAGAAGTCGATCAGCCGTTTCGAGAGCTCCTGGTCGGCGCTCTGGAGATTCAGGATCACCGGGATTCCCTCCTTGAAGCGGTCGGCGATCTGCTGGGCGTCGTTGAACCCGCGCGGGAGCACGAGGTGAACGCGCACGTTCGAGCCGACGGCGGCGAGGGCGGGCGACTGCAGCTGCTCCGATCCCGAGGCGGAGCGCAGCCGCTGCCGGGTGGGTCGCGCCGGCGCCGTCGCGGCCGGCTCGCTGTCGGTCCAGTCGTCGTAGTCGCGGTCGCGGCGGCGCGGTGTGAGGCGCCGCACGTTCGGGCGCTCGCTGTAGGTCTGCTCGAGCGCCTCGTTCGTCGCGTAGCCGTCCTCGTCGGCCCAGTCCTCGTCCTCCTCGGCGATGCCGAAGTAGACGAGGGTGCGACTCCAGAGATCTCCGAGGCTCATCTCGCGGGCAATGTTAACCGCGCCACAGCGCCGATCCGACCCTGACATACGTCGCGCCCTCTTCCGCGGCGACCCGATAGTCCTGGCTCGTGCCCATCGAGAGCTCGCGCAGGCCGTGCTCCTCCGCCAGCTCGCGCAGCCGCCTGAAGTACGGGCGAGACGCCTCCGCGTCGTCCGCGAGGGGCGGCATCGTCATCAGGCCGCGCACCTCGGGATAGAGCTCGAGGAGCCCCGGCAGCTCTTCCGGTTGCACGCCGGACTTCGTCGCCTCGCCGGAGAGGTTCACCTCGACGAGGGCCGGGATCGTCAGCTTGCGTGCCGCCGACTCGGAGGAGAGCGAGTGGCAGAGCTCGCAGATCGCGCTCACGGACGGGGCCTTCCGCGACTGGAGGTGGCCGATGAAATGCCAGCGGAATGTGTCGCCCCAGCGAGCGTGCTTCGCCTCGAGATCCTGGGCGCGGTTCTCGCCCACCACTTCGACGCCGGCCTCCGCGAGCGGGCCGAGGCCCTCGACGTCGACGTACTTCGTGGCGACGACGATCGTCACGGCCGGGCCGACCTCGTCCTGCATGCGGGAGTAGCGCTCGCGGATCTCGTCGGCGGGCAGCTCAGGCGACAAGGCCGATCACTCCCTGGCGTCCCGTGATCCCGTTGTCGCGGCGGTGCGAGAAGAAGAACTTCGGGTTGCACGCGCTGCAGAGATCGACGCGCTCGACCTGCTCGACACCGGCTGCCCGCAGCGCCCGCTCGGCGGCGGTCCACAGATCCAGCTTCCCGGCGCGGAGCACGTCGGGCCCGAAAAGCGCGGCAAAGGGCTCCGCGACCTCGTCGCCCACCTCGTAGCAGCACGGACCGATCGCCGGACCGACGATTCCACGCAATGCGCCGCCGTCCGGTCCGCGGAGCGCCGCGGCACCCGCCTCGACGATCCCCGCCAGGAGTCCGCGCCACCCCGCGTGCAGCAACGCGAGCGCGGGAGCCCCGGTGGACCGTGCGATCGCGATCGGGAGGCAATCTGCAGTGAGCGCGGTCATCGGGATCCCCGGCTCGTCGGTCCAGAGGCCGTCGCCCATCTCGCCCCTCCGCCCCGCTTCGGCGCGGTGCACGGTCGCGGAGTGATGCTGGTAGTTCAGGGTCAGCCGCTCCGGGTCCGCGCCGACGGCGGTACAGGCGCGGCGGCGGTTCTCGTCGACGCGCTCGGCGACGTCCTCGGTCGCCTTGCCGAGGTTCAGCGATGCGTACGCACCCTCGCTGACACCGCCTTCACGGGTCGTGAAGACGACGTCGTACGGCCCGTTGACCTGCCAATGGATCACGCCGGGAGCGTAGAGGCGATCTCCATCGCCGCCGCGTCGAACCGAGCGTCCGGCCCGGTGAGGGTCGCCGGCTGCCAGTGGCGCACCGTCGCGCCGCCGCCGTAGGTGACCGTCACCGGCGTGCCGGCTGCCTCCACCTCCAAGGCGCCCACGCGCACGCGTGTGCCGTCGACCGAGCGGCGCGCGAGCGGCAACCCCGGCGGATGCCGGTCGGAGCCGTACTGCGCGAGCCACGGCAGTCCCGGGACCTTCGCGGCGAGGAGGTGCGCCCAGCGGCCGTCTGGGTCGCTGCCGTGTGCCCAGGCCCACGCGGACGCCTGCCTCCTGCCCCAGAGGCGCGCGCGGTGACCCGGCACGGGGGACAGCACCCGCTCGCCGATCCGGCCGGACACGAGGAGCGCGGGCCACGTCTCGAGGTGCGAGCTCGCGAGCGGTCGCAGCGCCGCATGCGGCGACCGAAACGACGGCGCGAGCTCCTCGAGCTCGAGCTCCCAGGCGAGCCCGCCGACCTCTCCCTCGGCCCGCGTCGCCGAGAGCAGCCAGCGGGCCGGAATGCCTTGCCGCACGACCGGCGGCTCGAACGTCACCGCCCAGGCGGTCTCCGGCGTCTTGCGCAGCCAGGCGACTCCGGCGACGATCAGATACTCGGCCTCGTGGCTCACCGCTTCAGCTCCTTTGCCCGCGTGAGCAGGTGGTCGCGGTCGTTCAGCGACGGATCGTCGACGACCTCCTCCAGAAGCTTGGCGAGCACCTGGCCGATCGCCGGCCCCTCGCGGTACCCGTTCGCGATCAGGTCGGAGCCGTCGATCGCGAGGTCGGCCAGCCGGTGCGGGCTCGACAACTCCTGTTCGACCGCGGCGCGGAACGCAGCGAGCTGTTTCAGCTCGTCGTCGGCGATCCCAACCTCGAGCTTGCCGCGGAGATCGGCCTCCCGATGGTCGAGCAGGTCGAAGGTGAGCTGGTCGCCGTTCCGCGCCAGGAGCCGCCGGGCGCGAAGAGCGTCAACGCGGCCGAGATTCAGCATGTGGCGACGGACGATGCGCGTCACCTGCGCGCGCAGGTCGTTGGGATAGCGCAGCCGCCTCAGCGCGCGGGCCGCGAGCTCCGCTCCGACCTCCTCGTGAGCCTGCGCTGCCTTGCCCGGCTTGGCGTAGAAGTGCAGGCGGCCGTCGTCGCCCCGCCAGGCGACGAGCGGCTTGCCGAGATCGTGGAAGAGCGCTGCCAGGCGCACGCGCAGCGGCGTACCCATGTCCGCCGCCGCCTGGACGACGGCGAACGTGTGCTCGTCAACGGTCAGATCGTGCCAGCGGCTCTCCTGCTCGAAGCCGATCGACGGGGCCAGCTCCGGCAGGATCTCGACGAGGACGCCCGTGTCGCGTGCGAGCCGAAGCGCCTTCGCCGGCTGAGCCCCGAGGAGGAGCTTCGAGAGCTCGCCCATCCCGTCCGCGTGCAGGCCGCCGCCGATCCGCTCGGCCGAGACGAGGCTCACGCTCGGCGCCTCGTCTCGCATCTGGCGGAGCGTCGTCTCGTCGGGGTCGAAGCCGAGCTGGGAGACGAAGCGGAGGCCGCGGACGAGCCGCAGCGGGTCCTCCGCGAAGCTGGTGTCCGAGACGGAGCGCAGCACTCCTGCGTCGAGGTCCTTCCGGCCGCCGAACGGATCGACGACATCGGTCGTGCCGACGCGCCGCGCCATCGCGTTGATCGTGAAGTCCCGCCGGCCCATGTCTTCCTCGACGGAGATCGCCGGGTCGGCGACGATCACGAAGTCGTGTCGGCCCGGCCCGGTCGATTCCTCGCGGCGCGGCGGCGCGAACTCGATGCCGGCCGGGACGAGGGCGCGGATCTCGGCGTCACGCGGGTAGAGGCGCACGCCGACGAGTCGATCCGCGACGACGAGATCCTCGACCTTGCCGTGCGGTGCGAGCCGCTCCTTCAGGCCGGCGGTGTCGACCCCGGGGACGAGGAAGTCCGCGTCTTTCACCGAGTCGAGCTCGAGCAGCTCGTCGCGCACCGCGCCGCCGACGAGGTAGGCCTCGGGCTCGACGGAGCGGACGTACTCCTCGATCGCGCGCAGCATTCGGGCATTCTGACCAAGCGGCGATCCGGCACCGTGCCGACGGCGGCGAGCCGCGAGGTGCCGCGGCGCGACGCAGGCGCCGAGCGCGAGGCCTGCGTCAACCGGCTCGCCAACCGGCTCGTGCCCTGACACGGAGGCGTTTCCTCGTTGCAACCAAGAATCCGTACCTGGTACACGACCAGGTACGAAGCGAAGGCCACGTGCCGCGTGTGCAGGGCTTTCCGTGTTGCAACCACCATTTTCTACCTCGTACGGGACGAGGTACAGGGGTGGCGGCCACGGGTCGCGCCCCGCCGGCCCGCGGTGCGTCTAGTAGACGAGCGCGATCGCTTCGATCTCGACGAGCGCGCCGGACGGGAGCTTCGCGACCTCGACGGTCGACCGCGCCGGGGGCGTGTCACCGACGTGCTTCGAGTAGACCTCGTTCATGCCGGCGAAGTCGCCGAGGTTCTGGAGGAAGACTGTCGTCTTGACGAGCCTGTCGAGCCCCGAGCCCGCCTCCTCGAGGATGGCCCGCAGGTTCGCGAACACTTGCTCGGTCTGCTCGGCGATCGCTCCGCCGCTGAGCTCCTTGTCGCCCGGCTTCAGCGCCAGCTGGCCCGAGACGAACACGAATCCGTTCGCCTTGATCGCCTGCGAGTACGGCGCGCCCTGAAACGGGGCGGGTGCGGATTCGGTGCGAACGACTGTCTTCTCCATCACTGCTCCTTCGCTGGACTGGCTGATTCCGGATATGGCAACTGGGGTCGGCACGCGAGGCCGAGCGCCGCACCGAGCGTCTTGAAGATCGCATCGAGAACATGCTCCGGGTCGCGGCCCTCGAGCAGGCGCACGTGCAGGTTGAGCCGCGCGCCTTGCACGAACGCATCGAGGAACCGCGCGACGAGATCCGTGCCGAGCCCACCCATGCGCTGATCGGTGAGGTCGACGTTGGTGACGAAGAGCGGCCGGTCGGTCGTCTCGAGCGAGACCGTCGCGAGCGCCTCGTCGGCCGGCAGCACCGCCCAGCCCCGGCCGGCGGCCCCGCCCTCGCGGAGCAGCGGCGCGAGCGCACCGCCGAGCGCCCGCCCCGCCGCGGCCACCTCGTCGTCCGCCGCGCCGGGCTCGACCTCGAGCGTCAGATCGAGCGGCGCGGTCTCCACGAGCAGGCGCAACAGGTGATCGAGGACGCCGACGCCGGTCGAGATCCGAGCCCGCCCAGGTCCCGCTGCCGTCCGCACCTCCGCCCGGGTCTCCATCGCGCGGCCAGCCTATCGGCTAGTCCACGTCTAGTTATTGCTGCGGTAGGCCATTTGGCCCATGAATCTCTCCTGTTTCGGAGTTACGGTGAGCTGTGCGGAATATGCGGTCATGGAGGGCGTCTCTCGCGGCGATCGTCGCCTTCCTCCTCATGGCGTCAGGCTCGGCGACGAGCTCGGCGAGGAGCGCAGCCGCACGCCATTTTGTCGTCGGCTACGCATCGCAGGCATCCCTCGATCGAGCGATCGCAGGCCGTGACGCCCGGGTGGTCCGCCAGGTGCCGGCTCTCCGCACCGCTGAGGTTCTGACGACTGATCCAGCCGGGCTCGGCCGCGAGCCCGGCATTCGCTACATCGCCCGCGCCAGCGCCCGCACCGTCGCCGCGGAGCCGGCGCTCTCGCTGGGGACCGCCGCGCCTGGCCTCCCCTTCGAGTGGCAGTACGCGGCCACGCACGCCGACCAGGTTCCGGAGTGGGTGCAGCAGGCCGCCTCGGCGGTGACGATCGCCGTGGTCGACACCGGCGCCGACCTGACCGCGCCCGATCTCGCCGCGAAGACACCGCTCACCTACAACGCGGTCACGCGCAAGTCGGGCGGCCGCGACGACGTCGGCCACGGGACCTTCGTCGCCTCGCTCGCCGCCGGCTCGATCTCGAACGGCGAAGGGATCGCCGGCTTCGGCGGCGAGGCGCGGCTGATGATCGTGAAGGCGAACCGCGGTGCGCGGCAGTTCGACGACGTCGACGAGGCGGCGGCGATCGTCTGGGCCACGAATCACGGCGCCAAGATCATCAACCTGAGCCTCGGTGGCGGCGGCACGTCGGCCGTCGAGCGCAAGGCCGTCGACTACGCCGTCTCGCGCGGAGTGCTGCTCGTCGCCTCCGCGGGGAACTCGCACGCCGAGGGCGACCCGGTCCAGTACCCGGCAGCGTTGCTGCAGCCGCCCGACTCCAACGGCGCGCCCGGCCGCGGCCTCTCCGTCGCAGCCTCGGACTCGGCGGGCGTGCGGGCCTCCTTCTCGAGTGCGAACTCGACTGTCTCGCTCGCGGCACCCGGTGCCAACGTACTCGGCGCCGTCGCCCGCGAGAACATCCTCTCGTTCCAGCGCGTCACGTTGCCCGGCTCGAGCAACGGAGCGTACGGGTACGGCAGCGGCACCTCCTACGCGAGCCCGCAGGTCGCCGGCGCCGCGGCGCTCGTCTGGGGCGCGAATCCGAATCTCACCGCCGCCCAGGTGGCCGACATCCTCCGGCGCAGCGCAAGTGGCAACGGCTCGTGGAATGCAGAGCTCGGGTTCGGCGTCCTCGACGTCGCACGCGCGGTCGCTCTCGCCGGGACGACTCCCGGCGCTGCACCGAGCATTCGCCTGGACGGCCGCCGGGACGGTAACCGCGCGCTTCTCTCCTGGTGGGGCGCCGGCGCGGCCGCGTACCGGCTCACCGTCAGCACCGACGGCTCCGACCCCAGCGTCGTGCCGACGACCGGCTCCTCGGCGTCCTACGCGATCGCGTCAGGCCATTCCTACACGTTCACAGCCGAGGCCCTGGACGCCCAGGGAACGGCCGTCTCCTCCTCGTCTCCGTACCGGATCGCGGCGGAACAGTCGCACGTGTTGGCGAAGACGAAGCACAAGCACAGCCCACTGATCGCCGGCGAACGCGACTAAGCCCGGATGCGCTCGATGTGCGCGCCGAGTGCGCGCAGGCGCTCGTCGATGCGCTCGTAGCCCTTGTCGATCTGGTACGCGGCACCGATCGTCGACTGCCCCTCGGCGCAGAGCGCAGCGAGCAGCATCGCCATGCCGGCGCGGATGTCGGGGCTCTCCATCCGCTGGCCGACGAGCTTCGCCGGGCCGGTGATCACCGCGCGGTGCGGGTCGCAGAGGATGATCCTCGCGCCCATCGCGACGAGCTTGTCCGTGAAGAAGAGACGGCTCTCGAACATCTTCTCGAAGATGAGCACCGTTCCGAATGCCTGCGTCGCGACGGTGAGCGCGATCGACGTCAGGTCGGCCGGGAACGCCGGCCACGGTCCGTCCTCGATCTTCGGGATCATCCCGCCGAGGTCGTCCTGGATCAGCAGCTGCTGCGTCGCCGGAACATGCATGGTGGTCCCCTCAAGGTTGATCTCCACGCCGAGACGCTCGAACGACATCAGGATCGAGCGCAGATCGTTCGGCTCGACGTCCTCGATCGTCACCTCGCCGCCGGTGACGACGGCCAGGCCGATGAAGCTGCCCACCTCGATGTGATCCGTGCGGATGCGCCACTCGCCGCCGCTCAGCGCCTCGACGCCTTCGATCCGAGCACGTTCGACTCGATGCCCTCGATGCGAGCGCCGAGCGAGCCGAGGAAGCGGCAGAGATCCTGGATGTGCGGCTCGCAGGCGGCGTTGCCGATCACGGTCTCGCCGGGTGTGAGGACGGCGGCCATGATCGCGTTCTCCGTTGCCATCACCGACGCCTCGTCGAGGAAGATGCTCGCGCCTTTCAGGCCGCCTTCGGCCGTGAGCTCGTACGCCTCGCCGATGTCGATCGACGTGCCGAGCTCGCCGAGCGCGTGAATGTGGGGATCGAGCCGGCGCCGCCCGATCACGTCGCCGCCCGGCGGTGGCATCGTCGCGCGCCCAAAGCGCGCCAGAAGCGGGCCCGCCAGCAGGAACGAGGCGCGGATCGTGCGGCAGAGCTCGGGATCGGGCCGCCAGCTCTCGACGTCCGCGGTGTGCACGCGCACTTCGTTCTGACCGGTCCAGCCGATGTCGGCGCCGAGGTCGGCGAGCAGATCGATCATCGTGTCGACGTCCCGGATCCGCGGCACATTCGTCAGCGTCACCGGCTCGCTCGTCAGCAGGCAGGACGCGAGAATCGGCAGCGCGCCGTTCTTGTTTCCGGCGGCCCGAACCGTGCCGGAGAGGCGATGGCCGCCCTCGATGAGGAACGATTCCATCAGCGCGGGAGCGACGGCAGCCTCGGGCACCGGGGTAGGCTACCGGACATGGAGAACCCCACTCGCGAAGAGGCCTGGGACACTCTCACTCGTTACCGAAGAGCGAGTCCCTCCCTCCGTCACGCACGCGCGGTCGAGGCCTCGACCCGCTGGTACGCACGGCATTTCGGCGAGGACGAGGAGGCCTGGGAGTGACTGCGTCCTGCACGATTTCGACTACGAGATCGATCCGACCCTCGACAAGCACCCCCAGGACGGGCGGCGATCCTCCGGGAAGAGGGCTATCCGGAGTGGCTGATCGAGGCTGTGCTCTCCCACGCGGAGCACCTCGAGATGGAGCGCGACACGCAGCTGAAGAAGACCCTCTTCGCCTGCGACGAGCTCTCGGGATTCGTACACGCCTGCGGGCTCGTGCGCCCGAACGGCCTCGAGGGCCTGGAGCCGAAGTCCGTCAAGAAGAAGCTCAAGCAGCCGTCGTTCGCAGCGGGAGTCCACCGCGACGAGGTCTATGCCGGCGAGCTGCTCGGCCTGGAGCTCGACGACCACATTCGCAACATCGTCGAGGCGCTGCAGCCGATCGCCGGCGAGCTCGGTCTGTACTGGTTCCGGCGAATCAGCGCAGGCCGTCGAGCAGTCGTCGTAGGCCTCGCTCGTCCACCAGCCGGCGGACGCGCGCATCAGGCCGGAGCGGGGATTCCGCGCACGACGACGTCCGCGGCCGCGAGCCGCTGCACCGTCTCGGTCGGATCGCCCGGCGGCCGAAACGAGACCAGCGTCGCCTGGTCCGCCGCGGTCACCACGTCGAGGCCGGCGTCGAGGAGCAGCCCCCGCAGTCGCTGCGCGGTCTCGCGCGCGGTCGTAGCGCCACTCCGGACTTCGCGAGCGCGGCCTCGAGCCCCGCGAGCGCCTGTGTTGGCGTCCAGCCCTGGTCGAAGCGCTGTGCCCCGGCCCGCACCTCGAAGGTCGCCTGCTCGAGGTCGTACGTCTCGGCCGCGAAGTACGAGACCTGGCTCAGCGCGAGCGCCTCCGGGGTCACGGACGACGAGCCCGCCCGTCGACTCCGGCCCGCACAGCCACTTCTGGCCCGAGATGGTCGTGAAGTCGACCGACTGCGTCTCGACGGGGATCGCGCCGACCGACTGGGCACCGTCCACGAGCACCGGCACGCCCGTCGCCTCGCGGAGCTCCGCAGTGGGCAGCACGTTGCCGGTGAGCCACGAGACGGCGGAGATCGCGATCAGCTCTCCGCCGCGGCGACCCCGCGCGGATCAGCTCGAATGCGTCGTCCGAATCGGTGCCGCGGAGTCCGCGCGACCTTGATCTCCACCTCGCGGGCGCTGAGAGGCCCGATCAGGCTGAAGTGCTCGACATCGGTCGTGACGACCTCGTCGCCCGGCTCGAGCCGGAGCCCCGCGACGACGATGTTGATCCCGTCGCCCGTCGAACGCGTGAGCGCGACCTGCGCCTCTTCCGCTCCGGCCTCCCGGGCGAGCGCGGCGCGGACGCGGTCGCGCGCGGCGAGCATCGCCTCGAACCACGTCTTGCCGGACCGGGCGTGGCCGTGATGTCGGCGCGCTGCGTCTCGGCGACAGCGTCGATCGTCGCTTGCGCGAGCGGCCCGAAGGTACCGGCGTTCAAGTAGGCGACGCGCTGCAGGATCGGGAAACGGGGCTCTTGCCTCCTCGAAGCTCACTCGATCGTCACCTCCACCGGGGAATGGTCGGAGAAGAGTCTGCCCTGATGGTGCGCCTGTCGTCGGGCCAGCGGTGGACCGGAGTCGACGGCGCACCGCGGACGAGCACGTGATCGATCGCCGGGCCGCGTGTCCCCGAGAAGCCCCACTCCGTGCCGGTCAGCTCGTGGAGGGTTCGCGAGCGGAGGAACGAGACGTTGAAGTCGCCGGCCAGGACGACGAGCTCGCCCGGCTCGGCGATCGCGTCGACGAACGTCGCAGCGCGGAGGAGCTCGGCGTCGGGCAGGCGCTGGTCGGGCGGATAGCTCGTCGCGTGCAGGTTGCCGACCCACGCCGTCCTGCCGTCGGGCAAGCGAAGGCGCACGGCCTGGCAGATGCGCCGCTCCTTGGCCACGAGAGCCGCGCGATCCGGTCGAGCCCGAGGCGGCGGGCCTGCGCTGTCCGGAAGCGCAGCGGGTTCAGCGTCTCGACCCGCCGATCGAGCAACCGCACGTCGCTCCGGAGGAGAATCGCGTTCCCCTGACCGCTGAACGTGGACCGAAGGAGGCCGTGGTTCAGGCCGGTGATCGCCTTGCCGAACCGCGGCGACGAGGGTAGCGGACCGAGCATCGCCCGCCCCGCGCGGTCGCCCACGGCGACCATGCCGCTCCAGTCGTCGAGCCGCTCGAGTGCCCACAGCGGGACCTCCTGGAGGCAGAGGACATCCGGTTCGTCGGCGATCGCCAGCTCGACCATCTCGCGGAGGAACGCCTGGCGCCGAAGGCGGCGAGGTGTTGCCGTGAGAGGTTCCAGCTCCGGACCAGCACGGTGCGTACGCTAGAGGCTGTGCGCATCGTCCTCGCCGACCCCGGTGCGTTCACGCCCCCGTACGACCACGAGCTGGCCGCGGCGCTCGCGCGCGGGCGGGCGTCGACGTCGAGCTCGTCACGTCGCGCTTCCGGTTCGGCGAGGCGCCGCCGGTGAACGGCGACGCGTGCCGCGAGCCGACCCGCTTTCGTCCCGGCTCTTCAAGCGCTCGAAGCTCCGCCTGCCGGTGAAGGCCGTCGAGCATCCGCTCGGGATGCTCCGGCTCGGGCGGCGGCCTGACGTGGTGCACTTCCAGTGGCTGACGGCGCCGCAGGTCGACGAGCACCTCCTGCGCAAGCGGCCCACCGTGTTCACGGCGCACGACCTGCTGCCGCGCCGTACCGCCGCGAAGCGAGACCTCTGGCGGCGCCTGCTCGGACGCTTCGACCGCGTGATCGTGCACACCGAGCACGGACGCGAGACGCTTCGCGACCTCGGCGTCGAGGCGCGCGTGATCCAGCATCCGGTGTTCCCCAGCGATCCGCCGCGGCGCGACGACGGGCACACGCTGCTCTGCCTCGGGCTGATCCGCCCCTACAAGGGACTCGGCGACGCAATCGCGGCGACGAAGCGCATCGACGGCGCGCGCCTGATCGTCGCCGGTGAGCCGATGGAGCCGATGGAGCCGCATCGCGCCGCCGCCGGCGACCGCGCGGAGTTCCGGCTCGGCTTTCTGCTGGAAGCGGAGCTCGACCGCGCGCTCGGCGAGTCGACCGTGG
>CAVQYE010000018.1:0-91046 GCA_963718065.1 uncultured Actinomycetes bacterium | reverse complement strand
CGGCCGATCAGCTGCACGCCAAGCGGGAGCCCGTCGTCCGTGAAGCCCATCGGCACCGACATCGCCGGTTGCCCCGTCACGTTGACGATCGGCGTAAAGGGGGTGAACTCGCCGCCGCGGCGGAACTGCTCCCACGGATCGTCCGGCTCGAAGATCCAGCCGATCGGTACCGGCGGCTTGGCGAGGGCAGGCGTGAGCACCGCGTCGTAGTCGAGGCAGAAGGCGACGATGCCGCGCGCGAACGCCTGCAGGCGGAGGTTCGTCAGCTCGTAGACGTGGCTCGGCGTTGCGTCTGCCGCCTCGGCGAGCGCCCGGTTGAGCGGTGTCAGCAGCGAGAGATCCTCGACGGGGTAGAGGCGGGGGCCGACCTGCCAGAGGACGGCAAAGAGGTCGAGCAGCTCGCCGTCCAGATCGGCGTCGCGCCAAGGTGGCGTCGCCTCGACGACCTCGTGGCCGAGCTCGGTGAGGAGCTCGGCTGCGTCCTTCGCGGCAGCGACGCAGGCCGGGTCGACGGGGTAGTCGATCCCGGGCTCGATCGTGTAGGCGATGCGCAGCCGGCCGGGGTCGACGCCGACCTCCTCGCTGAATGGCCGCTCGGGTGGCGCCGCCCAGAATGGATCGCCTGGCTCGTAGCCGGCGAGGACGTCGAGGAACCCGGCCGCGTCGCGAACGCTCCACGCGAGCGGCCCGTCCGTGGAGAGCCCGGCGAGCGCGTTTCCGAACGGCGCGCGGGAGATGCGGCCGCGCGAGGGCTTCAGCCCGAAGAGGCCGCAGCACGCGGCGGGGATGCGGATCGAGCCGCCGCCGTCCGAGCCGTGCCCGAGCGGGATCATCCCGGACGCGACTGCGGCGGCCGCGCCACCGGACGAGCCGCCCGGTGTCCGCTCGAGGTCCCAGGGGTTGCGGCAAGCGCCGTTCAGCTCCGACTCGGTCACCGCGGTGACGCCGAACTCGGGCGTGTTCGTCTTGCCGACGATCACGAAGCCCGCCTCGCGGATGCGGCGCACCGACGCCGGGTCGCGCTGCGGCACGTAGTCGGCAAACGCGCGCGACGAGAACGTCGTCCGAATGCCTGCCGTCTCCGTCAGGTCCTTGATCGCGATCGGCACGCCGCGGAACGGCCCGTCCGGCAGGTCGCCGGCGGCGAGCGCCTCGGCCTCCTCACCGCAGACCGTGACGAACGCGTTCAGCTGCGGGTCGACCTCCTCGATCCGCCGCAGGCTCTGCGCCACGAGCTCCGACGGCGACGCCTCGCCGCTCGCGACGAGCTTCGCCTGCGCGGTTGCGTCCAATCCGCCGAGCTCGGGGCTCAAGGCCGGCCCGAAGGCGTGCCGGGCTCACGGAAGTCGAGCGTTCGCGCCTCGTCGGCCGTCAGACCGAGATGAACTTCGCCTACGACGATCGCGCCGATGTACTCGGACGGGATGTACTTCGCGGCCTTGAGGAGGCTGACGGAGATCTCGATCCCACTGAAGATGTCGACATCCGTCTCCGCTGCGATCTCCTCGACCTGGCCCAAGTGCTCTCCGTCGGAGCTGACGACCTTCCAGCCGCGCTCGATCAGCAGCCAGGAGACCGGGTCGCTCATACGACCCGGCCGCCGAGGTACCAGACAGGTCCCTGGGTGCCGACGGGATACGTGTCCGAGAGCGCACGGAGGACACGGACGCTGCCGCGGATCCCCTCGGAATCGCAGCGCTCGAGGCAGCGGTCGACCATCTGCGGCGAGGCGCCGTAGCCGTAGCGGCGGGCGGCGCGGAAGTGCATCGTCGTCCGGCCCTCGCCGGCGCGGCGTGGGTTGAGCGGCGCCATATGCAAGGCGGCGCGCTCGAGGTAGTCAGAGGAGAGCAGGCCGACCTCCGCCAGGACGTCGCTCCAGTCAGAGGGCAGGTTCGCGACCTCGGCCGCCCAGCCTGCCACGAGCGACGGAACGGCGGCCGGCTCCGACGCGGCAGCGGCAGCCGCCTCCTTGTGCGCCGTCTCGACGAGCTCGAGGCGCCCGCGGATGCGCTCGCCGTCGAGCTTGCGCAGCAATCGCCGCAGCGCTTCGGGTCCAGGAGACGAGCCGTCGCGCGCGATCAGGAAGCGGATCTCGCTGCCGCGCCGGCCGGGGTTCAAGGGCCCGAGCAGCGCCGCCGCGCGCTCCGGCGAGCCGTCCACGTCGAGGGTCAGACGGGTCACCGACCAGCTCGGATCCAGGCCATTTTCGATCCGCCGCCACTGGTCGACGAGGCTCATGAGGCTGAGCATAGACTCAGGCTCATGGCCAAGGTTGAGAAGAAGCGAACGCTTTCGGAGGAGCGCCTCAGGGACTTCCTGAGGGAGATGCTTCTGATCCGCCGGTTCGAGGAACACGTCGAGGACCGCTTCCGCGCCGGCGAGCTGCCGGGCTTCCTGCACGTCGCGATCGGGCAGGAGGCGACCGCGGTCGGCGTCTGCCAGGCACTCGACGACGGCGACGTCTTCGCGTCCACGCATCGTGCCCACGGGCACACGCTCGCGCGCGGCACGCATCCGAATGCCGTCATGGCGGAGCTGTACGGGAAGATGGAGGGCTGCTCGCACGGGTACGGCGGCTCGATGCACCTCTACGACGTCGAGCGCGGCAACCTCGGCGCGAACGCCGTCGTCGGCGGCGGCCTGCCGGGCATCGTCGGCGCGGCGCTCGCCTTCAAATTCCGCAGCGAGCCCCGTGTCGCGGTCGCCTTCTTCGGCGACGGCGCCACGAACACGGGCACGTTCCACGAGTCGATGAACCTCGCGCAGCTCTGGAAGGTGCCGGCCGTGTTCGTCTGCGAGAACAACCACTGGGCGGAGTCCACGCCGGGCAAGCAGCACTCGCCGGTGTGGGACGACATGGGCAAGCGCGCTCTCGCCTACGACATGAAGGTGATCGACGTCGACGGCCAGGACGTCGAACAGGTCTACGAGAAGGCGAAGCAGGCGCTCGAGTACGCCCGCTCCGGCAAGGGCCCGGTCTTCATGGACGTCGAGTGCGTCCGCCTCGTCGGCCACTTCGTCGGCGACCCGCAGGTCTACCGCCCCAAGGGCGAGGTGCAGGAGCTCCGCAAGACGCGCGACCCGATCACGCTGCTGCGCGAGAAGCTCGACATCTCCGACGACGACTACGAGGCGATGGACGCCGAGGCGAACGAGATCGCGGAGGCGTCGATCGCGTTCGCGAAGGCCGGCACCGACCCGCAGCCCGAAGACGCCCTCAAGAACATCTATGCCTGACGCCCCTGACCGCGCGCCGCTCCCGCCGGGCGGAGCCCGGCTCCGCGGCGCGCTCGCGCCGCTGACCGCACGTCGCTCTCCGGGGCCGTACGTCCGTACTGTCCCCTCCGGCGCCGCACGCCCAGCGGCGCGTCAGGAACGTCAGGATGCCTGAGCTCAGCTACCGCGAGGCCGTGCGCGACGCGCTCTCCGTGGCGATGCGCTCCGACGACGGCGTCTTCATCATGGGCGAGGACATCGCCGAGATGGGCGGTTCGATGGCCGTCACCCAGGGGATGCTCGACGAGTTCGGCCCCGAGCGCGTCCGCAACACGCCGATCTCCGAGATGGCGATCGTCGGCGCGGGGATCGGCGCGGCGATGCAGGGCATGCGCCCGGTCGTCGAGATCATGTACGAGGACTTCCTGACGCTCTCGCTCGAGCAGATCGTCAATCAGGCGGCCAAGCACCGCTACATGTCCGGCGGCCAGCTGAAGGTGCCGCTGACCGTGCGCACCCAGGGCGGCGCCGGCTGGAGCCCGGGCGCACAGCACGCGCAGCAGCTCGAGGCGTGGCTCTGTCACATCCCCGGCCTGAAGGTCGTCTTCGCCTCGACGCCGACCGACGTGCGCGGCCTTCTCTGGTCGTCGATCTACGACGACAACCCCGTGATCTTCTTCGAGCACCGCATGCTGTACGGGATCAAGGAGCACGTGCCCGACGAGATCGAGCCGATCCCGCTCGGCAAGGCGCGCGTCCACCGCGAGGGCGAGGACGTGACGGTGATCGCGACCGGCCGGCTCGTGCACGAGGCGCTGGCTGCCGCCGAGGAGGCGGAGAAGGAGGGTGTCTCCGTCGAGGTGCTCGACCCGCGCACGCTGCAGCCGCTCGACGAGGAGGCGCTCGTCAAGTCCGTGAAGAAGACGAACCGCGCCGTCGTCGCGCATGAGGCGATCACGCGCATGGGCTACGGCGCCGAGGTCGCGGCCGTGCTCCAGTACCAGGCGTTCGACTGGCTCGACGCGCCGATCGAGCGCGTGGGCGCCAAGTTCACGCCGCTGCCGTTTGCCCCCGTCATGGAAGAGTTCGTGATCCCGCACATGGCCGACGTGCTGGCCGCGGTGATGCGCACGGTCGGCAAGGAGAGCTAGTGGCGAACGAGGTCAAGCTCCCGCGTCTCGGCCAGGGCATGGAGTCCGGGACGATCGTCAAGTGGCTCGTCTCGGAGGGCCAGGCCGTCGAGAAGGGCGACCCGCTCTACGAGCTCGACACCGACAAGGTGACTCAGGAGGTCGAGGCCGACTCGTCGGGTGTCCTGTTGAAGATCGCGATCCCGACGGGCGAGGTCGAGGTCGGCAAGACGATCGGCTGGATCGGCAAGGAGGGCGAGGAGGTCGCGGCCGGCGACGATGCGGGTGCGCCGACGGGTGAGCGGCCGGAAGCCGACGGCGACGATCACAAGGAGGGCTCGAGCGGGCCCGCCCGCGAGGCGGACCGCGAGCGCGGTCGCGCCGCATCCGCCGGGGCGGCGCCGTCCGGGAACGGCTCTGCCGCCGCAGCGCCCGAGCGCGCCGCGACGCCGAGCCTGGAGGGCGGCCGCATCAAGGCGTCGCCGCTCGCGCGTCGGATCGCCCGCGAGCGTGGCATCGAGCTTGCGCAGGTGCAGGGCACGGGTCCGGACGGGCGCATCGTCGCCGAGGACGTCGAGCGCGCGGCAGCCTCGCCCGCGCCGGCTCAGGCGGGCGCACCGGCGCCGGCCGGCGTGCAGGTGTCCGGCGAGGTCGAGAGCGTCCCGCTGACGAGCATCCGCAAGACGATCGCGCGCCGGCTCACCGCCGCGTGGCAGGCGCCCGTCTTCCAGCTCACCGTCTCGGCCGACATGACGCGCGCGAACGAGCTCGTCGCCCGCTCGCGCGAGCTGAATCCCGACGTGCGGGTCACGGTCACGGATCTCCTGGCCAAGGTGTCCGCGATGGCGCTGATGCGTCACCGCAACGTCAACGTCCAGTACACCGAGGAGGCGCTGCAGGTCTTCCCGAGCGCGAACGTCGGCATCGCCGTCGCCGCGCCGCAGGGCCTCGTCGTCCCGGTCGTCCGCTCGGTCGAGCGCCTCTCGCTCTCAGAGTTCGCGCTGGCACGCGGCGAGTCCGTCGGCCGGGCGCGCGACAACAAGCTGCAGCAGGGCGACCTCGAGGGCGGGACGTTCACGATCTCGAACCTCGGCATGTTCGGCGTCGAGCAATTCGTCGCCGTGCTCAACCCGCCCCAGGCAGCGATCCTCGCCGTCGGCGCCACCGAGGACCGGGTCGTCGCGCGCGACGGCAACGCGGTGATCCGCCCGATGATGACGATGACGCTGACGGTCGATCACCGGGCCGTGGACGGCGCCGACGCGGCAGATTTCCTGCGCACGCTGAAGCAGTTCGTAGAAGACCCAGCGCTGGCGCTTTAAGCTCTGGCTCGATGCGAGTCTGGTACCACGTCTCCGACATCGATGCCGGGCGTGCGTTCTACACGCAGCGGCTCGGCTTCAGCGAGACGTACTACGACGAGGAAGGCCGCTGGTCGAGCCTCGAGCGAAACGGCATGGAGATCGCGATCGCCGAGGGCGAGGCCCGGGACGGCGGCACGGCGATGGTCGACGTCGACGACGTGAAGGACGAAGCGCAACGGCTGCGCGATCTCGGCGTCGAGGTGGGTGTCGTCGTCGAGCTCCACGGGCAGATGAGGATCCTCGACGTCTTCGATCCGGACGGGAACCGCTTGCAGCTGTCGCAAGAGCTCGCAGACACATGATCCGCCGCGGCGGGCAGCAAGACGTGCCCTTCATGCGCGGAATCCTCCGCCATGCCTATCACTGGCACGTGAACGCACTCGACGATGCCGAGGTGCCGGTCGCGCGTTACGTCGAGGGCTGGGGGAGGCCCGGCGACCTCGCGGTCATCGCCCTCGAGTCCGGCCATCGGATCGGCGCCGCCTGGTTCCGGCTCTTCCGTGCCGACGCTCCCGGGCTACGGGTTCGTCGACGACCAGACGCCGGAGCTGACGATCGCCGTCGTGCCCGGGCGTCGCAAGCACGGCGTCGGCAAGGAGCTGATCGAGGAGCTGCTGGCCCGCGCCCGCGAGGCGGGGCACACGCGCCTGTCGCTGAGCGTCGAGAAGGAGTCGCCCGCCGTCGGCTTCTACGAGCGCCACGGCTTCACGACGGCGGACGAGCGCGGCGACGCATACACGATGGTCACCGAGCTCTAGCGGGGCGGTTCGCCGCTGGACCTCGCCCGGCCGTACGCGTTACAACCCACATTCTGTACCTCGTACCGTACGAGGTACAAATTCCTGGCCAGAAGGAACAAATCCCTGCAAATGAGCGCAACTGGCCTCTGTCCCGTACCTGGTCGGGTACCAGGTACGGCTGGGGCGGCGCCCCGCACCCGCCGATCGCCCGCCGCTTGACATCCGTACCTAGGTACGGGTCTACAGTGAGCCGATGAGGATCGGAGAAGTCGCCCGCCGCGCCGGCGTCAACATCGAGACGCTGCGCTACTACGAGCGCCGCGGCCTGCTCCCGGAACCGCCGCGTGGGCCGTCCGGCCACCGCGCCTACGACGAGGAGACCGTGCGCTTCGTCCAGGCGATCAAGGAGGCGCAGAGCCTCGGCTTCACGCTCCGCGAGATCGACGAGTACCTCCGCGTCTCAGGTCGGTCTGGTTCACGGGGCCCGGGCGCAGCGCGAGCGAGGCGCTGCGCGTGCGCGTCGCCGAGAAGATCGACCAGGTCGACTCGAAGATCGCCGGATTGCAGCGCGTGCGCGAAGACCTCGCCGCGGTCATCGGCTGCGCCTGCGAGACGCTCGACCACTGCACCTGCGGCGCCGGCTACCTCGCGCGTCGCGGCGTCGATCCCGCGCCGCAGCCCGGCGAGGTGCTGCACGTGACGAACGGCGACTCGGCGGGAGGGACGATTCGTCGCACCGGCCTTGGTGGCGCGACGATCGCATGGAACGACGTGCTGCACGAGGGCCCGGTGCCCGACGTCCCGCGCGAGGAGCTGAGGCGGGTGCGGGCCAAGTTCCTTTCCGCCTGCGGCTGGGGCAACGCGACCGAGATCGCCGCGGACTTCGAGCGTCGCGACCGCCACCTCGAGCTGGCACTCGCCGCGGGGCGTCCCGTCGTGCTCTGGTTCGAGCACGACCTCTACGACCAGTTGCAGCTGCTCGAAATCCTCTCGCTCGTCGACGAGCCAGAATCGGTCGAGTTGATCGTCGTCGGCGAGTTCCCGGGCCGCCCGAACTTCAACGGGCTCGGCGAGCTGAACGCCGACGAGCTCACCACGCTCTGGCCCGCGCGCCAACCCGCCACCGCCGAGCAGCTCGAGCTCGCGCGCCGCGCCTGGGACGCGTTCCGCGCCCCCGAGCTGCAGCCGCTCGCAGGCGACACGTCCGCGCTCCCGTTCCTCGCGGCTGCGTGGCGCCGCCTCCTGGATGAGCTCCCGGACGAGGCCGGGCTCGGTCGCACCGAGCGACTGCTCCTCGAGGCGCTTCCGGGAACGCCGATCCAGCTCTTCCTCGAGTCACAGGCGCGCGAAGAGGCTCCGTTCCTCGGCGACGCCTGGGCCTGGAAGTACCTTTGCGACCTCCGTGGGCTGGTCGCCCAGGCAGACGGCGCGCCCTGCCGCCGCCGCCGCCGCTGAGCGATTCGCGCACCTTCGCATCGCTCCCACTCGTGCTCACCGACGAAGGCCGCGCCGTGCTCGCCGGCGAGGCGAATCGAATCGACCTGATCGGCATCGACCGCCGGCTCGGCGGCATGCACATCGCCGGCTAGGCCAGCCAGCCCGCCACTTCAACCAGGAACTGCGGGTCGACCGAGTGCGGGTACGGCCCTTCGCGGTAGAGCAGGTGGGCGCCCGCACTCTCGAGCAGCCCCTCCGCCTGCCGACCGAACGCGACCGAGATCACCGGGTCGTACGCTCCGTGTGCGATCGCCACGGGCGGCAGTGGCAGCGCGAGGTCGACCTCGAAGCCGTCGACCTGCGGGATGAAGCCCGACATGGCGACGATCGCCTGCGGCCGCGGCCGTCCGTCCCCGAGCCCGAGCGAGTAGCTCATCACCGCTCCCTGCGAGAAGCCACCGAGCACGGTGCGCTCGGCCGGGATACCGGTCTCCTCGGCGAAGGCATCGAGCCAGGCCGACACCTCGGCGAAGGTCGGCAGGAACGTCGCCGGATCCGGGAAGCCGACCTGCTTGACGACGTACCAGTGGTAGCTGCCGGGCGACAGCTCGAGCGGCGCACGCACGGTGACGCCGAGGCGCTTTCGCAGCGGGTCGAGCTCGTCGAGCAGCGGATAGAGATCGTGCTCCGAGGTGCCCCGGCCGTGGAAGAGGACGAGCGCGCCTTCGGGCTCGCCCGCTGCGTCGCGTCTGAGCGTGATCACGACGAGACGCGCTCGCGCGGCGGCGGCAGCGGCGTCAGCGTCTGCTCGATCTTCGGGCGCAGGTGCTCGAACGCAGGCGGCAGGACGAGTGCCTCGCCGAGCGTCTCGAGCGGCTCGTCGGTCGTGAAGCCCGGGCCGAGCGTTGCGATCTCGAACAGCACGCCACTCGGCTCGCGGAAGTAGATCGAGCGGAACCAGAACCGGTCGATCACCGGCGTGGGGTGGAGCCCCAGCTCGGCGACCCGCTTCTGCCAGGCGTCGTGCTCGTCCATCGTCGACGCGAACGCGACGTGGTGGACGGTGCCGGCGCCAGGAGTGCCCGGCTCGGCCGGCGGATCGTCATAGACGTAGAAGCCGGAGCGCGCGTCGCCGCGAACGACCCATTCGCTGGAGTCGGAGCCAGGCTCGAAGCCGAGCCCTTCGCGGAGGAAGTCGTCGCTGCGGCCCGGGCTCGACGAGTACGCGCGCACGCCGGCGAAGCCGCGGATCGCGTGCTCTGCAGGAACCTCGGGATGGCGCGCGACGAGCGGCGTGTCGCCGGAGTCGTCGACGACCAGCTCCAGATCCATGCCTTCCGGATCGCTGAACCGCAGCGAGCCTTCGGAGCGCTCGCCGCCGACGCGCTCCTGCCAGAAGTCGAGCGACTCCTCGGAGGCGACGCGGAAGACGACGCGGTGCACCATGCCGGCGCCCGCGCGTCCCTTGCGCGCACCGGGGTATTCGAAGAACGTGATGTCGGCCCCCGGGCTCCCCGCCTCGTCGGCGTAGAACAGGTGGTAGACGGTCGGATCGTCCTGGTTGACGGTCTTCTTGACCAGCCGGAGCCCGAGCATGTCCGAGTAGAAGCGGACGTTCGTCGGCGCGTCACCGGTGATCGCTGTTACGTGGTGTATTCCTTCGAGTCTCATACTTACTTGAACGCGCAAGTATCTGCGCGGATTCCCGGAATCATAGGATCGCCGGATGAGCGAGGTGCGCCTCGAACTGCTTCGCGACACCTACGGGTTCATGGTGACACAGGCGATTGCCGCGATGGCGCGGGCAGGTGTCGCCGACCTCGTCGCCGAGCAGCCGTTGACGACCGCCGAGCTGGCGGCGCAGACGGGCCTCACGGAGGACTCGCTCCATCGGATCGTGCGGGCGCTCGCCGAGCTCGGGATCTTCTCCTTCGTGGAAGGGCGGGTCGTCAACACGCCCAAGTCGGAGTTCCTCCGGGTGGACATCGACGGCTCGGTGACGTGGATCGCCCAGAGCCTCGCCGACGAGCACTACCGTGCCTGGACTCGAAGCGAGGACTCGTTCCGGACCGGGCAGGCGGCGACGCCGGCCGCGCTCGGCGAGGGCTACTTCGACTGGCTCGACAAGCATCCGGCCGAGGCGGCGACGTTCAATCGCGCGATGGCTGCCGGTTCCATGCTGCGCGTGCGGGTCGTCGCCGAGCTGCCGTGGTCGAACGAGGTCGTGGTCGATGTCGGCGGCGGCACCGGCACGCTGCTGGCGGAGTTGCTCGCCGGGCACTCACGCCTAAGAGGAGTCGTCTACGACCTGCCCCATGCCGAGGCGGGCGCGCTGGCGAGCATCGAGGCGGCCGGCGTCGCCGAGCGCTGCGAGTTCACGAGCGGCGACTTCTTCTCGGGCGTCCCGTCCGGCGGCGACGTCTACGTCCTCTCGCACATCCTCCACGACTGGGACGACGAGCCGGCGATTCGGATCCTGCAGGCCTGCCGCGCCGCGATGAGCCCGGATTCACGGCTGCTCGTCGTCGACGCCGTCGTGCCCGACGGGCCAGGCGGAGTGATGGCGAAGCTGATCGACCTGCACATGCTCGTCCTGATCGGAGGCCGGGAACGCACCGCGACACAGTGGAAGGAATTGCTCGGCGCAGCGGGCTTCCGGCTGGCCGAGATCCGGCCGGGACCCTTCCCGGTGATCGTCGCCCGGCCGGTACCATCGCCTGCGGAAACGACCTAGGAGAAGAGACTGAGATGGAAGTTGACGTTGCCGTCCTCGGCGGCGGGCCCGGCGGCTACACCGCAGCGATTCGCGCGGCGCAGCTGGGCGCGACGGTCGCCTGCATCGAGAAGGAGCCCGAGCTCGGCGGCACGTGCCTGCGCGTCGGCTGCATCCCGACGAAGGCGTGGGTGCAGACGGCGCACGGACTGAACCAGGCGAACGAGCTCTTCGGCAAGCTTGGCGTCAAGGTCGGCCAGGCGGAGCTCGACTTCCCCGCCGCGAACGAGTGGAAGACCCAGGTCGTCTCGCAGATGACCGGCGGCGTCGCCAGCCTCTTCAAGGCGAATGGCGTTCAGTGGGTGAAGGGCGCCGGCCAGTTCCGCGACGCCAACACGCTCGCGGTCGAAGGCGGCGAGGACGTCACGTTCAAGCAGGCGATCATCGCCACCGGCAGCTTCCCGCTCAGCCCGCCCATCGACGGCCTCGACTCGCCGCGGTGCGTCGACTCGACCGGCTTGCTTGCGCAGACGGAGGTGCCCGGCCGGCTCGTCGTGCTCGGCGGCGGCATCATCGGCGCCGAGTTCGCCTCGATCTTCCAGACGTTCGGCAGCGAGGTGACGATCATCGAGATGCTGCCGCGCCTGATTCCGGCCGAGGACGAGGACGCGGCGAAGGAGCTGGCGAAGCAGTTCAAGAAGCGTGGCATCGCGCTCCACCTCGAGAAGCAATGCACCAAGGTCGAGGACTCGGGCTCCGAACTGACGGTGCACTTCGGCGACGGCGAGACGGTCCAGGCCGACCTGATGCTGGTCGCGGTCGGCCGCGGGCCTGTCGTCGAGAACCTCGGCCTCGAGACGATCGGCGTCGAGTTCGACAAGCGCAAGGGCATCGCCGCCGACGAGCATCGGCGCACGACCGTGCCGCACATCTACGCGGTCGGCGACTGCGCCGGCTACTGGCAGCTCGCCCACACGGCGTTCCGCGAGGGTGAGGTCGCCGCCGAGAACGCGTGCGGCCACGATGCGATCGTCGACAACCGCGCCGTCCCGCGCCCGATCTACACCGAGCCGGAGATCGCCGGTGTCGGGCTCACCGAGGCAGAGGCCCGCGAGCAGTACGGCGACAACGTCGCGGTTGGCCAGTTCCCGTGGGTCGCGAACGCGCGCGCGGTGATGCAGGGCGCCACGGTCGGCTGGGTGAAGTCGATCCACGAGACGCAGTACGGCGAGCTGCTGGGTCTCGTCATGGTCGGCCCGCATGTCACGGATCTGATCGAGGCCGGGACGGTCGCGATCGATGCCGAGGCGACGGTCGAGACGGTTGCCGACGGGATGACCGCCCACCCGACGCTCAGCGAGGCGATCAAGGAAGCGGGGCTCGTGGCGCTGGGACGGGCGATTCACGTCCCGAATCGGAAGCGCACCGCGGCGAAGGCCTAGGTCAGGGAATCCGCGCCCGCGGCGTCGGGCCGGCCGAGCTTCGTTCCGAGCCGAAGGCCTGTGGCGCGGGCGTCCGGGTCAGTTCCGGCGCGACCGCCGGCTCCTCAACTGCGAGATCGTCCGTGCGCCGGAGATCCCGGATCGACGGCACGGCGCTGACGATGACCGCGGCGGACGCGATCACAGCGGCCGCTCCGATCAACGTCGGCTTGATCCCGAAGATGTGCGAGAGCGGCCCGGCGATGATGAAGCCCACCGGCTGGAAGATCAGCGAGCCGAGCCAGTCGTAGGCCGAGACGCGGGAGATCGCCTCGCGGGGCACCTTCTGCTGCAGCGTCGTGTACCAAAGCGTGTTCGCAATCTCGAGCGAGGCCGCCCCGATCGCCGCGCCGATCCCGATCACCACCGCCGGGAACGGCCGCGCCACGAGCAGCAGCGGCAGTGCGTAGAGGGCGATCAGCAGGTAGCCGGCCCGCAACGGGAAGCGCGGCCGGAAGTGGAGCGCGACGAAGCCGCCCCCGATCCCCCCGACCGCCGCGAGCGTCATCACGATGCCCCAGTCGGACGCACCGCCGAGCTCGTTCTTGGCGACGATCGGCCCGAGGATCCAGTACGGCGCGAACGCCAGGTTCCAGACCGCGAAGTAGGCAATCGACATCCAGATCCACGTTCGCGAGCGCACCTCCCGCCAGCCGCGCGCGAGCTCCGAGCGCATCCCTTCCCGGACGACCATCCGCGCGGCGGGGCGGATCACCGCCAGGAAGCACGCGCTCAGCACGAACGAGACTGCGTCGATCGCGAACACCGAGCCGGGGCCGACGAAGGCCACCAGCGCGCCGCCGATCGCCGGGCCGAGCACGTTCAGCGACGTCCGCGAGAGGCTCATCAGCGCGTTCGCCGCCTGCAGCCGCTCGGGGCTGACGGTGTCCGGCACGAGCCCGGTCGAGGCGGGGTTGAAGAAGGCGTTCGCGGTGCCGTACATGGCGGCCAGCAGGGCGAAGTTCCAGACCGTCGCCCCGTCGACGAACAGCAGCACGGCGGCCATGGCCTGCGATGCGGCGCGGACGAGATCGGCGTAGAGCATCACCTTCTGCCGCGGCAACCGGTCGGCCCAGACGCCGCCGAAGAGCATCAGGCAGACGTTCGGGATCAGAAGCGCCGCGGAGACGATGCCGAGCGCTGACGCAGAGCCAAACTCGAGCACGGCGAAGATCAACGCGATCGGCAGGATCGACGAGCCGACCTGCGAAAGCGTCTGCCCGAGGAAGAGCAGCCGGAACTGTCGCTCCCGAAGAACGCTGAACCCGGTCCCCAGCGTGACCCCGCGCATCCGCCGCTGAGCGTACTGGACCAACGCGCAAGTTTGGTAAATCTCAGGCATCTTGTCGGTATGACGCCCTTGTTGGCGCAGCGCCCCAGGCAGGACCGGCAGTTCGAGCGCCTCTACCGCAAGCATGTCGGGGACGTCTACAGGTACTCGCTTGCGGTCCTCCGCAACGAGGCCGACGCCGAGGACGTGACGCAGACGACCTTCCTGAACGCCTACCGGGCCTTCCAGAAGGGCGAGCGGCCGGACACCCCGAAGAACTGGCTGATCGCGATCGCGCACAACGTCTGCCGGCAGCGCTTCCGCCAGTCGTCTCGCCGGCCGAGCGAGGTCGAGTTCGTCGAGGAGATCTCACCGGCCGCCGAGGAGGTCGACGAGCGCTACTCCGCCGATGAGATCCAGCGCGCCCTGCAGCAGCTGCAGTTCAACCAGCGCTCTGCGATCGTGATGCGTGAGCTAGAGGGGCGCTCGTATGCCGAGATTGCCACGATCCTCGGCCTCACCGTCGGTGCGGTCGAGACGCTGATCTTCCGCGCGCGACGGGCGCTGCGCGAGCAGCTCGAAGGCGCGCTCTCGTGCGACGACGCGGAGCTCGCCCTGTCGCGCGCCTCCGACGGCGTGCTGCCGCGCTCGGAGAAGGGCGCCCTGCGCGCGCACCTGCGTGAGTGCAAGTCGTGCGCCACCCATGCCCGCCGGCTGCGCGCGCAGCGGGGGGCGCTGAAGGCGCTCGGCGCCGCTCCGGTGCCGGTGCCGCTCCTCGGCTGGATCAGTTCTCTGCTCGGCGGGGGCGGCGCGACTGTCGGCTCGACCGTCGCCGTCAAGGCCGCCGCGATGACGGCTGCCGGCCTGCTCGTCGCGGGCGGCGGCATCGAGGGCAAGCAGCTTGTCCAGCACCACAGCGTGCCGATCTCGCCGCAGGCGGCCCAGGCCGCCAAGCCGAAGGCGAAGCCGGCGCCGAGGCACGTTGCGGCCGTGGCGATCAGCTCGCCGGCGGTCTCCGTGTCCGCGACGAGGAACGTCACCGTCGTCGCGTTCGCGGATCGCCGAGGATCGCCGCGGGCAGGGCGAGGATCACAAGGGCCGCGGCCACGACGGCCGGGGCGACGACGACAAGACGGCCTCCGTCGTCGAGACCGAGCGTCGCGACGCCGCCCAGCTCGACGACCACCGCGGCAAGGAGAACGCCACCGAGGAGCGCAGCAACTCCGGCAAGGGCAAGGGGGAGAGCCGCGACGGCGAGGACAGCAAGCCCGCGGCCACGCCCGCCGATCCCCAGCAGAAGGGCGACGGCGGCGAAGGCAAGGACGGCGAGAAGAGCGGCAGCGGCGACTCGTCCGGCTCGTCGGGCCACGACTCAGGCGGCGACGGCAAGGAGTCGGATCACAGCGGCAAGGACGGCGGCAAGGGCGGCGACGGAGCGGTTCCCGAGCTCACGCAGACGGTCACGGACGTCGTGTCCGCCCGCGTTCCGTAACGCCCGCTTTGTAAAGCCGTCAGCAGGCCGCAAGAAAGTCCTGGGCGCGGCATCTCATCAGGTGGACGTGCCCTCGTCCCCGCCTGGAGGTCGGGCCGCCCCCGGCCTCCAGGCACTCTCTCCCAAAGAAACGCCGCCCGTGCCGCAGGGGCGGCGTTTCCCTTTCGCGGAGCGGGTATAGAGTCGCACCATGAGTGTCTTCAACCGCCGCTACGCTCTCCTCGGCTGGACCGTGTGGCAATTCAGCAAGCGCATGGCGAAGAAGAAGGCCATGGACTCGGTGAAGGTCGACACCGAAGCAAGGCGCCCCAAAAAGGGCGCAATCGTCGCGTCGCTACTAGCCGTAGGCGCCGGCGTGATGTTCTGGCGCAAGAAGTCGTCTGGCGACGACTCGTCGCCGGGCTAGCCGCGCGGGCTCCACTAGCTCCACGTTCTCGGCACGCCAGCGTCGCGACGCCGGACAATGGCGACGCCGGCGTAGATCTCGCTTCGACGTCGCGGCCGGCCCCGAGGGCATCTTGGAGCAGACGTAGGAGCTGGCAGACTCCGCGGTCTTGGCGAACGAATCCCTCAAGCCGGGGCTGCATGAGGCGCTCCTGACGCGCAAGCTCGATGAGCTGCTCGCGCAGATTGCTGAAGGAGAGCTTGTAGCCGACGTCGCGGAGCTGCGCGATGCGGAGGCGTCGGATCGCGTCTCCCGGCATCTCGCCGGGATCGTGGCCAGAGCGATTGACCGAGTGCCGGAAGGAAACCGAAGCGACGAGGCAGTACGAATCGCCGCCGAGCTCATACGGCGGCTTCAGCCGTTCATGGATGGAAAGGCCAATCTCGAGGGCGACGAACTTCTCGACCCTGCCCGCGTGTTGGTGGCCCTGTTGCAACGTCTTCCGGACGGGCGTCCACAGACGATTGAGCGCCCGCTCACCCCGCTGCTCGACACGACTGTGTTCACCAACGCGCCGGGCGAGCCCGCTGTCGGGCATGAACTCCGAGCAGAGGTTCCCTCGGCTGATGCGATCGACGTCGTCATGGCGTTCGTACGGTGGAGCGGTGTGCGGCCTCTGACCGACGCACTCCGTCGGCACTGCGAGGCCGGCAAGCCATTGCGGGTCCTGACGACGACGTACACCAACAGCACCGAGCAACGCGCGCTCGACGAGCTCGAGAAGCTCGGCGCCCAAATCAAGGTCTCGTACGACACGTCATCGACGCGGCTTCACGCTAAAGCCTGGATCTTCCACCGAGAGAGCGGTTACTCGACCGCGTACATCGGCTCGTCGAACCTCACACATTCGGCGCAGGTACTCGGGCTGGAATGGAACGTCCGCGTCTCGGCGGCCCGCAACCCGGACGCGGTCGCGAAGATGGCGGCGGTCTTCACGAGTTACTGGGAGAGCCGCGACTTCACCGCGTACGACGCAGACGGAGTTCGCACGGCGGACGGAGGTGCTCCCCGGCGCGGATGCCGACGCTCCTGAGCCCGATCGAGCTCGAGCTCCGCCCGTTCCAGGAGGCGCTGCTCGAACACGTCGTTCTCGCTCGGCACCAGGGCCATCATCGAAACCTGCTCGTTGCGGCGACCGGTACCGGCAAGACGGTCATGGCGGCGGTCGACTACGCGCGTCTTCAGCGCAACTGCGACGCAGCCGCCTCTTGTTCGTCGCTCACCGTGAGGAGATCCTCGACCAGAGCCGTGCGACGTTCCGGTACGCCTTGCGTGACGGCGCCTTCGGCGAGAAGTGGGTGGGTGGGCAGCGGCCCTCTCGGTTCGAGCACGTCTTCGCGTCGATCCAGAGTCTGCACAGCGCTGATGTTCAGAACATCGACCCGACGCATTTCGACGTAGTCATCGTGGACGAGTTCCACCACGCCGCTGCGCCGTCGTACGAGGCGCTGCTCGAGCATCTGAAGCCGCGTCGAGCTGCTCGGCCTGACTGCCACGCCCGAGCGCGCGGACGGCCTCGACGTGCTCCGTCACTTCGACGGCCGGATCGCGGCCGAGCTTCGACTCTGGGACGCGATCGACCAGGAATACCTCGCGCCATTTGCCTACTTCGGTATCCACGACGGCCTCGACCTGAGCCGCGTCCCGTGGCGCCGCGGACAGGGCTACGACATCGACGCGAGCTCGAGAACGTCTTCACCGCCGACCACGCGTGGGCACATCTGGTCGTCGAAGAGATCCGCCGGAAGGTCGACGATCCATCAAGCATGCGAGCGCTCGGCTACTGCGTCAGCGTCGGCCACGCTCGCTTCATGGCGCAGCGCTTCACGGAGCTCGGTCTTCCGGCCGTCGCGCTCTCGGCGGCGAGCCGTCCAGACGAGCGGAGCGGGTGCGCTCCGCGATCTTTCCGACGGGAAGGTGCGCGTCGTCTTCACCGTCGACCTCTTCAACGAGGGCATCGACGTCCCGAGCGTCGACACGCTTCTCCTGCTCCGTCCGACTGACAGTCCGACGCTCTTCCTCCAGCAGCTCGGGCGGGGGCTGCGCAAGGCCGTGGGGAAGAGCGCTTGCACGGTCCTCGACTTCGTCGGGACACATCGGAAGGAGTTTCGCTTCGACCGGCGGCTTCCGCGCGTTGCTCGGCGGCTCGCGCGCCGACGTCGAGCGGCAGGTGCGCAACGACTTTCCCGTTCCTGCCGGCCGGCTGCAGCTTCCACCTCGACGCAGTGGCGCAGGAGATCGTGCTCAGCAGCATCCGCGACGCCATTCCGAGCACGTGGCGCGAGCGGTGCAGCGAGCTTCGCTCGCTCGGCGAGGTCGGTCTCGGCGAGTACCTCGAGAGCAGCGGCCTCGATCTCGACGACATCTACGCCGGCGATCACAGCTGGTCGGAGATGCGTCGCGAGGCTGGTCTGCCGTCTGCGCCCGACGGACCCGCGGAGAGCGCGCTGCTGCGCGCGGTCGGGCGGCTGCTGCACGTCGACGACGACGAACGGCTCGACGTCTACCGTTCGGCTACTGCGGCTCGGACGACCCACCGTCGCTCGACGCGCTCGAGCCCGCGCGAACAACGGCTCCTCCGCATGCTCGTCGCGTCGCTCACGGCGTTGAGCGCGTCGGCGAGCTTCGACGACGCGGTCGGCGCAGGTCTGGGCGCATCCGCAGGTTCGCAGCCGAACTGCTCGAGGTGCTCGAGTTGCTCCGTGACCGCGTGCCATACCTCGAATACCCGCTCGGTCTTGCACGGCGTCCCGCTGCGCGCTTCACTCGCGCTACACGCGCGCGGAGATCCTCGCCGCGTTCGGCGTCGGCGAAGGAGCCGAGCCGCCGACGTGGCAGACCGGTGTGTGGTGGGAGCCGCAGATCGCGGCGGACCTCTTCGCGTTCACGCTCGACAAGAGCGTCGGCGGCTTCTCGCCGACCACCCGCTACCGCGACTACGCGATCAGCCGCCGAGCTGATCCACTGGGAGAGCCAGTCCGCGACGGCCGCCGACAGCGACGACTGGGCAGAGATACATCAACCAGCGCGAGCGCCGGCACGAACGTCGTGCTGTTCGCTCGGCTGCGCACCGACTGACCGCGCCTTCTGGTGCCTCGGGCCGGCCTCGTACGTGAGCCACGAGGGCGATCGTCCGATCGCCTTCGTCTGGAAGCTTCAGCGGCGCTTGCCCGCCGAGCTCTACACCTCGTTTGCAGCTGCAGTCGCATAGCTACAACGATTGGCCACAGCTCGCGGCCAGTGAATCGGTGGAACGTAGACTCGCCGCGTGTTCGACTACGCCGCTCGCCGCCGGCGACTCTCCAAGCTCATGAGCATCGACGGGGTCGACCTGGTCTTCGTTGGGCTCTCGGCTGACCTCGAATACCTCTCCGGGGCGGAGCGCGGAGTTCCCAACTTCGGCCAGAGCTCTTACGCGCACGGCTGGGTGGCCGGGGGGTTCTTCCGGCTCGACGCCGATCCCGTTTTCGTCCTGCCTCGCATGGCGGCTTGGTTCGAGTTCGGGGGCTGGGAGCCGCCGGGGGAGCTCGTCGTCGTCAACGAGACCGACGACGGGCCTGCGATCTTCGAGCGCGTCGTGCGCGGGCTCGGGTCGCCGGAGGTCGTCGCCGTCGGCGATCGCGTGTGGGCTGAGACGCTCATCCACCTTGGCAACGCGGTCGGCTTCGACAAGCTCCGCACCGGCTCCGCGCTCGTCAACCACCTGCGCCGCGTCAAGAGCTCCGAGGAGCTCGAGACGATGACGCGCGCCGCTCACGTTGCCGACCAAGTGATGGCCGCGGTGACGCCCAAGGTGCAGCCTGGGGTCTCGATGCTCGATCTACTCGAGGAGACTGAGCACCAGCTCTTCGCGCACGGGTCGCGGACGCCCTCCTTCGCGACGCACATCTTCACGGGCATGGAGGCGACAGACTTCGACTCGGGCACGGCGACGGCGCGCGAGCCGATTCCCGAGGGCACCTCGGTGATGTTCGACTTCGGCGCCGTCGTCGACGGCTACTGCTCCGACTTCGGGCGCACGATCTACTGCGGCGAGCCGCCTGACGACTACCGCGAGGTCTACGACATCATGCTCGCCGCGCAGGAAGCCGGTCGCGCCGCAGCGACGCCCGGCACACTCGCGCGCGACGTCAACGCCGCCTGCCGCGCGCCGATCGAAGAAGCCGGGCTCGGCGAGCATTTTCGCCACCGCATGGGGCACGGGATTGGGCTCGACATCCACGAGCAGCCGTTCATCTCGCCCGAGGACGAGACGCCGCTTGAGCCGGGCATGACCTTCACTGACGAGCCGTCGATCATCATCCCGGGCCGGTTCAGCGTCCGGATCGAGGACGTCGTCGTGTGCGAGGACGCCGGCGGGCGGAAGCTGAACTCCCACCCGCCGGACCTCGTCTCGACGTAGTGCTCCCGCGCCTGCTCGGCACGGTCGTGGTCTCGCGGACAATTGACCCTGAGCGTCCGGGCTGGTTGACTCGGGTGGATGACGGGACGGCTGACTCGTGCGCTCGTGCTTCCCGCGCTGGTCGTCGTTCTGGCGGGCTGCGGCGGGGGAGGCAGCGGCGCATCGTCCGACCCCGGCTCGAGTGACTACGACCCGGCCCAGACCACCCTCAAAGACGCGGGACTCGAGGTCTGCAGCGAGGTGCAGGAGCAGGCCGCGCAGGGCCTCGACTCGGGAGCCGGGGTGGTCGCCGTGCGCGCGTTCTACGTCGCCACGGACTGCATGGGCGCCAAGACCTCCCCGAACAAGGTCATCCTCTACCAGTTCGACGGCCGCTCGTCGCTCGACGCGGGGAAGCCGAAGATCCGCGCCGCGTACCCGCTCGGCGAGGTGGTCGAGTACGGACCCGTGGTCATCGTCGTGACGGGCCCCGACCGGGTCAAGTACAGCCAGGACATCCAGAAGGCGCTTCCGCCGACGTCGACCACGAGCACGGGCTAGCAGCGTCTAGATGTAGGCGTGGAGCGCGGGCACGACCTCGCGAAGCAGGAGGTCGAGCCCGACCGGGTCGCCGAACTCGACGCGTCTGAGCCCGGCGGCTGCGAGTCCTTCGACCTGCGCGACGATCTCCGCGGGCGTGCCGGCGAAGGTGAAGAGCTCGAGCGGCGGCGGCGAACCCGGCTCGATCGTCGGGTCGAGCTCGCCGATTACATCGAGGTACATCACCACCTTGGCGCGGGCGAGGTCGCGCGCGCGGTCGCCGTCGCGGTCGACCACGGTGACGGCGCCGACGACCACGCCGACCTGCTCGCGGCCGATCCACTCGCGCATCAGCCGGACCATGGCGGGGTTCGCGCAGCCGCCGATCTTCACCTCGTCGGCCACCTCCGCGGCGAGTGCCGCCAGCCGCGGGCGCCAGGTCCCGAGCAGCAGCGGAACGGCGGGACGCTGAGGCTCGTAGTTCAGTCCGGTGCCGGGCGCGAGCTCGAACACGTCGCCGCGAAAGCCGCTGCGGTCGCCTCCGAGCAGTCGCCGCACGATCTCGACGGTCTCCCGGATCGTCTCGACCGGCCGCGGCTGGTCGAGGCCCAGCCGGTCGAGCCACGACCCGTACGCGAGCCCGAGGAAGGCGCGGCCGCCGGAGACGAGATCGAGTGCGGCCACCTGGCCCGCGATCTCGACCGGATGCAAGGTGTACGGGTTGAGCGCCGCCGGGCCGAGCCGCACGCGCTCGGTCGCCTGGGCCAGCAGGATGAGCGGCGCGATCGCCGGCTGGTAGAGCAGGTCGTGGAAGACCGTTACGACGTCGACGCCCGCCGCCTCGGCACGCCGGCCGAGCTCGGCGTACTCCTCGGGTCGCTTGTCGGACTGCAGCCCGATGCCGACTTCGATCGGACTCAGGTCAGATCCCCGGTCTTCAGCGTTCGCTCGCCGATCCGCTCGATGCGCATGACAACGCGCTCGTCCGGATCGGGGCAGGTGACGTGCGAGTCCAGCTCGAGCCAGTCGTCGGCGGGCAAGCGGCGCTGCTTCGCGGCGAGGAACGGCAGCACCGACTGCAGTGCGTAGATGCAGAAATGCTTGCCTTCGGGGATCCGCACGCGGCTCGACTCGGTCAGCTCGAAGTAGTCGCCGACCTGGAGGCCGCAGACGGAGCGGCCCTCGATCCGCTCGACGGTCACGCGCAGGTCGTAGAGCTGCATCTCGCCGGGCTCGGGCACGCGCTGAGCATACGAGGCATGATCGACGGCGTGGCAGATCAGGTCGACGTGGCCGTGATCGGGGCGGGCAGCACCGGCCTCGCGGTGGCGTTCTTCCTCGCCGAGCGCGGCGCCGAGGTGGTGGTGCTGGAGCGGACCGGGATCGCCTCGGGGGCATCGGGCGTGCAGCCCGGCGGCGTGCGCCAGCAGTGGGCGACGCGGGTCAACTGCCTGCTCGCGCGCGAGTCGGTCGCGTTCTACCGCGAGCTCGCCGAGGGCCTCGGCATCGAGGTGGACGCGACCTTCGAGCTCGTGCGGTTATCTCTTCGTGGCGGAGAGCCCGGAGCTGCTCAGGGAGCTGACGGCGAACGTGGCGCTGCAGAACGAGTTGGGGATCCCGAGCAGGATCGTGACGCCGGCGGAGGCGGCGGAGCTCGTGCCGGGGCTCGACGTCTCGTCGCTCGCGGGTGCCGCGTGGAACGCCGAGGACGGCTACTTCGACCGCGCGCAGTCGGTCGTCGAGGCGTTTGCCAGCGCCGCGGTCGCGCGCGGTGCGCGGATCGAGATCGCCGAGGTTCGCGCGCTGCGCCGCGAGGGCTCGCACTGGCAGCTCGAGACGGACGCGGGGTCGACGAGCGCAGCCGCGGTTGTCGTCGCCGTCGCGACCGAGACGCCCGCGCTCGTGGCGCCGCTCGGCGTGTCGGTCCCGATCGAGCCGGAGGCGCGGCATCTCTTCCTGAGCGAGCCGATTCGCGAACGGCTGCTCGAGCCGCTCGTCATCTCGGCGGAGCGGCAGATCGCGGCGAAGCAACTCGCGAACGGCCGCGTCCTCGGCAGCGACCTGAGTGCGAGCGGCGATCCGGAGGAGCACCGCGAGGCGTGGCGCCACAGGCTCGTCGTCGAGCTCGCCGAGCTGCTGCCGATCCTCTCCTACGTCACGTTTCCGGTGCTCGCGAGCGGCGACTACGACCTCACACCGGATCGCCAGCCGATCGTCGGCGAAGTCGACGGTCATCCCGGTCTGTGGCTGGCCGCCGGCTTCAGCGGTCACGGATTCATGCTGGCTCCGGCGATCGGGAGAAGGCTGGCGGCGGCCGTCGCGGGAGAGCCGGTCGACGAGTTGCTCGCGCCCTTCGCGGTTGGGCGCTTCGAGCACGGCGAGCTGGAGCGCGAGCGGCAGCTCGTTTGACACCGCTCGTTTGACACAGCCGCGCTCGACCTCGCTAGGGTCGAGGGCGGGGTGGTCTGTTTGGATGCAGTTCTCGGGAGCGTGAGATGAGGCTCCCTCGGGTCGGGGCAGAGCGCCAGCTCGCTGTCGATCTCGGCACGGCGAACACGGTCGTCTTCCGCCGGGGCGAGGGAATCGTCCTGTTCGAGCCGTCGGTGGTCGCGATCGACGAGCGCACCGGCGAGGTGCAGGCGGTCGGGGATCGTGCCCGGCGGATGATCGGCCGCACGCCGGCGCACATCCGGGCGACGCGTCCGCTGCGCCACGGCGTGATCGCGGACTTCGAGGTGACGGAGCAGATGCTGCGCCACTTCATCGGCCAGGCGATCGGCTTCAGGTCGCGCGCGCACGTGATCGTCTGCGTGCCGAGTGGGATCACACCGGTAGAGCGCAGCGCGGTCGAGGAGGCGACGCGCGGGGCGGGGGCGGCGCAGGCGATCCTGATCGACGAGCCGCTGGCCGCCGCGATCGGCGCCGGGCTGCCGGTGGCCGAGTCGGTCGGGTCGCTGGTCGTCGACATCGGCGGCGGCACGAGCGAGATGGCGGTGACGGCGCTCGGCGGCCTCGTCGTCGCGCACTCGATTCGCGTCGGGGGCTACGAGCTCGACGAGGCGATCGTGCGCGATATCCAGGATCAGCACCGGCTCCTGATCGGACAGGAGCAGGCCGAGGCGCTGAAGCTCGAGATCGGCAGCGCGGTGGCGGGTGTCGACGTTCCTGAGAGCGCCGACGTCGCCGGCCGGGATCTCGTCACCGGGCTCTTGCGGCGCACGACGGTCGACGCCGAGTTCGTCCGCCGCGCGCTCGCGCGGCCGCTCGAACAGATCGTCGGCGCTGTCAAGGATCTCCTGGACCGGACGCCCCCGGAGCTTGCCTCGGACGTCGCCGACCGCGGGCTGATGCTCGTCGGCGGTGGTGCGCTCCTGCGCGGTCTCGACGAGTTGCTTCGCATCCAGACCGGGCTGCACGTGACGATCCCGGAGGATCCGCTGACGACGGTTGCGCGCGGGGCCGGCGAGGCGCTGGAGCAGTTCTCGACCCTCGCACTGAAGCCGGGCCGGCGGCGGCGGGAGCGGCCGCGCTTCGGCGGCTGAACCGGCCGGTCGTACACTCGCCGGGTGGACGGCAACGCCCTCACCGCACTCGAGTTCCCGGCGATCGCCGAGCGGCTCGCCGGCGCGACCTCGACGTCGTACGGCGAGGAGCTCGTCCGCGCGCTCGCTCCCTCGGCCGATCCCGATGAGGTCGCGCGGCGGCAGGCGCTGACTGCCGAGGCGATCGCTCTCTACGACCAGTCCGCCGAGCCGCCCCTGGAGGGGATTCACGACGTGCGCACGGCCGCCGAGCATGCGGGGCGCGGCGGCGTGCTGGCACCGGAGGCACTCGGCCACGTCGCGGCAACGGTCAGCGGCGGCCTGCGCATGCGAGCCGCGCTCGAGGAACAGTCCGACGCCGCGCCTCTGCTCTCAGAGCTCGCCGCCGCGGTCGACCCTGCGCTGGCGCCGCTCGCGAAGGAGATCGCGCGCTGCGTCGAGGACGACGGCTCGCAGCTCCGCGACACCGCCTCGCCGCTGCTGCGGCGGCTGCGCAAGGAGCTGCGCGACGGGAGGCACCGCGCGACCGAGGACCTCCGCCGCCTGGCGCGGTCGTCGAAGCTGCGCGAGCACCTCCAGGAGGACTTCGTCTCGCAGCGCGGCGGCCGGCCCGTGCTGGCCGTGAAGGCGAGCGCTCGCAGCAGCGTGCCCGGGATCGTTCACGACGCCTCGGCCTCGGGACAGACGCTCTTCGTCGAGCCGTTCGAGATCGTGGAGCTGAACAACCGCCTCTCCGAAGCCGCCGGTGCCGAGCGCGAGGAGAGCGAGCGGATCCTGCGCGAGCTCTCGGCGAGCGTCAGCGGGCACGCCGATGCGCTGCGCGCGCTCGTCGAGGCGGCAGGCGCGATCGACGTGGCGCTCGCCTCCGGGATCGTCTCGCGGCGCTGGCGCGGCGCGCCGGTGAAGGTCTCGGACGAGGTGCGGCTCCTCGGTGCGCGGCATCCTCTGCTCGATCCCGACGCGGCCGTGCCGATCGACCTCGATCTCGGCCCGCTGCGAGCGCTCGTGATCAGCGGGCCGAACACCGGCGGCAAGACGGTGGCGCTGAAGACGCTCGGCCTGGCCGCGCTGCTCCATCAATCCGGCCTGCGCCCGCCGGCGACGGAGGCCGCGCTGCCCGTCTTCGACCAGGTGCTGGCCGACATCGGCGACCAGCAGTCGATCGAGATGAGCCTCTCGACCTTCTCCGGTCACATCCGGAACATCGTCGCGATCCTCGAGGCGGCGACCGACCGGTCGCTCGTGCTCGTCGACGAGCTTGCCTCCGGCACCGATCCGGTCGAGGGCTCCGCGCTTGCCCAGGCGCTGCTCGCGCGGCTCGCCGGCCAGGCGCGGCTGACGATCGCGACGACGCACTATCCCGAGGTGAAGGAGTGGGCGAGCGCGACGGACGGAGTCGCGAACGCGGCGACCGGGCTGGATCCCGAGACGCACGCCCCGCTGTACCGGATCGCGCTCGGCCGGCCGGGAACCTCGCACGCGCTGCAGACCGCGGAGCGTCTCGGCCTCGAAGCGTCCGTCGTCGGCGACGCGCGCGACCGCATCGCGCCTGAGCGGCTGCAGATCTCGGATCTGCTCGCCGAGACCGAGGCGGCCGAGCGGGCGGCGGCCGAGGATCGCACCGCCGCGGCGCGCGAGCGAAGTGAAGTCGAGGCGCTGCGCGAGCGCGTGCGCGACCGCGAGGCGGCGCTCGAGGCGGAGATCGAGACCGTCCGCGCGTCCGCGGCGCACGAGCGCGAGCTGGCCGTCAGCGAGGCGGCACGCGACCTGGCCGCGGCGCGCGCCGAGCTGCAGGCGCTTCGCGAGGAGATCCGCGCCGCGCGCCGTCGCGAGCAACAGGTGAGGCGCAGCTCGCCGGCCGCAGCACAGGAGGCGGAAGGCGATCGCGACCGGCGCCTCGGTGCCGCCTCGACGCGTGCCGCGCGGGCCGAGCGGGCGTTGCGCGCGCTCGACGAGCCGCTGCCGCTGCAGGCTCCGCTGGCCCCGGGCGATCCGGTACGGGCGCCCGCGCTCGGCATTCGCGGCACCATCGAGGCGATCGACGGCGACGAGGCCGAGGTCGTCGGCCCGGGCGGGCACCGGATCCGCATCGCGCTCGCGCGGCTGCAGGCGGACACCGCGCCCGCGGCTCGCGACGCCGAGCCCGCGCAACCCGCAGTGCGAGTCATGGCCGCGGCGCGCAGCGACGTCTCGGACGAGCTCGACGTCCGCGGCCGGCGCGCGCAGGACGCACGAGAGGCGGTCCGCTCGTTCGTCGACGACGCCGCGCTCGCGGGCCTGCCGAGCGTGCGCGTCATCCACGGCCGCGGCACCGGCGCCGTTCGCGCGGCGGTTCGCGAGGAGCTCGACAGCCACCCGCTCGTCGACCGCCGCGAGAGCGAGGCCGCCGACGGCGCCACCGTCGCGCATCTCTCGGGATAGAGTCGCATTCCGGGGTCAGCCGCAGAGGAAGGGGAGACGCATGGCCGACTATTTCTTGAAGATCGACGGCATCGCGGGCGAGTCCACCGACGCGAAGCACAAGGGCGAGATCGAGCTGACGTCCTACAGCTGGGGACTGTCGCAACACGTGACGGCGAGCCCCGGGAGCGGTGGCGGCGGCGGAGCCGGCAAGGCGGCCTTCCAGGACTTCACGTTCGTCCAGGTGGTGCAGGTCTCGTCGCCCGCGCTGATGCTGGCCTGCGCGACCGGGCAGCACCTCAAGTCGGCGACGCTGACCGTCCGCACGACGGGAAAGGCACCGATCGAGTTCCTGACGATCAAGCTCACCGACGTGCTCGTCTCCTCGTTCCAGGAGTTGACGCACGAGGGAGGGCGGCCGCTGGAGAGCGTCTCGCTCGACTACGCGAAGATCGAGATCGCCTACCGGCCGCAGGGCGCAGCGGGCAAGCCCGGCGCCGAGGTGAAGGCGGGCTGGGACCTCAAGGCGAACAAGAAGGTCTGAGCCCTCGCTGGGTACTCAATCAGGGGACGCGACGTCGGCCTGGATCTGCTCCAGCTCGTGCTCGAGCTCGGCCAGCTCGCTCCCGCCTGCCATCAGGCGCACGAGCTCGTTCCGGTCGAGGTCGGCCTTCTCGAACGTGCCGAGGCTCTGACCGCGGTTCAGGATCGCGAAGCGGTCGCCGACCGGGTAGGCGTGGTGCGGGTTGTGGGTGATGAAGATCACGGCGACGCCGCGGTTGCGCGCCTCGAGGACGTACTTGAGGACGACGCCGGCCTGCTTGACGCCGAGCGCCGAGGTCGGCTCGTCGAGGATCAGCACGCGGGCGCCGAAGTAGACCGCCCGCGCGATCGCGACCGACTGCCGCTCACCGCCCGAGAGCGTGCCGACGGGCTGGTCGGGGTCGCGGATGTCGATGCCCATCTCGCGCAGCTCGTGGTGGACGACCGTCTTCGCCTTGGCGCTGTCGAACCAGCGGAACGGGCCGACGCCCTTGAGCGGCTCCGCGCCGAGGAAGAAGTTCCGCCAGATCGACATCAGCGGCACCATCGCGAGGTCCTGGTAGACGGTCGCGATCCCGGCTGCGCGCGCGTCACGCGGCGATCCGAAGTGCACCTCCTTGCCGTCGACGAGCAGGCGCCCGGCGTCCGGCTGGTGGACGCCTGAGAGGATCTTGATGAAGCTCGACTTGCCGGCGCCGTTGTCGCCGAGGATGCATGTCACCTCGCCCGCGTTGACGTGCATCGAGATGTCGTTCAGCGCGACGATGTTGCCGTAGTACTTCGAGATCCCCTCGGCCGCGAGCAGGTGCTTTCCGTTGGCCGCCTCGGTCATCGGGCTCTCCCGGCCCGGCTGCGCACGAACGTGTTCAGCAGCACCGCGGCGAAGAGGATCGCGCCCTGGAAGGTGTACGTCCAGTTGCTGTCCCACTGCGAGTCGATGATCCCGAGCTGCACCATGCCCAGCATGCACGCGCCGAAGAAGGTGCCGATCACCGAGCCGAAGCCGCCGGTGAGCAGGCAGCCGCCGACGACCGCGCAGATGATGAAGATGAACTCGAGGCCGATGCCCTCCTTCGCCTGCATCGACCGGAGCTCGAACGTCTCGATGATCCCCATCAGCGCGGCGACCGCGGAGGTCATCATGAAGAGCGTGATCTTCGTCCGCGCCACGGGCACGCCGACGTTCCGCGCCGCTGTCGGCTCGCCGCCCGCGCTGTAGATCCAGTTGCCGAAGCGGGACTTCGCCAAGAGCCAGGCGCCCGCGATCGTGAGCCCGATCCACCAGAGCACCTTGATCTTGAAGTCGTACCGGGTCACGTCGCCGGCGAAGAACTTGCGCGCCGAGTCGAAGCCCTTCGCCGTGTCGAACTCCTGAATGGCCGTCGTGCCGGTCAGCTTCAGCGTGCCGCGCGGCGTTGACGCCCTGGAGGATGAAGAAGGTCGCGAGCGTGACGATGAAGCTCGGCAGCTTCGTCTTGACGACGGTCACTCCGTTGATGAAGCCGATCGCGAGCCCGAAGAGGAGCACGATCGCGATCGCCGGCCAGACGTTCAGGTCCTGGTGGGTCGTCAGGTAGGCGAGCAGCAGGCCCGAGCTGCCGATCATCACGCCTGCGGAGAGGTCGAACTCGCCGCCGATCATCAGCAGCGCCACCGGCACGGCGATGATCCCGTACTGGGCGGCCTGATCGGTCCAGCCGGCGGCGATTGCGGGGTCGGTGAGCCAGCTGACGTCGCGGGCGAAGTAGCCGAACGCGAAGTAGACGGCGACCGCGCCGATGAACGCGCCGATGTCCGGCCGCGTCAGGATTCGGGTCAGGAAGCCGACGTGGACGAGCCGCTCGTCGGGCCGGGCGGCCGGCTCCGGTGCTGCTTGCTCCACCATCCCTGTTCGGCTGCCGGGGCGGGCGGCGCGCGGCCGCCCGCCCCAGCGGCTCGCTAGCGGGTGCCCTTCGCGGCGAGCGAGGCCACCTTGGCGGCGTTCGCCTTGTTGATGATGCCGGGGCCGGTGAGGACCGGTGCCCCGTTGCCGACGGTGTTCAGGTTGGTCACGAAGAGGACGGCGAAGACGACCGGCAGGTACCCCTGGAGGTACTGCTGCTGGTCGATCGCGAAGAGCATGCGCCCCTTCTGGATCTCCTTGATCGAGCCGCCGACGTCGAAGGTGCCGGCCTTCGTCCCCTTCGGGATCACGTCCAGGCACGGGATCGTCACGTCGGGGTCGAGCCCGAGGAAGCCGTCGAGCTTCTTGTCGGCGTTGAACGCGGCCTTGCACCTTGGCCTTCGTCCCCGGGATGTCGGACTTCGCGTTCGGGATCGTCAGCACCTTGACGCCGCCACCGCCGAGGATCGACTTGACGCCGGCCGCGCGCTGCGTGAGGCCCGAGTTGCTGGCCTCGTGAATGACGACCAGCACCTTCTTCGCGCCGGCCTTCTTGAACTGCTTGCCGGCGCCCTGGCCGGCCACGTCCTCGGTCTGGCCGACGTGCACCTCGTAGGTCGACAGGTTGTCGAAGGCGCCGAGACCCGAGTTGACCGTGATGATCTCGATCCCCTTCGAGGCCGCCTTCGTCAGCGGGTCCGTGAGGGCGCTTGCATCCGGCACGGAGGTCGCGATGACCTTCGCGCCCCCGGCGATCGCGGCGTTGATCCCGGCCACCTGCTTCGCGACGTCGTTGTTCGCGTACACCTGAGTGACGCTGACGCCACGGCCTTTCAGATCCGTCGTGGCCTGGTCGACACCCTTCTTGAAAACCGACCAGAACGAGCCCGTGTCACCGTGGGTGACGACTGCGACCTTGATGCTGCTGGCCCGTCCGGCCGCGCGTGCGGCTGCAGGCCCGCCGAGCGCGGTGAGCCCGGCTGCGGCGAGCCCGCCGGTGACCAGGAGCCCGCGGCGTGAGATCTGGGTCGAATCGTCGAGGTCCTCGATGTCCTCGATGTGCGGCTGTTCGATGTCCATCGTTCTCCTTCGTCCGATCCGCAGTGTCGTCCTCGATCTTCTACGAACGGCCGTGCGCTGTCACCCTCCTCGAATCAGCGCCTGACCTGGACGACCTGATACGTGGCGTCCGGGCCGCTCGCGGTCCCGAAGCGGGCGTTGACGGCATAGAGCCACGGGCCGAAGCGGTCGATCGTCGTCGGCACGTCGAAGTCCGAGTCGGTGATCGTCCGCTTCACCGTGCCCCGCGTGAGGTGACGCGAGAGGTGCACGACGGCGATCTTGTTGTCGCGGTTCTGCACCACGTAGAGCGTGTCGCCGTGGAGCAGGATCCCGTCGCCGTTCGTGAGGGCGACACCGCCGAGGTCGATCGCCTTCGCGACGCCGGTCCTGGGGCTGATCGTATAGAGCCTGCCGTTCGCGGTCTGCACGGCGAGGAGCGTCTTGCCGTTCCGCGTCGCGTCGATCCCGTTCAGGTTCAGGCCGGCAACGAGCTGGAAGTCGCCGCCGAGCGGAATCGTGCTCATGGCACCGGGGAGGCCGTGCCTCGTGCGGTCGACGCGGTAGATGACGGCGCGGTTCGAGTCGGTGAAGAACGCGGCCCGGTCGGTGACGACGACGTCGTTGATGAACGTCGGGCCGGAGCCGGCGGGGGCGAGCTGGTACTGCGGACGAGCGAGCCGGTCTTCGCGTTGTAGACGAACGCCTTGCCGGTCGAGGCGCCGGAGACCCAGAGCAGGCCCCGGTCGTACTGGAGCCCGGTGGCGGCGTGACCGGTTGCGCCCGGGACGAGGACGCTGCCGGTGCCCGTGCGGAGGTCGCCTGCGAAGACGGCGCCCGTCGGGATCGAGCCGACGTAGAACGTGGTGCCCTTGCCGATCGAGATGCCCTCGGGGTTGAACCCGTTCGGCAGCGGGATCGTGGCGGGGAAGAAGGATTTGGCGATTGCGGCCGGCGCGGCAAGCGCTGCGGCGACGGCGAGTAGCAGGAGGACGCGACGCATCGTGTTCCTTTCCTCGTTGTCGTCTGTGTCTCTCTGTACCGCTACCCCGGGGAGGCGGTTTTTCACACTCGGGGCTATTCGCGGGTGGCCGAGAACGAGGCGTAGGCCCGCTGGAGGACGTCTTCGAGGTCGTGGCCGCCGACGTGGACGCCGCTGCGCCCGAGCCGTTTCAGGACCGCCGCGGCAGGCAGCGGTCGCACCGGCTGTGACTCCGGCAGCGGGCCGGCGAGCCAGGCGTCGTCGCTCGGAGCGGGGACGACAGGGCTTTCCCCGGCGGGCTCATGCATCGCGGGCTCGTCGTCGGCAACCCCCTGGCCGCGCCAGCGGAGCAGGACGGACGGGTCGCGGTCGATCTGCTGCGCGACGGCATACGCGAGCGCCGCGACGTGCTCGCAGGCGCCGTCCGGGTGGCGCGTGCAGGTGCGCTCGACGGCGGTCGGCATCAGCGGCTCGTCCCAGTCCTCGCTCATCAGATGGTCGAGCTGCAGCGACTGGCCGCGGCCGGCGAGCGACGCCTCGAGCGGCGCGTTGCGGCGGGCGAAGCTCGCGATCGCCGTCCAGATCCGGGGCGGGACCGGCTTGGCGGCGATCGTCACGCGCTCGTCGCCAACGCTCGCTGCCAGGGCTCCGGCCGTGACCTCGACGTCGCGCACGTCCTCGGCCAGCCGGCGGCCGAGCGCCGGCGGTCGGCGAGGTCTCGTCGCCGACGACGGTGCTCGCGAAGAGCCGCGCCCACGGCCCGCGCCCGCCGCGCTCGTCCCGCTCGGTCGTCTCGTCGCTCATGCGGCGTCCTCCAGGGACGCGGGAGACAGGGCCACCGCGGCGCGGATCGCGCCGAGATCGAGCTCGCCGAGCCAGTCCTCGCCGCCTCCGGCGATCACCTTCTCGGCCAGCTCGCGCTTCGAGTCGAGCAGGGCGTCGATCCGCTCCTCGAGCGTCCCGGTGCAGATCAGGCTGTGCACGTACACGTGCTTGCGCTGGCCGAAACGGTGCACCCGGTCGGTGGCCTGCTGCTCGACGGCCGGGTTCCACCAGCGATCGAAGTGGATCACGTGGTTCGCGGCCGGGAGGTTGAGCCCGCGGCCGCCCGCCTTGATCGAGATCACGAGCACCGACGGCCCGTGGTCGGTTGCGAACGACTCGAGGAGCTCGTCGCGCCGGCGCGCGTTGAGCCTGCCGTGGAAGAAGCCGACGGGCTTGCCGAGCCGTTGCTCCAAGTGCGGGACGAGCCGGTCGAACCCGGGGTACTGGGTGAAGACGAGCGCCTTCTCGCCCGGCGGCACCTGCTCCAGCAGCTCGATCAGCCGCTCGAGCTTCCCGGAGCGGCCGTCGAGCGCCTGCCCGGTCGGGAGCAGCATCTCCGGGTGGTTGCAGACCTGCTTCAGCTGTCCGAGCATCGCCAAGACGGCGCCGCGGCGGCCGAAGTGGAGGCCGTGCGCCTCGATGCGGGGCAGCCAGCGGTCGACCGTGGCCTGGTAGAGGCCGGCCTGCTCGATCGTCAGCTTGCAGTAGTCCTTCTCGATCGTGATCGGCGGCAGCTCGAGCTCGACCTCCGGTGCGTCCTTCGCGCGCCGCAGGATGAAGGGGTGCACGATCGAGCGGAGGCGCTGCAGTGCGCGCTCGTCGCCGCCGGCCTCGATCGGCCGCGCGAAGGTGCGGTCGAACCAGCTGCGGGACCCGAGCAGGCCCGGGTTGACGAGATCCATCAAAGCCCAGAGCTCGTTCAGGCGGTTCTCGATCGGCGTACCGGTCATCGCGACGCGCCGCCTCGCCGGCAGCCTGCGCAGCGCCCGCGCCCTCTTTGTCGCCGGGTTCTTGACGTCCTGGGCCTCGTCGAGCAGCAGCCGGTCCCAGCTGACGGCCGCGAGCGCGTCGATGTCGCGCGTGGCGATGTCGTACGACGTGACGACGACGTCGGCGTCGCGGGCGGCGGCGACGAGTGCCGGCCCGGTGAGGCGCGCGAGCCCGTGATGCAGGTGGACGCGCAGCGACGGGGCGAACCGCTCGAGCTCGCCGCCCCATTGCCTGACGATGCTCATCGGGCAGACGACGAGCGTCGGCCCAAGCGTGCCCGGCGAGAGCTCCTCGCGCTCGGAGGCGAGCATCGCGATCGCCTGGACCGTCTTGCCGAGCCCCATGTCGTCGGCCAGGATGGCGCCGATCCCGAGGTCGCCGAGCATTCGCAGCCAGCCGTGGCCGCGTTCCTGGAACGGGAAGAGCTCGTGCTGGAGCGCAGCGGGAGTCGGGAGCGGATGGAAGTGGCGCTCGTCCGCCTCCAGGATGTCCGCGAGGGTCGAGTCGAGGCTCACCTCGCCGAGCTCGAGCCCTGCCTCGTCGGTCTCCAGGCCGGAGACGGCGCGAACGAGATCGATCAGCCCTGTGCCGCTGCGGCGGCGCTCCAGAAAGCGCAGCGCCCGTTCCACGTCGGCAGGCCGTAGCGCGCGCCAGCGGCCTGCGACCCGGATGTACGGCTCTTTCGCCGCGGCGAGCTCGGCGAGCTCCTCGTCGGTGAAGACGACGTCGCCGACGGCGAGCCGCCAGTCGAAGCTCGCCAGCGCGGTGTTGGAGAAGAGACCGCTCGAGCGGGTGGCCGGCGCCTGGCTCCTGGCGGTCAGGTTGATCTTGACGCTGCTCGGCGCGCGCACCCAGGCCGACGGCAGCAACACCGGCACGCCGCGCTCCTCGAGGTGCGGCATCGTCCGGCGCAGGAAGTGGCCGACGGTGTCCGGGTCGAGCTCCACCTCGGCCGGCTCGGAATCGTCGAAGCGGATGCCGACGTCGGCGAGCAGCGGTGCGATCTCCGCCAGCCGGCGGATCAGGTCACCGCGCGGGTCGCCGGCGCGGAGGAAGCCGAAGACGTCGGCGCGCCCGTCCCAGAGCAGCTCGGCCGGGAGGCCGAGCGTCGGGTCGTCCTCCGCCTGCAGCCAGAGCTCGAGCACGAGCGCCGGCGCGCCGTCCGGGCCGGCGTAGTCGCGTTCGTCGAGGTGCAGGCCGAGCGTCCAGGACGTGTGGGAGAGACGGCCGAGCCCCTCGTCGACCCAGCGCGAGAGCCGGCGCTCGAGCGCCGCGTAGCCCGAATGCGCCGGCAGGACGGCCTCCGAGGCGGTGAGCCCGTCGAGGAACAGCTCGAGTGCGTTCGGGCGGCCGCGGCCGAGGTGGCCGCCGAGGCGAACGCCGTCTTCGCGCAACCGGTCGCGGGCGATCTGGTCGACGGCGATCGGATAGAGGTGGTGCACCGCGGCGTCCGCGTCGCCGTCGAACGAGGCGGCGCACACGGGAGGCAGCGCCTCGGCGATGCGCGCGAGCGTCTGCTCGACGTGCTCGTCGAGCGTCGCGCCCCAGAACGCGTACCACCAGCCGTCGTCGTGGTCGAGGTGCGGATGCACGAGCCCTTCGGCGACGGAGCGCGCGGCCAGCTCGACGACCGCGAACGTGGCCTGGGCGCTGCCGCCGAGCTGGGCGGGCGGCGACTGCGCCAGCCGGATCAGCTCGCGGACCTCGATCCGGCGCAGCGCCAGCTCGGAGCCGACGAGCGCGAGCTGTGCCGATGGTCGGCACACCGAGGCGAAGGTCGTCGGCGGACACCGTGCCGTCGGCGGCACGGGTGAAGACGAACGCGCTCGCGTCCTCCTGCCAGATCACCTCGAGCGAGGTGGGCGCGGCGAGCTCGGGAATCGGTGTCTCCAGCTCCAACATCAACCTTCCAACATAGGGGCAAGCCAGGTCGGCCGCCTCCCCCGACCGGCGGTGATCGCCCCGTCAGCTCACCAGCCGGGCGTTACCAGTCGGTCGGCCGGTAGTCCTTGAGGAACTGGCCCCAGACGTGCTCGCCGGTGTTGAAGCCGTCGATGATCGGGTCGACGATCCGCGCCGCGCCGTCGACGATGTCGAGCGGCGGGTGGAAGCGGTGCTCGGCCGTCTTGCGCTCGCGCGATCTGCAGCCGGGTCCTCGTCGCGTCACCCAGCCGGTGTCGACGCTGTTCATGTGGATGCCGTCGGCGTGGTAGTCCGCCGCCGAGGTGCGCGTCATCATGTTCAGCGCCGCCTTCGCCATGTTCGTGTGCGGATGGCGGGTCGTCTTGAAGCGTGCGGTAGAACTGCCCCTCGACCGCCGAGACGTTGACGATGTGCTTGTCGCGCTCGGGCGTGCGCAGCATGAGCGGCTTCAGCCGGGCGTTCAGCACGAAGGGCGCGACGGCGTTGACGAGCTGCGTCTCGAGCAGCTCGACCGACGACACCTCGGCCAGCGAGCAGGCGCCAGGAGTTGCGGTCGCGCAGGTCGACCTGCTGCAGGTCCTGGTCGAGCCGGCCCTCGGGGAAGAGGTCGCGCTGGCCGCCGAGGTCCTCCGGCAGGAGCGGCAGCTGCGACAGCTCGGCCGAGCATGCGTCAGCCGCCGGCGAGCGCGCCGGGCGTCGACGTGCCAGCGCCGCCCGCGGCGAGCATGTCGTAGCGGCGCAGGCCCTCGTAGTCGCCGAGCAGCGCGCGGACGTGGCCGGGGAGGGTCTGCGAGCGGCGCCGTCTCGCGCTCCATCATGTGCCGGTAGAAGTCCGGCGGGCCGGCGCACGGTCTGGCACGCGTTGTTGACGATGAAGTCGAGGCGCTGCGCGCGTCTCGATCAGGTGCTGGCAGAACGCCTCGACGCTCGGCGTGTGACGCAGATCGAGTCCGAAGATCTCGAGCCGATCGCCCCACGTCGCGAAGTCGGGCTCCTGTGCGTAGCGCGCGGCGGAGTCGCGCGGGAACCGCGTCGTGACGATGAGCTGGGCGCCTGCCCGCAGCAGCTTGATGCCCGCCTGGTAGCCGATCTTCACGCGACCGCCGGTGAGCAGCGCGACGCGGCCGCCGAGGTCGGCCGTCTCGCTCCGCTTTGCGTAGTTGAAGTCGCCGCAGGCCGGGCACAGCTGATCGTAGAAGTCGTGGATCTCCGTGTAGGCCTGCTTGCAGACGTAGCAATACTGCGGGTCGAGGGCCTCGCGGAACCCTGTCTCGCCGAAATCAGCCTCGCCGTCGACCTCCGCCTGCTCGAAGCCGTCCGGTGGGTAGACGTTCGGAGTCGTGAAGACCGGGCGCTCGCGGAGCACGCGGATGCCGGACTCGGCCAGCACGTCCTCGTCGCGCTGCTGGCGCGCCGCCTTCTTCTGACGCCGCACGGTCTTGACGCCACGGCGGCGCTGCACGACGTCCGGGTTGAAGACGTCGCCGGCCGCGGTGAGGAGGCGCGTTCGCTCCTCCTCCGAGAGGCCTTGCAGGAGGCTGCGGTCGCGCACGACCGCTTCCAGCGCCTCGGTCGCCAGCCGCAGCAGCTCGGCGGAGTCGTCTTCCTTGCGAATCGCCATCACGGCAGGGTAACGCCCAGGCGTGCGGCTTCCGCCATGCTGAGGGCATGCCTGTCGACCCGGAAGCCACAGACGATCACGCGTCGGCCGGCGCCCTCGCCGCGATCATCGGCGAGGCGCGCGCGCACGTCGCCGCCGGCCGCGAGCCCGACGAGCAGGCGCTGAAGAAGCGCATCCGTGCCGTGAAAGCGGGCGACAAGGCGACGCAGAAGGCGCTGCAGCAGCTCTCCCGCGTGCTGACGGTGCACCGCGCCCGCGCCGTCGCGACCCGCGAGCCTGAGCGTCCCGCCCCTGGCCGGCGCCTCGGCCCGCATCTCGGCCGAACGGGGGCGGCAAGTCCGCCCTGCGTCCGAAGCCCACGATCAGCGGCAACATGGAGGTGCGCCGCGCAGCAAGGGGCGACGCGATCGTCCTCCGCTGGGACGCCGCGCGAGGCGTCGAGAGCTGGGAGGTGCGCTTCAGCGAGCGGCCCGATGCCCGCTCGGACTACGTCGTCCGCGAGACGCTGAGCCTGCCCGCGTCGGCGACGGAGGTCGACCTGCCGCTCGGCGAGCGAGCCCTGCGCGTGCACCTGCTCGGCCGCGGGCGCGACGGACGGCTTGTCCGGCGGGCGATCATCTCTGCGCTGACCCGCGAGACCTGGAACGACCGCTGGCAGCGCCGCGCCAGCGCCGCGTAACGCTCAGGCGGCGGCACACCAGGCAAGGACCTCGGCGAAGCGCCGTTCGGCCAGCGAGCCGAAGAGCGGGTCGCGACCGAGCTTCGCGCGGCTCGTCGCGGGGCTCGTGATCCCGCAGAGGAAGCGTGCGCGCTGCCGGGGCAACCCGAGCGCGCCGGGATGCTCGGCGACGACCAGCCCGAGCGCGTTTTCATCCACGACAGATCCCAGCGGCCGTAGCGGCACGGGCTCGGGAAGCTCCTGCGCCGTCCCGCCGAGGCAGAAGCTGCAGTGGCCGCACGGCTCGTCCCGCGGCTCGCCGAAGTAGCCGACGAGTGCGTTCACCTGGCAGCCGTCGTGCGTGACGAGCTCGACGACCCGTCCGATCCGCTCCGTCTCGGCCTGCTCGCGCCGTTCGAAGCGCGCGACCAGCCGCTCCAGCAGATCCCCGGCCGAGTCCGGGCGCTCCAGCAACGTGTAACGCTGACGGGCGTCGGCCGGCTTCAGCTCGACGAGGCCCTGCTCCTCGAGGTACCCGAGCGCGGCGACGATGCGGCTCCTGTCCTCGCCCAGCGAGTCGGCCGCCTCGTCCGGGTTGAGGCTGGTCCAGATCCGGCTCGTCTTGCCGGTCCCGACGAGCCGGCGAAGAAACTCCGCGCGCGCCGGGTCGAAGCGTGCGTACACCTCGTCGAGCGACCCGGAAGTGGGGCGGAGGCTGTAGCCCGCATAGAACGGGCGTGCCCTGCCGGAGGAGCCCGTCGAGCTCGAGGTAGGTCAGCACCGTCTTCAGCACGAGCGGCCGCACGTCGTGGCGGTTCGAGAGCTCGTACTCGGAGACGGCGAACTGGTCGCCGGGCTCGTGGGCGAAGACGTCGTCGAGCAGCCCGGCGAGCGCCTCGCGGCTCGGCGTGTCGCCGTAGGCGAAGTTCTCGAGCGTCGGGACGTCGTCGGGGCACGCGAAGAGCTCGCAGATGCTGGGTGCGCCGTCGCGCCCGGCGCGGCCGATCTCCTGCGAGTACGTCTCGAGGCCCTTCGGGAGGTTGTAGTGGTAGACGTAGCGGACGTCGGCCTTGTCGATGCCCATGCCGAAGGCGATCGTGGCGACGACGATGTTCGCGGTCGGAGCCGGTCCACCAGTCCTGCACGGCGACCCGCTCGTCGGCGCTCATGCCGGCGTGGTAGGCCCGGGCGGGGAGGCCGGCTGCGGCGAGGAGCGTCGCGACGCGCTCGCGCTGTCGCTGCAGCGTCACGTAGACGATCGTCGAGCCGGGCGGGCGCTCGCGCAGCCGGTCGATCAGCAGCTGGTCGCGCTCGGCAGCGCGCGACGGGCGTGGTCAGCAAGGTCAGGTTCGGCCGGTAGAAGCCGGTGACGACGGCGTCGTCCTCGGCGATCCCGAAGCCCGGCGCGGATGTCGGCGACGACGGCGGGCGTGGCGGTTGCGGTCAGCGCGAGCACGCGCTCGGCGCCGAGCTCGCGGGCGCGGACCGGCGAGCTTCAGGTAGTCGGGCCGGAAGTTGTGGCCCCATTCCGAGATGCAGTGCGCCTCGTCGACGGCGAAGAGCGCGATCTTCGTCTCGGCGAGCTGGGCGAGGAAGCGCTCGTTGTTGAACCGCTCGGGCGCCACGTAGAGCAGCTTCAGGCTCACCGCTTCGGAGCCGGTCGGAGACGCTGCGGGCCTCGTCGGCGCCGAGGCTCGAGTCGAGCCGCGCGGCGTCGATGCCCTGCCCCGCGAGGAAGTCGATCTGGTCCTTCATCAGCGCGATCAGCGGCGAGACGACGACCGTGACGCCGTCGAGCAGCAGCGCCGGCAGCTGGTAGCAGAGGCTCTTGCCGGCGCCGGTCGGGAAGACGGCGAGCGCCGAACGGCCGGCGAGCAGCGGCTTCGACGACCTGTTGCTGGCCGGGCCGAAACGCCGGGAAGCCGAAGCGATCGGCGAGGACGGCAAGCGTCGCCTGCGGGCTGTGCGAGAGCTCGGTGATCGGCGACGGCATCCAGCGGCCACAGTACCGGCGCCCGTCGCCGGAGATCCGCGGCGTGCGGATGTTGTCACGCTTTCTTTCCGAAGTTGTTGCAGGTGGTGTCCGAAAAGGCCGCAGACAAGCCGCGCAAGCTGTGGCTCAATGGCTGGATGGTGACCACGCAGCTCCCGCAGCAGGTGCAGGACCTTGCGCTGTGGCTGAACGCGCGCTGGGTCTTCGACGTCCCCGAGCGTGAGCTCGGCGAGCTCGGCGACGCGATGCTCGCCGGAGTGGACGACCCGCAGCTGGACGAGATCGAGGCGCGACTGGTCGACCGCGTCTGGACGACCGAGCTGGAGCGGGACGTCGACGAGGCTCTCGTCGAGCTGGCAGGCGAGGCGGACGGCTGCGGGCACACTCGGTACCGGCACACGCTCGAGCGTGCGAGGGTCGACCTCGAGGTCAGGCATCACGGCAGCGCGATCGCGCGAGCTCTGCTCAGGCAGGTCGCCTACCAGGCGGCCCAGGACAGGTTGCCGTTCATGTTCTGCCTCTGCTGCCTGGAGGAGCGAATCCAGAACCGACCCGACGAGCGGCGCGCCGCGGCACTGGAGACCGCCCCCATCGCGTGGCCCGACGTGGACATCGGCGACGAGGAGCTGAAGAGGGCAGCGAGGCGTGGTGCGCTCGATCCGGGCGAGCTGCCGGCGCTCCTTGCGACGGACGCTCGCCGGCGTGTGGCTCGCGCGCGGCTTCGGCGCCTCGCCGGCTTCGCCGCCCAGCGGCAGCCACAGCTCTCCCGGGAGCTGCGGAAGGTACTCGCCGAGCCGCTTTCTCCCGATCCGCGCAACGACGCGCTGTGGGTGAAGCTCTGCCGCAGCCTGGTGGACTTCGAATTGTTGCCGGGTTTCAACTGATGGGCCGGTCGCCTTGAGCGCCCGCCCGCCGACGGTCCGCCAGATCTACGCGCTCGCCGCCGAGCTCTGTGAGCGCGCCGGCGAGGAGTTCCCCGAGTCGTTCCAGGCTGCCTCGGAGACGATCGAGCGCCTGCGCATCGAGAACGGCCACCCGCACCCGGGGCTGGACGTCCGGATCGAGCAACTGCTCGACCGCCGCTACCCGCGCCCCGCCCCAAGACCAGGCGCCCAGAGACGAAGGCGAGGCGTACCATCTGACTAGATGCAGGAGACGATCACCGCACCCACCCGCGAGCTCCTGGCGTGGGTTGCGACGCGCCCGCGCACCTACGCGGAGGCGATGGAGGCCTGGCGGACGCACTGTCCCCGGCTCGCCGTCTGGGACGACGCCGTCATCGCCGGGCTCGTCCGCGCGAGCCGCGGCAACGTCGTTCTGACGCCTCGCGGGCGCGAGCTCCTGGACGACGCCTAGCCACTACCGAGCCGAACAGGGAGCGTCCTGGGCCGGTTGTACCCTGTGCTTCCCGTGGCCTCCTCGCCCTTCGTCCACCTGCACGTCCACTCCGAGTACTCGATCCTCGACGGGGCGTGCCGGATCCCCGAGCTCGCGGCGCGGGCGGCCGAGTTCGAGATGCCGGCCGTGGGGCTCACCGACCACGGGTCGATGGCCGGCGCGGTCTCGATGCTCAAGGCCACGAAGGGCACCGGCGTCAAGCCGGTCCTCGGCTGCGAGGTCTACGTCGCCGACGACCGTAGGGCCCAGAAGAAGGGCTATGCCCACCTGACCCTGCTCGCCGAGAACAACGTCGGCTACGGCAACCTGATCAAGCTCAGCTCGCTCGGGTTCCTCGAGGGCTACTACTACAAGCCCCGTGTCGACTGGGAGCTGCTCGAGACCCACCGGGAGGGGGTGATCGCGCTCTCCGGCTGCCTGTCCGGCAAGGTCTGCAAGGCGCTCGAGGAGAGCCGCCCCGCGGACGCTGCCGCCGAGGTCGACCGCCTCGTCCAGGTCTTCGGCCGCGACAACGTCTACATGGAGCTGCAGAACGCTCATCTCGACGTCCAGCAGCGGATCAACCCGGTGCTGACGAAGCTCGCCGAGACGACCGGCCTGCCGCTGGTCGCGACGGGCGACGTCCACTACCTGCGCGACACCGACGCGCGCGCGCACGAGGCGCTGCTCTGCATCCAGTCGGGCGACTCGCTGAAGAACCCGAATCACTGGCGCTTCGACACGGATCACTTCTACTTCAAGAGCGCCTCCGAGATGGCGCTCGACTTCCCGGGCCAGGAAGGAGCGATGCAGCGGACGCTCGAGGTCGCCGAGCGCTGCAACGTCGAGATCGAGCTGGGACGGATCCTGCTGCCGCACTTCCCGACCCCCGACGACCGCGACTCCTTTGACTACCTGGTCGAGCTCTGCGACAACGGCCTCACGCGCCGCTACGGGCACGCCACCCCGGAGCTGAACGAGCGTCTGCAGTTCGAGCTCAAGACGATCAAGGAGATGGGCTTCGCCGACTACTTCCTGATCGTTTGGGACTTCATAGCCTTCGCGCGCCGCAACGGAGTCGGCGTCGGCCCGGGCCGCGGCTCGGCGGCCGGCTCGCTCGTCGCGTACTGCCTCGAGATCACCGACATCGACCCGATCCGGTACGACCTGCTGTTCGAGCGCTTCCTCAATCCGGGGCGCAAGTCGATGCCGGACATCGACATCGACTTCGCGGTCGAAGGCCGGGAGCGCGTCATCAACTACGTGCGCGAGAAGTACGGCTCCGACCGCGTGGCGCAGATCATCACCTTCTCGACGATGGCCGCACGGGCGGCCGTGCGCGACGCGGGGCGCGTGCTCGAAGTGCCCTACGGGATCGTCGACCGGATCGCGAAGCTGATCCCGGAAGGTCCGGGCCAGACGCTCGCCGAATGCATGAAACCGAGCTCCGAGCTCGCGAAGGCCGTCGCGAGCGACCCGGTGGCGAAGGAGATCGTCGACCTGGCGCTGCCGCTCGAAGGCCTGACCCGCGCCGACTCGATCCACGCGGCGGGCGTCGTGATCGGCGCCGAGCCGCTGATGAACGTCGTCCCGCTGCAGCAGAAGGGACCCGACGCGGAAATCGTGACGCAGTTCCCGATGGGCGACGTCGAGTCGCTCGGCCTGCTGAAGATGGACTTCCTCGGCCTGCGCAACCTCGACGTGATCGACAAGGCGGTCGAGCTGATCGGGGGCGGCCTGAAGATCACCGAGATCCCGCTCGACGACAAGAAGACGTTCGCGATGCTGGCCAAGGGCGACGCGACCGGCGTCTTCCAGTTCGAGTCGTCGGGCATGCGCGAGGCGCTCCGCCAGGTGAAGCCGACCGAGTTCGACGACCTGATCGCCCTCGTCGCGCTCTACCGGCCGGGGCCGATGCAATACATCCCGAACTACGCGGCACGCAAGGCCGGTCGCGAGGCGGTCGTGCACATCGACCCGCGCTTGAAGGCGATCACCGGCTCGACGTACGGCATCGCCATCTACCAGGAGCAGTCGATGGCGATCGCGAAGCTGATTGCCGGCTTCACGCCCGCCGAGGCGGACGACCTGCGCAAGGCGATCGGCAAGAAGATCCACAAGCTGATGGCCTCGCTGAAGGACAAGTTCCTCGAGGGGTGCATCAAGAACTCCACCTCGGAGCAGGTTGCGAAGCAGCTCTGGGACGACATCGAGAAGTCGCAGGACTACTCGTTCGGCAAGTCGCACGCCGCCTGCTACGCGCTGATCGCCTATCGCACCGCCTGGCTCAAGGCTCACCACGCCTGCGAGTACATGGCGGCGCTGATCTCCTCGGTGATGAACACGAAGGACCGTGTGCCCCTGTACGTGAACGCATGCGACGAGCTGGGCATCGAGGTGCTGCCGCCCGACGTCAACTCCTCGCAGGTCGACTTCGCTGTCGTCGAGGGGAAGATCCGCTTCGGCCTGAACGCCGTCAAGAACGTGGGCGAGTCGGCCTGCCGGGCGATCGTTCGCGTCCGGGAGGAGGGAGGGGCGTTCGAGTCGATCTGGGACTTCGTCGAGCGCGTCGACCCGCAGCTGGTCAACAAGCGCGCGCTGGAGTCGCTCGTCAAGTGCGGCGCCCTCGACTCGACCGGCGCCGGCCGCAAGGGAATGATCGCGTGCCTCGAGCAAGCGATCGCCTGGGGCCAGAAGGCGAACTCCGACCGGCTGCTCGGCCAGGCCTCGATCTTCGACTTCGGCGATGTCTCAGATGCGGCCCCGAAGCACCACCCAGTCATCTCCGCCGAAGAGTTCGAAAAGGCCGACCTGCTCCGCCTCGAGAAGGAGACGCTCGGGCTCTACGTCTCGGAGCATCCGTTGCACTCGATCCGCGACCAGCTCCGGCGCAAGACCGATTGCACGCTCGCCGAGCTCGAGCGTCGCCGCGACGGCGAGACCGTCACGGTCGCGGGCATCGTCTCGGCGGTCAAGCAACTGACGACGAAGAAGGGCGAGCCGATGGTCTTCCTGCGGCTCGACGACGTCACGGGCGGGGCCGAGTGCGTCGTCTTCAACTCCGTCTACGCGCAGTCCCGCGAGCTCTGCGTCGTCGACCGGATCGTCGTCGTCAAGGGCAGGATCGACCACAAGGAAGGCGAGTCGAAGCTGCTCGCCTCCGAGCTCGCCGGCTTCGAGGCCGTGCCGGAGAAGCGCGAGGTGCGCCTGAAGATCGACGCTGTGAAGGCTCGCGCGGGCGTCATCCGCGAGCTCGCGGCGCTGATGCAGCGCTACCCCGGCGAGGCGCCCGTCTACGCCGAGCTCGCCGGCACGATGGGCGTGCGCACGCTGCAGTTCGGGGCCGGCTATAAGGTGCAGCCAGACTCGGACTTCTTCACCGAGGTGCGTGAGCTCCTCGGCCCCGCGGCGCTCTAGGAGGGCTTGGCGGAACTTCGCTCGTCGTCGGGGTGCGATGCTCGTTCCGAGGCAAGGACGCAGGGAGCGTTCGTAGCGGAGCCCTACGGGCGCGACCGAGGACGCCGCATCGGGGCGAGCAGCGCGGCCCGACGGCACAGCCGCTGTTTCGCCAAGCCCTCCTAGCGGCCCAGGAGCGACAATGCGGCGGTGACCGCCGCGGTCGCCGCGTTGTGGGCGTTCAGCCTGGTGCAGGCCGGGCAGCCGCTCGACGGGTACGGGGACGTCGCCTCGGCGACGACCAGCGGCAGCGGCGTCGTCCGCGTCGCGCGGCCCCTCGTCTACGCAGGCGTGCGCACGCAGCCTGCCCGGGTGCGGCGCGGCGAGATCGTCTACCGGCTCGGCGCCCGCCGCATCGTGCTTCGCGTCCGCTCGGCCACGCTGACGGCGTTCGCCGACCGCTCGCGCCTGCTCGACCTCGAGCTTCGCGTCACCGCGTCGAACGACCCGTCCTGTCCCGTCGGCAGCGAGGGCGAGGCATATCTGATGGACGACACCGCGGGACAGGACGAGGCGAAGCTGCTCATCTGCCCACCGGTCTGGGAGCACTACTTCAATCCCCTCCGCGGCCGCATCGAAGTCACCGTCAAACCGGGCGGATGACTGTCGCAGGCTCTAGCTGCGCGCCATTTCTGCCGAAGTAGAGTCACCCAATGCGCCGCACGACCAACCGCATGGTCGGCTTCGTGCTCACCGAGCACGAGTTCGACGTCCCGCTCGACCACCACAACCCCGGCAACGGGAAGCTGAGCGTGTTCGCGCGTGAGGTCGTCTCGCCGAAGCGGGAGCCCGAGCGGGAGGAGCTCCCATGGCTCGTCTTCTTTCAGGGCGGGCCCGGGTCCGCAGCGCCGCGTCCGCTGCGATACGAGGGCTGGCTGAAGCGCGCCGTCCAGGAATTCCGCGTGCTGCTGCTCGACCAGCGCGGCACCGGCCGCTCCACACCGGTGACCCACCAGACGCTCGGGGGCATGACGCCCGTCGAGCAGCACGCCCACCTGAAGCACTTCCGCGCCGACTCGATCATCCGTGACGCAGAGCTGATCCGCCGCGAGCTCGGCGCCGAGCCCTGGACGATCCTCGGCCAGAGCTTCGGCGGCTTCTGCGCCGTCAGCTATCTCTCATTGGCGCCGGCCGGCCTCTCCGCCGCAGTGATCACCGGTGGGCTACCGCCGCTCGAGCGTCCCGCCGACGACGTCTATCGCGCCACCTACAAGCGGCTGGCGGACCGGAATCGCCGCTACTACGAGCGCTACCCGCAGGACGTCGAGCGCGTGCGCCAGATCATGAAGATCCTGGCGAAGGACGAGGTGAAGCTCTCGAGCGGCGAACGGCTGACCGCGCGCCGCTTCCGCTCGATCGGGATCCACTTCGGGATGAGCGACGGCTTCGAGCACGTCCACTACCTGATCGAAGGCGCGCTGCTGGCGAGCGGTGAGCTCGACTACCGGTTCCTGCGCGCGTTCGAGCACGACCTGATCTGGGACACGAACCCGATCTACGCGCTGCTCCACGAGCCGTGCTACGCGCAGGGTGAAGCGCCCGCCTGGTCGGCCGATCGCGTCCTCGCCGAGTTCCCGGAGTTCACGAAGAACGACTCGGTCCACCTCTGGGGCGAGATGGTCTATCCCTGGCTCTTCGACGACGTCCGCGTCCTGCGGCCGCTCAAGGGAGCGGCAGACCGGCTCGCCGCCGATGCCGACTGGCCCAAGCTCTACGACCGCGAAGCGCTGACTCGGAACGTCGTGCCGGTCGTCGCCGCCATCTACGCCGACGACATGTACGTCGAGCGGGAGTTCTCGGAGGAGACGGCTGCGTCGATCCGCGGCATCCGCACCTGGCTGACGAACGAGTACGACCACAATGCGCTCCGCGTCCACGGCGAGGTCCTGCTCGACCGCCTGCTCGAATTGCTCCGCGGCGAGCGCTAGCAGGAGGGCTTGGCGAAATAGCGGCTGTGCCGCCGGGCCGCGCTGCTCGCCCCGATGCGGCGTCCTCGGTCGCGCCCGTAGGGCTCCGCTACGAACACTCCCTGCGTCCTTGCCTCGGAACGAGCATCGCACCCCGACGACGAGCGACATTCCGCCACGCCCTCCCAGAGGCAACTTCGGGATTGCAGCGGGCGCCGATCTGGTGCAGGCTACGCGGCACCTGCGATGACCCGCGTCTCGGACATCCTGAGCGAGAAGGGGACCGACGTCCTCGAGATCGACGGCTCCGCCATGGTCCTCGAGGCGATCAAGCGCATGGTCGAGGCGAACGTCGGCTCACTGCTCGTCACCGAGGACGGCCAGCTGAGCGGGATCTTCACCGAGCGCGACTACTTGCGGCGCGTCGCGCTCGAAGGGCGCACGGAGGAGGACACCCCCGTGCGCGAGATCATGTCGTCGCCGCTCGTCTACGTCACCCCCGAGACGTCGATCGACGAGTGCATGGCGGTGATGACCGAGCGCCGCATCCGGCATCTGCCGGTGCTGCGTGAGGGCAACGACATCGTCGGCGTCGTCTCGATCGGCGACGTCGTCAAGTACCAGACGAAGGAACGCGACGTGCAGATCAAGTTCCTGACCGAGTACCTCGGCGCCGGGTAGGAGGGCTTGGCGAAATAACGACTGTGTCGCAGGGCCGCGCTGCTCGCCCCGATGCAGCGTCCTCGGTCGCCCCCGTAGGGCTCCGCTACGAACACTCCCTGCGTCCTTGCCTCGGAACGAGCATCGCACCCCTACGACGAGCGACATTCCGCCAATCCCTCCTAGGCGAGCCGTTTCCGCGGTGAGGCGCGCCGTGGCCGGAACCCGCCCGGCAGCCCGGGTGTAGTAACGGACAGGTGGAGGGCCGTCCACCACAGGAGAGCGCGCTCGTCGAGCGCGCCAAAGAGGGCGACGAGCTCGCCTACCAGTCACTCGTGCGCCTACACCAGGGAATCGCCTTCCGCACCGCATACCTCATCACCGGCTCGGCCGCCGAAGCCGAGGACGCCGCACAGGCAGGCTTCATCAAGGCCTGGCAGGCGCTCGGCCGCTTTCGCCGCGGCTCGCCGTTCCGGCCGTGGGTGCTGCAGATCGTCGCGAACGAAGCGCGCAACCGCCGCCGCTCGACAGGCCGTCGCGATGCGCTCGCGCTGCGCGCCCAGCACGAGGTCTCCTCGGGGGACGCGGCCCCGTCCCCCGAGGCGGCGACGATTGCGGCCGACGAGCGCGACCGGCTGCTGGCAGCCGTGAACCGCCTCCGGGAGGACGACCGCGAGATCCTCGCGTGCCGCTACTTCCTCGAGCTCTCCGAGGAGGAGACGGCGGCCACCCTCGCCATCCGTCGCGGCACCGTCAAGTCGCGGACGTCGCGGGCCCTCGCCCGGCTGCGGGAGGTCATCGATGAGTGAGCAGGCGTACGACGGCCTCGAGCGCGCGCTCCGGGCGATCACGGTCGACTGGCCCGAGACGCCGGACCTCGCCACGAGCCTGCGCCTGCCCGAGCGCTCTCGTCGCCGCCGGCCGCGGTGGGCGCTCGCGGTCGCACTCGCGCTCCTGGCCATCCTCGGCGCCATCCTCGCGGTGCCCGATTCGCGCAGCGCGTTCCTCCACATCTTCCGCGTCGGCGGCGAGGAGATCCATCTCGTCGACAAGCTGCCGCCGGTGTCCCCGGCCCTCGACCTCGAGGTTGCGCTCGGCCGGCGCGTGACGCTGGCAGAGGCCGAGCGCCGGGCGGGCTTCCCCATCCGCGTCCCGGACAAGGCGCCCGACCGCGTCTATCTCGGCGACCAGCAGAGCGTCACGCTTCTCTACGGCACGCCGACGCGCGTCGAGGCGCTGATCACCGAGAGCCGCGGCATCGTCAGCCAGAAGTTCTTCGGGAAGCTGACCACACCGGGGACGAAGGTCGAGTACCTGAAGGTGAACGGCGCAGACGGCGGCTTCATCTCGGGCGGCCCGCATGCGGTGATCCAGATCGGGCCTGACGGCGCCATCCGGGATTACACGCTCCGCCTGGCCCGAAACGTCCTTCTTTGGTCGGTGGGAACGGTCGCATACCGCATCGAAGGGGGCTTTACGCGCCGGCAGGCGCTCGCACTCGCAGCGCAGCTTCGTTAGAGATGCGTAAATTCACCCATGTGGGTGGCATCCGACCTTCGCGTTTTGTCGAAGGAACAAGTGAGGTAAGAGACCTGAGATGCCTGCGGCTGAGCTACACGACACCGAGACCGAAATCGAGCGCATCGAGCGTTGGCGCGCCGGCGAGCTGATTCGCGCCGGCTACGAGCCGGACGCCGCCGCCGCCATGGCCGCGCGCCACGACATCGACATCCACGACGCGGCCGACCTGCTGCGCCGCGGCTGCCCCGTCGAAGTCGCCGTTCGCATCCTTCTCTAGCCGACCCTCCGCGCTCCTCAAGCAGGCCGGCCGCGGTATGGGCAGAATCCTCTGCTCGTGAGCGCCGTCCTCGCCTCGATCCCCTCGCCGAGCCGCGGCACCATCGACCTCGGGCCGCTCGTGATCCACATGTACGGCCTGATGCTCCTCGCGGGCATCGTCGCCTGCATCTGGGTGACCGGCCGCCGCTGGGTCGCCCAGGGCGGCGACTGGGACCTGATCTTCCGCGTTGCGGTCTGGGGAGTGGGCTTCGGCGTTCTCGGCGCCCGGCTCTACCACGACGCCACCAGCTGGAGCGAGGTGCCCGACCACTGGTGGGGCCTGTTCGCAGTGTGGGAGGGGGGCCTCGGGATCTGGGGCGGGATCCTCTTCGGCGCGCTCGCGGGCGCGGTGATCGTCCGGCGTGCTGGCCAGAGCGTGACGCTCATGATGGACTGCGCCGCGCCGGGGCTTCTCGTCGCACAAGCGATCGGGAGGATCGGCAACTGGTGGAACCAGGAGCTCTACGGCAAGCCGACCGACCTGCCGTGGGGCCTCGAGATCGACTCCGAGCATCGCCCGGTGAACTACTTCGACTCGCCGACGTTCCATCCGACGTTCCTCTACGAGGCGATCTACAACCTGCTCGGTGCGGTGCTCCTGATCTGGATCGGGCGGAAGTTCCGCATCCGCCCACCCGGGCTCTTTGCGCTCTACGCGGCGTTCTACTCGTTCGGGCGTTTCTTCGAGGAGCTGCTGCGGATCGATCCGGCTCACGAGTTCGCCGGGCTCCGCCTCAACGCCTGGGTCTCGATCGTCGTCTTCGTCGGCGCGATGGTGTTCTTCGTCTGGTGGCAGTTCCTCCGCGGACGGCCGAGTGGCGACACCGGCACGAGGACGCGCCGCCGCCGCAAGAAGCCCGACGGGCCGAGGCGCCCGACGATGACGATCCCCAAGAGCCGCGTCCGATAGCGCAGCTAGTCTCGGGCGCGTGATCGTGCGCGAGCTCGAGCTGGACCTGGACGCCTTCGAAGGGCCATTCGACCTCCTCCTGACCCTGGTTCTGAAGGAGGAGCTGCCGCTCTCGGAGATCGATGTAGCCGGCATCGTGGTCGCATTCGTCGAACGGCTCGCCGAGCGAGATGCGCTCGATCTCGACGCGATCGGCGAATTCCTGGTTCTCGTCTCGGCGCTGCTCGAGCTGAAGGCTCGAGCGCTCTTTCCCGACGAGGCGGCCGAGCTGGCCGAGCTCGAGCCGGAGGAAGCGGCCGAGGAGCTGGCGCGCCGGCTCGCCGAGTACCGGCGCGCCAAGGAGGCGGCCCGGTGGCTCGAGGACCGGCTGGCCGAGCGTCAGGACGCATTCTTCCGGCTGGGTCCCGCGCCGCTGGCGCCGAAGCCCGAGCGCCGCCTCGGTCCGCAGGAGCCGCAGCAGCTCGCCGACGTCCTGCGGCTGCTCGCGGTCGAGCCGCCTCAGGTGTCGCTCCGCCACATGGAGCTGCGCTTCCCTCCTGTCTCCCAGTTCCTCGACCGGTTCCGCGCTCTGCTGGCGCGGCGGCGCCGCTTCGACTTCGACCAGGAGGTCGGCAGTCTGGCGCGCGTCGACCAGGCGGTCGCGTTCCTCGCGCTGCTCGAGCTGCGCAAGGCCGGTGAGATCGAGATCCAGCAAGCCGCCCCGTTCGCGCCGATAAGGGTTGCGCGGGCCGACGTCGAAGGGAGTCTTTCGTGGAACGTTCGCTCCGCCTGATTGCAGCGAATCCGGTCGACCAACTGGCCCGGACGGTGGAGGCGCTGCTCGTCGTCGCCTCGCAGCCGCTCCCGGTCGAGGAGCTAGCCGAGGCCACCCAGGACGACGTCGAGCGCATCGAGACGGCGCTGTCGCTCCTCTCCGACCGGTACCGCGAGGGCAGAAGCGGCATCGTGCTCGAGCAGGTCGCCGGCGGCTGGGCCTTTCGCGCCTCCCGCGAGGCGGCCGAGGCGTGCTCGCGGCTCTTCGAGCGGCCTGTCGAGCGGGGGCTTTCCCAGGCGGCGCTCGAGACGCTCTCGATCGTCGCGTATCTCGGCCCGTGTTCGCGACCGGAGATCGCACGGATCCGCGGCGTCAACGTGGACGGCGTCGTCGCCGGACTCGCCGAACGTGGTCTGATCGCAGAAGCGGGCCGCGACGATGGGCTGGGGGCGATCCGCTACCGCACGACGACGCTCTTCGAGCGCGTCTTCGGCCTGGAGTCGCTCGCGGCGCTGCCGCGGCTGGACGATCTCGGGGCCGACGTGACGGAGATCCGCGCGCGACTCGAGACGATCGCCGAGAAGCGCACCGCCTGACCCTGGCTAGCTGACCCTGGCTAGCTGACCTTGGCTAGCGGGCGCTCGAACTGGATCAGGAGACGCCGCAGCAGCCCGTCGAGCTGCTTCTTCTCGGCGGGAGAGAGCGTCGAGGCGATCCCGGCTTCGATCTCGGCCTGGCGGCCGGTGGCCTCGCGCCACCGATCGAGGCCCTTCTCGGTCAGCTCGACCACGACTGAGCGGCGGTCCTTCGGGTCGGGCAGCCGACGCACGAGCCCTTCGGCCTCGAGCCGATCGAGGCGGTTTGTCATCGCGCCGCTCGAGAGCCCGAGGCGATCGGAAAGCCGGCCGGGCGTGCTCCGGTAGTCCGGCTCCGCGCGGCGCAGCGAGTGCAGGACCTTCCATTCGCCGTAGCTGATGCCGTGTTGCGACACGGTCTCTTCCATTGACTTGTCGAGCCGCTTTGCGATGGCCTGGATCCGCTCGACGATCCCCTCGGTCTCGCGGTCGAGCTTCGGGATCAGCTGCGCCCAGAAGGCGACGTTCTCGTCGACGCTGTCGCAGTCTTCCGTCATGCGCACAGTTTGACCTAAAAACTCTTGACGTCAAGAGTCTTGAGTGGTAGTCTTTCGACATCGAGATACTTTAGTTGGAAGGAAGGAGGGCTGCCCCTCATGTTCGAGTTCGATCTGTCCGTCCGCTCCGATGTAGCCGACCAGCGCACAGCCCGTCTCCGCGCGTCGGCTCAGCCGGGAGCGCAGTCCTTTCGCCGGGCGCTAGCGCATCTCCTCACTGCCGCGGCGGATCGGCTGGAGCCGGAGGTGGCGCCCTGCGTCGCCTCCGCTCCGGCCCACGTTCACTAGCGGGCCGCCATCCCGGCGGCCCGCCGCGAGCCGAGTCCGCTGGGCAGGAGCAGCCCAGCGTGAGAGCAGGCGCAGCCTGACCGTTGCGGACATGGCCGCTGCTCCCCACCCTGGGTGGGGAAGCGGGCCACCCGCCACCCGTCTTCGACGGTACCTGCGAAGAGCGCACGTGTCTGCGCCGGGACGGCACCGATTGTATGACAACTTCTCCCGATGCGTCTGGAAACGGCACGGCGGAGCCTCGAGAAGGCGCCTGCACCCGCAGCGGCCGCGCCGACGACCTCGCCACGCCCGTGCGTCTGAACGCCTGGCTGGCGCGGGCCGGTGTCGCGTCGCGCCGGGGCGCCGACGTGTTGATCAAGGCCGGGCGCGTGACCGTGAACGGGTCACCCGGCGAGCTGAACACCTTCGTCTCGGCCCACGACGAAGTCCGCCTCGACGGAGTGCCGCTCGCGAAGCAGCGGCTCGCGTACGTGCTGCTCCACAAGCCGGCCGACACCGTCACGACGGCGCGCGATCCGCAGGGGCGGCCGACGGTCGTCGAGCTCGTCGACCTGCCCGAGCGTGTCGTTCCTGTCGGGCGCCTCGACGCCGACACGACCGGCGCGCTCCTGCTCACAAACGACGGCGAGCTTGCGCACCGGCTCGCTCATCCGCGCTACGAGGTCGACAAGGTCTACGAGGCCGACGTCGAGGGGCAACCCGGCGCCGAGGCGCTCGCACGTCTGGAGCAGGGCGTCGAGCTGGACGACGGCAGCACCTCACCCGCGCGTGTTCGGGTGCTCGCGCCGGGGCGGGTCGAGCTGACGATCCACGAGGGCCGCAAGCACCAGGTGAAGCGCATGCTCGAGGCCGTCGGTCATCCTGTGCGGCGACTGCACCGCAGCCGCTACGCGGGACTCACCCTCGACGGGCTCCAGCCCGGCGCCTGGCGCGAGCTGTCACCCGACGAGGTCGAAGCTCTTCGCGCCGCTACGACGCGGTGACGAAGCCCATCCGCTCGTAGATCGTGCGCAGCGTCGGGGCAGACGCCTCGCGCGCCTTTGCGGCGCCCTGCTCCAGCAGCCGCCGCAACTCGCCCTCGTCGGCGCGGAGCGCCCGGTAGCGCTCCTGGATCGGCTGGACGAGCGCCACGACCGCCTCGCCCACCGCCTCCTTGAACGCCCCGTAGCCCTCGCCGTCGAACCGCGCCTCGATCGCCTCCGGTGTATCGCCCGTGGCGACCGACAGGATGTCGATCAGATTCGTGACGCCCGGCTTGTCATCTGCGCGCCGAACCTCGCGGCCCGAGTCCGTGACCGCCGTCTTGAACTTCTTGCGGATCACGTCCGGATCGTCGAGCAGGCGGACCGTGCCCTGCTCGGACGAGCTGGTCTTGCCCATTTTCGCGAGCGGATCCTGCAGGTCCATGATCCGTGCGCCGATCTCCGGATACACGCCGTCAGGAACGACGAACGTTTGGCCGTAGCGGGTGTTGAACCGTTCGGCGATGTCGCGGGCGAGCTCGAGATGCTGACGCTGGTCGTCGCCGATCGGGACGAGGTTCGCCTGGTAGAGCAAGATGTCGCCCACCATCAGGGTCGGATAGTTGAAGAGCGCAGCCGAGACGAACCCCTGCGTGCCGCTCTTCTCCTTGAACTGCGTCATCCGGCCCAACTGGCCGTAGCTCGTCACGGCCGACAGCAGCCACGCCGCCTCGGCGTGCGCGGTGACCTGGCTCTGCAGGAACACCGTCGAGCGGTCGGGGTCGAGTCCAGTCGCGAAGAGCATCGCGCCGATGTCGAGCGAGCGCCGCCTGAGCTCGTCAGGGTCGTACTCGACCGTGATCGCGTGCAGGTCGACGATGCAGAAGAAGGCCTCGCCTTGCTCCTGCGTGGCTGCGTACTGGCGAAAGCCGCCGCTGTAGTTGCCGAGCGTGGCGTCGCCCGTTGGCTGGATACCGGAGAAGATCCGCATTCAGTTCACCTCTGTCCTCGAGTCGCTGGCCGATACGTCCAAGAGCGGGCGAGGGCGGGCCTAGCGCAGGCCTCCGCCTCGCCCGCAGGGCCATGTCCAGCGGAATGCGAAGGCCGAGGTCATTGCGCTCAGGATAGAGGAAAACGCCACGACTACACTGATTTCCGTGACGATCACGTCATCCGCATGGTCGCCGTCGTCCTGGCGCTCCTTTCCCGCGCTGCAGCAGCCGGAGTGGCCGGACGCCGCGCGCGCCGAGGAGGCGGCCGGACGCCTGAAGACCGCGCCGCCGCTTGTCTTCGCCGGCGAGGCCCGGCGGCTGCGCGAGGATCTCGCCGCGGTCTCGGAGGGCCGTGCGTTCCTGCTCCAGGCCGGTGACTGCGTCGAGTCGTTCCACGACTTCACCGCGATCACGATCCGCGAGAAGCTGAAGATCATGCTCCAGATGTCGGCGGCGCTGACGTTCGGGGCCACGCTACCGGTGGTCAAGGTCGGCCGCATCGCCGGCCAGTTCGTGAAGCCGCGTTCTGAGCCGACGGAACGTGTGGGCGACGTCGTCCTGCCGAGCTTTCGCGGGCACATGATCCACGACGATGCCCCATTCGACGAGGCACGCATCCCCGACCCGGAGCGGATGGTCCAGGGCTACCACCAGTCCGCTGCGACGCTCAATCTCCTACGGGCGTTCACGAAGGGCGGCTTCGCCGACCTGAACCAGGTGCACGTCTGGAATCAGGAGTTCGTCGCCTCTTCCGCTCAGGGGCGGGAGTACGAGCGCCTCGCCTCCGACATCGAGCGCGCCCTCCGCTTCATGGCGGCATGCGGCATCGACCTCAAGTCCGAGCGCCGCTTGCACGAGGTCGACGTCTTCACGAGCCACGAGGGCCTGCTGCTCGACTACGAGGAGGCGTTGACCCGCCGCGACTCGCTGACCGGCGACTGGTACGACTGCTCGGCGCATCTGCTCTGGATCGGAGAGCGCACGCGCCAACCCGAGGGCGCGCACGTCGAGTTCTTCTCCGGTGTGCACAACCCCCTGGCGGTCAAGCTCGGCCCGACGGCGACGACGGACGAGGTGATGGAGCTGTGCGAGCGGCTCAACCCGACGCGCCTGCCCGGCCGGCTGACGCTCGTGACGCGCATGGGCGTCGACCGCGTGCGCGAGCTCCTGCCGCCGCTCCTGCAGGCCGTGCGCGCCGAGGGCCACCCGGTCGTCTGGGCCTGCGATCCGATGCACGCCAACGTGTTCCGCACCGAGAGCGGCGTCAAGACGCGGCGCTTCGACGCGATCATGGGCGAGATCGAGGGCTTCTTCGCCGCGTGCTGGCAGGAGGGCGTCTGGCCTGGGGGCGTGCACATCGAGTTCACGGGCGAGAACGTCACCGAGTGCCTCGGCGGGGCGGAGGAGGTCGTCGAGTCGCAGCTGTCGACGCGCTACGAGACGCTCTGCGACCCGCGGCTGAACGCACGCCAGTCGCTCGACCTCGCGTTCCGGCTCGCCGAGCTGATGCGTCGGGCTCCGCTCAGCTGAGTCGACGAATCTGCAAAAGGCTCTAGGCGGAGCCGAGGTACTCGAGGACCGCGAGCACGCGCCGGTGGTCGCCCGAGTCCGGCGGCAGGCGAAGCTTCTGGAAGATCGAGCCGACGTGCTTCTCGACGGCGCGCTCGGTGATCACGAGCTGCGTGGCGATGGCGGCGTTCGAGCGGCCCTCGGCCATCAGTGAGAGCACTTCCCGCTCGCGCGGCGAGAGATCCTCGAGCGGCCCGCGCTGCCGCGACCGGGCGAGCAGCTGGCTCACGACCTCGGGGTCGATGACCGTCTCGCCGCCGGCGACCCGGTCGACCGCGGCGACGAAGTCTGCGACATCCGTGACGCGGTCCTTCAGCAGGTAGCCGACGCCGCGAATGTCGCCGACGAGCAGGTCGGCGGCGTAGTTCTCCTCGACGTAATGCGAGAGCACGAGCACCGGCAGCTCCGGGTGCAGCGCCCGCAGCTCGAGCGCGGCGCGGATGCCTTCGTCGGTGTGGGTCGGCGGCATGCGGACGTCTGCGATCACGAGGTCGGGCTTCTCGAGCGTCACCGAGTGCAGCAACTCGACCGCATCGCCGACGGCGCCGACGACCTCGTGTCCGGCCGCCTCGAGAATGCGCGTGATGCCGTCGCGGAGCAGCACCTGATCCTCGGCGATCACGATGCGCATGGGAGCTCCACGATCATCGTCGTTCCGCCGCCGGGACGTTCGCTGACGGCGAAGCTGCCGTCCAGGGACGCGACGCGGTCGGCGAGTCCGGCGAGCCCGCCGCCTTCGACCGCCTCGGCGCCGCCCCGGCCGTCGTCGGCGACGACGACGCGCACGCGACCGTCCACCTGGCTCACGCCGACGGCGGCGCGCTGCGCCTGAGCGTGCTTGGCGATGTTCGTCAGACCCTCGGCGACGACGAAGTAGGCCGCAGCCTCGACGGACGCCGGCGGGCGCTCCGGCAACTCGACGTCGACGTCGACGGGGATCGGCGCCCGCGCGGCGAGCGCCGAGAGAGCCGCGTCGAGCCCGCGGTCGGTGAGGATCGCCGGGTGGATGCCGCGCGCGAGATTGCGTAGCTCCGCGAGTGCCTCCTTGACGCCGGTATGCGCGTCGGTGAGCAGTGCCTTCGCCTCGGCCGGCTCGCTGTCGAGCTTCTCCAGCGCGAGACCGAGATCCATGCCGAGCGTGACGAGCCGCTGCTGCGCGCCGTCGTGCAGGTCGCGCTCGATTCGCTTTCGCTCGCTGTCCGAGGCGTCCATCGCTGCGTCGACGCGCCGCTCCAGCGAGGCGGTGCGGCTCGCGCCGAGGAGGCCGCGGACGAACTGCACGTCCACCCAGGCAAGCCCGCGGATCACCCAGATGGTGACGTACCCGAGGACCAGGCCGGCGAGCGTCATGACGGCGATCTGCCACGGATCGTTCCAGTAGCTGTGGTCGTTGACCTGGACGCCGTGGTGCGGCAATGCCCAGAAGTAGAAGGGCAACGCGGCCGCCGCACCGGCGGTCGCGACGAGCGTGACGACGATGACGAAGCTGAAGATGCCGCGCAGAGGCAGGACGAATCCGTGGTACAGCAGCGCCTTCCAGGAGGCGGGATCGCGGAAAGGCGCGAGCAGCTTCGCGAGCCAGCCCTGGACGGGCGGAGTCTTCGGCGGGCGCCTGACCTCGATGCCGAGGAACGCCTCGGTTCTACGGATCTCGAGCTCGGCGCCCGCGCGGACGAGGAGGAACGTTGCGGTCAGGATCGGCAAGCCGATCGAGCGTCACGAGCAGCCCGAGCCCGGTGGAGATCCCGGTGACGATCACCACGAACCAGAAGATGCCGACGGGGAAGTCGAGCAGTAGGTGCGTTGTCTGGAGGGCGAGGCGCTTCATCTGTTCCGACGGTACCCCCGGCCGGCCGAGGGCGGAAGCCTGTCGCCTCCCGTCTTCGAAGTGGTGGTAGCTCCACCCTCCGTAGAGTGGCGGCATGCGCCTCGCAATCATCGGTACCGGCCTCATCGGCGGTTCCATCGGGCTCGCCGCTCGAGCAGTTCGCGCCGCCGACTCGATCGTCGGCTTCGACGCCGACCCGGCCGCGGCGAACGTGGCCCGCGAGCGGGGCGCCGTCGACGAGACCGCCGGGTCGGTCGAGGACGCGGTCGCCGGCGCGGATCTCGCCGTCGTCGCGGCGCCGATCGCCCAGGCTGCGGCTCAGGTCGCCGCCACGCTCGCGGCGAGCAAGGACGAGACGACGGTCACCGACGTCGCCTCGACGAAGGCGAGCGTCGCCGTCGCCGCAGCCGGCTCGCCGCGCTTCATCGGCGGCCACCCGATCTGCGGCTCCGAGGCGCGCGGCGCGGAGCACGCGAACGCCGAGCTCTTCGACGGCGCGACGTGGTTCCTCGCCCCGGCCGCCCAGACCGATCCGGAGCGCTACCGGCTCGTCCACGGCTTCGTCGCCTCGCTCGGCGCCGTGCCGGTCGCGATCGACCCGACCGCGCACGACCGCCTCGTCGCGCTGACGAGCCATCTCCCGCACGCGCTCGCGAACCTGCTCGTCAACCAGGCGGGCGCGAGCCGGATCGAAGGCCACGAGCCGCTTGCCGCCGCGGGCGGCTCGCTGCGCGACATGACGCGCGTCGCGGGCGCCAACCCGCGGATCTGGATCGACATCTTCCTGGACAACGCCGACGCCGTCCGCGAGGCGCTCTCCGAGCAGCGGCGCCGCCTCGACCAGCTCGACGCTGCGCTCGAGCAGCGTGACGCCGGCTTTCTCGCGCGCTGGATCGGCGAAGCCGCGCAGAACCGGCGCCGGATGCTCGACCGCGCCTATCCCGACCCCGGTGCGCTACAGCGGCTGCGCGTCCACGTGCCCGACCGGCCGGGCGTGCTCGCCGGGATCACGCAGGCCCTCGGCGCGGAGCGGATCAACATCGAGGACTTCGAGCTCAACCACGTCTCCACTGAGCGCGGCGGCACGCTGACCGTGCTGGTCACCGGCGAGGCCGAGGCGCAACGCGCCGCGGCGATCCTCGAGGGCCAGGGATACGGCGTCACCGTCTCGCCCGTGCTCGAGAACGGCCAAGAATGAGAGTCGAGCCCGCAGCGGCGGTCGTGGGCGCGGTCGGCGTGCCGGGTGTGAAGGGCATCTCGCAGCGCGCGGTGCTCCTCGGCGCGGTCGCCGACGGCGAAAGCCGGATCACCGGCTTCGGGCGGGCCGCCGACACCGAGTCGGCGATCTCCGTCGTCCGCCAGCTCGGGGCGGAAGTGACGGAGAACGGCGACGAGGTGCGCGTGCAGGGTCTTGGCCTGCGCGGGTTGCGCGAGCCCGGCGAGCCGCTCGACTGCGGCAACGCCGGCACGGTGCTGCGACTCGTCAGCGGGCTCCTCGCCGGGCAGGAGGGGCGCTTCGAGCTCGTCGGCGACGAGTCGCTGACGATGCGCCCGCACGAGCGGATCGCCGAGCCGCTGCGTCAGATGGGCGCGAGGGTCGAGACGACCGACGGCCACGCGCCGGTCGTGATCGAGGGCGGACGCCTGCACCCGATCCGCTACGAGTCGCCGGTGGCGAGCGCGCAGGTGAAGTCGGCCGTCCTCTTCGCCGGCCTCTACGCGGGCGACGGCCCGACGGTCGTGGTCGAGCCGCATCCGTCGCGCGATCACACCGAGCGGATGCTCCGCGAGCTCGGCGTGCGCATCGAGCAGACGTCGACGGGCGCGAGTGTCTGGCCGGTCGACTCGCTGCCGCCGCTCGACGTCGCGATCCCCGGTGAGTTCTCCTCGGCCGCGCCGCTGATCGTCGCCGCGACGCTACTCTCCGGCTCGCAGCTCATCTTCGAGGGCGTCAACGTCAACCCCGGGCGCATCGGCCTGCTCGCGGTGCTCGAGAGGATGGGCGCGCGGATCATCGTCTTCAACAAGCGCAGCGTCGGCGGCGAGCCGGTGGCCGACATCGACGTGCGCTCTGCTCCGCTCACCGCCACCCGGATCGAGGCGGCCGAGGTGCCGCGCCTCGTCGACGAGCTCCCGCTCGTCGCCCTCGCCGCCGCGATGGCGCGCGGTGTGACCGAGGTGCGGGGCGCCGAGGAGCTGCGCGCAAAGGAGACGGACCGGATCGAGACGGTGACCGAGACGCTGCACAGCCTCGGCGCGCGCATCGAGGCGCGGCCCGACGGCTTCGTCGTCCGCGGCACGCCGGCGCGGATCCGCGGCGGCACGATGAGCTCATATGCCGACCACCGGATTGCGATGCTCGGTGCAATCGCAGGCCTCGTCTCGAAAAAGGGGGTGGAGGTCGAGGGCGCGGAAGCCGTGGCTATAAGCTTCCCCGGCTTCTTCGAGCTCCTGGACTCCGTGACGCAACGATGATCGTCGCCATCGACGGGCCCGCAGGGGCCGGCAAGAGCACGGTCGCCCGCCAGTTGGCGGAGCGGCTGCGCTTCCGCTATCTCGACACCGGGGCGATGTACCGCGCGCTGACCTGGCTCGCGATGCAACGAGGGCTCGACCTCGGCGTCGGCGAGCCGCTCGGCGCGCTTGCACGCGAGAATCCGGTCGGCCTGGACGAGACCGGCCGCGTGACGATCGACGACACGGACGTGACGGCGCTGATCCGCCAGTCGCGCATCGACCGGATGGTGCCGGTCGTCGCCCGTCACCCCGAGGTGCGCACCGTCATGCGCCAGCGCCAGCGCGAGCTCGCAGACCAGGGGGACTGCGTGATCGAGGGACGCGACATCGGCACCGTCGTCGCGCCCGACGCGCCGGTCAAGGTGTACCTCGTCGCCGACACCGACGTGCGCGCAAAGCGGCGGCAGGCCGAGCGGCCCGACATCGGCGCAGACGCGCTCGTCACCGATCTGCGCAAGCGCGACGCGTCGGACTCTTCGCGGATGCAGCCGGCCGAGGACGCCGTCCGTATCGACACGACTCAGCTCGACGTGGACAACGTCGTCGAGCAGATCGAAGCGCTCGTCCGCGCGCGCGTGTAGCCGTGGCCTACGGCGACCTCCCGCTGCGGATCGGCAAGGTCTGGATGGGCATCCCCGTCCGGCTCCTCGCCCGCGTGCGCGGCTACGGCGCCGACCGCGTGCCGCGCCACGAAGGGCTTGTGATCGCCGCCAATCATCTGCACTGGGTCGACATCCCGGTCATCGGCTGGGAGACGCCGCGGCCGGTCAACTTCGTCGCCAAGATCGAGGCGCACCGGATCCCCGGCCTCGGGCAGTTCATCCGCTGGCACGGCGCCCTCGCGGTGCGGCGCGGCGAGGGAGACCGGGACGCCGTCCGGATGATGCGCCAGGCCGCGCGTGACGGACGCGCGGTCGGGCTCTTCGTCGAGGGCACACGCCAGCTGACGGGCCGCCCGGGCCAGGCCCAGCCGGGTGCCGCGATGATCGCGATCCAGGAGAACGTGCCCGTCGTCCCGGTGGCCGTCTACGGGACGCAGTTCTGGAAGCCCGGCAACTTCGCACCCTGCTCGGTCGCCTTCGGCGAGCCGGTCCGCTTCGACGGCCTGCCGAAGGGCGGCAAGGGCTACAAGGAGGCGACGGCCGACCTGGAGCGCCGTATCCACACGCTGTTCGACTGGTTGGCCGAGGTCCATGCGCAGGGTCGGCCGAAGGGCCTGGTGCCGCCGCTGTGAACGAGGACGACACACTCGAGGCGACCGAAGAGCCGGTCGAGCTGATCGGAACCGTGGCGATCGTCGGCTTCCCGAACGTCGGCAAGTCGACGCTGATCAACCGGCTCACGCAGTCGCGGCAGGCGGTCGTCCACGAGACGCACGGGACGACGCGCGACCGCAAGGAGCTCGTCTGTGAGTGGGGAGGCAGGCACTTTCTCCTGATCGACACGGGCGGCGTCGACCTCGCCGACGAGACGCCGATCACGAAGTCGATCGCCGAGCAGGCGCGCCAGGCGATCCTCGAGGCCGATCTCGTCCTCTTCGTCACCGACGCGCGCGCGGGCATCACGCCGGGCGACGAGGAGCTCGCGCAGCTGCTCCGCAACTCGCGCAAGCCGGTGATCCTGATCGCCAACAAGATCGACGACCCGGCGCAGGACGTGCTGGCGCTCGAGTTCCATCGCTTCGGCCTCGGCGAGCCGATACCGCTCTCGGGCCTCCACGGGCACGGGACGGGCGACCTGCTGGACCTGATCGTCGACCAGCTGCCGGGGTCGGGCAAGCGAGCCGTGGGCGAGGAGGCGATCCGGGTCGCGATCCTCGGCCGCCCGAACGTCGGCAAGTCGAGCCTGTTGAACGCGATCGTCGGCCAGGAGCGTGTCATCGTCTCGGAGGTGCCCGGCACGACGCGCGACGCCATCGACACGATCTTCGAGCGCGGCGACCGCACGTTCGTCTTCGTCGACACCGCCGGCCTGCGGCGCAAGCGGCGCCAGCGGCAGGGCGTCGAGTACTACTCGGAGCTTCGCGCGCTCGAGGCGGCCGAGCGAGCCGATGTCGCGCTCGTGCTCGTCGACGCGAGCCAGGGCGTCGTCGAACAGGATCTCTCCGTCGCCGACGTCGCGCGCAAGGCCGCGTGCGCGACGATCGCCATCATCTCGAAGTGGGACATCGGCCACGTGCAGCTCGAAGAGGTGCGCGGACAGCTGAACCGGCGCCTGCGCCAGCGGCCGCCGATCCTTGCTGTCTCGGCGACGACCGGCCGTGGCATCGAGCGGCTGCTCGACCGGATCGCGATTCAGTTCGAGAAGTACTCGTACCGGATCCCGACCGCGGAGCTGAACCGCTTCCTGGGCGAGCTCCGTGAGGCGAGGCAGCCGCCGCAGAAGCGGGGCCGCAGCCTCAACATGCTCTACGGCACGCAAGTGACGATCCGCCCGCCGCGGATCCGCATCTCGGTCAACGACCCGGGGCTCGTGACCCGCGACTACGCCTACTGGGTCGAGAACCAGATACGCGAGCGCTTCGAGCTGGAGGGGATCCCTGTCGCGATCGACTTCCGGAAGAAGACGTGAGAGTCGTCGTCGTCGGCTGCGGGTCGTGGGGCACCGCATTCGCCCGGCTCCTTGGCGATCGCGGCCACGAGGTGACGCTCGCGTGCCGGAGCGGCGAGCAGGCGGCCGCGATTCGCGAGACCGGCCGCAACCCTCGCTACATGCAGGACGTCCACCTCGGCGACATCGAGGCGGCGGTGATCGACTCCGCGCCGCTTGCAGACGCGGAGCTGATCGTGCTCGCCGTGCCGAGCGCGGCGTTCTCGTCCGTGGCGGACTCGCTGCCGGGCACCGCGCCGGTGCTCAGCCTGACGAAGGGCCTCGACCCGGCGACCGGCGACCGGCTTTCGACGCTCGTCAAGGGCCGCGGCGTGGCGGTGCTCTCCGGACCGAACATGGCCGACGAGGTGGCGCACGGCCTGCCGGGCGCAAGTGTTGTCGCAAGTGAGGACGAGGCGCTCGCGCACGAGTTGCAGGGCGCGCTCAACTCCGGTGTCTTTCGCGTCTACTCGAACACGGATCTGATCGGCGTCGAGCTCTGCGCCGCCGCCAAGAACGTGATCGCGTTGGCGGCGGGAGGCGTCGACGGGCTGAGAGTGGGGGACAACGCCAAGTCGGCGCTGATCACGCGTGGGCTCGTCGAGATGGCCCGCCTCGGCGAGGCGTGCGGTGCCCGCAGCGAGACGTTCTCCGGGCTCGCCGGCATGGGCGACCTGATCGTCACCTGCTGGCATCCGAGCGGGCGAAACCGCCGCGCCGGCGAGCTGATCGCCCAGGGGGCGACACCCGAGGAGGCGGTGGCGACGATCGGGCAGGTGGTCGAGGGCCTGACGACGGCGCCGGTGCTCCGCGACCTGTCGCACCGGCTCGGGATCGAGCTGCCGATCACGGAGGGCGTCTGCGCCGTGCTCGGCGGACAGTCGATTCACGACCTCGGCGCAGGGTTGATGGGCCGCAGGCCGACCGAGGAATAGGGCACCGCCGCAAATTGCCCTGCCCGGGGGAGTGAATGTCGGGGATGCGCGCTACAGTTGGATTGATGCGCCGGGCCCTCGCACCACTTGCTCTGCTCGCGCTCGCAGCTCTCCTCTTCGGGGCAGGCTGCGGCGGCGCGACCAAGACGTCCGGTTCCGGCAGCACTCCCGCCGGCGCGTCGATGGTGCCGGCGAGCGCGCCCGTCTACGTCTCGATCAACACGGATCTCTCGTCCGACCAGTTCAAGCAGGCGGACGCGCTGCTGCAGAAGTTCCCGGGCCGCGACAAGCTGCTGACCGAGCTCCGCACGAGCCTCTCTGACGAGGGCGTCGACCTGGAGACCGTGAAGAGCGCCGTCGGGCCCGAGGTCGACATCGTCCTGCTCGACATCACGAAGAACCCGAAGGTCGTCGGGCTGACGCAGCCGAAGGACGAGGCGAAGTTCAACCAGCTGCTCGACACCGGCACGGGTCACGCCAAGCACGAGAAGATCGGCGACTGGACCGTCTTCAGCGACCAGCAGGCGTCGATCGATGCGTTCAAGGCCGCCCAGAGCGGCGACAAGCTCTCCGACAGCAGCGCGTTCGGCGACGCGATGGCGAAGCTTCCCGACGAGGCGCTGGTCAAGGCCTACGTCGACGGCACCGGCCTGAACCAGGCGCTGCGCGAGCAGCTGCAGGGGCAGGTACAGGTTGCGGGCAGCCTCGCCAACCTCGACAAGCTGAAGTGGCTCGGCGCGTCGCTCGAAGCCCAGGATGACGGCGCCGCGATGCGCTTCGTCGCCTCGGGCATCGACACGGGCGACGCCGACTACACGAGCGATCTCGTCAAGAAGGCCCCGGAGGGCGCGCTCGTCTTCGCGACCTTCAAGGGCGTGGACAAGAGCTTCGGCCAGCTCTCGGCGGGTGCGGGTGGCGCGATGGTCGAGCAGTTCCTCGGCCTGAGGCTGGCCGACCTCGCGAATCTCTTCAAGGGCGAGACGGCCGTGTGGGTCTCCGCCGGGACGCCGATCCCCGAGGTGACCGTGGTGCTGAGCGGCGATCCCAAGCAGTCGCTCGCGACGCTCAACACGCTCACCGCCAAGCTCTCGGCCCTCGCCGGCGGCGCCCCGAGGCAGACGACCGTGTCAGGCGTGGCATTGACCGAGGTGCCGCTGAGCGGCGTCTCGATCTTCTACGGCGAGGTCGACGGCAAGGTGCTCGTCACCGACACGACGAACTCGGTGCGCGACTTCCTGGCCGGCGGCGGCAGCTCGCTCGCCGACGACCCGGCCTTCAAGAGCGCCGTCGATGCGTCCGGGATGCCCGACTCGTACGGCGCCTTTGTCTACGTGAACATCCCCGACACGATCGCTGCGTTCTCGGGTCTCGCGACGGCGGCCGGCAGCAACCTGCCGCCCGACGTCGACGCGAACGCCCGCCCGCTGCGCTCCGCGGTGCTCTGGTCGAGCCAGGACGGCGGCGTCGCTGATGTCCAGGCCTTCGTCGAGATTCGCTGAGCGCCTTGGCCGGCGCGCCGAATCGGTAACCTGAGCGCCCGAATGGCCGCGCGCAGCTTCAGCTTCACCTCCGAGTCCGTCACCGAGGGGCACCCGGACAAGATCGCCGACCAGATCTCGGACGCGGTCCTCGACGCAGCGCTCCGCGAGGATGCGAATAGCCGCGTCGCGTGCGAGACGCTGATCACGACCGGCCTCGTCGTCGTCGCCGGCGAGATCACGACCGACTGCTACATCGACATCCCGCGGCTCGTCCGCAAGACGGTCGCCGAGATCGGCTACACCCGCGCCAAGTACGGCTTCGACGCGGAGACCTGCGGCGTGATCGTGGCGATCGACGAGCAGTCGCCGGACATCGCGCAGGGCGTCGACGCCTCCTACGAGCAGCAGCATCAGCCCGGCAAAGACGACCCGCTCGACATGGTCGGCGCCGGCGACCAGGGAATGATGTTCGGTTACGCCTCGAACGAGACGCCCGAGTTGATGCCGCTCCCGATCATGCTGGCGCACAAGATCACGAAGCGGCTCTCCGAGGTGCGCAAGGCCGACGTGCTCCCGTATCTGCGCCCGGACGGCAAGGCCCAGGTGTCCGTTCGCTACGAGGAGGACGCGGACGGCCGCCGGCGCCCGGTCGAGATCGAGCGCGTCCTGATCTCGACGCAGCACCGCGAAGGGCTGGACGCCGACTCGCTGATCAAGCCCGACCTCGCCGACCAGGTGCTCCGGCCGATCCTGCCGCACGACCTCTACGACGAGAAGCGCCTCGAGGATCCGACGTTCTTTTACGTGAATCCGACCGGCAAGTTCGTCGTCGGCGGCCCGATGGGCGACACCGGCCTCACCGGCCGCAAGATCATCGTCGACACGTACGGCGGCGCCGCGCCCCACGGCGGCGGCGCCTTCTCGGGCAAGGATCCGACGAAGGTCGACCGCTCGGCTGCCTATGCGGCACGCTACGTCGCGAAGAACGTCGTCGCCGCCGGCCTCGCCGACCGCTGCCAGGTGCAGGTCGCCTACGCCATCGGCGTCGCCCATCCGTTCTCGGTCCTCGTCGAGTGCTTCGGCACGGAGAACGTCGAGCTGGCGCGGATCGAGCAGCTCGTCGGCGAGCACTTCGACCTCCGGCCCGCCGCGATCCTCCGCGACCTCGACCTTCGTCGCCCGATCTACTTGAAGACCGCCGCGTACGGCCACTTCGGCCGCGCCGACCACGACTTCACGTGGGAGCGCACGGACAAGGCCGACGCGCTCCGGCAGGCCGCCGGCCTCGCCGCGGCCGCCGTCAAGGCCTCCTAAGCCGTCGCAGTCTGTAACGCAAACCGGTTGACATCACCGACCTCCGTCGATAAGGTTGGCAACGCAAACCAGTTGGCGAAAGGACTCGACGATGCATCAGGACCTCGACCGTCTGCGGACGGTGACCGCGAACTACGAGACCTACCAGGGGCTGAAGCTCATCCCGTCCGCGCTGCCCGTGGGCTACGCCGGCATTGCCCAGCTGGCCGGACTGACCGGGAACGCCGCTCTCGTCGGGTTCGTGATCGCTGGAACGCTGTCGCTCGTCCTCACCTGGCTCGCCGGGCGGTGGTACCAAGGCCGGTTCGGCGTCGTCCGGCCGACGCGGGCGCAGCGGTGGGCGTTCGCGACGCGGTGCACGCTGGCGATCGGCGCGATGGTCGTTGCCGCGGCCCTCGACAACCGGCTCGAGCTCCCCGTCGTCCTCTTCGGCCTCACCGGGGCCCTCGTGCTCGCGTGGTACTGGCACTCGGCGGAGGCTTTGAGGCCGCTGCACCTGGCCGGCATCGCCGCCCTCGCGATCGTCTCGTGCCTGCCGCTCGCGGGCGTGGCCGGCGAGACCGTCTACGCGGTGTTGTTCTTGACCTTCGCGGTGGTGTACCTCGTCGTTGGCATCGTCGACCACCGCTACCTGATGGAGGCGCTGCCGCCGGCTGCGCAGGAGGCGTGAGCACCCAGCCGCTCGACTCCCAGCCGCTCGAGGAGATGATCGGCGACCTCGACCGCACGATCCACGAGCCGACGCGCCTCGCGATCCTGACCGTGCTCGCGTCGTGTGCGAGCGCCGACTTCCTCTTTCTGCAGCGCGCGACGGGCGTCACGAAGGGGAACCTCTCGAGCCACCTCACCAAGCTCGAGGAGGCGGGGCTCGTCGAGATCGAGAAGCGTTTCGTGGAGAAGCGGCCGAACACGCTCGTGCGCCTCACCGACGCGGGACGAACGGGCGTCGAGGAGCACTGGGCGCGCCTCGACGGCCTCCGCAACGGAGCGCGCTCGATCGCCCGGCAGGCGTAGCCCTACGCGGCGGGCCGCACGAAGAGTCCCTCGGCGGCCTTCTCCGAGATCGCCTGCTCGCCGCCGTTCACCGTCACGGTGACCTGGCCGGCGGCCGGCTGCGCCGACTTGACCTCGAGCTCGGTGCCAGGCGCGAGGCCGGCGTCATAGAACCAGTGCAGGAGATCGCCGTCGTGCTCCGCGAGCCTGACCACGGTCGCGCGCGTGCCCGGCTCGAGCGCCGAGAGCGGTGCGAGCTCGCGGTTCTCCTCGACCTCCTTTGCGGGGTCGACCGGCCAGCCGTGCGGGCAGCGCTCCGGGTTGCCGAGACGCTCCCGGATCCGCTCCACCATGTCCTCGCTGAACGTGTCGCCAAGCTCGTCGGCGTGGACGTGCGCCTCGGCGGCGGTGTAGCCCATGAAGTCCGTCAGAAGCCGTTCGATGATGCGGTGCTTGCGAACGACGCGCGCGGCGCGCACCTGGCCGGTGGCGGTCAGGATCGCCTCCTTGCGCTCGCCGCGCTCGACGAGCCCCTCGGCCTCGAGGCGCTTCAGCATCTCGCCCGCGGACGCACGGGAGACTCCGAGCATCTCGGCAACCCGTGAAGCGAGCGCGGGCGGACCGCCGGTGTGGGGGCGGTACTCGCCGATCGGGTTCGCAAGGAAATAGATGGTTTCCAGGTATTCGTCGACTGAATGTCCCTGTGCCATCGCAGCCATCGTAGTCTCCACACCTTGTGTAAGGTTCGCCTTACAAGGCCTGTACGGCCCGACCGACACCACTGATGAGCACCACCCAGACCCTCGTCCTCGGCGCCATCGCCGGCTTCACGATCTTCCTCGGCCTGCCGCTCGGCCGGGTGAAGAACGTCAGCGCTCGCCTCCGGGCCTCGCTCGCCGCCTTCGCGACCGGCATCCTGCTCTTCCTGCTTTGGGACGTCTTGAACCACGGCGTCGGCCCCGTCGAGCAGGCGGCCGAAGAGCACGCGTGGAGCGAGCTGCTCGTCCGTGCGCCGCTCGCGATCGCGGGTCTCATCGTCGGCTTCATGAGCCTCGTCTTCTACGACAGCTGGCTGGCCCGCAAGCGCGGCTCGCGGCTCGTCGGCCCCGGTGCGGCGGCGATCGAGGAGTTCGAGAAGCCCACCTGGTTCGAGCAGCTGACGCCCGGTCGCCGTCTGGCGCTGCTGATCGCGACGGGCATCGGCCTGCACAACTTCGGCGAGGGCCTTGCGATCGGCCAGTCGGCCGCAGCGGACGAGATCAGCCTCGCGCTCGTCCTGATCATCGGCTTCGGCCTGCACAACGCCACGGAAGGCTTCGGCATCGTCGGCCCGCTCGGGGGCGAGGCTGACCGTCCGAGCTGGGGCTTCCTCGCCCTGCTCGGCCTGATCGGGGGTGGCCCGACGTTCCTCGGCACCGTGATCGGCCAGGCCTGGGTGAGCACGGAGCTCGAGATCGTCTTCTTTACGGTCGCAGCCGGATCGATCCTCTTCGTCGTGATCGAGCTCTTGAACGTCTGCCGCAAGTACGCGTTGCCGACCCTGGTTGCCTGGTCGCTGCTCGGCGGGCTCATCCTCGGCTTCGCCACGGACTTCGTGCTCGAGGCTGCCGGCGGCTAGCTAGCCGCCGCTTCTCTCAACCAGGCGGTCGGTCGAACCAGCCGGGGCGCCCAGGCACACTGGACTCCCGTGAGGGCGTTCTTCGACGCGGTCGAGGTCTTCTTCCACCACCTGGCGGCGGTGCAATGGCCCGCGCTCGGGATCGCGCTCGCCCTGCACGTCTCGAAGCTTCTCTTCCGGGCGATCGCGTGGCGGAACATCCTGCGGGCGTCGTACCCGGAGCAGCGGATCCGGCTCCGGACGGTGTTCGGCGCCTACATGGCGGGCGTCGGCATCAACTCGATTGCCCCGGCCCGCGGCGGCGACGTCGTGAAGCTCGTCCTCGTGAAGAAGAAAATTCCCGATACGCGGTACCCGACGCTCGCGTCGACGCTCGTCGTCGAGACGGTCTTCGACTTCTTCGTCGCTTCGGCGCTGATGATCTGGGCGCTCTCGATCGGCGTGCTGCCGACGCACCAGGTGTACTCGCGGCTGCCGACCGTCGACTGGCGATTCTTCCTCGACCACTACGAGGCGTCCCTGGTCGGCATCGCGGTGGTCGTGGTCGCCGGCCTCGTGCTCCTGTTCTGGGCGCGCAGCCGGGTGACGCGGTTTCGAGAGCGCGTGCGCCTCGGCTTCGCGATCCTCCGCGACCCGGTTCGGTTCGTCCGCCAGGTGCTGCTCTGGCAGGCGGTCAGCTGGTTCCTCCGGATTGCGGCCCTCTTCTTCTTCCTGAAGGCGTTCCAGGTCGAGGCGACGATTCACAACGCGTTGCTCGTGCAGGTCGTCGAGTCGCTCGCGACGCTTTTCCCGGCGACGCCCGGCGGCGCCGGGACGAAGCAGGGCCTGCTCATTTACCTGTTCAAGGGCAAGGCGATCTCCCGGACGCTGCTGCTCTCCTTCAGCGTCGGCATGAACATCGCGATCGTGATCTGCAACGTCGTGCTCGGCTTTGCGGCGATCTTGATCATGACCGGCAGCCTGTCGTGGCGGCGGCTCCGCTCGCAGGGCAAGACCGAGGCCGAAACGGCGCCGTGAGAGCCATCCCGTGACGCGCTTCGCGTCGGTCTACCCACTCGTGACCGCGCGGGCCCTGGCACGCGAGTTCACCTACCTCGTCGCCGGACGACGTGCAGAAGGGCGCCGTCGTCTCGGTTCCCTTCGGGCGCGGCGCGCGCAGCGAGGAGTCGTGGTCGACTTCGTCGACGCCGCGCCCGAGGGGGTGAGGGCCGTCGCGATCGACTCGGTCGTCGACGAGATCCCGCGCCGCGCTCGTCGACCTCGCACTCTGGCTCGCCGACTACTACGGCTCGACTCCAGCGCGGGCGCTCGCGCTCGTGGCGCCGGAGAAGCGGAAGCGCCGCAAGGAGCAGGCGCCGCCGGCGGACCGTGGGCAGGCGCTCGAGGGCGAGGCCGAGCCGGAGCGGCTGTCGGACGAGCAGCGCGTGGCGATCGACCGCATCGTCGGCGCCGTCGATGCGGACGGCGGGCACTTCCTGCTCTTCGGCGCCACCGGCTCGGGCAAGACGGAGGTCTATCTGCAGGCCTGTGCCGCGATGCTCGAGCGCGGGCTGGGGACGATCGTGCTCGTGCCGGAGATCGCGCTCGCGCCGCAGACCGTCGGCCGCTTCCGCGCGCGCTTCGGCGACCGGATCGCGATTCTCCATTCCGGGCTCACCGATGCGGAGCGGCGCGACGAGCGCGTGCGGATCGCCTCGGGTGCGGCGCGGGTCGTCGTCGGCGCGCGCTCCGCGATCTTCGCGCCGGTGCGAGGGCTCGGGCTGATCGTCGTCGACGAGGAGCAGGACTCGTCGTACAAGCAGGACTCCGATCCGCGCTACGACGCCCGCACCGTCGCGGCCAAGCGGGCCGCGCTCGAAGGCGCCGTCGCCGTCTACGGCTCCGCCACGCCACGGCCCGAGAGCTGGGCGACGCTCGAGCGTCTCGAGATCGGCGGGCGCATCGTCGGCGAGTTGCCACCGGTGCGGATCGTCGACCTCCGCCGGGAGGCCGGCTACCCGCTCTCGTCGCCGCTGCTGAAGGAGCTCGGGCGCGTCGCCGAGCAGGGCGGGAAGGCGATCCTGCTGCTCAACCGGCGAGGCGTCGCGCCCGCGCTTCACTGCCGAGCCTGCGGGCTGACGCTGCGCTGCCCGAACTGCGACGTGGCGCTCGTGCTGCACGGCGACACGACGCTCCGCTGCCATCACTGCGGCCACGAGGAGCAGGCGCCGGAGGAGTGCCCCGCGTGCCGGTCGGTCGAGCTCGCGCGGCTCGGCGCGGGGACGCAGAAGCTGGAGCGCGAGCTCGCGAAGGCGGTGCCGGGCCTGGCGATCGTGCGGCTCGACGCGGACACCGCGGAGAAACCGGAGGCGCTCGCCGACGCGCTGCGCCGCTTCGCGGAGACGGATCGCTCCGTCCTGCTCGGCACGCAGATGGTCGCGAAGGGGCACCACTTCTCGAACGTCGCGCTGGCGGCGGTCGTCGACGCGGACACCGGGCTCGGCCTGCCGGACTTCCGTGCCGAGGAGCGCACCTTCCAGCTGATCACCCAGCTCGCCGGTCGGAGCGGACGCGACGCGCCGGGGCGCGTGATCGTGCAGACGTTCCAGCCGGAGGCGCGGCCGATCGCGCTGGCGCAGCGCCACGACGTGCAGGCGTTCAACGACGGCGAGCTCGAACGCCGACGTGAGCTCGGCTACCCGCCGTTCCGGCACATCGTCCGAATCGTCGTCTCGGGGCCTGACGGGGACGCCCCGCTGCGTGCGCTCGAGGAGCTGAAGGGCGCGATGAAAGACGCGGATCTGCTCGGCCCGGCGCCGCTTCTGCGCCTGCGTGGCCGCCATCGCGCACAGCTCGTGGCCAAGACGGAGCACCCGCGGCGGATCGCGGCCCGCGCCGCGCAGCTACTCGCGGCGGCCGCTCCGGCGATGCGCAAAGCGGGGCTCCAGACGTTCGTCGACGTCGATCCACAAAGCCTCTGAGCCCGGCCCTTTTCTGCACAATGTGGTTGTGAAGGAGACCCTGGCCGACCAGATCCTCGGCGAGCAGAACCACACCTGGCGGGACGAGCGCGAAGGGCGCGAGATCGCGCGCGACACGTTCAATCCGCTGCGCGGCAAGCCGCTGCGGCAGCGCCTTCGGCCAGGTGCCGTCGACACCGCGGCGTACATCGGCGCCCTCGGCGGGCCGCGCCCGTACATGGTCCGGCTGCGGACGATCGACGACCTGGAGCGAGAGCACCTCGCGCGCCTCGAGGAGGCATACCGCGAGACGCCGCGTGCTCGCTGGAGCCGCGTGGCCGAGCGCTGGGACTTCTACGAGATCAACGATCTGATCGATCGCCACAACCGCTACTTCCCGATCGAGTCCGGCCTGCCGATGGACCCGCGGACGGGCGACTTCGCGACACTCGGCGGCCGGCCCTACCGGCGCCGGCCGCTCGACGCCGCCTGGATCCTGGACCGCTTCCCGGCGGCGGCCGCCGCGTAGGCGGGGCATCCGTAAACTGGGCCACCGTATGACCGAAGAAGCCGGCCAGATCATCGAGGACGATCACGAGCTCGATCCGGAAGAGGAGACTCGACGGCGGCTGGCGCTCGCCCAGATCCGCCAGTGGGGCGACCCGGCGCTGCGCCTGCGCGCGCACGAGGTCGAGAGCTTCGACGAAGACCTGAAGCGCCTCGTCGAGCGGATGGGCGAGCTGATGCACGACGCGCGCGGGGTCGGCCTCGCGGCGACGCAGGTCGGCGTCCTCCAGCGGCTCTTCGTCTTCCAGTTCGCCGACGACGACGTCCGGGCAGTCGTCAATCCGGTGATCACGGAGATCAGCGGCGACCCGGAGTCCGACGAGGAGGGGTGCCTCTCGCTGCAGGGCGTTCGGGTCCCCGTCGAGCGCCGGCTGAAGCTCCGGCTCGAGGGCAAGGACGAGAACGGCGAGGACGTCCGGCTCGAGCTCGAGGGCGTGCAGGCGCGGATCGTCCAGCACGAGCTCGACCATCTCGACGGCGTGCTGATCCTCGACCGGACCGACCCGGAGAGTCGCAAGCTGGCGCTCGGCGTGCTGCGGCCCCAGCCGCTGCTCGGCGCCGCAGGCTAGAGCGGCGGCGTGCGGCTCGCGGTCGCAGCGACGGCGCCGCTCGGAGCTGACGTCCTCGAGCGGCTCGCGGCACAGCACGAGATCGCGTTCCTCCTCACGCGCCCCGATGCGCCGCAGGGGCGGGGCCGCAAGGTCGGGGCGCCGCCGGCGAAGCAGGCGGCCGAGCGTCTCGGGATTCGCGTGCTCCAGCCCGAGCGGCCCGCGATCGAGCCCGTCGAGGTCGTCGTCGTGGCCGCCTATGGGCTCTACATCCCGCCGGCGCTCCTCGAGGAGGCGCTCTGGCTGAACGTCCACCCGTCGCTGCTGCCGCGCTGGCGCGGCGCCGCCCCCGTGGAGCGCGCGATCATGGCGGGCGACGAAGAGACCGGCGTCACCATTCATCGCACCGTCGAGGCGCTCGACGCCGGTCCGATCGCCGCGCAGGAGCGCTTCGCGATCGGCGACCTCGACGCGGGCGAGGTGTACGCGCGGGCCGGCGAATCGGCGGCGCGGCTGATCGACGCGGTGCTGCCGGAGCCGGAGTTCACGCCGCAGCCGGACGACGGGGCGACCTATGCGGAGAAGATCGGCCCGCCGGATCGCGAGCTCGACCTGACCGACCCGGTGCAGGCGTGGCGAACGGTCAGGGCGCTCTCGCCGCACATCGGCGCGCGGGCGGAGCTGGACGGGCGCCGCGTGACGATCTGGAAGGCACGCCTCGACGAGGGGCAGTTCGTCCCGGTCGAGGTGCAACCGGACGGGAAGCGGCGCATGGGCTACGACGAGTTCCGCCGCGGCCTGCGGTGATCGCGACCGCCCGTGTCGCCGCGTACGAGGTGGTGCGGCGCGTCTTCGAGCAGCAGGCGTATGCGGACCGGGCGCTCGTCTCGGCGGCGGCCGGCCTCGACGAGCGCGACCGCGGACTTGCGCAGCGGATCGCGTACGGAACGGTGCAGCGGGCGCGGACGATCGACTTCGGGATCGAGCAGCTCGGCAAGCGGCCGGTGCGCAAGCTCGACCCGGCGGTCCTGGCCGCCCTGCGCATCGCGGGGTACCAGCTCGCCTGGCTCGACGTCCCCGCGCACGCCGTCGTCGGCGAGTCGGTGGAGCTCGTCCGCCGTGCGGGGCTCGAGCGGGCAACCGGCATTCACGAACGCGGTCGGCCGCCGCCTCGCCGAGCGGTTCCGCGGGCTGGTCGCGTCGCTGCCGGAAGGCCCGGTGAAGCATTCGTACCCGGACTGGATCTGGGACGTCTGGCGCCGCGACCTCGGCGAACCGGAGGCGCTCGAGCTGATGCGCGCGCAGAACGAGCAGCCGGAGACGGTCGTCAGGCTCGTGCGCGGGGAGCTCGACGCGGAGCCGACGGACGTGCCCGGGGCATATCGCGTCGCCCGGGTCGATCCGCTTGCGCTCGAGCAGGGACGAATCTGGCCGATGAGCCGTGCCTCGCAACTCGCCGCGCTCGCCGTCGGCTCGCAGTCGGGCGAGCGCGTGCTCGACGCGTGCGCTGCGCCGGGCGGCAAGACGGCGATGCTCCAGGGAGAGGTCGTCGCCGTCGAGGTGAACGCGGCGAGGGCGCGGGAGCTGGAGGCGAACCTGCGCCGGCTCGGGCGGGCGGACGTCCGCGTCGTGCAGGCCGACGCCCGCACGCTCGAGGAGTCGGGCTTCGACCGCGCGCTCGTCGATGCCCCGTGCTCCGGGCTCGGGGTTCTCGCTCAGCGGCCCGATCTCCGGTGGCGCTCGCGGCCGTTGCCGGAGCTGCAGCTGGAGCTCCTCCGCGCCGCCGTCGAGCGGGTCAAGCCCGGCGGGGCGGTCGTCTACGCGGTCTGCACGCTCAACGCGGACGAGAACGAGGCGGTGGTCGACGCGCTCCTTGAAGAGACGCCGCGTCTCGCGGTCGACGCCACGCTTGCCGACGAGTGGCCTCAGTTCCGGCATCCGACACGGCCCGAGTTCCTGCAGGCGACGCCGCACCGGCACGGGACATCCGGGTTCTTCGTCGCGCGGCTCACTGTGGGTAGTCCGGCCGCCTAGACTCGCATCGTGCCCTGGAGCGACTGGATTCGCACGACCGAAGTCGAGCCGTCGCTCTACGCGGCCGACTTCGCGCGGCTCGGCGAGCAGATGGAGACGCTCCTCGACGCGGGCTGCCGGGTGTTCCACTTCGACGTCGGCGACGGCCACTTCGTCGAGCCGGTCACGATCGGGCCGATCGTCCTGCAGTCGATCGCACCGTTCGGCCACGCGCGGGACGGGCGCTTCGACGTGCACCTGATGGTCGAGAACCCGGTCAAGCACTTCGCCGCCTTCGCGGCCGCGGGCGCCGACAGCGTCACGTTCCACTACGAGGCCGTCGACGACGTGCCGGCGACGATCCGCGCCGCCCGCGAGCAGGGGCTCGAGGTCGGGATGGCGTTCAACCCGGAGACCAGCCCGGACGATGCCGCGGTGGTCGCCGAGGGCGTCGATCTCGTTCTCTGCATGTCGATCCATCCCGGCTATTCCGGTCAGAAGTTCATGCCCGAGGCGCTCGACCGCATCCGGCGTTTGCGCGAGCTGCTCCCTGACGGTGTGTACGTCCAGGTCGACGGCGGCATCGACGAGGACAACATCCGCACAGTGCGAGAGGCGGGTGCGGATCTCTTCATCGCAGGCGCCGCCGTCTTCGCCGGCGAGGATCCGGCGCGCGCGTACCGGCGTCTCGTCGACGAGCTCGCATGAGCCTCGATCGCGCGCTGGCACTCGCGGAGTCGACGCTCGGCCGGGCGCACCCCAAGCCGGACGTCGCCGCCGTGCTCGTGCGTGACGGCGAGGTCGTGGGCGAGGGATCGACCGAGGCGGACGGACGTCACGGCGAGGTGGTCGCGCTCGCGGCCGCGGGCGACCGTGCGCGTGGCGCGACCCTCTTCGTGACGATGGAGCCGTGTGCCCATCACGGCACGTCGCCGCCGTGTGCGGACGCAGTGATCGAGGCGGGGGTCGCGAAGGTCGTCGTCGGCTCGCGCGATCCCAATCCGAAGGCAGCCGGCGGTGTCGAGAAGCTCCGCGCCGCCGGCGTCGAGGTCGAGCTCGTCGACTCCTTCGAGGCGCGGCGTCAGAACGAGGCCTGGCGGACGTGGGTCACGCTGGGTCGCCCGTTCGTCACGTACAAGGTCGCGATGACGCTCGATGGGCGCGTGACTATGCCGGGCGAGCGGTGGATCTCCGGTGAAGAGAGTCGCAGACTCGTTCACGAGCTGCGCGCCCGCGTCGATGCGGTTGCCGTGGGAATGGGGACATTCCGGGCCGATGCGCCGCGCCTCGACGCGCGCGACGTCGATGCATCCCGCCAGCCGCGGCGACTCGTCTTCGGCAAGGGGCCTTTGCCCGGCGACTCGGAGCTGGAGCTCGTCGGCGGGCCTCTCGAGGAGGCGCTGACGCGGCTTGCCGGCGAGGGCGTGCAGTCGCTCCTTCTGGAGGGCGGCCCGACCCTTGCCGGTGCGTTTCTCGAGGCCGATCTGGTCGACAAGCTGCTCGTCTTCGTCGCGCCGAAGCTGGCCGGCTCGGGTGCAGCCGCTCTCGTTGCTGCGCTACCCTCCGCACGCACGCTCTCGCGGCTGCACGCCAGTCCGGCCGGCGAGGACGTGCTTCTTGCGGCTTATGTCCACGAACCCTGACGGTCCTTTCCGCGCCGACGACGAGCTGATCACGCTCCTGTCACGTTGGCTTGCGCGGCACGTCGGCGATCAGGAGCTCCGCGTGCGGATGGAGGCGATCGGCGTCGTCGCGCTCTCGGCCGATCAGGCGGAAGCAGTCGACGAGCTGCTGCAGGAGCTCGATCGCGGCACGTCACGCGGCGACCTCGAGATGGTCGTACGCGAGACGATCGAAGCGCTCGCCCTCGGCTGAGCCGGGCCGCATGGCGGCCGAACCGGACGCTCCCGGAAAGGGTGTGTGTAGGCCTACATCACCCGTGATGTAGGTGTACATCGCCGTCACCGCTAGCCTTGAACCAGCCCATGTTCACGGGAATCGTCCGGGAGAAAGGCCGCGTCGCAGCCGTCAACGGCGGTGCTGCCGGCATCCGCCTTCGCATCGAGGCGCCGGCCACGTCGACGGGCGTCGCCCTCGGCGACTCGGTCGCCATCAACGGCTGCTGCCTGACCGTCGTCGCGATCGAGGACGGGACGCTCGGGTTCGACGCGGTGCCGGAGACGCTCGAGCGCACCTCGCTCGGCGGCCTGGCCCCGGGCGGCGCAGGTCAACCTCGAGTCTGCGCTCCGCGCCGGCGACCCGCTCGGCGGGCACATGATGCAGGGGCATGTCGACGCCGTTGGCAGCGTTCGCTCCGTCGAGCCCGAAGGGGAGGGGCGCCGCATCTGGTTCGACGCGCCCGGCGAGGTGCTGCGCTACGTCGTCGAGAAGGGGTCGATCGCCGTCGACGGCGTCTCGCTGACCGTCGCGGCGCTGGACGACGACGGGTTCGCCGTGGCGCTGATCCCGCACACCCTCGTCGAGACGACCCTCGGCGACTTCGCGCCCGGCCGCACCGTGAATCTCGAGGCAGACGTGCTCGCGAAGTACGTCGAGCGCCTGCTCCCCCGGTAGCCTTCGGGGATGGTCGCCGTCCCCGAGAGCCCCAACCCCTTCGCCACCGTCGAGGCGGCGATCGAGGACATCAAGGCCGGACGCTTCGTCGTCGTCGTCGACGATCCCGACCGCGAGAACGAGGGCGACCTCGTGATCGCCGCCCAGTTCGCGACGCCCGAGGCGGTCAACTTCATGGCCACGCACGCGCGCGGGCTGATCTGCCTCTGCCTGACCGAGGACCACGCCGACCGGCTGAGCCTGCGCCCGATGACCGAGCACAACGAGGCGCCGCTCGGCACTGCGTTCACCGTCTCGATCGAGGCGCGCGAGGGCGTGACGACCGGCATCTCGGCGCACGACCGCTCGCACACGATTCAGGTCGCGATCCGCCCGGACGCGAAGCCGGACGACCTCGTCCAGCCGGGGCACGTCTTCCCGCTGCGCGCGAAGCCCGGCGGCGTCCTCGAGCGCATCGGCCAGACCGAGGCGGCCGTCGACCTCGCGAGCCTGGCGGGGGTGACGCCGGCCGGGGTCGTCTGCGAGATCATGAACGAGGACGGGACGATGGCCCGCGTTCCGGACCTGATTCCGTATTGCGAGCAGCATGGGTTGAAGCTGATCTCCGTTGCCGATCTCGTCGAGTACCGGCGCCGGCACGAGAAGCTCGTCGAGCGCACCTCGGAAGTGCGGATGCCGACCGAGTACGGCGAGTTCAAGGCGGTCGCCTTCCGCGAGAAGCTGACGGGGAAGCACCATGTCGCGCTCGTCAAGGGCGACGTCGACGGCGCTTCGAACGTGCTCGTCCGCGTCCACTCGGAGTGCCTCACCGGCGACGTCTTCCACTCACTCCGCTGCGACTGCGGCGAGCAGCTTGAGCTGGCGCTGCAGCGGATCGGCGCCGAGGAGCACGGCGTGCTGCTCTACATGGCGCAGGAGGGGCGCGGGATCGGGCTGCTCGCGAAGCTGAAGGCGTACGAGCTCCAGGAGCAGGGCCGCGACACGGTCGAGGCGAACCTCGAGCTCGGCTTCCCGGCCGATGCGCGCGACTACGCGATCGGCAATCAGATCCTGGCCGACCTCGGCCTCTCGACGATCCGCATCCTGACGAACAACCCGCGCAAGCTGACGGGCATCCAGGGCTTCGGGCTCGACGTCGTCGAGCAGGTTCCGATCGAGGTGCCGCCGAACGCCGAGAACCGCAGCTATCTCGCCGCCAAGCGGGATAAGCTCGGCCACCGGCTCCATCATCAGGACCTGAAGTTCCAACCCGACCAGGAGCTGTCCCCCGACATGGCGAGTGACGAATGAGCGAGCGGCCACGCAGCGAAGCCGACGAGCGCGACGAGTTCGAGGGCTGGCCCCAGCCGAACTGGGCCGGCGACCCCGACGAGGCGCCGCACACCCGCGAGGAGCGCGAGGCGTACGCGCGCGAGGACTCGCCGCCCGCCGAGCCGGAGCCCGTCGCCGCCGCCCTGCCTGACGAGGCTGCATTGCCTGAGGAGGCTGCATTGCCCGGCGAGGCCGCTTCCGGAGACGAGTCCGCGCCCGCCGCCGAGTCCGAGCCGCTCGCGGCCGACGCGCAGCCCGATCCCGAGTCCGACGCCGAGCCTGAGGCCGCGGCCGAGACAGCGGCAGAACCCGACACGGACTCCGAGGAGGCGCTGGACATCTCCGCCGAGCATCACCACGAGGAGCAGTGGGCCGAGCCCGAGCCCGACGAATCGCCCGAGGAGGCCGCCGAGCCCGAGGCCGAGCCGGACGAAGAGCCGGAGCCCGAGCCGGAGCCAGAGCCGGAGCCAGAGCCAGAGCCCGAGGCGCCTGCGGCGTTGCAGCACGCTGGCGGCGAGCTCGACATCCCGCCGGGATACTCCATTCTCGAGGGTGAGCCGCGCGGCGAGCGCCGTGCGGTCGGCATCGTCGTCAGCCGCTTCAACGGGGCGATCACGAACCGGATGCTCGAGACCGCGCTCCAGGCCCTCGCCGAGGCGGGCGTTGCGCCGGACGCGATCACGGTCATGCCCGTTCCCGGCGCGTTCGAGCTGCCGCTTGCGGCGATGGCGCTCGCCAAGACGCGCCGCTACGCGTGCATCGTCGCCCTCGGCGCGGTGATCCGCGGCGGTACTCCGCATTTCGACTTCGTCGCCACGCGAGGCGGCCAGCGGCCTGCAGCTCGCACAGATCGAGACCGGCGTGCCGGTTGCCTTCGGCGTCCTCACTTGCGACACGCTCGAGCAGGCCGAGGCGCGCATCCACAAAGCAGGCGAGGCGGTGCAGAGCGCCCTCGAGATGGCCGACGTGTTCGCCAAGCTCCGCGCCTCGGCAAAGACCGGTTGATCGTCCGTCCACAGCAGCCCGGCGACGAGGAGGCGATCGGGCGCGTCACCGAGCTTGCGTTCGGCAGGCCGGAGGAGGCATTCCTCGTCACGCTCCTGACGCCGGTGATCTCACTGGTCGCAGACGACGAGGGCGAGGTCGTCGGCCATGTGCTGCTGAGCGAGGTGAGCCTCGAGGGAAGGCCGGTGCTGCAGCTCGGACCGCTCTCGGTGCGCCCGGACCACCAGCGGCACGGCATCGGCACGGCGCTCACCGAGACGGCTCTCGCCGCGGCGGAGACGCTGGGCGAGCCGCTCGTCCTCGTGCTGGGCCATCCGGGCTTCTACCGCCGCTTCGGCTTCGAGCAGGCGGGCAAGCTCGGCATCGAGGCGCCGGTCGTCGTGGACGACGAGGCGTGGATGGTGAAATGCCTCGGCGCGTACGAGCCCCACCACCGCGGCCAGGTCACGTGGCCGCCCGCCTGGCAGGCCGTCTGAGCCGCCCGCCGGCCCGTTTCTGGCCTCGCCGAGGTTTCGCTACACTCCGCCGTCGATGTCCAAGGTCTGCTCCATCTGCGGGAAGAAGCCCGGCTTCGGCAACAACCGGAGCCACTCGATGGTCGCCACGAAGCGCCGCTTCAACCCAAATCTTCAGCGTGTCCGCGTGCTCCTCAAGGGGTCGCCGACGCGCGCGTACGTCTGCACGCGCTGCCTCAAGGGCGGCAAGGTCACCAAAGCCCTTTAAGACGCGGGCTCCTTCCGGAGCAACCTTCCGGGGCCAAGTAGGGTCCAACCCTGCGTGACAGAGCATCTCTCGATCCCGTCCGAGCTCGGCGCCGTCACGATCTCGACGGACGCGGTCGCCCAGATCGTCGAGCACACCGCCGCCGAGTGCTACGGGGTCGTCGGCCTCGAGGCGCCGAGCCTCGCTGGCAAGCTGCTCCGCAAGGACGGCATTCAGATCGACGCCCGCGACGGCACGCTCCGGATCGCGCTCCACGTCGCGATCGAGCATGGGCTGAACCTGGCCGAGGTCGCGGCGACCGTCCGCTCGCGCGTCGCATACGAGGTCGAGCGGATGACCGGGGTCGGCGTCGACGCCGTCGAGGTGCACATCCAGAAGGTCAAGCGCTCCGCATGATCGAGCGAATCCGGGAGCTCTCGCGCGGCGCCTTGGCGGCGATGGAGGCGAGCCGGCGACACATCGACGACCTGAACGTCTATCCGGTGCCCGACGGCGACACCGGCACGAACCTGACGCTGACCGTGCGCGCGATCGACGAGGCGGTGCAGGCTTCGACGGCCGGCGATCGCGCGACGATCGCGAAGGAGATCAGCCGCGCGGCGCTGATGGGCGCGCGGGGCAACTCAGGCGTCATCCTCTCGCAGATCGTTCGCGGCTCCGCCGACGTCCTCGCCGAGTCGGACGACTTCGCGAAGGCCGTTCGCTCTGCCTCCGACGCCGCGTATCGCGCGGTGCGCCGCCCCGTGGAAGGCACGATGCTGACAGCGATCCGCGAGCTCGCCGAGGAGGCGGAGGCGCATCGCGACCTGCAGCCCGCCGAGCTCCTGCCGAAGCTCGTCGCGCGCGGCGAGGACACCGTCTTGCGCACAACCGAGATGCTCGACGTGCTCAAGGAGGCGGGCGTCGTCGACTCGGGCGCAGCCGGGCTCGTCGAGATCGTGCGCGGCATCAGCGCTGCGCTGAACGGCGAAGAGCTTCCCATGGTGCCGCAAGCTCACGAGGATCATGCTGTGCAGGCGATGCACCAGGAGCTCTCGCAGTATCGGTACTGCACGGTGTTCCTCGTCGAGGGCGAGAACCTCGAAGCCGAGACGCTCGAGGACGAGCTGGACGAGCTCGGAGACTCGCTGCTCGTCGTCGGCGATCCCTCGGCGCTGAAGGTGCACGTGCACACCGACGATCCCGGGCGAGCGCTCTCGCTCGGTGTGGCACAAGGCGTGATCTCGGGCGTCGAGATCGCGAACATGCACGAGCAGACGGTGCAGCGCTCCGAGCGGCTGTTCGAGGCGGTGCCGCGGGCCCAGGAGCAGGCAGTCGGCACGACCGACGCGATCGTCGTCACCGTCGGGTCGGGCAACCGCGCGCTCTTCGAGAGCCTCGGCGCGCATGCGATCGACGGCGGCAAGACGATGAACCCGTCGACCGCGGAGATCCTCGCGGCGATCGAGGCGTCGCCCGCCGGCGAGGCCGTGGTGCTGCCGAACAACAAGAACGTCTTCATGAGCGCCGAGCAGGCGGCCGAGCACGCGTCGAAGCCGGTCAGCGTGCTGCCGACCCTCTCGCTCCAGGCCGGTCTCGCGGCGATGGTCTCCTTCGACCCGGCGCGCAGCGCAGAGGAGAACACCGCGGAGATGAGCGAGACGTTGCTCGAGGTCGCGACCGGCGCCGTCACGATCGCGTCACGCGACGTCGAAATGAACGGGCTGGAGATCCGCAAGGGCTCGTTCCTCGGCCTGGTCGAGGGCGAGGCGGTCGCGGGCGGTGACGCTTTCGACGAGGTCGCCGGCGCGGTGGTCGAGCGGCTGCTCGCCCAGCCCCGCGGCGTCCTGATGATGCTCACCGGGGACAATGCTCCCGTGCTGAACGGCGTCGTCTCCCGCGTCGAGAGCGAGCATCCGGAGGTCGAGCTCGAAGTTCACGACGGCGGACAGCCGCACTATCAACTCTTGCTCTCGGCCGAATAGGCCGAGGAGGTTTTCGACCTCGCAGCCTCGGGGCAAGTCACAGCGAGTGAGCGTCAACCAGATTCGGCTGGTCGTGGTCGAAGACAACAAGATCTTCCGCGACGCGCTCGAGCTTCTCTTCGACCTGCGGCCCGAGATCGACCTCGTCGCGACGATCGACAACGGGTCGGCCGCCGTGGCCGCCGTCGGCGAGTATTCGCCCGACGTGGTGCTGATGGACTACCGCCTGCCCGGCCTCGACGGCGAGCAGGCGACGCGCGCCATCCTCGAGGCCTACCCGGGAACGCCCATCGTCTGCCTCACCGCGTCCGTCTCCCGGCGCGAGGCGAGGGCGATCATCGAGGCGGGAGCCGTCGCCTGTCTCACCAAGGACGAGGAGCTTGATGAGATCATCGCCGCCATCCACTCCGCCGCGGGCCGCTGATCGACGTGCAGCTGACCAACGAGAACACCGCCATCGTGCTCGACTCGACCGCCGACTTCCCGGAGGCGCCGACGCGGTTCGCGAACTGGCGCGTCGTGCCGCTCTACGTCCGCTTCGGCGACGAGAGCTTCAAGGACTACGAGGAGCTCTCCCCGGCGGCGTTCTACGCGCGGCTGCGGACAGCGACCGAGCTGCCGACGACGTCCCAGCCGACCCCGGGCGACTTCCTGGCCGCCTACGAGGAGCTGTCGGGCTACGAGCGGATCGTCTCCATGCACATCTCGGCCAAGCTCTCGGGCACAGCACAGAGCGCGCGCACGGCGGCGGGAGAGCTCGAGGGCGATCGCGTCCGCGTCTACGACTCCCAGACGGCCTCGGCCGCGATCGCGATGCTCGCGCTCGCGATCCAGCGCCGGCTCGAGCGGGGCACGACCGACGAGGAGATCGCCGAGCTGATCGAGCGCTACCCGCTCGATGCGGGCCTGCTCTTCACCGTCGACACGCTCGAGTACCTCGCCAAGGGCGGGCGGATCGGCCGCGCCGCCGCCTTCGCGGGCAACCTCCTGCACGTGAAGCCGATCCTCGCGATCCGTGACGGCGAGGTCGAGCCGATCAAGCGCGTCCGCGGGAACCACAAGGCGTTCATGCAGTTCCAGGAGATGTTCGAGTCGACGACGCGCCTCGACGACACGAACCTCCGCGTCGGGATCGCGCACGCCGATGCGCCCGACCGGCTCAAGGCGCTGACGGAGCTCGTCGAGCACGTGCGACCGCAGGCCACGGTCGAGATCGCCACCACGCTCGGGGCCGTCGTGGGGGCCCACGCCGGCCCCGGCACGGTGGGCTTCTTCTGGTTCTCCGACGCGTCCTGACTCAGCCTGGGTCAGGACGTGCCGGTCGACCAGGAAGTCACTTGGTCACTTGGTCCGCGTCACGTGAGCCTGATCCTCGGATCGATCCACGCGTACATCGTGTCCACGACCAGGTTGACGAGGATGATCACAGTCGTGGCGAACACGACCACCCCCTGCACGGTGGGCAGGTCGAAGTTGTCGATCGCCTGGATGGCCGTCTTGCCGAGCCCCGGCAGCCCGTACACCGTTTCGGTGAAGACGGCGCCGCCGAGCGCGAGCCCGATGTCCAGGCCGAGGATCGTCACGATCGGCAGCATCGCGTTCCGCAGCACGTGCGAGCGCATGACGATCCACGGCGGGGCGCCCTTGGCCCTCGCCGTGCGCACGTAGTCCTCGTTCAGCGTCTCCATCACGTTTGCGCGGATGAAGCGGACGTAGGTGGCCGCGAAGAGGATCGCGAACGTCATCCACGGCAGCACGAGGTGATACGCCCACTGGGCCGGACCGCCGCACTCGCCGGAGGGGTTCCAGAGGTCGCAGTAGCCGGTGATCGGCGTCAGCCCGGCCTTGAAGCCGATGAAGTACGCGAAGATCAGCCCGATCCAGACCGGGTGAGAGCTGATCCCGATCAGCACGAAGATCATCGCCACTCGGTCGAGCAGCGATCGCGGTCGTAACGCCGACATGATTCCGATCGGGATCGAGATCAGGAGCCAGAGGATCATGCCGCCGAAGACGAGCGAGGCGGTCACGGGAGCGGCGCTCGCCACCACGTGGTTGACGCTCTGCCTGTTCGTGAACGAGCGGCCGAGATCCTGGTGGACGACGAGGCGCTTGAGGAAGCGTCCGTACTGGACGTAGATCGGCTGGTCCGTGCCGAGGTACTTGGCGGCGCGATTGATGCAGTCCTGCGTCGCCCGCTGCCCGCACGCGAGCCGCGCCGGGCTCGCCGGGACGATGAAGAAGATGACGTACGTGACCATGGTGACCGCGACGAACATCGCCATCGCCCAGAGCAGCCGTCTCGCGAGATAGCTCGCCACCAGGACCTCCCTCGGGTTGTAGTGCACGCTGAGACGCGGGCCGAGGGCCGAGGATGGGACGAAGCGCGGATGCTCGCTGCACCGATGCCCGGCGGAGATATGTCGCCAGGGTCAGTCGTCTTCCGAGTCGTCGCCTCCGGGAGTGTGGGAGTCGGTGCCGGTGTGGTGGTCGTCGCCGGTCGTGGTCGGCTCGGTGGTCGTTGCCGGCCGCTGCGCGGGCGGGCGGAACAGCGTCGGGCTCAACGTCCCGATCGGGTCGCTGCCGGTGTCGCCTGTGCGCAGCAGCACCACGTTCGCGGCGACCGCGATGGCGACCGCGGCCAGCACTCCCGCAGCCCACAGGGCGAGCTTCATGCCGCCGAGCGTAGCGCCGCCAGCTCGCGCCTGAATGCCGGCACGAGCGTCGGCCTGTTGGCGGCGAGCGCAGCCACCAGGCCGTCTCGATCGTCGAAGAAGCGCCCGGCAAAGCCGTCGGCGTCGCCGTCGAGCTCGACGCGCGCCGCGCCTCGGGGGTCTCCGACGAGTTGCAGCCGGAGCCCGAGCTGGTCCGACCAGACGTAGGACGGCTGCCGGGGCGCCGGCTCGAGGCCCAGCAGCGTCCGGGCCGCAGCCGCTCCCTGCTCGGCGGCCGCGGTCCAGTGGCCGCTGCCCGTGACGTCGCCGGCGAGCACCACCCCAGTTCCCGAGGGGCAGGGCGCCGTCGCGACGAGCTCACGCGCCGGCTCGACGCCGATCGCCACGAGCAGCACGTCGAAGTCGAGCCGGCGTCCGTCGGCGAGGCTGACGGCGTGGGGGGAGACGCGCTCCACGGGCGTTCCGACCACGAGCTCGATCCCGTGCTCCGCGTACCGCGCGGCCAGGAGGTCGCCGACCTCCGGTCCGAGCAGGCCGCCGAGTGGCAGCGGCCCCGCTTCGAGCACCGTCACGCGGAGACCGAGAGCGGCAGCCGTCGTCGCCGCCTCGGCGCCGACGAAGCCGCTGCCCACGACGACGAGCCTGCGTCCCGGCCGAAGCTCGTCGCGCAGCGCGAGCGCGTCGGCGAGCGTCCGCAGCTCGTGCACGTGGCCGGGCAGCGGGCCGCGGAGGCGCCGCGGGCGAGCACCCGTCGCGAGCACCAGCGAATCCCAGCCGACGACGGTGCCGCCCGCGACCGCGGTCCGGCGGACGGAGTCGACCGAGGTCACGCGCGTCCCCGTCCAGAGCTCGATCCCCTGCGACTCCCAAAAGCCGTCCGGCCGCAGCGAGACCTCGTCTCGGGTGCCGGCGAGCAGCTCCTTCGAGAGCGCGGGCCGCTCGTACGGCGCGAACGGCTCGTCGCCGACCAGCAGGACTCGGCCCTCGTAGCCGTTCGCGCGCAGCGTCTCGGCGCAGCGCGCGCCCGCGAGGCCGGCGCCGACGATCAGCGTCGTCTCCATCAGGCCGCCGCCTCCTCGACGACGCTGATCGCGCCCATCGGGCACGAGGCGGCGGCGTCGAGCACCGCCGGGTCGTCCGAGAGGACGACGAGCGGCTTCGCGATCCCGCCCGCGTCGAGCTCGAACGCACCCGGCGCCGCCTGGATGCAGGAGCCGAAGCCGCTGCAGAGGCTCCTGTCGATTTCGATCCGGTAGCTCATCGTGTTGCCCCTTTCGTGATTCGTGGTTGGACCGGCCGCTTCGCGACCGGCCCTTTGATCGGCGCAGTCAGGAAACGGAAAGCGGTTGCCGCCGCCACGGCGAAGACCGCGCCGAGGTAGAGCGAGGTCACCCACAGCCGGCTCGTGTCCGTGCCGGCTGCGACGCCGTGGACCGTGGCGGCGGCGAAGATCCCGTACGTGGCCCAGTGCAGGCGCCGCCAGTTCTTCGGGCCGATCCGCTTGCGGAGGGAGAAGGACGCGTAGACGACCACCATCAGCTCGGCGGCGAGCACGCCCAGCCCTGTCGCGAGCGGACGGTACGGGGACAGGCCAGGGACGAGCAGCGCGAGCGGCGTGATCTTGACGGTCGAGTCGAGCACCAGCGTCACGGCGTGCAGCGCGAGCGCGCCGATCCCGAGGAGCGCCAGCGTCCGGTGCGTGTCGACGACGGCGGCCGGCCGCAGCCGGTTGCCGACCGGGCGCGACTTGAGCACGAGGCCCGCGAGCACCGAGAGCGTCAGCAGGACGTAGGCGGTCAGCCCGCTCGCCCGCGCGAGAATCCAGAAGGTCGGGTCCTTCATGCGAGGCCTCCCGCCAGCGTCGCGGTCCCGTCCGCGGCGACCAGGATCCGGGGTGCCTCGACGGCGCCGCCGAGGAAGGCGACCTTGGCGAGCACCTCTGCCTCGACGGCGCTCGGCGCGACGACGGTGACGCTTAGCAGCCCATTGTCGGCCGGGCGGCCGGTGCGCGGGTCGATCAGGTGATGGCGTTCCTCACCGTTGCGGCGCCAGTGGCGCCGGTCGCGGCCGGAGGTGGCGATCGCGCCCGACTCGAGCAGCAGCGTGACGCCACCGGCGCCGACCGGCCAGGAGCCGCCGCGGACCGCGAGGTCACCGCCCGCGTTGACGAGACACGGGCCGGCCATCGCGAGGAGCTCGCAGGCGCGGTCGACGGCGTAGCCCTTGCCGATCCCGCCCAGATCGAGCCGCGTGCCGCCGGCGAGCTCGATCGTCCGGCCGCTGACGAGCACCTCGCCCGGGCGGTGCTCCGGCAGCGGGTCACCCGGCGCGTCGGCCGGGAGCTCGTCGAAGGTGCGGTCATACCCGGCGGCGACGACGGCATCGTGCACCGTCGGATCGAAGAGGCCGCCGGTCGCGACACGCGCGTCGAGCGCGAGCGTGACGACGCGGAGGAGATCCGGGCCGGCCTCGATGCGCCCGTGCCGGTTCAGGCGCGAGAGCTCCGACTCCGGCCGGAAGCGCGACATCACGGCCTCGAGCCGCTCGAACTCCTTCTCGACCTCGTCGAATGCGCCGCGCGGTTCGCCGTCGAGGAGGAGCTCGACGTCGGTCCCCATCGCCCGGAAGACGTGGCGCTCCATCACGAGGTCCTCGTCACCGTCAGCGGCGGCAGGGTCACGACCCGGACCGCGGGCGCCTGCACGGCAACGGGCTGTGCTGCGAGCGCCTTCCGGCGCGCGACCTCCTTGCGGTACACGGCCCAGCGGCGCTCGACGATCTTCTGCACCCGGATCGACTCGGCGCGGAGTCGCAGCTCGCGTGCCTGGAGCGCCTGTACCCGCGGGTCCTGAGCGGGGAGAGCCGACGGGGCCCAGGGCCGGGCCGCGATCGCGGCCCAGCTGAGGAAGAGGACGACGATCGCGATCGCCGCGACATAGAGGCGGGCGACGTGGCTAGTCATCCTCGCCGCCTTCCCGGCTCCGCGCCTCGTGTTCGCCGTCCTCGTGCTCACGAGAGCCGGAGGGACGCGTGATCACGATCGGAGCGGGGCGGACGTACTCGACGCGGGTGGCGCGACCCTTCGCCGCGGTGCCGGACGAGACGGCCGGCAACGCGGGCGGCTTGCGGGCGAGCGCCGCCTGCAGCTGCCTCTGCGCCTGGTCGAGCCGGTGCTGGCGCTGGCTGATCGACACCGCCGTGGCCGACTTCGTGGTGGAGGCAGAGAGCGCCCCTGTCCGCAGTGCCGCGAAGCCGCCGAGGACGACGGCGAGGGCGAGGAACAGGGCGATCGTCAGTGCGTGAAGCTTGTGCATCGGAACCTCCTGAGTTGACGCTTCGCACGCTAGGCGACGCTTCTGCAAGCGCGGGCGCGGGGCGCGTAAAGGAGTTCCCGGGTTGGGTAAAGCTTCGGGAAAGAACGGATCCGGCCGCCGCTCGCGTCCATGACAATGACGCCGTGAGGTCGTTTTGAGACTGCTGATCGTCGAAGACGAGGACGCGATCGCGGAGCCGCTTGCCGAAGGCCTGCGCCGCGAGGGCTACGAGGTGGAGCGCGCCGCGACCGGCGAGGAGGCGCTCGCCGCCGCGCCTGCCGACCTCGTCCTGCTCGACGTGCGCCTGCCGGGCATCGACGGCTACGAGGTCTGCCGGCGGCTCCGTGCCCGCTCGGATGTGGCGATCATCATGGTCACGGCTCGCGGCGAGGAGGTCGACCGGGTCGTCGGCCTCGAGCTCGGCGCGGACGACTACGTCGTCAAGCCCTTTGGCCTGCGTGAGCTGATCGCCCGCATCAAGGCGGTGACCCGGCGCAGCTCCGGCCGTGCCGACGATGGCAGGTTCGTCGTCGGCCCGCTCGAGGTCGACCCGAAGGCGCGTCGCGTGGTGCTCGACGGCCGGGAGCTCGCCCTCACGGCCAAGGAGTTCGACGTGCTCGCGGTGCTGGCCGAGGAGCCGGGCTCGGTCGTCAGCCGGCGCCTCTTGCTCGAGCGCGTGTGGGACACGACCTGGTACGGCCCGACGAAGACGATCGACGTCCACGTGGCCTCGTTGCGCAAGAAGCTGGGCGATCCGGGGTGGATCGAGACAGTGCGCGGCGTCGGCTTCCGGCTTCGCGCATCCGCGTGACCCGCCGTCTCGTCCTTGGCTACCTCGCGCTCGCGGTTCTCGTGCTCGTCGTCCTGGAGGTGCCGCTCGCAGTCACGTATCACCGCAACGAGCTGCAGAACCTGACCGCGAAGGTGGAGCGCGACGCCGTCGCGTTCGGATCGCTCTCGGAGGACATGCTCGAGGGCCGGCGCCGGACACAACCGGGTCTCGATGCCGCCGCCCGCGCCTATAGCGCCGGCACCGGCAGTCGCGTTCTGCTCGTCGACCGCCGTGGCGTCTCGCTCGTGGACTCCGACGCCGCGGCCGGCCGCTCGTTCCGTTCGCGGCCCGAGATCGCCTCCGCGCTCGCCGGCAGGGTCGCGACGGGCACCCGCTACTCGCAGACGCTCGGCCACGGCCTCATCTACGTCGCCGTGCCGGTCGCGTCAACCGGCGTCGTCCTCGGAGCCGTGCGCATTACCACGCCGACCTCGACTCTCGATGCCCGCGTGCACCGCTACTGGCTGACGCTGCTCGCGATCGCCGCGATCGTGCTCAGCCTCACCGCCGCGATCGGCTTCGCGCTCGCGCGGTCGGTCGTGGCGCCCTTGCTCGCCCTCGAGCGGGCGGCCTGGCGTGCCGGGGAAGGCGACCTCACCGTGCGCGCCGACGAGCGGAGCGGGCCGCCGGAGGTGCGGTCGCTCGCGTCCGAGTTCAACGTCATGGTGCGCGAGATCGAGACGCTCCTCCGCGCGCAGGAGGCGTTCGTCGCCGATGCCTCGCACCAGCTGCGCACGCCGCTGACGGCGCTCCGCCTGCGGCTGGAGAATCTGGCGCGCGACGTCGCACCGGCGGGAGAGCGTGACCTCGACGGCGCGCTCGCGGAGGTCGAGCGGCTCGGCCGGCTCGTCGAGGGATTGCTCGTGCTGGCCCGCACCGACGAGGCCGGCGCTGCGTCGGCCGCCGTCGAGCTGGCGCCGCTCGTCCGGGACCGGGCCGAAGCGTGGGAAGCATTCGCCGACGAGCGAGGCGTCGCGCTGCAGGTGGAGGTGCCCGTCGGCGAGCGGGCGTACGTCAATCCCGAGCGGCTCGACCAGGTGCTCGACAATCTGATCGCGAACGCGCTGGAAGTGTCTCCCGACGGCTCGGCGCTCCGCCTCTGGGTGCGGGACGGCGAGCTGCACGTGGTCGACGAGGGCCCGGGGCTGACCGACGAGCAGCGGGGCCGCGCCTTCGATCGCTTCTGGCGCGGCGCCGACCGGCGCGACGGCTCCGGGCAGGGCGGTTCGGGCCTCGGTCTCGCGATCGTCGACCGGCTCGTCCGGGCCGACGGCGGCGAGGTGGAGCTGCGGCGCGCGGACTCCGGCGGCATCGATGCAGTCATCCGGCTCAGGAGGACCGCCGGTCCGGGTCCTATACTCGGAACACCCTGAGCGCCGTCATGACAGAGACCCGCCTGCCCACGGGGTTCGCGAGCCTTGACCGTCCGGAGTCCTGGCCGCCCCTGCGCGGCAGCCACCGGCCGGAACGGCTGCTCGCGGGCGTCGAGACGCTGCCGGGCGTCGGGCCGTCCCTGAAGAAGAAGCTTGCCGCGCTCGGCCTGCGCACGATCGGTGACGTGCTCTTCCACCGGCCCTGGCGGTACGAGCCCGCTGCCCCCGAGGTGGCGATCTCGGACCTCTTCGGCGACGAGGAGGTGGCGATCTCCGGCGAGATCGTCTCGTCGAGCCTGCGCCGCCTGCGCGGTCGCCTGACCGCGGTCGACGCCCGGCTCAAGGACGGGACCGGGACGATCGGCGTTCGCTGGTTCAACCAGCCCTGGCTGGCCGAGAAGCTCACCCCCGGCACGCGGATCCGCGTCCGCGGCCACGTGACGCGCTACGGCTTCCAGGTGAAGACGTACGACCTCGGCGACGCGCACGCCACCGCCGACTTCGCTCCGGTCTACCCCGCGAGCGAGGACGTGCCCGTGAAGCGGCTGCGCGACCTCGCCCGCGCCGCGATCCCACACGCGCGCGACGTCCCCGATCCGCTCCCGGCCGAGCTGCGTCAGAACGCAAGGCTGCCGCTGAAGGCCGACGCACTCGCGGCGCTGCACTTTCCGCAGGACGTCGCCGAGGGGGAAAGCGCCCGCAGCCGCCTCGCGTTCGAGGAGCTGCTCGTACTGCAGCTGGGGATCCTGCGCCGCAAGGCGGAGGCCGAGGACGACGTCGCCACCGCGCTCGGCGAGCCGGGCGAGCTCGTCGCCCGCTACCGAGGGACGCTTCCGTTCACGCTCACCGAGCATCAGGAACGGGCGATCACCGAGATCGACCTCGACCTCCGGCGGACCGCGCCGATGCAGCGCCTGCTCCAGGGCGACGTCGGCTCCGGCAAGACCGTCGTCGCGCTCTACGCCCTGCTTCGCGCGGTGGAGTCCGGCTCGCAGGGCGCGCTGATGGCGCCGACCGAGACCCTGGCCGAGCAGCACTTCCTGACGATCGAGGGCATCTGCGCGGAGCTCGGCGTCCCCTGCGTGCTCGTGACGAGCGCGACGCCGGCGGCGACCCGGGACATCCTCCGCAGCGGCGAGGCGCAGATCGCCGTCGGCACGCATGCCCTGATCCAACAGGGAGTCGAGTTCGCCGATCTCGCCGTCGCGGTCGTCGACGAGCAGCACCGCTTCGGCGTCGAGCAGCGTCAGGCTCTCGCCGCCGGCCGCTCGCCGCACGTGCTGCACATGACCGCGACGCCGATCCCGCGCACGCTTGCTCTGACGGTCTACGGCGACCTCTCCGTCTCGGAGATCGCCAAGCCGCCGGCGTCGCGCAAGCCGATCGTCACCGCCTGGGTGACGGCCGAGCGCTCGTCGGAGGCGTACAAGCGCCTGCGCAAGCATCTCGACGACGGC
>CAVQYE010000017.1:0-199874 GCA_963718065.1 uncultured Actinomycetes bacterium | reverse complement strand
GGCACTGCCGTCGCCCTGGTACTGGCCCCCATGGAGCTCGCACTCCAGCGCGAACGCCACAAAGCACTGCGGGGGCCCCGCCCGCCACGTTGACGCAGCACGCGCCGCTGGAGGCACCTGGTCACAATGCGGCGGGTCGCAGTTTGTGCCGTCGCCCTGATACACGCCGTGATACGTCTGCTGACACTCCTGCAAGGACGTCGAGAACGCAGACGACCGCCCCGCTCGCATCGTGGCGACAACACGCGCCCACGGCGCGTTCGCCGGCCGCCACGGGGATGGCTTATCCACCTCATGCAGGTCCGTGACCGACCGAGAGCGCGGTGAGTGGACCTGCGACAGCCCCCAGCGTTCCACAACACAACAGCAATCCAATCAAGAACCCGCTTCGTTTGCGCACGATGTCTCTCCGTTTGAATTCCTCGGTCCTGCAACTGTCCCACGATGCCACGAACACCCGTGACTACGCTAAGTAGACTAAATTGGTACTATTTTGACACGCACCGCGAAAAACCGTTCCGATTTCGGAGTTCGTCTGCTACGGGCACCCGCCGTGGCTCAGGCAGCGCCACGAACGGGTTGATGTCGCCGAACGATCCCTGGCCGTACGTGCCGTCGCCGTTGATGTCGCCGTTCTGCGGCGGGCAGTCGGGGTATCGCCGCCTGCCAGGCCGCGAAGTTCGACAGGTACAGCACGAAGGGATTGATGTCGGCGAAGTCCACGACGCCATCGCAGTTCAGGTCGCCCGGAAGGATCGGCACAGGGCCGATGCGAACGTCGATCGACGCCGGCGTACCGGGCTTGAACAGCAGCAACTCCGCCAGCGTGGCGCTCTGCGGCGGCGCGTCGGCGTCGAACCAGAAGTTGTATAACGTGCCCCAGCGTAGGGCGTTAGCGTTCGGATTGGTCGCGTAATCCACTGTATCCCAACGCACGCCTGCGGCCGTAACCGCGCCCGTCCAGGGCGTGCCGTCATAAATCTCGCCGGAGTGATAGTCCACCGCGTGGAACCCGAGGTTGCTCGCGGTTCGCGCCGGCCGGGAGGTGGACGATTACGCCGCCCACCGCCCGATCGGAGTTCACGTTCTGAATCGCGATCTCGTAGTGCCAGACGCCACCGCCCAGGTCGGTCGCTTTGCGGGCGACGTACAGGCGCCCGTCGCCCGGCACGATCGGCGGACGGCCAGGAAGACGGCGGCGTCCTGCTCTGCCCAGGCGGCGATGCCGGGCTGCTGCTGCACGGTCGCGGAAGCCGTGCCTCCCGGGCTGATGAACGTGAGGCTCTTGTCGGGTCGAAACCAAACCTGCCGGTAGGAGGTGTTATTGAGGTTGTTCCCCGCGGCCGAGTCATCCGGGCTCACGTACTGACCTTCGACGAAATACAGCGCCCAGGGCGTGTCGATGTCGGTCGAGTGTACGTCCAGCCGGCCGCCGATGGTCGTGGCCGGCGGGGTCGCGTGAGTCGCCGGGAACGCGCCGGTGAACGGATTGACGACGGACTTCGGCCCCAGCGCGGCTTGATACCCGTTCCACACCGCCTCGTAGCTGTCCGCGCAGTTCACGCCGAGCAGGCCCGGGGCGCCCGGATCGATGCAGGTGCCGCAGTTGTTGGTATTCTCCGCCAGATAACCCCATTTGAGCCAGCTCTGACCGATGCTGCTCATAGCGGCCGCCACTCAGGCGAAACATGTTCTGGCCGATGAGCGGGTGCTGATCCGTGTTGCTGTACCAGACGGCGGGCTGGTCGCCGATGTTGCAGGCCCACGTGCCGATCGAGTAGGCCCGGATGGTGCCATCGGGCGAGGCGCCCCATTGGAAGGGCTCGTAAAGGTCGCTGACGATGAGGTCCGGGCCGACGCTCCGGGGATCGCCAGGTTCGGACTGCCCGAGCCCCCAACCAACGCCAACGAAGAGCAAAACAGCCCGATTGCAGTCGCCCGCATTCGATTCATTCGTGCTTCCCTGCCACCGTCCGGACAATCCGCGCCCAGGCATGTAACTTGTTTCGAACATATGATTTATAATCGAATACGCAGTGTGTGGAGGCCGCCCGATTGGCCCCGACACGCCACGACTATAGTCGTGTGCGTAACCCGCGTCCAGTAATTAGTACTAAAATTGTACTAATTTCATTCTGGGCACGGCGGAGGATCAGGGGGGCGGGAGGTCGGATCGCAGCGTGACGCACGTGCTGATACGCGCTGGCGGCGGCGTCAGCCTGGCCGGCGGCGTCGTACAGGAAGACGAGACCGTAGCGGGCGGCCAGGTCATCGGACAGCGCACGCTCGGCGGCGGCGATCGCGGCGGGGGCCTGTCCCGGCCTGAACGACTTCGGCGGCCCAGGCTTTCAGAATGTCGCGGTCGAGACGGAGCCAGGCGCCGGGCCTCCGTAAGCTGCGCCAGAGCCAGATCGTGTCGGGACGCCTGCACCGCGCAGACGGCCGAGGACGTAACCGCTTCCGCGGCGATGTCGGATCGAGCGCGACCGTGCGCTCGCAAGCCTGGATCGCCGCGAGCACGTCGCCGCCTTCAGCGAGCAGCAGCCCCAGACGGAAATGCGCCTCGGGCAGGTCGGGCCGCTGGGCGAGGACCTGCCGGATTTCCGCCACGCCGCGCGCCAGCGTCGCCCGGTCTCCGCGAGCACCTGGGCGAAATCGAGGCGGGCCGCGGCGTCGTACGGCCGGCGACGCGCGACCTCCGCGAGCACATCCACGCACGCCGGCAGACGCTGCAGACGACGTGCCGCGCCGATCAGGTCCTGCCGAGCGTCCGCGAGGGCCGGGTTGTCGTGCAGCGCCTGGGCGAGTTGCGCGACCGCCGCCGGCAGGTCGCCGTCGCGGGCCAGCAGTTCGGCGAGCTTGTAGCGCGCGCGGCGGCGTAGGTCGGGGCAGTGCGAGCGCGCGATCGAGGTGCCGGCGCGCCTCGTCCGGCTGCTCCAGAAACAGGTACAGCGACCCCAGTTGCGCTTCGCATTTCGCGGTCGACAGAAGCCCGTAGCGGCGAACCCAGAGCAGGCGTGCGAGCGCATCCCGGGAGGCCTGCGCAACGGCGGGCGACGCGGACGGATCGCCGGAGGCTTGCAGCGCCTTGGCGCGCGCGAGCAACCGCTCACCCTCGTGCGCGTGGTATCTGCACCGCGACGCTGTGCGCGACAAACGCCACCAGAAGCAGCGCGAACGCCAGCCATGTCCGGCCAGCAGCGGTCAGGCGGCCCTTGAGGCGCAGTTGCAGGCCGCGCAACTGCACCGACGGCACGTAGAACAGACGGGCCGTGAGCAGGAGCAGAAATGCGCTGATCGCGCTGAGGCCGAGTGACAGGAGAAACGGCACCGCGTCGTACAAGCCGCGGTACGCGTAGAGCGCGACCAGGAACAACAGCGCACGGCGCGATTTCCTCGGGCCAGGTGTAGTCGAAGCTCCGCGGACGGCGCCGGCGCGCGGCCGGCCCTTGGCGAGCGTCGGACGGCCGAAGCCGAAGTACAACGCCTCCTTCGGGCAGACGCTGATGCAGTCGGTACACTTCATGCAGCCCGGATTGACCACCATGCCGTACACGCGGACCTCTTCGTGTACGCGGACGTTGGAAGTACACGCGGTCGTGCAATGGCCGCAGCCGTCGCAGTCGTCGGTGACGCGGATCTTGCCCGGGGCGAGCTGGTCGGCCACGCCAAAGAAGCCGCCGTAGGGGCAGGCGTAGGTGCAGAAACCCTTATTCCCCAGCAGAATCACGCACAGAAACGCCACACACCAGCAAGCGTCAACAGCGACATCCCCAGGCCGGGAAACGTCGCCCAGAAGTCGTAGGTGAGGAAGTGGGCGACGAGGACCGGCGGCGGCTCGGCGTGCCAGAGACGCAGCACCGTCGGCCAGACGAACATGTACAACGCCGCCAGCAGCGGCACGAACACGAGCAGGCGCGAGCGGAACGGCTTCGGGTCGGATGTGCAGCCGCTTGAGCAGCCACGTGCACAAGTCCTGCAGCGCCACCACGTGGCAGCCCCAGCCGCAGAACCAGCGGCCGAGGACGAGCGTGCTGAGGATCGCGAGCGCGAAGAACACGAAACCCGCATTGAGCAGGCCCTGTTCGAGCGTCTGCATGGCCTCGCTGGGCTCGACCGGGCTCAGCGTGTGGCCGGAGAGCCGCCAGTGCAGGTAATGGGCGGCGAACGCGACGTACACGAGCGTCAACGATCAGCGCTCGCCACCGTCCGCGCGTTGATTTGCGCGGCGTGCCGCAGCCCGCCGCGCGATCGGGCTGCAACAGCGGCAAAGGGACAGGTTGGACGCTTTTTCGGCTCACGCAGGCCACCCGAACAGCGACAACGCCCGCACACCATCATAGCCGGAACGACCCGCCGCGCTGCACGTGGCTGCGCGGCGGATGCGTGCATGCGGTACGCCGCGCTACGGGCACGTCGGCGGGGGCTGTTGACTGAGCAGCGCCACGAACGGGTTGATGTCGTCGAATCGCCACCACGCCGTCGCCGTTAATGTCGCCGTTTCCAGGCGGGCAATTGGGGTAGGTCGCGGCGTAGCCGGCGGGGTTGCTCAGCCGCAGCACGAACGGGTTGATGTCGGCGAAGTTGATGCATGCCGTCGCAGTTCATGTCGCCGGCGCAAGGCACGGTGCCCGAGGATGGGCATGTAAGGACGCGGGACCGCGGTGATCGCGTCGATGGGGTCGGGCAGCGCGTTACTGGCCAACTCGAAGTACGAGCCGGTCAGGAACGAGGCGTACAGCTTGTTCGGATTCGAGGCCGCCCGACTCGTCAACGCCGGCGGTCAGGTAGTCGTTCTCGGCGACGCTGAAGATGAGCGCCAACGCGGGGCCGCACAAATCGCAAGGCGACAGCCAGACGAACTCGAAGCCGCGGATGTCGGTGTCCTCGGACAGTCCCGAGGTGGATGTTCCGTCGCACGATCGAGCGCCGCGATTCCGCCCAGCGCGGAAACTTCGTAGATCGCGCCCGGGTCGAGCGTGCCCCGGCCGGGATAAAACCCGTCGCCTCGTGGTCGGGCGAGAAGTACCAGGTCGTGCAATTGTCCGGACATGGAGATGTCGAACGCATCCACGTCGTCGTCACGGCCCTGGCCCGAATCGGGGTTGGGTGCGAGGCTCTGGTGCAGCTCGGCCTCGTTGAAAATCGGGTAGAGGACGCTCAGCGGTCCCGGGGACCAGGCCCGAGGCGTGAAGGATTTCCACGCCGACGATTTCGTCGTGGCGGCTCGTGCGTTGCCCCACGTGTCGTCCGCGGCGGACGGCCGCCCGACGGGGACCTCGCAAGTCGAGCCGGCGATGATGGTCGCCCCAATCGTCGTCGAACGAGAGTGACCGAGTGCCGGCCTCGAAAATGCAATCAGTCGGGAAACCGTAGGGAGGGGCGCGACGAGCCGGCGCGTACGACGGGATCCAGAATCGCCGCAGATCGACATCCAGCAGATCCGTGCCGTCGAGATCGAAGCGATGTCGCACAGGCCGGGATGTCGGCCGCAGGCACCCCCGTACACGTTGCCGCTCCGGTAAGGGGCGGCACGGCGTCCGGTGCGGCGGAATAGCTGGTCGAAATCAATCAGCGGCACCATTTTTCAACGTAGGGACTGAGCCAATCGCTCATTTGCTTCACTGCACTTCGCGAAGTCGGCGTTTGCTCTTGAGGACGGATTTGAAGAATCGTCCCATTTTCTGATCGAGGTCGCGAGGCGTTTTGCCAACGTTCTTGAGTTGCGGGCCTGCTCCGCGATAAGCTTCCGAAAACTGGTTAAGCGCCGTTGGTCGAGAGTGCCCGACGCGACTGCAGCCAGAACTGCGCAGTCCGCGTCTCCATCGTGACTACAATTGCTGAAGCGACAGTTCGCGGCAATTCGGACGACATCGTCGAACACGTCCAGCAGGCCCTCTTGGCAGGCCGGCGATTGAAGTTCTCGAATTCCAGGGTTATCCATCAGGTGCGCGCGCTGGAGGTTCACGCCCTCCCCGGCCGCGTCGGTCGCGACGAGCACGAAGACGTCGGGATCCTGGAGGAACGACTCCTGCGCCTCGCGGCGCAGCTCGCGGTGCATGCCGCCGTGGATCTCGACGACCGCCTCGCGGCCTGCCGAGCAGCGTGCGGATGCGGTCGGTCAGGTAGTTGAGCGTGTCGCGGTGCTCGGAGAAGATGATCAGCTTCCGGCGCTTGCCGGTCTCGTCGAACATCTCCGCCTCGGTGTCCTGCAGCAGCTCCGCGAGGCGCGTCCACTTCGCGTCGGTGCCGGAGCGGCGCACCTGCTCGGCGAGCTGCTCGAGGCCGCGCAAGCGTCTCGATCTCGTACCTCGAGCTCGGCGATCGTCTTCGCGGCCGACGCCTGATCGACGACCTCCTCCTCGAGATCCTCGAGCTCGCCGTCGGGCAGGTCGTCGATGTCCTCGGGCGCCTCGAGGCCGACCGTGAGGTCGATCGCCTCCTCGCGGCCGCGCCGGCCGAGGCGCTCCTCGTTCAACCGAGCCTCGAGCCGCTCGCGGCGGCGGCGAAGCGACTGGTAGATCGCCTCCGGCGAGGAGGCCAGCCGGCGCTGCAGCACCGTCAGCGCGAACCCGACGACGTTGCCGCGGCGACCCTCGCCCTCGGCCTTCAGCCGGTCGGCGCGGTTCATCTCCTCGCGCACGTACTCGGTCACCTCGTCGTAGAGCAGCGCCTCCTGCGGCGACAGCGGGTAGGTGACGGTGTAGGCGCGCCGCTCGGGGAAGAGCGGCTTGCCCTCGAACGTGAGCAGCTCCTCCTTGACCATCCGCCGCATCAGCCCCTGCGCGTCGAGCGCCTTCGCGCCCTTGCGCGGCTTGCCCTCGAAGCGATCGGGGTCGATCAGCGCCATGAACAGCTGGAAGTCCTCGCGGCTTGCCGCTGTGCGGCGTCGCCGTCATCAGCAGCAGATGGCGCGTGATCCGGCCGAGCAGCTCGCCGAGCTGGTAGCGCCGCGTCTTCTTCATCTCGAGCCCGATAGAAGTGCGCCGACATCTTGTGCGCCTCGTCGACGACGATCAGATCCCAGTCGGTCTGCTCCAGCTTCGCCTGGATCTCGTCGTTGCGCGACAGCTGGTCGAGCCGGGCGATCACGAGGCTCTTCTCCGCGAACGGGTTGCCGCTGCGGGACGCCTCGATCGTGTCGCGCGTGATGATCTCGAACTCGAGCCCGAGCTTGAGCGCCAGCTCGTCCTGCCACTGCTCGACCAGGCTCCCCGGCGGCACGATCAGGCAGCGCTTCAGGTCGCCGCGGACGATCAGCTCCTTGATCAGCAGCCCGGCCATGATCGTCTTGCCCGCGCCGGGGTCGTCGGCGAGCAGGAAGCGCAGCGGCTGCCGCGGCAGCATCTCCCCGTAGACCGCGCGGATCTGGTGCGGCAGCGGATCGAGGTTCGACGTGTGGACCGCCAGATACGGGTCGAACAGGTGCGCGAGCCGGATGCGCAGCGCCTCCGAGGCGAGGCGGAACAGCTGGCCGTCGGCGTCGAAGCTCCACGCGCGGCCCGCGTCCTCGACCTCGAGCGCGCGCCTCGTTCGGCGCGGTAGAGCAGCTCGTGGTCGACCCTGCCCGCGTCGTCGCGGTAGGTGAGCGTCAGCGCCTGCGTGCCGTGCCACTCGGCCTGCACGACCGTCACCGCGCGGTCGGGAAGAACGCCGCGGATGCGAGCACCGGGCGTCAGATCCTCGAGACGTGGGAGTGTTGCAACCATTAGGTGGCGAGTATCGCCGGACGTGGGAGTGTTGCAACCATTAGGTGGCGAGTATCGCCGGATGCAGAGTAGACGGGGCCAGGACTAATTCGGCTTACGCGCCTCGTCTGACCACGCTCTACGCCGGCGGACTTGTTCGGTTCCGCCGCCAATCCGGTCACTGGCCGCGTCCGGCCTCTGGAAGTTCGGCGAATAGGGGTACCGTCGGGCCGCTGGCGCAGGCGTACGTCTCAGATGCGGAAACGCGTCGATCAGACGGTTCATCGGCGCCAGTCAGGCATCGTCGGTCGGTGGGTCGCCGGCGAGGGGTGATGAGTCTGGCTCGGAGCCTGTTCGGATCCCTTCCGCCGCCCATGCCTCGTATCGGCGCGGGCGAAACGCAAGACCGTCAGCGAACCGAACGGTTGGCGTCTCCTCAGGGGCCATCGTCACCGTTCCGTCCTCGTTCCGCTTGTAGGTCTTGAGCTTGGATCGCCACTCGAGCGATGGATTCGTCGTCGAGCCAGCCGTTCTCCTCTGACCATCGGTCCATCAGCTCGACCTTCGCCTGCGCTCGTGCCCACAGATCGAGGTAGGCGAGCCCGAGTCCTTCAACGTCGCCGGCTCGAAGGCCGTTCTGGCGCAGGAAGCGCCGCTTCTGTGTGCGGGCTACGGCCCGGATTCGGCCTTCGCTGCGAGCGCCGTGGCGCACGTTGGCTTGCGCCCTCTGTTCGAGCTGCGCGGGACTCAGCGTCGTCGTGTTGTCGTCGGGCATGTTGCTTACCTCGTGGTTGTGTGTTCGATCAGGCTGCTTGCGCGTCCGGCTCGCCGCCGATGCCGGGGGCTTGCAGCCACGGAATCAGGCACCGGAGCGCCCTTTATGGGCAGAAGCGGCACGGTTGTGCCCAATGGAGCCGTGCGTCGGCGGTGTCGTTTCGGCTCAACCGTGTGGGCTGCAGGCGCTTTCGACCTTCTGCCAGCCAGGCAGGCGGTCGAACCGGAAGCCAGCGCCCTGAGCCGATCGTGAAGAGGGTGGTGAGCGCGTGGCGAGCTGACGCCCCGACATCTGCAGAGAGGGGCACTGTGGGTCGGTCGTGTTCGAGCAACGCCGCAACGGTTTGACACCTCTGATGCCTCGGTCCGCACGACGGAGTTTGGTGCGTTGCCAATCGGCGGGCGTAGGGCCACCCCGGCGTAACGCGGGACTCCGATTGCAAACGGCTGTAGGCCCCAGGCGCGTGCTCCTCGACGAAGGCATCGCACCAGAGACGGTGAGGCTCGACCACGCAGCGTTCCTGCGGCTCCGCTCCCGCGGCGACACCTGGCCTGCCTCGGAGCGGCAGATCCGGAGGGTGTTCGGCCTGGCCCGCTCGGCAGGTCTGCTCCTTCCCGACGGCGGCGTCGATCGCAGCCAGCTCGTCTCGCTCGTCCAGCGTGTCTCCGGCACCGCCGACCTCGATTCGCTGACCCGCGCTCAGGTGTAGGAGGTGTACGACGCCCTCGACCGGCTGATCGCGGAGCCGCCGGTCACACGGGCCGCGTGAGCTCCGCCCTGCGTCTGTCAGCGCTGGTCGCGTCTCTGCTGCTGCTCGTGCCGGCTGCGACCGCCGGGGCGGTGAGATCCGGGCCTGGCGGGCAGCTCGCCCGGATCGCCTACGTCGTCGACGGGGACACGGTCGACCTGACGAGTGGAGCACGCGTCCGTCTCGTCCAGATCGACACACCCGAGGTCTACAACTCACCCGAGTGCTACGGCGAACAGGCTTCAGCGGCTACCAAGCGTTTGTTGCCGGCTGGCACCCTTGTCCGCCTCTACGGCGAGCCGAAGACAGACGCCGTCGGATCAGTACGGCCGCCTACTCCGTTACGTGATCCGCGTCCGCGACGGGCTGGACGTGAACGTCCAATTGGTGCGGATTGGCGCCGCGGCGCCGTATTTCTACGATTACCGGCGCGGCCGCTACGCCAGTCTTCTCGTACGTCTTGCGCTCGAGGCGCGAGCACGGCATCTGGGCCTTTGGGGCCGCTGCCCGGGCAACCCCGTTCGACCCCAACCACGGTGTCTCAACAGGGCATCCGTGAGAGCGCGATACATACCTCCGCTGTAGCGGCAACGTGATCAACTCGCGATCCGGGCAGGTGCTTCCGCAGCAGCCGGAGAACCCTACGACGTGACCACTCCTCGGGCGTATATCGTCTATGTCATCGAGCTGGACGACGCGGTGTGCAAGAAGCGCGACTGCCCGTCTCGCCGGGCTGGAAAACCGCACGTGTACGTTGGCGAGACAAGCAAGAGCCCGGAGGAACGTTTCGCCGTGCACAAGGCGGGCGGTTTTCACTCGGCGCGCGTTGTGTTCAAGCATGGAATTCGGTTGCGCCCGCGGCTCGCTCGCGGGTGGGGACCTTACGAGACTCGCGAAGAGGTCCGTGCGGCCGAGGCGGACCTCGCGGCTCGCCTCCGGAAGAGGAACTTCTGTGTCTTCGGCGGGCACTGACCGCCGCGAGGGCCCCGCCAGGGGCTCTTTCGAGCGCGGCGGCCGCGCAACTCACCACATTGCTCACCACACAGCCATTTCGCCGCAGCGAGCGCGACAGAAATGGCTTAGATACTGATGGAGCTAGGCGGGCTCGAACCGCCGACCTCCTGGGTGCGATCCAGGCGCTCTCCCAGCTGAGCTATAGCCCCGCGAAGCTCAGATTGTAGCGATGCTCAGGTTGGAGTGGTCGGCGCTGCGCTTCGAGTCGAGTTCGCCGGCGCGGATCGTCTTCGCCATCGTCGGCCGACTCCTCGCGGTAGATGGTGCCGTCCTCGAACTCGATCGCCGGATACGCGCGCTGGCCCGTCTTCTTGACGTGCTCCTCGCGCTTGCCGAAGAACGGGCCCTTGACGATCTCGTACTCGATTCCCTGCTCGTCCAGGGCCTTCTGCACGCGCCAGCACGGATGGGGGCCGAGCTTGGCGAAGACGTACGAGCAGCGGTGGAGCTTGACTGCCATGTCCATACGATACGCCGGTGCGCGCGGTGGTGCTCGACGAGGAAGGCCTCCCCGCGGTCGCGGAGATCCCGCGGCCGGAGGGGGACGGCCTGCTCGTGCGCGTGACGCGCTTGTGGGCTCTGCGGGTCGGATGTCGAGAAGCTCGGGCGCTGGCCTGCAGGCTCGGTGCTCGGGCACGAGATCGAGGGCGAGCTCGACGACGGCGCGCGCGTCACCGTCGTCCCACACGTGCCGTGCGGCGACCTGCGAGCGGTGTCTCGCGGGGCACGAGTCGACCTGCACCGAGTTCCGAGCGAACCGGATCGAGCCCGGCGGGTTCGCGGAGTACCTGCGCGCGACGCACTGCGTGCCGCTGCCGGACGGGCTCGCCGAGTCGGCAGGCGTCTACGTCGAGCCGCTCGCCTGCGTGTTGCGCGCGCTCGAGCTCGTGCCGCGCGGACGGGTGCTCGTCGTCGGCTGCGGGTCGGTCGGGCTGCTCTGGACGCAGGCGCTTCGCCACCGCGGCGACACGCCGGTCGCCGCCGATCCGCGCGACGAGCGCGTGGCGCTCGCTCGCGAGCTGGGCGCGGCGAGCGACGACGACCCCGTCGACGCGGCCGTCGTGACCGCGCCCGCCGGATTGAACGACGCGCTCCGCGCGGGTCGAGCCGGGCGGCACGATCGCTCGTCTTCTCGGCGAACGCCGAGCCGGCGGCGACGCGATCTCGACGCGGTCTACCGCAAGGAGCTGCGCCTCGTCGGTTCGCGCTCCCCCACGCCGTCGTTCTTCGACGAGGCGATTCGCGCGCTGCCGTCGTACGTGCTCCCCGAGACGCGGCGCCTGCCGCTCGAGCGCTTCGCCGAAGGGCTCGAGCTCTATCGCAGCGGCGAGGCGCTCAAGGTCGTCTTCACGCCGTGAGAGCGGCGATGTTCTACGCGCCCGGCGACGTGCGCATCGAGGACGTTCCCGACCCGAAGCCCGGGCCCGGCGACGTGCTCGTGCAGGTCGAGGTGGCATCTGACGGACGGCACCGACCTGAAGGCGTTTCGCCGCGGTCATCCCGTGCTCCTGGCCGACCCGCCGGCGCCGTTCGGGCACGAGTTCTGCGGCATCGACGTTGCGACGGGCCAGCGCGTCGTCGCCGCGAACTCGGCGCCGTGCGGCGAGTGCGCGCGCTGCGTGCGCGGCGAGCAGTGCGACGACCTGCCGCTCCTGAACGGGGCCTACGCGGAGCTCGTCCTCGTGCCGGAGCGGATCGCAGCGGTCGAACCTGCTGCGCGTTCCGGCGACGCTGCCCGCCGTCGTCGCGGCGATGGTCGAGCCGCTTGCGTGCTGTCTGCGCGGCGTCGAGCTCGCGGGCATCCAGGCGGGCGACCGGGTCGCCGTGCTCGGCGCCGGCCCGATCGGGCTGATGCTCTGTGCGTGCGTCGCCGACGCGGGCGGCTGGCCGGAGCTCGTCGGCGGCCGGGCAGAGCGTCGCGCGCTCGGCCCCGAGTTCGGCGCCCAGCCCGGGGACGGCGAGGGCGCGGATGTCGTCATCGAGGCCGCCGGCACCGCCGAGGCGTGGGTCGACGCTGTGCGACTCGTGCGGCCGGGCGGCACCGTCGTCCTCTTCGGCGGGCTGCCCGCGGGGACGACCGTGCCGGTCGACGCGCACAAGCTCCACTACGGCGAGGTGACCGTGCGCGGCGTCTTTCACCATTCGCCGCGGACGGTGAAGGCGGCGCTCGTCTTCCTCGCGTCGGGCGCCTATCCGTGGCAGCGCCTGGTCACGCACGAGGTGCCGCTCGAGGGACTGCCTGCGCTCTTCGCCGATCCGCCGCGCGACCTGCTGAAGGCCGCCGTCCGCCCTTGAGGACGCTCTCGCTCCGCGAGCTGAATCGCACGCTGCTCGACCGGCAATGGCTCTTGCGCCGGCAGCGGCGAACCGTCGTCAAGGCAGTCGAGCGGCTCGTGGCGATGCAGGCCCAGTACTCGCCGTCGCCGTACGTGGCGCTGTGGTCGCGGCTCGACGGGTTCCGGAAGGAGCAGCTGACGCGCGAGCTGGAGCGCGGCACGGCGATCAAGGCGAGCCTCTTGCGCACGACACTGCACGTCGTCACGCGCGAGGACTTTCCCTTCGTCGTCTCCGCCTGCATCGACTCGGAGCAGGCGCGCGCTGCGAGGCTCGGCGTCGACCTCGACGCGTTGTGGGCGGCGCTCGACGACGAGCCGCGGAGCGGCCCCGACCTCTACGCGTTCGCGCACGAGTTCTGGCAGACCGACGACCGTTGGACGGTCGCCTTCGGGTTGCGATCGCTGCCCTTCGTCCGCACGTCGCCGCTCGGCGAGTGGCCGCACACGAAGCCATCGCCGGCGGTGCCGTGGCGGGAGCCGCTGCCGTCTTCGGAGGAGAGCGTGGCGCGGATCGTGCGGGCGTACCTGACGGGCTACGGCCCGGCCACCCGGGAGGACGTCGTGCAGCTCACTGGCTTCAAGCTCGGTCGCATCGGCCCGGCGCTCGACGGCATGCGCACGTACCAGGACGAGCAGGGCCGCACGCTCTACGACGTGCCGCGGGCGAAGCTGGCACCGGCCGACGCGCCTGCGCCGGTTCGGTTCCTGCCGCCATACGACTCGATCATCCTTGCGCACCGCGACCGCTCTCGGATCCTCCCGGACGAGTACTACGAGACCGTGATCCGGCGGAAGAACGCCACGACGCTGGCGACGTTCACCGTCGACGGCTTCATCGCCGGCTCGTGGAAGGTCGACCGCGTCCGTGGCCGGTGGACAGCTGACGATCGAGCCGTTCGCGCCGCTCCCGAAGCGCGTGCGCGCGGAGATCGACGCCGAGGGCGAGCGCCTGGTCGCCTTCTACGAGAGCTAGACGGCGAAGAGCGTCAGATCGGGCTCGCGCTCGCCGCGAAGCGACGCGAGGTCGACCTCGACGCAGCGGATGCCACGCGACTCGGCGAGCGTCGCCGCCTGCGGCTTGATCTGCTGCGCGGCGAGGACGCCGCGGCACTCGCTCTTCGCCGGGTCGCGGCGGATGAACTCCAGGTAGCGCGTCAGCTGCTCGACCGCCTCGATCGTGGCGACGCGCTTGATCTCGACGGCGACCCAGCCGTCGTCCTCGTCGCGGCACATCAGGTCGACCGGGCCGACGTCGGTCGGCCACTCGCGGCGAACGAGGCGCAGCACCTCGCCGAGCGCCTCGGGGCAATCCGCCAGCGCGAGCTGCAGGTCGCGCTCGACGCCGTCCTTCTCGAGCGGCGCCGCCTCGCCCATGTCGTGCTCCACGTCGCTGAGCACCTCGAGCAGGCGGATCTCGAGGCGGTCCTCCGTCTTCCCGGCCCGCTTGCGGACGACGAGGCGCTCGCCTTCGTCTTCGATCACGGTCGGCGGCGTCATCCAGTTCAAGGGCTTGTACCCACCGGCGTCGGCGTGCACCAGCACCGAGCCGTCGTCCTTCAGCATCAGCAGGCGGGTCGACTCCGGCAGGAAGGCGGAGAGCCGGCCGGTGTAGGAGACCTCGCAGCGGGCGACGATCAGGCGCATCGCGGAACCGTATCGTCTGTTTCGGACAGGTCCGATTCAGAGGCATGGCCATGCATATACATGGCCAATGCACATGCATGTACATGGCCAGTCCCCCCGAAACGGCGCTTAGCGCCGGCGGATCAGCGTGATGCCGTCTCGGACGCTGAGGATCACCGAGGCTGCACGCGGGTCGTTGTGCACGTGCTCGTTGAACCGCGTGATCGGTCCGTCGTCGGCCGGATCGATGACGCGGCCGCTGGAGAGCGTGTTGTCGACGGCGATCAGGCCGCGCTCCGAGAGCCGTGGCAGCACCGCCTCGTAGTAGTCGACGTAGCCCGCCTTTGTCGGCGTCGATGAAGACGAAGTCGAACTCGCCCTCGAGGCGCTCGATCGTCTCGAGCGCCGGGCCGACGTGGAGCGTGATGCGGTCGCGGTACGGGCTGCGATCGAAGTACCGCTGTGCGAGCTCGGCCCGCTCCGGATTGACCTCGAGCGTGTCGATCCTGCCGTCGTCCGGGAGCCCGCCGGCCATCGCGAGCGCGGAGTGGCCGCTGAACGTGCCGATCTCGAGCACGCGCTTCGGCTTCCCGAGCCAGACGAGCAACTCGAGCAGGCGGCCGGCCACCGGCCCGGTGAGCATCTCCTCCATCCCGAGCTCCTGGCTGGTCGCCTCGGAGAGCTCGGCGAGCAGCGGCTCGTGCGGCGAGCTCATCCGCTCCACGTACTCCTCGATGCGCGGGTCGACGATGTCCACTAAAGCCGCTCGACGCGCGAGCCGCCGACGAGCGCATCCGTGCCGTCCTCGTACCTGACCCACGCCTTGCCCTTGCCGTCGTAGTCGGGCGACCAGACCATCAGGGTCGCGTCGCGGCCGGAGACGCGGCACGGCTCGGCGAGCGCCGGCGTGGCTCCGCGCCACACCGTCACGAACGGGTTCTCCTCCCACTCGCGGCCGATCGTCGTCTCGTCGGTGTGGCCCGGGAGCACGCGCAGCTCGTGCGGCATGCGCATGAAGACCTCCATCACCGCCTGCCTCACCTGCTCGAAGTTGCCGCCGCCGACCGCGTCCTTGAACAGCGTGTCGCCGGTGAAGACCGCCTCGCCGTTGAGGACGAAGGCGACCATGTCGTCGGAGTGACCCGGCGTGGGGATCGCGTCGAACCGCAGCCCGTCCACCTCGAGGGCACCTGTCTCGATCGCGACGCCATAACGCGAGACGAGCTCGTCGTTGCCGGCGATGTGGTCAGGGTGAGTGTGCGTGAGGAGCAGATGCGTGGGCCGCAGCCGCTCGCGCTCGATCAGCTCGTGAAACGGCTCGAGCGGCGCGCCCGAGTCGACGAACACTGCCTCGCCCCCAGGCTCGTCCCAGACGAGGTAGGCGTTCGAAAGCCAGCCGGAATCCATGCTTCGCAAGACGTTCATGGGCGGTAGGCTAACTGCAGACCCCGCCCCGAGGAGGATCGATGCCCGGCCTGATGTCGCGCGCTGCCACTGTGATCAAGGCGAAGTTCTCAAAGCTGCTCGACCGCGCCGAGAACCCGAACGAGACGCTCGACTACTCGTACGAGCAGCAATTGCAGCTGCTGCAGAACGTCAAGCGCGGCGTCGCGGATGTCGTCACCTCCAAGAAGCGGCTGGAGCTGCAGACGAAGTCGCTCGAGCAGAGCCTCGTCAAGCTCGAGACGCAGGCGCGCGAGGCGCTGGCGCAGGGCCGTGAGGATCTCGCGCGTCAGGCGCTCGAGCGCAAGGCGGGGATCCAGGCTCAGCTGCAGGATCTCGACACGCAGGTCAAGGGGCTGGAGGAGCAGCAGCAGAAGCTCGTCTCGTCCGAGAAGCAGCTGTCGGCGAAGATCGAGTCGTTCCGCTCGCAGAAGGAAGTCATCAAGGCGCAGTACTCGGCCGCCGAGGCGCAGGTGCGGATCGGCGAGGCGGCGACGGGGATCGGCGAGCAGATGGCGGACACGGGCCTCGCGATCCAGCGCGCGAAGGACAAGACGCAGCAGATGCAGGCGCGCGCGTCCGCGATCGAGGAGCTGACCGCGTCGGGCTCGCTGGACGACTTCACCTCCGATTCGACCGCGCTCGACCGCGAGCTGGCTTCGATGTCGCAGCAGGGCCAGGTCGACCGGGAGCTCGAGGCGATGAAGGCGGAGCTCGGGCAGGGCGAGCAGCCGAAGGAGCTCGCCGACGCGAGCGGCTCCGAGGAGGAGGCGAAGCAGCCGTGATCGTCCGGCTTCTCGGCGGCGGTGGGCAGTACCGGATCGACGACGACCTGCAGTCGAAGCTGAACGAGCTCGACGACCAGGCGAGCCAGGCGGCGGAGGCGGGCGACGAGGAGAAGCTGCGCTGGGCGCTCGGGGCGCTCACCGAGCTGGTGCGCGAGAACGGCGAGCGCCTGCCCGACGAGGAGCTCGCTGCCTCGGACGCCGTCGTGCCGCCGAGCGACGTCTCGCTCGCCGAGGCGCGGGAGCTGCTGACCGGCGAGGGCCTGATCCCGGATCTACCCGCGCCGCAGTAGACGCCGCTCAGGCGCGGCGGGCGAGCGCAGAAGTTCCACAATTCTTGCGATTGCGTCGCACTCTCGTGCGCCCGCGGGCGGTAGCCTCGCGGTCAATCCCCTGGGTGGGCGGGGGCTAGGGATGGGACCAGGGTGGCGCCCCGCCCCGGCCATGTCCAGAAACGCCACGTCGAGAATCGCCGCCTCGCAGCCTGGCCAGGTCCAGAACGGCCACGTCGAAAGCCGCCGCCTCGCAGCCCGGCACTTCCGGCGCAGCCCCGCCTACAGCGGTGCGTCGAAGACGCCGAACCAGCGCGTCAGGTCCGGCTCGATCGGCAGCTCGTGCTCGAGCTTCGCCTTCAGCTCCAGCTCCTCGGAGTTGTCCCGCTCCTGCTCCTTGCCGGTCGGGACGAACGGCCAGAACGCGCCGCGCTTGTAGCCGTAGATCAGGAAGACGGGGTGGCTCTTGCCCTCGAAGCGGAAGACGGCGGCGAGGAGCTGCGGGCCGAAGCCGCGGGCCGCGAGCTCGGAGCCGACGAGGTGCACCGTCGTCACGAGATCCTCGATGTCCGGGTCGCGGATCACGAGCCACTCGAAGCCGAAGCTGTCCGTGCTGCGCGAGAGCTTCGAGCCGGAGTCGCGCGCGGCCACCTCGAGCAGCTCCTGCAGCTCGTTCTCCGCGCGCACGAAGTCGCCCGCCGACATCGGCTTGAAGACGACGGCCGCCGCGCCGGACGACTTGAGGCCGAGCTCGGAGTCGAGGGTCACCTGCGCAGTCGAGAGCGCGAACAGCTTGTCGGTGTTCGCGCTCTTGAGCTGTTTGCGGCCGAGAAGGTCGCGCAGCCCCACGTGCTACGCGACCGGCTTGCCCATCTCGCGGGCGATCTCCGCGAGGGCGGCGAGGCGCTTCTCGAGCGGCGGGTGGCTCGCGAAGAGCTGGCCCGCCATCGACTTGACGTTCGTCGGGATGATGAAGAACGCGTTCATGGTCTCCACCTGGCGGAGGTCACGCTGCGGGATCTGGGAGATGGTGCCCGCGATCTTCTGCAGCGCGCTCATCAGGTTCTCGGGCGTGCCCGTGATCAGCGCCGAGCCGCGGTCGGCGGCGAACTCGCGGTAGCGCGAGATCAGCTGGATCAGCAGGTAGCTGAGGACATACGTGACGATCGAGACGACGAACACGATCAGCCAGATCGGCACGCCGCCGTTGTCGCGGTCACGGCCGCCGCCGCCGCCGAACATGCCGCCGTAGAGGCCGAACCGGGTCAGGAGGCCGGCGAGCATCGCGAAGAACGACGCCACCGTCATCACGAGCACGTCGCGGTTGGCGATGTGCGAGAGCTCATGCGCAAGCACCGCCTCGACCTCGCGGGGCTCGAGCCGGCGCCACAAGCCCTCGGTCACGGCGACAGCCGCGTGCTTCGGGCTGCGACCGGTCGCGAACGCATTCGGCACCTCGGTCGGAATCACCGCGACTCGCGGCTTGGGCAGATCGGCCATGGCGCACAGCCGCTCGATCATCTGATGCAGCTCCGGCGCCTCATCGGGCGTGACGACCTTCGCCCCGGAGGCGGCCAGCGCCAGCTTGTCGGACGTGTAGTACTGGAAGAACGCCAGACCGACCACGATCACCAGCATCGGCACGAGGCCGACGCTCAGAACATTGAAGAGGACCACCGCGAACACGACGTAGAGCAGCCCGAGCAGGCCGCCCGAGAGCAGCATGCGCAGGGTGAGGCCCGCGTCACGTCCGTATGACTTGCGTTTCATTGGAGAATCCTCGCTCCTTGAAGATGATTGCCCACATCGTAACGACCGCCGTCGCGGTCGCCGCGGCGCTTAATCTCGCCGCAACAGCGCGGGCCGAGACGGTTGCCGTGCGGATCGTGCCGCCGTTCTCGCTCGAGCGGTACGCAGGCACCGGCGCGGTCGGGCTGCTCGTGCCGGGCTCGGGCGAGTTCGTCTCGCGCGAGGCCGCCCTGGCGGCGCTCCGCACCGGCAAGACGCGGCCGTCGAAGCTGAACGAGCTCCCGGCCGGCCCCGACCGGCTCGGTGGCGCACTCGGCCGCCGCAATGCCGAGGTGACGATCTTCGTCAGCCTGCCCCCGCCCGGCCGCCACAAGAACGACCGCCGCTACCCGATCGCGATCGTCGGGCCCGGCTACCACGGGCTGCTGACCTCGAGCCGTACGCGGATCCCCGGGCTCGTCTCGGTGGCGGACGTCGCACCCACCGTCGAGTCGCTGCAGTGCGCCGGCTCGTCCGGATGCGAGAAGCCGACGATTCGCGCCCGCGCGGACGGCGACGCGCCCGCGACGCTGCGCTCGCTCGCTCGCCGCTTCGACCGGCTCCACGCCGCACGCCTCTGGGCGCGGATCGTCATCTTCACCGCGATGCTCGCCTTCGCAGCCGCGGCGCTCGCCCGCCGCTCCCTGCGCCTCGCCAACGCGTCGCTCCTCGCCCCGGCGCTCGTCCTGGCCGCCGCGCTCGGGCTCTCCGCGCTCGGCGAGGCGCGAGCCCTCCCCACGGCCGTCGTGCTCTCACTCGCGGCGCTCGCTGCGATTCCGGTGGCGCGGCTGCCGGTCGGCTGGGTTTTCGCCTCGCTGCTGGCCGCCTTCACGATCGTGCTCCTCGCCTGGCCTGCCGTACCGGCGCTGGCGGCGCTCGCGCCACACCCGGAAGGAGGCGGGCGCTTCTACGGGCTGACGAACACGACCGAGACGATCCTGCTCGCGCCGGCGCTTGTCGCCGGCGCCGCGCTCGGCCCGCTCTGGATCGGCCTGCTCGCGGCCGCCGCGACGGTCGCGGGCGTGGACGGCGGCGGGCTCGTGGTCGTCTTCGCCGCCTTCATCGTGCTCGCGCTCCTGTTAGGCCGGCTCTACCACGCCGCCGCACTGGCCCTGGTCGGCGCCACCGGCGCTCTCGTCCTGCTGCTCGCCGGTGGCGACTCTCGCGACCTTGGCTCGAACCACGTCACCGACGCGGCGTCGGGCGGCGCGGGCGGGATCGTCGACTCGCTGACGCGGCGCTGGCATCTCTCCTGGATCAGCGTCACCGGCGCTCCGCTCGCACTCGTGCTCTTCCTCGGCTGCCTCGCCGGGCTCGTCGCCGTCGCACGCAGCAGACCGCCGAGGCGCGGTGCTCGACGCACTGCTCGTCGGGCTCGCCGTCTCGCTCGTCTTCAACGACTCGCCGAACGACGTGATTCGCTTCGGCGCGGCCGCCGCGGCGACCGTCTGGGCGTGGCAACGGGTGTCGCGACACGTCGCGGAAGGCGACCGATAAACTCGCGCCCGATGCACGCTCGGCGTCAAAGCCTGCTCCTGCTGCTCCCCCTGCTCCTGTTCGGATTCCTGCTCGCAGGGTGCATGGACGGCAAAGAGGTGAAGCCCGTTCCGGAGACCGTCGTCGGCACGCTGCCGAAGCCGCAGACGACCTCGACGACGCAGGCGGTGAAGGGCGACCCCATAGCGGGGAAGAAGATCTTCCTCAGCGCGGGCTGCACGGGCTGCCACACGCTGAAGGACGCCGGCTCTACGGGGAACGTCGGCCCGAACCTGGACGACTCGAAGCCCGACCTGGCGCTCGTGACCCAGCGGGTGACGAACGGCGCCGGTGCGATGCCGCCGTTCAAGGGCCAGCTTTCCGACAAGGACATCGCCAACGTCGCCACGTACGTCGTCACGGCGACCGGCGGATCCACCGGCTGAGCCTCCCACCCGGGTTCCCGCGCGACGTCGCGCTCTTCGCGACCGACTTCGACCGGACGCTGATCGCCGAGGACGCCGTGCTGCGCCCCCGCACCGCCGCCGCGCTCCATGCCGCGCGCGCCGCCGGCATCCACGTCGTGGTCGTCACCGGCCGGATGTTCCAGTCGGTGAACCGTTATCTCGCGGAGGCCGGTCTCGACGATCCGGTCGTCTGCTACCAGGGCGCCGTGGTCGCCGACCCGCGCACCGGTGAGTTCCTGCGCCACGTCCCGATCCCGCTCGCGCTCGCGCATGAGGCGATCGCCGCCGTCGAGGCGGAGGGCTTCCACCTGAACTGCTACGTGGACGACGAGCTCTACGTCGCCGAGGTGACCGAGGAGGCGCGCGCGTATGCCGACTTCCAGAACCTGACGATCCACCCGGTCGGCCCGCTCGGCGCCTGGCTCGACCGGGACCCGACGAAGCTCGTCGCGGTCGGAGACCCAAAAGCGCTCGACGAGCTCGAAGTCCGGCTGAAGGAACGCTTCGGCGCACGGCTCTACATCTCGAAGTCCCTCCCCTACTTCCTCGAGTTCGCGCACCCGGAGGTGACGAAGGCCGCCGGGATGGACTTCCTCGCCGAGCGGCTCGGCGTCTCGCCCGCGCAGGCCGTCGCGTTCGGGGACGGCGAGAACGACGTCGAGCTCCTCGAGTGGGCCGGGTTCGCGGTCGCCGTCGCGAACGCGCACGAGCGCGTGCTCGCCGTCGCCGACTTCGTCTGCCCGCGCGACTCCGACGAAGGCGTCGCACAGTTGATCGAGGCGTACCTAGACTCACGCCAATGATCGATCTCAAGGCAGCCCGCAACGATCCGGATCGCGTTCGCGCGGCGCTCGAGCGCCGTGGCGCGGGCGAGGCCTTCGACGAGCTGCTGGCCGCCGACGCCCGCTGGCGCGAGCTCGTGCCCCAGGCCGACGAGCTGCGCGCGCAGCAGAAGCTCCAGGGCAAGCCGACGCCCGAGCAGATCGAGGCGATGAAGGACGTGAAGGCGCGCCTGCAGGAAGTCGAGGCGCAGCTCACCGAGGCGGAGCAGGCACGCGACGCGGCGATCGCCAAGGTGCCGAATCCGCCGCACGAGTCGGCCGCCGACGGCAAGACCGAGGAGGACGCGGTCGAGATCAAGCGCTGGGGCGAGCCGCCGCAGCTCGAGAGCCCGAAGGAGCACACGGAGATCGGGCGCTTCGACATGGAGCGCGCGGCGAAGATCTCCGGCTCGCGCTTCGGCTTCATCGTCGGCGACGCGGCTCTCGTCGCGCTCGCGATGTACCGGCTCGGCCTCGACCGGCTCGTCGGCGCGGGCTTCACGCCGGTCCTGCCGCCGGTGCTGGTGCGCGAGGAGGCGATGTACGGCACCGGCTTCTTCCCCTCGGACAAGAGCGACTACTACGCGGTGCCGGAGGACGGGCTCTACCTCGTCGGCACCTCGGAGGTGCCGCTGATCGGCATGCACATGGGCGAGATCCTCGAGGAGCTGCCGATCCGCTACTGCGCCTACTCGTCGTGCTTCCGGCGCGAGTCGGGCGCCGCCGGCCGCGACACGCGCGGCATGTTCCGCGTGCACCAGTTCCAGAAGGTCGAGATGGTTGCGTACACGCTTCCCGAGGAGTCGTGGGACGAGCACGAGCGGCTGCTCGCCATCGAGGAGTCGATCGTCCAGGCGCTCGAGCTGCCGTACCGCGTCGTCAACACGGCGGCCGGCGACCTCTCGTCCGCCGCCGCAAAGCGGTACGACATCGAGGCGTGGTTCCCCTCGCAGGAGCGCTACCGCGAGATCACGTCGTGCTCGAACACAACCGACTACCAGGCACGGCGGAGCGGCATCCGCTACCGCCCCGGCGAGCGCTCGCTCGAGACGCCGCACACGCTGAACGGCACCGCGGTCGTCGACCGGATGGTGCTCGCGATCCTGGAGAACTTCCAGGGCGAGGTGCCCGACGCGCTGCGCCAGTACGGCGCTCCCTCCCACGTTTCGCGGTAGGCAGATCACTCACGCGGGGGAGTGCGCTCGCGGCGGAGCGAGAGCAGAATGAGCACGAGGCAGGAGCCTCGCCTCCCTTGTTCCGCAGAAGGGAGGCGACGACTTCGGGGCCTCGCAAGGGGAGCCTCGGGCCGTGAACGCGGGGAGCGCTCCTAACAGGCCTTAAGCGCGCAAGAGTCGGGCCGCCGGAGACGGCGGCCCGATTTGTCTTTCTTGCGGCGTGCGGTCCCGAGGGACGCGCGCGCTCCTAGTAGTCGAGGAGCTTCTGAGCCTGCTCGGGATGGAGGCCGCTCTCGAGCACGCTTTCCTCGGGAACGGTTCCGTCCTCCGAGGTGCGAGCCTCTTCGAGCAGCACGTGCAGGGACTCGATCTGCGTCTCGTTTCCGTCGGTCTTCGAGAGGCGCTTGATCTCGCCCTCGACGACTGCGATCACTTGTTGGGCTACTGGCATACAGGGACATTAGTCAATCGAGCGGTGCCATCGCACAGTCCGCGCTTTCCGCTTCAATGCTTGCGCGGCGGGGTGCCGGAGCGGTCGAACGGGGCGGTCTTGAAAACCGTTGGGCGTGCAAGCGCCTCCTGGGTTCGAATCCCAGCCCCGCCGCTATCTCCCAAGGTTGCCGGCGATGTCGCCGGTCATCGAACACGAGCTGTACGGCAAGAAGGACTGATCGACCCTGCCTGCGGCGGTTGGACGTCATCACGCAGGGGGGATGGCGTCTGGGAATAGGCGCTCGAAGTCTCGGACCACCCTGACATCCTCGGTCACAACATCCCACGATGTTCCGTCGACTGCCCGGAGACGCACCCACGGCTCGCGAGAGTCAACACGACTGGCTTCGAACACGCCGTCGATCACCTGCGTCCCAGGTGCCAACGCGAAGAGCTCATCCCCAGTGAGAACAGTCCCTTGATCGGAGACGGCATGCAAACGCTTCGCCGATTCGCCTGGAGCGACCTCCAAATTTGATATGCGCCAGACGGCGGACCGACCAGCCGCGCCCAATGCATTCAGAAGCTCTTCGAGCGTAAGTGGACGACCGTCGCGAAACGCCGAGATCGTAATCGCCTGCATACTCATCTCCCCGGCCTCGAAGGCATGCCCGGCCCTCTGCGAAAACCGGAGGCCGGCCCCGCCCGAGGATCGTTTACCTCCCACGCATGCCACTCAGGCGCTGTGTGTCCCGGTCGCAACGATCCGTTCGGGAAGGTCGGATGCGTGAAGTCGATATCGAGGACGGGGTTACCTGAGGCGTCGTACTCCCGCGACTGATAGACCCGGCCGTTGCCCTTATCCCATCTGACCGGCCCCCTGCTCTTGGTCGATTTTGATTGAGGGACCGTCCTAGCCATCTAGCCCGCCGGGTGCTCGTGTCGCGCCGCGATCGGCGCCGATGGACTGGTCCAGGTCGTGTGTGGGGGGTGACTCTCACGCGGGTCCCGCTTTGCAGGTCGCAGCGAACGCACTGGGTGTCATCATGCCGAGTCCGCGGTGGGGGCGCTGCGTGTTGTACTGCTCGACCCAGGCACCGATCACGACCCGCGCTTCGAGCAGGCTGTCGAACTCCTCGCCGTTGAGGACCTCGTCGCGCATCGTGCCGTTGAAGCGCTCCACGAACGCGTTCTGCTGCGGGCTGCCCTTCTCGATGAACGCGGTCTTGACGCCCTGCTCGGCCAGCCAGTCGCCGAGGCTGGCGGCGATGAACTCGCGTCCGTTGTCCGAGCGCAGCAGCTGCGGCTTGCCGTGGCGGGCGAAGAGCCGCTCGAGCTCGCTGATCACGTCGCCGGCACCGATCGAGCGCGCCACCCGGGATCCGACCGCGACCCGCGTGTACTCGTCGACAACGTTCAGGATCCGCAGCGCGCCGCCGTCACGGGTGCGGGCGCCCATGAAGTCGTACGACCAAACGTGATTCGGGCCGGTGGCGGGCAGGTTCCAGATCGCCCGCTCCGCATCGCCCTCAGCCCTCCTCCCGGAGGCCTTCACGCGCCGCGGCGGCACCCGGTGGCCCTCCAGTCGCCACAACCGCTCGATCCGCTTCCGGTTTACCCGCCAGCCCTCGCTGCGCAAGAGCGCCCAGATGCGCCGGTAGCCGTAGCGCGGATGCGCGGCCGCGAGCTCGTTCATCCGCGCGACCAAGCGCAGCTCGTACTCGGCCGGCAGCCGCTCGTAGCGCTGCGTCGAGCGGTGCTGCCCCACCAGCTGGCAGGCCCGACGCTCCGACACCCGCCGTCGCTTCACCAAGAAGCGCACAGCGGCACGACGGCGCGCCGGGCTCACCAGTTTCCCCGCTGCAGATCCTTCAGCAACGAGATGTCCAGCGCCTGCTCAGCCACAATCTTCTTCAAGCGGCTGTTCTCCTGCTCCAGCGCCTTCAGCCGCTGCGCCTCGTCCTCCTTCAACGCGCCGTAACGGATCCGCCAGCGGTAGAAGGTCTGATCGCTGATCCCCAGCCGCTTACAGCTCTGCGGGATCGTCAAGCCCTGCGCCTGCAGCTTCTCCGCCTCACGCAGCTTGGCCACAATCTGCTCCACGCTAAACCGCTTCGCCGGCATCACTCACCTCCAATCTGGCTCTCAAAGTTGACAGGACCCACATACGCCCTGGACCAGATAGAGGGGGGCCGCACAACTCGATTCGCGCGGCCTGGTGCCTAGCAGTCCGCGAGGTCCGACGCCGCGCGCGCTCTCGTGGCGAACGGACTGGCGAACGAGAAGCAAAACTCCTGCAAATCAAGCGCTTGCCGAGAGTCTTGAAAACCGTTGGGCGTGCAAGCGTCTCCTGGGTTCGAATCCCAGCCCCGCCGCTAGTTCGTGGGTCGGAGGGGGTGTTCGAGGCAGCGCCGGGGCGCGGGTAGCCGTTGACCTCTTGTGGAAGCGGGGAGAGGATGGGTAGATAGCTGAAGCGCCGAGCTCGGAGAGCACGAAGCGCCGTCGGCTGACTCTTGCCGGAGCGGCGCTGGTGGGTGCGGCGGCGGTCGGCTTCGCCTGGCTTTTTGTCGGTGGGAGCTCGTCGAACGATCTCGCACAGTCGCTCGGCCAGGCTCCCGGCATCCCGCCGCCGGATTACGCCTACCTCGACAATGCGCGCGTCGCGCTCTACCTCGGCCAGCTGCAAGGCGGCCTTGCGCGCTCCGAGCAGCTGACCGAGCAGCTGACCCAGGGCCGAAACGCCGGTCTCAGCGCCGGTGGAGTCTCGGTCGGCGGGTCGGCGGGGAGCTCGGCTTCGCGCGAGCGGGTGGTGACACCGACTGCGACCGCGCGCTTCTACCAGCTGCTCGACCAGCTCGACCGCGACGGCTACCTGCACAGGATCGACGTGGGCGCGCCGTCGAAGACGCTCGTGCGGGAGTTCGCGCAGGTGCCCGAGGGAACGTTCGTGCAGCTGAGCCGCTGCCGGCTGCGTATTCCCAGCTACATCCAGCTTGCCCAGCTCAACTTCGGGTCGAGCGGGTACTTCTCCCCGTCGATGGCTTATCAGGGCCTCGGCGAAGGGCAGCCGCTCACGAATGAGGCGCTCGGAGAGGCGCTCGTGCGGGCCGGGCGGCTCAAGAGTTTCCTGGGCGGCGGCGTCACCGCGCGCGTGGGCGAGGCAAAGATCGCGCGGACGATGGGACACTTGGCAGCCGTCGCAAAGCGGAACCCGCGCGTGCCGTTTTCGACCTGCGATGGCAGACGTGCCAAGAAGCCGCGCGGCGTCGACCTGCTGTTCCCCATCCGCCTCGGCGCGCTCTCGTCCGAACCGACCCTCCTTTCCGGTCCGGTCACGATCGTCGGGAAGCTCGTTCGCTCCGTCCGCCCCCACGACGAATACGTCGACCAGCCCTCGCTCGCGGAATTCGAGGGCGCAACCCGCGCGGTCGACGACGCCGCGTACGACGGCGAGGACGGGGCCGAAAAGCTCAGCGGCGAGCTTGCCTCCGACGCCACCGTGCTCGCGCCCGGGGCAGTGATCCTGCCGATCGCCATCTACAAGTAGGGCGCTCGAGCGCTCCTGGGTTCAAATCCCAGCACCGTCGCTTCTGGCTGAGCCGGATCCCGAACGCCACAGCGGAGTCCGGCTCCTCGACGAGACTACGCTGGGAGCCTCGCAGCGAGGGTGCGGGCTAGACGTATCTCCGCTGCCTTCACGACCGCCTGGCTCATAAACGGTGCGGTCGTGTACAAGCTCAGCTCACTCCGGCCCGTACCGACGAAGACGACGTCCATCATCATGCGGACCGTTGGACCTTTGCCCGCCACGTCGAGCAGCGCTCGGAACGCCATCGTCTGAGAAGTCACGTGCGGAAACGAGAGCCTCGTGAACGAGACGAACTTGATCTCCGGATCGCTCGAATCATTTGCCATCGTCTCGCGGGCGCAACTGAACGCACGCGGAGGGACGACGGTGCGCTGCCAGTCGAGGCGCACCATCGCGGCGCTCTGAAACACGTGCACCTCACTCTTGATCACCAACCCCGTTGCGACGAACCTCGACGCGGCTGCGCCCGTAACGCGGAGATCGGACTGCTTCGGCTTCCAGTCGGGGCAGCCTGAGTCCGCTGACAGGTCGACCTTCGTGGCGCCGCCCCGCCAGCCGGCGCCCAGGTCCGCTCGCTTGACAACCGCGGCCTTGGCGCCTGCCTGATCGGCTGGATTGGCCTTGAAGGGAACGCGCTCCAAGGCCAGTGCCGATCCGACGAAGATCAACGAGAAAGCGCAGACCAGACCTGTGCCCGGCGCCTTACGGACAAGCGCTCCGCGAAGAGAAGAGAACGACATTGCGAGCCCCCAGAAGTTGCGAATGTGTCGCAAGTGAAGATCGCCACCGGCTCGGTAACTTGCCGGAGATCCCTCGATCGAGGGACGGACGACACTATCGGCCAGGAGTTGGCGCACGCCCGCCGCTGAGCGGCCGAACTCGCCATCTACCAGGGCACACAGCCCATACAGCCTGTCTTCGCAGAGACCGCGCCATACCCCAACACCGCCATGTCAAGGAGAGGCTCAAGCGGACGACCCAGCTCGCGTCGTGAACCGGCACCAAGAGTCCGCCAAAACAGCGTCCGTGGCGACGGTCTCGCCGTCGAGCCGGGCGAGAAGGATGTGGTAGGCCGTGGGGTCGGCGGCGGCGAGGAATCCCGAGGGCACGCTGGCGATTCGCAAGTGCTCACTCCAGTTGGGCGGCGCGAGGTCGATCCCTGGGACCGGCGGGAGGATGTCAGCGAGCGACATCCCCATTGCGCGCGTCGATGTGTCTAGCGTGTACGCGCGTCGCTCGAGGTCGTGTCGCGTCGCCAGGTCGCTCTCGGGTACCCAGGCAGCGAAGCGGTCGACTCCAGCGTTCGCGGAGGCGGCCTCCATCGCGTTGACGGCGTCTCTCCGCTCTTGCGCTGATAGGTGTCGCTCGAGAAGCGCGTTGTTGTAGACGCTGCGCTCGGGCTCGTTCGGGAAGACGGCGGCAGCGACGCCGGCCAACCGCTGCACGAACGCGTCCGCGGCTCCTTTGGCGTACTCCTCCCACGACGCGATCAGCGTCGCGGTGCCGCGGGCGTACAGGTTCGCGTCGAGCTGCGCGCTCACGCGGCTTCCTGACATCTCGTCTGCGCAAGGTTCGTGAGGATCGCGCGTAGTCCGTCCGCAAGTTGCGGGTCGCGCAACTTGCCTTGTGCAGTGAACGCATCCTGAGCGCGGGGAACGACAAGTTCGCGCTCGTCGACGCAGGCGCCAATCGTTGTCAGGATCTTCCGTAGCTCCGCCTGCGCCCAGAGCGCGCCGAAGACGCCCTGGCTTGCGCCGATGACTGCGAACGGCTTGTGACGGAGCGGGTTCGCTTCGAAAGGTCGGGAGGCCCAGTCGAGCGCGTTCTTCAACGCTCCGGGAACGGATGCATTGTATTCCGGTGTCGCGATCAGGACGGCGTCGGCCTGTGCGAGCGTGCGCTTGAAGACGACTACCGGCAGCGGGGCGACCTCGATGTCGTCGTTGTAGGCCGGGATCGCGTGCAGGCCGTGCCAGATCCTGAACTTGACGCCGACCGGGGCCTCTGCTGCCGCCGCCCGCAGGAGGGCGCTGTTGTAAGAGGCTCGCCGCAGGCTGCCGCTGATCCCGAGCACCTCCATCTAGCGGCTCTTCGTCAGTTCGAGATGGGCGGTGACGTCGACCTCCCAGCCGAGCGCCTCGCCGCCGTTGGGCAGCGGCATCTGCCAGTTCATGCCCCAAGTCCTGCGGTCGATCGTGGCGGCGACCTCAAGGCCGACGCGTGTGCCGCCGAACGGGTCTTCCGTCGGCGGAAAGAACGTTCCGGTCGCGTTGACGCGTCCAGAGAGGCCACGGATGGCCAGCTCTCCGGCGACCGTTGCCGTTCCGTCCTCGGCGAACTCGATGCTGGTGGAGCGGAAGGTGAGCTGCGGATGCGCATCGGCGGCGAAGAAGTCTTCGCCGCGAACGACGTGCTCGCGGAACTCCGGCGGATCGACGATCGATATGGACTCGACACGTGCGCTCGCCCACAGCTCGGCGCTGCCGTTCTCGATGACGAGCTGGCCGTCGATGTCGGTGAAGGATGCGCGGAACGACGACACGTCGACGTGTCGTAGCGAGAACTGCACCGTCGAATGAGGCTTGTCGAGCTCATAGGCTCCGTTTGCTGTGTGCACTGCAGTTGCCATAGCGATCTCCTTTTGGTGTCTGGACCTGTCGCAACTAGGTATGCCGCGAGATCCTGAGCGGTGACTCAGCGCGCTCTGACTGAACGCGCGCGCGAGCAGCCAGCGCCTCGAGGACACGCAGCAGCTCATCCGCGATTCGCGGATCGCGGAGTTCGCCGTCCTGGTCGAGATCGGCAGGGAGGACGGGCACGGAGTGGTACGAGACCTCGCAGTCGAGTGCGGTGAAGACGAGCTCGAGTGCATGGCGAACGTTTTTCCCGCGCCCGAGGGGCGCGACGCTCAGCAGAGCGACCGGCTTGCGGTAGATGGAGCCGCTGCCGACCGTCCAGTCGAGCGCGTTCTTGAACGCACCGGGGATACCGAACGCGTACTCGGGGACGGCGAGCAGGATCGCGTCCGCGTTCTCACAGGCTTCCCGAAACCATCGCACCGCACTCGGGGGGCCGGCTTCAAGGTCGGGGTTGAAGTGCGGCAGCGCCCGGGCCGAGTCGTCGATCGCGACGGAGAGGCCGCTTCGTGCCGCCGCCTGCGCGGCGGCACGAACGGCGGCGCTGTTGAGTGAGTTGCGCCGCAGGCTTCCCGAGATCGCCAGGATCACTTACGACCCGACTTCGATCTTCGTGCCCGCCGGGCCGAGGACATCGCGCTGGGGTGCGTCGCCGCCGCCGCCTGGCCGAGGCCGGCGACCGCCGCGATGAGCACGATAACCATGAGAAGCAGGGTCTTCATCAGATCTCCTTCGAGTGGACGGCGGGCCGTGGTCGACCCGCCGTCCGGTTCGCCGTTACCGCGGAGGGAACTGCGAGTTCGGGACAGGGTTGGCGAGGTTCGCCGTCGGTGCCTTGTCGGTGAACCCGATCACCGCGCAGTTGATGTCGACGCCGACCGACCCGTAAGGGGCGGGCTGGCCGGTCGCCGGATCGATTCCGGTCAGCAGGTCGGGCCGCGTCGCGGCGAGGTTGAAGACCTGCACCTCGTCGATCTGGCGCTTGTTCAGCCCTGCTTTCACTGCCTTCTCGGTCCAGAGGCCGAGCTGGGCGTCCCAGAGCGGGCTGTACGCGTCGGCGTGCCGCGGGTCCTTCTCGGTCGGGAAGTCGCCGAACACGTTCAGCAGGTCGCCGCCGTTACGCAACGCGTCGATCAGCGCAGTGTTTCCGGCGCTCGCGTCCTCCGAGGCATGCCCGTCCTTGACCAGGTGCACGAAGCCCTGTGCCTGCGGGTTGCCGGATCCGGTCTGGCCGTTGACGAACCCGAACAGGCGCTCGCGGGCGGAACCGAGAAAGTCGTCGCCTCCGTGATAGGGGGCGTTGTCGAGCGCCGGCACATACGTCGAGCGCTCGAGCACCGCGCTCAGCGGCTGGCCGGCGTCGGTCGAGATATAGACGATCGGCTGGCCGGCATCGAAGCCCTTGACGAACAGCAGGTCGACCCACGACTCCGCGTACTGCCCAGGAGCCGACTGGCCGGCGATGTGGACTCCCAGCACGCGGTCACCGGTGTTCGAGTGGTGGACGACGTCGAACGGGCCGTTGCCGGTCGCGACGATCGGCGCGCTGTAGACAGTGTCTGAGCCCTCGATGCGAATGAACGGGCTGTATCCAGGCCTCGCCACCGCCCCGGGCTGGAACTTCGCGAGCGGGAACCCGGTCGGGCCAGGCTCGGCGATCCGGGTCGGGCTGAAGTCAGGTGCGCCCTGGAAGTCGACGATCGCCTGGCCGAACCTGTTCTCGTCCGGGGTCGGCGAGTCGAGCGTCACCGTCTGCACGGCCTCCGGGTCGTTGATCGCCAGGTTGCTCAATTTGGGCGCGTAGTTGACGCCGAGGTCGTGGGCGATCCCCTGGTCGGAAGCGTCGAGCAGGACGTACCAGACGGTCTCGCCGTTGGCACGCCCCTTGTACAGCGGCAGCCGCACCGACTCTCTACTCAGGTCGACCTGGATCGCACTCTCCTCGGTCAGATGGTCGCGGGGCAGCAGGCCGCTGATCGGGCCGAGCCCCTTCGCCGAGGCCGTCCCATCCTTGGAGCCGGCAAGAGCCTGGCTCCCCATCGCGGCGGCCGCGGCGATTACGGTCAGCGCGGCGGCTGCGAGCAGCCGTCGCTTCGAAAAGATCTTCACGCGTCTCCTTTCATCCGGCGCTGCCGGATCGGCTTGGTCGTGTCGGGTGGCCAAGCTACGAGCGCGTGCTGAGTCACAGCTGACCGGCGTCTGAGCCAGCCGTAACGAATCGGGAAGAACGCAGTCAGTTCACTCGTTGAGACTCACCGTGCAGGCCTCCGGCGACGACCCCGGCCGCCCTCGTCTCGTGATCAGGCTCTTCGGCGCCCTCGAGATCGCGGACGGCCAACGCGTACTCGGCCCACGTGACCTCGGGGGCGTTCGTCCCAAGCAGCTACTCGAGATCCTGATCGCCGCGCGCGGCCACCACGTTCCCACGGACCGCATCGCCGAGCTGATCTGGGGCTCACAGCCTCCACGCGACATCGCGGCATCGATCCAGACATTCGTGTCCGTCCTCCGCCGCCACCTCGTCAAAGACCGCGAACGCGCACGCGGGCTCGTCGTGACAGAAGCGGAGGCTTACCGCTTTGCCACCGACGCGGCCGACTTGGACCTCGATCGGTTCGACGAGCTGCTCGAGCGCTCCGCTCGTGAACCGACCCGTGTCGCACGCCGCTCACTCGAGCAGGCACTCGCGCTCGTTCGGGGGGACGTGCTCGAGGACGAGCCCTATGCGCTATGGGCGCAAGACCTTCGCGGCAGCTACCAGGGACGCGTGCTCGGTGCCCGCCTCGACGCCGCCGACGCCGCACTCGCGGAGCTGGACGCTGCCGCGGCGCTCGCGCACGCCGAGGCTGCGGTGGCACTCGATCCCTTCAGCGAGCGCGCACACCGACTGTCGATGCTCGCGCTCTACGCGCTCGGACGCCAACACGAGGCGCTTGATTGCTACCGCGGCTACCGCACCCGTCTCGACGAAGAACTGGGGCTGGAACCAACCGCGGAAACGCGCGCACTCGAGGCCGCTGTCATCCGCCAAGAAGACATCCGCTCGCTCCTTCCCCGCCCGGTCGAGCGCGTGCAGGCGAACACCACCGGCCAGATAGTCGGCCTCGTAGGGCGCAGCGCCGAGCTCGACAACATCATCGAGACGATCGAGCGCGGAGTCGGTCACGCGGTGACGCTGATCCAAATCGAAGGCACGACCGGTCTCGGGAAGACTCGCCTCCTTGACGAGCTGCACGAACAGCTCGCCGGCGCCCGGATTGGATGCGCGACCTGCTCGCTGCTCGAACGGCATCTGCCATACGTGCCACTCGCGGCCGCGCTTCGCGAAGCACTCGAGGATGTGGACCTGGATGCTGAACGGCTGCCGGCCCTCCAGCAGATCCTGCCCGAGCTCGCACTCGGTACACAGAAGCCTGCCGCCGACGAGATTGAGGTGCTCGAGGCGCTGGTGGCGCTTCTCGCCGAGCACGCCCCAATCGTTCTGCTGCTCGACGATCTACACCTCGCCGACCAGCGAACGCTTGCCGCTCTGGGCTACCTCCGTCGACGCGCCGCCTTTCCCGGCGCGATCGTCACCACCGCCCGACCCACGGGCACATCGACAGGCCACCCGCCGTACCGCCTGGCCGCCGATACGCGCCTGCAGCTCGAGCCACTCTCGTACGACGAGCTCACCGCCGCCGGCATCGCGGACCTGCATGAACCAACCGGCGGCGACCCGAGGCTGGTCGCGGAGGCGCTCGCATGCGGGCAGAACGCGAGCCCGTCGAAGGCGCTCACCGACGCCCTGCTTGCCCAGTGCCGCGCAGAGGGCGACTGGGCATACCGCGTCCTCGTCGCCGCGTCCGTGCTCGTGCAGCCATTCGAACCTAGCGCCCTCGCAGACCTACTCGATGTCGACGCTGCCGAGCTCGTCGAAGAATTGGAGCGCTTGTGCGAGCGGCGAATCCTCCGCATCGACGGCCTCCGCTTCCGCTTCCGGAACGACCTCGTCCTCCAGGTCCTGCTTGAGGGCATCTCTCCCGCCCGCCAACGCCTGCTGCGGCAACGACTCGACGACGGCGCCACGGCGATGTCGACCCAGACCAGCTATGCGATCGGCGTCCAGGCAGGCTGAGCAATGAGCGCCGACCGCAGCATCATGTCCGGCACCGTCTTCGAGCGCGCGCACGAGCCTGCGTACGTCATGGATCCCGAGCGCAGCCGGATCCTCGCCGCAAACGACGCAGGCTGCGAACTGCTTGGCTACACACGCGAGGAGCTGCTCCAGACGCCGATCTCTCGCATCCACCCGTCCGAGCTGGCAGAGCTCAGCGTGCTCCTCGCACAGGTTCTCGAGAACGGTCGCGCCTCGACCATCAAGCTGACCTGCAGGACCAAGACGGGCACATTCCTGCCGACGGAGATCTCGCTCCACAAGCTCGACCTCGACGGTGAGACCCGGATCCTCGGCCTCGTGCAGGACCGCAGCGAACACCGACAAGCTGCTCCGCGCTAGCGGACCACTCGCTCACAAACCGCACAGTCGGCGCTCAGAGGCCGCGATGAATCCGCGCACCAACCGGAATTCGGCGCCCATCGGCTGACGCCAATCCGCTCGCTCAGTCGCCGCAGAGGTCTCGCTCAGCGGCGACTGCGAGCCTCGGGGCAGCCCTCGAACAAGGAGAACCCAGCCGTGACGATCACCAAAGGACTCATCGTTCGCCTCGAAGCCAAGCCGGGTAAGGAAGAAGCCGTCGCGGCGTTCCTCCGTGACGCGCTACCCGTCGTCCAGCAGGAGCCGGAGACCGTCGCCTGGTTCGCAGTCCAGACCGGGAGTCTCTCGTTCGCGATCGTCGACGTATTCCCGGACGAAGACGGGCGCCGCGCCCACCTCGAAGGAGCGGTGGCTGCGGCGCTGGAGGAGAGCGGGCTTGACCTACTCGCCCAGCCGCCGCTGATCGAGAGCGCCGATGTGCTGGCGTCGAAGCTCCCTCGGCCATGAGTGCTACCACCATCGCCGACCAGCGTCGTGAGCTCGCACATCGCGTCGGCGGCGGCCTCGAGATCAAGCTCTATTGGAACGCGGCCGACGACAGCACCAGCGTCGAGGTCAAACGCATCGTCTCCGGCACGACGATGCGGTTCGCGGTGCCGGCTGACCAGGCACTCGATGCCTTCTACCACCCGCTCGCGCACGTCGGGTACTCGACCGCCCCATGACCGAACCGGTCGCGATCAACGGCCTGTTCGAGACGCATCTGACCGTGCGCGACCTCGAGCGCTCGATCGGGTTCTATCGCGACGTCGTCGGCCTCCCGCTCGCGCTGCACGACCCGGATCTCGGCGCCGCCTTCTTCTGGATCGGAACCTCGGGACAGGCGATGCTCGGGCTCTGGGCCGCCGGACCGGCACCGATCGCGCTCTCCCTGCACGTCGCGTTCGCCGCGCCGCTAGACGAGGTCCTCGATGCGCCAAGCCGTCTCAGACGGCTCGGGGTCACGCCGCTCTCGTTTGACGCGGAGGAGACCAGCGAGCCGAGCGTCATCGGTTGGATGCCCGCAGCAGCCGTCTATTTTCGTGACCCGGACGGCCACTTGCTCGAGTTTCTCGCGGTTCTGGACGATGCGCCGGATCCCGGCCGGCGCATCCTCAGCTGGTCCGACTGGTCGGCGACGGTCTGCCGGTGACGCGCGCGTTCCCACTCTCGTTGACCGTCATCGCAGCGACATCGTGGGCGGCCGCCACGGTTCTCACGAAGGTGGCGCTGCGCCAGCTCGCACCACTCGACTTGCTCGGGGTCGAGCTATTCTCCTCCGCGATCGCGATGACCTGTGGGCTCGCCGCCCGCGGTCGCCCGTTCCTGCCACGGCGCTGGCCGGTGTTCGCCGTCCTCGGCGTGCTCGAACCGGGCCTCAGCTTCGGCCTCTTCGACTTCGGTCTCTCGCGCACAGGCGCCGCTGACGGAGCGATTCTGATCGCCTCGCAAAGCCTCTTCGGCGTCCTACTGGCGCGCATCGCGCTTGGCGAACGCGTCTCGGCTGTGACCCGCGCAGCCGTGGCCGTCGGCTTCGCGGGATCAGCGCTCGTCGGCGTTGCGGAGACCGGCAACGGTACGAGCCTGCTCGGCGACGTCCTCGTTCTTGCCGCGTCGGCCGCAGCCGCCGCTAACGTCGTCGGCATTCGCCGCCTGAGCGCCGATGCCGACAACCTCGCCGCGACGACGACGCAGCTGGTCGCGGCCGCACTCTTCGCCGCACCGGTCATCCTGTTCGCCGACACCAGCGGGCAGACGGAACTCGCCGGCGCCGATTTTGCGCACGTACTCGCCGCTGTCGCCACGGGCCTGCTCGGCGGTGCCGTTCCATTTCTCGCCTTCAACTTCGCAATCCGCGACCTTACTGTCGCGCACGCAGGACTCATCCTCAACCTGATCCCCGTCCTTGCCGCCGCCGGCGCGGTCGTCGCGCTTGGCGAACGCCTCCAGTGGCCCGAGATCGTCGGGGGGATGCTCATGGTCGGCGCCGCAACCGCGGCCGCCGCGCTCGACGGGCGTTCGTCTGAAGAAGCACGACCTCGGCCGCGGGGCCGTAACGCCACCTGCGCAAGCGGGCGCACCCCACTCGCAGGTTGTTCCGGATGACGCTTGTCGTCCTGATCCGAGATGCCCGACCAGCCGAAGCGCCCAGCTCCTACCGCTCCTCGATGCGATCGCCATGATCGAGCGTCGTTTCCGCGAGCGCTTCATCGACACACCGTCACTCCCACGAACGACTCGACAACTTCCGAGCTTGCTCCCGTCGGGGACATTTCGCGCACACTGGCCCAGGACGAGCAAGCGATGACCGCAGGGCATTCGGCGATGGCTGCGGCGACCTCGGCAGGCATCGTGCCTCGTCAAGATCCCGAGGCGCTCGAAACAGCGTCTGCGACGGTCCGCGCGCCGCTCCTGGCGAATGGACCGGCGAACGGGAAGCAAAACTCCTGCAAATCGAGACCCTCGCGAGAGTCTTGAAAACCGTTGGGCGTGCAAGCGTCTCCTGGGTTCGAATCCCAGCCCCGCCGCCTCTTTGGCTCTTCACGGAAGCCCGCGATGGAGCCGCCACGCAGGTTCAGAACTACGGCACCGAGGAACCCGGAGCGAACATAAGCCCGGGCACGCGCCTCCACGCGCGGTCACTCCGTACTTTGCCCCAGGGCTTGTTCCGTACATTGCCGCAGGCAACGCCGGGGGCTGGCCTGATGACCGTAGGACGGGTGCCGATGCAGGCTCGCGTGAGGTGTCCCAGGGATACGCGATCGTGGTCGGCCGGGAGCCGTCTCCAGCGATGGGCGGGCTCGTGCAGGAGCTCGAATCCGCACTCCGGCGATCCGGCTGGGCGACGACCGAGCCCGAGGGCGCGCGGCTCGTCCTCAACCTGATCGATCCCGAGAAGCCGAAACCATTCCACCGTCACGCCCGCGGCACCTTCGTCGCCGCGCTGTACGAGGCGTCTCTCGCAGCGGACGAGGTGCTCGCCTCGAGCTACCCGCTGCTCGTACGCTCGCTCTCGAACATCGTCCTCTGCCGCACCAGGCAGGGCGTCTGGTTCACAACGATGGAGCGCGGCGTCTACTGCGTCTCGGCGTCGGCCTTCTCGATGCTGGGCGACGCGGTGGTCGAGCGTCTGCTGCCGATCGCAGGAGCGCGGCTCGTGATCGACAACGAGTTTCGCTCCGATCTCGAGCCGGAGCTGTGGGACGGCGATGAGTTGACCGAGCAGATCCGCGACGCGGGAGCGGCGATCGATCGACTCGGGCTCCTTCCGGCGCCGTTTCCAATCGAGGACTTGCTCGACGAAAAAGACCTGCGCCACGTAAAGCGGCTCTACGGCATCGGCGGCCTGTCCTACGGGAATCTCTCCGCACGAAAAGACGAGCGGCGCTTCTGGATGAGCGCTAGCGGTGTCGACAAGTCCCGCCTCGAAGTCCCCGGACGCGACATCCTGCTCGTCAGCAGCTACGACAGTGAGCGCGGCGTGATCGTGTTGAGCGTGCCGCCCGCGATCGAGCCGCGTCGGGTCTCTGTGGACGCGATCGAGCACTGGATGATCTACCAAGCTCATCCAAGCGTCGGCGCGATCCTGCACGTCCATGCGTGGATCGACGGCATCCCGAGCACCCAGTTCAACTACCCCTGTGGCAGCGAGGAGCTGGCGGTCAACGTCTCTGACGCACTCGCCCGCCAGCCCGACCCGACCCACGCCGTTATCGGCCTGCACAACCACGGCATCACGGCGACCGGGGAGAGCCTGCCGGAGATCCTGGCCCGGATCGAGCCGAAGATCCGGCGGCAGGTACCGATGATCTAGATGCGAATCGACGGCTCGGTCGCGCTGGTGACCGGCGCCTCACGGGGGATCGGCTGCGCCACAGCGACGGCACTCGCGAGCGCTGGGGCCAAGGTTGCGCTCACGTCCCGCACCGCCGAGGAGCTCGAGACGGTTGCCGAGAAGATCCGTGCCGGCGGAGGAGACGCGATCGCGCTGGCGGCTGACGTAACCGAGCGCACCCAGATCGAGGGCGTCGTCGGAGATGTGCGCTCGCACTGGGGCGGGATCGACATTCTCGTCGCGAACGCGGGCGCGTATCTTCGCCGACCGGTACTCGAGCTGACCGTGACAGAGATCGAGGACTCGATGGCGGTGAATTTCTACGGCGCGGCATCTGCGATCCTCGCCGCGTTGCCGTCGATGGTCGAGCGCGGCGGTGGCCATCTTGTCCTCGTCAACTCGATCGATGGACGCAAGGCGCTACCGGGCGACGGGCCGTACGCGATCGCGAAGTTCGCGCTGGCCGGCTTCGGCCAGGTGCTGCGGCAGGAGCTGCGACAGCACGGAATCGGCGTCACCTCAGTCTTCTCGGGCCGGGTGGACACGGCCATGACCGCGAACCTCGCCGTCCCCCGGATCTCGTCGAAGCTGCCTCCCGAGACGATCGCCGAGGTGATCGTCAACGCGATCCGCCGTGGCAGCGGCGACGTGATCGTCCCTAGGCGCGCGGCCGGGCTACTGCTCGCCGAGTTGCTGTCACCGCGATTCGCCGACTGGCTCGTCGAGCGGCTGCGACTGAACGGCTCGGAGACCGGATGAGCGCCTGGACTGCGTACGGTCCGCCGACACCCGCATCGTCGCCGGCTCGCCAAGACGGTCGAAACAGCCGTTGAGAGTCCCGCCGTGCGCGCCTCCGCGGTCAGAGATGCACTTCAGGAGCGCAACGAGCCGGTCACCAAATAGGCACGTTGCCCGTCGGAGGCGCCTCTAGGAAATGAATGCCTTCCGAACAGATGCGGCTGTCCATTTGTTCGTGCCGTGAATCGTTGGAACATTCTCCACGTTCAGCGTGTCGGCGATCGCCTCCAGCGGCATCCGTTTCGCGAGCATCGCGTTGATCTTCATCCGCCATCCGTAATCACGACGGTTACAGAGCCGATGCGCCAGCCGGACGTTTTCGGGCGTGAGGTGACCGCCGTGTGTCTTTAGTCTCGGATAGTGGTCGGCCGTCGGCTCCCAATCGGAACAACGCGGCGATCTCGGCTCGAAGTACCTACGTCCCCGGAAGCAGTAGCACTGGGGCATCTCGCAGCGTACGTCGACGATCTGGCCATCGCGGGCAAGTTGCCGAAGGATTCCTCGAACCCCAAGGGATTCGAGTTTCTCAACTGGTGTTTTGCCAGCGTCCAGTCCAGTTCCTGATTGAGGGATACGCGCTTCCTCGCTCATGCTCGGCTCTCATTCCTCGAAGGTGGCGACAATCGGGTATGGTCGCTGAAAGCGCGGGGCACTGCGAGCGCTGACGCCGCGCCACGCAACTGCGTGTGCAAGCGTCTCCTTGGTTCGAATCGCAGCCCCGCCGCCTCAACCATCCGAGAGGACACCGTCTGCTCGTGGTCGCCGCGTGGAAGGCAGTCGTCCCCGAGGAGCTCGGTGCGTACGGCCGTCGCCACAAGCGGTTCGTGGCGCGGCCGTAGGCACGAGACGAGCTTTAGCTGGAGAAGTCGACCGCGACGAGCCGCCGTGTCGAGACGCCGGCGAGAGGGTCCTCGCCCGGCTTCGTTGCGCGGATGAAGAGCGTGAGCTGCTGCTGCTTGCTGCTCGCCGGGAAGTTCGCATCGCGGCGAAAGACCAGGGTCGTGGTGCCGTCGTCCCCGGTGAGCTCTTCCGCCGGGATGCTGAACTGGTTATACGGCACAGCGGTCACGTAGACGCTCGCACCTTTGATGTTGACGCTGCAGGTGCTCCCGATGCGTACCTTCATCGTGAAGCTGTCGGTCTGCTCGTTGATCGGTCCGGACAGCACGTCGAACGCGACGATCTGAAGGCGCGCGGGCGGTGCGAGGTCGGCGATCGGGGCGGTCTTCGCGCTCTTGTTGGTCGGACAGCCGTTGGGGCCGGGCGCAGTGGCGCTCCGCGTTCCGTTCGTTGCGGCTATACCCGCCGCTGCCAGAACCGCCAGCGCAAGCGTGGTTACGACCGTCATCACCAGACGTGTTGAGACCAAGGCGTATCGCGACTTCGGATGCCAAGGAAACCGACTCATGGTGTCCTCCTCCATTGACTGGGCTCTCGTACCTTTCGCCGCTCGGCGAAGGGAATCCCCTCAACAAGACCGTGAGGGTCGGCGCCGCAACCGCGACCCTACACAGTCGACGAACGGCGTTGCCCTAGTCGCGCGCGTTCTTCGTCACGCGGCCATCGTCAGGAGCCTCACGCGGAGCCGGTGGAGGTACGGCATCAGTCCGTAGATCACGATCGGCACCGCGATCGTTGCGAGGACGAAGGTGCGGAGCACCGGCGACATCGGTCGGAGCCAATCGCGCGAAGGCCAGGTTGATGGCCGTCAGCGTCGGGAAGACGCACAACCAGATCATCACGGCGAGCTGGTGCTTGCTGGGCGGCGAGACCCGTGCCGGTGGGTTCTCAGTGGTGTCGGTCATGGGGAGTCCTTTCGGTTCGTAGAGTCGTGTCGATTGCGTCGAGGCGACGTCCTCCTCGACGAGGTCGGTGTTGATCGCGATGGCGGCGGCGGATCCTTCGCCCGCGGCGGTGATCACCTGTGCGCGTGGGTTGCAGACGTTGCCGGCCGCCCAGACGCCGGGCACGCTCGTCTGGCCGGTTGCGTCGACCCGGACGAATCCTCCCTCGTCGACCTCGCAGCCCAGCGACTCGACCAGGCCGTCCGCGCGGGCGTGGAGCGCCGGCCGGATGAAGAGCGCGGCGCGGGAAATCGCGCGACCGTCGGCGAGCTGCACAGCGTCCAGGCGATCGTCGACGACCGAGAGCCGCTCGACGATCCCGTCGACGACTGGCGATGCCTCGTGCGTCCAGCGCCGCCCGCTCACCGGCGACGAGCGCGTAAGTGTGCGCGAAGAAGACGACGTCGTCCGACCACTGCCGGAGCAGCTGTGCGTGGTCGACGGAGCCGGGACCGGTCCCGAGCACGCCGATCGGCTGATCGCGAACCTCCCAGCCGTGGCAGTACGGGCAGTGGAGGAAGTCTCGACCCCAGCGCTCGCGGGCGCCGGGGATGTCGGGCAGCTCGTCGACGGCGCCTGTCGCGAGGAGTAGCCGTCGTGCGGTCACGAGTCGTCCCTCCGGCGAGCCGGAGCGTGAAGCCCCTCGCTCGATCTCGGCGACCTGGTCGTCGATCGAGCTCGACGCCGTAGCCGAGCACTTCTGTTCGCGCGGCCGCCAGGCAGGTCGGCGGGGCGCATCCCGTCGCGAGACAGGAAGCCCTGCATGTGCGCCGCGGGGGCGTTTCGCGGCGCACCGGCGTCGATGACCGCGACTCTGCGCCTCGCCCGGCCGAGCACGAGCGCTGCGCTGAGGCCGGCTGCGCCGCCGCCGATCACCACTACGTCATAGGTCTCGGACTTCATGCGCCCGACCGTGCACGAGCGCGGCGGCGCCCGCAAGTTTCGTTGCCGATTCCGGGAATCGGCAGCTAGCGTGATCGCGTGGAGACCGTCGGCGATCCCGAGACGTCCTGGCCGAAGTCGGCCCCCGCTTGAAACGGCTGCGCGTGCGGCGCGGCGTCACCTCTGACGGCGCTTGCCGCGACGACCGGGATCTCCAAGAGCACGCTGTCCCGGCTGGAGAGCGGCCAGCGGAAGCCCAGCCTCGAGCTGCTCCTACCGCTGGCCGAGGCCCACCAGGTGCCGCTCGACGAGCTCGTCGGCGCGCCCGAGGTCGGCGATCCGCGAATCCGGCTCAAGCCGCGCGTCCGCAACGGCCGCATGGTCTTTCCGCTCACACAGCAGTCGAGCGGCCTGCAGGTGTGGAAGGTCGTCATCCCGCCCGAGCGCAACCGGCGAGCTTCGGACGCACGAGGGCTACGAGTGGCTGTACGTGCTGTCCGGACAGATGCGACTGATCCTCGGCGAGCACGACATCACGATGGGCGCCGGCGAGGTCGCCGAGTTCGACACGCGACTGCCGCACTGGTTCGGCCCGGCGGGTGACCAGCCGGTCGAGATCCTGAGCGTTCACGGAAGCGCGCGGCGAGCGGATGCACGTCCGCGCGGCACCGCGCCGCAAGACCGAGGCGTGACGTCAGGCGTCGCGCGCGGGCGGCGCATCGTGCACGACGAGGACCGAGCATTGCGCCCGATGCGCGACGCGCTCGCTGACGCTCCCGAGCGCGCGAGGGCCGTGCAGCCCACGCGAACCGACGACAACGAGGTCGGCTTCTCGCGAGCGCGCGACGAGCGCCGCCACCGGATGCGCCGTATCCCAGCTGTCGACCCTTTCGGCCCAGGCGGCTTCCTCCGGCCGGACGGACTGGCCGCCTGCCGCGGAGACGATCTCCACGGCTGCACCGAGCCGCGCCGCGAGCTCGTCCGTGATCGAGAGCGCAGCGAGCGCGGTGGCGGAGCCGTCGAGACCGACGACGACGGTACGGGGCTCCCATATCCGGTCCGGCTTTGGACGGGCAATGAGCACCGAGCAGGCGCCGTCGTGCAGGAGCTCGGTTGCGGTGTCTCCCAGCAAGATCCCGAGAAAGCGGCTGCTGTGCCTGCCTCCGAGCGTAAGCAGTGTCGCGTCGGCTTCGTCGCGCACCCGGCGTAACACGGGCACGGGCGCGCCCCTGATGACACGCGTCGTTGAATCGGACCGGCCGTCGAGCAACGCCGCCGCTGTCTCTCGTGCCGCCTCTGCTTCCTCGGTGAGGATGTCCACCCAGCGACCGGCGTCGAAGCCGACGCGGGCCGCGGGGCTCGTATCGAGGGCGGTGACGGCCTGGACGACCGAGCGCTCGGCCGGTGCGAGAGCGAGCGTCTGGCGGAGCGCTTCGACGCCCCACTCGGTGCCGTCGACGCCCACGACCACTCGATCGAACACGGCCATCAAGGCCACTGTATCTCCGGAGCTAGAGCCTCCTGTGCAGCATCGTCTTCGCCGCCCTCGTCCGGCACATCGGTTGCGAGCCGCTAGCGTCGCAACAGCCGCTGCAGGAGCTTCTTGGCCTCGCCGGCGACGAGCACGACGCTCGCCAGTCCGACGCAGATCGACCAGTCGGCGAGTGTCAGCGGCGTCGTATCGAACGCGTGGTTCAGGAACCCCAGCTGCACAACCGCAAGTTGCAGCGCGGCCGAGAGCGCGATCGCTCCCCACAGGAGCGGGTTGGTGAAGAGCTGGCGGAACGCGCTGGTTCGGTCGGAGCGCGCATTGAAGCAGTTGAAGAGCTGCGCGAGCACGAGCGTGGTAAACGCCATCGTCCGGCCGTGCACGATGTCTCCGGAGCCTCCGACGAGCCCGCCCGCAAGACCGAGGTCGAGCGCAAGCAGCGTCGCCGCCGCCATGACAGCGCCGATCCAGGCGATACCCACCCACATCTCGGCGTCAATCACGGAGTCGGTGAGCTGCCGTGGCGGATGACCCATGACATCGTCGGGCGGCGGGTCCATGCCGAGCGCGAGTGCCGGTGCGCTGTCGGTGAGGAGATTGATCCAGAGGATCTGCGTGGCGAGAAGCGGGACCGCCACACTCTCACCCGCGCCTTCGAGGCCGATCACCCGCGCCAGCACAACGCCGAAGAACATCGTCAGCACCTCGCCGATGTTCGAAGAGAGCAGGAAGCGCAGGAACTTGCGGATGTTGGCGAAGATCGCCCGGCCCTCGCGGACCGCGGTGACGATGGTGGCGAAGTTGTCGTCGGCGAGGATCATGTCGGCGGCCTCTTTCGTCACGTCGGTTCCGGTGATGCCCATGGCAACCCCGATGTCGGCCGACTTCAGCGCGGGCGCGTCGTTCACACCGTCCCCGGTCATCGCGACGATATGGCGGTCGACCTGGAGCGCGTCGACGATGCGCAGCTTGTGCTCCGGCGCGACCCGCGCGAAGACCGACACCTCCCGCACCGCGGCCGTGAGCTGCTCGTCGTCGAGCCTGTCGATCTGCGCGCCGGTCAGCGCGTCGGAGCCGGCGCCGGGGATGCCAAGGTCGGTCGCGATGCGTACTGCGGTGCGCGGATGGTCACCGGTGATCATGATCGTCCGGATTCCCGCCGCGGCGGCCGCGGCGATCGAGACGCGCGCCTCCGGTCGAGGCGGGTCGATGATCCCGACGAGACCGAGGTAGACGAGGTCCTGCTCGAGGAGCTCGTCTGTCGGAGGCCGCTCCGTCAGTGGCCGATAAGCGACGGCCAGGGTCCGCAGCGCGAGGTCGGCGAGCCGGTCGACGGTTGCGAGGACGTCGCTGCGGCGGGCATCGGTGAGCGGACGCACTGCTCCTGCCACGCGCTCGGCCGTGCAGCGCGTGAGCAGCACGTCGGGGGCGCCTTTCGTGACCACGGCCACGCCGCCCGCGGTAGCGTCAGCCTGGAGCGTGCTCATCAGCTTCCGCTCGGAGGTGAACGGCACCTCGCCGACGCGCTCGAACCGCGACTCGCCGGCTTCGTGGAGCCCCTCGACCTTCGCCTCGGCGACGAGAAATGCGGCCTCTGTTGGATCCCCCTGGATCGTCCACTCGCCGGCGTCCTCACGCAGGACGGCGTCGTTGGAAAGGCTGCCGCCGGCGAGTACGGCGCGCACCTCGTCGAGCAGAACCGGATCGTCGAGGTGGCGGCCGTCGACGCGGAGGTCGCCCTCGGGTCGGTAACCGCTGCCGCCGACATCCACCTCACCGGAGCCGGTGACGATCTTCTCGATCGTCATCTCGTTCTTCGTCAGCGTCCCGGTCTTGTCCGAGCAGATGACCGAAGCCGAGCCCAGCGTCTCTACCGAGGACAGCCTTCTGACGATCGCCCGCCGCCGCGCCATCCGCTGTACGCCGAGCGCAAGGACGACGGAGAGGATTGCCGGCAGCCCTTCTGGCACGGCCGCCACTGCGAGCGACACCCCGACCAGCAGCACCCCGACGAGCTCGGTCGTGCTCGCGATCTCGGAAGTGACGAAGATCGCAGTCACGACGACGATGGAGATCGCGACGACGGCGAGGCCGAGCGTGCGGCCGATCGCATCGATCTGGCGCTGGAGCGGGGTACGCTGCTCTTCTGTGCGGCCGAGGAGGCGGGCGACGTTGCCCATCTCGGTCGCCATGCCGGTCGCGGTCACGACCGCTCGGCCGCGCCCACGCGTAACGGCGGTCCCCGCGAACACCATGTTGACGCGGTCGCCGAGGCCAGCCGGCTCGTCAAGCCGCGCGAACTCCTTCAGCACGGCCTCGCTCTCTCCGGTAAGCGACGCCTCGGCGACCGTGAGTGAAGCCGCCTCCACAAGGCGTGCGTCAGCGCTCACCGCGTCGCCCTCCGCCAGCAGCAGGACATCGCCCGGCACGATGTCGGTGGCAGCGACGCGCTCCTCCCGCTCGTTTCGGAGGACCCCCGCCGTCGGCGCCGCCATCCGCTGCAGGGCGGCGACCGCCTGCTCCGCGCGCGCCTCCTGGACGTAGCCGAGCACCGCGTTGAGGACGACGATCGCCGTGATGACAATGGCGTCGAACGGAGCCGGTTCGCTCCGCTCGATCGCCCAGGCCACGAGCGACACGACGACGGCGCCGATCAACAGGTAGATCAGCGGATTGGCGAACTGGCCGAGAAACTTCCGCCACGCCGGCACCACTGCGCCGGCCTCCAGCTGATTCGGCCCGAACTGCGCCAGGCGCGCAGCCGCCTCGTCCGAGCTCAATCCGCGACGGACGTCCCCGCCCAGCTCGTCCACGACATCGCCTGCGTCACGGCGCCACGGTTCGGGAATGCCCGGCGCGGGCGATGAATCGTCGTGATGCGTGCGCACCTCGTCCATCTCGTGCAGCATCATGGCGTAGCGGATCCTCGTTGGCGCCCTCGGGTCGGGGCACCTGTCCTGCGCGGAAACGCGGCCGCCGGCAATGGACGTCTAGCCGGCGACCGTTGCCCGGCTCAGGCCTCCGTCACCTGTTCCGCTCGTCCCGGAAGCCGTACTTTGCGACGACCCAGGTGGCGAGGAACGCGAACAGTGCCAGCACAACTGCTGACGGAACAACCGAGTGGTCTCCGCCGGCACTTGACGTCTCGATGTTCGGACCGAAGACGGCATCCAGCAGCACCGAAAGCCACATGACGATGATCGCCAGGGAAGCCCACATCTCGCGGACCAGGAGTTGCACCGACCAACTCCGGCCCTCCCGGGCGACCTCCGACGGCTGATGCGAAAGAGTCGACATCTCACACCTCCTTTCGCCGCGTTTTCTCCCCACCCGAGAGGACGCGGCATCGGGGAAGCCCCGGATCTCCTCCTTGGATTGGGGTGTCGGTCGGTGATGCGTTCAGCCCTCGATTGGGGCCTCCAGATCACGGGTCAGGAACCGGCGCCGGCAGTCGTTCGAGCAGAAGACGTGGCGGATGCCGCGCTGCTCGACCGACGGAAGACCCGCCCCGGGCTCGACCACCAAACCGCAGACCGGGTCCAGCTCGACGGCGGCCGCCGGGTTGCCCGCGAGCTCGTTCAGCAAGAGAAGCTCGTTCAGAAGCAGCCGCGGCAGCAGGAAGTGCTGGTGGACTCGTTCGTGGCCGCTGCGTCCCAACTCTTCCGCGCGCGCCGCGTCGAGCACCAACTCGAGATCGCCGCGGCGCACTCCTCGACGGAGTCGACCAGGATGCCGCCGACGCCGTCGGCCATCTGCAGCGGGATGCCGCCCGCGCGCCCGGCGACGACCGGCGTGCCCTTCCACAGCGCCTCGGAGACCACGAGCCCGAAGCCCTCGCGGATCGACTTCTGGATCACGACGTTGGAGAGCCGCTGGAACGCGTTGACCTCGATGTTGCCGACGCCGACGAGGTTGGTGAAGACGTGGATGCGGCTGGTCGTCCGCGGTCTCGCCGCGGATCGCGCGGTAGACGTCCCAGCCCTCGGGATCGTCGAGCGCCAGCGAGCCGACGAGCGCGAGCTGGAGGTCCGGGACTCCTGGCGGGCGCACGCGCGGTACGCCTCGACGACGCCGAGCGGATCCTTCCAGCGGTCGAAGCGGGAGACCTGCGTGACGAGCGGGCGTCGGTGCGGACGCCGATCCACTCGAGGACCTGTCGCGCCGTGATCGGCGGCAGCTGGCAGGTTCTTGGGGCTCAGCGGGTCGATCGCCGGCGGGATGATCGCCACGCGTGCGACGGGCACGTCCGGGGGGACGAACTCCGCCAGCGTGAAGATCGGCGGCGTCGTACTCGCCGAGAAACCGCCTGAGGAACGCCCAGACCGCGGGATTCGGCGTGCGACGTGTCGATGTGGCAGCGCCAGATCCACCGGGCGCTACCCTTGCCGCGCAGCGGCAGCACGCGGCGGGCTGCGGGTCGTGCACGAAGACGAAGTCGTAGTCCTCGGCGAAGAGCGTCGGCGTTCGCGCGGCGTTGGCCAGGTAGAGCCTCGCGTCTCGGGATCGGACAGCTCGCCGTGGGCGCCCTGCAGGCCGTTGTGGATCGCCTTGGTGACCTGGAAGAACGGCTCGTCGCCGCGGATCACCTGCCAGTCGGCGACCAGGCCGAGATCGCTGAGCAGCGGCACGCCCGAGCGAAGGATCTCCGAGACGCCGCCGCCGTACGGCGTGGCGTTGAGGTGCAGGATCCGCGCGCCGCGGAGTGACTCGGCGGCCCGGTCAAGCGCCTCGAGGATGTGGATCGGAACGACGTTGAAGTAGGACGCGAGCGACCGCTCGCCGACCTCGACGACCTGCAGCCGCGTCGTGGCCGCCCGCTCGCGCGCCTGTGCGTTGGTCGTTGTCATCTCGCTCTCCCTTCAGAGGTGCAGGCTGGCCTCTCCCGTCGACGCCGCCGGCCGATCCGGACGAACGCCGACTCGTCGGTGGGGAACTACGGATCGGGAGAGACGATCAGCCGGCGGGCCAGTAGAGCGAGGGCTCGGGGGACCGGTTCGCAAGATCGTCGACGACCCATGCCAGGCGCGAGTCGTCCACCGAGACGACGCCGGGCACCCGGGCGGCCGACGACGTGAGAATCTCCGCCTGCGTGCGTGTCTCGAGACGGCCCTCGAGCGTCACCTCGCCGTTCGTGACGGTGATCAGGACGCGTGTCGGGTCGATCCACAGCGAGCCCAGGAGCACGTCTTCTCGGATCTCCCGCAGGAGCTCCGGGTCGCTACGCGTGAAGGCGCGAACGAGATCGGACCGGGTGACGATGCCGACGAGCTTGCCACCCGAGACGACCGGCAGGCGCTTGACGCCGTGCTCGGTCAGCAGCCTGGCGGCGTCGGCGACCGAGCGCCGCGGATCGACGGTCAGAGCCGGCGTCGACATCACGTCGCCCGTCACCCGCGCCCCACCTCTGGCCGACCCGCGCTTGTCCGCGCGGAAGAGCCAGCTCAGCCGGTGCGCTCGTGTGGGAGTCACGCCCTGCTCCTTGACCACGATGTCGCATTCGGAGATGACGCCGATCACCACACCGGCGTCATCGACCACCGGGCAGCCGGAGACCCCGCGGTCGACGAGCAGCCTGGCGACCGTCTTCAGGGATGTGCTCGGCGTGACCGTGATCACATCGCGCTGCATGATCTGCTCGACCTTCATGCCTGAAGAATGGAGCCGGCGCACCGGGGACTCATCGGCGCGCGCACGGAGTCGCATGTGGAAAAGCCACATGTCCGCGTCGGGGCTTCACCGGATGAGCGCGCGGCCGGGACCGGATGCGATCAGAGCCCGCCACCCGGAAGCTCTAGTCGATGCATGCAAGAGCCGTAGAGGACGCCGCCAAGAGGCTCCACGAGCTCCGCTCGGAAGAATGGGGCGACACGATCCTCGCCGCGGCGGCCCTCGGTGCCGCGATCGCGGCGAGCCGCTTCGCCCCCTCGATCAGCCTCGCTCTCCTCGCGGGCGGGTGCCTGATGACCTTCCTGACGATGCGGGCGATGGTCCGGAGGTGGAGCCTCCTCGACTACCTGAAGGCCGAGAGGGACGCCTACACGATCCCGGAGGTCCGCCTGGAGGCCGAGAAGGCCGCCAGCAAGCAGAGCCGACGGCACCTCGCACGGGCGATTCGCCTGCTGCTCGAGGACCCGACCTACGCGGAACGCGACCGAGTCGCAGCGTGTGCGGATGAGCTCGCACTCCTCGCCGAGCATCTGGACGACCGGAAGCTCGACCTTGACCCGGCGTGCGCGGTCGCCTGCACGCGCCTGATCGCAGACGCGACGATCAGCCCGCTCTTCAACCCGGCTCTGCCGGCCGAGGATGCGCTCGCCGCCGTCCTGCGCATCGACGCCGGCTTCGTCGCACGCGACCGTTCTGTCCCGGGCCAAAGCGCCTCCTGAGCGGCCCGCGCGAAGCTCAGCGGTCGGCTTCGCCCGGGACGCCCTGTCGCGGCGCATGGACGATCAACGTCGAGCAGCGTGCCTCGTGGGCGACCCGCTCCGAGACGGAGCCGAGGGACTTCAATCCGTGCAGGCCGCGACTGCCGACGACGATCAGATCGGCGTCGGCCGCCGCTGCGGTCAACGCGCGGACCGGCGTGTCGGGTAGCTCCTCGTAGCGCTCGGTGATCAGCGCGACGCTGCTTTTCTCGGGTGGCGGCGTGCGACCCCAAGCCATGACCGGCCACAACGTTGCCGCGAGCTGGGTGGCGAGCTTCGACGCGACGGCGAATGCGGCCGCGGACTCCTGCGATCCGTCGATGCCGACCACGATCTTCTGCGGGAAGTCTTCACCGGCGGCACGGGCTACCAGGAGGGAGCACGGCGACTTGTGGACGAGCTCCGTCGTGGTTGAGCCGCCGATGATTCCGATCGCGCGCCCTTCGCCGTGCGAGCCGACGGCGATCAGGTCGTACTCCTCTGCCTGCGCCGTCGAGATCAGCGCCTGCCACGCAGGACCACGCGCCGCCTTGACTTCGACGTTGGCGCTCGGGGAGAGATGCGCTTCGGCCTCACGCAGCCACCTCGACGCGCGCGTATGCGGCAGCTCCTCCTGGATCGCGATGTCGGCCGATCCGTAAGGCTGCGCAAGCGGCACCGCGAGGTCCCACGCGGCCAGCAGCTTCACAGTGCCTTCGGGGCCTGCGAGGCGCGCAGCCTGGCGCGCAGCCTCGAGAGCTTCGCCGGAGCCGTCGATGCCCACGAGCACGTCGGTGAAGACGGGGCCACTCACAGCGCACGCTCCGGCTCGAAGCCCCGCAGGAGTGCGAGCAACAGAGCCTGCTCGGTTGGCAGCCGGTTCGCCGACTGCTCCCAGACCGCCGATTGCGGTCCGTCGATCACGCAGGCCGCGACCTCCTGGCCGCGCTTCGCCGGCAGGCAATGCAGAAAGATCGCGTCAGCTGCCGCCAGTTGCATCAGCTCGCGCGTCACCTGATACGGAGCGAGCGCCCGCCGGCGCCGGTCATGCTCGTGCTCCGCTCCCATCGAGGAGGACCACACGTCCGCGTAAACGGCAGCGGCTCCCGACACGGCCACGCGCGGATCGCTCACAACGTGCAGCTCGGCGCCCGTACGCTCTGCGAGCTTCCGGGCTCCGGCGAGCACGGCTGGAGCCGGTGCATGCTCCGGCGGGCACGCGATCCACACATCTGAGCCGGTGAGCGCAGCGGCCTCGACGAGTGAGTGGGCGACGTGGTTCCCACCGTCGCCGAGGAAAGCCACGCGACAGCCGCGGAGGTCGCCGAACGCGTCTCTGATCGTGAGCATGTCCGCGAGGGACTGGCACGGATGGTGTTCGTTCGAAAGCGCGTTCACCACGGGCACGCTCGCCCAGAAGGCAAGCTCGTCAACGGTCTTCTGCGCAAACGTGCGGACGACGATCGCGGAGACGTAAGCCGAGAGCGACTGCGCCGTGTCGGCGATCGATTCCCCGCGTCCGAGCTGGAGCTCCTGCGGCGAGAGCGCGATCGGCGTCGCCCCGAGCCGTGCGGCTGCCGCCGCGAAGGAGACCCGCATCCTGGCCGATGGCTTCTCGAAGATGCAGGCGATCGACTCGCCACGAAGCGCATCGCCAAAGCGCTCGGGCGCCTTTCTCAATGCGTCGGCCAGATCGAGCAGCGCGGCCATGGTCGTAGGCGTCAGGTCGGACACCCGCGTGAAGTTGCGGAGCCGTCCGGCCCGCCCACCGAACCGCGTCGGTGGCCCTCTCGGTGGTGTCTCGTTCGGTGGTGTCTGGATCGTCATGTCGGTCACCCCGTCATCACGGTCTCCGGCCGTGCGGCCGCGACCACGATCGGCTGCAGGACATCGGCGAGCGTCGGCTGCCCGACCTCCTCGAGCTGGTAGCGGACTCGCCGGATCGGACGCTGCGACGTGATCAGCCTGCTGAGGTCGATCGGCGTTCCGGTCACGACCACATCGCAGTCGGTTGCGTTGATGGTCTCCTCGAGGTCGCGCAACTGCTGTTCGTCGTACCCCATCGCCGGCAACACGTTCGTGAGCTGCGGCCACCGCTCCAGCGTCTCCTTGATCGAGCCGACGGCGAACGGGCGCGGATCGACGATCTTTGCCACGCCCGCCCTGCGCGCTGCCACGAGCCCGGCGCCGAACGGCATCCCACCGTGCGTCAAGGTCGGGCCGTCTTCGACGACGAGTGCGAGCAACCCAGCCATGTCGGGGCCGACGTCGAGCATCGGCGGCGACTCGGCGAAGATCACCGTCGCCATCGGATTCACCGACTCGATGCTCTCGAGCACCTGCTCGACGTTGTGCGCCTCGGCCGAGTCGACCTTGTTGATGACCACGACGTCGGCCATCCGCAGATTCGCTTCGCCCGGGTGGTACAGCAGCTCGTGCCCCGGACGCAGCGGGTCGACCACCGTGATCAGGAGATCGGGCGCGTAGAAGGGAAAGTCGTTGTTGCCGCCGTCCCAGATGACGACGTCGGCTTCCTGTTCGGCCCGGCGCAGGATCTGCTCGTAGTCGACGCCTGCGTACATGACCATTCCCATCCGCACGGGCTCCTCGTATTCCTCGCGCTCCTCGACGGTCGGATGAGAGTCATCGATCTCTGCGAGCGTCGCGAACCGCTGCACGCGCATGGCCTCGAGATCGCCGTACGGCATCGGATGACGGACGAGCGCGACCTTGAGCCCTGCGTGCAGCAGGATCTGCCCCACCTTGCGACTCGTCTGGCTCTTGCCGCAGCCCGTGCGAACCGCGGTGACGGCGACGACCGGCTTCCGCGACGAAAGCATCGTCGCGTTCGGGCCGAGCAGCTTGAAGTCCGCGCCGGCGGCGAGGACGATCGACGCCTTGTGCATCACGACCTCGTGCTTGAGATCCGAGTAGCTCAGCACGACCTCGTCGACGTCGAACTCCCGGATCAGCTCCGACAGCACGCTCTCCGGCCGGATCGGGATTCCGTCCGGGTAGCGCGAGCCCGCGAGCGACGGCGGGTAGACGCGGTCGTCGATGCCGGGGATCTGCGCCGCCGTGAAGGCGATGACCTCCGTCTCCGGATCGTCGCGGTACACGACGTTGAAATTGTGGAAGTCCCGGCCTCCGGCTCCCATGATGATCACTCTTTTCATCTCAGTCTCCTTTCGAGCCGGGGGTGGGGCTCGGCGCAGGCGCCGTCAGCTCACCGCCTCAGTAGGGGGTCGATTCGGGATGGATCTCCCAGTAAGACGGCCGTTCGATCGGCACGTCTCTGCTCTCGAGCGGTTTCCGCGGCGCATGGATCTCCAGTACGCCGTGGCGATAGCACGCGCTGACATCGTCGACCGTCGCATCGGCGGGAAGCCGGAATGTCTCCTCCAGCCGCTCACGCAGTCGGAGCGCGCGCCCCACGTCGCCGGGCGTCTCGTGTTGCTCGCCACGGACCGTGATCACGGGTCCGAGAGCCTCGACAGTCAGCTCGGGCTCGACGAAGTCGGCAACGTCGAGCTCGACGACGTACTCGGCCGATTCCTCGCGGACACGTGCATGGCGCGCAGGCGTGCGCCCGTGACCGACCGTGCGCATCACTGCCATGACTCCTCCTTTACTCGTCGCCTGTGATCTCCCCGCAGGCTGCCTCGCCGTGCTCGGGGAAGACCCGTCGATCGCTGCGGCGAACTACCGAAGTTGGTGCCGGCGCGTGCGGTCGCTCCTGCGCTGCGCACGCGTGTAGCCGGGTGTCAGAACTCAGCCGCAACCCGGATCAGTGGATCACCTGATGCCCTGACCGGCCCTCTCCGGCGACGATCAGTAGGCCGAAGGCAACATGCGCCGGCGACCAGAGAGCCTGATCTCCGGAGCCTCAAGGAGGAGGACGGAACGATGAGAGTTCAGGACGTCATGACCACCGAGGTCGTCGCAGTCCTGCCGGGGGCGACACTCAAGGAGGCCGCCCGCCTGCTCGCAGAGCATCGGATTTCCGGGCTGCCGGTGGTGAGCGCCGACGGCATCGTTCTTGGCGTGTTCTCGGAGGCCGACCTGCTGATCAAGGAGCAGGGTAAGCCTCGTTCGCGCGGCACGTTCGCGTCGCTCGTCGATCCGATCGACGAAAGCGACCGCCAGAAGCTCATCGCCCGACTCGTCGGAGAGGCGATGACCTCGCCCGCGCTGACGATCAGCAAGCACCGCCCGGTCGCGGCGGCCGCCAAGCTGATGGTCGAGTCAGGCATGAACCGGTTGCCCGTCGTCGAGGACGGAAAGCTCGTCGGGATCGTCACCCGCGCCGACCTGGTGAAGGCATTCATCCGGAGCGACGAGGAGATTGCCGCCGATATCCGCGGCGACGTCATCGCCCGCAGGATGTGGCTCGAGCCGGACACCCTGAAGGTGGACGTCGAGGACGGCGAGGTGACGCTGGCCGGACGCGTCGACAGTGAGTCCGACGCCGAGCTCCTCGTCGGGCTCGTCTCCCGGGTGCCGGGCGTCGTCGGCATCTCGGCGCATCTGGCTGCGAGTGGCCTCGACCCCGAGTGCTGAGGAACGACTCGCGCGCGTGATCGGCCGGTAAGCGGATCTCAGAGCGGGCTCGGCGCACCGCCCGCGAAGTCGACAAGCTCCGAAAGGTGCCCGTAGGCGAGGCAGACGACTGTGTCGGCAGCGCCGTAGTAGAGCGTCAGCCGGTCGGCCTCGCGGTCGACGAGCGCTGCGCAGGGGAACACGACGTTCGGGACATCCCCGACCTGCTCGTAGGTCTCCCGCGGCGAGAGCAGGTAGTCGCGCCCGCGGCCGATGACGCGCCAGGGCCGATCGAGGTCGAGCAGGGCGGCGCCCACCGAGTAGACGAAGCCGTTGCACGACGTCAGAACTCCGTGGTAGAGGAGCAGCCAGCCGGCGTCGGTCTCGATCGGGGTCGGTCCGGCGCCGACCTTGGTCGACTCCCACGACCACGGCTCGGGAGCCAGCACGTGCCGGTGGCGGCCCCAGTGCACGAGGTCGGGGCTCTCCGAGTAGTACACGTCGCCGAACGGCGTGTGGCCGTCGTCGCTCGGACGGCTCAGCATCGCGTAGCTGCCGCCGATCCGTCGCGGAAAGAGGACACCGTTGCGGTTGAACGGCAGGAACGCGTTGTCGAGCTGGTGGAAGCGTTCGAAGTCCTCCGTCCAGCCGACGCCGATCGTCGGCCCGTGGTAGCCGTTGCACCACGTGACGTAGAAACGGCCGTCGAGCGGCGTCACGCGCGGGTCGTAGGCGTGCGTGAACGACTCCTGGATCTCGGGCACCCGCTCGTCGGCAGGCAGGAAGTTGATCGGCTCCTCTTCGATCCGCCAGACGATGCCGTCGTCGCTCGTGCCGGCGTGGAGGTTCATCGTTCGCCGCCGGTCGTCGACACGGAAGACTCCGGCGAAACGATCTCCGAACGGCACGACCGCCGAGTTGAAGATGCTGTTCGAACGAGGAAGGAGATCGCGCGGGACGATCGGATTGCGGGCCGATCGCCAAAGCAGCTCGTTTGAACCGGGAGGACGATCCTCCCACGGGAGCTTCATCGACCGCCGTCGACCGCGACGTAGTGCTGGTCGCCGATCTCGACGAGCTCGGCAGCCTCGCCGACCGAGCCGAGTGAGAGGCGCTCCAGGTCGGGCTCTCCATCCCCGTTCATGTCCCACTTGCGATGGATCTGCGGCACCGACGCCAGGAGCATCTTCGTGTAGGCGTGGGCGGGCTCTCCGAAGACCATCGCTGTCGGCCCCAGCTCGACGATGCTGCCGTGCCGGAGGATCACCGTGCGATCGCTGATGTAGTTGCCGAGCGAGAGATCGTGGGTGATGAAGAGGATGCCGAGGCCGCGCTCCTTCAGGTCACCGAGCAAGTTCAGGACGTCGATCCGCGTCGAGGCGTCGAGCATGCTGATGATCTCATCCGCGACGAGGAACTCGATGTCGAGCAGCAGTGCGCGCGCAACGAGCAGACGCTGGAGCTGGCCGCCGCTCAGCTGGTGCGGGTACTTGTGCAGAACGTCGTCGGGGTTCAGGGACACCGCGTCGAGCGACGAAGCCAATCGCTCGTTCCAATCGCCGCGGCTGATGCCCGGGAAGAACGCATCGCGGACCATCGTGAAGATCCGGTCGATCTTGAAGATCGGGTTGTACGAGCTGAACGGGTCCTGGAAGACGCCCTGCACGCGGCCGTAGTAGCTCTTCAGCGCCGACCGCCGGAGGCTCGAGACGTCGATCCCGTCGAAGGTGATCGAGCCCGTCGTGACGGACGAGAGGCAGAGGATCATCCGGCCGATTGTGCTCTTTCCGCTGCCGCTCTCGCCGATCAGGGACACGACCTCTCCGGGTGCCACCTCGAAGCTTGCATCGCGGACGGCGGTGAGCTCCTTCCCGCCGAACGTCCCGACCTTGTAGACCTTCGAGACGTGGTCGAGCGTCAGCATCGCGTCACGCCTCCCAGCAGGCGACGACGTGTCCGGGCTCGACTTCGACGGTTCGAGGCGTCTGCAGGCAACGAGCGTTCGCAAGCGGACAGCGGTCCCGGAACCGGCAGCCTTCAGGCGGGGTCAGCAGCGACGGCGGCGTGCCGGGGATCCCGCTCAGCTTGTTGGTCGCGTAGGTGACGCCGACCTCCGGCAGGGACGAGATCAGCAGCTGCGTGTAGGGGTGGGCCGCCGCGCCGATGATCGTCTCGGTGGGGCCCTTCTCGGCCAGCTGCCCTGCGTACATGACGAGGATCGTGTCGGCGATCTGGTACAGCACCGAGAGGTCATGCGTGATCACGATCATGCTCTTGACGAAACCGCGGTCGCGGAACTCGACGAGCGCTTTCGCCACCGCCTTCTGGGTCGACACGTCCAGGGCGGACGTGATCTCGTCGGCGATCAGCAGCGACGGATCGAGCAGGCTCGAGACCACCATCACGACCCGCTGCTTCATGCCGCCGGAGAGCTCGATCGGGTAGAGCTCGAGCACCTCGGCGGAGAGCCCGACGAGCTCGAGGCGCCGGCGCAACTCCACCACCTTGTCCTCCGCGTGCACGCCGCGGGACTCGAGGAGCTCGGACACCATCACGCCGAGCTTGCGGGTCGGGTTCAGCGCGCTCATCGCGTACTGCGGAACGATCGGCGACCTCCTTGAAGCGGAAGGGGTTCATCGCAGCGGAGTCCCACAACGGCAGCTCCACGTGGTCGAGCTCGACGTGGCCCCCCATGTACTTCATCCGGCCGTCGAGGCGGACGAGGCTCTTGCCGAGCGTCGACTTGCCGCAGCCGGACTCGCCGGCAAGGCCCATGATCTCCCCGTCTGCAGTCGAGAACGTCACGTCCTCGAGCGCCTGGACGTCGCCCTTCAGGCTCCGGTAGTAGACCTTCAGGTTCTCGACCGTGAGGCTCATCTCAGAGCTCCCGCAGCCGCGGGTTGAAGAGCTCGTCGAGGCCGACGTTCATCACGTAGAGACCGCCGACGAGCGCCATGATCCCGAGCCCCGGCGGGATGAACCACCACCAGGTTCCGAGCAGGAGCGCGCTCCAAAGAACCGCGTTGTTCATCATCAGTCCCAGCGAGATCGCGTCCGACGGGCCGAGCCCGATGAAGTCGAGCGTGGCGCCGATCAGGATCGCGCCTCCGAAGAGGAGGATGAACATCATCAGCGAGGTAGGAGCTCATGTTCGGCGCGATCTCGCGGAAGACGATCTGCGAACCTCGTTGCCCGCTCAGCCGCGCCATGTCGACGAAGTCCCGCGAGACGAGCGAGAACGTCTGCGCGCGCACCGCGCGAGCCGCCCAGGGCCACGACGTCAAGCCGATGAAGAGCGCCTCGGTCACGAAGTCCTCGAACCGTCGAGTACGCGGCGACGATGATCAGCACGGCGAGCGTGGGGATCACGAGCACGACGTTCGTGAACATGTTCAGGATCTCGTCGACCATCCCGCCGCGGTAGCCCGCGGTGAAGCCGACGATCATCCCGATCAGCGCTGCGATACCGCCGCCGAGCACGCCGACGACGAAGCTCGCCCGCAGCCCGTACACGAACTGGGCATAGACGTCCTGGCCCGACGACGTCGTGCCGAACCAGTGCTCACTCGACGGCGGATCGTTCGGGATCGCGCCGAAGCCGAGCGGAGTCTCGTCGGTGAGCCACGGGCCGACGATCGCGATCAAGAGCATCAGCAGGACGAGGGTGAGGCCGATCGCGAGCTTGCGGTTGCGAAGCGCGAAGTAGAGGAACTCGGGCTTGCGGAACCGCCTCGGCGCCGCGGGCGCCGGCTCGACCGCGCGGCGTGCCCGCCACGGATGCCGACGGCTCATTGAGATCGAGGCCGACGCGGGTCATTTCCCGCCCTGCATGCCGATGTCGTGTCCTCGGATCGATCATCACGTAGGAGACGTCCACGATGAAGTTGGCGACGAGGACGCCGACGATGATGAACAGGAAGATGCCCTGCAGCAGGAAGTAGTCGCGGTTCTGGATCGCGGTCAAGATCATGCTGCCGAGGCCCGGGTAGGTGAAGACGACCTCGGTGACGAGCGCGCCGCGCCACGACCGCGCCGAGCGCGAGCGCGAGGCCGGTGATCTGCGGCAGCAGTGCGTTGCGGTAGGCGTAGCGTGCGTACCAGCCGGCGCGGCGCGCCGAGCGTCCTCGAGATAGTGCGAGTAGTCGGACTCGAGCTCGTAGATGATCATGTTCCGCATCCCGATCGCCCAGCCGCCGAAGCCGACGAGGAAGAGCGACATGAACGGCAGGAACCAGTGGTAGAGGAAGCTGGACACGAATTCCCACGACAGCTCGGGCTGGAGCGCGTAGCTGTAGGCGCCTGAGAGCGGGAAGATGCCGAGCACCGAGCCGAACACGTAGGCGAGCACGATCGCGAGCCACATGTACGGCGTCGCGGTCAGCATGTAGCCGAGCGGGAGGACCGTGTTGTCGAGCACCTTCCGGCGAGCGGCCAGCGCGCCGACCTTGTTGCCGGCGAGGAAGCTGAGTGCGATCGCGGGGATCAGCAGCGCCAGCGTGTACGGGACGGCATGCAGGATCACGCTCGAGACGGGGCGCGGGAACTGCCAGATGCTGGTGCCGAGATCGCCGTGGAAGAGCGCGACCCAGAAGTTGAGGTACTGCTTCCAGAGGGGCACGTCGAGGCCGAATGCCTTCGTGTAGTAGCCGGAGATCGCCTCGGCCGACTCCGGCTGCGCATGCATGCGCGAGATCAGCCCCTGAACCGGGTCGCCGGGCATGAAGCGCGGGATCGCCCAGTCGATGCTGACGGCGACAAAGAACGTGATGAGGTACGTCACGAGCTTCCGGGCGAAGTAGCGCTCACGTGCGCACCTCGACCCGCTCACTGCGGCCGTCGCCGCCCCCGGCCCGGAGGCCGGAGGAGGCGACGATCGACCAGCTCGGCCCGTACGTCCACGCTAGCGCGCCTTGAGCTGGGACAGCATCTTGATGCCGCGTCATCTGGAAGTAGTTCGCGCCAGAACGCGGGCAGTTCTGGACATTCGTGCCCTTGGACGACGGCCAGTTCGTCCACTGGGTCGATGTTCCACTGCGCCCAGACGCCGTTGTACCAAAGCGGAATCACCGGCAGGTCCGTGAGGAAGATCGTCTGCAGCTTGCGACATCATCGACTTCATCGCCGCCTGATTGCTCGTCGGCGTCCTGTCGAGCTGCTGCGTCAGCTTCCAGGCGGTCGGGTTCGTGTACCGCTCGTAGTTCACGGTCGTCTGGTTCTCGCGGATCGGCAGCCGGAACAGGTAGTCGTAGTACGTCCACGGCGTGTTGCTGAGCTGCCGGTCGTTGCCGATCACCAGGTCGTAGCGGCCATGGCCGCGGTCGTCGACCAGCGTGTTGTAGTCCGGATACGCCGGCGTGATCCGGATCCCGGCGTCCTTGGCGCTGTCGGAGATGATCTGGATCGCGGTCATCCAGTCCGACCAGCCGTTCGGGACGATGATGTTGAGGTTGATCCTCGAGCCGTCCTTGTTCTCGACGAACCCGTCACCGTTCGATGTCCTTGTAGCCGGCCCCGGCCAGCAGTCGCCTTCGCCTTGGTGATGTTGTACGAGAAGCCGTACTGCTTGACGACGTTCTTGTCGACGTACTTGTTCCAGATCGGCAGCAGGCCGGTCGGGTTCGCCTTGGTGACGATGTTGCCGTAGTCGGCCGTCGACGATCCGGTTCACGTTGATCGAGGACGCCAACGCCCGACGGAACACCCGGTCGTTCAGCGGCTTCCGCGTCGTGTTGGGGAACATCCACGCCGTGTTCCCGGCCAGCATGTACGGCGTCTTGGGAAGTACGTGCCGATCTTGCCCCCGACCTGCCTGTTGATGCCCGGCACGAAGTTGTTGCTGATGTCGATGTTGCCGGCCAGCAGGTTCGCAAGCGACGAGGCATTGCTGCCGTTGTAGATGTCGACGATGTACTCGGGCTTGACGGTCATTCCGAGCGCCTTCGTCGCCCACCAGCCGCTCCTCCGCTGCCAGGTGAACGTCTCCTGGGAGTTCAGACCGCTGTCGTAGGTGTAGGGCCCGGTACCGATCAGCTTCTTGACGTCGTTCGTGTTGCCGCTGACGATCTGGTTGCTCGTGTAGCCCCGCCAGACGTGCTGCGGCACGATCGGAATGTTGAACAGGTAGTTGTCCCACTCCTGGTAGTTCGGCGTGCCCGCGAACGTGAACGTCGACCTTGTTGCCCGGACGTCGTCGACGTTCTTCAGGCCCGTCGTCCACAGCCTGTGTTGCGGAGTGGCGTCTGGATCTTGAGCTTGTCGATACGTGAACTTGACGTCGGCGGCGGTGAAGCGCTTGCCGTCACTCCACTTGACGCCTTGCCGAACGCGTCATCGACATAGACGTTCTTCTTCGTCCAGCGTTCCCTTCGTCGCCAGCCACGGGATGAACTTGTCCTTGAGCGGGTCGTAACGGAACGGGCGTCTCGTAGACGAGCCCGACCGTTCCGGTGACGTAGTCCCAGTTCTTGAAGGGGTTGAGATCGCTGTACGGGCCCCACATGGTGCCCGTCGTGTACAGCGTCTGCCCGCGCGGGAGGGCGGAGCACCCCTGCTGCTTGGCGCCGGCGCCACCGGCCGTCACGAACGCGACCACGGCGAGGCCGAACCAGCAACAGGCTGAGACCGACAACCCGGGTCGCTTTCTCCGGTTTGCCATGATTCCGAATTGCCTCCTCCTCGTCGAGGTCTCGATTCGCTTCCCGAAGGACGCGTAGACACGCCTTGACTTCACCTCGCCGGTCGGAAGCACCCATCGCCCCGGTCCCCCGTGACGGCATCCAGTGTCTGCACAGCGCCTCGAGCCGGCATCTCCCCCGTCGCTCTCCGCCCGCAAACTGCGGGGACCCATAACCGCTCTGCTAATCCGATCAAGAGACCTTAATGACCCCTCGATTACCGACGCTTCCGCACGTGGCCCTGCATGACTTTCCACCGGCTTTCTCTGGGGCACCGCGACCGCCGCGTACCAGGTCGAGGGCGCCGTCTCCGAGGACGGTCGCGGGGAGAGCATCTGGGATCGCTTTTGCGCCACCCCCGGCAAGGTCCGGAACGGTGAGAGCGGTGCGGTGGCCTGCGACTTCTACCACCGGTATCCCGAGGACATCGCGCTGCTCCGCGAGCTGGGCGTGAACGCGTTTCGGCTCTCCGTCGCGTGGCCTCGCGTACTGCCGAACGGGTGCGGCCCCGTCAACGAACGGGGACTCGACTTCTACGACCGGCTCGTCGACGCGCTGCTCGCCGCCGGCATCGAGCCGCTCGTCACCCTCTACCACTGGGACCTGCCCGTCGCACTCGAGGACGCCGGCGGCTGGCCGGATCGCGCGACGGTGGAGGCCTTCTGCGAGTACGCCGAGGTCGTCGCTCAGCGACTCGGTGACCGCGTCAAGAACTGGATCACTCACAACGAGCCCTGGGTGATCTCTTGGCTCGGCTACGGCCAGGGCGTCCACGCGCCGGGGCGCGTGTCGATGCCCGACGCCCTCGCGGCGGCGCACCACGTTCTGCTTTCGCACGGCCTCGCCGTCGAGCTGATCAGGCGCGAGTCGCCGGGCGCGCACGTCGGGATCACGCTCGATCTCGAGCCGATCTATCCCGCAACCGACGCGCCGGCCGACGCCTACGCCGCGCACGAGCTCGACGGCGAGCGGAACCGCTGGTTCCTCGACCCGGTTTTCCGCGGCGAGTATCCAGCGGACTCCCTCGCACGGCTGCCGCTCGACCCGCGACTCGTCCACGACGGCGACCTCGCAGCGATGGCGGCTCCGCTCGACTTCCTCGGCGTCAACTACTACCAGCCTCGCGTCGTGTCGAGGACCGGCGACGGCAAGGTGCGGGTGCTGCACCAGGACGGCCGCCAACACACCGATCTGGGCTGGGTCGTCCGGCCGGATGGGCTCTACGACTTGCTGCTACGCCTGCGAGACGACTACGCGCCGCCCGCGATCTTGATCGCCGAGAACGGGGCCTCGTACGCGGATGCGCGGGGGCACGACGGGTCCGTGCACGACCCGGAGCGCCAGGCCTATCTCGAGGCGCACGTCGAGGCCGTGCGGCGTGCCATCGCCATGGACGTGCCGGTCCAGGGCTACTTCGCCTGGACGCTGCTCGACAACTTCGAGTGGACGGAAGGCTACGCGCGCCGGTTCGGGATCGTCTACGTCGAGTTCCCGACGCTCGAGCGGATCCCGAAGTCGAGCTTCTCCTGGTACCGCAGCTACATCGCGCGGGCGACGGGACGCACCGCGGGCCGGGCCCTCGACAGCGCCGCTTGAGCGCCGCCGTGTGAGCCGGGGCGTAACAGCCAACTCGGTACTTCGCCGCACCGGTCTCCGGCCTTCCCCCGAGCCGTCCGCGCCGGCTGCGGGAGATGAAAAGACCAACAGCGGGAGGCCGCACCGGTGAAGGCACCACGCGTCGCACTGCTCGGCACTCGGTCAAACGAGACGAACCGGATCCTCATGGGGGCATGGCCGGCGCTCGGGATCGACTGTGAGCTCGTCGAGCCGGCGGCCGCCCGCGCACGCCTCGGCGACTTCGACGTCGGGCTCGCGAGACTCGACGTCTTGCCGACGCTTGACGGCATCGAGCCGGGCCTGCTGGAACTGCTCTGGATGGAACGTGGCGAGCTTCGCGTGCTGAACCCCGTCCGCACGTTGCTCGCCACCCATGACAAACTGCGGACGGCGCTCGCGCTCAACCGCGCGGGAATCCCCCACCCACGGACGACGCTTCTGAGAGCGGGCAGCGGCTCAGCCGTCCCGCGCCCGCCGATCGTGCTGAAGCCGAGGTTCGGGAGCTGGGGCAAGGACGTTCGCCTCTGCCTGACGGACAGTGACGTGCGCCAAGCTCTCGCCGACTTCGCCGGGCGCCGGTGGTTCCGCCGCCACGGCGTCCTCGTCCAGGAGGTTGTTCCGTCCGCCGGTCGCGACCTGCGACTGATCGTCGCCGGATACCGCGTGGTCGGCTCTGTCGAGCGCCTGGCTGCACCGGGCGAGTGGCGCACCAACATCTCCGTTGGTGGCACCAGGCAGCCGGCCGATCCGAGCCTGGAGGCGTGTGCGCTCGCAGTAGCCGCAGCCGCCACGGTCGAGGCCGATCTGGTCGGTGTCGACCTGCTGCCGCTCCCGGATGGCTCCTACTCCGTGATCGAGCTGAACGGAGCGGTCGACTTCGACGCGGCCTACTCGCTGCCGGGCGGCGACGTCTTCGCCGAAGCGGCGACGGCGCTCGGCGTGCTGCCGAGACCGGAGCACGCCCGAGCCACCCAGTGCAGATCGACCACAATCAGTAACCCCGCGCAGATCAGTACTTGTCCCGATGACGTCCGGCCGTCGCAGGACGACCATGACCGTGCGTCCATCAGAAGGAGGAGCCATGCCGTACACGTCTCTTCAGCACCGCGCACAGATCGGTGACGTGGTCGAGGTCGCCGCTCACCGAGTCGGGGTTCCGGGGCGGACGGGGAAGGTGCTCGCTGTTCTCGGCGAGCCGGCGCCGAGCACTTTCGAGTTCGGTGGGAGGACGGGCAGGAAAGCATCTTCTATCCCGGCACCGATGCAATCATCAGGCCGCCACACGCCCAATCGGAACGAGACTCAGCAGCTTTCGAGATCAAGCAACTGCTCGCCGGCGAAGGGATCGACCACGAGTTGATTCGGCACGAGCGGACGGAACGTGCGGCCGCCGAGGCCGAAGCAGTCGGGATCCCGCCCGCCGAGGTCGCGAAGACGATCGTCCTCGCCACGGCCGCCGGTTACGTGCGTGCCGTCGTCTCGGCTTCGGACCGTCTCGACCTGCACAAGGCACGTGGCCTGGTCGCGGGCGGCAAGAAGACGTGCCGCCTCGCCACGGAGACCGAGCTCGCAGGCGCGTACCCAAGCTTCGAGCTAGGCGCCGTGCCACCGTTCGGCGGCCCTGCGGGCGACCGCGTGATCGTCGACAGCAGAGTGGCGGAGCGTGACTCCGTGGTCCTGGAGGCCGGGTCGCACGAGCAGTCGGTACGGATGAGGACCAAGGATCTGGTGAGCCTCACCGAGGCGGAGATCGCAGACATCCACGCGGACTGACCGTCAGGTCGATACGAGTACGTCCGAGGGGCGGCACTCGAAGCGCTCCGCGAACTCGAATCCCGTTTCGATCGAACGGCGGATCGGGCACGCCGCGGCGACCTTCTCGAGTCGTCCCAGCTGCTGCTCGTCGAGGTCGCCGGTCAGGCAGATGTCGATCTCGAATCTCCTCGGAACGGCCTCGTGATCGTAGGTGACGTCCACCGTGACCTCGCCGAGATCCCAGTGTTTCGTCCGGCCGTACATGACGAGCGTCGTCGAGATACAGGCCGCGAGCGCAGCCGGCAAGAGCTCGTGCGGCGCCGGAGCACTCTCCTCGCCGCCGAGGCGTCTGGGCTCGTCGGTGGTCAGCCGGTGGCGCCCGTCGATCAGGACTGCCTGCCGGAGCGTTCCGGGCAGCGAACGGGCAGAAGCGGTGAGGCTCATGTCGGGCAACGTCCTTTCTGTCTGCCGGCAGCCTCACCCAGGCGGCGCCCTGCCGCATCCGGGTCGGACCCGACTCTCAGTCAGGGCGCCCACGGATGCCGGGATTCGCCGGTCGGGTCTCGCCAAGACGATCGGTAGTTGCGCGCAATCGGTTCGCGGCCGGCCCCGATTCCCGAGACGCCGTCCGCGGTGATCCTGACGGCGAGGCATCGATGACGAACGAGCGACGGGCTACCCCTAGTGGCGCCGGCGCGATACCCGGCGATCGAACGGACGATGACGATCCCGCGCATGCTCCAGCTGAGGCTCGACGCATGAGCGTGATCCTGAATGGAAGGAGCACCCAGGCGCCGGCGGCGTCCGTCGCACCGGCGGCGCCGGATCCATTGGCGTCGGAGGCGACGCTCTTTCACGACCTGGGCTCGAGACCCGAGGGGCTCCGGAGCCGCGAGGTCGAACGGCGGCTCACCCACTACGGGACGAACGAGATCACGCGCCGTGGGCACCGGCACTGGTGGCGCGACGTCGGCGCCCAGCTTGCCCACCCGCTGGCGCTGCTCCTCTGGGGAGCATCGCTCCTCGCACAGCTCGCCGGTACGACCGTGCTCGCCGGTGCGATCGTCGCGGTCATCGTTCTGAACGCGACCTTCGCGTTGTTGCAGGAGCGACAGGCCGAGCGCGCCGTCGAGGCGCTCGCGGCTTTTCTCCCTGAGCGGATTGCCGCTCTCCGCGACGGCCGGCGCTGCCAGATCGATGCACGGCTGCTGGTGCCCGGCGACGTGATCCTGCTCGAGGAGGGCGACCGCGTCCCGGCTGACGCGCGGCTGATCGAGGGCCGCCTCCAGGTCGACACTTCAGCGCTCACCGGCGAGTCCGTTCCCGTGACGCGCGAGGCAGGAGCCCCGGAGACGGAGATCCTCATCGAGGCCCGGGACCTCGTCTTCAGCGGCACGAACTGCACCGGCGGGCAGGCTCGCGCACTCGTCTTTGCGACCGGCATGCAGACCGAGCTCGGGCGCATCTCTGCCCTCTCGGAACGAGTTGGGCGGGACGAGAGCCCGCTCGAGCGGCAGGTGAGGAGCGTGGCGAAGCTGATCGCGGTGGTGGCCATCGGCGTGGGTCTCGCCTTTCTGCCGCTGGGCCTCCTGGCCGGACTTCCCTTCCCCGACGCGCTCGTCTTTGCCGTCGGACTTCTCGTTGCCAACGTGCCGGAGGGCCTGTTGCCGACGATCACGCTCGCCCTCGCCGTCGGTGTCCGCGCCCTCGCGAAGGACGGTGCGCTCGTGAAGCGACTGAGTGCGGTCGAGACGCTCGGCTCGACGACGGTGATCTGCACGGACAAGACAGGCACGTTGACCCTCAACCGAATGCGTGTCGTCGAAACGTGGGGCGACGAGAACGCATTGGCGGAAGTCGCTGCGTCGTGCAACACCGCCGAGATCGACGCCGAAGGTGGACGAGTCTCCGGTGATCCCACCGAGGTTGCGCTGCTCGCCTACGCGCAGTCACGCGGGCGCGACGTACGCGTCTCTTCGCGGGAGCGCCGCCGCCGAGCGCTCTTTGCCTTCGACTCGACGGAGAAGCTGATGACGACCGTCGACGAAGCGGGCGGGCTCGTTGCCTCGACGAAGGGCGCACCCGAGCGGGTCGTGGCCCGCTGTGACCTGACCCCTGCCGCTCGCGCCGAGGCGCTCGCTCGCGCAGACGCGCTCGCGGCCGAAGGATTGCGCGTTCTTGCTCTTGCACGCCGACCCATGGACCGCGTGCCTGAGGAGCGGGAGCATGTCGAACGCGGGCTCCAGCTCGTCGGCCTCGTCGGCCTCCTCGATCCGCCCCGACCCGAGGTCGCCGACGCCGTGCGGAGCTGCAACCGCGCCGGGATTCGGGTCATGGTCGTGACCGGCGATCATGCGCTGACCGCCCTCGAGGTGGCCCGCCGGGTGGGCCTCGACGTCGACGAGGAGGATGTCTTCGGTGCCGAGCGCATCGAGGCGATGCCCGACGATGCACTCGACCGCCTGCTCGCTGAGGGTCGACAGCTCGTCTTCGCGCGATCGTCGCCCGAGACGAAGCTCAGGATCGCAGACGCGCTCCGCGCTCAGGGCGAGGTCGTCGCGATGACCGGGGACGGCGTCAACGACGCTCCTGCGCTACGCCGGGCCGACATCGGGGTGGCGATGGGGATCTCCGGCACGGAGGTCGCGCGGGAAGCGGCGACGATGGTCCTGACGGACGACAACTTCGCGAGCATCGTGGCCGCGGTCGAGGGCGGCCGGCGGGTCTACGCCAACATCCGCAAGTTCGTCTTCTACATCTTCGCCCACGCCACACCCGAGGTGGTCCCGTTCCTCGTCTTTGCTCTCTCGGGCGGGTTGATCCCGTTGCCGCTGACGGTGATCCAGATTCTCGCTGTCGACCTCGGCACCGAGACACTGCCGGCGCTGGCCCTGGGGCGAGAGCCGGCCGAGCAGGGGCTCATGGACCAGCCGCCCCGTCCGCGCGAGGAGGGCGTCATTCGCCGCCAGATGCTCATTCGTGCGTGGGTCTTCCTCGGCGGCATCTCCGCTGCGCTCGTGCTCGGCGGCTTCTTCTACGTCCTTGTGCGCGCGGGCTGGTCTCCCGGCGACCCGACAGGGGAGGGGTCCGTCCTGCACGACGCCTACCTCCAGGCGACGACGATGACGTTCCTCGGCATCGTCGCCTGTCAGGTCGGCACCGCGCTGGCGGCCCGCACGGAACACCGTTCGCTGCGGGAGGTCGGCTTCACGACGAACCGGCTTTTGCTCTGGGGCATCGCCTTCGAGCTCGTGTTCGCCGCCGTGGTCGTCGCGACCCCGATCGCTGCTCCGCTGGGGATGGCACTGCCTCCATGGGATGCGCTCGCGCTGCTTGTGCCTTTCCCGCTCGTCGTGTGGGGCGCCGACGAGCTCTGGCGTGCGCACCGCAGAAGGTGCCTGCGAGGTCCGGATCAACGCTGACCCACGATCAGCGTTTGCCCGGATTCTCGTCACGCTTTCGTCGGCGAGTGTGCTCGTGAAGACATGAGCGTCGACACCGAGCAATTCCGCGAGGCCCACACGGCGCTGCAACGCGACGTCGTGCTCCTCTGTGACGCGGCACGGGAGCTCCCGAAGCTGTCGCGGCCGGAACGGTCGGAGCTCCGAGATCGCGTCCTGGTCTTCCTCCGGACGATCGTGGAGCCGCATACGCAGCTCGACGAGCGAGTCCTGTACCCGGAGATTGCCTTCCGGCTCGGCGACCCGCTCGCGACGGCGTCGATGAGGTACGACCATCTTGCGATCCGCGACTGGGTCGCGAAGATCGCGGATGCGGACCTCGATCCGCCGGACAAGCTCCAAGAGCTTCTCTACGGCCTCGACGCCCTGATTCGCGTTCATCTCTGGAAGGAGAACGAGCTCTACGTGGCCATGCTCGACTCGGCGTCCTGGCCGGGCAGCTCGTAGTCGTCCTCCCCTTGCGGCGCGAACCTTGTGGCCGCCTTCTGCCGGTAGATCCGCAGAATGAGGAAGCCTCGGAGCTTCTTTCTACGGACGGCCCAGAGTCGCCGCTGGGGGACAGTCGAGCCATGGCTCGGACCGTGAAGCCACGGCAGGCCGGTGGCACCCCGGACGCCCGCCGGCACGCCGAGGCGCTCTACGCGAAAGCGTCGCCGCTGCTCGATGCTTACAGCCTGCGCTGCTGGATGATTCAGCGGTTGATGCTGGACTGCGGGCTCGACCACGCCACCGCAGAGCAGCTTTGGGCCCAGGTGGTCGAGCAAGAACAAGCGAAGGCATGGAGCCCGTCGCGGCACCGCGCCGGACTGCATCGGCGAACCGTACGGCGCCGCCGGTCTTACTCCGGAAAGTCTTCGGGACGAGAGGCGTAGGTCCACATCGAGCTCGGCTCGATGCGCATGAAGACGACGCCTTCGCCCCACTCGAACGGGCTCGAGCCGTAGATGTTGCGCCAGACCGGCTCGATCTCGTCGACGCCCTCGTCGTTGCGGCCGATGATCGTCGCGTGACCGTGGATGACGATCCCGATCGTGTCGCCGTCCAGGTGCGCAGCGCTGCACGCGGCGTTGGCACGCAGGTGCCGAAGGCGCGCGGCCCGGCCGCCGGTCGAGACGGTGAGCCGCCCGCGGACGAAGACGCCGTCGAGGGGAGCCACGCGCGGCTCCCCTCGCTCGTTCACGGTCGCGAACGCGACGTGCTTCGTCCCCTCGAGATAGCGGCTCACCTGCCGGGCGTTGAGCCGCCGCTCCGGCTTGACGATCCCCAGGAGATGCGGGTTCGCACGGTCGAACGTGCGGTCGATCAGCGCCTGCAGCTCACGGAGATCGTCCTCCGACTCGAACATCGCCCTCTCGCTCTCGCGTAGACCGCCGGCCCTCGCTTACGCCTCCCCGGGGCTCTCGACGGCGACCGGGATGCCCTCCTCGCGCTCGTGCGGCGGCTCGATGGTGACGTTCGGCAGCAGCCGGTCGAGCCAGCCGGGGATGTACCACGTCTTCTCGCCCAGGAGCGTGAAGAACGCGGGGACGAGCGTCATCCGCACGGCCAGCGCGTCCGTCAGGATCGCGACCGCCAGCAGCAGTCCGAACTCCTTCGGGATGCGATCGCTGCCCAGGATGAAGGCGGCGAAGACCGTGCCCATGATCAGCGCCGCGGCGACGACGACGCGCCCGATTGCGGCGATGCCGTGCTCGATCGCCGGCCGCGTGGTCAGGCCGTGGACGTGCTCCTCCCGAATGCGGCTCATCAGGAAGACCATGTAGTCCATCGAGAGCCCGAAGAGGATCGCGAAGGCGATCGGCGGCACGAACGTTTCGATCGGGCCCGTCCGGTCGAGGCCCGTCAGGCCGAGCAGATGCCCCTCCTGCACGACCAGTCCCAAAACGCCGAAGCCGACAAACGCGGAAAGCAACGTCGTCAGCGCGGCGGTCACCGAGACGACGATCGAGCGGAACGCCATCGCCAGCACGATGAACGTGACGCCGATGATGTAGAGCAGGAAGAACGGCAGCCGCTCGTAAATCCGGTCGCCGATGTCCTTGAAGGCCGCCGTCTGGCCCGAGACGTAGGCGACCGCGTCGCCGCCCTTGGTCGCGGCCGGCACGACGGTCCCCCGGATCCGGGCGACGAGGTTGTCCGTCGCCTCGTCCTGCGGGGCCGACGTCGGCGTCACGAAGACGATCGCGACCGTCTTCTCGTCGTTGAACTGCGGCTTCCGGACGGATGCCACATCCTTGAGGCCACGCACGTCGTCGAAGATCTTCTGCGGCGCCTGCTTGTCGTCGTTCACGTCGACGACGATCGGGATCGGGCCGTTGAAGCCACGCCCGAACCCCTCCGCCAGCAGGTCGTACGCCCTGCGGCTCGTCTGCTGCTTGGGCTGCGTGCCCTGATCCGCAGCGCCGAGGCGGACGAGCCCGGATGTCGTCGCGAGGGTCAAACCGACGAGCAGCATGATCACGAACACAGGCCGCGCGTGAGCGGTCACGAACCGCCCCCAGCGGGCGACGAGTGTCCGTTCGCGCGCCGCCTCCGAGTCGTCCAGCGCCGGCAGGAACGGCACCTTCAGGCGATCGACCTTGTGGCCGAGCAGCCCCAGGACCGCGGGCAGCAGCGAGTTGGCGATCAACACCGTGGTCAGCACGCCGAGGGCGCTGCCGATGCCGAGCTTCGTCACAAAGTCGAGGCCGAAGAACGCCAGACCCGTGACCGAGATCGCGACCGTCAGCCCGGCGAAGAGCACGGCCCGCCCCGCGGAGGCGCCCGCCTCGGCGGCCGCGTCGCGCGGCGGGAGGCCCTCGTGGAGAAGCTGTCTAAAGCGCGTGACGATGAAGAGCGAGTAGTCGATGCCGACGCCCAGCCCGATCATCGAGACGAGGATGGGCGTAACCGTGTTGATGGCCGTCAGGCCGGCCAGGATGAACAGCAGCAGGAACGCGGTCAAAAGAGCCACGATCGCCAGCGCGATCGGAATCAGCATCGCGACGAAGGTGCGGAAGACGATCAGCAGGACGATGATCGCCGCGAGCAGGCCGAGCGACTCCGAGGTCCCCTGCTCGATCGGCGGGAACTCGGCCTCGCCGTTGTACTCGACCGTCACGCCCGCCGCCGCGACGGCTTCGCGGACGTAATCTTCGACGCCGACGACGGACTTGCGGTCCTTGTCCTCGATCGTCTGGTCGAACTGAGCTTCCGAGTACGCGATGCGGCCGCTCTTGGAGAAGGTGTCCTTGTCGAACGGATTGGCGACGCTCGTGAGGCCGGCCTTGTCGCCAACGGGCTTGAACTGCGCCGATCTGAGCTGCTTGATCGCCTTCAGGATCGCGGCCTTGCGCGCCGGCGTGTCGAGGCGCTGCCCTGCCGGTGCAGCGAAGACGATGTTCAGCACGCCGCCCTGCTCGGAAGAGAACTCCTTCTTGATCAGGTCGGTCGCCCTCTGCGTGTCGGACCCCGGGATCTCGAACTCGTCCCGCAGGCTGCCGCCGACCGTGCTGACGAGCACGATCAGGGTCGCGATGATGCCCACCCAGGCGCCGACGACGCGCCACGGATGCGTGGTGCAGGCCCGCGCCCAGCGCGCGAGCCCGCCGGTCGCGAGGCGTTCGTGGGCTGCGCGGTGCTCCGGCTCGGTGGCCCCCAGATCGGGCCCGATTCCCGGCGTGCCGTCGTTTCCTGCCTCGTGCTCCGTCATGGCGTTTGTCCCTCCGTCGCTGCGGGTTTCTCATACAGACTGACGAGAGCCGCAGTTCTCATCGGTCGCCGTCCAATCGCAAAGTTGTACCTACAGCCTCTGACTCAGCGTCTCAGTCGATGACCCGCCGGGCAAACGGCTTCACGCGACGCGAGCTCGTGAGGCGTGGCGCCGGGGTGGCCGCCTTCGCCGCGTTTCCGTTCCTCGAGCATGTGTCCGGCCGACCTGCTCCTGTCGGCATCGATCCACGGCTCCAGGCGCTCGACCGGGCGGTTCGCGGCCCTGTGATCACCCCCGGCAGGCCGCTGTACGACACGGCGCGGCTGGTGTTCGACGCGGCGTACAACGACGTCAAGCCGCTGGCGATCGTCAGGCCGCTGGACGCGACGGACGTGAGCCACGTCGTGCGCTGGGCGCAACAGACGGGCGTCCACGTCGTCGCGCGCTCGGGCGGCCACAGCTACGCGGGCTATTCGACGACGCAGGGAGTTGTCGTCGACCTCTCGCGCCTCGCCGGCGTGCGGGTCGCCTCGGGGAGGGCCGTCGTCGGCGCCGGCGCGCGACTCGGCGTCGTCTACGACGCGCTGGGGCGCCACGGCCTCGCGATCCCCGCGGGGACGTGCCCCAGCGTCGGCATCGGCGGCCATGCGCTCGGCGGCGGCTTCGGCCTTGCCTCGCGTGCGTGGGGCCTCGCGTCCGACAATCTCGTCTCGATCGAGATCGTGACCGCCGACGGCAAGGTGCTCGTCGCGGACAAGACACGGCACGCCGATCTCTTCTGGGCCTGCCGGGGCGGCGGCGGCGGCAACTTCGGAATCGTGACGCAACTCGTGTTCCGGACGCATCCGGTGAGCACCGGCTCGTACTTCATCGCCACCTGGCCGTGGAGTCAGGTCGAGGAAGTGCTCGCGAGCTTCCTCCGCTGGGCTCCCGCGGCACCCGATGCGCTCGGCTCGATCTGCAGGATCTCGACGGGGCCGAGCGGGCCGACGGTGCAGGTCTTCGGCCAGTTCCTCGGCCCGGAGAGCGGATTGAAGGCAGCGCTCGCGAGCCTGCACCCGCCCGCGGCGAAGCTGACGATCGGCACGGCTTCGTGGCTCGACCTCGTCCGCCGCTGGGCCGGCTGCCTCGGCCACAACCTGCCCGGGTGCGCGATCGCGGCGCCGCAGGGGTTCGTCGGCGCCTCCGACTACATCGGCCGCGTACCCTCCGCCGCGCAGCTGCGGCTCTTTCGGGAGGTGATCGAGCGGCGCGGCTCCGGCGCGGGCGCGCTGCTGATCGACTCCTACGGAGGAGCACTGAACCGCATCGCGCCGACGGCGACGGCGTTCGTGCATCGCGACGAGCTCGCCTCCATCCAGTACTACGCCAGCGGGCCGCAGGCATTTGCGCGCCGGTGGGTCGACGCCTCGCGCGCAACGCTCGCTCCGGCGACCTCCGGCGCCGCGTACGTCAACTACATCGATCCTCACCTCCGGAACTGGCAGCAGGCGTACTACGGCCGGAACCTCGCCCGGCTGCAGCGGGTCAAACGCGCCCACGACCCGCACAACCTCTTTCACTTCGCGCAGAGCATTCGCCCGCGCTGACCGCTCAGCGGGAGAGAGTCGCGCCGGTCAGGACGAGCGCCGGGTCGCGGACCGGCGACGCCCCCGCACGGCAAGCCCCGAGCTGATGCGCCGCGTAGTCTCCACTCCGTGAAGCCCAACCCGGACGCCGCCGCCGCGGCGCGGCTCGGCTCCGCGTTGCGCAGGCTCGACTACACGGAGGACACGCTGCTCGATCGTCTCGGCGACGAGGCGTACTCGAGCGAGCCCCCGCACGTCCTCGTCCACGAGCGGCTGCTCGGCGGCACGAAGCTCGACACCGCGATCCGGCTGCTGTTCCTCCAACGCCCGGTGCGCCGCGACGATGCGCGACGTGCTCTCGGCGACGCCGGAGTCGAGGCGCTCGGGACACTGCGCCTCGCCCGGCTCGCGGCAACCGTGACGCCGCGCGGCAAGCTGGCGCCTGTCCGCGACGTCCTGGTCGCCTCGGACGGCTTCTCGCACGGCGCCGACGACCCGCCCGACTACGTCGCCACCTACTCGCCTGCCTCGCGCCTCTGCGACATGTTCACGCCGCGGCCGCGCGTCCGGCGGGCGCTCGACGTCGGCACCGGCAACGGCGTCCTCGCACTGCTCGCAGCGCAGCACTCCGGGCAGGTCTTGGCGACCGACGTCAATCCCCGCGCGCTCGCCTTCACACAATTGAACGCCGCACTGAACGGGCTCGACAACATCGAGGTCCGCCGCGGAAGCCTCTACGAGCCGGCCGGCGACGAGCCGCGCGACCTGATCGTCTGCAACGCGCCGTTCGTCGTCTCGCCCGACACGAACTGGCAGTACCGCGACACGCAGCTGCCCGAGGACATGGTGTCGGAGCACGTCGTCCGCGGGGCGATCGAGCGTCTCGCGCCGGGCGGCTGGGCTGCGCTCGGGGTCAGCTGGCTCGGACGCAAGGCGAGCGCGCCGCACGAGCGCCCGCTCGGCTGGCTCGCCGGCTCCGGGTGCGATGCGTGGATCCTGCCGATCTTCCAGTCGGAGCCGTACGAGCACGCCGCCGCGTGGAGCGATCATCTGAGCGGCGACGAGCTCGCAGCGGCGCTCGACCGCTGGGCCGCGTACTTCGACGCGCTCGGCGTGCGTGAGATCTTCGAAGGGGCAATCGTCCTGCACCGCAGGAACGGAGGCGGCTCGGTTCGGATCGACGACGCCGACGCAGACGAGCTCGAAGCCGCGGACGCACAGATCCGCCGTGCTTTCGCAGCCCGCGACTTCGACGACGACACGCTGCTGACGGCGCGCCTCGCGCCCGCGGCCGACGTCGAGCAGCGCCTTCGAGGGCAGCGCGTCGCAGCTGCCTGGATCTCGCTCGACGAGGGGACGCAGCCGGTCGTCGACGTCCCGCCGGCTCTCGCGGCGAGCCTCGCGGCCGGCAAGCGGTCGCGGCGACGCGACCTGCCGGTGCTTCGCGAGCTGGCGGCCCTCGGCTTTCTCCGCCGCGGCTGAGCGCGCGCAACCCTCGTTCGGGGGGTCGTGGCAGGAATGCGACATCGCTCGAAAGGGGGACGAGCGAACGACTTTCGATTCCTACGGTCCGCTTCTGTGGCCGGCGTACCGCCTCTGCGCCTGGGAGCACTGGAACATCGCCAGTTCCGTCTGCTCCTGATCGGTCGATCCGCCTCGCTTCTCGGCGCGGCAATCGCACCGATTGCGATCGCGTTCGCGACCCTGGACCTGAAGGATTCGGCGTCCGCGGTCGCACTCGTCGTCGGCGCCCGGATGCTCGCCCAGATCTCGCTGATGCTGGTCGGCGGCGTGCTCGCCGACCGGTTCACGCGGAGCCGCGTGATCGTCGCCGCCGACATCGTCTCGGGGACGGCGCAGGCGGCCACCGCGGTGCTGCTCCTCGCCGGCGTTGCGCAGCTCTGGCAGCTCGTGATCCTGCAGGCAATCGGCGGCGGCGCGACCGCCTTCCTCCTCCCCGCCCTGAACGGCCTCGTGCCGAGCGTCGTGCCGGACGAGCACCGCCAGGAGGCGAACGCGCTGCTCGGCGTCGTCCGCGACATGATGCGCCTCGTCGGCACCGCAACCGGCGGCATCCTCGTGGCGGCCTTCGGCGCCGGCCTGGCGATCGGGCTGGACGCGATGACGTTCTTCGCGAGCGCGATCCTGATCTCGCGCCTGCGCCTCTGCCGGGAGGATCGCGCCGAAGCACCGCGGTTCATGCGGGAGCTCGCCGCGGGCTGGCACGAGTTCCGGTCCCGCACCTGGATGTGGGCCGTCTCCGCGCAGTTCGCGGTCGTCAACGCGATCGGCATCGGCAGCTTCCTGGTGCTCGGCCCGATCGTCGCGAAGCGGAGCCTCGGCGGCGCGGCAGCCTGGGGGTTCATCCTCGCCGGCGAGATGGCCGGCTTCGTCATCGGCGGTGTGCTGGGCATGCACTTCCGGCCGCGGCGCCCGCTTCTCACGGCGCCCATCGCCTCGCTCTTGATCGCCCCGCCGCTGTTGCTGCTCGCGACGACGCCGTCGACGGCGCTGATCGCACTCGGCGCCTGCTGCTGCGGCGCCGGGCTCGCGCTCTTCGACGTGATCTACATGACGACGCTGCAGGAGCAGATCCCGGAGGAGATGCTCTCGCGGGTCAGCGCCTACGCACTGCTCGGCGCCTTCGCTCCGATCCCGATCGGCGTCACGGTGATCGGCATTCTCAGCGCGGTGCTCGGCATCCCGCACACGCTCGAAGCGGCGGCCGCGGTCGTCGTCGTCGCAAGCGCCGCGATCCTCCTCTGCCGGGACGTCCGCTCGGTCGGCCGGCGGCCTCTCCGCTACGCATCCCGCAGGCGCCTCGACATCGCGCTGCGCGTAGCGCCGCGCGCTGCGACGGAATAGCGCCCCGCGCTGCGACGGAATAGCGCTTCGAGCCCGGAGCTCAGCGCAACCGAACCGATCCGAGCCGCAGGACGAATCCTCCGCAGTCCTGCAGGCAGGAACCCGTTGCCTGTGCGGGAACTACAGCAACCGTCTCACCAGGAGGAGTCATGAACAATCGGACGCAGGCGCAGCAGCTCACCGGGCTCCTGGGCATCGTCTTCATCCTTGTCGGCATCCTTGGGTTCATTCCCGGGATCACGACGCACTACAGCGACATGAGCTTCGCCGGCCATGACTCGGGGGCGAAGCTGCTCGGGATCTTCCAGGTCTCGGTCCTCCACAACATCGTCCACCTGCTCTTCGGCATCGTCGGCCTCGTGCTGGCGCGGACGCCCGACGGCGCGCGGACGTACCTGCTCGGCGGCGGTGTCGTCTATCTCGTGCTCTGGATCTACGGCCTCGTGATCGACCAGGGCGGGAACGCGAACTTCGTGCCCATCAACACGGCCGACAACTGGCTGCACCTCGTGCTCGGCATCGCTTTGCTCGGACTCGGCCTCGTCACCTCGCGCAGCAGGGCGACGAGCGCCGTAACGACCTAGCCGTCGTCTCTAGCCGGCCGCGGCAGGCTGCGACGGGGGAGCCTTCGGGCTCCCCTTCGTCTTTCCGGAGACCGTGGCGACGATCTCGGCTGCGATCGCGAGCGCGACCTCCCCGGGCGCGCGACCGCCGAGATCGAGACCCGCGGGCCCGGACATGCGTGCGATCTGCTCCTCGCTGAGCCCTTCCTCTGCGAGTTGCGTGCGGCGCCGCTCCTGGACGCGCTTCGAGCCGAGCGCACCGACGTAGCGGGCGCCCCGCCGGAGTGCGCCTGCGAGTGCCGGCAGATCGAGTCGCTCCTCGTGTGTGAGGACCACAACCGCGGTCCCCTCGTCGACGAGCTCGAGCGCCTCATCGGGCCAGCCGAGGTGCAGCTCGCCCGCGCTCGGCACCCGCTCGGTGGTGGCGAGGCCCGCGCGAGGATCGCTGACGACCGTGCGCCAGCCGAGGGTTCCACCGATCGCACAGAGCGCCTCGGCGATGTCAGTGGCGCCGAAGACGAGCAGGCGCAGCGGCGGTGCGATCCGCTCGGCGAAGACGCCGTCCTCGACGCCGGTGACCGTGTCGGCGCCGGCCTCGAGCCGCTTCTCGCCGGTCTGGAGGTCGGTCGAGAGCACGGCGTGCTCCTCCTGGTCCACCGTCTTCGCGACGCTCTCCCAGAGCTCCGGGTCGGCTCGCTCGAGCCAGACGTCGATCTCGCTCCCGCAGGGAAGCCCCACTCCCCATGCCTGCTCGTCGGCGATCCCGTAGGTGAGGAGCGTGGCGTCCGCGCCGGCGAGGACCTCCTTCGCGCGCTCCGCGACGTCTGCTTCGACGCAGCCGCCCGACACGGAGCCGACGAGGCGCCCGTCGGCGGTGACCGCGAGCTTCGAGCCGATCGGGCGCGGCGCCGAGCCGTTTCGAGCCGCGACGACGGTTGCCACAGCGACGGGCTCGCCCGCAGCGGCGGCGCGCCGGATCTCGTCGAGGACGTCGCGCATGCCGATAGCGTAGACATCGTGAGCATCGACGCGGTGCGCGACTGGCTTCACGGGCTCGAGGCGCAGCTCGAGACAGGCCCGGTCGACGAGCGCTGGACGATGCTGGCGTGGGTTGCGGGCCGCGACGTCCCCCTCGACGAGCGGCAGCTGCAGGAGTCGCTGCGCCGGGCGATGCTGCTGCTCGCGGCCGGCGGCGACCCGCACCGCGAGCCGGCGCTCGACAGCCGCGCCGTCACCTCGCTCGCCGACGATCTCGACGCGCCGGAGCACCGGGCGCAGCTGATGGCCGGCATCGACGAGCTCGTCGGCCTTTCGGAACGACTGCCTCGGGTCCGCTCTGCCCTCTTCGATCTCGCCGCCTCTCCGGACAGCGCCTGGCGCGCGTACGCGTGCGGCCTGCTCGCTGAAGAGGTCGGCGACGAGGACTGATGGCGAAGACGCCGGCGATCGCCGCCGCGGAGCGGGCCGGTGTCCGGTTCTCGGTTCACGAGTACGACCATGACCCGGGCGCGGCATACGGCCTCGAAGCCGCCGAGAAGCTCGGGCTCGACCCGGCCCGCGTCTTCAAGACGCTCGTCGCCAGCATCGACGGAAAGCTGGTCGTCGCGATCGTGCCGGTCGCCGCGCAGCTCGACCTGCGCTCGCTCGGCAAGCGGGCGGCCCTGGCCGAGCAGGCCGACGCCGAGCGCGCGACAGGCTACGTCGCAGGCGGGATCAGCCCACTGGGCCAGCGCCGGCGCCTGCCGACGATCCTCGACGAGTCGGCGCTCGCGCACGACACGATCCACGTCAGCGCCGGCCGGCGAGGGCTGGAGATCGAGCTGTCACCGCAAGACCTCGTGAGGCTGACGGGCGCGGAGACGCGGCCGGTCGCGCGCTAGCCGTCGCGGGGGCGCGGCTTTCCGACGGGACGATCCGGAGCCGGCAGCTGTCCCTCCCGGCCGAGGATGTAGACGGTCGGCTGCAGCTTGCCGAGGTAGCCGAACAGCTCCCAATGCAGGTTCGCTTCAATGTGGCCGAGCAGGTCGGCGGCCTGCTCACGCATCAGCCGCTCGCGCAGCCGCCCAAACCGCGCGAGCCGCAGCAGTGTCCGTGAGCCGGGTCGTGTCCGTTCCTCGGCGTGCTCCTTGAACTCGCTGCCGACGACGACCTTCCTCTCCACCCGCAACCCGGCACGGCCGAATGCCTCCTCGACATGGCGCTCGACGAGGTTTGCGGGCACGTTGCCGAGGTGGCGTTCGAGCACGCTCCGCTCGTCGGCGGTCAGCAAGCCGGTCGCGAAGGTGGTGTAGATGAGCATACGGCCGTCGGTCTTGACGACTCGCGCCAGCTCCGTCAGTGCTTGATCGAGGGGCTCGACCTGTTCGAGCACGTCCCGGCACCAGACGAAGTCGAAGGAGACGTCCGCGTACGGCAGCACCTCCATCACGCCGTGGATGATCTCGATCCTTCCTGCGAGGTCGGCGGACGCAACAGCCTCACGGGCACGATCGACGTGGATGGGCACGGGATCGACCCCGACACCAGATCCCTCGTGCTCCCGGACAAGCCGGATCAGGTCCGCCCCATCTCGGCAGCCTGCGTCGAGGATGCGCGCGCCGGACGCCAGGTAGTCAGCGGCCAGCTCATGCAGCCAGTCGCGGCCGCGCGGCTCCATGCTCTGGTCGAGCAGCTCGTACACATCCCACGTCTCGCTGCTGTAGACGCGCGACAGGCGATCGAGATGGCCCGGCATCCGGTCAGCCTAGAACGGTGCGACTCGATCGGTGGTCACCCCACCGAGAAGCCCGACCCCCTCGCGCGCTAAGTCCCCCACCAGAACGACGCGGCGATCACGACGTAGAGCCCGACGAGAACGGTGCCCTCCTGCCAGGTGCTCTGGCCGTCGTAGGTGACGAGAGCGGCGATGCCGGCGGCGAGCAGCAACGTGATCGCGAGCAGCGTCGGGAAGACGAGCGTCAGATGCGTCGCGAAGAGCAGGCTTGCGAAGACGATCACGGGCGTCAACACGAGCGCAACCTGGAGCGCCGAGTTGAGGATCACGGAGATTGCGAAGTCGGGCCGGTCGCGCGCGGCGAGCTGGACGCCGACGACGTTCTCGACCGCGTTCCCTGCGATGGCGACGATCACGAGGCCGGCGAAGTCAGCGCTCATGTGCAGCGTCTCGATCGCGGGCGTCAACGCCTGGACGAACCAGTCGCTGACGAACACGGCGCCGGTCGCGGCGGCTCCGAGCGCGAGGATCGTCGCGAGGCTGCTCCAGCGCGGCGGCTCGTGCTCCTCGTCCGCGCCTCCGCCGAGGAAGCTCGCAAGCGTCAGCACGAAGACGGCCAGCAGCACGCCGGCGCAGATCAGGCTCAAGGTCTCCGAATGGCGCGCCGCGGGCGCGTGGAACGAGTGGGCGAGCGAGGGGATCGCCATCGTGGCAGCCGCCAGAGTCGCCAGCGTCGCCGTCAGCCGGGCCCGCGAGGAGTCGAAGCGCTGCGTGCCGTTCTTCAGCCCGCCGACGATGAACGCGAGCCCGAGCACGAGCAGGCCGTTCGCGAGAATCGAGCCGACGAGCGCGGCCTGCACGACCTCCGTCAGCCCGGCGCGAAGCGCGAACAGCGCGACGAAGAGCTCAGGAAGGTTGCCGAGGGCGGACTGCACGACGCCGGCGCCACCCGACCCGAGCCTGGCCCCGAGCTGCTCGGTCGCGGTGCCGACGAGCCGCGCCAGCGCCGCGAGTGCGCCGGCCGCGACGAAGAAGACGACGACGTCGTTCACCTCGGCGAAATGGAGTGCCGCGGCCACTGCCACGAGCACGCCGACGAGGGCGAATTCGACCGCCTCGCGCCTGTTCAGTCCGCCTGGCACCGCGCGACGGTACCAATCGACGCATATCCGTTGTAAAATGTGTTCGGATCACTCGAAAGGGGGAGTCGGTTGCCGCCGCATTGCCGATTCACTACCTAGGTGCGTCGCCTGGGGCTCATTCTGATTCTGCTCGCCGTCGCGGTCTTCGCGCCGACGGCGTCGGCCTCCCAGCTGATCGACCGCAACGCGCAGAGCGTCCAGCTGGCGGTCAACGCCAAGGGCGAGGCGCTGCTGACCTATCGCGCCGGCGGCAAGGTGCGCCACGTCCTTGCGTGGGGCGCGCTGAACGCGATCGCCCCGACGACCGCGCGGAAACAGGTCGCGCTCCGGCTCGACTACGCCGGCGGCTGGGGCAAGTACCACCGCGACTACTGGAAGGGCTTCACGAACGTCTGCACGGCCTACGACGGCCCGGCGCTCGGCTGGTTCGTCCGCGGCTGCACGGCGCCGGACGGCACCTACTGGGCGCTGCAGTCCTGGCAGAAGATGCTCCCGAACTACGGCCTCGCCCCGAGCGCGACCGCCGCCGCCTGGGAGCTCCATCTCTCGCACTGGTCCGGCGACCTGCCCGAGCTGAAGGTCAACGTCAACTGGGCCTACCGCACGTTCGACCACATCTTCGGCACCTACACCTACAACGGCGCGCCGGTGGCCGGCTTCAAGTCCACACCCGGCGGCAACCCGCTCGACACGTTCGGCCGGAACCTCTACGTCGACACGTTCAACTCGAAGTACGGCAACGGCTGGAAGCGCGAGAACAGCTTCCTCATGCACACCGGCACGGGCGCCTTCTGCTACGGCTTCTTCTCCCACGGCTCGCACCCGATCGGTGCAGGCGAGAAGTACCGCGCGACGATCATCGGCCCGGGCGTCACGCCCGACGCCTTCTGGCAGGGCGACGCCCCCGGCACGTACGACCGCACGATCGACTCGACGGCGAACGACGAGATCCGCGCGCTCGGCGACAGTCTCTGCAAGCCCAACTGAGCCTCTAACGCTGAGTAGTCTCTCCGGGTGGTCACCGGGGACGAGCAGAGGGCATTCTTCCGGCGCGTCCCTTCCGCGGTGTGCGTGGTCACGGTCGAGGTCGGCGGCTACCGGAACGGCATCACCGTCGGCTCGCTCGTCTCGCTCGCGCTGAACCCGCCGCTCGTCGGCATCTCGATCAACCGCGACGCACAGGCACACGAGCTGCTGCGTGACGCCGGCCGGTTCGCCGCCTCGCTCCTCGCCGCCGATCAGGAAGCGCTCGCAGGCCGGTTCGCGATGAGCCTGCCGCCGATCGCGATGTGGGACGGCGTCGAGCTCCGCGAAGGCGACGGCCCACCGCTGCTCGCCGGTGCAGCGGGCTGGCTGATCGGCGCGATCCGCGATGAGGTGCCCGCCGGCGACCACACGTTCTTCGTCGCCGAGGTGGAGCGGGTCGAGCTGGGCGATGCGGCCTCCACCCTCCTCTACGTCGAGTCTCGTTACCGCGGACTGTGAGCCGGCCGACAGCGTGATCGAAGCGGTCGTCTTCGACATGGACGGCGTCCTGATCGACTCGGAGCAGGTCTGGGACGACGTGCGCGAGCAGCTGACGAACGAGCGCGGCGGCCGCTGGCACCGAGCAGGCGCAGCGGGACATGATGGGAATGAGCTCACCGGAGTGGTCGCGCTACATGCACGATGCGCTCGGCGCTCCCCGAGACACCGGAGGAGATCAACGCCGAGGTCGTGCGGCGCATGCTCGAGCGCTACGCCGAGGGACCGCCTTGGCTGCCGGGTGCGCTCGACGCGGTGCGCCGGCTGGCGGGCGCCTTTCCGCTCGGGCTCGCGTCGTCCTCGAACCGCGAGCTGATCGACGCCGTGCTCGAGGCCGGCGGTGTCTCGCACCTCTTCCGCGCGACCGTCTCCTCCGAGGAGGTCGGTCGAGGCAAGCCGGCGCCGGACGTCTACCTCGAGGCGACGCGACGCCTCGACGTCGCACCGGACCGGGTCGCTGCGATCGAGGACTCCGAGACTGGCATCCGCTCCGCCCGCGCTGCGGGGATGTTCGTCGTCGCGATCCCGAACCCGCACTACCCGCCTGACGGTGAGACGCTCGCAGTCGCGGACGTCGTCCTCGATTCGGCGTCGTCGCTCACGCCAGGCATACTCGACCCGTGAACGTCGAATCGATCGAGATCGGCCCCACGGACGCCATTGCGCCCGTCGCCTCGGTTGCAGCCCGCGCCGGCCAGGGGCTCGAGGGCGACCGCAAGTTCTTCCCGGACGGTGCGAAGCCGGGCGAGGCGCTGACGCTGATCGAAGCCGAGGCGCTCGAGGCGGTCGGGCTCACCGGCTCCCACTCGCGCCGCCAGGTCGTGACACGAGGCGTCCGCCTCAACGATCTCGTCGGCAAGCGGTTCCGGGTCGGCAACGTCGAGTGCCTCGGCGTCGCGCTCTGCCATCCGTGCAAGCATCTCGAGGAGATGACGCGCCCGGGAATCATCAAGGAGCTCGCGAACCGCGGCGGGCTGAACGCCGACATCGTCACCGGCGGGCGCATCTCGGTCGGCGACCCGATCGTCCTGCTCTAGCTGATCGGAAGCTCCAGCGTCTCGCCGTCCTCCGGGACGAGCACGCCTGCAACCTGCCGCACGTCGGCGCGCGTCTCGATGCAGTGGTTGATCGCCTCGAGGTGGACGGCGACGACCGCGGCATCCGTCGCGGCCCGCACGACGCGAACATCCTCGACCGTCATCACGATCGGGTCTCCCTCGTTGAAGCGCGCGCCGCCCGCGTTGACGACGACAACCTGCGGCCGGTGCCGGTCGAGCGTCTCGCGGACCTCGTCGCACCAGATCGTGTCGCCCGCGACGTACAAACCGTCGAGGACGAAGCCGGAGACCGCGCCCATCGCCTCGCCGATCGCGCCCGTGCCGTGGTGGCCGCGGGTCAGCACGAAGTCGCGGCCGAGCCAGCCCTCGTAGCGGTCGGTCGCCTCGGCGAAGCCGGCGCCGCGGAGCGTCTCGAGGCTCTCCGGCTGGGTGAGGATCGGCAGGTCACGCGGCAGCAACTCGGCCGCCGCGGCGTCCCAGTGGTCCTGATGCAGGTGCGTGACGATGCAGCCGTCGAGGCCGCGCACCAGCTCGGTCGCCGGCATCGGCAGCTCGACCAGCGGGTTCGGCCGCGGGTTCGGCGTGTCGGCGATCGGCGGCGAGGTGCCCGCTGCGCGCAGCATCGGATCGACGAGCAGGCGTAGCCCCGCGTGCTCGACGAGCAGGGTCGCGCTCCGCACGAGCGTCAGCTTCACGCGCGGCCGAGCAGGACGCAGCCGTTGTGGCCGCCGAGGCCCATCGCGTTCGACAGTGCGACCTCCACCTGCACCTTGCGGGCCTCGTTCGGGACGTAGTCGAGGTCGCACACCGGATCGGGATTGCGGTAGTTGATCGTCGGCGGCAGGATCCCGTCCCGCAGCGCGAGCACGGAGAACATCGCCTCGACCGCGCCGGCGGCGCCGAAGCAGTGGCCGGTCATCGACTTGGTCGAGGAGACCGCGAGCTCGTACGCGTGCTCGCCGAAGACATCCTTGATCGCCTTCGTCTCGGCCGCGTCGCCGAGCGGCGTCGACGTGCCGTGCGCGTTGATGTACCCGACCTGGTCGGGCTCGACGCCCGCGCGCTTGATCGCCTTGCGCATCATGTCCGCGACGCCGCGCGCGTCCGGCTCGGGCTGCGCCATGTGATGCGCGTCGTTGGACGCTCCGTACGAGAGCACCTCGGCATAGATCTCCGCGCCCCGGCCGACCGCGGTGTCCCAGTCCTCGAGCACGAGCACCGCCGCGCCCTCGCCCATCACGAACCCGGCACGCGTCGCGTCGAACGGGCGCGACGCGAGCGGCGGATCCACGTCCTCGATCGCGAGCCCGCGCATGGCGGTGAAGCCGGCGAGGATCAGCGGGATGATGCACGACTCCGTGCCGCCCGCGAGCACCGCGTCGGCGTCGCCGCGCTTGATCAGCTCGGCCGCCTCGCCGACGGCGTGCGAGCCGGTCGCACAGGCCGACACGACCGCGTAGTTCGGGCCGCGGATCCCGAGCGAGATCGCCAGCTGGCCGGACGCAGAGTCGACGAGCACGTTCTGCAGGAACGTCGGCGACACGCGGTCGGGGCCGCGGTCGCGCAGCACCTCGGCTTGCTCGACGACCCCCGGCACGCCGCCGATCGCCGAGCCGAAGACGATCCCGACCCGGTCCGGATCGAAGCCGTTGAGCCCCGAGTCGCCGAGCGCCTCGCGCGCCGCCGCGAGCGCGAGCACGACGTTCCGCTCCAGCCGGCGCAGCTCCTTTGGCGGCGCCAGGCCGTCCGGATCGAAGTCCTTCACCTCGGCGGCGATCTTCACCGGCCGGTCGGAGGCGTCGAAGGCGCGGATAAAGTCGATGCCGCTCTTCCCGTCTAGCGCGGAGCGCCACGTCGTCGGTACGTCGTTCCCGAGCGGTGTCACCGCTCCGAGCCCGGTGACGGCGACACGACGCATGTGCGGAGCCTATCCCGCGCGCTACGACGGACTTGTCGTGTGGAGATCAGCCGCCGAGCGGGCGCATGACGAAGCGCGCGAACTCGCGGCCGCGGAAGGTGGCGCGACCCTGGAAGTTCGGACCGTCCGCCTCGAGGTGGTCGACGAAGCCGGCGAGCGGCCCTCGGTAGCGCAGCGCGCGCCCGTCGACCCGGAACGGGACACCCGCGACGCGGGCGACGCGCGTCGTGCCCGTCGCGCCGTCGATGTGCTTGGTGACGCCGAAGAGCGGCGGCAGCAGGCCGCTGACCCGCTCGACCGCCCACGTTCCGTCGAGTTCGCCCACGCGGGGTAGCTTTCCCTTCGTGCCCGGCGCAAACGTCCCCTTCCCGCCGATGGAGGCGCAGCTCGTTCGCGAGCTGCCGGAGGGCGAGGGCTGGCAGTACGAGCCCAAGTGGGACGGCTTTCGCGGCGTGCTCGAGAACGACGGCGGCGAGCTGGCGATGTGGTCGCGAAACGAGCGGCCCTTGCTCCGCTACTTCCCCGAGCTGCGCCCGCTCGGCGAGCTCCTCCCGCCCCACTCCGCGCTCGACGGCGAGATCGTGATCGCGCGCGACGGCGTGCTCGAGTTCGACTCGATGCAGATGCGGCTCCACCCCGCCGAGAGCCGGATCAACAGGCTCGCGGGCGAGATCCCGGCCGAGTTCATCGTCTTCGACATGCTGCTCTGGGACGGTGAGCCCGTCTGGAAGCTGCCGCTCGAGGAGCGGCGCGCGCGTGTCGAGCAACTGCAGGGATTCCGGATCTCGCCGGCGACGAGAGAGCTCGCGGTTGCGCGCGGCTGGCTCGACACCTTCGAGGCGGCGGGTCTCGATGGCGTCGTCGGCAAGCGGCTCGGCGTGGCGTATCTCCCCGGCTCGCGGGACGGCGTCGTCAAGATCAAGGAGCACAAGGCAGCCGACTGCGTGGTCGTCGGCGTCCGCTGGAAGGAGCAGGGCAAGAAGCTCGCGACCCTCCTGCTCGGGCTCTACCGCGACGACGGCGAGATGGACTACGTCGGCTCGGCGGCCGTCGCGGCGCGCAACCACGACGAGATCCTCGGCCGCGTCGAGCCGCTCCTCGCCGGCGCCCCGGACCGGGGCTTCTCCGAGCCGAACCGGTGGGGTGGCGAAGGCCTGCCCGAGTCGGCGCTCCGCCCGGAGCTCGTCGCCGAGGTGCGCTACGACAAGGTGCAGGGGAACCGCTTCCGCCACGGGACGAAGCTGATCCGCTTCCGCGACGACAAGGACCCGTCGCAGTGCACGTGGCAGGAGCTCCGCCCGCCGCGCGACCCGAACGCGCCGACGTTCGAGTCGCTGCTCGCGGGCTAGCCCCGGATCCGCATCCCGACGACCGCGACGAGGTACGCAATACCGCCGACGGCGCCGAGCAACGAGTACGGCGATCCGTCCTCGCCGCGCGCCATCTCGACGGCGAATGCGCCGATCACGGTCCCGATCAGCACCATGCCTGCGAATGCGGTCGCCTTCAGGTCGATCATCGCGAATCGCTCGTCGCGGCCGTCGCCGCGGAGGCCGCGGATCGTCTCGCTCCGGCCGCCGACGAGGATGAGCGCGCCGAACGCGACCATGATCCCGAGCGAGACCAGGCCGCCTTTCGGGTCGTCGCCGATCCACTGGACGGTGAAGAACAAGAGCCCGAGGGCGACCGCGAAGAGCGGCAGGAACCAGCGGGTCTTAGTCACCTGAGTCATCGAACATCTCCTCTACCGATTTGCCGAAGAACCGTGCGAGCGCGAGCGCGAGTGGAAGTGACGGGACGTAGCGGCTGTTCTCGATCGAGTTGATCGTCTGCCGCGAGACGCTGACGGCGGCAGCGAGCTCCCCCTGCGAGAGCCCCTGCGCCGTCCGCAGCTCTTTGACGCCGTTTCTCATCGTGTCAAGCTCACTTTCCATGTAAAGGTAGCTTTACATGGAGCGGGTGTCAAGCGAGCTTTACGTCGCGAGTGCTAGCTGACGACGAGGATCGTGCTGTAGGTCCGGTCGCGCGGCGACCAGAGCCGCAGCCTCGCGCCTTGGCCGGCGCGGACCGTCGCGGTGAAGATCCCGCGCGAGCCGGTCGTTCGCAACGAGCTGACGAACTGCCAGCGACCGTCGCGGAACTCCTGCAGGCTGTACGGCTGCTCGCCGAGCCGCGGGCGAACCATGCCCCACACGGTCGTGCGCAAGCCGACGCGGCTGCGCTGGGCCAGCGGTAACGCGAAGGCGCGATACGACGGCTTGGGCTGGCCACCCGCGGTCAGGAGACCGCTCTGCCAGCGCCCAAGCTCGGGCTCGTCCTTGACGAGGTACTGGATCAGCATGTCGACGCGCGGTGCCTCGTAGGCGCGCAGCGCGGCGTCGGCCAGGTAGCGGGCCTGCAGCGCCTTCGAGACGCCGAGGAACCGGTCCGGGGATTGGTCTGGTAGCCGAACTCCGTCAGCCAGATGCGCTTCGCGCCGAAGGATCGGTTGACCTCACGGAGCAGCCGGTCGAGCGTCGAGATGGTGATCGTCTCGCAGTGGTCGCAGCCGCCGCCGAACGGGGTCTCGTCCGGACTGAGCGCATACGGGTTGTGCGCGTAGGCGTCGAGGCGCGCGTGCGCCGCGCCCATGCCGCGGATCCACGCGACCGGCGAGATCCCGCCCACGGCCGCACGCGGAGCGGTGACGCCGCCGCCGACCAGCGCGTTGTGGTTGACCGAGTGGATCGCGGCGTAGGCCGGGTTCAACAGTGTGCGCGTGTAGACGGCCGGCGAGGTCGGCCGCAGCCAGCGGCGCTGGTTCGGCTCGTTCCAGATGAGCCAGCGGCGGACGAACCCGTAGCGCTTTGCCGCGCGGTGGGCGAACGAGGCGAACGTGCTCGTGCTCTTCGGCGCCCAGTTGCCCGCCCGGCCGCCGTTCGCCCAGCGTGGTGTCCCGTACAAGGTGACCACGGCGCCGATGCCGTGATCCCGCAAACCGCGGAGCACGTCGTCGGACTGCCCCCAGTTCGCGGCGCCCTTCGTCGGCTCGACCGACGACCAGACGAGCGTGTAGCGAACAAGGTCGACGCCGAGATCGTCCAGGCGGTCGAGCCGTTCCTCGAGCGTTCCCGGTCCGTAGACGAGCCAGGCGTCGTCCTGGATGCCGTATTGGATCGACGCCGACGCGTGCGCGGGCCGCGCCGAGCCGAAGGCGGCGACGGCGGCGAAAGCGAGGGCGACGAGCAGCAGACGGCGCATCGAGCCAACCTAGCTGCCCGATTTAAAAGCCGTGTTAGGACTCCTTTCGAGCCCTCGAAGGCTGCACGCGCTTCGGCTCGCCGGGCATCTTCGGGAAGTTCGGCGGGTACGGCGCCTCGCCCACTCCCTCTGTCTCCTCCCGCTCGACCCACTCGAGCAGCTTGTTCAGGTCCGAGACCGAGTCGTCGATGCCGGCCTGCACGTCGCCGAGCTTCTCGAACCGCTTCGGCATCGTGCGCATGGTGAAGTCCTCGGTCTCGACATCGGGCAGCTCGTCCCAGGTCACGGGCGCGGAGACCGTCGCGTCGCGGCGGGCGCGCACGGAGTAGGCCGACGCGATCGTCCGGTCGCGGGCGTTCTGGTTGTAGTCGATGAAGACCCGCTCGCCCCGTTCCTCCTTCCACCACGCCGTGGTGACGAGCTTCGACCGGCGCTCGACCTCGCGTGCAAACGCGAGTGCGGCGCGACGCACGACCGGGAACTCCCAGTTCGGCTCGATCCGCACGGCGATGTGGATGCCTCGGTTGCCGGACGTCTTCGGCCACGCGACGTAGCCGAGCTCGTCGAGCACCTCGTGCACGGTCGCGGCGACCTGCTTCGCGTCGCCGAAGTCGGTGCCCGGCTGCGGGTCGATGTCGATCCGCAGCTCGTCAGGGTGCTCGGTGTCCCGGCGGCGCGAAGGCCACGGGTGGAAGTCGAGCGTGCCGAGATTGGCAGCCCAGGCGACGTGCGCGATCTCGGTGACGCAGAGCTCGTCCGCGTGGCGCCCGGAAGGGAAGGTCACGCGAGCGGTCTCGATCCATTCTGGCCGCTTCTCGGGGACGCGCTTCTGGTAGATCGCCTCGCCCTCGGCGCCGTCGGGATGCCGTTTCAGCTGCGTCGGCCGCTCGTAGAGCGCGCGCACGATGCCGTCGGCCACCGAGAGGTAGTACTCGACGAGGTCGAGCTTCGTCTCGCCGTGCTCGGCGAAGAAGACCTTGTCGGGGTTCGTCACCTTGACGATGCGCTCCCCGACTTCGAGCTCGACGAACGGCGACGGCACCGGCTCAGAGTATCCTCGTAGGGTGCTGGAAGGAACGACCCCGACCGAGGTGACGCTCGAGCCGCTCGACGACTGGATCGTCGTCCAGCCGCTCGACGAAGCGGAGACGCCGCACGGCCTGATCGTGCCTGCGAACGAGGCGTCGCAGACGCGGACCGGCGTCGTCGCAGCCGTCGGACCTGACGTCGAAGCCGTCGAGCCAGGCGAGAAGGTGTTGTTCCCCCGCGGCGCGGGCTACGAGGTGCGCCTCGTGCGCTCACCGCACCGCGTCACGCTGCTGAAGCGCGAAGAGCTGCTGGCGCGCATCCACGACTGACGCAGCTCACGGTTCCGCCCCGTCGACCGGGTCGGCTCTCAGAATCAGCTGCCTGTCGTCCGCGAGGCTTGCCCGGATCGCCACCTGGCCGGCTGCGTTGATCGACACCGGGTTGGCGGCGAAGTCCACGACCGTCGAGCCGAACAGGCTGTCACCGATGGCCAGGATCCTGTCGGCCGACGGGTCGGGACCGCTGAACAGGCCGAGGCTTCCGCCGCGCGGCGTGGCGATGCGCACGACGGCGACTGTGCCCGCGATCAGGGCGCCGCGAAACGACTCGAACGCGCCCTCCGTGTCGATGATCGTGACACCGGAATCGTCCACGGTTGCGATCGCAGCACCGTGGCTGCGCAGCGTGGCCGCGAACGCCACCGTCCCGTGGTCGTTGGCAGACGGGAAGTGCGCCAGGCTCTCGAACAGATCCCCGGTCTCGGCAACCGGCCAGGTGCGTCCACCGCGGGCGGCGTAGATGCCCTCGACGCCGTCGTCGCGATCCGCCCTGAAGACGACGGTGCCGGCTTCGTCGATCACGGGCAGGCCGTGGAAAGTGCTCCAGCCGCTTTCGGTGTCGGCGACGGTGCTGACGGCGGCGTCGTCGCCCGCGAAGATGCCGCTGACTCCCGCCTCAGGATCCGCGCGAAAGGCGACCGTACCGGCGTCGTTCATCGTCGGACCGAGCGGCCCGACGGACGCAAGCCCGCCACGCGTGTCCGCGATCGCCTGCAGGCTCTCGTCGCGAAGCAGGAAGACGCCCTGGCCACCATCGGGCAGATCGGCGTAGAAGCTCGTCGCCCCGGTACGGTTCACGTCCGGATGGCTCGTGACACCGGCCAGCTCGGGCGGGCCGACGAGCTCGGTGACCGACGCGCCGCTGCCCATGAAGACGCCGCTGCCACCGCCCGCCAGCGCCGCCTGAAATGCGACGACGCCGGCGTCGTTCACGGAGGCGACGTAGGGCGCGAAGCCGGTGAACCGCTCGCCCGTGGCTGCGATCACCGTCCAAGTATGTCCCCCGACGGAGGTCAGCAGGTGCCGGCCTACCGCCTGATGATGTTGTGGATTTCGATCACCTCTGGTGGACCGGCGAGCTCGATGCCGCCCTCGGCGAGGATCGGCATCAGGCGTGGGCCGAACGCCTCGAACTGCTCCTTCGAGTCCCAGATCTCGCTGACGCGGAAGCTGCCGCCAGAACTGAAAGCGACGTGGTAGTCGAGCCCGTCAGGCGGGAACTCGCCCGATGCCTCGATGCGGGGCATCGTCGCGTCGTACTTCTCGGCTGTCATGCCCGGTGCTCCTGTAAAGCGGACAAGGATGCTCACGCTGTTCCTCCATTGGTCGGATGGCACGGACCTTACTCCCGGTACGTGGGCGTAGGAGATCAGGTCGACACGCGCCGTGCCGTCCAGGTGGCCCGGAGGGTCGACGCGTCCACCGGTTCGTGCGTGTACTCCTCGCCAACCTCAGTAACCGCAAAGCCCGCGTCTCGGAGGGCGGTATCGACGTCCGCATCCGCATGGAAGTACTGCCGGTGCCGCTCGCTGAAAGGAGCCCCGCTGCGGGTCCGCGTGAGCTCGATCGTGGTGTCGCAGGTGCGGGTGCTGGGATCCACGACACTGCTGATCACAAAGCCGTTCCCGGCCGATTCACCCGCGACCACGGGGTTGCAGACGGTGAAATCCATCATTGCGTCGGTGTGGAGATCGAAGATGAGCCAACCGGCGGGCCGAAGGCGGAGGGACACCGCGGCCATCGTCAGTCGCAACTCGTCCGGCGTGAGGTAGTTGAGGCCGTCGAACGTGCAGACCGCCGCGTCGAAGACACCTTCGACCGCCAGGTCCGGGAGAGTCATCCGGCTCAACGCCACGTCCGGGCCGAGGCGGCCGCGGGCCAGGGCCAGCATCGCGTCGGATGCGTCGACGCCGACCACCCGGTAGCCCCGCGCGATCAACTCACCCGCGAGCAGGCCGGTGCCGCAGCCGAGATCGAGTACGGAACGTACGCCCTCCGGGTCGTCACTCCACAGCTCATGGAGGAACGAGGCCCATCGATCGTGGCAGGGGTCGATGACGATCTCGTCGTAGACCCCTGCCAGTTGTGAGTACGCCTCGACGTGCCTCACGTTAGGAGGGCTTGTCGCCCGTCAGATTCCGAGGATCTTGGCCTTGGCGGCCGCGAACTCCTCGTCGGTGAGCACGCCCTGCGTGTGAAGCTGCGCCAGATCCTGGAGCTGCGCGGTCGCATCGTCCTCTGCCGGCGCGGGAGGCGGCGCCTGCTGCGCGTACTGCGCTTCCTGCTGCGCGTCCTGCTGGTCATACCTGGCGGCCTGACGACGCTGCACGCGCCCGGACACGGCGGTGGCGGTTCCCGCGACGACGGCGGTGCGGGCTGCCATACGGAGAAGTCCCATGTCGTTCCTCTCGTTTTCGAATGATGGGTGGTGTTCTAGCCTGCTTCGATCGCCGCGGCCACGACGTCGGCGGGGATCCGGATCGAGTCGATCAACACAGCGTCGGCGGCCTGGAGCGCGTCGACCACCTTCGCGACCCAGACGTTCTCGAATGCGATCAGGAGGGCCGAGCTATTCGCCGGGAGGTCGTCGCTGACCTCTTCTGCGTCCTCGGGGCCCAACGCACCCGGTTCCGTGATCTCGATCGAGAGGAAGTCCGCGCCCTCCTCGTCGATGTCCACGGCCGCGATTGTTGTCACGACGCCGTCTTCACCCTTCGAGACGAAGAGCAGATCGAGAACTCGAATCGTTCCGTTCTCCACCAGCTCCAAGATCGCCGGGGCGATACGCCCGGTGAACTTGTTGCCGGGGAAACCAATGATGTATACGTCGACGGGGCCGACTGCCATTACCTCTCCTTGTTCGGACTGGGCTGCAGCTGAAGACATGTTCGAACCGATCGCCGGAGGCCGTGAGCACGCCTTCTCGTTCGGCTCCGCAGTATATGCCGGGCCTAGCTTGGATTGACGGCGCGCCGGGCGAGAGCGGGAGCCTGAACGGGTCGGCTCCCTGACTCTCAACCCGACATTGGAAACGGAGAGGGAGGGATTTGAACCCTCGATGCACCTTTCAGCACATACACGATTTCCAGTCGTGCTCCTTAGACCGCTCGGACACCTCTCCGCGGCGGGCACAGGGTATCCGGCGCGCCGCTCAGGCTGCTGAGCGCTCGCCTGCCTGGACCGAGACGGCCGGCGCCCGCCAGACGAGGATCGCCACCAGCACCGCGCCGTTCAGGACGGCGAGCGTGATCATCGCGGGCCACTCCGAGCTGAAGGCACCGGCGGCGAGCGCGCCGACCAGAGCGCTCGTCGCCCAGAGCAGCGAGCCGATGGCGAGGTTCAGGGACTGGTCGATGCGCTGTCGCTCGACGACGCTTGCCATCAGGACACCGGTCGGCACGTTGCCGACGGCGTTCGCGGTCAGGAGCACGAGCACGATCACGACGGCGACCAGCGTGGATTGCGACAGCGGCAGCGCGAGCGCGGCGACGACCATCGACGCCAGCGCCCCGATCACGAGCGAGCGCTGGCGGCCGCGGTCGACCGCCCGGCCCGAGAACGGGTTGGCGAAGACCGCGACGACCGCGGCAGTCGTGAACACCGCGCCGAGCTCAGTCGCAGACAGGCCGCGATCCGAGAGCGCCAGCGGCGCGAGCGTCGACACGAGCATGAACCCGAAGGCAAGCACCGCCTGCAGGCTGAGCGCGCCGGCTCCGGCGCGGGTGCGGAACGCGCGGACGATCCGCCGGACGGACGCCGGCTCCGAGAAGACATAGCGCGGCAGAAATGCGAGATAGAGGCTCACGACCACCATCAGCGCTGCGGGCACGACGAGCACCCAGCGGCTCGTTGCTGCTGCCAGCGCGCCGAGCTGCGGGCCGACGATCCCTCCGAATGAGGCCGCCGCCCAGAGCACGCCGATCGTGCGCCCGCGCCGCGCCGGCTCTGTGGCGTTGATCGCCCATGCGAAGGCGGCCTGCCAGCAGAACGCGCCGCCAAGCCCGATCCCGATCCGGCCGGCGACGAGCCACCAGCCGTCGAACGCTGCAAACACGGTGACGCCGGCCCCGAAGAGGATCGCGCCTCCGATCGCCGAGACGTGCATGCCCCACCTGCGTGCGAGCAGGACCATCGGCAGCGAGCCGATGATGCTCCCGATCGGGTGCCCGCCGACCACGAGCGCGGCGAAGAAGTGCGAGCGGCCCTCAGAGACGTCCGGCAAGAGCGGCGACACGGCGCCGAACTGCACGGTCATCAGGAAAACGAGCAGACAGGCGCAGATGAGCAGGCCGGACGTCCGCCGGAAGAGATCGACGATGCTCGCCGTCACGCTTCCTATCTGCGGCGGCTGCCCTGCTGGCCCGCCGGGCGGAGCATCGTGTAGACGAGCAGCCCGATAAGCGGCACGACGAGCATGAAGATCGCCCAGGCACCCTTGGCGGCACTCGACAGGTCTGACCTCCGGAAGACGTCGATCACGGCGCGAACCCAGAACACGAGGAAGAGCGCCACGGTCGCGAAGATGAGAATTCGGACGAGCATGCTCGGATCATCTATGCGTTTCGGCCGACGTGCGGCAGTCGGTCGTTCCTCCGCTCATCCCGTCCGGATGATGTCTGATGCGGATAGGACGGCAATCGTTTGAGGATGCCGGTGCGACTGCACACGGCCGGACCCGAGCCGGGCGCGCCGACTCCGGCGCAAGCCGGCTGAAGGGAGGATCGACGATGGACACCTCCGAGCAGGAGACCCGCGAGCTCGAGGAAGACCTGGGGATCGCCGCGTCGTCTGCGACGCAGGAACGACCCCCGACGCCACACTCGACGCCGTCCGAGCGGGCCGCAAGGGGGAAAGCTGCCCGCGAGGAGGCACCGCGTGCGGGCCAATTGGAGCTCGACACGTCCGGCGATCGCGATGCGGTCGCGCTGCTCGAGGCGCAGTCTGCGTCCCGCGTTCCCGAGCTCGTGCCGATCCGCTACGGCCGGATGCTCGCGTCTCCGTTCGCGTTCTACCGCGGGTCCGCGACCGTGATGACGCAAGACCTCGCCCGCACCCCAAGCCCCGGGATCCACGCACAACTCTGCGGTGACGCGCACCTCACCAACTTCGGAGCCTTTGCCTCGCCGTCGAGAGATCTCGTCTTCGACATGAACGACTTCGACGAGACGCTTCCGGGCCCGTTTGAGTGGGACGTCAAGCGGCTCGCCACGAGCTTCGAGATCTGCGCGCGGGACCGGGACTTCACCGACGCGACCCGTCGCGGAGCTGTCCTCGGTGCCGTCAGGGCGTACCGAGAAGCGATGCGGCACTTCGCCGGCCTGGGGAACCTTGCGGTCTGGTACTCGCGGCTGACGGCGGCCGAGATCGAGGCGGCCCTGCTGAGCGGACGCAACAAGAAACAGGTGGAGAACGTTAAGCGGGCCGTCGAAAAGGCGCATCGGAAGGACCATCTGAAGGCGCTCGACAAGCTGACGCACGAGGTCGACGGCGAGCCGAGGTTCGTCTCCGATCCACCGTTGATCGTGCCGCTCGCGGAACTGGCCGACGGAGCAGACCTCGACAAGCTCACCGCGTCGATCCTGGATCTCTATCGCGCGTACGGCGAGACGCTTCAGTCCGACCGCCGGGCGCTGTTGCAGGACTACCGCTACGCGGATATGGCTCGGAAGGTCGTCGGCGTCGGCAGCGTCGGCACTCGAAGCTGGGTGATCCTCTTGATCGGACGGGACGGCGGCGACCCGCTGCTGCTCCAGGTCAAGGAGGCCCAGCAGTCGGTCCTCGAGTCCGTCCTCGGCCCGAGCGACGTTCCCAACCACGGCCAGCGGGTGGTCCAGGGCCAGCGGCTGATGCAGTCGTCGAGCGACATCTTCCTCGGCTGGATTCACAACGCCGGCGGGCTCGACGGCGTCGACCGCCACTTCTACGTTCGGCAGCTCTGGGACTGGAAGACCTCGGTGGACACGACGACGATCCTGCCGCGCGGCCTCGAGCTTTATGCCGAGTTCTGCGGCCGGACGCTGGCCCGTGCCCACGCTCGCTCGGGTGACCGGATCGCGATCGCCTCCTACCTCGGCAAGAACGACGTCTTCGACCGCGCGATCGCCGACTTCGCCGCGGCGTACGCCGACGTCAACGAGCGCGACTACAAGGCACTCGAGCAGGCGGCACGCGACGGCCGGATCGAGGTGCAGGCCGGCGTCTAGAGAAGTGGCGAGATCGCCGCGAACACTGCTGCTCGCGCACGTTCCTTCAAGCTCGACGGCGCCTCCAGGCCCAAGCTGACCTCCTCAGCCGGCGCGAAGAATCGCTCATCGAACTGCGCCGCGAGACCGGTGGACTCGAAGCCGAGGTCGATCTCGAAGAACCGCCTCAGGCTCCACGCTTCGAGGTTGCAGGTTCCGACGAGCACCCGCTCGCCATCGGCGACGAACGCCTTCGCGTGCAGCATCTTCGGATAGCCCAGGATCTGCACGCCCGCCTCGAGGAGTCGCCCGTGGTGGTGCGCCTCGGCGGCTCCGCAGGCCCAGTTGTTCGGGTTTGCGGGTACGAACAGCCGCACGCGCCCAATGCGCCGCGCTGCCTTCACGATCCGCCCGATCATCACGCGATCGGTGACGTACGGATTCACGATGTCGAGCGTCTCCCGGGCTCCGTCGATGAGCGCTGCGATCTCCGTCGTGATCGGCCTGAACCGGCCCGGTGCATTGTGGAGCACGACCGCAGGCACAGGGCTGGAGCCGTCGTCGAGCGTCGGGAACAGCTCCGGGACCGTGCTCGTCGAAAACTCGCCACCGAGCCAGCGAAGGCTCGCAACGAACACGAGCTGGAGCTGCGAGACGACGGGGCCTTCGACGCGGACGAACAGATCGTGAAACGCGCCATTCTCGAAGTGATCCTCGATTCCGGCTCCACCGACCCAGCCGATCCGCCCGTCGACCACGACGAGCTTGCGGTGGTCGATGTGCCCGAGCCCACGCAGGTTCCAGCCGGTGGCCCCGCCGGCATTCAACGGACCTCGTGGCACCCGAGGCTTCGTCGCCCGGGTCACGCAGACCTGAATCCCCGCTCCGGTCAGCCGTTCGTAGAACTCCCGCGATCCGCTCTCGGGGCCGGAGCCCTGCCCATCCACGACGAGGCGCACCGGAACGCCCTCCTCGGCCTTGGCGATCAGCGCGGCCGCGAACCGGTCGCCCACCAGGCCGGGACGGAAGCCGAACTGGTTGATGTGGACCGAGGACGATGCAGCCGCGATGTCGGCGAGCAGCGGCGGATAGAAGTTGCGGCCCTCGACGTGGAGCTCCGCCGACGACGCACTGCTGCGCTCGAACGCGAGCGCAAGCTCCCCGCGCCCCACCTGCGGCGCCATCGTCAATCGCTCCGCGTGAGTGACGATGCTCTGGTTCGAAACGTCGACCTGGGTCACGCGGCCACGATACCGCTGACGGGCGACAGCGACCGTGAATCGCGTGTAGGGCATCGCTGCCGCGCGCCGAAATGATCCCGATGGACACGCGGTTCGAGCGGCGAGTGACCGAGTTACTGGTCAACTTGACGCTGCGCAAGGCGCTCGGCTTGATTCTGGCGGTTGCGACGACGCTCGCGATCACCGCAGCCGTGCTCGAGCGGCTGATCGACCCGGCCTTCGAGACGTTTCCGCGAGCACTCTGGTTCACGGTCACGACCGTGAGCACGGTCGGTTACGGCGACATCGTTCCCGAGACCGGCGCGGGCCGGGTCGTCGCCGCTGTGCTGATGCTCACCGGCCTCGCGCTGATACCGCTGCTCACGAGCGTCACGGTGTCGATCCTGGTGGCGAAGCGGAGTCGTGAGGCGCGCGAGGAGGAGCTGCGCGACCTGAGCACGATCCTCGACCGGCTCGACGGCCTCGACCGCCGGCTCGAGGGGCTCGAATCCCGGTAGAGACGGGCCGGGCGGCCCTCGGAGCTCGGAGCGGAATCACCCGATCCGCATGATGACCCGCTTGGCCGGCGCCGCGAGGCTGGCAACACCGCTGAAGGTCTGCGCTCATTTTCCCCAGGAGGCCAACGAATGCTTCTAGCTGACTACCCGTTTCTCGGCGTGCTGTGGTCCATGCTCGTCTTCTTCCTGTGGATCAGCTGGTTCGTGCTGCTGTTCCACGTGATCGGCGATGTGTTCCGGCGGCGCGACGCAAGCGGTGCGAAGAAGACGCTGTGGCTCATCTTTCTGCTGTTCGTCCCGTTCATCGGCGTCTTCGCCTACCTGATCGTCAACAGCGACGACATCGCGAAGCGCAACCTCGAAGCGGCGCAGGCAGCCAAGCAGGACATGGACAGCTACGTGCGCTCCGTGGCCTCCGAGGGTCCGTCGGCTGAGATCGAACGGGCCAAGGGGCTGCTCGACAGCGGAGCAATCAACCAGGCTGAGTTCGATGCAATCAAGACCAAGGCGTTGGCGTAGGAAAGGAGACAGGCATGAACGAGCTTGGGCCAGTCGACTACCTGATCGTTGCCTTCCCGGGGAACGAGTTCCGCGGCGAGATCGGGCCGGCACTTGCCGACCTCGTGGAGGCGGGCACGATCCGGATCATCGACCTCGCGTTCGTCGGTAAGAGCGCCACGGGTGAGATCGTCGCCTTCGAGCTCACCGATCTCGATCCCGAAGTGCGCGCGGGCCTCGAGAAGCTCGGCGTCGAGGTGAACGGCCTCTTCAACGAGGACGACCTGATGTCGGCCGGGGAGGAGCTCGAGCCGGACTCGTCGGCCGCGCTCCTCGTGTGGGAGAACGTGTGGGCCCGCGACGTGGCGCAGAAGATGCGGGATGCCGGCGGCGTCCTGCTCGACTTCGACCGGCTGCCGCACGAGGTCGTTCAGGCCGCGCGCGAAGCAGTGCTGGCGAACGCCTAGTTCGAACGCCTAGAGAGGAGAGATCGCAAATGATGATGCGACGCAGAGGGCCCGGCCTGGTCGGCGCAGCGGCGAGGACGGCCGTCGTCGCCGGGACCGCGACTGCCGTCTCGGGACGGGTTGCCCGGCGCCAGCAGAGCAAGTACGCCGCGCAGGGCGAGCAGCAGGCAGTCGAGGCTGCGCCCGCGCCCGCGCCCGCGCCCGCCGAGGCAGAGCAGCCCGCGTACATGGCAGAGCTCGGGCAGCTGGCAGAGCTGCGCGACCAGGGCATCCTCAGCCCGGAGGAGTTCGACGCGAAGAAGAAGCAGATCCTGGGCCTGTGAGCGCCGTGTGCCGCCGGTTCGACAACCAAACCGCAGTTCGCGCGACGGCGTCATTCAAGCCGGTGTCTCCCCGATGAGGGCCGGCCGGCTCGTTGCGATCGGCCCGCTGGTCGCCATCGGCCTGGTGGCGGTCTTCCTCGCGGCGGGCTGCGGCGGGAGTGACGAAGGCGGCTCCTCGGCCGAGAAGTGGGCGGACGACGTCTGCTCGTCGATCACGACCTGGAAGAACTCGGTCACGTCCGCCACCGACTCGCTGAAGGGCGGCAACCTGTCCGAGGACGCGCTGAGAAGTGCGGTCGACGACGTCAGCGGCGCCACGAGCGACTTCGTCGACGACGTGAAGGGACTGGGCGCGCCCGACACTCAGGCCGGGCAGCAGGCCAAGGAGTCGCTCGACAAGCTGGCCGACAACGTCGACGAGAACGTCTCGACGATCCAGAAGGCGGTCGACGACGCCTCGGGCGGTAGCGGGGTTCTCCAGGCGCTGACCACCGTCTCGGGAACCGTCTCGACGATGAGCGCACAGCTGTCGTCCACCGTGGCGGAGCTCAAACAGCTTGATCCCGGGGGCGAGCTGGCGGACGCCTTCGACAACGCGAGCTCCTGCAAAGAGCTCCAGACGGGCTGATCTACACCGCGACGTTCACGGGGAACGTCGCGATCCAGACGACGGCGCCCACGAAGAGGACGTAACCGATCGCAAGCATCACGCTGCGTGAACCGAGGCCGGTGAGCTTGGTGCTCATTCCCGCGAAGAAGAGCGCGACCGCAAAGAGGACGACGCCGAGGACGTAGTTGGACGACCGCTGGATGTCCCGACGTATCTCACCCGCAAGCTCCTCGGCGGTCTGATCGAGCCGGTCGGCTTCCGCCCTGGCCGCCAGCCGGTACTGCGGCATCGCGAAGGGCGTCGGCGGGGCACCCTCCGTCTTGAGCGGCTTCGTGGCGATCCACGCTTCGAACGCAGGCTTGAACTCGGAGCGGAAACGCGCGCGGTAGAAGTTCGCGAGCCGGGTGTCGCTGCGCGCATACGAGTCCACCCATTGCATGAACGTCGCCACGTCGACCTGCTGCTGGGCATTCGCGAGGTCCGCGGCGCGAGAGGCGTCGAGCCGGATCTTGTTCACGCGGGCGGCCGTCTTGGCTTGCTCACCGTTCCAGCGCGTGGCCTGATAGCCGCTCCACGCCGTCGCGACCGCCGCGCATGCGAGCAGGATCGTGGCCCCGATCTCGACCCAGTCCCGCCGTTGCCCGCCGGTCACGACGCCGGCGTCCCGCGGGCGTCACAGGGGATGCTCACGTTGGCGCCGACGGCCTGCAGCGCCTGGTCGACGATTCGCAGCGTCCTCTCCATCGCGACCGGCCGGACGCCGCCGACTCCCTTGTGGAAGGGGCTGTCGAGGAACGCGACCAGCAGCAGCATCGAGGCGACGACGATCGCGACCGACCCCATCAGCACCGCCTGCGTCGCCGCGCCCTCGCCTCGGTCGGCGAAGAACAGCATGAACACGAAGACCACGCCGGAGATCAGGAACAGCACCAGCCACAGCGGCGACGGGACCACGCCGACGGCGCCGTGGATCCGGTCGATCCGGGCAGCTTCGCGGTCCGAGGTCTGGTCGATCCACTTTCCGTAGGCAGCCTCCTCGCTCGGCGTCCGCGGCTGAACGGTCTTGAAGGTCCGAAAGAGCTCAACTCCCCATGGGTTGATCGTGTCCCCCTGGTCGCCCGACTCCTGGCGCGGCCATTCGAGGTGGACGACCGACCGGCCGTAGCACACCAGCTCGCCCGTCAGCTCACCGGCGACAGGGGTGCCCAGAAACTGAGCGGTCTCGACCTGCTGCGAGACCACGAGCGCTTCCGTCTCCGCCCCCGCTCTCGACTGGTCGTAGCTCTCGAAGGCGAGGAAGACGACGAACCCGAGCAGCACGGAGAATCCGGTCGCCAGCACACCGAAGACTCCCGCAGCGCGGTCGCCGTCGGCGAAGCGGCTGCCTTCGGGGGCATGCCGCCGGACGAGCAGCATCGCCGTCACCGCAAGCGCGGCCGTGACGGCGACGACGATCGCCGACCAGAGGAGATTCATTGCTCGGCAGCTGCGGCGACAGCGGCCGGTGTACCCGGGCCGCCGCCCTGAAGCAGCCGCCGCCAGCCCGTCAGCACGCCATGCACCTGCTCGGCCCCGACGATGTCGTCGTCGGGAAGCGGCAGATCGACAGGGCTGAGGATGAACGGCCGGGTTTGAGGCCCGCCGATCCCGCCGTGGAACGAGATCAGCTCCTCGAAGGCACACCCCTCTTCGAGATCCGCGTCGTAGAAGCTGCCGACCATGATGTCCGCCACGTGGGCGAACCCACTGGTCCGCAGGAGGTGCCGAGGCGCGTTCGGTGCAAACGGCGCCAGCGGGTCATCGCCCTCGACTTTCGCCTCGGCGAGGTAGTGGGCGCCCGCGCGGCCGAGGACGACGGGGCCGCGCTCCGATGAGCCGACGAGCAGCCAGCCGACATGGGGGTGCGCGCGGAGTGCCGGGATCAGCCGCGGGTGGCGCTCGTCGATCTCTTCGAGCGTGAGCCTTCGCGGCTCCTCGAGCAGCGAGATGAGACCGAGGTTTCCCGAGCCGAGCACGACGACGTCCCGGTCCGAGACGTCGTTCTTCGGGCGCTTGGCCTCCTTCTTCTCGGGCCGGCCGGTCGCCTCGCCGACGGCGAGCCCGACCATCGAGTGCTGCTCGTCGCCGTCGGCGACCTGCCCGACGGTCCCGTGCTCGAGCGAGCGCTCGACCAGCTCGTCGAGCCCGTAGCCGTTCCGCTGCTTGAACGTCGCTCCCTGGGTCTGTCCGTGGTCGGACAGCACGACGACCTCGTAGGGACGCGGTGCGTACCGGCGCGCGCGGTCGATGCGGCCGAACTGCTGGTCGAGCTTCCGCAGCGCCTCCAGCGTGTCCACCCGTTCGAGCCCCGAGTGGTGCGCGACCTCGTCGTAGCTCGAGAACGTCGCGTAGACGGCGGGCCGGCCGCGCATCATGTCCGTCAGGACGCCGTAGACGATCAGGTCGCGGACGATCACGCACATCGCGGCGCGCATGAGCGGGTAGGCGCCGCCGCGGTGACCCCTGGGCCGCACGTCGCGACGCTTCGCGCGGAGCGCCGCCGTCCACTCCAGGATCAGCTCCCAGCCGAACAGGACGAGGGCACGCGTGACGTTGAATCCGTTCGCGAAGAACGCGCGATACCCCGGATTCGCGCGCTTCTCGGCTTCCATGCGGCTGACGGTCAGGATCACCTCCTCGGCCTCGCCCGAGAGCAGGTTGCCGCGGCTCGAACCGCCGTCGACGAGTAGGCCGATACCCGTGACGCGCTCGGCCTCGATGCGCGCACAGTCGGCGGGAGCCGAGCACGCCGTGAGCTTCCCGCTCTGCTTGTCCACCCACCGGAACGCGGGAATGTCGTCGTTCGAGCCGAGCAGGATCCCCGCCTGGCTCGCCCCGGTCTGCGACGAGAGGTCGGTCTCCCACTCGGTCAGCCGGTGCGTGCCTTCCGCGAGCCAGCGCGCCATGTTCGGTGCGTTCCCGTCCCGCATCGCCCTCCGAAGCACGGGGAGCGCGAGCCCGTCGATCTCGAGGAAGATGATCCCAGGGACGTCCGTTCGAGACGCGCCGCCCTGCCGGCGGGCGATTCGCTGGATGACGCGCAGCGTGTAGGCGTCGTCGTCGTTCGTCCCGAAGATCACCTCGAGGACGATGCTCGCGGCCGCGACCACGAGCGCGGCCAGCAGCGCCCAGCCGAAGCTGTCCACCGTGAAGGTGTTGTCCAGGACATCCGACGCGAACTTGAGCACCAGGGCGTCGAGCACCAGCACGAGCACGAAGCCGAACGCGAGCATGAACGGCAGGCGCAACGCCGCAAGCAAGGGCGGGAGCAGCGCGTTCAGGGCGGCGGCCACGGCGGCCACGGCGAGCGCCCCGCCGGTGCCTTCGATGTCGACACCGGGCAGGATCGTCGCCGCTATCCAAAGCGACGCGGCCGTAAGGCCCCATGACAGCAGCAGGCGAAGCGGCTTGAGCTTCGGCCGCTCGGGATGCCAGGAGACGGCCTCCCCGTATGGGCCAGGCACCGTCAGCGGCGTCGTCACGCGTCCTCCAATGCTCGCTTCTCGTCCTTCTTCGCGGCGCGCTGCGCCTTCTGCTCGGCGACCTTGACCTTGGCGTCCGCGTACGACTGGGACATGAGCGTTTTCCCGCCCGCCCACCCGAAGGCCCAGACGACCATGACGAGCGCGAAGCCGATGTTCCACGCCGTGATGGCAAGCTGCTGGCCGAGCGAGTAGGCGGTCGCCGTGGCCGTGTCCGTGACGTCTCGGAGCGAAGCGGCGTTGATCGCCTGGTTCACGCCCACGCCGCCGGGCGTCGCCGCGAACGTGTTCGAAAGCGAGTTGCCGCCGATCACGCTCATGATCGTGTGGAACGTCACGGGGATCGCGTACGCGGCGAGGAAGGTGGCGATCACCGCGAGCTTGGCCAGCCACGCCCCCAGCGAGGGAAGTGCGACCTGGAGGAAATAGTCACGCGGACGGGCGAGGATGACGGCGCCCTCCTTCGCCTTCTCCCACAGACCCTTCAAGCGACTCCAGAACGTCCGCACGAGAACCACGATCAGCAACGCTGCACCGGCCAGGATCGCCGGCACCAGCACCGGATGGTCGTGCAGCAGCTTGAGCTCGAGCTCGAAAGAGCCCGCAACCGAGAGGAAGAGGTACACGTAGACAAAGGTGCCGACGACGGTGAAGAAGATCTTCTGCACGACCATTCCGCCCACCACACCGGGGAACGTTGCCGTCGGAATCAGCGCGACGAACATCAACAGCATCACGAACGTGCCGATGTTCGCCGGCAGGACACCGTTCATCGCCACGCCGGCGGCGTAGGCGGCGAGCACCTGAAGGTAGCCCGGCACACTCCGAGGGAACCCGGCGCGGAGGATCGCGTACCAGGCGAACGCCGTCAGGGTCGTCTGCACCGTCTGCAACGTCCAGCCCACGATCAGGTACTGGATGTCGATGTCGGTGAGCGCATCCCAGAGGTCGCTCAGCCAGCCGCGCACGTCGACGCCGAGCAGCTGCAGCGCGCCGACCACGAGCGCAATGCCTGCGAGCCAGGCCCCGACCTTGATGAGCCGGCTGCGGCGCGACGGGTCGTGGAACGGAAGAACCGGCGACGGGTGCTCGGTTGCGATTTCAGTCATCGGCAGGTGGGAGTCTCTCGCTCAGCGCATACTCCCGGCGCCCCAACCGGCCAGCATCATCCGATCGGCGTGAATTCTTGGCTGCCGGCGCCGCCGGCGTGGCTCACGGTGCCGGGTGGACGCTCGCCTCGTCAACGGCCTCGACCTCCAGCACGAGGCCGTGCACCGCGACCACGCGGACGCGTGCGCCATTGGCAAGGTTCGAGCTCGAGCGGGCTTCCCAGGTCTCACCCTGCACGCGGATCTGGCCCGACGGAGCGAGCGGCTCGGTCACCTCGCCGGTCGCACCGACGAGAGTCTCGACCCCGGTCCGAACCTTCTGGCGCCGCACGCGGCGATGCCAGTACCCGACCTCGACGACGCCGGCCGCCGCGCTCACCAGCCCACCGATGACGTTCCACGGCGAGGGCAAGACGAGGAAGAGGATCAGGGCGAGCGAGAGGAACATCGGGTTTCGCCGGCCGGCCTAGCCGTCGACGAGCTCGAGCGCCTCGGAGACGTCGTAGCCGAGCGCCAGGCCGAGGTTGGGGGCCGCGGAGACGACCCGCGCCACCCCGACGATCGGAATCACCGCGATCAGCGTCCCGACGATCTCGTCGTAGGACGCGCCGGCGTCCAAGCCGGCCTCGACGGCGCTCATATACGACGGCGGCGCGGCGTCGACGGCGATCAGAGCCGCGATCCTCAGCAGGGCGTGCGACTTCGGGTCGATTCCCGCCAGCGTCGCATTTGCGTGCTCCTCGCTGAGCAGCGCCTGGATGTAGCGATCATCGCGCAGCGCCAACCTGCGAAGCGTGAGCTTGTATTCATCCAATGGCTTGTCGGTCCCCATCGTTCGACCACCAACCATTGGATGCCTCTCGGCGCCCTACGGCATCATCCCGAGCGGGTGAAGTCGATCCCGCGGGACGCAGGCACCGCGTCGACGAGCCCGAGCTCGATCGCCCGTTCGATCGCCTCGCTCCGACTCGACGCATCGAGCTTCCGGTAGACCGAGATCGCCTGTGTCTTGACGGTGTTGCGGGAAAGGAGCAACCCCTCGGCGATCTCCCGGAACGAGAGGTGGGTGGTCAGCAGGGGCAGCAGGCGAAGCTCGGCCGCGGTGAGGGTGGACGCCCAGCCCGATGACTGCCCGGCGACTGTCGAGAGCTTCGCGCCGACGTGCTTGGCCTCGGCCACGAGTGTGCCGAGCATCGGACGCCGACGAAGAATGTCGTTCGCCTCGTGGTAGAGCGTCGCTGCGCCACGTGCGTCCAGGAGTGCCAGGTGGGTCTTCGCGAGCTCGAGCCGCGCTTGCACAGCTAGCCAGGGCAGAGCATGCGTCAAGAGCGGGCGTGTGCGCTGCGCGCTCACGAGCGTTTTCCTGGCATGCGCGCCTTGCCCCTGGGCGATCTCGAGCCTCGCCGTGACCGCCAGCAGGATCGCGTTCGCCACGGTGTCCGTCGAGGGATCGTCGCTGCGGAGCGCGCCGGCCCGGGCAAGCTCCGACTCGGCTGCGGCGAGGTCGCCCCGCTCCAGCATCAAGAGCGCGCGCTCGGAGCGCGCAACGACGCCGGCCCGGACCGCTCCTCCGGCGACGCCCGCCTCCGCAGCCTCTTCCAGTATGACCTCCGCCCGGTCGCGGTCGCCCGAATAGAGCACCGCCATCCCGTGCAACAGGAGTGCGACGGGACGCCACGGGCTCGCGGCGGAGAGGCGAGACACCGCGAGCTCCGCGTCGATCTGCATCTGCTCGACGCCCTGCCGGCAAAGCAGGGCACGGGCCGTGGCCGCCCACGCCTCGAAGGGGCTCCGATCGGGCATGGCGCCCTTCGGCTGCACGGACTCGACCGTCAGAGCCCAACGCTCGGCGGCGTCGGGCCGACCGCGCAACGCGTGCAGCCAAACCCCGAGCACCGCGATCGCGGGATACCGCTCGAGCAGGGCTGAATCGTCGAACATGTCGAGCCAGCGCTCGACTGTCGCCACGCGGCCGCTGCGGTAGCACGCAAACCCGAGCGCACCGACAAGCTTGGCGACGTCAGCGGTGTCGCCCGCCGTGGCCGAGTACTCGATCGCCGCCTCCGGCTGCCCGTTCGCATTGCACCACACGGCCGCTCTTCGGTTGAGAGCCGGGACGAGATCGGGCTCGAGCCGCTCGAGCTCGGCTTGAAGCATCTCCCGCAACAGGTGGTGGTAGCGGTACCAGCGGCGTTGGTGGTCGAGGGCGACCACGAACAGGTTCTGACGCTCCAGCTCCTGGAGCATCTGCGCCGAGTCGTGGCGCTCGAGCACCGCGTCGCAGAGCGGCCCGCACATCGGCTCGAGAACGGCGGTTCGAAGCATGAACTCGAGCTGCGCCGGCTCGACGCGAGTGAGCTCCTCAGCCCTCAGATAGTCCGTGACGAAGCGGTCGTCACCGCCGAACGACTGGAGCGACGAGCTGCCTTCGTCGAGCGAGAGCGCTGCGAGGTACAACCCTGCCGGCCAGCCCTCCGTATGCGCGTTCAGGGCTTCGGCCTCGGCCGTGGTCACGTCGATTCCCGCCGCGGCGAGCAGCGCGTGCGCTTCGGCGTCGTTGAACCTCAAAGCGGCGGGCCCGAGCTCGAGCAGCTCGCCGTCGGCGCGAAGCTTCGGCAGGCCCAGCCCGGCCTCCGTCCGCCCGGAAAGCACCAGCTGCGAGCCCTGCGGCACGTGAAGGAGCACTGCTTCAAGTGCGCTGAGGCACTCCTCGTTCTGCAGCTCGTGCACGTCGTCGAGCACGAGCACGAGCGGCTCGGTCCGAGCGGACAGCGCCGCGGCGAGGCGAGGGAGCCCACGCCTCCACAGCGAGTCACCCGCACCCGTGAGCGCCTTGAACACCGCGGGATCGACCGTCTGGTTGGCGTTCAACGCCTCGGCGACGTACGTCAGGAAGACAACGGGATCGTTGTCGCGGTGGTCGAGCGAGACCCATGCGAACTCCCGAGGATCGTGTGCCGCCCACTGCCCGAGGAGCGTCGTCTTGCCGTAACCCGGGGGCGCGACAACACTGACGACTCGACCGCTACGGGCTCGGGTCAGGCGTCGGACGAGACGGCTCCGCTCGACCAGGCCCGGCCGCGGCAGCGGCACGTCCACCTTGGCCCGCAGAAGCTCGAAGGCATGCGGCTTTTGGGTCCGGGTAGGCACTCTCCGGACCGTCTTTCCCCTGTTGCGGTCTTGCGGCGGCACCGCTGACTCCCATCTGACCCCTCGGACCCGCGGACACCGTAGGCAGAAAGAGCCGCCAAAGGCAAGCGTCGTCCGACTACACGGGGCTTTGCGAAGCGGGCTCGAGCGCGGCCTTCGCCTCGGCAACGCGCTCACGGCGCGCCTTGGTCAGCTCCTGCAGGAAGATCTGGATCATCGCCGCCAGCGGCACCGCGGTGAGCGCCCCGAGCACGCCGAGCAGCGCGCCAAACAGCGTCACGGAGACGATGATGAAGAAGCCCGAGAGCTGGACCGCCCTCCCCTGGACCTTCGGCGTGATGACGTTGTTCTCCACCTGCTGGTAGATGAGAACGACGGCGAGCATGATCAACGCAGCGGTCAGCCCTTCCTCGGCGAGGATCGTCGGCACGAGGATGAACCCCGCAATCGTGGCGCCGAGGTTCGGGATCATGTCGAGCAGCCCGGCGATCACGCCGAGCGCGACCGCATAGCTCGAGCCGAGCAGCCACGCCGTCACCCCCTGCGTCGTGCCGGCGAGCGTTGCGATCACGAGCACCCCGATCGCCCACCGCGAGACCGACTCCGTCACGCGTTCCCAGACAGCGAGCCACCGCTCGTCCTCGCCCGGCATCAGCACGCTCCCAAGGGCGCCTTTCAGGTTGCCGATGTCCGTCAGCAGGAAGAGGCACGTGAAGAGGATCGTGAACCCGGCGATGAAGACCGAGAAGCTGGCTCCGGCCAGGCCGAGCATCCCGGAGATCGCGTCCGGCACCCACGCCGAGAGATTCTGCGCCCCCTCCTGCACGTTCTTCGCGGCCCCCGAGTCGCCGAGAAACGAGAGCTCGCCCGACTGGCGCAACTGCTCGACGATCGCCGGCAGGCCCTTGAGGAAGTCGCGCACGGATCCGACGATCCGCACGAGGAAGAGCAGCAAGAGCGCAGTGACCGCGATCGCGGCGCCGAGCACGGTCACCGTCGCCGCGATCCCGCGTGACATCCCCGTCTTCGCCGTCACGGCTCGCACCGGAAACTCGAAGACGAGCGCGAGGAAGATGCCGACGAAGATGACGAGGAAGGTGTCGCCGATGGCCGCGAATGCCAGGAGCAGGGCGAGCGTGGCGATCACGAGCACGACCGTCCGCAGCGGCAGCACGAGCTCCACCCGACGGCTGTCGTGCGACTCCATGCCGCCGATTCAAACGGATCCGCAGGATGGACGCCATCGCCCCGATCGGGTGAGGCGCGCGCCTGGGCGGCGTCGCAACCTCCAGATCAGAACGTCAGCGCAGCGCCCGGTGCGAGGATCCGCACCTCCACATCGGGCGCGAGCTCCGCCGCCAGCCGGCGAAACTCCTCCGGCGGATCGGCCGACGTGCTTCGGTGCAACGGTGAGAACGTGCCCCAGTGGATCGGGATGGCCAACCGCGGCTTTAGCAGGCGCAGGCACTGCGCGGCGCGTTCCGGGTCGAGATGCCCTGGCCCGGTCTTCGCTCCCCAGCCGGAGACCGGCAGCAGCGCGACGTCGAGCGAGTCGGCAAGCGCGGCCATCCCCTCGAAGACATCCGTGTCGCCCGCGAAGTAAACGCGCTGCGAGCCGGAGACGAGAAACCCGAGAGAGGACGCAGACCTGAGCGTGAGCCGGAAACTCCGGTGGTCCGCCTGGGTCGCCTGGACGGTCACCTCGCCGAAACGCACCTCGTCGCCGACGTCGACCTCGCGCACATCGGTGAAGCCTCGCACCAGCCGCCGGGATCCCTTCGGCGCGATGACCGTCAGGTCGGTGCCGAGCAGCCGCAGCGACGGCCGGTCGAAGTGGTCGAAGTGGACGTGCGAGACGAGTGCGGCGTCGAGCTTTCCGAGCTCGGTCGTGTCGATCGGTACGCGTCGCCGCAGGTGCCAGACCCGGGAACGAAGGACCGGGTCCGTCAACAGACGCACCCCGTCCAGCTCGATCAGCACGGTCGCGTGCCCGAGGTAGAGAAGCCGGCCCGCGACGGTTAAGCGCCCCTCCCGGAACCTGTCGCCGCGGAAGCCGTGCGCGCCGCGATCGGGAACACATCCAGCGCGACGAATCCGCCGGTCCAGCCACCCTCCCACGCTGGCATTTGCTCCTCCAATGCGTGTCGCCGTCGATGTTTCGAGCCTCGATCCTCCCACCGCGGCGATCCGCCGACTTCACCCCATCGGCGTGATTGAAACTCGGGCGAACAGTGCGATAACCGGCCGGTGCGAATGACCGTTGCTCGCATCCTCGCCGGTCTTGGTGTCGTCCTGGCCGTGCTGAGCCTGCTTGCCGGCTACGTCCGCTTCCAGGGCCTCGATACCGCCACGGTCTCGAAGACCGCGGGCGACCTCATCGCCGACAAGGAGATCCGCGATCAGGTCGCCGCATCGCTCGTCGACTCGCTGTACGCGAACATCGACGTCGCGGCCGTGCTGCAGCAGCGGTTGCCCGCCGACCAAAAAGGGCTGGCCGGCCCTGTGGCGGCCGGTCTGCGGGAGTTCTCCGAGCGGGCTGCCCAACGGATGCTCGAGCGCCCGCGCGTGCAGGCGCTCTGGGTGACGACCGTCACGCAGGCGCACAGGCAGCTGATCAAGGTCCTCGAGGACGACACCGGCCCGTTGAAGACCGAGAACGGCGCCGTCGTGCTCGACCTGAACCCGCTCGTGATCCAACTTGGAGACCGCGTGGCGATCGTCGGCGACGTCGCCGAGCGGCTCGGCCCCGACGCCGGCCGCATCGAGATCATGCAGGCGAAGCAACTCGAGACCGCCCAGGACCTGACGAAGATCCTGAAGTTCCTCGGCACCTGGCTCTGGCTCCTGCCCGTCGCCCTTTGGGCAGTCGCGCTGTGGATCGTCCCCGGCCGGCGAAGCTCGATCCTCAAGTTCATCGCGGTCGGCCTGATCCTGGCCGGGCTGTTCGTGCTGGTGGTGCGACGGCTCGCCGGGTCAGCGATTGTCGACAAGCTCGCGCCCTCGACGGCGGTGCAGCCCGCGGCGCACGACGCGTGGGACATCCTCACGTCGCAGCTCCGCGACGGCGGCTTCACGTTCATCGGTCTGGGCGTGATCTTCCTCGTCGCGATCTGGCTGTCCGGCGCGTCGGCAAGCGGCGTCTCCGCGCGACGGGAGCTCGCCCCGTACCTGGCGCGGCCCGAGATCGCCTACACCGTCGCCGGAGGCCTCTTCCTCGCCCTGCTCTGGTGGAGCCCGACCGTCCAGACCACGAGGTGGCAGTTGATGACCGCGGCTGCGATCGTCCTCGCCATCGGGGTCGAGTTGCTGCGACGGCAGACGGCCCGCGAGGTTCCGGTCCCACCGCCACCCGACTTCTCCGGCTCCGTCCGGAGGGGCATGGACCGGCTGCGAGGGCGGTCGGTCGCCGAGGATCGGCTCGCCGGGCTGGAGCGGCTCGGCCGGCTTCGCGAGCAGGGCGTGCTGACCGCCGAGGAGTTCACGGCCGAGAAGGCAAAGCTAGTGAGCCAGTAGTGCCTTCATGAGGACGATCACGAGCCCGAGCAACACGTTGACGGCGATCGCTGCCCACCGTCCCGTCCGGCCAAGCTGCTCCAACGTCGCATAGCGTCCGCCTTGGATGGCCAGAGTCGCGACTCCGATCCCGAGCGCGAGCCAGACTGCCGTCTGCTCGCCGAGAATGCCGATGGCGCCCAGCACGAGCGCCGCGACCGGCGCCAGAGCAGCCTCGGGAATCGACAGCTCGCGCCGAGCGACCGCAGCAAGCTCTGCCCCGTCAAGCCGCCTCTGCAGCTCGAGGCTCTCCCCGAGAGCATGGGAGTAGACGTGCGCGATCCAGAGGACCAGCACGGTCGCGCTGACGATCACGGCGAGCCGCCACGCGTCGGCCTCGGCGCTGGCGCCGGCCGTCACCGTCGCCATCGTGACGATCGTGCCGTAGACGGTTCCCGCGATTCTGCCGGCGGACCCGAAGAGCAGGCGCCTGATTCCTCTCAGCCTCACCGGGACAATCTTGTCCTGTTCAACGGCTACGCGCTCGCCGGCGGGAGCTGAGGGAGGCGCCCGTGCGACGCTGGCTCTCGAAGCGGACGCTGCTCGCCCTCGCCGGCGTGGTCCTGATCGTCGCCACGTTCGCCTTCTTCCTCCCGAAGATCGCGGACTACGGCGACGTCTGGCAAGTTGTGAAGGCCCTGTCGTGGGGATGGGTCGCCGCGCTCGCGGCGGCTGTCGTCCTGAACATTGCGACCTTCGCGCCGCCCTGGCTCGTGCTTCTCCCCGGCCTGCGCTTCTGGCGTGCGCTGATGATGACCCAGGCGAGCACCGCGCTTTCGCTCGTCGTCCCCGCGGGAGCGGCGGTCGGAATCGCGAGCGCCTACGGGATGCTGCGGCGCTGGGGCTTCACGTCGACCGCGGTCGCCCGGTCGGTGACCCTGGTGAGCGTCTGGAACCAGCTCGCCAACCTGGCGTATCCGATCCTGGCGCTCTTCCTGCTGACGATGGCCGGGGAGCAGACGGCGCTGCTGGCGACGGTCGCGTTCATCGGCGTAGCGATCTTCGGCGTCGTCGTCGCCGCGCTCGTGCTCGTCCTCTACAGCGACGAGTTGGCGAAAGACATCGGCGACGTGGCGGCGCGCGTCGCCAACTGGGGCCTGGCTCGCATCCACCGCGCGCGGGTGGGATGGGATGGGCACAGCTTCGAGCGCTTCCGGATCGAGGTCGTCGAAGTCCTGGTGCGGCGCTGGCACCTGCTCACGCTCGTCACGCTCGCCGGCAGCCTGACCGTCTTCACCGTCCTCGTCGTCTCGTTGCGGGCGTTCCAGGTCCCTGCCTCTGAGGTAACCGTTGTGGAGGCCTTCGCCGCCTGGTCGCTGGCGCGCATCCTCGGCAGCATCCCGATCACGCCGGGCGGGATCGGAGTGATCGAGCTCAGCCTCACCACTGCGCTGATCGGATTTGGAGGGAACAACGCCGGCGTCGTGGCGGCCGTGCTCGTGTACCGGTTCCTGACGATGGTTCCGACCCTCGTGCTTGGCCTGATCGCCGCCGCCGGCTGGCGGCGCCTCTCGAGGCGCGCGCCTGTCGCCCCGTAGCCGCGCGGCGCGGTACGTTCGACCTGGAGTGGACGCAGGGTCGAGTAATCGCGCACGGGCATCGCGCCTTTGGCCGCACCTCCTCCGGGCAGCGGAAAGGTCGGCGTCGATCTACACGCGGACTGCCTGCGGCCAGCGGGCCGCGGCGATCTCGTACCACGTCCTCTTCTCGCTCGTCCCCTTTGTTGCGCTGCTCGTCTCCGTGCTCGAGCTCGTCCTGCCGGAGACCACCCAGGCGCGCGTCGTCTCCTGGCTCTTGGGCGTCGTCCCGCTGCCCGGCCAGATCGGCGACAGCGTGAAGACCGCGATCGACGACGCGGGGCCGCCGGCGTCCGTCGCGGGCGCCGTCGCACTCGCCGGGCTGATCTGGGCTGCGAGCGGGATGATGTCCTCGGTGCGCTCGGCGTTCAGGGCCGTCTGGGGGAGCGAAGCCAACCGGCCCTACCTGCGCGGCAAGCTGCTCGACCTCGCGCTCGTGCTCGGCGCGGGATTGCTCGTTGTCTGTGCCTTTGGGCTCACGCTCGTCGTCCAGGTGGTCACCAATACGAGCAGCGACATCGCGAAGGGCCTCGGCCGCGGGGAGTCCGCGGCGGCCGGCCTCGGCGCGCTCTCGCAGCTCGGCGCCTCGCTTGCGCTCGCCTTCTTCGTGTTCACGTTCCTCTATCGATTCGTGCCGCCGGTGGCCCCGCGCCTCCGGCACGTCTTGCCGGGCGCGTTCGTCGCCGCCGTCGGCGTGCACGTGGCGAGCGCGGGCTTCTCGTTCTACCTCGCCCACTTCAGCAACTTCGACGACGTCTACGGCCCGCTCGGCGCCGTGCTGGCGTTCCTGCTGCTCGTGTACGTCGCTGCCGCAGTCCTGCTCGTGGGCGCGTGCCTCGCCGCCGCCTGGCCGGACACCGAGACAGCACCGCCGGCCGGGGAGGCCGTGACCCTGCGCGGCCGCATCGCCTCCGCCGCACGGGGGCTCGTGGTCCGGGACCGCAGCTAGGAGGGCTTGCCGTCGTCGTACACGACGACGGTTCCCGCCAGGAAGTCCGGTAGCCCGCGACGCTCCCTGGTGAGCAGCACCGGGATGAAGCCGGCAAGCAGCGGCACGATCGCGAGCACCAGCCCGACGAGCCGTACGAGGGATCGACCGATGGAAGGAGGCCCGCCTCCGGGGCCGTGAACGCGCACGCGCAGCAGCCGCATCCCCGGTGTCTGCCCCGCCGCGCTCCAGAAGAGGACGAAGTACATGCCGACGACCAGCAGCCAGCCGGAGGCGAGCAGGGCGCCGACGAGCCACTCCGGGCGAAGGCCGCCGACGAGCGATGCGACCAGCGCGACGATCCCGACCGCCGACATGACGAGGACGATCGTCAGGGCCGCGTCGGCGGCAAGCGCGATCGCGCGCGTCGCGATCCCGGCGTAGATCGGACGCACGGCTCGCGCGGGGCGGCGCACGACCTGCTCGGCGCGGTCGTCGAGCCGCACCGCCGATGCACGGACGCCGCCGACCACCTCCTCGGCAAGCCCCGTCGTCTGCTGCGCGATCGCGTCCCGGAGCTCAGGGCTCGAGGCGACGTGCCCCAAGACGCGTTTCGTCTCGTCGCTCGCGAGGACTCTGTCGGTGAGCCCGAGCGCCTGCGGGCTCGCCAGAGCGGCGGTCACGAGCCGCTCCAACTCGCCGCTGGCAGCGAGCTCGGCGGCGATGCGCTCGAGGACGCGGTGGCGAACGAGCGAACGGGCGATCTCCTCCGGCAGCGAACCGGCGAGCGCCCGGTCGACGACACGGGCGATCTCGGGCGCGGACAAGACCTCGTCGACGACCTCTTCGAGTGGCCCGCGCCAGGCGCGCGCGGCAGCCCGTGCCGGGAAGAAGGCGGCGCGCCCGGCCGCGTCGGCCAGGCCCGGCCGGTCCTCGTCGTCGCGCGACTTCATCACGGAAGTATCGCGCGCCGACGCGGGTTTCTCCATCGACGGCCCGGCGCCAAGCGAGCGCAAGCCCGCGCTGGAAGGCGGGCTTGCAGAGGATGAGCGGAGGGGGAGGGATTTGAACCCTCGATCCGCCTAACGACGGATAACGGTTTTCGAGACCGCCGCATTCGACCGCTCTGCCACCCCTCCGGGCGGTCCTGCGACCGCGGACAAGAGTACCCCACGCCGAGCGGCCGATTGACGCCCGCCGCCGAGCGCGGGCGACGGCGTCGAGCGGAACGGAGAAGGAGGGATTCGAACCCTCGAGGCAGGGATTAACCCCACCTAACGCCTTAGCAGGGCGCCGCCTTCAGCCACTCGGCCACTTCTCCGTGAGCGCGCATGGTACCGGAGCCCTCAACGCGTTTTGCGAGCCTCAAGATCACCCGTCAGGGGCATGCCTGCAGGGCCCCGACGCGATCAGACTCCGGTTTGCCGGTTCCCCCCTTCTAACCCCCGGCTACTGCGGCGCCCGTCCCCCAGACGGGCGCTTCCTTTTGGCGAGACCCCTTTACGGAGCTCTCGGTCTGCGCCGGCGGCGACTCGTGCCCGCCTTCCTCCGGCGGCTCCTGCCGAAGACCTCGACCGCCGCGAGCATCGCGACGAAGAGGACGACCGTCACGATCAGGAATGCCGGCAGCCCGCGTCCGGGGAAGTTGGGATTCGGCGCGGGAAGAGGAACGAGCACGCGAGCGAGTAGCCGATCACGATCAGCGCAACGACCCCGAGCCCGATCTTGTGGGCGGTCGAGAGGGCCGGCGATCAGCAACGTTGCCGTCAGCATCCGATTCCCGTCGGCACGGCGTGGAACCTACCACCCCGCACGTGCGAGCTACATCAGAGCCGCCTTGCCGGGACCGGGCTCGTCGAGGCCCGAATCTGCCGTGCCGACGACGGGCGGCGACTCCGGCCGCAGGTAGAGCAGGTCGTACAGAAGGGCGGCGACCGCTCCGCCGGCGAGCGGGCCGACGATCCAGATCCAGAAGTCGTTCCAGGAGCCCTGGACGAGCATCGGCCCGATCGCCCGGGCCGGGTTCATGATGCCGCCGGTCAGCGCGCCGGCCATCAGGATGCCGAACGTGATCGTGAAGCCGATCGCGAGCCCCGCGATCGCCTTGAATGCGCCGCGCGGGTCGACCGCGGTCGCGAAGACGACCCAGACGAGGAAGAAGGTTATTACCGCCTCGATCACGAGTCCCTCGCCGGCTCCGACCGACGGGCCGAGCGTGGGGACGCCGAGCTTGATGGTCGAGACGGCGGCCGCGGGCAGCACCCACTTGAGCAGCAGCGCGGCGAGGATGGCGGCGCCGAGCTGCGTGATCCAGTAGACGACGGCGAGCACCGGGGCGATGCGGCGGGTGACCACGAAGCCCAGGGTGATGGCCGGGTTGAAGTGCCCGCCGGAGATGTGGCCGACCGCCGAGACCATGACGGCGATCACGAGCCCGTGCGCGAGGCCGACGTCGGTGAGCGTCCGCGCTGCCGACAGCGAGCCGACGCCGATGAAGATCAGCGCGAACGTGCCCACGAACTCGGCCGACGCGCGCTTCAGGTAGTCACCGTGCATCACGCGCCCGAAACGCTAGGCACCGCGTCGGACGGAGCGTCTCTAGCCCATCCAGGCGCCCGCGTTGTGGTCGATGCCCTGGCCGGTGACCGTCGCGGCATCCTCGGAGAGCAGCCACGCGACGGTGCCCGCGATCTCTTCCGGGCGAGTCATTCGTCCAAGCGGGACGTGGCTCATCGCGTCGGCGAACGCCTCCTCGCGCGTGCCCGGCATCGCATCGAGGCCCTGCCAGGCCATGTCCGTGTCGACCCAGCCGGGGACGATCGCGTTCACCGGTCGTCTCGGGCGCGAGCTCCGCCGCGAGCGAGCGGACGAGGCCGAGCAGCGCCGCTTTCGACGCGGAGTAGCCGGTGTAGTGCGGCACGGCGATCCGCGCCAGGATCGACGAGGTGACGACAATCCGCTGGACCCCGAGCCGCTGCGCCGCGCGGCAGCACCAGTACGTGCCGAGGAGATTGGTGCGGACGATGTCCTCGAAGCGATCGCCCGGTCCGGGCTCGTTCGGGCCGCCGATGCCGGCGTTCGCAACGAGCGCGTAGAGCGGCCCGAGCCCGGCGAACGCGGCATCGACCTGATCCTGGTCGCGGATGTCGCACGCGATCGCGGCGTCGGCGTCGATCCGCGAAGCCGTCTCTCGCGAGGGCCGGTGACGCGCACTCCCGTCGGCTCTGAGTCGGCGCACGACCGCCGCGCCGATTCCGGTGCCGGCACCCGTGACGACGACGTGTTGCGGGTCCGAGCCGGAAATGCGCCGTCTAGAGTGCTCCAGGAGAGGAGCACGGCGGACGTGCCGGTGTTCACGACGCGGGGCTTGCCGTTCACGAGCACGTCGACGTTCGCGCCGGCGCCGAGCTCGAGCCAGATTCGCTGCGACGAGACCTTCACCTGATCGCCCTGGGCGAGCACCCCGGCGTAGAGCACCTTGCCGTTCCTGTCCCCCACGGTGGCGGACACCCAACAGTCCCCGCGCGTCGCACGGACGACGAGGCGCATCGACCCAGCCGCGGTTGCCGCCGGCGACTTCGTCGCAGCTGCCCCCTTGACGCTCGTCGTCGCGCGGGGCGTCGCGCCATCCTGCGCCGTCGTCGAGGGGGCCGTCGTCTGCGCTCCGGTCGTCACCGCAGGCTCGGACGACTTCGTCGGCGCCCCCTGCGGATCGTGCACGAGCTTGCCGCCGACGATCAGGACGAGAATCGACAGGGCGAGGACGTCGAGCACGACGAGCACGACGAATGCGAAGTTCGACGGCAGGACCCGGAAAGTTCCCATCGGACCGCGTTGTTCGTCCAAAAGGCCGCAATTCCTCGCACGCGGCGCGCACAAGGACGAGAATCCATGTCGATGGCAATCGCCGGCACGACGACGAACCAGGCCCCGCCGCTCGAGGGCTGGAACCTCTTCACGGAGAACCGCCCGCTCGCGGAGGCGCTGCGCCGCGAGGGCGGCGCGCAGTGGGAGCAGCGCGCGGCCGAGCTCGGCGCGGAGCTCGGCGGCGAGCCGCTCGAGTGGGGCCGGCTCGCAAACGCGCACCCGCCGCAGCTGCGGTACACACGACCGCTTCGGCGAGCGAATCGACGAGGTCGAGTTCCACCCGGCCTGGCATGCCCTCCTCGAGCTCGGCGTCGGCTACGGGCTGCACGCTCTTCCCTGGCGCGAGGGCGGCTCGCATGCAGCACGCGCCGCGATGTTCATGCTGCTCGCCGAGGTCGAGGCCGGCGTCGGCTGCCCGCTCTCGATGACCTTCGCCGCGGCGCCGGCCCTGCGTACCGAGCCCGAGCTTGCCGCGACGTGGCTGCCGAAGCTGACGTCGCTCGTCTACGACCCGGAGCTGCGTCCGGTGGGGTCGAAGCTCGGCGCGCTCTGCGGGATGGCGATGACGGAGCGCCAGGGCGGCTCCGACCTTCGGGCGAACGTCACCGAGGCGCATCCGCTCGGCGGCGGCGAGTTCGAGCTGCACGGCCACAAGTGGTTCTGCTCCGCGCCGATGTGCGACGCGTTCCTGATGCTCGCGCAGGCGCCCGGCGGGCTCTCGTGCTTCCTCGTGCCGCGTGTCCTCCCCGGTGGCGAGCGCAACGGGATCCACATCGACCGGCTCAAGGACAAGCTCGGCAACCGCTCGAATGCGTCGGCGGAGATCCAGCTCGTGGGAGCGACGGGAAGCCTGGTCGGCGAGGAAGGACGCGGCGTCGCGACGATCATCGAGATGGTCGTGCACACGCGGCTCGACTGCGTCCTCGGCTCGGCCGGCCTCCTGCGGCGCGCGGTCTCGGAGGCGACGCATCACGCGGCGCACCGCTCGGCGTTCGGCGCCCGGCTCGTCGATCAGCCGCTGATGCGCAACGTCCTCGCCGATCTCTGCGTCGAGTCGGAGGCTGCGACGGTGACGGCGATGCGGCTCGCCCGCGCGTTCGACGAGGACGATCGCGAGTTCCGCCGCCTGGCCACCGCGGTGGCGAAGTTCTGGGTCTGCAAGGTGACGCCGATGGCGGTGGCCGAAGCGCTGGAGTGCCTCGGCGGCAACGGCTACGTCGAGGAATCGGTGCTGCCGCGCCTCTACCGGGAGTGCCCCGTGAACTCGCTCTGGGAAGGCTCGGGCAACGTGCAGGCGCTCGACGTCCTGCGCGCGATGCGCCGCGAGCCCGAGTCGGTCGAGGCGTTCCTGGCGGAGCTCGAGCCGGCCGACCGCACACGCGTCGAGCAGGCGATCGGCGAAGCCTCGGAGGAGGGCGCTCGCCGGCTCGTCGAGACGATGGCCGTCGCGCTGCAGGCGACGCTCCTCGACCGCCACGGTGACCCGGTTGTCGCGGCTGCGTTCCGCGCCCGCGACGGCGCCCGCGCGTTCGGGACGCTACCCGGCGGGCTCGACCTCGAGCGGATCGTCGAGCGGCACCGGCCCCGGCTTCCCGACGCGACCGGCACCTTCCAGTAGCAACGGGGCGGGTGTCGCGGGCATCGGCTCGACGACCCGGGCTGCGGGAAAGCGGAGCCCGAACGTCGAGCCGCTCGCCGACGTCGCGACCTCGCAGCGCCCGCCGTGGGCCTTCATGATCGCGTCGACGATCGCGAGCCCGAGCCCGACGCCGCCGCGCGTCCTCGTCCGCGCCGAATCGGCCCGGGCGAAGCGGTCGAAGATCTTGTCGAGAGCATCCGGCGGCACTCCGCGCCCCCCGTCCTCGATCTCGATCACGACGTCGCTACCGCGCCTGACGGCGCGCAGCTCGATCGCCTCGCCCCGCTTCGTGTACTCCACCGCGTTCTCGAGCAGCGCGTCGAGCGCGATCCGAAGCGCATCCGGGTCGGCGCGGAGCGTGCCGACGTCCCGCCCGCCGAGCCGCCATACGCGCGGCGATACCTCCGACCAGCGGAGGAAGAGATCTTCGAGGAACGCATCGAGATCGATCTCGGCGTCGACGACGAAGTCCGACTGATCGGCCTTCGCCAGCAGGAGCAGGCGCTCGAGAATCTGCTCGATCCGGGCGAGCTCGTCGAGGGCGACGTCGATCTCCGGCGGGCCACCGTCGATGCGGCGCAGCACCTCGAGGTGGCCGCGGGCGATCGTCACGGGTGTCCGCAGCTCGTGCGAGGCGTCGTGGAGGAACCGCTCCTGGCGCTCGACCAGGCTCGCCTGCTGGCGCGCCTGCGCCTGCACGAGACGCGTCGCTTCCTGCCGGCGGCGCGCATGCCACGCCATGGCGAGGAAGACGCCCGACATGAGCGGCACCTCGAAGAGCTCGCCCCACGGCTCGTCCCCGTGGTGGGCGAAGCTCAGGATCGGGATCCCGGTGGCGATGGCGAGCCCACCGAGCACTCCGAACGTCGCGCCCCACCCCCAGATGCGGAATCCCCAGAGCAGCGTCAGGCTGATCCAGATCAGGTGGAACGGGACCGTCTCCCACTCCGGGAAGAGCAGCATCGCCTCGAGGTTCGCGACGGCGAACGCGAGCCACGCGAGCTCGCGCCGGTTACGCCGAAACCAGGCGGTAGCCGGCATGGCGGACGGTCTCGATCGGCGCATCGGGGCCGAGCTTCTTCCGCAGGCGCCGCATGCAAACCTCGACGACGTTCGAGCCCGGATCGAAGTGGAAGCCCCAGACCTCGGAGAGCAGCTTTTCGCGGCTGACGACCTCACCGGAGTGCCGGGCCAGGTGGTGGAGCAGGCGGAACTCGCGGTCGGAGAGCATGGCGACGTGCTCCCCGATCCAGGCCTGGCGACGGGCCAGATCGAGCGTCAGCACACCCGTCCGCAGGACGCTCTCCTCGCCTCGCCGCGTGTGCGAGAGGTGCACGCGGATGCGCGCCAACAGCTCGTCGAACGAAAACGGCTTTGTCAGGTAGTCGCGGGCGCCGAGACCGAAGCCCCGGAGCTTCGTCGGCAGGTCGGAGCGGGCGGAAACGATCACCACCGGCAGCTCCGGACGGCGGCGCTGCAGCTCGTGCAAGACGGAGAGCCCGTCGACGCCGGGCAGCAGCAGGTCGAGGACGACGAGGTCGTGCGGCTGGACGGCCTCACGGTGAAGCGCCGCCTGGCCGTCGCCGGCCTCGTCGACGGCGTACCCCTCAGCCTCGAGGCCGCGCGCCAGGAAAGCGCGGATCCGCGGCTCGTCCTCGATGACCAGAATCCGCATCGTTCTCCGATGCCGACCCTACACCGAGGTGACGCGAAAATGACATGCAAGTGACAATTGTGTCATTTACGTCGTGTTGCCCTGAACGGCGTCGTAGCTTCCCCGGCCGAAGCCGATGGCCGACAGCGCAACGACCTCCGGGGGTTCGACTTCCGAGGCGCCCGCCCCGCTGACAGATCGCGCGGCGAAGGCGGCGCCGTTCACAGACCGCGCGGCCCGCCACTGGCTCCTCTCTTCGATCATCTGGCTGACCGTCGTCGACCTCTACGGGCTCGTGCTCGCGACCGAGTTCGTGACGCCGGAGGCGTTCGGCGGCATCTCGTGGCTCTCGTTCAGCCGCATCCGGCCCGCGCACGTGAACGGCGTCATCCTCGCGTGGCTGACGATGATGTACTTCGGCGCGCTCTTCTACATGCTGCCGCGCCTGATCGGGACGCGGGCGATGTGGAGCGAGCGGCTCGGCGTCTGGTGCGCGTGGGCGTGGAACGGGATGTTTCTGCTCGGCGTGATCGCCCTCCTGACCGGCCACAGCCAGGGCCGCGAGTACGGCGAGCTGATCTGGCCGCTCGACATCGTCCTGCTCGTCATCTGGTGCGCGAACATCTTCAACATTCTCGCCACCGTCCAGATCCGGACGATCCGCCCCCTCTACGTCTCGGTCTGGTTCTTCATCGCGAGCCCGATCTGGCTCGCAGTCGACTACGCGATCGGCAACGTGATCTGGCGCCCCGGCCACATCTGGGGCGCCCCCTCCGGCGCGCTCGTCAACAGCCTCTCGGACGCGATTCTCAACTGGTGGTACGCGCACAACCTCTTCGGCCTCTGGCTGACGCCGATGCTGCTCGCGCTGACGTACTACATCGTCCCGCGCGTCACGAACACGCCGCTCTACAGCTACACGCTGTCGCTGATCAGCTTCTGGGGGATGGCGTTCTTCTACACGGGCGTCGGCGACCACCACATCCTGCAGTCGCCCACTCCGGCGTGGCTGAAGACAATCGCCGAGGTCTCTTCCTGGATGCTGCTCGTCCCGGTCTTCGCGTTCACGATCAACATCCTCGGGACGATGAAGGGGAACTGGGACAAGTTCTTCACGAACTTACCCCTGCGCTTCACGCTGACGGCCTTCTTCTTCTACTTCCTCGTCAACGTCCAGGGTGCGTTCGAGGCGATCCAGCCGTTCAACAAGCTGACGCACTTCACGAACTTCGTCGTCGCGCATGCGCACCTGGCGCTCCTGGGCGCCTTCACGATCCTCGGCATGGGCGTGATCGACTACATGGTCGCCCAGATCTACTCGCGACCCTTATGGAGCCGCAGCCTGACCGAGTGGCAGTACTGGCTCGTGACCGTCGGCTTCACCGGCTTCTTCAGCGTCCTGACGCTGGCCGGGTTCCAGCAGGGCTTCAGCTGGGAGCAGGGCATCCCGGAGGTCAACGTCCTGCCGCAGCTGCACGCCTACTACATCGCGCGCGGGATCTTCGGGGCGATGATCGTCCTCTCGGGGATCGTGCAGATGGTGAACATCGGCATGACGATGTTCTCCGACACCTACGAGCGCAGGCGTCGCGAGACGCTGAGCGTCGCCGAGGCGATCGCCCCGCCGGTGGCCGGGTAGCGGATGGACGAGAAGCCCGAGCAGCCGACCGGGGAGCGCGTTCCGCGCGGCTGGGCGCGCCACCCGCCGGAGCGGATGCTGATCACGCCGCTCGTCGCCGGTCTCGGCGGCTTGCTGGCGTTCTTCGCGGTCGTCTTCGTCGTCGTCTGGCTGCCGGTGCACACGTTCGATCCGCCGGCCTCCGCCGACTGGGCCCCGCTCTCGAAGGAGGCCGTCAAGGGCCGCAACCTCTTCGCCTCGAACGGCTGCTACGTCTGCCACTCCGGCTACTCGCGTCCGCAGGACGTCCGCTACAGCCTCTACTTCCTCTATCCCAAGGTCTCCGAGCCCGGCGACTTCTTCGGCTCGGACCAGTCGCCCAACCTGCTCGGAACAGAGCGGACCGGGCCTGACCTCTCGCAGGAGGCAGGCTGGCATCCCGACGACTGGCAGCGGGCCCACTTCTACGACCCCCGCTTCGTCGACCCGATGTCTCTGATGCCCGCGATGAAGTCGCTTTTCTCGGACAAGCAGATCGAGCAGATGATCACCTTCGTCGAGACCCGCAGCGGGAAATCCGGGCTCCTCCGCTACGCGGGACAGATCTACTCCAAGCGGATCGTGCTCGCCAACCAGGGGTTCCCACCGCCCTACACCGGCTTCCAGGGCGCGCACAAGCCGATCGTCCCCGAGCCCGAAGAGGAGCCGAAAGTGCCGGACGGCCAGCTCGAGGAGGCGCCGAACCTGGCGCAGATCGACCGCGGCTACTGGCTCTCGGGCAACCCGCTGCCGGTCACCGAGCAGAACCTCAGTCGCGGCAAGACGATCTTCCTCCAGCGCTGCGTCGGCTGCCACGGGCTCGCCGGCGACGGCAAGGGGCCCGGCGCGCGCTTCATGTCCCCTCCCCCGGCCGACTTCACGGACTCAGACGACGCCTGCTGCGGCGGCGACACCGGCCCGGGCGATTTCTACTACCGCATCCTGCGCGGCTGGACCGGCACCGGGATGGAGAACTTCGGCGACCGCCTCTCGGTCGACGACATCTGGCGGGTCGTGCTCTTCGTCAAGACGATCCCCAACAAGACGCTCGCCAAGAACCGCGTCCCGGAGCCGTCGGACTACATCACCTGGCAGCCGAGCGAGGAGCTGCTCGCCTGGGTGAAGAGCCGGCAGAAGCTGGAGACGAACGCCTCCTTCGTGAAGGCGCCGGTCATCGATCCGTTCATGCAGGAGGCGATGCGCGTGATGCCCGGTCTCGCGGCCGGTGACAGCTTCACGATCAACGACGGCAAGACGCTGCTCTCGCTCGACGAGGCCGCGGCGGCGATCAAGACGATCTACCAGCAGCTGCTCGACGCCGCGTGGGCCGACGCGCGGGAGCGCGGGGACCGGCTGCCGCCCGACTCGCAGAAGGACATTCCCCCGACCGTGCCGGGGCAGCAGTGAAGCGATTTGCGGCATCGCTCGCCGTTGCCCTGGCCACCGTGCTGGCGGTCCCGGCCGTCGCGCTTGCCCACGATGCACCGGAGAGCGCGCAGTCGAACTGGGTGATGACCGACTGGATGATGGATCTGTTCTTCATCTTCGGCGGGCTCGCGTTCGTCGCCTTCGTCGCCGCGTGGAAGGCGGGGATGTTCCACGAGCTCGACAGCCAGGCGAGCATCCCGCTCTACGTCGAGGAGGAGGACTACTACACGCCCGACTGGGCGCTGGAAGAGGAGGAGTGGGCCAATGTCAATGCCTAGCGGCGACAGCCCTCAGCAGGTGAAGGAGTACTACGCCTACCTCCAGAGCCACCACCAGACGGATGGCACGGTGGCGACGTGGCACGTCGACTGGCTCTCGCTCGCATGGCTCTGGGGCTTCGTGATCGTGCTCGCGCTGACGCTGCTCTGGTGGATCGGGCAGTACCGCACGACGAGGCAGCTGACCGGCATCTACCCGGTCGACCGCTGGGGCGGCTACACGAGCGAGCTCGGCCGCCCTGCGACGCGCTTCTTCCTGCTCTTCAGCGCGATCGTGACCGGGTTCGCGGTGGCGCTGATCGCCGGCCACATCATCTGGGGGCAGAAGTTCTGATGTCGGCCGTCCTGCCCTTCGTCTCGTTCTCGAGCTGCTCGGAGGTCGTCGTGCCGGCGGCCGAGTGGGAGTCCCTCTACGCGTCGCTGCAGGCGCTGAAGGGACACGTGCAGGAGTACCCGGGCTGCGAGCGGTTCGACGTCTTCGTCCGGGCAGACGTGGATGGATCGGTGCGTGTGCACTGCTACACGACCTGGGACACGCAGGTGCAGCTCGAGGCGTTCCTCGAGCGCGGCTACACCTTCGAGCGGCTGCTGGCCGACCACGGCGGGATCGACGCCGAGCGGAGCTATGTGATGGAGAAGATCTTCTGATGGCGCGCCCACGGCTCCCCGCGCGCCCGCTCTCCGGCTATCGCGACGTCGGCGAGGACGTGCGGCACGGCCCCCGGGCACAGAGACGGGCCTGGGTGATCCTCGCCGTCATGATCGCGCTGTACCTCGTCTGGACGCTGATCGTCTACTTCCTCGAGCCCGGCCTCCGTTGAGACGGATGATGCCGCGACAGCGCACGCCTGGATGGTGGCTCATGCACGGCGCCGTGCGGCCGGCTCAGCCTCGACCTGGCAAACCAGCCTGCCCTTCGGCTGACCCGACCACACGGCTTGGCCTGAGCCATCCCCAGACGCACGCCGCCGCGGCATCAACCGTCTAGGCGGCCGCGTGTACCTCCGCCACCTCTCGTCGCTCCAGTTCCTGACGTATGTCGCGTTCTTCGCGGTCGTGCTCGCAGCGATGTTCAAGCTCGTGCCCGGCAAGGAGCCGCCGCTCCGCACCGAGCCGTATCCCGACGACGTCCTCCACGGCCACGACCGAAAGCTCGGCAAGTACTTTGTCGGCGGCGCCGCCTTCCTCGTCCTGGGCGGGCTGCACATGGTGGCGAAGAACGTCCCGTGGGCGGCCGAGTGGCTTGCCCGCGCCGGCTATGCGGGGCACCTCGTTCGCGACCTCTCGAACACGCACCTGATCATCGTCGGCGGCGGCACGCTGATCGCGACCGGGCTGACCTGGTACGCGCTGCCGAGGATCGTCGGCCGGCCGCTCGCTAGCAACGGGCTCGCCCAGGCGGCGTTCTGGCTCACCGCCGGCGGCCTCGCCGTCTTCTACGCGGCTCTCGTCGGGAACGGGATCGCGATCGGGCGACTCGTGCAGCACGGGATGGACTACGAGACGGCGAAGCAGGCTCGCGGCCAGTGGTACAAGGCGCCGATCGGGGCCGGCGCGGGAGTGATGGGCCTCGGCTACTGGTGCTTCGCGTCGAACGTCGTCTTGACCGTCTTCCAGTCGCGGCTCGTCCGCGTCCCGAAGCCGAGCGGCCACCTCTGGAAGTTCTTCGTCACCGGCGCGCTCGCGCTGACCGTCGGCACCGTGCAGGGCGTGATCCAGGTGCAGCCGGCGAACGCCGCCTGGCTCTACCGCGCCGGCCACGCGGGCGAATGGATCGACCCGATCAGCCACGCGCACATCAACCTGGTCACCGGGTTGACGATGCTCGTCGCCGGCACGATCTTCTTCGCCGCACCGCTCCTCGGCGGCACGTCGCCGTCTCGACGCGCAGCAGACCGCTGCTTCTTCGGCCTGCTCGCCGGCTCGCTCGCGTTCTACGGCTCGGCTCTCTACCTCGGTCTTCACGAGGGCAGGCTGGTCGTCGATCACGGGCTGACGCCGGCGCAGGCCGAGGAGGCGACGGCGCTGCACCCGTACCTGATCATGACCTCCGGGATCGCGATGCTGGCCGCGTTCTGGTTCCTGCTCGCGCTGACCGTGCGCGCGGTGTGGCGAGCAAGCTCGCCGGCCGGATCTTCGTGCTCGCAGGCTGCGCGGCGCTCGCCCTCGGCACGCTGCAGGGACCGGTCCAGGCGCTGCCGGCCGTGAACGAGCTGCTGGACGAAGGGGGCGACGCGGGCGACGTGATCGTCAACCTGCACGCCCAGCTGAACATGATCGGCGGGCTGATGGTGTTGCTCCTCGGGCTCTCGCTCGCGGTGCTCGTGGAGCTCGGCGGCGCGTGGCGACCGAAGCGGGTGCGTCTCGCGGTTGCCGGCGTCGGTGTGGGAATGGCCTGCTACTACGGCGCTGGGATCGCGTTCGCGGCTTTCGAGGCGCATCGCATCACCGGAGGCGGGACGTTCGCCGGCGCGGTGTCCGCCGCCGAGCCGTGGCAGGGCCTGCTCCTCGTGCCGGCGGCGCTCGCGGTCTGCACGGGGTTCGTCGCCTACGCCGCGGCCGTCTGGCCGATGACGGCGAAGCAGCGAGACGAAGGGCTGGCCGCGATCGCGAATGCACCGGCGGCCTTCACCGGGAAGGTGCCGCTCAGAGTGGTCCGGCGCGGGCCGGCCGCGACCGCCGCCTACGAGCTGCCACTCGGGCTCCTGGGGTTCCCTGGGCTCGGGTGGCTGTTTGCCGGCTTCCCGTTCACGGCGTCGATCCTCCTCCTCACCGGTCCAGCCCTCACCTGGGCGGTCGTGCCCGCCGCGTTCTCGCCCTTCGGGCAGGGACCGCTCCGCGGCGTGGGCTGGAAGGTCGAGTTTGCGTGGCTGCCGTTGCTGACGCTGGTCTCGGCAGGCGCGCTCTACCGCGCCCAGGCGCGTCGGCGGTCGCGGGCGGCGGGGATGCCACGCCGCCCGCGCCGTGGACGCCGTTCGTACCGCACCCGCGTCAGCGTCGCTGCCGGAACACTCGCCCTTCTGCTGGTGTCGCTGCCGTTCGTTCCCGCCGTCGCCGGCGTCGGCTCGAGTGCCGTCCGCTACAGCTACGAGCGCACGTTCACGCGCGAGGTCACGGGACAGTTCCTCTCGACGCCGCGCGGCGACGTGAAGCTCTTCCCGTGGCAGGACCCGCAGCAGCCCTATCCACGCGACGCGCTGCGCATCCACGCCGCCGACGCGCGCACGCTTGTCCTCCGCGCCGCGGCGATCGACGAGCCGGGTGCGTATCGCCTCTTCGACCTCGGACGAGGGAGCGCAGTTCCGCTCGCTGTCAGGAAGAGCTCTCCGACGAGGTTGGAGCTCGCGCCGGCCGGGCTCCTGCCGAGCGGGCGCTACGCGCTCGTGTCGACGCACGAGGGCATGTTCGGCGGCAAGGACTTCTCGTACTTCACGATCGTGCCCGCCGGCGGCGCAGTGTCGACGATCGGCGACGGCGGTGACCGGACCGTCCCGGCGGTCGCGCGGTCGCTGCCTCCGGTCGCCGCCGCGCTCGTGGCGCTGCTCTTCGCGCTGCTGCTCGCGCAGTCGTTCGCGCGACGCCCGCTCGGCTCGAAGGCCCTCTGGGGAACGGGGTTCGCGTGCTTCGCCGTCGCGGCTGCGAGCGAGGCCGTCGCGGAGCGGGCCGGGTGGACGCCTGGCCTCTTCCGCACGTACTACATCGCGGGCGGGGTGCTGACCGTCGCCTACCTCGGCGCGGGTTCGGCGTGGCTGCTCCTCGGCCGGCGCGGGCGCGACGTGCTGCTCGGGGCGCTCGGCGTCGCCACCGCCGCGGCGATCGCCGCCGTTCTGCTCGCGCCCGTGGACGACCGGCTGCTCGCGCTGACCCCCGACGGCCGGCCACCCCAGAACAGTGCGCTCGGCGGCCATGCGTTCCTCTGGGCCGTCGTCCTCAACTCGGCCGGGACGCTGCTCCTCGTCGGCGGGTCGCTGCTGTCCATCCTGCGCCGGCAGCGGGTCCGCCCGAACCTCTGGATCGCCTCCGGCGCGGTCGTGGTCGCGCTCGGGACCGGGTTGTCGCGGACGGGCGCCTACTCGTTCGTCTATCTCGCCGAGCTGATCGGGATCGCCGCCATGTTCACGGGCTTCCAGTTCGCCGGCGAGCGGCCCGCCCGGGTGGCGGCGGTACGCGCGGAGCGAAGTGCCATCGCCGAGGCGACGGCCCGCCCGTGAACCGCGAGGCGCTCTGCGAGCACGCGGCCGACGTGGCGGCCGCGGAGCTCCGCCGGGCTCGCGCACGGCTGCGCGGCTTCGACCCGACCGTCACGAGCGTCCTCGAGGCGACGGCGCTCGCGGTCGCCGAAGGAGTCGCGCAGTGCCTCGCCGACGCCGCCGAGCGCGAGCCGACGCTGGCAGCTGCGCTCGACGCTCCGGCGCGGCAGAGAGCGCATCTCGCGTAGCCTTGGCGCGCGGCTGTTAACCGAAGTAGACAACATCAATGCCACCGCCCCTCGTCCTCGTCGTCGACGACGACGCCGCAGTTCGCGGACTCGTCGTTTCGTTGCTGCGCGCCGAGAAGTTCGAGGTGGTCGCGTCGGAGCGCTCCCAGGACGCCCTGACGACCGCGACGAATCTCGAGCGCCCGCTCGACCTGCTGATCACGGATGTCAATCTGCCGGGGGTGGACGGCCGCCACCTCGCCGTCGAGATCTCGCAGGTGCACCCGGAGATGAAGGTGCTCTACATGTCCGGCATGTCGCGAGCGACCCTGGAGAGCCTCGGTGTGATGAGCGGCGGCGACCTGATCGAGAAGCCGTTCGAGCTGAACGAGTTCGTCCGGCTCGTGCGCGACACGCTGGGCCGCTGAATCTGGGCCGCTGAGAGCGCCAACGCCGTGTTCGCCTTACGAGAACTTTACGAACCTCAGGCGAACACCTGACGTGCGTACGGCTTGATGCACAGTGCACGCTCATTGATCTAGGAGGAATGAATGCGCAAGTTGATACTGCTCGCTGCAGGTCTCGTTGCCTTGACGATCACCGGTATGGCGGTCGCGCACGGGATCGGCGCCAAAAGCGCGAAGGCGGTCGCCGGCACGTTCGCCGCAACGACGGTCTCGAAGACGGAGACACGCACGTGCACGACGACCGACGCCAAGACGATCGAGATCACGAACGGCCGCTGGACGGGCACCGCCACCGGTGACGCCGACCTCACCGGCGCGCTCACCGTCGCGGCGAAGAGCACGATCAACACCACCGACGGTGTCGGAGTGGTCGAAGGCCGCATCCGCATCGACGTGGCCTCGGGCCGCGACACGTCGGCCGGATTTGCTGCCGTGTACGACCACGGGAAGCTCGCCGGGCTCGCAGTCGGCTCCGCACATGAGCCGCACGCACGCCTGCTCGCGAACATCTCGGCCGCGTTCTCGACGACCGGTGGATTCACCGACGGCAAGGTCGGCGGCGCCACCGCCGGCGGTTCTGCCGTCGAGCTCGGACCGGCGCGCTGCGTGCCGGCCAGGGCGCCCAAGGAGCACAGCGAGGCGCGCGGAATCGTGTCTGCGGTTTCGTCGTCCTCGATCACCGTCGCAGGCCTGACCTGCGCCGTTCCGTCGGAGCTGGCCTCCAAGGTCGCCGACGTGAAGGTGAACGACCGCGCTGAGATCCGCTGCTCGCTCGTGAGCGGCACCAACACGCTCGTTCGCATCGCCAAGAAGCACTGACGCGGGTTGTAGGCGGGGCGCCGAGGGGGGCGCCCCGCCTCCGTGTTCTCTGCTTTCGGGCTGGGCCGCCGCGGGCTATCCTTTGCCCTCTCCCGGGCGCATAGCTCAGCGGGAGAGCGCTCGCTTCACACGCGAGAGGTCCCTGGTTCGATCCCAGGTGCGCCCACTGAGAAAGGCGCTGGAAACGGCGCCTTTCCTCTTGCCCGATCCGCGTGCAACGCTCCGCGTCAGGCGGTACTGCAAAGCTGCTGCAAAGCTGGGCACGCGAGAACTGCCACCCCAAACCGGGCCTCAGCGCCGTCGCCGCGCTCGCGGAGGAGGCGGCAGACGGCTTCACGGTGCGCGGCATCGCCGCTGTGACCGCACTGCGCGGACTGCTGCGCAAGGCGCGCGACGCGAACGGGCAGAAGCTCGTTGATGTCTCGACCGGGATGATCGACGGCGTCCCAATCAGCTACCTGCTGCCCGGCACGCCCCCGCAACGACGCGCGCGATCTCGGGCGACTTCAAGCTCGGGATCATCGGCGTGCGCCAGGACCTCACGTACAAGGTGCTCGACCAGGCCGTGCTGACCGACGCGGGCGGCCTTCGTCGTTTACAACCTGCCGCAGCAGGACATGGTCGCGCTGCGCGTGACGGGCCGCTACGCGTACGCGACCGCGGTCCCGGCGACGCGTACAGGGACGCCGACGCCGTTCCCGTTCTCCGATGCTCGTCGATACGGCGTAGTACGGCACAACCGCCGAGGGCCGAGTGCGCGTCGGGGACTCGCAACATAGAGCACGACCTTAGGTGTAGAGTGGTCATCACTGGCCCTGCAGCCAGAATTCCGGCCCAGCCCCATAAATCGCCGACGCGCCTTCTGGCACGCGAGGCATTCGGAGCAAGGCAAACAGAGTTCGACTCAGCAGGGCCAGGAATCTGCTCGCGAAAGAACGGACTTCCGTTACCGCTGCTCGAAAGAGGAGAGATGACGACCCTCGCACAGATCGCGCGCCTTCGCGGCCTACTCAAGAAATAGCGACATAACGCTTTCCCGGGCGAAACGGGGTAGGCGAGCCCAGTCGCCCGGGGATGCAGCGAAGAGGAAAGGACGGGACAACGTGCCTCTCGAACTCAAGTCCAAAGCTAAAGCGCCGGCGGCACCCGGAACTCACGACAGTCCCTTGGCGCAATTCAGGTGCGCAGGCTGCGGTTATGGGGTCAGCGCGCTGACGCCTCCCATGCGCTGCCCGATGTGCGCCGACACGGTCTGGGACCACCAAGCCTGGCGGCCATTCGCAGCTCGACCCGATTAAGCTCGGTAATTGCCGACGGGTGACGGGGCTCCCCTAGACCACACGGTGGTCGACCGCCCTGCCAGCATCGACGCCGAATCGCACGTGGACATGGCCGTAAGAGCGTCTAGGCGCACGGTGTGTGTCACGGCGTACCGTGAACGTCAAGTCGGGGGTGTCAGCGCCGCGGCGTTCGGATCGCCACCCGGCCCATCTCTGGTGTCTACCCCGGCCTAGAAGAGGACCTTCAATCGTTCGCGGGGCGTATGCGCCGCGGGTATCAGGCGAGTGATCCTTTCCTCGTCGTCGCATCTCAGCTCTTCACCGCACGCCCCCGACCTCACTCCCGCCGTTCACCGTTGCCTTGAACGGCAGCGACTCGATGCCGTTAGCAACCACGAATAGGTCGCTGTCACCGAGTTCGAGATCGGCGGGCACCGCTGCGTTGGTGGTAATCACCTTGGCGCCTGTGGCGACCCCCATCGACGTGACCGTCGCCCCGCCGGTTTCGATGGTGGTGTGGTCGAACGTACGGCAATATCGCACGTGCCCGCTGGCGCGATTCCTGATCCGCACCAGCGGATAATTGGTCGCCGCCATCGCGTCGTCGCCGTAGCCAACCGCCTGCGATAGTCCGTTGAACTGCGTGCCGGAGATCGCAATCGTGCTGCCGGGCACAATGTTCGCCGGACACGTCTGGATCGCTGGCCGCCATTGGTCCTGCGGCGCGCCGTAGTTGGTGTAGGCATAGAATTTGTCGTCATCCTGGCGCGCGTACATCACGTCGCCGGTCGGCAGCAGCAGCATGCGACCAACATAGGTCTTGTGGTCGCTGTCGGGCGGATCGCCGGCGGCGTTGATATTGGTGCCGTCGAACTCGAAGAATGTTGTCGGCGACAGGTAGTCCGCGACGACGTTGTTCACCGGCGCGATGCCGATCAGAACGTTGCCGTTCACCAGGAGGCAGCCAGGCCCGTCCTTGGTGCCCTGTTGGCGCTTGTCCGCCATCGGTAGGTTCGCGCCGGCCGTCCACGTACCTTGCGAGGTCGGCGTCGCCGGCATCGTGTAGAGCGCCGTCGCGCCGGTGGCGCCGACAAAGAGCGCACGACCGTCCGGTAGCAGGATCGCGGGTCCGGTCTCGTGTGAGGCGTCCTCGACAATGTCGACTGTTACGTCCGCATCGGTCATCCACGCATGATTGGCCGGCACGAACTTCTCGGCTTTCGGATGGCCAAAGCAATTGGCAGTGATCACTGTGCCGTCGGCGAGCAGGACCCAACTTTCCTCAGAGCTGCGCTGGTTCTTGTCGCCCTGGGCAGTCCATGCGTTCGTCGCTGGATCGAAGATCGCGGTCTGCCTGTCGCTGGCATTGCCGACGAGGAACGTTCCGTCGGCGAGCAGTGCGCTTGCGCCGTCGCCGATCTCGCTCCAGGTGGCGCCGGCAGCGCTCGCCGGCGGATCGATCTCAGTCCACGTGTCCGTCACCGGGTCGTAGACCTCGCACCGGTTCGTTTCGTCCTCGATGTTGAAGCCGCTCGCGTCGGAATACTCGCCGCCGGCCACGATCACTCGTCCGTCAGCCAGCACCGCCGAGGCGAAATAGAGCCGCGCCACATGCGACTCGGCGGCCCGGCTCCACAGGCCACTGAAGTAGCTGCCGTTCTCGTCCGGATACAGCCGCCACCAGCGTCGCGTGGCCTTACCGAACTGGCATTCCTGCACCAGGACGGTTCCGTCGGTGAGCAGCAGCGCGGTACCTCCGCTCGCCTTCGAGAGGCAGAACCAGACCTCTATCCACGCCCACACCAGACACACGATTGAGACAACCAGGGTGAAGATGAGGCAACCGAAGAACGCGATCACGATGAACGCAATGCAGACCATGTTGACGACCCAGACAAAGAAGACGCATACCCAGTGCGCCACCCAGTAATACGCCTTGCATCCCCACGAGCACGGCCACCAAGTGCAGCAGTGATTGGAACCCTCGTCTGCCCATTGCCCGCACTCGCTGTACTTCTGCTCAGCCCATTGCAGACATTTGTTGAGGACGCTGAGCCCCCAGAGGAGGCATTGCACGAACGCCATCGTTCCAAAGGACAGACAGCGCTGATACGTGAGCCCGAGGTCTCTCGTGCAGTTGGACGGAAGTTCCTGCCAGGTCCCGGCCATTTCGCTTCTCCTATCCGGTCGCGATCTCCGCGGGCACGTTTGCCGATCCGACCCGCATCACGGCGCACTCCGAAACAGCGCCTTGCCCCGCCACCGATGCCGCAAAATCCCGGCGACCTTACCGACCGCTGCAGCCACGAACGTGACCAGCGCCACCCGCCCCACCAGGCCGACAAGCGACACCTGGGTCGACCCGAACCGCCACCCGTAGTAGGTCACGCTCACAACGAGCGCGGCCACCATGAACTTGGCGCTGAGCGCGCATCCGCAGCTGTCAGTTGTTCCGGGCTTCATCGACAGCTCCCTCAGGACGGGAGAGCCATCGTGCCCTCTCACCCAGGCTTGTATCGAACCGCTCATCTACTCCTCTGTGGGTTTCATGTCAAGTCACGCAGTTGTTGCCGACGGCGATGATGTGACGCAAAGCGCTGACCTTCCCCGCTTACCCCAATCGATCATTGCGGCACGATGCGCGAGCGTGCTTTTTTGTGGTATCCCCAGTGTTGGCAAACAGCCCAGTACGTCACTTGCGGTACCGCCCGTGTACACGGTGTATCGGCATCGTGCGAGAACCCGCTCCGGAAGCCGAGTCAGGCCACCAGAGTGCATGGGGCTGCACATCCAGCGCCCTCCACCCGCGAGAGGTCCCTGGTTCGATCCCAGGTGCGCCCATCAGCTGAACCGGCTTGGTTCAGCCGTTCTGTGCTCTCACCAACGGCATCGTCGCCCCGCGCAGGCTCCCGGACGCGTGCTCGCGCGCGATGTGCTCGCAGGCTCGCGCGGTGAGCGCCATGATCGTCAGCGCCGGCCCGACGATCCCGTTGGACGGGAAGCAGCTGCCGTCCGTGACGAAGAGGTTCGGCACGTCCCACGACTGGTTGTGCTCGTTGAGCACCGAGGTCGCGGGATCCGATCCCATGCGCACGCCTCCGGACTCGTGGATCGCCGCGCCGAGCGCAAGGCTCTTGCTGAAGCCCCGGCGGAAGATGTAGCGGCTGACCGGATCGGAGTCCGGGAACGCGTTCTTCGCGTCGAGCTCCAGCATCGAGCCGATGAAGTCGATGCGGAAGCCGCAGTGCTCGGTCATCTCCCGGACCGCCCGAACCTGCTCGCGCAGGATCGCGCGCTCGTTGTCGGAGAGCGAGAGGCTGATGTGCGGCGCCGGAACGCCCCACGCGTCCCTGCGCTTCGGGTCGATCGTGATCCGGTTCTCGGGGCGCGGGAGCATCTCGCCGAAGGCCATCATCCCGAACGCGGGCGCGGCCGTCTCCGGCACCGGGAAGCGCGCGATCGCGCCCTGGACGGCGAACCCGCGCGCGAACAGCGCCGGCGGCGCCGCCGTCGAGGTTCTGGGCGCGCGGGACGTAGATCCCGCCGGCCGGCGAGTAGAACTCGTCGGGCGGCGCGGTGTCGTCCCCCTCCCAGTACCCCGGACGGCCGGGGACGGTGCCGAACGCGAGGCTCGGCGTCTGGTCCATGAAGTACTGCCCGAGGAGGCCGGACGAGTTGCCGAGGCCGTTGGGGTGCCTCTCCGAGGCCGAGTTGAGCAGCAGGCGGACGGACTCGATCGTGGACGCACAGAGCACGACGACGTCGGCGGAGACGCGGTGCTCCTGCTTGGTGACGCGGTCGACGAAGACGGCGCCGTCGGCGAGGCCCGTCTTCTCGTCGACGGTGATCGTCTTCACGACGGCGTCGGTCCGCAGCGTGAGCCGGCCGGTCTCGCGCGCGGCCACGATTCCACGCGGCACGCGGTGCGGGTTCGGCGCGGCGTAGCGCCATGCCACGACGTTGCGCTCCGGCCAGTGCTCCTCCACCTTCTGCTTGAACTCGCGCTCGACCTCGTTCAGCTTCGCCGGGCCGCAGTACGTCCCATCCGGGAGCTGCGGCACGCCGTCGGCGTTGCCGTACACGCCGATGAACTGCTCGACCCGGTCGTAGTGCGGCTCGAGATCGGCATACGAGATCGGCCAGTCGACCGCTTGGCCGTCGCGGCTCGCGCCCTTGAAGTCGTAGTCCGACATGCGCAGGAGCACGCGCCCGTAGCTGTTCAGCCGCCCCCCGAGGATGCGCCCGCGGATCCAGAGGTAGAACTTGTCCTTCGGCGTCGAGTACGGGTTCTTGCGGTCGTCGACGAGGAACGGGCTGATCGCCGGGCTGAAGAACGCGCGCCGCGCCTGTATCGGCTGCCCGCGCAGGCCCGCGCGCACGCGCGGACCGAGCCCGGGGCCGAGCGCACGCGGCCGCGCCGGCGGCGGCGGGACGAAGTCCTGGTCGGTGAGGTCGCGCCCGGCCTCGAGCAGCAACACGTCCAGCCCGCGCTCGGTCAGCTCCTTGACCGCGATGCTCCCGGCCGCCCCCGAGCCGACGACGATCGCGTCGAATCGCCTGTCGAGTCCGCTCACCCCGCGACCACCGAATGCTCGGCGACGAGCCGGCGCAGCATCGCCTGCTGGCGCCGCACCAGGTCCGACGCGAGGTACAGGTCGCGCGGCCCCTCGTACTCGCTCGACAGCGAGCCCGCGTAGCCGCCCTCGACGAGCGCCTTCACGACCGGGTCGTACGGGACGTGCGGGTCGGTGAGCTCGTCCGTCATGTCCCAGAACTTGGCGTGGACGTGGAACACGTACGGCATCAGCTCGACGAGGTCCGCGGGGTCACTCGTTCATCGGCTTCGACATCTCGCGTGCGACCTGCGCGGCGAGCTCGGGCGACGGGTCGCCGAAGGCATAGCGCGAGTCGCTGTGCGTTTGCGGCCGCTCGGCGTTCTGGAAGATCCCGGTGTCGATCAGCAGGCCGAAGTGGTCGGTCTCGCGGGCGAGGTCGAGGTAGTCGTCGACGATCTTCGACTTGAGCGGCGTCGGCGCGTGGATCTCGGGTGCGATGCGGATGCCGTACTCCTCGGCCTTCGGCAGCGCGCGCTCCACCGCCTCGCGCCAGACCGGGTCGGGGATCAGGTCGAGCGAGACGACGCCGAGCTTCGGACGGACGATCGTGAACCCGAGCCGGTGCGCGAGCTCGAGGTCGCGCACGAGGATCGCCACCGCCTCGTCGAGGGTCAACGAGCGGTCCGGGCGCAGACGCGTATCGAGCCAGCTCGAGTAGCACGTCGGCGTGAGCCCGTATCCGTCGACGAGGCGGTGCCACTCGTCCACCCACTCGGTCGACGGCGCCGGATAGCCGGCGATGTGCGTGTCCGCGAGGATCTCGAGCCCCGTCGCGCCCATGTCGGCGACGTCCGCGAGACAGTCCTCGAGCGTCATGGTGACGAGGAAGTCGCCGCCGTAGCTGTAGAGAGAGACGCCGAAGTCGATCATGCGACGAGCACCACCTTCCGGCTGGAGACGTTCGTGGTCGGCTGCATCTCGACCGGGATGTACGACCAGCGCCAGATGATCGCGACCTCGATCTCGTGCAGCCCCGGCTCGAGCCCGCCCGGCTTGGAGACGGTGAGGACAGCCGGCTCCTCGAACGGCCCAGCGGTCCTCGACGGCCTCGGCGAGCTGCTCGGTGGTGTAGCTCCTGCCGCCGAGCGTCCACGTGACGCCGTCGCGCGGGAAGGTCTCGCCGTCGACCGTGAGCTCGGCGCCCTCGAGCAGCGAGGCCCAGATGCCGCGGTAGTACGGGCAGCGGACGGCGACCTGGAAGCCGCCTCTCGACGTTCTTGAAGCCCTTGGTCTGGATGATGTGCGACTCGAGCATCGATCTCCTCGTCAGGCGTGGCTGCGGGACCCCTCATTTATCCCACGTCCGCCGCACGGATCGTCAAGCAGGTACGCGGTGGTGCGTGGTCGAGCGCGCCGAGGCCGTGCTTGGCTCGTTGATCGACATCGCCGAAGTCAGCCGCGTCGATGACCGTTGGTCGGCGAGCTTCTGGTGGAGCCGCGAAGCCGACGAGAGCGATACGCCTTTCCTTGGAGCCCGCTCCTCTAGGCGTTCGCGGCGCCGGGGCTCTCGGCCTCCACCCGATGGGTCGCCTCGGTCTTGCGGGCCGGCGACGGTGCACGGCGCCTGGTCACGGCTCCGGCGGTCAGAATGCGCAGGCTCGTCGCGAAGACGACGAGCGCGACCGAGCCGAGGTAGAGCTCGGCCGCCCAGGGCTCGGGACTGTCCGTGCCGCTCATGATCCCGTGCACCGTGGCGACGGCGAAGAGCGGGTACGTCGCCCAATGGACGAGCCGCCAGGCCCGCGCGCCGATCCACCGCTTGAGTGAGAACGAGACGTAGATCACGAGCATGAGCTCGGCGGCGACCACGCCCGCGCCGGTCCAGACCGGCCGGTAGGCCACCCGGCCGGGAAGCAGGAGATCGAGAGGCGTGATCCGGACGGTCGTGTCGAGCACGAGCGCGGCGCCGTGGACCGCGACCGCAGCGAGCCCCATCAGCGCGACGAACCGGTGCAGGTCCGTCGCGATCGCCGGCTTGACGATCTTCCCCAGCGGACGGGTCTTCACGCTCGTCCCGACGACGACGGCCAGCGTCAGGAATACGTAGGCGGCGAGCCCGCTCGAGCGGGCGAGGATCCAGATCGTCGGGTCGCTCTTCACGGCTCCAGCCCACCGGCGAGCACGACGCGCTCGTCCCCGGTGACGAGCACGCAGGGAATCCCGTCCGCGTCCGCCCGGGCGGTCGCCGCCCGCTCGCCGACCAAAAGGAGCGTCTTGGCGTGCACCTCGGCCTCGGCCGCGCGCCCCGCGCACGCGGTCACGCGCACGAGGTCGGTGTCCGCCGGCGAGCCGGTCGACGGGTCGATGAGATGGTGCCGCTCTTCACCGTCCCGCAGCCAGCGCCGCCTGTCGCGGCCCGACGTGGCGAGGCCGCCGGACGCGACGCCGACGGTCAGCGACCCTGCGGGGACGTCGACTCCCACCGGCCACGGGCCTCGTTCGAGCTGCCCGCTGACCGCGACGTCGCCGCCCGCGTTGACGAGGCAGGGGCCGAGCGAGCCGAGGAGCTCGCAGGCGCGATCGACGGTGTCGCCCTTCGCGATTCCGCCGAGATCGAGGCGGACGCCGTCGTCGAGAACGATCAGGCGGGTCTCCGGGTCGATCCAGACCCGCCCGTGGCATGAGGGAGCGGCGGACGGCAGGACCGCGACTTGCGCGCGAACGCTTTCGAGCTCCTCGAACGTCCGGTCGTAGCCGGCGGTCACGAGGGCGTCGTGAATCGTCGGGTCGAACACTCCCCCGGTCCGCTCGCGGGCGTCGAGGGCGAGCTCGACGACGCGGAAGAGGTCAGGGCTCGCGTGCAGGGAGCCCTCGCGGTTGAGCCGCATCAGCTCGGACTCGGGACGAAAGCGCGAGAGGATCTCCTCGAGGCGCTCGAACTCGCGCTCGATCCCGCGCAGAGCCTCGGCCACCTCCGGCCGACCGTCGCCCTCGAGCAGACATTCCACCTCCGTGCCCATCGCGTGGAATGCGTGCCGGTGGATCAAGACGAGTGCGTCGTGGTGATCGGCGGCAACCGGACGACGGCCACCGGCGGTGGCGGGGGCGGCGGTGCGGGCGTGGCGGCCGGGGCGGCTGCGCGGACCGGTGCGGCGACAGCCGGAGCCGCCGCGACCGGGCCTGCGGTGCGCACTGCGGCGGGGGCGACGGTCTGCGAGCGGGCGGCGGCGGCCGCGAGCGCAGCCGCTTGAATCGCCGCCGCCTGGCGCGCCGCCGCGGCCCGGGCGGCGGCCAGTTCCTGCTCGTGCCGGGTGCGCGCGGAGGCGATCTCCGTCTCCCGCCGGCGCAGCCGCACGCGATACACGGCCCAGCGCCGCTTGACGATCCGGTTCGCCAGGATCGCATCGTGGCGGAGCCGCTTCTCGCGGACGCTCAGCTGCGCAAGACGCGGGTCGGCCTTCGCCTTCGCAGTCGTCCACGGACGAGCCGCGATCGTGGCCCAGAGGACGAAGAAGACGATCGCGCCGACAGCGAGCGCGTAGAGCCGCACGACGTGATTCGCCACGTCCTAGCCGTCCTCGCCGTGCTGTGTCTGATCGCCCGGCGCCTGTCCCTGAGCCTGTCCGCCCTGACCTGAGTGCCCGTCCTCGTGCTCGTCCTCATGTTCGTCCTCGTGCTCGTCGTCCTCGTGACCCCCGGCCGAGACGGTCGTAGGCGTCGTCTGGGCGACCGGCGCGGTCGTGGCCTGGGTGGGCGCAGCAGCCACCGAGGCGACGGCCGGGGCCTGCGCGTCGTCGGCCGCACGGGTCGGTGCCGGCGCGGTCGGGGCGAGCGACGGGATCGAGATCGGCGTCGCGGACGGGATCGAGACCGGTGCGTAGTGAGGCACCGCCGGAAGCGCCGGAGGCTTACTCGCGAGCGACTTCCTGATCGATCGCTCGAGCAGGTCGAGCCGGTGCTGGCGGGCGTTGATCGCGCGATCCGGACTGGCCTTCGGGTCGACGGTCGCGCCTGCGGACATCGTCCGTGCGGCGGCGACGCCGCCGAGGGCGACCGCGGCGGCGATCAGGACGGACACGAGGGCGGCGTGACGCTTCTTCATCGTGCGTCTCCTTCGGTCGGGGGAAAGCGGCGTGCACTTTGGAAAGAGCGACCCGCCCGTCAAAACACGCCGCCGCGGGCCGCCCTTTACAAAGCCTTTACAGCTCGCCGAGACGGCCTCACACGAGCGGGGCGGGTTTTTTCCGTCCCGCGGGTCTTGCATCCTGAGGACGTGCGAGAATCCGGACCCTCGCACGGCTTGCGGGGTCGAGCGAGCCACGAGCGATGAGGAGAGTCTTGCCCAGGGACTTGAGACGACCCAGCCGATCCGTCCCGGGCAGCCGCCGATGATCCGTCGCCGTGAGCACGACAGCCCGCCGGGGGCCGAGGCGGCACGGCTCTTCGAGGAGCACGGGCGGATGGTCTATGGCCTCTGCCGGATCATGCTTCGCAACCGCGAGGAAGCCGAGGACGCCGCCCAGCAGACGTTTCTCTCCGCCCACAGGACACTCGTTCGCGGCGGTTCCTACCACGATCCCGCGGCGTGGCTGGCGACGATCGCACGGAACGAGTGCCGCCGGCGGCTCGGCAAGCGCCGCCCGGACGTCGTGCCGCTCAACGACTCCGATGCGGGCGGGACGCCCGGCCCGGACAGCCGGGTCGACCTGCAGGAGGAGCTCGAGGCGCTGTACCGCGCCCTCACGGAACTGCCTCTTGCCCAGCGCCAGGCGATCGTCTTGCACGAGTTCTACGGGCTCTCTTACAAGGAGGTCGCGGCGGCGCTCGGGCGCTCCGGCCGTGCCGTCGAGTCGCTCCTGTTCAAGAGCCGGCGCACGCTCAACGCCCAACTGCGCCCGCTCCGCGACGTGGCCGGCGCGCTGGTCCTCCCGGCCACGCTGCGTGACTCGCTCGCGAATCTGATCTCCGGCTTCGCCGGCCCGTCGGGAACGGCCGCCGCGGGGACGGGCGGCATCGTGGCGGCGAAGGTCGCCGGGGTGCCGGCGACGGGGAAGCTCCTCGCCCTGCTCGCGGCCGGGGCAACCGCGACCGGCGTCGCGGTCGAACGGCCTCACCACCCCACGCCGGCTGCCGGGAGGGCGACCCCGTCCGCGCAGGCACCTGACGCCCATCTGAAGCGGCCGGCACCGGGGACTGTCGCGCCGCGTCGGGGCACGATCTCCGTGGCCGCGTCCGGCTCACCCGCGGCCGAACGGCCGATTCGGACGGCGCTCGCGAGCTCCCCGGCGCGCGAAGCCGCACAGGTCAAGAGGAACGTCGACACGCCCGAAACCGGCGAGACGATCCCCCGGGACGCACGCGACGGCTGGAGCGAGAGCCGGTCCTCCGGCGAGCCCCGCGACCACGCGGAGCCCGAGGACGCCGGCTCCGTCGAGGCGAGGTCGCGCGCGACCGATCCGGTCGCGGCTCAACGCACCGGCGAGCACGCCGAGGAATCCGAGACCGAGACGCACACCGCGCGGCACACCGCCGAGACTCATCCCCGCGAGCCCCAGGAGCAGGAGCAGGAGGACGAGCCGGACGCGCCCGACCCGGTGTCCGCGGTCGACGACTGAACGCTGCATCCGCTCGATTCCCAGGTGGATCAGGCTCGCGCCGAGGCGTACGATCATCCGACTGCGTAACGGGAGGTGCCGATGGTCGGCGTGATCGTGAGTTTCGACTACGACGGAGAGCTCGACCGCGAGCGCGTGATCGGCGTCGCCGAGAAAGCCCGCGCGGCGTTCGAGGGGATGCCGGGGCTGAGGTTGAAGATCTTCACGGTCGACGAGGAGCGACAGCGCGCGACGAACTTCTATGTCTGGGAATCCGAAGCCGTTGCGTCGCAGTTCTTCTCCGACGAGTTGACCGAACGCGTGACCGGCCTGTACGGCGTCCGGCCGCGGATCGAGTTCGTCGAGATCGCGGCGCTGGTCGACAACGCGCAGGCCGCCGTCTCCTGAGCCCGCGGCTCCGCCGGCGTTCGGCGGCTGCGGGTCTGCGGAGCGATCCGACGCGGTGACGGCTGCGGGTTTCCCGCAGGCCGATCGGCAACCTCTCCGGATACGGCGTCGCGGCTGCGCGGTGATCGTCGCGGGGCAGCCGCATTTCGCGGCCGAGAACGCCTGACGGAAGGAGAAAGTCATGGCAACCATCGAGAAGGTCTTGACCTTCTCGGCTCCGGGACAGGTCGACAGTCCCGTCGAGCTGAAGCAGCGCTACGAGAACTTCATCGGCGGCCACTGGGTCGCACCGGTGCAGGGCGAGTACTCGAGCAACGTGACGCCCGTGACGGGCGAGCCGTTCACGGAGGTGCCGCGCTCGACACCGGAGGACGTCGAGCTCGCCCTCGACGCCGCGCACGCCGCGAAGGACGCCTGGGGCGAAGCCTCGACGACGGAGCGCTCGCGCGTCCTGAACAAGGTCGCGGACGCGATCGAGGAGAACCTCGAGATGCTGGCCGTCGCCGAGACCTGGGAGAACGGCAAGCCGGTGCGCGAGACCCTCGCCGCCGACATCCCGCTCGCCGCCGACCACTTCCGCTACTTCGCCTCGGTGATCCGCGGCGAGGAGGGAGCGATCTCGGAGATCGACAAGAACACCGTCGCGTACCACTTCCGCGAGCCGCTCGGAGTCGTCGGTCAGATCATCCCGTTCAACTTCCCGCTCCTGATGGCGGCGTGGAAGCTGGCCCCGGCCCTGGCGGCCGGCAACGCCGTCGTCCTGAAGCCGGCGAGCCCGACCCCGTGGTCGATCCTCAAGCTGATGGAGCTGCTCGAGGAGATCGTGCCCGAGGGCGTCATCAACGTCGTCAACGGCCCGGGAGCGGAGATCGGCAAGGCGCTCGCGACCAGCAAGCGGATCGCCAAGATCGCCTTCACCGGCGAGACGGTGACCGGACGGCTGATCATGCAGTACGCCGCGCAGAACATCATCCCGTCGACGACGGAGCTCGGCGGCAAGTCGCCCAACATCTTCTTCGCCGACGTGATGGCCGAGGACGACGACTTCCTCGACAAGGCAGTCGAAGGGCTCGTCCTCTACGCGTTCAACAAGGGCGAGGTCTGCACGTGCCCGTCGCGCGCGCTGATCGAGGAGTCGATCTACGACGAGTTCATGGTCCGGGCGCTCGAGCGGATCGCCGCGATTCGCCAGGGTCACCCGCTCGACCGTGAGACGCAGCTCGGCGCGCAGGTCTCGACCGCGCAGCTCGAGAAGATCGAGAGCTACGTCGAGATCGGCAAGCAGGAAGGAGCAGAGCTCCTGATCGGCGGCGAGCGCGCGCACCTCGGCGGCGAGCTGGAGGGCGGCTTCTACTTCGAGCCGACCGTCTTCAAGGGCACGAACGACATGCGGATCTTCCAGGAGGAGATCTTCGGCCCGGTGCTCGCGGTGACGACGTTCCGCAACGAGGCCGAGGCGCTCGAGATCGCGAACGACACGCTCTACGGTCTCGGTGCCGGCGTCTGGACGCGGGACACGAGCAAGGCGTTCCGCATGGGCCGCGGCATCAAGGCCGGCCGCGTGTGGACGAACTGCTACCACCTCTATCCGGCCCATGCGGCCTTCGGCGGCTACAAGGTCTCCGGCGTCGGGCGTGAGAACCACAAGATGATGCTCGACCACTACACGCAGACGAAGTGCAGCTCGTCTCCTACGACCCGAAGCCACTCGGGTTCTTCTAGACCGATGCAAGCGGATCCGTCTCCCGGAGTCGTCGCCACCGAGCCCGCGGTCGCGGAGATCGAGCGCCTGAGAGCCGAGCATGGTCCGCTGATGTTCTTCCAGTCGGGGGGCTGCTGCGACGGCAGCTCCCCGATGTGCTTCCCCGACGGCGAGCTCCTGCTCGGGCCGAACGACCTGCTGCTCGGCGAGGTCGCCGGCTGTCCCGTTCTACATCGACGCCGACCAGTACGAGCGCTGGAACCGGCCCGTGCTCGTGCTCGACGTCGCCCCGGGCGGCGGCTCCGGCTCAGGCATGTCGCTGGAAGAGCTGCACGGCGTCCACTTCGTCCTCAGCTCGACGCCGGCTCCGGCGTGCGCCGCCGCGAAGCCGACGATCGTCTAGCGCCCACGACGGGCCGTTACGCCGTGGCTACGGGCCCGTGGTCGTCGCAGTGGCCGTCGTGCGGGAAGTGAAGATGCCCGCCGACGACGTAGTCGACGTGGTCGCCGTGCTGCACCGCCTCGTGGCCGCAGTCCGGCCCGTGCTCATGCTCGGCCTCGTGGTGTTCGCATTCGTGGTCCGGCGTGCAATCGGCCGGGTTGGCCTCGCTGATCGGAACGTGGGTCTCGGGCATGCTGGCTGCCTCCTTCAGGCGACGATGCGCATCTCGTGGCTGGTGTTGTTGAGCCGCCGGCCGCCGTCCTCGGTGGCGACGACGATGTCCTCGATCCGCACGCCGAAGCGGTCGGTCAGGTAGATGCCGGGCTCGATCGAGAAGCACATGCCCGGCTCGATCAGGTGCTCCTCGCCCTCGACCATGTACGGCGGCTCGTGCGTGGTGAGCCCGATTCCGTGCCCGACGCGGTGGATGAAGCGGTCGCCGTAGCCGGCCTCGGCGATCACCGCGCGGGCGGCTCGGTCGATCTCCTGGCACGCGACGCCCGGGCGCACGGCCTCGAAGCCGGCCTGCTGCGCGCGGAGGACGATCTCGAACACCTCGCGCTCCTCGGCGGTCGGCTCCCCCACGTGCACGGTGCGCGTCGTGTCGGAGCCATAGCCGTCCTTGATCCCGCCGAAATCCAGAACGACCATGTCGCCCTTCTGGATCGTGCGCTCCCCCGCCTCGTGATGCGGATTGGCGCCGTTCGGGCCCGAGCCGACGACCGTGAAGTCGACCTGAGAGTGGCCGTGCTTGCGCAGCAGCGCCGCCAGGTCGGCGGCCACCTCGTTCTCGGTCCGGCCGGAGAACTGCACCTTCACGATCTCCTCGAGGGTCTCGTCCGCGGCGGCCCCCGCGGCGGCGAGGCGCTCGATCTCGTCGGCGCCCTTGATCGCGCGCAGCATCGGGAGCTTCGCGGTCATCGACACGTAGCTCGAGCCGGGCAGCGCCGCCTGCAGGGCGAGCACGTGCATTGCCCACGCCGAGTCGGAGATCGCATAACGCCCGCCCGGATCGAGCAGCGCTGCCGTCGCCACGTACGGGTCGCTGCCGTCAGTCCAGTCCGTCAGCGCGACAGCCGGCGTGCCCGGCGCCGCCTCGGCGTCGGGCCGTTCGAGGATCGGCAGGATCATGGCGGGGTCACGGCCCGTCTGAGCGACGAGCATCGTGATGCGCTCCGTGATCGCCGTCGGCATGTAGCCGGTGAAGTAGAGGAGGTCGGGACCGGGCGTGACCAGCACGCCCGTGAGTCCGGCCCCCACCGCCTGCTCGACTGCGCGGGCCATCCGCTCGGCGTAGTGCTCGGCGGTGAAGGGCGGCGGGGTCACGGCGGGAGACGGCTCATCAGCAGGCATGGGTTCTTCCTCGGCTTTCATGCAAGCACGGGAGGGTCGGGGTCAACGGTGGGCGCGGTCGGGATCGTGTGCACGGTCGACGCCGCCGCTGCCACGCGGTCGATCGCTCCCGTGCCCGTGGAACGGTGACGCCGTAGGAGCACGACCAGGAGGACACCGGCGGCGGACGCGATCGCCATCGCCAGCGCGGCGGCCGAGACGCCGGCCGCCAGCGCTTCGGACGCAGAGGCGCCGTCCGCAAGGTGGTTGTTCGCGACCGCGTTGTCGATCATCGCCACGGCGGCAACCGCCACGGCCGCGCCGATGTAACGCGCCATGTTCGAGATCCCGGACGCCTGCCCAACCTGGTCGGGCGAGACGGACGCCGTCGACCCGGACGAGGCAGGCCCGTTGGCCAATCCGAGGCCGACGGAGAGCACGAGCAGCGGCGCCACGAACGCGGCATAGCCCCACGATTCCGTGACGAATGCCAGCGCTCCGAATCCGACCGCCGCCAGGCCGAACCCGAGCACGACCGCCGACGCGCCTCCGATGCGGACCGCGAGAGGCGTGATCGCCGGCGTGATCGCGATCATCGCGGCGGCTGCGGGCAGCGTCGCCACACCCGTCTGGAAGGCGTTCAGCCCGAGCCCGTTCGGATCCTGGAAGTACAGGCTGAGGACGTACATGAGCCCGTTGATCGCGCCGGCGACGATCAGGATCGCGAGCGTCGCGCCGACGAGCACGCGGTTGCGCAGCAGCTGCAGGTCGACGAGCGGCGCCTTCGCCCGGCGCTCGACGCGGACGAACAACACGGCGGACACGACCGAGATCACGAGGCAGCCGATCGTCGCGAGCGAAGCCCAGCCCCAGTCGTTGCCCTTGCTGAGCGCGAGGATGACCGGAGCGAGGACCAGCGCGATCAGGACCGTCCCGGTCCAGTCGATCGAGCTCGAACGCGTCCGGTCGCGCGACTCCTGCACCGTCACGATGGCCAGCACACCGCAGCCGGCCGCGATCGCGGCGTCGATCCAGAAGAGTCCCTGCCAGCCGGTGGTGTCCACGAGCACGCCGCCCAAGAGCGGACCCAGCGCACCGCCCGCAGCGGACGCGGCGCCCCACAGCGTGATCGCCTTCATCTGCGATTTCCCCGACGAGGCGACCGACAACAGGCTCATACCGCAGGCGAGGATCGTGGCGCCCGCCGCGCCCTGGATCATGCGGCCGCCGATCACGCCGGCTGCGCCTGTGGAGAGCGCGATCAACACGCACGAGCCGACGAAGAGCGCCAGACCGCCGAGGAACACCCTGCGGCGGCCGAGCACGTCGCCGAGCGCGCCAGAGGTCACGATCACGGCGGCGCCGACAAGCGAGTAACCCGTGACCGCCCACTGGAGCTGCGCCACCGGCGCGTCCACCGACTTGCTGATCGACGGGAGCAGGATCGTGACGGCCGACGTGTTCGCGTTCACGACAAGCGTCGAGATGCACGCGGCGGCCAGCACCCCGCTGCCGGCCCGCCGATCTTCGGGAGTCATCAGTCCTCGTCTTCCGCTCGTCGCACCTCGCCGCACGATCCACGATGGCGACCTGCCCGACTTCACCCGAAGCGGGTGAAATGGGGCTGCGGCGGACGCCGATCCGGTCGCCGGACCGGCCGACGCGAAGCTCGACGCGAAACTTTGCCTCCACCTTGCGTCCGCTTTACGTTCGCCGGGTATCAAGCACCTGAAAATGCGCAACCCCGGCCACACACACCTTCGGCGCCTCGGCGGGACGGCTCTCGCCGTCCTCGTCGTGCTCCTGCTCACCGCCGGTGCTGCAAGCGCGGCGGCGCCGACGGCGATCACCGGCTCCGTGACCGCGATCACGCCGACCTCGGCGACCGCGGGCGGGACGGTCAACCCGGGTGGACAGGCGACGACGTGGCATTTCGAGTACGGCACGAGCACGAGCTACGGCTCCACGACCGCGACCGTCAGCGCCGGCTCGGGCACGGCGAACGCCTCCGTCTCCCGGACGATCTCCGGCCTCGCGGCGGGCACCACCTACCACTATCGCCTCGTCGCCACCAATGCGGCCGGCACCAGCCAGGGCGCGGACGGGATTTTCACCACCACCGCAGCGCCGGGAGCGGTCACCGGTGGAACAACGGGCATCACGTCGACGTCGGCGACGCTGGAGGGCTCGGTCGACCCGAACAGCAGCCCCACGACGTGGTTCTTCGACTACGGGACGAGCACCAGCTACGGATCGAAGACCGCCGCCAAGAGCGCGGGCGCCGGAGCGACTCCGGTCTCCGTCTCGGCACCGGTGTCGGGACTGACGCGCGGCAAGGTCTACCACTACCGCCTCGTTGCGACGAGTGACGCGGGCACGACCCGCGGCGCCGACCGGACGTTCTCGACGCAGTCCGCACCCACGGTTGTGACGCGCTCCGCGAGCAACATCACGCCGACGACCGCGAAGCTCAACGGCACGATCACGCCGAACGGCCTGGCGACCAGCTGGTACGTCGAGTACGGGACGAACACGGCGTACGGCACGAGACTGACCGCCAAGAACGCCGGCTCGGGCACGAGCGCCGTCAGCGTCTCCGCCTCCGCGACGGGCCTCAGAGCAGCCACCGTTTACCACTTCCGGTTCGTCGCCTCGAACTCTTTGGGCACCACCGTCGGAGCCGACCAGTCCTTCAACACCTCGGTGGCGCCGGCCGTCAGCACGGGCGCCGCACAGGGGATCGGCGTCGCGACCGCCACGCTCACCGGGTCGGTCGACCCGAAGGGCCGCGCGACGACCTGGTGGTTCGAGTACGGGACGACCACGGGTTACGGCTCGAAGACGACGACGAGGAACGCGGGCTCAGGCGCGGCCCGTGGCGTCGCCGAGCCGCTCTCCAAGCTGAGCTCCGGGACGACCTTCCACTACAGGCTCGTTGCAAAGAACGACGTTGGCACGACCCGCGGGTCCGATGCGACCTTCACGACCATCGGCGTGACGCTCGCACCCACGACGCTTGAGGTCGTCTTCGGACGTGGCCTCCGGCTCGTGGGCAGGGTTCCCACCAGGCTGCCGGGCGAGCAGGTGACGCTCTACGCGCAGCGGATCGGCGAGCCGTCGTACCGTTCGATCGCGACGTTCCTGACCGGCACCGATGGGGTCTGGGCCTATCAGGCGAAGCCTCGGATCGGCACCTCGTACAAGGCGAGCTGGAACGGCGGCATGAGCCCGCCGACGGCGATCGGCGTCCGGCCGGCGATCTCGTTCCGCGCACTGGCGAATCGCCGCTTCACGACCCGCGTCGTCGCGGCACACAAGTTCGGCTTCCGGATCGTGCAGCTCCAGCGACGCACGCTCAACGGGCGCTGGGTGACGGTGAAGCGCGTGCACCTGAACCGGAACTCCGCCGTGACCTTCCGCTACACCCTCCCCAAGGGACGCTCGGTCCTGCGCATCGCGATGAGCGTCAACCAGGCAGGCCTCGGCTATCTCGCCGGCATCAGCCGGACGATCGTCTACCACCGCTGAATCAGGCGACCCGCCGCGCGCCCGGGCGGTACCGTGCGGCCGATGTTGCAGAACCGGGTGACGCCGCTCAGCGAGTTGATCGCGGACCCGGCGCGCGGGCTCGTCTACGGCAACCGCGGCTGCCTGCACGACGAGGCGGGGCGCATCCGCCGCCGCTACAACGGCAAGCGCTGGATCGCCTGCCAGCTCGAGTTCCGCGGCTGGCGCCGACGGCGGCTGCTCCAGCCCGGCCGCTTCACGGAGCTCTTCTTCCTCGACGAGGCGACGGCGTTCGCCGCCGGGCACCGGCCCTGTGCGCTGTGCCGGTACGCCGACTACCGCCGGTTCACGTCGATCTGGAGCGAGCTGCATCCCGGCCAGGTCGGAGCGGACGCGATCGACGCGCAGCTCCACGACGAGCGCGTCGCTCCGGGACGCGCGTGCAGCTTCATCACGAGGCCCGGCTCGACGAGCTGCCCGACGGCGCGTTCGTCCTCACGGACGGTGCGCCTCACCTGGTGCTGGGCCGGAGCCTGCTCCGCTGGAGCGCCGGCGGCTACGTCGACCGCAGGCCGCGGCCGGCGAGGCGGTTCGGCGGTGCTCGTGACGCCGCCGTCGCTCGTCGACGTCCTGCGCGCACGGCTGGGAGTCGCTCGTGCCGGTGCTGCATCCGTCCGCGGCCTGAGGCCCTCGCCGGCAACTCCGCAGAGGCAAGCCCCTCGGATCTTCCAACGGGACTGGCCGCCAATCCCTCTGCGCTTGCAGCTCGACGCCGCGCACATTGTGGAGTTCCGAGGGGCTCGTGTTTCCCATCTTGTGCACAGATCGAGGAGCGTTTCAAGCGATGCATCGGACCCCTCTCGATCGACTCGAGATCGCCGAACCGCTTCACCAACGGCGGGCGACGCCGGCACCGGGCCTATCCGTCGGCCGGTCTGAATCCGGTAGGGAGACTGGTAGGCTGGGCTGGCCCGGTCACGCTAGGTGGGGAGCTAGCGGTTCCCTGTACCCGTAACCCGCTCTAGCGGGGCCGAACGCCGTCCGAGGGGTTGGTTCCTCGGGGGCCTGGGCTCGCGCACGAGGTGTCGATGGTTGGGTTCCGTGCACTGGGAGCGTTCGAACCGCGTCAGGTCCGGAAGGAAGCAGCGCTAAGGACTCCCTCTCAGGTGACACGGGCCGGCCCGACCGGAGCCGGCGACGCGAGTTCCTCCCCGAGGGGTTGCTTCGAAGGCGGAGCGCGTGACCGGGCAAACCATGGGGGAACCCAGGGTTCCCCCATGAGCCCCCTCCTTTCTTGGGAACCTGCGGTTCCCTTGCCCCTCCGCTGACGACTGGCTCGGCTCCCGGCGGGCAAGCCCGCCTCCGCCGGCGAGGCGCCTCGTCGTGGGGCGGGCACCGCCGGGCACGGTTGGGCAGGCACCGTAGAATCGAACCGTGACCGCCCTCTACCGCAAGTACCGGCCGCAGACGTTCGAGCAGGTGATCGGCCAGGAGGCGGTCACCCGCACGCTGACGAACGCGATCGCCCGCGGGCAGGTGCGCCAGGCCTATCTCTTCTCCGGCCCGCGCGGGACTGGCAAGACCTCGCTCGCGCGCATCCTCGCCAAGGGGCTGAACTGCGAGACCGGGCCGACGGCCACGCCCTGCAACGTCTGCCACGCGTGCGTCGCGATCGCGGCCGGCAGCTCGCTCGACGTCGTCGAGATGGACGCGGCGTCGCAGCGCGGGATCGACGACATCCGCGAAATCCGCGAGCGCGTCGTCCTGCAGCCGGTCGAAGGCGGCTCGAAGGTCTACATCCTCGACGAGGCGCACCAGCTCACCGACGCCGCGTGGAACGCGCTGCTGAAGCTGATCGAGGAGCCTCCGCCCCACCTCGTCTTCGTCTTCTGCACGACCGAGCTGCAGAAGGTGCTGCCGACCGTGCGCTCGCGCTGCCAGACCTTCGTCTTCGCGCGCCCGCGCCTGACCGACATCGTGCGCTACCTGCGCTGGATCGCCGACGGCGAGAGCCTCGACGTGCCGGACGGTGCGCTGGCGCTGATCGCGCGCAGCGCGCGGGGCAGCTTCCGCGACGCCGGCTCCTCCCTCGACCAGCTCGCCTCGGCGACCGACGGCACGATCACGGTGCAGTCGGTGCTGCAGCTCCTCGGCGCCGTCGAGGAGCAGGCGCTCTTCCGCCTCGTCGACCTCGTGATCGACCGCGACACCGCCGCCGCGCTGACCTTCATCGAGGAGCTCTCGGAGCAGGGACAGGATCTCGCCCGCCTGATCGCCGACCTGCTCGAGCACCTGCGCGCGCTGATGCTCGTCCAGCACATGGGCGAGGTGCCCGGCGCGCTGCCGGTGACGGACGAGACGCGCGACCGGCTGCGCGAGCAGGCGAACCAGCTCGGCGAGGCGACGGTGATCCGGCTGATCGACCTGCTGCACATCGCGGTCGAGGACCTGCGCCAGGGCGGCGACCCGCGCCTGCCGCTCGAGCTCGCGCTCGTGAAGACGACCCGCCCGGCTGCCGACCTCTCGCAGCAATCGCTCTCCTTCAGGGTGGAGCAGCTCGAGGGAGGCCACCACCCGGCGCCGAGGCGAGTCGCGCCGGCCGCCCCGCCCGCACCGGCGACGCCGGCAGCGGCGCCCGAGGCAACCGAGCCCGCCGAGTCGGTCGCGCCGGTCGCGCAGGTCGACGCTCCGGTTCCGGCCGAGTCGCTCTCGGTCGACCTCTCGCAGCTCCAGGAGGCCTGGTCGCGCTCGATCCTGCCTGCCGTCGAGCAGCGCGGCGGCATCCCGACCGCGGCCGTGCTGGCGAAAGCCCGCCCGTCCGGCCTCGACGGCGACACCTTGACGGTCGAGTTCCCTCCCGCCGCGTCGTTCCAGGCGAAGCTCGCCGAGGAGCCGAAGGCCAGCGGCCTGCTCCGCGATGCGCTCTACGAGGTGACCGGCGTCAAGCTGGCGATCGCGTTCGCCGTCGGCGAGACGCACGAGGAGGCCCCTGCCGACGACGCGCCTGCCTCCGAGGAGGAGATCTTCGAGCTGATGAAGGAGACCTTCGACGCACGAGAAGTGGAGGACACCAAGTGAAGGGGATGGACCTGAACAAGCTCATGCAGCAAGCCGCGCAGATGCAGGAACAGGTGATGAAAGCGCAGCAGGAGGCCTCGAACGAAGTCGTCGAGGGCTCGGCGGGCGGCGTCGTCACCGTCAAGGCGACCGGGGCCGGGAAGATCACCGAGGTGAAGATCGATCGCGCGGCGATCGACCCCGACGACCCGGAGATGCTCGAGGACCTCGTGCTCGCAGCCGTCAACAGCGCGCTCGAGGCGGCCGAGGGTCTGATGAAGTCGAAGATGGGCGGGATGCTGCCGGACGACCTCGGCGGCCTTCTGCCGGGGCTCTAGATGATCGACGACACCATCATCCAAAGACTCGTCGAGATCGGCACGGAGTGCGAGTTCGACCCCGGCCAGGTGATGCTCGAGCTCGGCGTCGCGGGGTCCGGGCTCTACCTGATCCAGGAGGGGACGGTCTTCGTCCACGCTCCCGAAGGCGACACGGAGGTCGGCCCGGGCGAGGTCGTCGGCGAGCTCGCGCTGCTCTCGGACGACGGCGTGCGCAGCGCCCGCTGCGTCGCGAAGACCGCCGTCCGCGCAATCGCGGTCGACCGCGTCACGCTCGAGCGCGAGGGCCTGATCCGCTAGCGGGCTACTGAGCGGCTAGGCGTCGAGCCGCGCGCGAATCGCGGCGCGGATCTTCTCGGCCACGGCGGGACGGTCGCGCTCGAGCGAGCGGAACTCGCGCTCATGCATGACGATCACCCGCATCGGCGTCGACGCCGTGACGGTGGCCGTGCGGCGCTCGCTGGCGAGGATGCCGATCTCGCCGAAGAAGTCGCCGGGGCCGAGGTCGTTGATGTGCTCGCCGTCCTTCGTGACCGTCGCGGCGCCGTCCTCGATCACGAAGAACTCGTGCGCGAACGAGTCCTGCTTTGCAAGCGTCTTGCCTTCGGGAACGTCGAGCTCGTCGGCAAAGCGGGCAACGAGCTTCAGCTCGTCGTCGCTCAGCCCCTCGAAGAGCCACAAACCTCGGAGTGTCTTGGCTTCCATCCGCGGGATTCTGGCATCCGGGGCACACAGGCACAATGGCGTCGTGCTGAGCCCCGCCGTCGACAACCTCGTCGCGCAGCTGTCGCGCCTCCCCGGCGTGGGGCAGCGCACGGCCCAGCGGCTCGCCTTCCACCTGCTCCAGCGCTCGAAGGAAGAAGCGCTGGCGCTCGCGACCGCGATCGAGGAGGTCAAGGAGCGCGTCCGCTTCTGCCGCGAGTGCGGCAACCTCACCGAGGAAGAGATCTGCGGGATTTGCACCGACGCGCGGCGCGACCATGCGCTCGTGTGCGTCGTCGAACAGCCCGTCGACGTGATCTCGCTCGAGCGGACGCACGAATACCGCGGCCTCTACCACGTGCTCGGCGGCGCGCTCTCCCCGCTCGACGGCGTCGAGCCATCGGACCTGCGGATCGACGAGCTGATGCGCCGCGTCGAGGCGAACGGCGTGCAGGAGGTCGTGCTCGCGACGAACCCGAACATGACCGGCGAGGCGACGGCGGCCTACCTCGCCGACCGGCTGCGAGGCCGCGTCCGCGTCACCCGTCTCGCGAGCGGGCTGCCCGTGGGCGGCGACCTCGAGTACGCAGACGAGGTCACGCTCGGCCGAGCGCTCTCCGGCCGCCGCGAGATGTAGCCGTCAGGCTTCGAGCGAAGGCCCGCCGAGCCAGGCGGGCATCGCGACGCCGAGCTTGCGCGCGTAGGTGGCGACAGCCGCCTCCCATGTCCCGCGCAGGACGGCCATCCGCGTCGAGTCCTCGTTCGCCGCCGAGATGAGCTGCGCCGGGATGCGCGTCGAGAGCGCGTTCGCGACGTCGTAGACGTAGCTCTCGAGCACGGCGACGCTCTCCGCGAGATTGGAGTGCGCCTGCTTGAGCTCCGCCGGCGGCTTGACGCCCTGGATCGAGAGCGAGAGCCGGTCGAGGCCGGAAGTCACCTTCCTCAGCCGTCCGGCCGCACGGTCCCAGGAAGCGTCGGGCCGGCGCTCGTTGACGCCGTCGACCGACTTCAGCACAGCCTTGCGCAGCTGCCGGAGCTGCTTGTCCTTCGGCTCGAGCAGGGCGAGGTACTCGACGAGCCCGACCGGCTCCGCCGGCCCAGCTTCGCCGAGGTGGTAGCCGACTTCGACGCCCCGCCGCCAGAAGATCCACAGCCCGCAAGCACGGCCACGGCCACGACGGCCAGGGCCGACGGGAACGCCGTCGACACCCTCGAGAATGCCCGGCGTCGCTGCATTTGCGCAAGATCCGCTGCCGGCCGGGCACGTGGCCGCCCGCGAACGACCGGCAGCAGATGTCCACAGAGTGTTCCACCCTTTTCCACAGCGTTCAAGGTCCGCACCTTGGTTCAGTTGAAAAGAGGGCACCGAAGGCGGGACACTTCCAGGAAAGCGAGTCCCTGCGGCACTCGCACCGCCGTGGGGCTGCCGGGGAGGAAGGCGGGCCGCAGCCCTTCTTCTCGTGCAGCCCCGCCTGAGATGAGCGGTGCCTGAGCGCGGGACCCGCTCACCTACACTTTTCGCGTGGCCGAAGCGACGTATGTCACCGTCCCCGAGATCGAGCGTGCCTCCAGCCGCCCGGGGCTGATCGTGATGAAGTTCGGCGGCACGTCCGTCGGTGACGTCGAGAAGATCAAGGCGGTGGCGCAGCGGCTCGTCGCCGCGCGCGAGCGGGGCGCCGAGGTGGTCGCGGTTCTCTCGGCGATGGGCCAGACGACCGACGAGCTGATCGCGCTCGCCCACCAGGTGTCCGCGCTGCCGAAGCCCCGCGCCTACGACATGCTCGTCTCCGTGGGCGAGCGGATCTCGGGCGCGCTCGCCGAGATGGCGCTGCACGACATGGGCCACGACGCGATCTCGCTCACCGGCTCGCAGGCCGGAATCGTCACCGACACGATGCACTCGAAGGCGAAGATCGTCGACATCCGGCCGCACCGGGTCAGCGCAGCGCTCGACGAGGGGAAGATCGTGCTCGTCTGCGGCTTCCAGGGCGTGTCGACCGCCCAGGAGGTGACGACGCTCGGCCGGGGCGGCTCCGACACGACCGCCGTGGCGCTCGCCGCGGCGCTCGGCGCCGACTCGTGCGAGATCTACACCGACGTCGAAGGCGTCTTTACTGCAGATCCGCGCATCGTCCCCGACGCCCGCAAGCTCGCCGCCGTCACCTACGAGGAGATGCTCGAGATGGCGGCCAGCGGTGCCAGGGTGCTGCAGCTACGCTCCGTCGAGTTCGCGCGCAACCACGGCGTTTCCGTGCACGTCCGCTCGACCTTCACCGGCGAAGAGGGGACGTGGATCCGCGGCGAGAACGAGGAGCCGATGCTCGAGAAGGCAATCATCTCCGGCGTGATCCACGACACCTCCGAGGCGAAGGTGACGGTCCTCCGGGTACCCGACCGGCCGGGGGTGGCGGCGCGGATCTTCCGCGCGCTCTCCGACGCGGGCGTGAACATCGACATGATCGTGCAGAACGTCTCCGAGGAAGGGCACACCGACGTCTCGTTCACGCTGCCGAAGGACGACCTCGTGAACGCGGAGCGGATCCTGACGCAAACCGCCAGCGAGATCGGCGCCGCCGGCTTCACGAAGGACCCCGACATCGCGAAGGTGTCGCTGATCGGCGCCGGCATGAAGAGCCATCCGGGTGTCGCCGCAGACATGTTCGAGACCCTCGGCGACGAAGAGATCAACATCGAGATCATCTCCACCTCCTCGATCCGCATCTCGTGCGTCGTCCGCGCGACCGACGTCGATCGCGCCGTGCGCTCACTGCACGAGCGCTTCGGCCTCGCCGACGGAGGGCCGGCCGCTGCCTAGCCCGCGGATCGGGGTCGTCGGCGCCACCGGCGCGGTCGGGACGGTCACGCTCGAGCTGCTGCGCGAGCGCGGCCACGACAACGTGCGGGTCTTCGCCTCGGCCCGATCGGCGGGCAAGCGGCTCGGCGAGCTCGTGATCGAGGAGGCGACGCCCGAAGTCCTGTCCGCGGGCGACCTCGACCTCGCGATCTTCTCGGTCGGCACCTCGGCCTCGCTCGAGCTCGTGCCGCACGCCGTGCGCGGGGGCGCGGTCTGCGTCGACAAGTCGGCGGCCTATCGCCTGGAGCCGGGCATCCCGCTCGTCGTCCCCGAGGTGAACGGCGAGCGAGCGCTCGAGCACGACGGGATCGTCGCGAATCCGAACTGCTGCACGATCCCGCTGACGACGGTCCTGAAGCCGCTGCACGACGCGGCCGGCCTCGTCCGGGTGCGCATCGCCACGTATCAGTCGGTCTCGGGCGCCGGAGCCTCCGCGATGGAGCGCCTGCGCGGCGAGGCGGTCGACGACCACGACCTGCGCATGGACTGGGACTTCGACGGCGAGGAGTTCGACGAGGAGTCGAAGCTGCGCGCCGAGACCCGCAAGATCATGGAGCTTCCCGACCTGCCGATCAGCGCGACGTGCGTCCGCGTGCCGGTGCTCGTCGGCCACTCCGAGGCGGTCTGGATCGAGACCGAGGACGAGCTGACGCCCGAGCAGGCGCGCTCGATTCTCGAATCGGCGCCCTCCGTGCGCGTCGACGACTTTCCGAGCCCGGGCAAGGCGGCCGGGATCGACGAGGTGCTCGTCGGGCGGATCCGCCCCGACCGCAGCGCCCCGAACGGGCTGGCGCTCTTCATCGCCTGCGACAACCTGCGCAAGGGCGCAGCGCTGAACGGGATCCAGATCGCGGAGCTGCTGCTCTCGCGGTCGCGCATCGCCGCCTAGTCACAACGGACACGCGGGCAGACGCGATTGAGGGCGCGGCGCACGACGCTATTGAGGGCGCGACGCGCGGGGCGCCGCACCCTCAAAGAACACTGCGTCAGGCCGCGGAGGTGACGCGCTCGGTGCCGCGCGAGGCGAGCAGCCCATGGAGCTGCGCCCAGCGGCTCGCCTCGGTGCGATTCGAGACGTCGAGCTTCCGGTAGATATTCGAGAGGTGGAACTTGACCGTCTGCTCGGTCACCCAGAGCATCCGCGCAAGCTGCGAGTTCGAATGACCCTCAGCCACGAGCTGCAGGATTTCGAACTCCCGCCGCGTCAGATCGGGCATGAGCTCGGTCTCCTGCGTCTCCGTGACGGGGACGGCAGGGCGGGCTCCGGACAGGTAGATCGAGTGCGAGAACGCCTGCCGGACAGCAGAGCGAAGATCGTCCGGATGGGCGGTCTTGATCACGTACGCGATCGCGCCGGCGTTGAATGACGCGTCGATGTGCTTCGTGTCGTCGTACATCGAGAGCACCACGACCTTGACGGTCGGGACGCTCTCACGGGCCTGACGGATCATCTCGATGCCGTCGAGGTCGCCGTCGGCCATCTTGAGGCCGGTGACGACGATGTCAGGCTGTTGAGCCTGAATGGTGGCAAGTGCCTCGTTGCTGGACGTCGCAGTTCCCACGACGGTGATGCCCAGGTCGCTGATGATCGGCTCCACCGCATTCAGCCACAGAGGGTGGCTGTCTATGAGGACCGCTGTACGTCCGTCGCAATGACTCATCGGAAAGGGCCGCCTTTCTCGAAGTCTGATATACGCCGGATTCTCCCAAGGCTTCCGTAAACCTCACGGAACCTCCCGGCTCTCCCACCCATAATCTACTTGAAACGGTGGCGCTTGTGAAGAGGGTCGTTGCGAAAAGTCCAAAACGGCCCCAAATCGTCACCGGCGGTTTCCCGCTCCCGAGCAAGGACCGCACCATCGTGCAGTACCCGTTCAGGCCGCCACGTCGTAGGTTGCGCAAGCCGATCCGGAAGGCCGCGTCCGTGAACGGCCGAGCCGACCCCTTAGGGGCCCGGCTCGACGGGGCGTCGGCCCTCTCGATGACCAAACGAGAGGGCCGGCCGTCCCGATCTTGTCCAGCCGGCTCGCGAATTCGGTCGCGAGCTCACGGTCGCGCGCGCTCATAACCCACCCGGGGGATGCCGGGGCCCGGGCCGCGGGCGGATGATGAAACCTGCCCCTGCAGGGCTGCGGCCGCCTTCGATTGGTCGGAAGGCGGCCGTAACTTCGTCCGGGGGCTCTCGAGCGAGCGGCGCACGGCTCCGGCGACGCCCAAGGCGACGAGGAGCCAGCCCAGGAGCTCGATGTCCTGCTGCGCGAGCGCCGCGGCCTCGCGGCCCCGCCCGCCCGGGTCGACACTCGAGAGCAGCAGCACGAGCCCGCCGGCGACGCGAAAGGCGACGGCGCCCGCGAGCACGGCGACGCCGGCGCGAACCGTCAGCGCGCTCCTCCGGTCCGGCCAGGGCCCGAGCCACAGGCCGAGAGCCACGAATGCGAGCAGCGGCCCGAGCAGGAACGGCGCCGTCCAGTGGTCGGGCGCGTCGACGCGGCTCCACTGCATCAGCGAGCGGGCGGCCGCCTCGTGCACGGCGGCGACGTCATCGACGGCAAGCACCGCCAGCGCAGCGGCGAGCGCGAGTGTCAGCCACCGGCGGCGCTGCGCGAAGAGCACCAGCAGGCCGGCCGCAGCGCAGGCGGCCGCTCCGGCGCTCGCAAACGCGCCGAGCGAGTGGTCGTCGTTTGCGTCGAAGAGGATCCGCGCGTCGATCTGGAAGAAGTGGAGCGCCTCGAGCGTGCTCTGCGCGACGACGACGCAGGCGACGAGGGCGATGCCCTTGCGCACTAAGCGGCCTTGCGCACTAAGCGGTCTTGCGCATTAAGCGCCGGGGGCGACGATCTGCAGCCGCGGCACGGCCGGTCGTGGCGCCTGCATCTGCTCGGGCTCGCCGAGGGCGCGCGCGATCGCCTCGATGCACTTCACCTGGGCGAGCAGGCCGCGGGCGCCGCTCTGATCCGCCGGCTCGGCCGTCGAGCGGACTCGCTCGATGAACCGCTGGCAGCTGAGCAGGACGGGATCCGCCTCGGGTGCGCGTGTCCGCAGCGACTCGCCGGGGGCGACCGAGTGGGCCTCGACCGCGTCGTGGATCTGCGCGTCGACCGGGGCGGCGAGCGTCAGCTCGTGCCGCGGCTCGAGGAAGTCGACCGCGCCGGTGAGCGACGAGCCGACCGCAGTGAGGCGGCATTGCTCGATCGCGTCGAGCACGGACACGTGGAGGTGCGCGGTGATGCCGGTGGCGAAGCGCAGGTCGCAGAAGGCGACCTCGGCCGTTCCCGGCCGCAAGTAGGACTCCGCCCGCGCAGTGACCTCGATCGGATCGTCGGCGCCGATGTCGAGGATCAGGGCCAGAAGCTCCGCACAACCTGCCCAGAGAGCATTTCCCGCATCGGCCTCCGTGCTGGAGCCGAGCTTCGTCGCGTGCAGATACAGCAGCTCGCCGAGGCCGCCGCGCCCTGCGAGCGCGCGGAGACGCTGCACGGAGGGCGTGAAGAGTGCCGGCTCGTGCATCCAGAGGCGGCGGTGACGGCGCGTCGCGAGCTCGAGCAGCTCCTCCGCCTCTGCGACGCTCGAGGCGATCGGCCCGCAGACGAGCACGTGACGGTCGGCTTCCAGCGCCGCCCGCGTGTACCGGCGGCGGGCCGTCGGCGGCAGGGCAAACGCGATCGCGTCGACCGACTCGTCGTCGAGCAGCTCGTCGAAGTCGCTCGTCCAGTTGGCGCCGATCTTCTTCGCGTCGGCACGGCCCAGGTCGCCGGCCTCGCCGCAGATCCAGCCGACGCTCGCCTGCGGCAGCTCGTGGAACGCGCGGGCGAGCGCGACTCCTTCCGGGGTTGCGGTGACGACACCGATCGAGACGGGAGTCCGCATCAGTGCCTCATCCGCCTCGCAAGCGAGAGCGAGAGGAGCGCGGCGCCGACGCCGCTCGCGGCGCAGAAGGCGATCGAGATGCGCATCAGCTCGTCGCCGGGCACCACCATGTAGCCGGCGACGAACACCACCGCGGCGATCGCCCAGCTGATTGCCGCCACGCGCACCGCGTCGAGCGCGAGCATGCCCTGCGAGACCGTGGCCGTCGCCAGGTACAGGCCGACGCCCACGCCCAGGAGCGCGAGCTCCGTCCGGCCGGCGTCGAAGCCGGGGCCGTAGACGATCCGCATCGCCTGCGGCCCGACGAGCCAGGCGGCGGCTGCCATCGCCGCAGAGCCGGCGCCGAGCGCGAATGCCATGCGACGGATCGCCTGGCGGAAGAGCGCGCGCTCCTCCGCGACGTGCAGGGTCGTCAGATTCGGCAGCAGCGAGGCTGCGAGGCCCTGAAAGAGGTAGACGGGGATGCGCACGAGCATCGTCGCGGCGAAGACCACGCCTGCGACCTTCGTCGTCGAGCCGGCCGTCCCACCGATCATCACGAGCAGCGGGCCGCCGTTGACGATCACCTGGTCGGCGCCCGCGATCACGCCCGCCGGGCCGGCGAACGCCAGAGCGCTCCGCAGCCGGAACGGCGCGTCGTCGCCGTCGCCCTTTGCAAGCAGTGGCGCGAGCCGTGCCCGGCCGAGGTAGATCGGCACGAGCGCCCCGCCGACCGCCGCAGCGGCCACGGCTGCGGCCGCGAAGCCCTGCGTCGCGCCCACGATCACCGGCAGGATCACGAGCACGCGGGCCGCGCCGTCGCCGATCAGCGCCCAGCCGTAGCCCTCGAACCAGCGCGTGCCGCCGCAGATCCCGCGCACGAGGTACTCGACCCCGTAGAAGATGACGCCGGCGACGAGCGCGATCATGAAGACGTCGTCGCCCAGGAAGAGCTTGTCCGTCACCGGCTCCCAGACGGCGACCGCGACAAGGCCGACGACGAGCGACGTCCCCACGTACAGCGCGCCTCCCGCGCGGATCACCGAGCGAACCTCGGCGCCGCGGGCGAGCCGGTCGGCGATCGCGCGGGCCGTCATCTGTTCCAGTGGGCGGAACAAGAGGACGACCAGCAGGAACATCCCTGCCCAGAGCACGGCGACCAGGCCGTACGTCGTCGGGCCGAGCGCCCGCGCCGCGATCACCTGGAAGACATACGCGAGGACGCCCGAGAGCGCCGTCGCCGCCGACAGCAGTCCGGCGCCGTCCAGGAACCGCTTTTTGGCGCGCGGAGCGGCCTTTGCCGCCTCGTCGGCGGGGATCGCCGACAGGCGCTCCACCAGTACGGCCTCGCTCACAGCTGCTTGTCCTCGCAGATCGATGCAGTCACCGCTCAATCATGTCGGGCGCGCGTACGCGAGGGAATTCCCGGACGATCAGGTTTCCGGGCGGTCTGAACGAAGCCCCGACACCCCCCGATGGGCTAGTGCCCAGCCCGTGGGCGGGTTTTCCGCTCTGGCCTGGAAGGGCTCACTCCGCACTCCTACGCTCCTCATCAGGAGCAGTTCAGACACCGTGAGGGGAGACGGCAGCAAGTGAGCTCGCAAGCGGCAATGAGGCCAACGTTCATCCAGCCTGACGAATACGGCCAGGTGCTGGACGTCGTCGGGACGAAGGAGCGCGTGCTGCTGCTCGTGATCCCGGCGTACAACGAAGAGGAGAACGTTCCTCAGTTGATCGAGCAGCTCGAGGACTATCGCGGCCTGCTTGCGGCGCGGGGAGCCGCATCATCATCGTCGACGACGGCTCGGAGGACGGGACGGCGGCGCTCCTGAGCGCATACGCCGGCCCGCTGCCGCTTGAGGTCCTGCAGCTCGAGCAGAACAGCGGCCCCGGCGCAGCATTCCGGGCCGGCTTCGCAGCCGCGCTCGACGGCGCGCCCGACGATGCCTATGTCGTGACGCTCGAAGCGGACACGACCGGCGATCTGGATGCGCTGCCGAGGATGCTCGACCGGGCGGAGGAGGGCGCAGAGGTCGTGCTCGCCGACTGGGCGATGCAGAACGTCTCGGCCAAGCGGCGCCTCCTGAGCGCCGGCGCCGGGTTCGTCGTGCGCCATGCGATCGGCGTCGAGGCCCGCACGGTCTCCTCGTTCTTCCGTGTCTATCGCGCCTCCACCCTGCGCCGCGCCTGCGAGGAGTACGGCGACAAGCTGATTCGCGAGCCGGGCTTCGCCTGCAAGGCCGAGCTGCTCGCAAAGCTCGCGTCGATGGGATCCCGGATCGTCGAGGAGCCCGTCAACCTCGACTGGAGCCGGCGTCGCGGCAAGAGCAAGATGCCTCTCTTCAAGACGATCGTCGCGTACTGGCGGATGCTCTTCCGCGCACGGTTCGCAGCCACGGACTCGGTCGGCACGTGAAGCCCAGAGTTGCGATCGTCGGCGGCGGCATCCTCGGATTGACCGCCGCGTACCGACTGAGCCAGGCCGGCGTCTCGCGTCTCGCTCTACGAGCGCGCGCCCGATCTGGGCGGCCTCGTCGGCTCGTTCGACTTCGACGGCCACGCCGGTCGACCGCTTCTACCACGTCGTGCTGCCGACCGACCATCGCGTCGTCGGCCTGGCGGAGGAGCTCGGGCTCGGCGACAAGTGGCGCTACCGGCCGACGAAGGTCGGCTTCTACGACGACGGCCGGGTCTTCTCGATGACCTCGCCGAAGGAGTTCCTCAAGTTTCCGCTCCTGCGCATGCACGAGCGCGTGCGGCTCGCCTCGTTCGTCGCGCGCTGCCAGCTGATGAAGTCGCATGCCGAGCTCGACGAGACGCCGCTCATCTCGCTGGCTCGAGCGCACCTGCGGCAAGAGCATCGTCGAGAAGATGTGGAAGCCGCTCCTGGATTCGAAGTTCGACGGCGACTACGACGACCTGCCCGCGACCTACATCTGGGCGCGGACGCGGCGGATGGGCGGCACGCGCGACAAGAGCGGCCGCGAGGTCCTCGGCTGGCTCGAGGGCGGCTACCAGACGCTGATCGACGAGCTCGAGCGCCGGATCGTCGCGCTCGGCGGCGAGATCACCACCGGCGTCGCGGTCGACCAGATCACCGGCAACGACAACGGCGCCACCGGCCTCGATGGTCGACGGGCGCTTCGTGCCGTTCGACCACGTTCTCTGCACGCTGGCGCCGCCGATGGCGCGCCGGCTGCTCGCGCCCGCGCTGGCGGCGAAGGCGCCGGAGGATCACTGCCGCTACCTCGGCGTCGTCTGCCTGCTGCTCCGCACGACGCGCAGCGTCAGCCCCTATTACCACCTGAACATCACCGACCGGCGCGTGAAGCTGACGACGATCGTGGAGACCACGCACGTGGTCGATCCCGAGGCCGTCGGCGGGCATCTGCTCTACGTCTCGCGCTACGTCGACCCCTCGCACGCCGACCAGAACCGGCCGCTCGACGAGCTCGAGCGCGACTACCTGGCGCACGCGCGGACGATCTTCCCCGACCTGCGCGACGACGAGATCATCTCGTCCGTCGTCCAGCGGGCTCGGGTGACCGAGCCGGTTCACCTCGTCGGAGGTGCAACCAACTTGCCGGACATGTTCCCGGTCGCGGGCCTCTCGCTCGCGTCGACGGCCCACGTCTACCCGGAGATCGTCAGCGGGCAGGCGGTCTCGGGCGTCTCCGAGCGGGTCGTGCCCGGCATTCTCGAGCGGCTGCCGCTTGCGCAGCGGGAGGCGGCATGAATCCCCGCACGGCGTGCATCGGCACACACGCGTATCTGCTGGCTGAAGTCTCCCTGGACCAGGGGGACGTAATGAGGAGGGTCAAGTGAAACGAGTCGGCGTAACCGGCGCGGCAGGCTTCATCGGCTCCCACCTCTGCGAGCGCCTGCTCGCAGAGGGCTACGAGGTCGTCGGCGTCGACGATCTCTCGTACGGGTCGATGACGAACATCGCGCGCCTCATGGACGATCCGCGCTTCGACTTCGAGCGCCTGGACTGCACGCGCACACGTGCGCTGCGCCGCGCCTTCGACGGCTGCGACGCGATCATGCATCTCGCGGCGAAGAAGATCCCGCGCTTCGGCGGCACGCTGTCGACCCTCGAGGTCAACGTCGGCGGCGTCAACGCGGCGTGCGAGGTCGCGCTCGAGCTGGACGCGGACATCATCATCACGTCGACCTCCGATGTGTACGGGATGTCGACGCCTCCCTTCGCCGAGGACGGCGAGCTGACGATCGGCCCGCCGACCACGAAGCGGTGGGCGTACGCGGTCTCGAAGATGTACGACGAGCACCACGCGCTCGCGCTGGCCGACGAGAAGGGCCTGCGGACGACGATCCTCCGGCTGTTCAACGCCTACGGCCCCTACAACCACCTGACGTGGTGGGGCGGCCCGACGGTGACGTTCATCGAGTCCCTGCTGGACGGCGAGCAGATGGAGATCCACGGCGACGGGATGCAGACGCGCACGTTCACGTACGTCAGCGACACCGTCGACGGCTTCATCCGCGCCCTGCAGCGGCCCGAGGCCCGCGGCGAGGTCGTCAACGTCGGCGGCGTCGAGACGCTGACCATCACCGCGCTCGCAGAGCGGATCCAGCAGCTGATGGAGATCAGCGGCCCGCTCCGCGCCCGCTACATCTCGTACGAGTCCTTGCCGGGCAAGTACCAAGACGTCCGCGACCGTGTGCCCGACACGACGAAAGCTGAAGCGCTCCTCGGCTTCCAGGCGCACATCGGCCTGGACGAGGGCCTGATGCAGACGATCGAGTGGCACCGCGCCCAGCGCGAGGTCGCGGCACCAATCGCGGCGGGCCAGCGCCGGCGCTGAAGGGCCGCCGCGCCGGCGCTGCGCCGCGAACTAGGAGGGCTTGGCGAAATAACTGCTGTGCCGCCGGGCCGCGCTGCTCGCCCCGATCCGGCGTCCTCGGTCGCGTCCGTAGGCACCCTACGCACGCTCCCTGCGTCCTTGGCTCGGAACGAGCATCGCACCCCGACGACGAGCGACATTCCGCCAAACCCTCCTAGCCGGACGGGTAGCGATTGCCAGGGAAACACCCTGGCAAAGCGGCCCGTAGCCGGTTGGCGATGCGGCGACTACCGTCTGAACATGGCTGACACAGCCCAGATCTCGAGCACCCGGCCCGTGGCCGGCGAGCAGCGCCGATGAACCGTCGCAAGCTCGTCTGTCACGTGGTCGGTGCGCGGCCGAACTACATGAAGGTCGCGCCGATCTACGCCGACGCTCGAGCGGAGCGGCGTCGTCGACCAGCGGCTGATCCACACGGGCCAGCACTACGACAAGACACGTCAACGACGTCTTCTTCGCCGAGCTGCCGCTGCCGACCCCCCACTTCCAGCTCGAGGTCGGCTCCGGCTTGCACGGCGCGCAGACGGCCCGCGCGCTCGATGGAGCTCGAGCAGGTCTTCTGGAGCTGCGGCCCGACATCGTCGTCGTCCCGGGCGACGTCAACTCGACGCTCGCCGGCGCGCTCGCGGCGGCCAAGCTCCAGATCCCGGTCTGCCACGTCGAGTCGGGCCTGCGCAGCTTCGACTGGTCGATGCCGGAGGAGCACAACCGCCGGCTCACCGACCACCTCTCGACGCTGCTGCTGACGCACTGCGAGGAGCGCGAACGCGAACCTGCGCGCCGAGGGCGTCGCCGGACGGCCTCGTGCACCTTCGTCGGCAACACGATGATCGACACGCTGCTCGCGACCGTCGACAGGCGCGCGCGGCGCGCAACGTGGCGCGAGCTCGGGCGTCGAGCAGCGCGGGCTACGTGCTCGTGACGCTGCACCGCCCCGCGCTCGTCGACTCGCCGACGCTGCTGCTCGAGACGATGAGCGCGCTGAGCGAGATCGCCGCCACGCTGCCGGTCGTCTTCCCGGTGCATCCGCGCACGCGCTCGCGGCTCGAGGAGCTCGGCTTCGTCGCGCCGCCGCAGCGTGCTGCTCGTCGACCCGCAGCCCTACACCGCAGTTTCTGTCCCTCGAGGTCGGTGCGGCAGCGGTCGTCACCGATTCGGGCGGCGTGCAGGAGGAGACGACCGCGCTCGGGATCCCTGCTTCACGCTTCGCGACAACACCGAGCGGCCCGTGACCGTCACGTACGGCAACAACGTCGCTGCTCGGCCTCGACCCTGCGCGCATCCGGGAGGTGCCCGATCTGCTGGCGCGCCACCAGGCGGCAACGTGCCGCCGTTCTGGGACGGCGCCGCGGGGAGCCGCGCGGCGGCAGTGATCGAGCGGTCGCTCGAAGAGCTCGACCTGTCCGAGATCGACCGTCAGCGGCGCAAGCGCGCGGCCGCACGCGGCGGCAGCTCTGGTGCCCTCAACGCAGGCGTGGTCACGATGTCGCGTCGGCCGGCGGAATAGCCTTGGTGTCGCTGAGCACCGACGGGATCCCCAAGGCGGACGAGGCCGAAGGCGCGCGCGAGGCCCGGCTCGTCCAGTCGGTCCTCCGGGCGGCCTGGCCGTCATGAGCGCCGTCACGTTCCTTTCGGCGTTCCTGATCGCCGCCGCCCATGTGTCCGACCGGTACAACGTCAACCACGTCTCCGGCACCTGGCTCGCGCTCGCGAGCGACGCCCGGCACGGGACGATCTACCGGCCGCTCTTCGACCACGGCGTGTTCGGCGGCACGTGGTACATGCCGCTCCAGTTCGTCCTGCAGGGTGGCGTCTCGTACGTCACGGGCGAGTACATCGTCTCGGGCAAGCTGCTCGCGTACGCGATCGGGCTCGCGCTCCTCGGCGTCGTCTATCTCCTGCTGCGGCGGCTCGGCTGCTCGAGGCTCGTCTCGGCGGCACTCGTGAGCGCGATCCTGCTGACTCCGGCGCGGTCTCTTCGCCGCGACCGCGATCCGCGGCGACACGCTGCCGCTCCTCTTCCAGGTCGCCGCCGTCGGGCCTGATCGCCCATTCGACGTCGCGCCGCGTGGTGCTCGTCGCGGCGGCGCTCTGCGCGCTCGCGGTGTCGGCGAAGCTCGCTGCGGTCTGGGCGCCGGTCGCGATCGTCATCTGGCTCTTCGTGCGCGCGCGCCGAAGCAGCTCGTGGCCTTCGTCGGCGTCGCCGCGGGGTCGCTCGTCCTGCTCCTCGGCGTCGTTCGAGCTCTGCGAGCCGCGGCCGGATGTCGGAGACGCTCCTCGCCGTCGGCGGCTCCGGGAACTCGGGGCGCTCGCCTTCGCAGGCGGTCTCGCGGATCTTCGACCTCCTCGTCACGCGCGCAGGCCCGATCTGGCTGCTCGCTGCCCTTCGCCTTGATGGCGATCGCGCTGACGCTGGCGGAGCGGCGGCTGAGCGCTGTATCAGCTCGCACTCGCTCGTCCAGCTGCCGCTGCTCGTGGTCGTCTTCGCCGACCCGGGCTCCGATTTCAACCACCTGGTCGACTTCGTCGTCGTGACCGTCCTCGTCGTCGGCGAGCTCTGGGTCCGGATCGAGCCGCGGCCGGGACGAGTTGACCGCGCTCGGAGCCGCGATCGCCCTCGCACTGCTGCTCGGAGGCGCCGACGCGTACCGCGAGTCGCTGAAGTCCGACGTCGCCGACGCGCACGAAGACGCTGCTCGGCCGATCACGCGGACCGCGTATCCGACGAACCCGCTCGAGCGGCTACGTCGAGACGAGCGACGACATCCTCTCGGAGGATCCCGCGGTGCCGGTGCTGCGTCGGCCGAGCGCCCGCTCCTGCTCGACGCGGTCTCGGTGCGACGCGTCGGTCTCGACCATCCAGACTGGATCGCCGACCTCGAGCAGCGGCTCGACGCGAAGGAGTTCGACAAGATCGTGCTCGTCCACCCGATCGAGGACGACCTCTGGTACGGCGAGCGCAACTTCGGGCCGATCGATCCAGCGACGCGATCCAGCAGCGACTACCGGCTCGCCGCCAGCGTCTACAACCGGCCGCTCGAACTACTGGGTCTACGCGCCTCGCCCCGCGTAACCGGTTTATCCACAGGCGTTTGGCGCGCTACCAGGCCGATCCTCACCGGTGGGATAGGTCGATCCTCGACTTCGGGCCGTTGCCCGTCCGTAGGCCCAGAGAGATAACTACAGGTACGGCAGGGGGCGTCCCCGCCTGAGAACCCAATGCTGATTCTGCGCGCACCCACGGACGTCTGCTCTCGCGCAACCGCGCGCGGCGTGGCATTGCGCGCTCGTGGCAATCCCGCTGGCGCTCTTCGTCGGCGCCGCGCAACGGGCGCAGGGCAGCAGGCACGACACCGGCTGAGATCGGCCAGTGCGGCGCGCCGTTCGACTGGCCGAACGTGGCCGTGCACGTGATGCTCGAGCCGAACGGCACCGTGCTCTCGATCGACGCGTGGGCGGACGCACCGAACAAGCAGTACGTCTGGAACCCGACGACGAGCACGTTCACGCTCTGCGGCGTACGCGCGCAACCTCTTCTGCTCCGGCCACACGCAGATCGGCAACGGCAAGACGCTGATCGTCGGCGGCAACGCGAGCGCGAACAACGGGATCAAGGACACGACGATCTTCGACTCGTCGAACAACTCCTGGACGCGCGGGCCCGACATGTCGGTCGACGCGCTGGTACCCGACCGCGACGGAGCTCCCGGACGGCCGCGTCTTCGTCTTCGCCGGCGACGCCATCGACGCGACCGGGCCGCCTGTGCCGCACGCGTTCAAGTCGTCGTCGATCAACTCGCTGCCGGCGGTCTACGACCCCGTCCCCAACACCTGGCAGGACCTGCCGACGCACGGCTGACGACGCCCGCTCTACCCGTTCCTCTTCACGCTCACGGACGGGCGGATCGTCGACGTCGGCCCCGACACCGTCACGCGGACGATCACGCCGGGGACGTGGACGTGGCAGACCGTGGCGACGAGCTCCTTCGACGGCGGCAGCGCGGTCATGTACCGCCCCGACAAGATCATGAAGTCGGGCAGCTACGTCGACCCGGACTTCACCGGCGCCGACCTCTTCCAGACGTCCAAGCAGACCGCGGTGCTCGACATGACGCAGCCCAGCCCGACGTGGCGCGACACCGCGCCGATGGCGTTCGGCCGCGGCTACCACGCGCTGACGGTGCTCCCAGACGGCAAGGTGCTCGTGACCGGCGGCGAGCAGGCCTCGGACGGCCGCGACCTGACGAAGTCGGCGCTGGCCGCCGAGATGTGGGACCCGGCGACCGAGACGTGGACGACGATGGCGTCCCAGCATCAACGGGCGCCTGTACCACTCGACCGGCGCTGCTGCTGCCCGACGGCCGCGTGCTCGTCGCGGGCGGCGGCCAGGCGCCCGGCGGACGGTCGACCAATCAGCTGAACGGCGAGATCTACTCGCCGCCGTACCTCTTCAAGGGCCCGCGGCCGACGATCACGAGCGCGCCGACGACGTTCGACTGGAGCGGCAGCTTCACGGTCGAGACGCCGGACGCGGCGTCGATCGCCTCCGTCGCGCTGATCAAGACCGGCGCGATGACGCACGCGATCAACATGAGCCAGCGGTTCGTCCCGCTGAACTTCACGGCGGGCGCGGGACGCTGAACGTGCAGCGCGCCGGCGAACGCGAACGTGGCGCCGCCCGGCTACTACATGCTCTGGATCGTCGACACGAACGGCGTCCCGTCCGTCAGCTCGATGATCACCACCTCCGGCGTCAGCGACCCGGACGTGACGGCCCCGACGACACCGGCTTCCCCGAGCGCGACCGGCGGCGCGGGCTTCGCGAACGTCTCCTGGACGGCGTCGACCGACAACGTCGGCGTCCTGCGGTACAACGTCCATCGCGGGACGACCAGCGGCTTCACGCCCTCGGCCGCCAACCGCGTCGGCCAGCCGACGGGCACGAGCTACACCGACACGGGTGTCGCGGCCGGCACCTACTTCTACAAGGTCACCGCGGAGGACTCGGCCGGAAATCTCTCGGCTCCGTCCGCAGCAGTCTCGGCGACCGTCACAACCGATACGACGCCGCCGACGGTGTCGCTCACCGCGCCGGCCAACGGCGCCGGTGTCTCGCTGACGGTCTCGGTGACGGCGAACGCCGCCGACAACAGCGCCGTCGCCGGCGTCCAGTTCAAGCTCGACGGCTCGAGCATCGGCGCCGAGGACACGTCCGCCCCGTATTCGGCGTCGTGGGACACGACGAGCTCGACGAACGGCCCGCACACGCTGACGGCGGTCGCCCGCGACCAGGCCGGCAACACGACGACTTCGACCGCCGTGAACGTCACCGTCTCGAACGTGGGCGGCACCGACGGCCTCGTCGCCGCCTACGGGTTCGACGAGGGCATCGGCACCACGACGGCCGACCAGTCCGGCAACGGCAACACGGGCACGCTCTCGGGCGCGACGTGGGCGGGCGCGACCGCAGGCAAGTACGGCAACGCTCTCTCGTTCAACGGCACGAACGCGTTCGTCTCGGTGCTCGACTCGGCGTCGCTCCACCTGACCACCGCGATGACGCTCGAGGCCTGGGTGAAGCCGACCTCGCTCGGGAGCTGGAACACCGTCGTCTTCAAGGAGCGCACGGGCTACTACTGCGTACGCGCTCTACGCGAACACGGGCACGAACCGCCCGTCCGCCAACACCTTTACGAGCTCCGACAACGACGTCCGCGGCACCGCCCAGCTGGCGACGAATGCCTGGACGCACCTCGCGATGACCTACGACGGGAACATGCTGATCCTGTACGTCAACGGCGTGCAGGCGGCGCAGGTGCTCGCGCCCGGCTCGATCGTCACCTCGACGAACGCGCTGAAGATCGGCGGCAACGCGATCTGGGGCGAGTTCTTCTCCGGCCTGATCGACGAGGTGCACGTCTACAACCGCACGCTCTCGCTGGCGCAGGTCAACGCCGACATGAGCCGCCCGATCACGAACCCCGACACGACGCCGCCGTCGGCGCCGACGGGTCTCACCGGCACGGGCACGCTGACGAGCGCGCAGCTCAACTGGACGGCAGCGACGGACAACGTCGGCGTCGTGCGCTACGACGTCTACCGGGGCACGACCGCGGGCTTCACGCCCTCGACCGGCAACCGGGTCGGCCAGCCGACGGGGACGAGCTTCACCGACACCGTCGCGGCGGGCTCGTACTTCTACAAGGTGGCCGCCGAGGACCTGATCGGCAACATCGGGCCGGTCTCGAACGAGGTCTCCGTGAGCGTCGGCGACTCCGTCGCGCCGAGCGCGCCCGGGACGCTGGCCGTCGCCGGCGGTGTCGGCAAGGCGACGCTCGGCTGGGGCGCGGCGACCGACAACGTCGGCGTCACGCGCTACGACGTCTATCGCGGCACCAGCGCCGGTTTCACCGCCAACGTGGCGAGCCGCGTCGGCCAGCCGACGGGGACGAGCTTCGTCGACGTCGTGCCGGCAGGGACGTACTTCTACAAGGTCGCCGCCGAGGACGCCGCCGGCAACATCGGGCCGGTGTCGAACGAGGCGAGCGGCGTCGTGACGACCGACACGACCGCGCCGAACGCACCCACCGGCCTGGGCGGATCGGTCGCCGGCAGCACGGTCAACCTCGCCTGGACGGCTTCCACCGACGACGTCGGCGTCGTCCGCTACAACGTCCACCGCGGCACGAGCGCCGGCTTCACGGCGAGCGCTGCGAACCGGATCGGCCAGCCCACCGGCACCACCTTCCCCGACACGGGGCTCGCGATCGGCACCTACTTCTACAAGGTGACCGCCGAGGACGCCGCCGGCAACGTCAGCAACGTCTCGAACGAGATCAGCGCCACCATCGCCGACGCAACCGTGCCGAGCGCACCGGGCACCCTCACGGCCGGCGTCGCGGGCAGCACCGTCAACCTGGCCTGGGGCGCGGCGACCGACAACGTCGGCGTCTCGCGCTACAACGTCCACCGCGGCACCACCAGCGGCTTCACCCCCTCCGCCGCCAACCGCATCGGCCAGCCCACCGGCCTCAGCTTCGCCGACACCTCGGTGCCCGCCGGCAGCTACTTCTACAAGGTCACCGCCGAGGACGCCGCCGGCAACATCGGCCCCGTCTCCAACACCGCCAGCGCAACCGTCGCCGACACCACGGCGCCCAGCACACCGGCCGGACTGGTCGCGACCGGCAGCGGCGGGCAGGCGGCGCTGACGTGGACCGCCTCGACCGACAACGTCGGCGTCACCCGTTACAACGTCCACCGCTCGACGACCTCGGGCTTCACGCCGAGCGCCGGCCAACCGGATCGCGCAGCCGACCACCACGAGCTACACCGACACGGGGCTCGCGGCCGGCACGTACTTCTACAAGGTGACCGCCGAGGACGCGGCCGCGAACATCAGCGTTCCCTCGAGCGAGGCGACCGCGAACGTCGAGCGCCGCACCGACGGTCGGGCTCGTCGCCGCCTACGGGTTCGACGAGGGCAGCGGGACGACGACCGCCGACCAGTCCGGCAACAGCAACACCGGCACGCTCTCGGCCGCAACGTGGGCAGGCGCCGGCTTGGGCAAGTTCGGCAACGCGCTCTCCTTCAACGGCTCGACCTCGTTCGTCAGCGCCGCCAACAGCGCCTCGCTGAACCTGACGACCGGCATGACCCTGGAGGCGTGGGTCAAGCCGACGGTGGTCGCCAGCTGGAACACCGTCGTCTTCAAGGAGCGCACCGGCTACTACGGCTGGGCGATGTATGCCAACACGGGCACGAACCGGCCCTCGGCGAACAACTTCACGAGCACCGACAACGACATCCGCGGCACCGCTCAGGTCGCCGCGGGCGCGTGGACGTATCTCACCGCGACCTACGACGGCGCCGTGCTCGCGCTCTATGTCAACGGCGTGCAGGCGGCGACGATGATCGTCAGCGGCTCGATGATCTCGAGCACGGGCGCCCTGAAGATCGGCGGCAACGCGATCTGGGGCGAGTTCTTCAACGGGCTGATCGACGAGGTCCGGATCTACAACCGCGCGCTGCCGGTCGGCGAGATCCAGACGGACATGAACAAGGCGATCACCTCGCCCGACGCGACGCCGCCGAGCGCGCCCGGAACGCTGACGGGCAGCGGGACGCTGACGACCGCGCAGCTCAACTGGACGCGCGGCGACCGACAACGTCGGCGTCGCGCGCTACGACGTCTACCGCGGCACGACCGCGGGCTTCACGCCGACCGTCGGCAACCGGATCGCCCAGCCGGCCGGGCTCTCCTACACCGACACCGTCGCGGCGGGCGCGTACTTCTACAAGGTCGCCGCCGAGGACGCCGCGGGCAACATCGGGCCCGTCTCGAACGAAGTCGCGGTCACCGTCGGCGACACCGTCGCTCCGGGCGCGCCCGGGACGCTGACGGCCGCCGGTGGCGTCGGCAAGGCGACGCTCGGCTGGGGCGCGGCGACCGACAACGTCGGCGTCACGCGCTACGACGTCTATCGCGGCACGAGCAGCGGCTTCACGCCCTCGCGTCGCGAACCGCGTCGGCCAGCCGACCGGGACGAGCTTCGTCGACGTCGTCGCCGCGGGGACGTACTTCTACAAGGTCGCCGCCGAGGACGCCGCCGGCAATATCGGGCCGGCGTCGAACGAGGCGAGCGGCATCGTGACCACGGACACGACGCCTCCGAGTGCACCGGCCGGGCTCACGGGACCGGTGGCCGGCAGCACGGTCAACCTCGCCTGGACTGCGTCGACCGACGACGTCGGCGTCGCTCCGCTACAACGTCCACCGCGGCACGAGCGCCGGCTTCACGGCGAGCGCTGCGAACCGGATCGGCCAGCCCACCGGCACCACCTTCCCCGACACCGGGCTCGCGATCGGCACCTACTTCTACAAGGTGACCGCCGAGGACGCCGCCGGCAATCTCAGCCCCGTTTCGAACGAGATCAGCGCCACGGTCGCGGACGCGACGGCGCCGAGCGCGCCCGGAACGCTGACCGCGGGCGTCGCGGGCAGCACCGTCAACCTGGCCTGGGGCGCCGCGACCGACAACGTCGGCGTCTCGCGCTACAACGTCCACCGCGGCACCATCTCGACTTCACCCCCTCCGCCGCGAACCGGATCGGCCAGCCCACCGGCCTCAGCTTCGCCGACACCTCGGTGCCCGCCGGCAGCTACTTCTACAAGGTCACCGCCGAGGACGCCGCCGGCAACATCGGCCCCGTCTCCAACACCGCCAGCGCGACGGTCGCCGACACGACCGCCCCGACGACGCCTGCGAGCCTCGTCGCCACCGGCGGCGCCGGCCAGGCAGGGCTGACCTGGACCGCGTCGACCGACAACGTCGCCGTCACCCGCTACAACGTCCACCGCGCGACCACCCCTGGCTTCACGCCGAGCGCCGCGAACCGGATCGCGCAGCCGACCACGACGAGCTACACCGACAGCGGTCTCTCGGCCGGCAACTACTACTACAAGGTCACCGCCGAGGACGCGGCCGCGAACATCAGCGCCGCCTCCAACGAGTCGGTGGCAGCGGTCACCGCTGCGCCGGCAGTCGGGCTCGTCGCCGCCTACGGCTTCGACGAGGGAACCGGCGTCACCACCGCCGACCAGTCCGGCTCGGGCAACCTCGGCTCGCTGACCAACACGGCGTGGGCCGGTGCAGGCAACGGCAAGTTCGGCAACGCGCTCTCCTTCAACGGCACCTCGAGCATCGTCACGGCGTCGAACAGCGCCTCGCTGAACCTGACGACCGGCATGACCGTCGAGGCCTGGGTGAAGCCGACCGCGCTCAACAGCTGGAACACCGTCATCTTCAAGGAGCGCACCGGCTACTACGGCTGGGCGATGTACGCCAACACGGGCACGAACCGGCCCTCGGCGAACAACTTCACGAGCACCGACAACGACATCCGCGGCACGGCGCAGATCCCGGCCGGCGCCTGGACGCACCTCGCCGCCACCTACGACGGCGCGGTGCTCGCGCTCTACGTCAACGGCGCCCAGGCGGCGTCGATGATCGTCAGCGGCTCGATGATCTCCAGCACCGGCGCCCTGCGGATCGGCGGCAACACGATCTGGGGCGAGTACTTCAACGGCCTCATCGACGAGGTGCGCGTCTACAACCGCGCGCTGCCCGCAACGGAGATCCAGACCGACATGAACCGGTCGGTCACGGCGCCCGACACGACGCCGCCGACGACGCCGACGAACTTCACGCGCACCGGCGGGAGCTACACGACGATCGCCACCTCGTGGACGGCCTCGACCGACGCCGTCGGCGTCACGCAGTACCGCCTCTACCGCGCCGGCACGCAGGTCGGCACGACCGCAGGGACGACGTTCACCTTCACCGGCCTCACCTGCAGCACAAGCCACAACCTCGAGGTCGAGGCGACCGACGCGGCCGGCAACGTCTCGGCGCGCGCGCAGCTGACCGCCTCGACGGACACCTGCGACACGGCGGCTCCGACCGCTCCGGCGACGCTGAACGCGACCGGCTCGATCGGGCAGGCGAACCTCACCTGGGCCGCCGCGACCGACAACGTGGGCGTCGTGCGGTACAACGTCCATCGCGGCACGAGCTCCGGCTTCACGCCGAGCGCCGCGAACCGGATCGCGCAGCCGACGGGCACGAGCTACGCCGACATCGGCGTGGCGACCGGCACCTACTTCTACAAGGTGACGGCCGAGGATCTGGCCGGCAACGTCGGACCCGCATCGCCCGAGGCGAGCGCGACCGTCACTGCCGACACCACCCCGCCGACGGCGCCCGGCACCCTGACCGCGACGGGCGGCTCGCAGCAGGCGGCGCTCTCCTGGGGCGCAGCGACGGACAACGTCAGCGTGGCGCGCTACAACGTCCATCGCTCCACGACCTCCGGCTTCACGCCGAGCGCCGCGAACCGGATCGCGCAGCCCACCACCACGAGCTACACGGACACCGGGCTCGCCGCGACGACCTACTACTACAAGGTGACTGCGGAGGACCCGACGGGCAACGTCGGCCCCGTCTCCAACGAGGCCAGCGCCGTCGTCACCAACCCGCCGCCTGTCGGGCTGGTCGCCGGCTACGGCTTCGACGAGGGCACCGGCACGACGGCGACCGACTCGTCCGGTCGCGGCAACACCGGCACGCTCGCCAACGGCACCAACTGGGCGTTCGGCCGTTTCGGCACCGCAGCCAACTTCGACGGCGTCAACGACTGGGTCACCGCAGCCGACGCGGCGTCGCTCGACCTGACGACCGGTATGACGCTCGAGGCGTGGGTGATGCCGACGGTGAACACCGGTTGGCGCAGCGTCGTCTTCAAGGAGGGCACGAGCGATCTCGTCTACGGGATGTACATGAGCACGGACACGAACTTCCCGACCGGCGAGGCGCAGATCGGCGCCACCATCCGCTCGGCGAAGGGCTCGACCACGGTGCCCGCCAGTACCTGGTCGCACCTCGCAGCGACCTACGACGGCACAACCCTGCGGATCTACCTGAACGGCGTCCTCGCGGGCTCGCAGGCGGTCTCGGGCAGCATCTCCGTCTCGGGCGGGGCCCTCCGGATCGGCGGCAACAACCTCTTCCCGGAGTTCTTCGCCGGCCGCATCGACGAGGTGCGCGTCTACAACCGCGCACTGACCGCGACCGAGATCCAGACCGACATGACGCGGAGCGTCGCGAACGACGCCACGCCGCCGACGGTCATCGCCTCGACTCCCGCCAACGGCGCGACCGAGCAGCCGATCGGCACGCAGCCCACCGCACGCTTCAGCGAGCCGGTCGACCCGACCACGCTCAGCGCCTTCGAGCTCCGCGACTCGTCGAACGCGCTCGTCCCGTCGACGGTCAGCTATGACGAGCTGACGGGCATCGCAACGCTTCGCCCCTCGGCCGCGCTCGTCTACGGGTCGACGTACACAGCGATCGTCCGGGGCGGCGCGTCGGGCCTCAAGGACCGCTCCGGCAACGCGCTCGCGACGGACAAGACCTGGTCGTTCACGGCCGAGTCGGTGCCGCCGCCGATCCTCGTCGTCGGCTCGACCACGAACAACTTCACGATGTACTCGACCGAGATCCTGAAGGCAGAAGGCCTGAACGACTTCTCGACGCTCGACGTCTCGCTGATCTCGCCGTTCGTGCTCTCGTACTACGACGTCGTGATCCTCGGCGACACGCCGCTGACGCCGACGCAGGTGACGACGCTGACGAGCTGGGTGAATGCGGGCGGCAACCTGATCGCGCTGCACCCGGACAAGCAGCTCGCCGGCCTCCTCGGCCTCACCGACCAGGCCGCGACGCTGTCCAACGCCTACCTGAAGGTCGACACGACCACTGAGGCGGGCGGCGGCATCGTCGGTGCGTCGATCCAGTACCACGGGACGGCCGACCGCTACCTCGTCAACGGCGCCACCGCACTCGCCTGGCTCTACTCGAACGCAGGCACGGCGACGACGAGCCCGGCCGTCACGCTCCGCTCGGTCGGCGCGAACGGCGGCCAGGCGGCAGCCTTCACCTTCGATCTCAACAGGTCGATCGTCTACACGCGCCAGGGCAACCCGGCGTGGGCGGGCCAGGACCGCGACGGCGTCGGCGACATTCGCACCAACGACCTCTTCTACGGCGCCAAGTCCGGCGACGTCCAGCCCGACTGGACGGACACCTCGAAGATCGGCATCCCGCAGGCCGACGAGCAGCAGCGCCTGTTCGCGAACATGATCGAGCTGATGAACCGCGACAGGAAGCCGCTGCCGCGCTTCTGGTACCTGCCGCGTGACGAGAAGGCCGCCGTGATCATGACCGGCGACGACCACGCGACGGGAGGCACCGCAGGGCGCTTCGACACCTATATCGCGGACAGCCCGCCCGGCTGCTCGGTCGCCAACTGGGACTGCGTGCGCTCGACCTCGTACATCTACGCGGACAGCCCGCTGACGAACGCCCAGGCCGCCAACTACACAGCGCAGGGCTTCGAGGTGGCGCTGCACACGAGCATCGACCGCGCCTGCAAGCCGTGGCCGCAGGGCGGGCTCGACTCGGGCTACTACATCCCGCAGCTGAACGCGTTCGCCGCCAAGTACACGAGCGTGCCGGCGCCGGTCACGAACCGGATGCACTGCGTCGAGTGGGTCGACTGGGCGACGCAGCCCAAGGTCGAGCTCGCGCACGGTATCCGCCTCGACACGAACTACTACCACTACCCCGCAAGCTGGATCGGCAACAAGCCCGGTTACCTCGAGGGCACCGGCGAGATCATGCGCTTCGCGGACACCGACGGCAGCCTGATCGACGTCTTCCAGGCGCCGACGCACAACACCGACGAGTCGAGCATGGCGCAGCCCGCGTCGATCAACTTCCTGCTCGACAAGGCGATCGGCGCCGAGGGCTACTACGGCCTGTTCACGGTGCTGATCCACACCGATATCGCGGCGAGCCCCGACTCCGACGCCGTGATCGCCGCCGCTCAGTCGCGCAGCGTCCCCGTTATCTCCGCGAAGCAGGCCCTCGCGTGGGTGGACGGGCGCAGCAACTCGAGCTTCCGCAACTTCACCTGGAGCGGCGGCAACCTCGGCTTCTCGATCACGGCGGCGGCCGGCGCGAACGGACTGCGGGCAATGCTGCCCATCACCTCCACGGCGGGGACGCTGCACGCGATCACGCGCGGCGGCAGCCCGGTGACGTTCACGACGCAGACGATCAAGGGCGTCGCGTACGGCATCTTCGACGCGACCAGCGGCACCTACGCCGCGACCTACTCCTAGCCCGCCCGCCCTCGCACTTCCGCCCCGCGGCGAGCTGGGCTACCGTAGAGGCGTGAAGCAGTTCTGGACGAGCGGCATGGCGCAGGCGGCCGGCAAGGTCGGCGAGCAGGCGCCGATGACCGCGGTCTGCTGCAACGCCTGCCGGACGTGCGTGACGACGAACATCGTCGGCCTCGCGACGGCAGCGCTCGCGGGTGCAGGCATCGGCGTCTCGCGCCTCGCGCGGCGGCTCGTCAAGCCCGGCTGAGCGCGAGACTACTGAGCCGCGAAGCTCAGGAAGGCTCGGAGACCCAGTGGAAGCGGTCGTTCAGGCGCCGGACGAAGGGCAGCTTGAACAGAACCGCCTTGATCGCCGCCCGGCGGGCCTTGGCCCGGTCGCGGCGCTCCCAGTAGCGATCCTTCGCCTTGTTCTCGGTCGCGTAGTACGGACCGCCCGTGTGGTGCACGCGCAGGTCTGCGAGGACCGCCGGCTCGAAGCCGAGCTTCTGGATGTCGACGATGTACGCCTCGTCCTCGAGGAAGAAGATCTCCTTCTTGCGCTCCTGGAAGCCGCCGACGCGGTCGTAGAGCTCGCGCGACGTCATCGCGCAGCCGCCGCCGGTCGGGCCGCGGAGCAGGCGCACGCCGTTGACCTCGTCGGGAACGTAAAGATGGGGGCGCACGTGGTGGCGGACGTTCGATGCCTGATCGTTCGGATCGTCCTCGAGGTCAGCGGCGAGGAAGCCGATCTCCGGCAGCCGCTGGAACGCGTCGAGAAGCATCGCGTCCCATTCCGCGGGAGCCTCGACGACGTCGTCGTCGAGCTCCACGAGGTACGGAGCGGTCGTCATCCGGAAGGCACGCGGATAGCCGTTCTGCCCGACGTTCTCCTCGCTCCGGACGATCCGGATCCGCGGGTCGGTGAGCGTGCCGAGATACTCCGCGGTGCCGTCCGTCGAGGCGTTGTCCCAGATCAGGATCTCCGTCGTCGCCGACGAGGTGCGGGAGAGGACGTTCTCGACGCATTTCTGCAGCAGGTGCAGGCGATTGTGCGTCAGGACGACCACGACCATCCCGCCCTCGGCGGTCGCAGCCGGCGTCCTCGTGGCAGCTTCGTCCATGCCTTCATCGTAGGAGACTCACGACGGTCGTTGGACGCCCCAAACCGGCAGATTTCAGGCGCTTCGCCTAGCCAATGGGCTAGACGCCGGTCCCACTGTCCGTCCATTGGCAGATCGGGGCAGCCGGGCTACGGTTCGCGTGATGAAGCCTGGTGCGCGTACGGCGCCGCGCAAGCAGCGCGCCGACCTGATGCTCGTCTGCTCTTCGGGCGGGCACCTGCTGCAGCTCGTCGCCCTGCGCGACGCGTGGCAGGGCTTCGACCGCGCCTGGGTGACCTTCGACAAGAGCGACGCGCGCTCGCTGCTCGACGGCGAGCGGGTGCTCTACGCCTACGGGCCGACGAACCGGAATCTGAAGAACCTCTTCCGCAACCTCTTCCTCGCCGTGCGCGTCGTGCGACGGCTGCGACCCAAGGTGATCCTGACGACCGGCGCCGGGGTCGCCGTCCCGTTCGCGTGGGTCGGCAGGCTCTCTGGCGCGCGCGTCGTCTACGTGGAGAGCCTGACGAGAATCGAAGGCCCGTCACTGAGCTGCCGGATGATCGCGCCCGTCGCAAAGCGCCTCTACGTGCAGTGGCCCGAGCTCACCCGCGCGCTGCCGCGCGCCCGCTACGTCGGCAACGTGTTCTCCACGGGCGAATGATCTTCGTCACCGTCGGCACCAACGAGGCGCCCTTCGACCGGCTGCTCGAGGCGGTCGCTGCGCTGCCCGCGGGCGAAGAGCTCGTCGTGCAGCACGGCGCGTCGGCCGTTCGCGTCCCGAGCGCGACCGTCGTCGACTTCCTGCCCTTCGAGCAGATCGTCGAGAACGTGCGCCGCGCTCGAGCCGTCGTTACGCACGCCGGCGTCGGCTCGATCATCGTTGCGCTCTCCAACGGCAAGCGACCGATCGTCGTGCCGCGCCTGAAGCAGTTCGGCGAGGCCGTCGACGATCACCAGTTGAGCTTCGGCCGGCGCTTCGCCGACGCGGGCCTCGTCACGTTCGTCGAGTCGCCCGGCGATCTGGCAGCCGCGCTCGGCGAAGCCGAGCACGTCGCCTCGCAGGTCTCGGGAGCCGGCGCCCTCGCAGCGGATCTGCGCAGCTACCTCGAGCAGGAGCTGGCGGGCTCCTCGGTCGTCGCTCCCTCCCACTCGTGAGCAGCCTCCTCGTCACCGAGCCTGAGCCCGAGCCGGACGGGATCGGCGCCGGGATCAGAAGCGGGCTGGCGTGGAAGGCCGGCTCGCAGATCTTCTCCCAGGTCACGCGCATGGTGGTGGCGCTCGTCCTGGCGCGGATCCTCGCGCCGCACGACTGGGGCCTCGCCGCGATGGTGCTCGTCTTCTCCGGCTTCGTGATCGTCTTCACGGACAACGCCCTCGGCACGGCCCTGATCCAGCGCCGCGACCTGCACGACGACGACCGCTCGACCGTCTTCTGGGCGAGCGCCGGCGTCGGGCTCGTGCTCGCGCTCGCCGGCATCGGGGTCTCGGGGCCGCTCGCCGACTTCTACGGCGAGCCGAAGGTGCAGCCGCTCTTCGCCGTGCTCTCGATGAGCTTCTTCGTCAGCTCGCTCGGCACCGCTCAGGGCGCACTGCTCGTCCGGGACATGCAGTTCCGCAAGCTGGAGTTGCGAACGATGGCGTCCACGCTCTTCGCCTCGATCGGTGCGATCGCGGTCGCCGTTGCCGGCTACGGCGCCTGGGCGATCGTCACGCAGCAAGTCGTCGACGCGGTGCTCTCGACGGTGATCGTCTGGTTCCTGACCCCGTGGCGTCCGTCGTTCACGTTCTCGATCGCGAGCCTCAAGCGGCTGGGCGGCTTCGCGGGCAACGTCTTCGGCGAGAACATCCTCTACCAGGCCGGACGGAACATCGCGAACCTCCTCACCGGTCGCGTCCTCGGCGCGGCGGCGCTCGGCACGTACGCGCTCGCGACCAACGTGATCCTGATGCCGTTCTCGCGCATCGCCGCTCCGCTGCAGCAGGTGTTCTTCCCGGCGTTCTCGCGGATGCAGGGCGACCGGGAGCGGATGGCCGACATGTGGATTCGCGTCACGCGGCTCGTCGGGGCGATCTCGATCCCGGCGCTCGCCGGCCTCGTGATCGTGGCGCCCGACTTCGTCGACGTCGTCCTCGGCGACCGCTGGCACGCCGCGACGCGCGTGATCCAGATCCTGGCCTGGGCGGGGCTCGTCCAGTCGCTGCAGACGCTGAGCGGCGAGGTGCTGCTGGCACTCAACCGTTCGGGCACGCTCTTCTGGTACACCGGCGTCTGGTCGGTCGCGACCGTCGGCGCCGTGGTGCTCGGCCTGCAGTGGGGCCTGACTGCGGTGGCCGCGTGCTACACGATCGCGATCACGCTCGTCGAGCCGCTCCGTGCGCACCTCGCGGCTCGTGCGCTCGGGATCTCCGTCTGGAGGTTCGTCCGCGGGCTCGCCGGTGTCGCGCAGGCGAGCGCGCTGATGGCCGTGACGGTCTTCGCTGCGCGCGAGCTGCTGATCGTCGCGGGCGTGCCTGCGGCCGTCCGGCTCGTGCTGCTCGTGGTGCTCGGAATGGCCGTCTACGTCCCCGCCTGTGCGTGGCGCGCGAGCGACGTGACGCTCGAGATCCAGCGTGTCCGCAGCGGCCGGCGCAAGGCCTCTGGACCACTCGAACCGCTCGGCCCGGCGCAGCTTTCGAAGCCGTAAGCTTCGCAAACTGCAGGAATTTCGATTTGGAAAAGCCTGCTCTTTGCGTTTTTTTGTTTTCAGGGGGCGAAACGGTTTCTGATAGGTCTGCGTTGACCAGATCGTCATTCGCGCACCACGTCCGACCGGTAACAGAGAGTCGGGCAAGCGACATCCCGCGCCCAGGCGGGTTGTCGGAAATACAACCAGGAGGATCTGTATGCCGCGCTTCCGCGCGCCCAAGAGAACTCCGGCCACGTTCGTGTTTCTGCTGACCCTGGCGCTCGCCGTAGTCGGCGGCGCCACGTCGAGAGCGGCTTCGGCACAGGGGGTGTCGCGGGCGGAGCCGGCTGGAAAGCCGGCTGCGCAGACGACGGCACGCTCTACGACAACGGTCAAGAAGTCCAGTCAAGACGGCAGCGAAGAAGACAACGACAGCGACGGTACGCACTACCGCCGTCAAGCCCAGCACCCGGCGCCACAGGTGGCGCCCGAGGTCCACCGGCGTGCTCGATCCAGAGCCGCCGACAGCCCTCACGGCCGGCACGAAGACGACCACCTCGATCGCCGTCACGTGGACGGCGAGCCCGAGCCTCACGGTCACCTCGTACGGCCTCTATCGCGACAACGCTTCCGCCGGCACGACCTCGGGAACGAGCTACACGTTCACCGGTCTGGCGTGCGGGACGACGTACCACCTCTCCGTCGACGCGGCCGACGTGCTCGGCAACCGCTCGAGCAAGGCGTCGATCGACACCGCCACTTCCGCCTGCCCCGATACGCAGGCACCAACCGCCCCGGGAGCCCTCGCGGCGACCGGCGCGACGCGGACCAGCATCGCCGTCTCCTGGACCGCCTCGACCGACAACACCGGCGTCACCGGCTACACCGTCTACAAGAACGGCTCGTCCGTGACGACGACGACCGGCACGTCGTACACCTTCGCCGGCCTCGCGTGCGGCACGTCGTACACCCTCGCCGTCGACGCCTATGACGCGAAGGACAACCACTCCGCAAAGACGTCCGCGACGCTTTCGACGAGCCCCTGTCCGGACACAACCGCACCGACGGCGCCGCCGAACCTCACCGTCGTCGGCACGAGCGGCAACTCGATCTCCGTCGCCTGGACCATCTCGCTGGACGACACCGGCGTCGCGGCGTACGGGCTCTACCGGAACGGCTCGTCTGTCGGTTCGACGCCGGGCACCTCGTACACGTTCACCGGTCTCGCCTGCGGGACGAGCTACTCGCTGGCCGTGGATGCCGTCGACGACGCCGGGAACCGCTCGGCCAAGTCGTCCGCCGGCGCCTCGACGAGTGCGTGCCCGGGCGACACGTCGGCTCCGACGATCCCGACCGGCCTTCGGGTCGGCGCGACCGGCGCAACGACGATCGCCGTCTCCTGGACGGCGTCGACCGACAACACGGGCGTCTCCGGCTACGGCGCATATAACGGCACGAGCCTCGCCGGGACGACCGCGAGCACGAGCTACACGTTCACCGGCCTCGCCTGCGGTAACAGCTACGCCCTCGCAGTCGACGCCTACGACGCGGCCGGCAACCGCTCGGGCAAGGCGACCGTCAACGGCTCGACGACCGCGTGCAGCGACACGACGGCTCCGTCGACTCCGACGGGCCTGACCGTCGGCGCCACGAGCTCGAGCACGATCGCGATCTCTTGGACAGGCTCGACCGACAACGTCGGCGTCACCGGCTACGGCGCGTACAACGGCGCGAACCTCGCCGGCTCGCCGACCTCGACGAGCTACACGTTCAACGGCCTCGCCTGTGGGACGAGCTACACGCTGGGAGTCGACGCAGTCGACGGCGCCGGCAACCGCTCCGGCAAGGCGACGGTCAACGGCTCGACGACCGCCTGCCCGCCGCCCGGCGGCGGTGGTGGAACGAACGGCAACGCCAACCTCTGGGTCGACACGAACGGCGGCTCCTGCACCAGGCAGGCAACGGCCGGCTCGTACGCCGACGCGCAGGCCTGCGGATCGTTCAACAGCGCCTACGCCGCGGCCTCGCCCGGCGACACGATCTACATCAAGGGCGGCACGTACACAGCGTTCCAGGACATCGCGTACCGCTCGATCGGGACGACGCCGGTTCGCCTGCAGGCGGCACCGAACGAGAACGTGATCCTCGACAACGGCATGACCATCCGCACCCACGACCTGATCTTCGAGGGCGGCGGCACGGTCGGCGTCAACGAGCCCGACCGGATCTCGGTCTACGGTTCGAGCTCAGAGGAGTCCGCGGTCGATTTCGGACGCGGGAACAACTCCCCGAACGTGAAGGGCAACGTGATCGAGGACGTCCATACCCGCGACGTCTACTTCGATGACGAGACGACGAACAACGCGGTGCGCTACAGCGAGGTTGGGCCGAGCGACTTCGGCGGCAACGGAAACCTCTGCGCCGATCTGATCGTCACCGGCCACACGTTCAGCCCGGTGATCGAGTACAACCAGATCCACGACAACAAGAGCGACGGTTGTAACGGCGCCCACATCGACGCACTCGATCTCAACGTCGTCAACGGGATCATCCGCGGCAACCGGATCTGGTGGTGCGGCACCCAGTGCATCTTCTCCGGCGACCCGGGATCGATGCTGATCGAGAACAACATGATCGAGGAGACCAACGCCTGCGGCAGCGGCTGCGACGGACCGCAGGAGCTCGCCGTGATGGGCACCGTCACCTTCCGTTACAACACGATCGAGGGCGACGACGGCTACGGCCGCGACCCCGACCGGCCCGGCAACGCGGAGGTCTACGGGAACATCTTCCTCAGCACCCATAGCGGTGGCTGCTCCGGCTCAGGAGCGGTCAAGACGAACTTCCACGACAACGTGTTCGCACCCGGCAGCGGGGCATGCGGCACGAATGCGAAGTTCTGCACGCCGAGGTTGGCGAGCAACGGCCAGCCCTGGACGAACGTCGACCAGAAGGCCGACTACCATCTCGCCTCCAGCGACACCTGTGCGATCGGCGCAGGCGCATCGGCCAACGTCGCTCCGCGCGACCTCGACGAGCAGGCTCGCCCGCAGGGCGGCTCCGTCGACGCCGGCGCAGACGATCGCTGACCGACCGCAGACGACGAAGCGACGAGCGAGGCGCCCGCACGTGCGGGCGCCTCGCCGCGCGCCGGAGCGCGAGAGCCCGCCCGCCGCTCCTTGAGCCATACTGAGACGTACACCGATGGATTGGCGGCGATCCCTCACGTTCCGCGTCCGTCTCGGCAGCAGTGCCGAGCCTTGCGACGCGGAACGCCCGTCCGTCGATGGCTGAAGACCCGCGCATTCGGCGCTCGGCCGATCGCACGCGCGAGGCCATCCTCGAGTCGGCCGAGACGCTCTTCGCGCAGAAGGGCTACCGCGGCACGAGCCTTGCGGACATCGGCAACGCCGCGGGGCTCTCCCGAGGCACCCCCGGGTACTTCTTCCACACGAAGGACGAGCTCTACCGGACCACCGTCGAGCGCGTGATCGAGCGGTCGAGGGTCGCTCTCCTGCCGACGCTCGAGCGCATCCGCGACCCGGCGCTCTCGCTCGAGGCGATCCTGCCGTCCCTGGTCGAAGCGCTACTCGAGCTGCTCGCCGACGAGCCCGTGCTCGTGCGGCTGATCCACTGGGACGACGTCGAGTCGGGAACGCTGCAGCAGACCGGCGGCTGGGTCGACGAGATCCGGGCGGCGATCGAGGCCCGGCTGGCGCCGAGCCCCGACGCGCAGGCCGAGGCTGCGGCTGTCCTGCTGACCCTGCTCGCGCTCTGCTGGTTCCCCTTCGCCTACAGCGGCACCCTGAAGCGGGTCGCCGGCATCGACACGGGCGACGCCGCCATCCGCGCCGCCTACCAGCGCGCCGCGTCGGCGATGGTCGAGGCCAAGCTCACGATCGGCGAAGGCCCGGACCGCGACGGTTCCGCGCTCACCTGATCGACGCCGCTGACGACCGATCGCAGGCGCCGTAACGCCGCGCGGTTTTCTTAGTTACAAAGATCACCCATAAGGGTTATGAATCGTCACCCATTTGCTTGCTTGACGGTCAGCAAGTTCGCCACTAATGTCCGCGTTCGCTCAGTTACCTGAGGTGGGTTGCGCGGCCCGCGCCCTCTTCTTCCACTTGAAGGAGGGATCCGATGACGCGCAACTCCGCGTGCCAACGGTTGTTCGCAATTGGCCCGATCCTAGTCCTCGCAGCGCTCCTCGCGCTGATCGGCGGGGCCTCGGGCAAGGCGGCCCCGACGGGGCTCGTCGCTGCATATTCGTTCGACGGGGGCACGGGCACGACGCTCGCTGACCTGTCGGGCAACGGCAACGGAGGAACGATCTCCGGTGCTGCCTGGACAACGGGACATGCGGGCGGTGCACTCTCGTTCGACGGCGTGAACGACATCGTCAACGTGCCCGACTCGAGCTCCCTCGACGTCACCCAGGTGACGGTCGAGGCGTGGGTTCGCCCGACGTCACTCGGCGGTCAGTGGCGCACGGTGGCCCTGAAGGAGAAGACGGGCCAGATGGCCTACGCCCTCTACGCCGGCACGAACGCCGGCGGCGCCTCGGGCAACGTGAACGTCAGCGGCACCTCGGACGTCTACGTCCAGAATCCCTCCATCCTCCCCACCAACGCGTGGACGCACCTCGCGTCGACGTACGACGGGACACGGATCCGCCTCTACGCCAACGGCGTCCAGGTCGCGAGCATGGCCGTGACCGGACGCATCGTCGTCACCGGCCGTCCGCTGAAGATCGGCGGCAACACCGTCTGGGACGAGTGGTTCGCCGGCAAGATCGACGACCTGCGGATCTACAACCGGGCACTGACGCCGGCCGAGATCAACGGTGACATGGCCACGCCGGTCGCCGGCGGCGGCACGCCCGCCGACACGCAGGCTCCGACGACGCCTGGCACTCCGAGCGTCACGAGCACGAGCGGCACGTCGATCTCGATCGCCTGGGCTGCCTCGAGCGACAACGTCGCGGTCACGAGCTACGGCGCATACCGCAACGGTGCAAGCGCCGGCTCGCCGGCCGGCACGACCTACACGTACTCCGCGCTCGCGTGCGGCACGAGCTACACGCTCGCAGTCGACGCGTTCGACGCGGCCGGCAACCGGTCAGCGAAGAGCACGGTCACTGCGTCGACAAGCGCGTGCCCGCCGCCGGCGGACACCACGGCGCCGACCGTGCCGGGCAGCTTCGCCGTTTCGGGCACGACTGCCGGTTCGATCTCGGTCAGCTGGACCGCGTCGAACGACGCCACCGGCGTCACCGGCTACACGAACTACCGCGACGGGACGAACGCCGGCTCAACCACCGGCACGACGTACCTGTACTCCGGGCTTGCCTGCGGAACGAGCTACGCGCTCGCTGTGGATGCCTCCGACGCGGCCGGCAACCGGTCCGCCAAGAGCTCGCTCACCGCGTCGACCGTGGCCTGCACGCCGCCGCCCGCCGACACGACCGCACCGACGGTGCCGGGTAGCTTCGCCGTCTCGTCCAAGACGACGACCTCGATCTCGGGAGGCTGGACTGCCTCGACCGACGGCACCGGCGTCACGGGATACACCAACTACCGCGACGGAACGAGCGTCGGCTCGCAGGCCGGCACGACCAACATGTACTCGAGCCTGGCGTGCGGGACGAGCTACATGCTGCAGGTGGACGCGTTCGACGCGGCCGGCAACCGGTCCGCGAAGAGCTCGGCGTCGGCCTCGACCATGGCCTGCGCACGCGGACACACAGGCTCCGACCGTTCCGGGAGGCCTGGCCGTGTGGTCGAGGACAACGACCTCGATCTCCCTGGCCTGGAATGCGTCCCTGGACAACACGGCCGTCACCGGCTACGGCGTCTACACGAACGGCTCCTCGGCCGGTTCGGCCGGTGGGACGACCTTCACCGTCTCCGTCCTGACGTGTGCGACCAGCTACACGTTTGCCGTGGACGCGTTCGACGCGGCCGGTAACCGGTCAGCCAAGAGCACGGCAACGGCGTCGACCATGGCGTGCCCGCCGCCGGCGGACACCACTGCTCCGACCACGCCGCCGAACCTCACGGTCGTCAGCACGACGACCACGTCGATCTCGATCGCGTGGAGCAGCTCGCTCGACAACGTCGCGGTCACGGGCTACGGCCTCTACAAGAACGGCGTCTCCACCGGCTCCACCGCCGGGCTCTCGTCGACCTTCGCCGGCCTCACGTGCGGCACGAGCTACACGCTCGCGGTCGACGCATTCGACGCGGCCGGCAACCGGTCGGCTCAGGCGTCGGCGAGCAGCGTCACTGCCGCCTGCACGGCCCCCGGGCCGGGCAACGGCAACCTCTGGGTCGACACGAACGGCGGCTCCTGCACCAGGCAGGCAACGGCCGGCTCGTACGTCGACGCACAGGCGTGCGGCTCGTTCAATGCCGCGTACGCGGTCGCTTCCCCTGGTGACACGATCTACATCAAGGGCGGCACGTACACGGCGTTCCAGGACATCGCGCTCCGTTCGATCGGGACGACGCCGGTCCGCTTGCAGGCGGCACCGAACGAGAACGTGATCCTCGACAACGGCATGACCATCCGCACCCATGACCTCATCTTCGAGGGTGGCGGCACGGTCGGTGTCAACGAGCCCGACCGGATCTCGGTCTACGGCGAAAACGGGAGTGAGTCCGCGATCGACTTCGGCCGCGGGAACAACTCCCCGAACGTCAAGGGCAACGTGATCGAAGACGTCCACACCCGCAACGTGTACTACGACGATGACTCGACGAACGACACGGTCCGGTACAGCGAGGTTGGGCCGAGTGACTTCGGCGGCAACGGCAACCTCTGCGCCGACCTGATCGTCACCGGCCATACCTTCAACCCGGTGATCGAGTACAACCAGATCCACGACAACAAGGGCACCGGCTGCAACGGCGCTCACATCGACGCACTCGATCTCAACGTCGTCAACGGGATCATCCGCGGCAACCGCATCTGGTGGTGCGGCACCCAGTGCATCTTCTCCGGCGACCCGTCCTCGATGCTGATCGAGAACAACATGATCGAGGAGACCAATGCCTGCGGCGACGGGTGCGATGGCCCGCAGGAGCTCGCTGTGATGGGTGACGTGACCTTCCGTTACAACACGATCGAGGGCGACGACGGCTACGGCGCGACCCCGACCGGCCTGGCAACGCGGAGGTGTACGGCAACATCCTCGAGCGTCCACAGCGGTGGCTGTGGAGGTTCCGGCACTGTCAAGACGAACTTCCACGACAACGTGTCGGCCCTGGCAGTGGCGCGTGTGGAGTGAATCCAAAGATCCGCACGCCGAGGTTGGCGCGCACGGGTCAGCTCTGGACGAACGTCGACAACACGTGCGCGGCCTTCACCTCGCCTCCAGCGACACCTGCGCGATCGGCGCAGGCGCCTCGGCCAGCGTCGCTCCACGCGACATGGACGAGCAGGCTCGCCCGCAGAGCGGCTCGTCGATGCGGGAGCAGACGACCGCTGACCGCAAGTCCGGCGACGGCCGCAGGCGCGGCTAAGCTGACTCGACGAGTTGACCGGCTCGGCCCCAGAAATGGGGCCGAGCCGTTTCCATGCACCGCACCCAACGCTGATGCGCCGTTCCCCTTTTATGCTCTCGATTCGCAGCGTCTCACTGCCGTGCGCGCCGCGCTCGTGCTCCTCAAGCAGCCGCAGCTTAGCGACTGGCTGCGACGGCTCGCCCGCACCTGCAGTCGCCATGGGTCCGACTCGAGTGGATCCGCGCCTACCGCTCCGTGCCGACTGACCCACGCCTTATAGATCACCCCGCCCGGCCAGATCGTCGAGGGAGTCAGGCAGCCTGCTCACCGGTATACGGCGGACGAAGTTGCCGGCACGCCGAAGTGGTACGCGTGCGCGCGCCCGCGCCAAGGTCAGCGTCGCGAGTGAAGATACCACGCCGACGTCGAGGTGCGGAACATGGCGATGAAGAGCTGGGACGTATTACCAGCGGTCCAACGGCTTCACGGCGCGCGACCTGGCGTCAAGTCGTTCAACATCGGCTCGAAGGCACCTTCGAGTTGCTCGGGGCGACATCGGCCGCATGGACGGCGGCGAGTCCATCCGATCTGGATCTCCTTCGAGCGGCACGACGACAGCGAGCCGCGAACCTGCTGATGACAGCGCCGCATCACGTTTCCGCGGCGAAGAAAGACAACCACGCCGAGTACATCTTCATCACCAGCGGCGACGGCGTCACGATGCACGACGGCGGCGCCGTGCGCTGTTGACGTCTCGCGACTCACCAGCACGCCCTGGTGGAAGACCGCCTGCCGCCGCTCGCGACGTGACGATCGAGGACGACTTCTTCGACGCCTCCACGTCGGGCAAGCTGGTCAACTGCTGCCTGGTGATCCGCTTCGGCGGGCAACTGGTCGACCTGACCAACTACAGTACGCCTACAACTCGGTGGAGGATGCCGATGATTTCAGCGACGGCTCGACGCCCCGCTCGAACTTCCAGATCATCAGCAACATCTTCCAAGACGACGGACTACAGCGAGGACAGCGTCACTTACAACGTGATCATCGGCGCGCAGCAGATACTTCGCCGAACAGATCGCATCCCTCGCGGCAAGGCTTCGTCGCCGCTCGGCACGCGAGCCCTGCCTGCGGTTGAAGCCAGAGCCGCACGATCAGCACAGCGACCGAAGATTTCCCGCCAACATGGCAGAAAGCGGCCGAGCAGCACCCGATCAGCGCCGAGCGCTGAGGCTTCACCGCTCCGCCTCTAGCACCGGCCCCGACCCATGGGCCGCGATCTACGTCCCCGGCTACCTCGCAAGTGGTCCAGGAGCAGGTGGGCATCGTCGATCCTGCTGGTCGATCCAGCGACCTCGAGCATGCCGATGCAACCGCACCCACTTCCCGCCGCTGGGAGACCCTGGCCGCGATCCCCGATCGTCTTTGTGGCTTGGCCTCGATGCCGCCGCAGCGACGAAGCCGTCCACCGTATCGGCATGAGCTCCCAACCACGACCGTGGCCGTTGGCGGCGCGGTGCCGGCCTCCACGAGAAAGGCCTGGAACGCCTTCGTCGTCGATCCATCAGCGAGTCGCGCAGCGGCGGACGGCGAGCTGGCAGCTTGGCCCGCCAGGCGGGCATGACGGTCGCCTTCCCGTCCCGCGACGGCGCGCGTCGCGTCGCAGTGCGCCGGCCAGCAGCGAAGGGCCTGCCGGACGTCGCGCTTCTCGCGGCTCGCCGCAAGGCGCCCGTCCGGCTTGCCCGGCGGACGTCACCAAGGCTTCGTCGTGCTGGCGTCGGCTGCCCTCGGCGGATCCGCTTCCTGCGGGTGGTCCGAAGACGCAGTCCTCGCCGTCGCTGGCCTGCGCTGCGCGACCTCGATCGCCGCCGGCGTGGACCACGCCGTCGAGATCGCCGCCGCCGACCGTGCTCGACCTCAAGATCTTCATCGAGAGACTGTTCGTCCTCTCAGCGAGGGCTTGAACGCCTGCCTCGGCCTCCTCGGCACCGCGAGGGCGACCGCGACGAGGACGATCGCCGGCGCCGATGCCGACGACGCCCGCCGACCCAGCCCGGCGCCATTGCCGTGTTCGTCGGTGACAACGTCGAGCGTCACGCTGGCTGGGCCCGCCTGGTCCGACGAACTCAGCGTCACCGGCTACAGCGTCTGCCGTGACCGGGACCCTCGTCGGCACCGTCACGACGCCGCGCATCACCGTCGCCGATCTCATGCGGCGCGCCCGCGTCTTCATCACCGTGACGCGTTCGACGCTGCCAGTAACCGCTGGTCCAGGCCGGCGCCATCGCCACCTTCGGCTGCAGCAGCGGCGGAGCGGTGAAGGCGGCGGAGGTCGGCGGCGGCGACATGCTCGCCGAGCACGCCCCTCGGCTGGTGTTCGTCCACGCCGACGCGACCAGCGTTGAGGTCACGTCGCTCACGGCGACCGACAACATCAAGTTCACCAGCTACAGCGTCTACCGCGACGGGACGTCCATCGGCTGGACCACGCTACTTGGCCTCGACGGTCTCGGCCTCGCGTCCGGGATAGTCGTTCACGCTCGCCGTCGACGCCTACGACGCCACGGGCAACCGCTCCACGAAGACCTCGACCGCGTCGACAAGCGCCTGCACAGCAGCGACACAACCACCGTCCGTGCCAGGCGACCCTCGCGAAGACCGGCTCGACGACCACCAGCATCACCGATCTCCTCGAAACCCTGGACCAACAACGTCGGCGTGACCGGCTACAGCGTTTCCGCGACGGCGCCTGCAGATCATCAGCACGCGCCTGAGCGAGTCGCTGAGCGGCTCGCCTGCTCGACGAGCTGCCCAGCTCCAGGTGGAGCGCGTTGACGCGGCGGCATCACTCACGAAGGCGACGGCTTCGACCTCGTGGACGAGCTGGTGCTCACCGACGCCGACGGCACCATCGACGCCGACCGGCCTCAGCGTCGGCGCGACGGCCTCGAGCACGGTCGCTGTACATCGACACGTGACCGACGACGTCAGCATCGCCCACTGTTCGGCGCCATCGTGGCGGGCTTCGCCGGCTCGATCGCCGCAACAGCTACACGTAGATCGGCCTGACCTTCAGACACTCACGCTCGGGGTGGACGCCTACCGGTGGCGAGGAGCGAGCAACCGGCTCGCGGACAACGGTGGCCAGACCTTCGACCGCACGTCACACCCGCCCGTCCCGCAACGCCGACCTCGGTCGACACCAGCGGCGGCCCTGCACCAGGCCGCGACGGCGCCGTTCCTCCGACGCCCAGGCATATCCACCTTCGCCGCGGCCTACGACGCCGCGAGCGCAGGACACGTCGTCATGGTCGAGGGCGGCACGTACGCATGCAGACGATCCTGCCCGACCCGGACGAACCTGGCGCTGGCTGACCATCATCTCCACCGCCCCCACCCGAGCGTGACGATGAAGTAGCTGAGATCGCCCACGACCTGACCTTCGACGGCGGCGACACCACGGCGTCGACGAGACGAACCGGATCACGATCACGGGCGAGAACGCACCGGACGAGGAGGCTCTGTGGCAGATCGCCGACGACGAGGACTAGCAGAACGGCCAGCACCGGAACCTGATCGTCGAGGACGTGCACATCCGAAACGTCAAGACGAGCGTTTCCGACTACTCGATCCTCCGCTACAGCGACGTCGGCCCGAGCGACCTCGGCGTCGGCAATCTCTGCTCCGATCTCGTGCAGTCGGCCGACGACCGCGCGGGCTGGGTGATCGAATACAACATCGTTCACGACAACAAGAACGACGGCTGCAACGGCGCCCACATCGACGCGTTCGACTTCTACATCACGAACGGGATCATCCGTGGCAACCGGATCTGGTGGTGCGGCACGCAGTGCATCTTCACCGGCGACCCGTCCTCCGCGTTGATCGAGAACAACATGATCGAGGAGACCACCGCCTGTGGCGGCGGCTGTGACAGCGGGAGCCGCCGTCATGGGCACGATGACGGTGCGCTACAACACGATCGAGGGCTACGACGGCTACGGCCGCGACCCCGACCGGCCGGGCAACGCCACCATCTACGGCAACCTCTTCCTGACGCAGTACATCGGCTGCGCGGGCGGGGGCACGGTCACCGCCAGCTACTCCGGCAACGTGTTCAGGCACCGGGCAGCTGGACAGCTGCGGTACCGGCGCGAAGTTCTGCGTGCCGCGACTCGCGAACGGCAGGCCTACACGAACGTCGACCGGCAGGCGGACTACCACCTCGCCGCGAATGACACGTGCGCGAAGGGCGCCGGTAGCGCATCCGGGCTACCCGCGCAGGACATCGACGAGGAGGCCCGCCCGCAGGGCGGTGCCCCTGACGCCGGCGCAGACGAAAGCTCCGCTGGAGCTGATCTCGCTGCAAAACAGCGGATTCCGGTGAACAAAAAGACAGCGGCGCGGCCTACAAAGGGCCGCGCCGCTTGTCGGTTGCGCCGTCGGACGATCCTGATATGGTCTCGCGCTTCGAGCCGACCCAGGTCCGCATTGGCGTCTCGATAGGCAACAGAACTGGACAGATCGGATCGCGCCAGGCGATCCGACCCCGATGCCCAGAGCTTCACGCCGCCCAGCCCACAGCCTCGCCGCCTTGGCGTTTTCCGCCCTGGCCGTCGTCGGCATCGTGACCGCGCTGCCCGCCGGCGCGACCGTCGTCGCTCTGCCCAAGCAGGTCTGGGGGGTCGCGATCGTCCGCGAGGCGGCGTCCGACCCCGGCTGGAAGCGGGTCGGCACGCTGCGCGCCAACGGGATCAACGCGATCATCGCCAACGGCAGCGCGCTCGGGACGGAGAAGCTCGACTCGCCTCCGGACGGCCGCGAGAAGAAGCGGCTGCTCGTCGTCGCGGGTCACAAGCCGAAGGCGACGTGCGGTGCCTGCCTGCCGACCGCGTACTCGCCCGCAGCCGCCGTCAGGATGACGCGCGACAAGGTGTCGCTGCTCGTTCGGCTGAATCGCCCGCGGCAGATCCATTTCCTGCGCGGCTCAAGGCGGGCCGCGCGATCGCCGTTATCCAGCTCCGCGGCGGCGCCGCCTTCGACCGCGAAGCATGGCGCCGGGCGATCGAGGTGGCCCGCTCCGAGCGACGTCTCGACCTCGTCGTCGCTCCGGTGCGCAAGCACCACGGCCAGGCTGACGGCGTACCTGAAGCTGCTCCGCGAGCGCATCCCGGTCTCGACCGATCCGGGCGGCGGTGGCGGCGGAGGAGGCGGCGGCGGTGCAGGCGGCGGCCCCGACACGCACGCACCGACCATGCCCGGCAAGCTGGCCGTCAGCGCGACGACCTCGACGACCGTAACCCTCACGTGGAGCGCCTCGACCGACGACAAGGGCGTCGCCTCGTACGGCGTCTACCGGAGCGGGAGCCGCGTCGCGACGCCAACCGCGACGACGCAGACGCTCGTCGGCCTCACCTGCGCCACGACCTATCCACTCGCGGTGAGCGCGGCCGATGCAGCCGGAAACCGGTCGGCAAAGACATCGCTGAATGCGACGACTGCCGCCTGCACCCAGTTGCCGCCCTCCAACGGGACGGCGAACCTCTGGGTCGATCCGAACGGCGGCTCGTGCACCCGCGCGGCGACGGCCGGAACTGGGTCGACGCCACGGCGTGCAGCTCGCTGAACGCCGCCTACCAGGCCGCGAGAGCCGGCGACACGATCCTGATCCGGGGCGGCACGTACCCGACGCAGAAGGTGAACGACCGGCCCGACATCCCGCTCGGCTCGGCGATGATCATCTTCCACCCGGCGCCGGGCGAGAACGTCACGATCAACGGCTCACTCGAGGCCTACGGGCACGACTTCGTCTTCGACGGCGGCGATGCCCCGGGCGTCAACGAGACCAACCGCGTCACGATCACCGGCGAGAACGCGCCCGATGAGGAATCCCTCGGCATGCGCGACAACCAGGGCTCACGAACGGGCAGGCGCGCAACATGATCGTCGAGGACGTGCACGCGCGGAACGTGAAGACGAGCAGCGACTACTCGACGCTCCGCTACAGCGAGATCGGACCCGCGACATGGGCACGGGCAACCTCTGCTCGGATCTCGTGCAGTCCGCTGACGAGCCGACCAAGGGCTGGGTGATCGAATACAACATCGTCCACGACAACAAGAACACGGGCTGCGCCGGCGCCCACATCGACGCGTTCGACATCTACGTCACGGACGGCGTCATCCGCGGCAACCGGATCTGGTGGTGCGGCACGCAGTGCATCTTCACCGGCGACCCGTCCTCGATCCTGATCGAGAACAACATGATCGAGGAGACCAACGCCTGCGGCAGGTCCGGCTCGACGGGACCGCAGGAGCTGGCCGTCATGGGCACGACGACGGTGCGCTACAACACGATCGAAGGCGGCGACGGCTACGGCCGCGACCCTGACCGCCCGGGCAACGCGACCATCTACGGCAACATCTTCCTCTCGCGCTACTCGGGCTGCGCCGGTGGCGGCGCGGTCACCGCCAGCTACTCCGGGAACGTCTTCGCTCCGGGCCACGGGCGCCTGCGGCTCGAGCTGAAGATCTGCACGCCGCGGCTCGCCGACGGCAATCTGTACACGAATGTCGACCGGCAGGCGGACTACCACCTCGCCGCCAACGACACCTGCGCGCTCGGCGCCGGCCACGCCGCGAACGCGCCACCCGCAGGATCTCGACCAGCAGGCCCGCCCGCAGGGCGGCGCGGTCAACGCCGGCGCAGACGAACGCTGACGTCGCGGCTCTACTGAACCGGCAGGAACACGCGCTGGCCGCCGGGCAGATTCTCCGGCCCCAGCGGCGCGAAGCCGGCCGCGGCGAGCGCACCGAGGGGAGCGTCGCCGGTGACGACGACGAGGAGCGGCCGCGGCGCACGCTCGAAAGAGCGGCGGATGCCCTGCAGCACACGGAGGAACACGGGCGCCGCGAACGGGTTGTAGAAGTAGAGAACGGCCGGCTCGTCGGGTAGCTCATACTCGACTGCGTCTGCGCACACGACCTCGAAGTCGGTGCACTGCTGATGCTCGCTCTCGAACCGCGCGACATTGCGCCGCGCGATCTCGACGACCGGCGAGAACTCGACGCCGATGATGCGCTTGAACGGGAACTCCGAGGCGAGCAGCAGCGCTCTCCCCTTGCCCGCGCCGTAGTCGACGAAGGTGAATTCGCGGCAGTCGACCGGCAGCGAGCCGACGATGTTGCGGAACCAGGTCGGGTTCGTCGCCTCGTACCTGACGCCGAGGTCGCGATTCTCGCTCTCGATGTCGAGAGCCTGGAGGCGAACAATGCCGCCTGTCTCGACGGCATGCCGGCGGTCGTATTCGCGGTCGAGGCGCCGCCGGCGCCGTCGGTCCGGGAGGATCCGGACGAGGTGCAGCAGCTTGCGGAGCGATCCGAAGAAGCCGTAGCGGCGCCAGGCGTACTGCGCGCGGTAGATGAGCAGCGGCGCCCGGGGTCAGTCACCACCTCATTCAGGCGTATGCCGGCACCTCCAGTAGATCGGCTCGGCGGCGCCTGCTCCGAGCGAGTCGAGCAGCTCGACGACTCGCGCATCAGGCTCCGGCGCTCGAGGCGAGCCAGCAGGTCGTGCGGAGCCGGGCGCCGCTGCGCCCTGCGCGGCGAGCGCCGCGACGATCGCCCGCTTCATCGCGGGCACGTCGGTCGGCTCACAGATCTGTGCGACGCCGGACTCGGCCAGGAAGTCACGCGCGTCGCCCGGGGGCACCGCAGCGAGGATCGGCCGGCCGAGAGCCGGTACTCGTATGTCTTGCAGGGGACGATCGTCACGCGCCGCCCGGGCGGCATGTCGTGCATCGGCAGGAAGAGCAGGTCGGCGGTGCGCATCAGCTCGAGCGTCTCGCCGTGCGGCAGGAAGCCGTGCTCATGCACGCCGGGGCAGCCGGCGAGGACAGCGCGGTCGCCGTCGGTGAGGCGCCCGGCCACGTGCAGCTCGATCCGGCCGTCGAGGCTGCGGCCGCTCGGCCAGCAGCTCGGCGAGCGCCTGCTGCAGGTAGACGAGCGAGCGCGACATGACGTTGACGCCGGGGATGGACCCGCCGAGGGCGCTCCGCAGACGCCCTCGACGCTTGCCGAACTCGGTGTGCAAGCCGTGTGCACGATCCGGAGCGGCCCGTCGTTGCGCGCCGGCTCCGGTCCCTGAAAATCGTTCGCGTCGTAGCCGTTGACGATCGAGACGATCCGCTTGCGCCGCAAACGAGGGAACGTCGCCTCGACCTTGGCCACCGCCTCGGAGGTGTTCATGACGATCGCGTCCGCCCAGCCGAGGCGCCCCATCGCGCGGCGCTCGAGAACCGAGTGCAGCCCGGTCTCGCAGACGAGCATTTCGTCGAGCGCCCATGGGTCCTCGAGGTCGAAGACGAGCGGCTTGCCGAGGCCGCGGGCGATCTTCGCGGCGGCGCGCGCCGTCGAGTATGGGGAGACCGAGGCGTAGACGACGTCCGCGTCCTTCCCCACTTCGAGCGCGAGCGGAACGGCGTGCTCTTCCACCAGCTCTGCCAGACGCGGGTCAGCCGCAGCCAGCGCTGGACGCGCGAGCCGGTCCACGACGGCTCCGGGCCGGGCAGGCGATGCACCTCGACGCCGGGCGCGACCTCCGCGGCCATCGTCTCGTCGACGGGCGACCAGCGATGGTCAGGCGGGCCGGTCCCGTGATCACCGTCAGCCGGTAGCCGAGCTGAGCAGGAAGTCGCGGGCCGCCTTCGTGTTGCGCTGGACGCCCGCGCCTCCGAGCGGCGGAAAGTGGTACGCGAGGAAGAGGACGTGCTTCGTCTGCTCGGCCTTCACCGGGCCACCTGCTCCGGGGCGAGCGAGATCCGCAATGACTTCGCGTGACCCAGCCGCGCCGCCCGGCCGCCGCGTCCCACGACCATGTGCGTCGCCGCCTCGAGCGCGATCCCGAACCGCTCCGCAAGGGCGCCAAGGCGGCCGCGGTGCAGCCGGGCGTAGCGAACGCGGCTGGCCGCGAGCGTGGGCAGCATGGCGCTGCGCGGAGCTGAGCCGCCGCCTTCGTGCACCACCGAGGCCGCCGGTTCGAAGAGCACCTCGAGACCGAGATCGTGGATGCGCCGGCACAGGTCGATGTCCTCGCAGTAGAAGAAGAAGCCGTCGTCCCAGCCGCCGAGCGTCTCGAGTGCCTCGCGGCGGACGAGCATGCAGGCTCCCGAGACCCAGTCGTGCGGGCCTGCGGTATAGCCGCCTGGTCGCGCACCTTCTCGTCCGCCCAGGCCGCACGCGGCGCGACCCTGTGCAGGAAGAACGCCTGCGCGTAGGTCGAGCGCAACCGCGGGAAACGGCGCAGCGAATGCTGCAGCTCGCCGTCGTCGCCGAGAGGATCCGCGGTGCAACGAGCGCGGCCGACGGGCGCGACTCGAGCGCGTCGACCAGGCTGCGGATCGATTGCTCGTCGATCGCCGCGTCGGGGTTCAGAAAGAGGACGTACGGGTTCTCGCCGGCCCGCAGCCGACGTTGCAGCCGCCGGCGAACCCGAGATTCGCGCCCCAGTCGATGGCCTGGACCGGCAGGTCGGAGACCGTCGTCAGCGTCGCGTCGGCCGAGTCGTTGTCGACCACGATCACCTGCACCCAGTCGAGCCGGGTGAGCGGCTCGATGGATGCGCGCAGCGTGTCGGCGTTGTTATACGAGACCGTGACGATGTCGACGAGGGCCACCGCTACCGCCTACCGAGAGACTCGCGCACGCGCAGCGGCAGGTAGCGGATCGCCTGCTGGCGGCGGAGGTAGTCGCGCACGTCGTTGTCGGCGTAGCGGTCCTCACGGTGCAGCGAGGCGCGCGCGTAGCCCCACAGCATCGCGAAGGCGTACAGATCGCGGTCGCGGAGCGCCCGGCCGACCGTGCGGATCAGGAGATAGCTGAAGCGGTAGCCCATGAAGTGCGCGCACTTGCCCTCGGCGAGCCAGCGCCGGGCGGGAGACCCGTCGCGCTCGCCGACGCTGCGGTGATGGTCGAACCGCAGGCCCTCGATGCTCGCCGTGCGCCAGCCGAGAACGTTCGCCTTCAGGAACTCGTCGACGCCGTCCCAGCCCATGCGGCGCTCCGGGAGCGGCCCCACCTCCGCGCAGGCACTCGCGCACGGTAGGCGCGCGACGCGCCGCAGCACGTGATCGCGCCGGTCACGTGGCGCTCGCGACCCACTCGCCGTCGCTGGCGGAGCTCGAAGACACGATGCCGCCTGCGGAGATCCCGAGCGCCGGGGTCGGCTGCGAACTCGGCCAGGAGCCGCTCGAAGTAGTCCTCGTCGAACGAGGTGTCTGCATCGAGCTTCACAACGACGGTCGGGAGCTCCTCCGAGGGAGTCGGAGCCCGACCTCGAACGCGCGCACGATCGGACCCGCCCGCGAGCCTGACTGGCCTGGCGTCGAGCGACTCGGCACGGATCCAACCAGATGGACTCGTCTGCCCAGCTCGCGACCCGCGATGGCGGGCGTCTCGTCGCTCGAGCCGGTGGTCGACGATGATCCAGGCTGCGGGGAGTAGAAGTCGGCTGGCCCGGCGAGAAGCCCGCAGCAAGGCGACGGAGGTTGTGAGCTTCGTGGAGCGGACCGGAGTGACGACCGCGTACGAGGATGTCTCGCCCGCTCATGCTGGCGACTGGCGCTGGTCGATCGGGCCGGCTCCGAGGCGACACCGAGTGCACGCGGCAGGTAGGACGAGAGCCAGACTTCGAGCATCAGGATCGAGGAGCAGGGCATAGGCATTGCCCGGTGTGCCGTACCGTCGGGCCTGGCGCTTGACGAGCCTCCTCGACCGCGCTTCCGATCGATCATGTCGCCCATAGCAGGGATTCGGAGCCAGGAGATAATCGGCGATCGCCCCCGGGACTGCGCACGGAACCAACGCGCTCGACCGCCGCGTTGAAGAACCCGACCTTCGGCTTGTCGATGATCCGGTCCGGGATCGAGGCCGCGCGCGAGCCTGCTTGAGCACGATGCTTCGTCGTCGCGTCCGTCGCACCATGTCAGCGACGCGGGTGGTCTTCGCCGCGGCAGCTCGACGACCTGGTGGTCGAGGAACGGCACCCGCACCTCGAGCGAGCGCGCCATCGACGTGCCCGGTCGAAGTAGTGCAGCATGTCGTCGACGAGGCCCAGCTGGCCGTCGAGGTAGAGCATCGTCTCCAGCGGGTCGCCGACGGTGCCGCCGAGACGGTCCGTGACGGCGGTGCGCGCCGCGCCCCGCGACGCTCCGCGAGCGGGCCGCGACCGCCGCCGGCGCTGCCGCGTCGTCCATGTTCCGGTTGGAGATCAGATGACGCTCGACGGGGCCTGGTGCGGCAGACCCTTCCGAGTCGGCGGAAGCGACCAGGCGCATAGCGCGCCGCGGCCGCGATCGGGCCACGGACGACTGCCGGTGCCCTCAGCAGGCGCGCCGCAAGCGCCGCGTTGCGGTGCCGCGAGTAGCCGCCGAGGAGCTCGTCGGCGCCCTGGCCGGAGAGCGCGACGGTGACCGTCTCCGCCGCCAGCTTCGAGAGCGCGAAACCCGAGCGACGAGAGATATGTGCCAGCAGTTGATGCGAGATGCCACGCGAGACCCGCAGCTCGACGTCCTGGCGCACGAACGGGGAGGCCAGCTCGTGATGGTCGGCTCCGTAGGAGCTTTGCCACCTCGCGGGCGTCGCCGACCCGTTCGCGTCGCCTGCCTCCGTGAAGCCAACGGAGAACGTCTTCCACCCAGGCTTCGACATGTTGCGGGCCATCAGCGCGACGATCAGGCTGGAGTCGAGCCCGCCGCTGAGCATTGCGCCGAGCGGGACGTCCGACATCGGCGCAGCTTGATCGATTCCTCGAGCGCCTCCATCAGCGCGGCCGACCACTCCGCCTCGGGGCGCGGCTCCGGGTCGGGCACCGGGAAGCGCCAGTAGCGCTCGACGCGCACCTGGCCGTTCTCGACGATGAGCTGCTCGCCCGGCATCAGCTTGCTGACACCGGCCAGCGGCGTCCGTGGGCCGGGGAAGAAG
>CAVQYE010000016.1:0-27923 GCA_963718065.1 uncultured Actinomycetes bacterium | reverse complement strand
ACGAGCACCGTCCCCATGGGGACGATCGCCCAATTGCGACGAGGATGCGCGCAACCATGCTCCCCAGCGGCGAAGGGATTCGACAGTCGTCTGTTCGTCTGGATCTCGACCAGCGGGTCGTCTTCGGCGATCTCCTGGCCCTCGACGACGAGCCAGCGGGCCACCTCGCCCTCGGTGAGGTCTTCGCCCAGATCGGGGAAGCTCGAACCGTACGCCATCAGCGGCGGCCATCGACACGTCTGCAGCGCCTCCCGCTGCGAAAGCGGGCGAGCCGCTCCCGGTGCTCCTCGACGTAACGCGACCACCGCACGCCGGGCCGTCTTCGCATATTCGCGAGCGCCCAGCCGATGGCCTTGCGCAGGAAGAACTCTCTTCCGGGTCGAGACTCGGCTCGATCGCCGCGACGAGCAGCCGCCCGTGTCGGTCTCGGCCTTGAACCCGAGCTGGTGGATGATCGCGGTGCGGCGCTTCCACAGGTCGCGGTCACGCGCCCACGCGCGCATCGTCCGTTTCAGACGTGGGTGCGCCCGGACGAGCGGGCCGACGCGATGCGACGCGACCCAGTCGACGATGTCCCACCAGGCGCCCGTGACGATCAGCTCCTCGTACACGGCGCAGCGCCTCCGGCTCGTCGAAGCGCGCGAACGCGATCGCCCCGTAGCGCTCCTCCCGAACTCGCCCCGCGCCAGAGAGCGAGCACCGTGTCGCGGCGGTCCTCGACGGATGCGAACGGCAGCCGGCGCTCCACGTCCTTCCAGATCCGCTTCTAGCGCCGGGGCGTACACGCCCCGATACGGCATCGCCGACTTCATGTACGCCTGCATCGGCCCCGCCTTCTCGGGGTCGGCCGCCTCGGCAGCGCCTCCTTGACCGCGGCGATCACGTCCTCGCGGATCGGCGCGGCGTCCCGACCCAGGCGTCCGCGGGCGCGATCGCACGCGCAGGCCGCCGTCGACGCGACGAGCGACACGGCCTGCTGGTCACGCCGACCTCGGCGCCACCTCGCGCGGCACGTAGCCGAGCTGCAGCGTCCGATCGGCGTTCCAGATCCCGACCGCGTTCGGGTCGTTGCTCGTTCTCCGGCTCGGGCACGAGCGCGACGCGACGCCCCGGGTCGACCGGCGTCGCCGAGCGCGTCCGGCCGGAAGGAGACGCCTGCCACCGGAAGCACCCGGATCCGCGGGCGTCCCAGCGGACGCGCTCCAGCGTCACCGCGTCGCGAAGCTCATAGCCGCCGCGCACCTTCTCCAGCCAGAGCCGGAGCCGCGGGCTCACCGGATCGCGTCGTGGCGCAGCACGGCGTGCACGCCCTTGACGCCGTCACGACCTGCGTCACGCGCAGGTCGACGGCGACGCTTGCGAGCGCGAGGGCGTCGCGCCGGTCGACCGCGAGCTCGCCGACGAGCAAATCGAGCATCCCGTCGACCGCATGCGCTGCGGCGTCGTCCAGGTCCTCGTCCAGCCCAGCACGATCCAGGCGTCGTCGGTGCGGGCGATCGGCATCCGCAGCGGCAGGTCGTCGCGCACGTCGAGGCACAGCTGCTGCGCGCTCCATCGGGCACTCGATCGCGAGGCCGGACACCTCGCCGTCTCCTGGAGCGCATGACCGTCGCCGGCCGAGAAGAGGGCGCCGTCGACCGGGATCGGATAGAGCGTCGCGCCGACGCCGAGCTCCTTGCAGTCGAGGCCGCCGCGGAAGCGAGGCGGCGTGGTGGAGAACACCTCGCCGAGCGCGGCGCGGCATCCCCATGACGCCGAGGAACGGGCTCAGCGCGACGACGTGCCCGTGCTGGTTCCGGCCCGTGCCTGCCTGGCGTCGAGCGTCCACGAGAGTGCCGTCGTCACGCCGTCTGCGAATCCGAGGCGCTCGTTCAGCCACGACGACCAGCCACCGGCGTCGGTGAACCCATAGTCGCCGATGCGCAACGCCTCGACGGTGACGGCGAGCGTCTGGCCGGCGCGGGCTCCGCGGACGGCGACCGGCCCGATCAGCGCGTGGCCGTCGTCGAGCCTCGGCGCCGGTCCGGGTAGCGCTTCCGGTCCCACGAGCCGCCTTCGAGCCCCCACGACGAGTCGAGCGTCGCGAAGACGATCGAGTCGCCGGGCTCGATCGTCACGACCGGCTCGAGATCGACGGAGAAGTGGCCGTGCAGGGTCCTACGCTCGAGCGGGATCCGTGGAGAGCCATCAGCCGAGCAGCTGCCGGCGGCCGCGACGACGCGGGCGACCGAGGGCATGTACGCATCCTCGATCGTCCAGGAGGGATAGGGCACGTCGTAGCCGGTCACGCGCAGCACCGGCCCCTGCAGGTCGAAGATCGCGTGCTCGGCGAGGAACGCGGCGATCTCGGCGCCGAAGCCGACGGTTCGCGGGGCCTCGTGGACGATGACGACGCGGCCGTCTTTGCGACCGACTCGAGGATCGCGTCCTCGTCGAGCGGTCGCAGCGAGCGAAGGTCGAGCACCTCGATCGACGCCTCCAGCTGGTCGGCCGCCTGCTCGCAGACGCCGACCATCGCGCCGTAGGCGATCAAGGTCAGGTCCGTCCCTGCGCGGACGACGCGCGCCTTGCCGAACTCGACGACGTGCTCGCCGTCGGGCACCTCGCCGCGCGCGGTCCGGTAGATCAGCTTCGGCTCGAGCACGACGCACGGGTCCTCGTCGCGGATCGCCGCCGCGAGCAACCCCTTCGCGTCCGCGGGCGTCGAGGGGATCGCCACCTTGATCCCCGGTGTGTGCACGTAGTAGGTCTCGGGCGAGTCGTCGTGCAACTCGGGCGCACGCACGCCGCCGCCGTAGGGCATCCGGATCGTGATCGGAAACGCCTGCTTGCCGCCCGTGCGCCAGCGGTAGCGGCCGACGTGCGTGATCAGCTGGTCGAGGCACGGATACGAGAACGCGTCGTACTGCATCTCGCAGACGGGACGCCAGCCAGCGAAGCAGAGGCCGACGGCCGTCCCGAGGATCCCCGCCTCGGCGAGCGGCGTGTCGACGCAGCGATCGGCGCCGAACCGGTCGAGCAGCCCCGCCGTGGCGCGGAAGACACCGCCTGCGCGGCCGACGTCCTCGCCCATCACGAGCACGTTGCCGTCGCGTTCCAGCTCGACGTGCAGCGCGTCGTTCACCGCCTCGACGAGAAACTTCTCACTCATCGAGCACTCGCTTCAGATCGATGAGGTCGCGCGCGAGCGCGGCCGGCGGGTTCGCGTACGCATGCTCGAAGACGAGCGCCGGATCCGGCGGCGGCTCCGCCTCGGCAGCGGCGATCGCCTGGCGCATGAGGTCTGCCGCCTCCGCCCGCAGCTCGGCCGCCCGCTCGGCGGTCAGCACGCCGAGACGCGTCAGGTAGCGCTCGTACCGCCCGACGCACTCGCGCTCCTTCTCCTCCTCGACGCGCTCGGGATCGATGTAGGCCTTCGGGTCGTCCGCGGTCGCGTGCGGGGCCGCGCGGTAGTGCACCGCCTCGATGAACGTCGGGCCCTCACCCGCGCGCGCCCGCTCGACGGCCTCGCGAGTCGCCTCGAAGACCGCCAGCACGTCGAGCCCGTCGACGCGCACCCCGGGCATCCCGTAGCCGCTCGCCTTGTCGGCGAGCGTCGCGGCGGCCGTCTGGGCCGAGACCGGCGTCGAGATCGCCCAGCCGTTGTTGTTGCACATCAGCACGACCGGCGCCTTGAAGACGCCGGCGAAATTGGCTCCTTCGTGGAACGCGCCCTCCGAGGTGGCGCCGTCGCCGAAGTAGGCGATCGCCACCGACTTCTCGCCGCGCAGCTTCTTCCCCCAGGCGAGGCCGACCGCATGCGGCACATGGGTGCCGATCGGCACGCAGATCGACGCGACGTTGTAGTCGGCCGGGTTCCACCACCCCGAAGGATGACCGCGCCACCACTGGAGGATCGTCTGCGGCGGGATGCCGCGCAGCAGCCCGATCGCCGACTCGCGGTAGCTCGGGAAGAGCCAGTCGTCGTCGCCGAGCGCAAACGCCGATCCTGCCTGGATCGCCTCGTGGTTCCAGAAGATCGCGTAGGTGCCGATCCGGCCCTGCCGGTGGTAGATCACGGATCGCTCGTCGTAGGTGCGAAGCAGCACCAGCCAGCGGAAAAGCTCGACGAGATCGTCCTCCGCGAGCCCCTCCGGGACCCGGTCGCCGTCGATCACGCTCCGCAACTCGGGCAGTACCTGCGCCATCAGCGGAGGAACCCTACCGGCTGGCCCGGGCCGACTTCGGAGCCCGCGTCCGCAGCTCCTGCAGCGTCTCGTCGGCCCACGTCAGCGCGGCGGTCGCCTGGCCGATCGCGTGGCGAAGCATCAGGTGGTGGAACCAGTCGTGGCCCCGCTGCGAGTTCGACTGCTCGAGCGCGCGGTAGAGGGTGAGGCGCGACTCGGTGTCGAAGCGGTACTGCTCGACGTGCGCGACGACATTCTCGACCGGCATCAGCCCGCCGACGAAGACCCGCAGGTAGAAGGCGTCGCGCGAGCCCGGCTCGACCTCGGCGAGCCACTCCGCGAGCGCGGTCTCGCCGGCTTTCGTCAGGCGGTAGAGCTGCTTGTCGGGACGGGTCGTCTGCGCCACCTTGCGGCTGCGCACGAGGCCCGCCTCGACGAGGCGCTTCAGCGTCGTGTAGAGCTGGCTCTTCGCCGGCGCCCAGACATGGCCGATCGCCTGCTCGGCGAGCTTCAGCAGGTCGTAGCCGGATCGCTCGCCCTCGATCTGCAGCAGCGCGAGAACCGCCGCCTCGGTGAGCGTCAGACCGAGTCGACGGGACACAGGGCGGCGTGACACATGCTCATCCTCGCAGGCCGTGCTGCGAGAGCCAGGCGTCGAGCGTGCCGAAGAGGCCGGCCGCGTAGCGGTGGGACGCTTCCAGCTCCTTCGTGAAGCCGTGCTCGCTCTCGATCAGGAAGTGATCCGCCTTCGGGAAGAGCACCACCTTCAGGTCGCCGCCGAGCCCATCGAGCCGCTCGACCGAGAGCTTCGCCGGGATGTGGCGGTCGTTGGCGCCGTAGAGATAGAGGAGCGGGATCGAGAGCTTGCGCAGCGACGGGAGCGGGTCGAAGCCGCTGCGCCCGTGCTGGCGGATCTGCGCCTCGATCTCGGCGTCCGTGCCGGCCGGCGGACCGCCCTGCCCGGCGAGCCGGCCCCACTCGTCCGTTTCACCCTGCGTCGTCGCCGGGCCCGAGTACGAGAAGAACCAACGCACGGCGGGCTCGCGCGCAGCCGCCAGCGCCATCACCCAGCCGGCCTGGCTCTGCCCGGCAAGCCCGACCTTCGAGCGGTCGACCTCCGGCTGCGCCGCGAGGAATCGCACCGCGGCGGCCGCGTCGCGCGCGTAGAGGTCGACGTTGCGAGTCGTCGCCGCCTCGCCGGGATACGGACCGGCGGACTGGCCGGTGCCGCGCTTGTCGTAGGCGAGCACGACGAGCCCGCGCGAGGCGAAGTACGCAGGCAGCGGGCCGGCGAACTGGCGGGGAGTGACGCCGGAGCCGTGCGCGATCGCGACCGCGGCATGCTTGCCCGCGCCGGCGGGAATCCAGAGTGTGCCCGCGAGCGTGCCGAAGCGGACCTCGAGCGTGCGCACGGGCAGGCGCTCGACCTTCTCGCCGCGCCACGTGCCGCCCGAACCGTCGAGCACCGCCGTGCCGACCGGCGTGCCGCGCACGCCCCAGCCCGAGCCGAGGTCGTAGCGGCCGGCGCCCGTGCGGAAGAGGCCGCGTAGCTCGTCGTCTTCGAAGACGACGCCGATCCGCGGCCCGTCGGCGCCGAAGACGCCAAGCGTCTTGCCCGAGGCGAGCCGGTAGACGCCGAGCGCCCGCTGCTCGGAGAGCGGCCCGCGTGCGAGCGAGAACGTCCCGCGCGCCGCGCCCTGGCGCACCGTGCCGGCGATCCGCTTGCCGGCCAGCCGCCCGTCGAAGGCCAGCGCGGGCCGGCCGGGAACCGAGAAGCGGATGCGCGCTCCGTCGCGGCGGATCGTCGTCCGCGAGAGCGGCGCGTGACCGGGACCGAGCACGACGACGCCGCGCGCGAGGTCGACGGAGACGATCACCGGGTCACTGACTGCGCCCAGCCGGAACGTCCCCGTCCAGGTCCCGGCGGGAGTCGCGGCCGCGCCCGAGCCGGCGAGGGCAAGAGCGGCGCCGAGCACAGCGAGCCACTTCATGAGCCGCAGCATAGAGTCCCAGCTGGACTAGTTCAAGTTGGACTACTGGAGACCCAGCTCCGAGGCCTGCCAGGCGACCTGCTCGTCGAAGGCGGCGACGCCCATCTCGTGCCCGGCCGCGTACCACTTGACCTTCCGGTGCGCGGCGGGGGCGGCGTCGATCAGCGCCTCGAGCTCGTCGTGAGGAACGACCGCGTCCTTCGTCCCCGCCTGGAAGAAGAGCGCCGCCTTCGCGTGCGCGACCGCGTCACGCGCCTCCGTCGTGCCGCGCCCCGCGATGATGCCCACGGCCTTCGGCCGGGAGTCGACGCCTGCGACGATCGCGGCGAGCTGGCCCCCGAGGCTGTAACCAACCACGCCGAGCCGCTTCGGATCGACGTCGGGCCGGGCGGCGAGCAGGTCGAGCGCGCGGCGCACGTCGACGACCATCGGCCCGTACTCGTCGCCCTCCGGCACGTCGAGCGCCATCGTCACCGCGCCGCGCAGCGACAGCTTGGCCGCGAACACGACGAGGTCGAGCCGCGACCCGCCGGCACCGTGGAGAAAGACGGCGGCCGGATGGCGGCCCGCCCGCTGCGGCGGGAGCAGGAGATAGGCCGGCACGCGATGCCCGTCGCCCGCGTAGGAGACGTCGTGGATCTTGACCGGATAGTCGTGGTTGACGACGCCGAGGTCGCGGATACGCGAGCGGGGCGCGGGCGTCGTAGTCGTACGGCCCAGGCTTCGACTTTCCGCCGCCGCACGCGGCGAGGACCAGGACGAGTCCGAGGCTAAGCCAGCACCGTGACCGCATTGCGCTCCGCCTCGAAGACGACGTGCTCGACGTCGCCGAGGTCCTCGCCGTCGGCCTGGAGCGGGAGCGGCCGGTCGCACTGGACTTCGAACCGGTCGAGGTCGTGACCGGCCAGGACATCGGGCGCATCCGGGAGCTTGCCGGCCAGCGCCCGCGTCGCGAGGCGCGGCAGCGACCGCGCGCGAACCGACGACGGCGCGACGAAGTCCAGCCCGAGCTCGAAGCGCGCCTCCGGCAGGAGATGGAGCGGTACGGCTCCCGCGTAGGTGTACGGGTCACAGTTCGCGACGAGCAGGAACGCCGCCCGGCCGTGATCCGCGATTTCGAGCTCCTCCTCGAAGCTCAGCCTCCGCTCGGCGAACATCTTGGTCACCGTCCAGGCGAAGGTGAGGTCGCCGGGACGCTTGCCGTTGTCGGAGCGGCCGCGCAGATCCATCCGCCTGACCGCCTCCGCGTCGAGGCCGACCCCGGCGCTGAACCCGAAGCGGCGGCCGTTGACCCGGCCGAGCGCGATCCGCCTCGACTTGCCCGCGACGAGAGCCTCGGCGATCTGCCCCGCAGCGGTGTACGCGTCGCGCGAGAGGCCGAGCGCGCGGGCGAGAACGCTCGTCCCGCCTCCCGGCACGAATCCGAGCGGAACCGAGCCGTCGGCGCCGTTCAGCACCTCGTTGTAGCCCCCGTCGCCCGAGAAGGCGATCACCGCGTCGTACCCCTCCGCCTCGGCCGCAAGCTCCGTCGCATGACCCGCCGCACGCGTCATCTGCGTCTCGACGGTGCCGGCGGCGCCGAGCGCGTCCTCGACGTCTGCCAGCCGCCGGTTCGTCACGGAGCTCGCAAACGGATTCACGATCAGCAGCAGCCGCGCCATGCGCCGATGCTATTCGCAGGCGCCGGCCCGGTGGGCGCCGCCTCTCTCGCGGAGACGGCGCCCCTAGCCGGGCCGGCGGTGCTCAGCGCGCTACTGGAGCTTGAAGTCCGCGCTCGCCGTGCTGTCGAGCGGGTAGAGGAACGACTGCTGCGACTGCGACTGGGAGATCGTGTTCCCGAACGAGAACGCCGTCCCGTCGTAGAAGCGCGTGCCCGCTGCGGCCGGAGCCTCGAGCGGCCGGCCCGCAGCGTCCTTGCCCGAGAGCGCCCGCAGGTAGCTCTTCGGGACGACGAGCGTGATCGTGCCGGTGAGCGCGTCGGTCGAGCCCGTGATCGGCTTCGCCTGCGGGTAGACCTGGCACTTCTCGCTCACAGGCCCGGCGGCCGTCACGCACGGCGTGCCGCCGACCGTGAAGTCGTCGAAGCCGTACGTCCAGCCGGTTGTCGGGCTCCACGCCGCGGAGGCGCCGCCGTCGGTGTAGCCGTTGGTGAACCGCCACAACCAGACGAGCGATTGCGAGCCTGTGTCGAGCAGCGCCCGCGAGAGCGCACTCTGCCCGAGGTCGACGACCTTGAGCGTGACCACGAGGTTGCCCTGGGCGTCGACGCTCGTCGATGCCTTCGTGAAGTCACCGGCGAAGTCGTTTGCCGTCGGCGGGTCGGGCGGCACAGCGGCCGGCGTCATCAGCGAGTACGACGACAGCGCATCGCCGAGCGGGTCGGTCGTCGAGCTCCGCACGGTGGCGCGGCCGCCCGAGAGCGTGGTGCCGCCGTTCGACGGCCCCGCGGACTGCGTGATCACCATCGGCGCGGCGACGTGGCCGAGAGCCTCGTCCGGCTTCTTGTTCGTCCGGTCGAAGACCACCGACAGCTTGCCGCTCGTCGCGCTGTACGAGATCGCGAAGAAGTCGGCGAGCGACCGGTCGCCGGCCGGTGCCGAGATGTCGCAGCCCAGCCCGTTCAGGCAGATCGAGTCGTAGTGGAACGGATGACTCGTGCCTTTCACCTGGCTGAACGTGCGCGTCGCGGCGGTCGCGTTCAGCGACTGGTTGACGTAGACGTCCCAGGCGGCGTCGAACTCACCCGAGTTCGGATCGCCGTCGGAGGTGGTGCCGTAGAACGCCACCGCGACGCGGCCAGGCGCTCCGCCGGCAGCGACCCACGGGAAGACGGTCGTCCTGACGGCGTCGCGGTCGACCTGCACCGGAGTTGACCAGCCGGGATCGACGACGGGCTGGCCGGTGGCCGCACCGTCGGGGCCCTTGTTGGCCGTCACGTGGTCGATCGTCTCGTTGCAGCCGGCGAGCTTGTCCGCCGCGAGCACGGACATCCACGTGTGGTAGTCGGCCGAGTCGGCCCACACGACGTAGACGTTGCCCGCGAGGTCGTGATCCGCGACCGCGAAGCCAGCGGTGCCGCCCTTGACGGTCGCGCCCTTGGCGACGACGCAGTTCGTCCACGTCGTGCCGCCGTCGCGCGAGAGCGCGAGGTTCACTTCCTCGCCCTTCGTCCACGGCATGTAGACGGCGCCCGTCGCCGCGATGGTGCGCATCGGCCCTGGGAACTCCGGGTTCGGCGCAGCCACCGAGGCGATTGCCGAGTAGGTGAGACCGCCGTCGGTCGACCGCTGGACGACCGTGTTCCGCGGCTGCTGCTGGTTCCACGACAGGAGAACGGTGTGGTCGTCGGTGAACGTCATCCACTGCCGGTCGGCGAGCGCGCCCTGCGACGTGATGCCGCCGTTCGCGTCCGCCCCGGCCGAGCCGAGGCTGCGACCGTTGTTCGGCGAGGTCGAGGTCGTGAAGCCGCTCAGCGCGCCGAGGCCCGCGTAGGCGTACTGGTAGTTGCCGCGGCTGTTCTTCGTGAGGCCGGTCGCGAGGGCGCAGTCGCCGCCGCCGCCGATGCCGTGCTGGCCGCGCGGCGGGGTGCCGAGGAGATGGAACTGGTCGCCGCCGTCGGTGGAGACCTGCCCGTAGTCGACGCCGTTCGAAAACCCTGATGGGCCGCAGGTGTAGATGTTGCCGGCGCGGTCGATCTCCATCAGCGGCTCCGCCTCGTCGCGCTGCGGATCCGCGGGGACGGATGCCCCGAACGCGAGACCCTGAGCGTCGGCGGAGGCGAGGCCGGTGTTGGCCGCCTTCGCAGTCGTCGTCACGGTGAGCGTCGCCGTGTAGCTCTGCGGGACGGTGTTGACGAAGCCGCAGGCGAGGACGTGGTAGTCGCCGACGCTGAGGTTGTTCGCAACGACCGTCTCCTTCGTGTCGGACGAGTCGCTCGATCCGACCTCCGACGACTCCGTGTCGCCGGGGTCGACGCCCTTGGGCCGGTTGACGGTCAGAACTTCGTCGCTCGTCTGCTCGTCGGGGCTCGCGGGCGTCCAGGAGATCTGGAATGTGAATTGCGCGTCGACCTTCGCGTAGCCCTTCCGCGGCGGCGTGACCGAGACGACGTGGTCGTCCGAGCCGGCGCCGGCGCCGTTGCAGGTATTCGTCGGATGCGCGCTCGCGGCCGGGATCGTGCCCGACCAGGTGAGCGTGCTGGTACCCGGCTGAGCGGGCACCACGACGCTTTGCGTCGGCGGCGTCGACGCGTCGATGCCGATCGCGCCTAACGCGACCGCGGCGAGGACGAGGGTCAACGCGGCAACAAGCCTGCCGCGACTGCCTCGTAACGCCGAGAGCAGCTGCTTCCCCATGCTGTGTACTCCTTCCCAAGGACGTACGGGTGCGGGCTCGGGAAAATCGGCCCAGTGGGAAACGGCGGAGCGCCGGATTCGGTTACGGGAGAAGCGCGAGGGGGCCGACGCCGCATCCGGCCCCTCGCGATCGGTGCCCTGAGCCTGACTCAGGCTCTGCCGAGACCCGCATGCCTCGGGGCATCCCGCAACGACGAAGGGCTGCAGCCTTGTCGCGTACTCGGATCGGAATATGCCTCGCGCCGCGCGTTCCAAAACGCGCCGGTGCGAGCGAGGCCGTTACGGCGTCGAGTAGCCCCGCATCCCGTCCACGAGCAGGGCGAAGAAGCGGTCGGCGAGCGCGTCGGTGTCCGCTCCGGGCGCAGCCACGTGTACGCCCAGTTCGCCGCCGAGAGGAAGAGCAGCGCGGCGGCGGCCTCGTCGAGGTCGGTCCGGAGCTCGGAGCCTTCGACGCCTTCGCGGAAGAGCGTGCGGATCCGCTCCTCGTAGCGCCGCCGCTCGGCGACGAACTCGTCCCGGCGCGCGCCCTCGAGGTACTGCCACTCCTTGACGAAGACGGTCGCCACTTCGAGCTGGTCGGCGACGACGCCCAGGTGTCCCCGCAGCGCCAGCCGCAGCTTCTCGATCGCCGGCAGCTCGTCCGGGATCGCGTCGAGCTGGGCATGGAAGGCGCCCGCGCCGTCGCGCGCGATCTCCCAGAGCAGGTCGGCCTTCGACTCGATGTGGGCGTAGAGCGATCCCTTCTGCACGCCCATCGCGGAGGCGAGGTCGCCGACCGAGGTGCCGTGGTAGCCCTTTTCGGCAAAGAGCTGGGCTGCGAGACGCGTTAGCTCCGAACGGCGCGCGGACATGCTTCAATTATCACCTAACGATCGTTCGGTAGCGACCGATGGAGGAGCGCACGCATGAAGCCGCAGTCCGAGCAGGAGTTTCTCGAGCACGTCCAGGCCGGCGGCCAGGTCGAGGTCGACGACTGGATGCCCGACGACTACCGCGCGAAGCTCATCAAGTTCATCGAGATGCACGGCAACTCGGAGCTGATGGGCGTGCTCCCCGAGCGGGAGTGGATCCTCCGCGCTCCGACGCTGCAGCGGAAGCTCGCACTGACCGCAAAGGTGCAGGACGAGGTCGGCCACGCGCAGCTGATCTACCGCGTCGTCGAGGACCTCGGCAAGCCGCGCGCCCAGTCGCTCGCCGATCTCGTCTCCGGCAAGGCCAAGTTCCACAACGTCTTCCACTATCCGACCCGCACGTGGGGCGACGTCGGCGTGATCGCATGGCTCGTCGACGCGGCGGCGATCATCAGCCAGAAGGCGCTCCTCAAGTGCTCGTACGCGCCGTACGCGCGGATCATGAAGAAGATCTGCTGGGAGGAGTCGTTCCACATCCTGCACGGCCGCGACGTGATCCTCGCCATGGTCACCGGCACCGACGAGCAGCGCGAGCTCGTGCAGGAGGCGCTCGACCGCTGGTGGCCGCCGCTGATGCACTTCCACGGCAACCAGATCCGGCCCGAGGAAGACCCGATGTTCATCTGGCGGATCAAGAGCCAGGGCAACGAGGAGGCGCGGCAGCAGTTCCTCGAGGGCTACGTGCCGCAGATCCTCGAGCTCGGCCTGGAGCTGCACGACCCGAAGCTGCGGCGCAACGAGGACGGCGTCTGGGAGTACACCGAGCCCGACTGGGACGAGCTCAGGTCGGTCGTCACCGGGCACGGGCCGATGACGGCCGAGCGCCTCGAGTTCCGCCGCCGCTTCCTCGATCAGGAGCAGTGGGTCCGCGACCTGATGCTGGCCGCATGATCTTCGAGATCTTCAGACAGGAGCGGGCCGGCCAGGCGTTCCAGCACGCGGGCTCGGTCGACGCACCCGACGCGGAGTTCGCCGAGGCGTGGTCGCGCGAGCAGTACGGCCGCCGCGGCGAGTCGGAGGCCCTGTGGCTCGTTCCGCGCTCCGCGATCCACACGATCACCGAGTGGGCCGACGAGTTCGACCTCAAGTACCGCCGCGTCGACGGCTACTCGATCAAGGCGCGCCTGAAGGAGGCACGTGAGCGAGCGGGCTCGTCGACTCCTGCAGCTGGCTGACGACGAGCTGATCGTCGGCTGGCGCGAGTCCGAATGGACCGGGATCGCGCCGATGCTCGAGGAGGACGTCGCCTTCTCGTCGATCGCGCAGAACGAAATCGGCCACGCGCGCGCCGCCTACGAGCTCGCCGCACAGGAGCTCGGCACGGATGCGGACGCGCTCGCGTTCGACCGGCAGCCGGAGGAGTACCTCTGCGCGCCGCTCGTCGAGCTACGGCTGCTCGAGTGGGCGCCCGCGATCGCGCGCCGGTGGCTCTACGAGCACGCCGACAAGGTGCGGCTCGAGGCGCTCGCCGCCTCCGACGACGAGGAGATCGCCTCGCTCGCCCGCAAGATCGAGCGCGAGGAGACGTACCACCGCATCCATGCCGGCATGTGGCACGAGCGGCTTCGTGAGGAGCCGCGGTACGTCGAGGCGCTCGAGCGGCTCTGGCCGTACGCGCTCGGTGTGGTCGAGCCGGACCAGCGCGCCGAGCTCGCCGGGCATGTCGGCCGACCCGAGGTCGAAGCGGTCGAGCGCGGCTCGCATCCGGAGCTCGCCGAGCTCTGGGAGGAGATGACAATGGTGAGGCGCTCCGTGCCGGGTGCGACGTGGTGACGATCCCGACCGTGACGGCAGCACAGGTCTGGGCCGCGCTCGACGAGGTGCCCGACCCGGAGATCCCGATCATCTCGCTGGTCGAGCTCGGCGTCGTGCGTGACGTGGCGGTCACCGGCAACGACGTGCACGTCGAGTTCACGCCGACGTTCCTCGGCTGTCCGGCCCTCGCGTACATGCAGACCGCGATGGAGGAGAAGCTTCGCGAGCTGGGCGCCGAGCCGCACATCGAGGTCGTCTCCGACGATTCGTGGTCGACCGACAAGATCACCCCCGGCGGCCGAGAGAAGCTCCGCGCCGCCGGCTTCGCCCCACCCCCGCCGCGCGAGGCGTCGCCGCCCACGCTGCTGCAACTGCAGGCAAAGGTGCACCGCTGCCCGTACTGCAACTCGAACCAGACGCGCCTGGACAACATCTTCGGCCCGACGCCCTGTCGCTCACTGCGCTACTGCGAAAGCTGCCGGCAGCCGTTCGAGCAGTTCAAGACGATTTAGGCCGGTGGACGATCGGAAGAGCCCGCAGCATCCGGCCCCAGGCGCGAGGTCTCGAGGCATCTCGAATCAGGACGGGCCCTGTAAGGTCGACAAGCGTTCGCTCGCCAGGGCCTTAGTCGGGTCAGGTCCGTGCGAAAGCGATGAGCTCGGTCAGATCCCCGCCGTCCGCAGCTCGCAGCGCTTCGATATATCTTGCCCGCAGCCCTTGCGGTTCCAGGCGAAGACCGCGGCCCCATGTCAATGCATTGCCACCGAGGCTGACCGAAAGAATGTCTGCCGCCAGCCGCGAATGTCGGCCGTTGCCGTTAGGGAAGGGGTGGATCTTGACGAGCCGATGATGAAAGCGAACGCAGAGTTCGTCACTCTCGAACACATCATCGTCGACCCAATAGCGCGCATCTCCGACAAGCCCTCCGATCTCTTGTTGGATCAGCCACCATTCGACACCGATGTTGCGCTCGCTCTGCCGATAGTTGCCGGCCCAACGCCAGACATCGCCGAACATCCGCTTGTGCAGTCCTCGCAAAAAAAGCTCGTCAATTACGGCGTGCGGCTTGCGATTTCGAGCAAACGCCCATTGCGTCGCGCGCGCGATGTTTTCCTGCTCAACGATGTCAAGCTCGCCGCGGGTCGAGATCGCTGAGATGAGGATCTGCGCGGCTTCGTCGTGGTCGAGCGGAGTTTGGCCGTCGGCAGCTCCAGCGAGAAAGTGCATAGCGTTGCGTGCTTAGCCCCACCAGAGCGAGGGGGATCGCTTCGCCTGTTCGGCTAGCTCGTCAACCAGGCGTTCGGTGTCGTCCTCGCCGCCACGTTGATCTTCGAGCAGCATCGTGTGGCGCACGCGCTCGACGTCACGGCGTGCGACCTCATGCGCCCGCTTATCGACGATCTCTTCGAGGGAGTTGTGCGGGACGAGCGCATAGACCAGCTTGCAGCCAAGCGCATCGGCGGCGCGGCGCAGCGTCTCCAGTTTGATAGATCCATCCGCTTCAGACGTTTCCAACGCGGCGACGCCCTGTTTGGTCATGCCAAGACGACGAGCGAGTTCGTCGCGAGGCATTCCGAGCGCCTCACGAAGCGCGCGAAGCCAACCTTGCGGGGGCTGCGCAGCGGGTACCTGTCTCCACGCGGAGAGCCGACTATCGAGAATCCTACGATCTCTGGCTGAGGAACGCACAGATGTAGAGTAGCACAAAGACAATCTACAGATTGTCTAGACTTAGTCTTTAAACAAGTAATGACTTGTCTTGGAATCGAATAAAGACAAGCTCTAGCTTGTCTTTATCTCCGCCACGTAATCTAGCGATCCTCGTGTCATTGGAAACCCCGCAGCGCCAAGTGGTCGCCTCGCCAGCTTGCGGAGAGCTTCCCGTACGTTTTCAAGTGATCGGTCGGCGAAGAAGCGTCGAAGAAGGGAGCACCCGTGGCCAAGAAGGTTCTCGTCAATCTCGCGACCGGGTTGGAGGATCCGGAGCGGGTGACCGTTGCGTTTCTCGTTGCGACGGCGGCGCTCGAGCAGGGCAAGTCGGTCGTCATCTGGACGACGAAGGACGCCGTGCGACTTGGGCTCCCCGGTGAGGCCAAGGGTGAGGCGTGCGACGGGTGCCCGCCGCTGGAGCGGCTCTTTGAGCAGTTCGCGGACGGCGGCGGCGAGCTCTGGCTCTGCCCGATCTGCCTCAATGCGCGCGGCCTCGCCGACGAGGAGAAGGTCGCCAACGTCAAGGTCGCCGGCGCGACGCCGTTGTGGGACTGGATCGGCGACGACGCGATCGTCTTCAGCTACTGAGCCCTAGGCCGCGATCCGCACGAGCGTGCCGAGCGGGAGCGTCCGCATCAGCGCGCGGAGCAGCCGGTCGTCGGCGTGCAGGCAGCCGGCGCTGACGGCACTTCCGAGGCCGCTGCCGCCGTGAATCGCGAGCCGGTCGCCGCCGGTCCAGCCGAGCGGCAGCCGGGTCTGGTGGCCCGACAACGCCAGCACGCAGCATCCGTAGCCGACACGGAAGCGCGGGTAGCGGCTCGTGTCCAGCTTGTCGGTGATCGAGAACGTGCCCGTCGGCGTGGGCGACGCGGCCGCACCGATCGCCACGGTCGCCTGCCTGACCACCTCGGTTCCTCGGAGCACGGTCAGCCGCCGTTCGGAGAGGTCGACCTGCACCGACAAGCGCGTCGAGCGCACCCGCGCGGACTCCGCGGCAAGCCAGGCGCTGTGGTTGTTCGGGAGCAGATCGCTGACCACCCTCAGCCAGTTGCCCCGCCGCTCGAGCACGGCGAACGTCGTCGGCGAGCGCCACGGAGTCGACGCAGGCGCACGCAGGAGCACCGGTCCACTCGGACGTGAGCGCAGCAGGACAGGATGCCTCGGCTGCACGAGCAGATGCGAGTCCGACGCTGCCGGTGCCGCGACAGGCGTCAGCGTGAGGGTTGACGCAGCCGCAACCAGCCAGCAGACGCTCCGCACGATGCGGCGACAGTCTCACGACGGCGGGCCGGAAGCAATGGGCCAACCGGCCCTATTCGCACCCACTTGTGCCGCGCGTTGTCGAGGGGTAGCTTGACGCGTATGGGTCGCCGGCTGATTGGGGTCAGCCTGGTGCTGTGCGTCCTCGCGATCGGCACGGCTGGTGCGACCGCGCGCGTGACCGCCGCAGCGACCGACGGGCCCGGAGCCGTCTCCCACTTCGATCTCGCGCGCAAGGACTGCCTCGGCACGGCGCGCAATAGCAGCTCGAAGGTCTGGTACACGGTCGCCGGCGGCGTGCTCAGCGACGTCTACTACCCGACGGTCGACAACACCAACGTCGAGACGCTGCAGTACGTCGTCACCGACGGCTCGACCTTCACCGACCTGCAGTCCCGGGACATGACGTACTCGGTCAAGGTGGACGCCGGCGGCATGGAGTGCCGCGTGACCGCGACAGCCAAGAGCAAGCGTTACCGCATCGTCACCGACTACCTCACCGACCCGAGGCAGAACGCGGTCGTGATGAACGTCAGGCTGGACAGCCTGCGCAAGGGGCCACTCGCGCTCTACGTGCTCTTCGACCCAACCGTGAACGGCAACGGCGGCGGCGGCGCGGGGAACGGCGGCGCCGACTCGGCGACCGTCGACACCTCGACGGGACACCCGATCCTCGTCGCGGCCGACCCGGTCACGACGACGAACGCGGCCAACCGCGACTACGCGCAGCCGGTCGTCGCCGCGCTCGACGGCCCGTTCACGCAGGCGACGAGCGGCTTCAAAGGCGCCCCGAGCGACGCCCGCGTGCAGCTCGACGCGGCGCACAGGCTGACGGCAATCACCTCGGACGCCCTCGGCGGCAACGTCGTGCAGGCCGCACGGGTTGCCTTCAACGACGACAGGGCGTTCACGCTCACGCTCGGATTCGGCGCCACGCAGGGCGCGGCGGTCGGCGTCGCGAGGGCGGCTCGCAATTGCGACTTCGACGACATCGAGCGCGACTACTCCCGCGGCTGGGACAAGTACGACCGCTCGCTCGTCAACCCGCACAAGCTCCACGGCGACCTCGAGGATGCGTACTTCACCAGCGCCAACGTCCTGAAGGCATCCGAGGACAAGACGTTCCCCGGCGCGATCGTCGCGAGCCTCGCCTCGCCGTGGGGACAGGCGGTCAGCGCGGGCGACCCGAACAACACGTACTTCGGCTCGTACCGCGAGGTCTTCTCGCGCGACCTCTACGAGGCCTGGACGGGGCTCCTCGCCGACGGCGACCTGGCGACGGCGCGCGACACGGTCGAGTTCCTGTTCGAGCGGCAGCAGCTCGCCGACGGGTCGCTGCCACGCAACAGCCTCGTCAACGGCAAGCTCGCGCCCGACTCCTTCGGGACGCAGCTCGACGAGGTGGCGTACCCGATCCTGATGGCCTACCAGCTCGGGATGACCGGCTCCGCGCTCTACACGGATCACATCCGCCCGGCCGCGAACTTCCTGATCGCACACGGGCCTGCCTTCGGCTCGGAGCGCTGGGAGGAGCAGAGCGGCTACTCGCCCTCGACGATCGCCGCCGAGATAGCCGGCCTCGTCGGCGGCGCCCGGATCGCAGACGCGAACGGTGACACGGCGTCGGCCGCCCTCTGGCGCGGTGTCGCCGACGACTGGCAGCGCTCGATCAAGGCCTGGACGGTGACGACGAACGGCCCGCTCGGAAACCACCGCTACTTCATCCGCCTGTCCAAGACCGGCGACCCAAACGCCGCGATCACGTACAACGTCGGCAACGGCGGACCGACGCTCGACCAGCGCTCGGTGATCGACGCCGGCTTCCTCGAGCTGACGCGGCTCGGCGAGCTGCCCGCGTCGGACCCGGACGTGCTGGCGTCGCTGCCCGTGGTCGACGCGACGATCCGCAGCGACACGCCGAACGGCCCCGGCTGGCACCGCTACAACGGCGACGGCTACGGCGACGGGGCGACCGACGGTCACCCGTGGGCGCCGTCCGGGCAGGGGACCGGGCATCTCTGGCCGGTGCTCTCGGCCGAGCGCGGCGAGCAGCTGCTGCAGACGGGAGACAGCGGAGCGGCCTCCGGGCTCTTGCGGTCGATGCAGCGCTTCGCGACCGCAGGCGGCCTGATCCCGGAGCAGAACTGGGAGCTGCCCGACCTCGCGGCGTCGGCCTTCGGGACCGATCCGACGCTCGCATCGATCGGCTTCACCAACGGCGGCCCGGCGGGCTCGGCGGCGCCGCTGACCTGGTCGGCCGCTGCGTTCGTCCGCCTGGCGCGCGACCTCTCCGACGGCGCGCTCGTCGACCGGCCGCGCGCGACGTTCAACCGCTATGTGCGCCATACGCAGGGCACAACGGCCCTGACGGTGACCGCGCCGGCCGACCAGTCGGCTGTGCTCGCCTCGCCGCTGACCGTCTCCGGTACCTCGACGCCGGGCAACGTCGTCTACGTCGCCGCCACGAACATCGATGCGAACTCCGCGACGACGACGGCTTCGACCCCGGTCGGCGCCGGCGGATCGTGGACGGTGAACGTCCCGGTCACCGGCGGCACGAGCGTCGTCAACGTCGTCGCGGTCAGCCCTTCCGGTGGCACGGCCCACGTCGTCCGCACGGTCGTCTTCGACTTCACGCCCGGCACGGTCCTCCTCGACGTCAACGATCCAGGTAGCGACGACAACGGGCCCGGCAACTACGCCTACCCGACGTCGGACAACTTCAAGGCGGGCGCGTTCGACATCCAGCGCTTCCAGGTGCTCGACGACGGCACCAATGTGATCTTCCGGCTGCAGACGCGCGACCTCACGCCGACCTTCGGCAGCCCGCTCGGCGCGCAGCTCGTCGACGTCTATGTGCACGACCCGGCCGCTGCGTCGACCTCGACCGCGGCGTCGTTCCCGCAGCGCAACTACCAGGTTGGCGCGGGGTTTGCCTGGAATCACCTCGTCGAGGTGCAGGGCTTCGGCCAGCGATTCGTCGACGCCGGCGGCGCGACCAGCGGCACGGTCACGATCCACGCGAACGCGATCTCGCGGTTCATCACCTTCAGCGTCCCGAAGGCGGTTCTCGGGCAACCGGGCGCAGGCTGGGCGTTCACCGTCGTGCTGACGGGTCAGGACGGCTTCAGCTCCGACCAGGCGCGCAGCTTCGCGCCGACACCGCAGCCGTTCCAGTTCGGCGTCTGCGCCGCGGCGAGCAGCGACGCACACTGCACCGTCGATCCGAACACCGTTCCGAAGGCGGTCGACGTGCTGACGCCGCCGGGCGTTTTGCAGGCCGACGAGCTCGATTACACCCTGCACGCGCCCGTGGTGCTGCAGGGCGTGACGATCCCCTAGCCGCGCCGTCCGGCCGATCGTCAACCTGAACACGACCTGACTGTCGAGCCGCCGGGGCAATCCCTTCGTGCGGCGATCCCGTAGTCGCTCCTATTCCGAACCAAGGAGCACTCGATGCGCACATCACTCGTTCTCGTCGCAATCGTCCTCGCCTCGACCGCCGTTGCGGCGAATGCGTCCGGCCGCGGGACAGCGACGCCGGCCCTGACCGGCACCGACGGTCCCGGCTTCACGATCACCCTGAAGCAGAACGCCAAGGCCGTGAAGACGCTCAAAGCGGGGACCTACAAGCTCGTCATCAAGGACAAGTCGTCGATTCACGGCTTCTCGCTCGACGGTCCCCACGGCTTCGCGAAGGACCTCAGTCCGGTTCCGTTCACCGGCACGAAGACGGTGACGCTGAAGCTCAAGGCCGGCGCCTACAAGTTCTACTGCCCGTCGCACGAGTCGACGATGTTCGGGCACTTCAAGGTCGTCTGAGAGCCGTGCCGTCGGCAAGGCGCGAACGGGCTCAGACGCCGGTGCCCGGTGACTAGCGGCTGATCCGCCCTCTGGCGAAGTAGCCGACCAATGCGAGGACCACGATGACGATGATGATGATCCAGAGAATGCTCACGGTCTTCCTCCTTTGACGGCCTGGGGGGCGGAGCTGCCCGCAGTGGGATTCTCCACTGCCGAACGCTGTCCTGCGCGTGCGCTGACGCGCTAACCAGGAGCGGTTAGGCTCGTCTCAATGGCGGACGTGCGGGCGCTCCTTCCTCTGGCGGCGGTCGCCCTTGTCATTGCAGGCTGTGGCGGCAGCGACAAGCAGGCGGCAACGACGACGACCAAGGTCGCGCCGCCGCTGACGCACAAACAGCTGATCGCGCGTGGGAACCAGGTCTGCATCGACACCGATCGCGCGGTCTCCAAGCTCGGCAAGCCGACCCGCGACACGTCGTACTGGGACGAGCTGATCCCGCTCTCGAACGACGCGCTCGCTCAGATGCAGGCGCTCCGCCCCGCAGCGAAGGACAAGGGAGCCTTCGACCACATGATGTCCCTCGCGCGGCGGGAAGTGGCGGCAATCACGGCCGTCCGGGACGCGATCGGCAAGAAGAAGCTCGCCTCCGCCCAGACGAAGCTGCGCGCCGCGACGGCGCTCGACACGAAGGTGAAGTTCGCCGCGAGGGACGTCGGCTTGGGGTTCTGCAGCCAGCTACTCTCGAACTGGCCCGCCTGAAGCGGGCGCGCCGGCCGAGGGCGGACGCTGCGGCGCACGTGAGGCGAGGCTCGGGTACCGGTCGGTGAGCAGCAAGAGATAGCCGTACGTCTGCGCCTGATAGCGCAGGCAGTACGCACTGAGGTCGCGCATGCCCTTCGGCATCCGGCCCACCGCAAGGGCCGCGAACCAGCCGATGACGGCGATGACCAGCGAGACGACGCTGAGCACGGACGCGAGCACGAGCGCGGGGATCGCGAGCACGAGCCGGAAGACGGTCTTCCAGCGGCTCTGCGGGCCGGGCGGTGGGACCTCGAGGTCGATCGGATACGTCCCGGGCCAGCCGCGGAAGCGTGGGAACGGGTCGGCGACGAGCAGGATGTAGGCATTCACGTGCACCCAGTAGCGCAGCGCCCGCTCCGAGTAGGCGTACATGCCTCCGTGCGGCCTGCCCTTGGCGAGGATGACGACGCCCTGCACGAGTGAGAGCAGGCCGGCGACGAGGATCCACGCGGCCGAGAGGTACACGTGCGGGTACGCGAGGAAGTACCGGAGCAGCACGGTCAGGCGCCAGCGCCGGCGATCGTCGTCGACGGCGATCTCGATCGGGTGGTACGGCGGCAGCGCCTTTCCCGTGAACTCCGGCGGCCGCTTCTCGAGGAAGGCCGCGACGCCCTCGCGGAAGTCGGGCGTCTGGGTCGCGCGCGCCTGCAACCGCGCCTCGAGCTCGAGCTGATCCTCGAGTGACGCGTTCTCGGCGTGGTCGAGCGCCTGCTTCGTCCAGCCGATGCCCAGCGTCGGCATCGCTGCGAGGTGTTGCGCGAGGTCCTGCACGCGTGCCTGGAGCTCCTCGTCGGGCACGACCTCCGAGACGATGCCCCAGCGTCTCGGCCTCGGCGGCGCTGAGCCTGCGTCCCGAGACGAGCCACGAGAAGGCGCGCGAGGTCCCGATCAGGCGCTGGATGAAGTAGGTGCCGCCGGAGTCCGGGACGAGGCCGATGTTGATGAATGCGGGCACGAAGGTCGACCCTTCGCCCGCGACGCGGATGTCGCAGGCGCACGCGAGCGAGAGCCCGGCGCCGGCGGCCGGGCCGTTCACCGCCGCGATGACCGGCTTCTCGAGCGCGCGGATGGCCGTCACGTTGCGGTGGTAGCGGCTGCGCAGCGCCTCGGCGACGTCGATCGTCTGGAACTCGGTGAGATCCTGGCCGACGCAAAAGGCGCGCCCGGCGCCCGTGATCACGACCGCGCGGACGTCGTCGTCCGCCGCCTCCTCGAGCGCTGCGTAAAACGCCTCGTGCAGCTCGCCGTTGAAGGCGTTCAGCACGTCGGGGCGGTTGAGGGTGATCGTCAGCACCGCCCCCTCGCGCGTCAGCTCCACAAGCGCCACGACGCAGACCTTAACCCGACCGGTACCGTCGGCTCATGGCGGAGCTGACATTCATCTCCGAGCCCGCGGACGGCCCCGAGCCTGACGACGCGGCTGCGCTCGACGCCTACTCGCGCGCGGTGATGTCGGTTGCCGAGCGCCTTGCTCCCTCCGTCGCGGCCCTCAGGGTCTCGCGGCGCGGCCGGACGCGGGGCAGCGGCAGCGGCGTCGTGATCACCGCGGACGGCTTCGCGCTGACCTCGGCACACGTCGTCGCCGGCGGCGACCGGGTGCTGGCGACGCTCGCGGACGGACGCGAGGTTGCCGCGGAGATCGTCGGCTCCGACCCGCTGTCGGACCTGGCAGTGCTGCGCGCGCATGGCGAGGAGCTCGTGCCCGCCGAGCTCGGCGACGCCGAGAAGCTTCGGGTCGGGCAGCTCGTCGTCGCGATCGGCAATCCGCACGGTTTCGGCGGCTCCGTCACGGCTGGCGTCGTCTCGGCGCTCGGGCGGTCATTGCCGACGCGGGCCGGCTCGGCCGTCCGCGTCGTCGACAACGTGATCCAGACCGACGCGGCGCTCAATCCCGGGAACTCGGGCGGGGCGCTCGCCGACGGGCTCGGGCGCGTCGTCGGGATCAACACGGCGGTCGCCGGGGTCGGGCTCGGCCTCGCGGTGCCGATCAACGACGTCACCCGGCGCATCGTCGCGGCGCTGATGAGCGAAGGCCGGTTCCGGCGGGCCTATCTCGGCCTTGCCGGCGGCCCGCGACCGCTGCCGCCCCGCCTCGCGCGGGAGCTCGGCCTCACCACGGGCTTCGAGGTGGTGGAGGTCGTCTCGGACGGCCCCGCCGCGGCCGGCGGACTGCGCGCCGAGGACACGATCGTCGCGCTCGACAACAAGCCGGTCGGCGGCATCTCCGACATCCAGCGTCTGATGCTCGGCGAGGCGATCGGGCGCACGATCCGCGTGCGCCTCGTCCGGCACGGGGAAGTCTTCGAGCTCGAGCTCGTGCCCGCCGAGCTGGAGACCGGCGTCGAGAGCTAGGTGCGTGGTGGTGAGCGGCTCGCCTCGGGCCGGTCTTTGCGTGGGGCTCGGGCCGGTAGTACCGTCTGTTGCATGGGAGGGTTCGTCGATCTCTCCGCGATCGGCCGTCTCTCTGTTTCGGCGCTGCTTGTTCTCTGCCTGACGGGATGCGGGGGCTCGGCGCGGCGTGCGACGACGACCACGAGCGCCTGCTCCGCCAGGCAACGAGAACGCTCTACGGTCGCGCGCGACCTGGCCGCGTTCGTGAAGGACTACAGCGTTCCCGGTGCGCTTGCGGTCGTGTGCACCCCGGAGGGAAGCGCGCACGTGGCGGCTGGATTCTCCGATCTGCAGGCCACAGGTCAAGATGCGGCCCACGGACCGGTTCAGGATCGGGAGCGTCACGAAGACGTTCGTCGCAAGCGTGGTACTGCAGCTCGTCGGCGAAGGGACGCTTGGTCTCGGCGACACGGTCGAGCACTGGCTGCCGGGGGTTGTTCCACGCGGACGCGAGATCACGATTCGCGAGCTGCTCAACCATACGAGCGGGGTCCCCGACTACTTCGAGGACGCCAACGTCGCGAAGTCGATCGAGGGGCATCCGCGGTTGGTCATTCCGCCGCGAACACTGGTCGCACATGCCGTCTCGCATCCGCTCAAGTTCAAGCCGGGAAGCGAATGGGGCTACTCGAACACGAACTATCAGCTGCTCGGGTTGATCATCGAGAAGGCCACGGGCAACAGCGTCGGCGCCGAGCTCTCGCGCCGGATCTTCAAGCCGCTCGACCTGACGCACACGACCTTCGCCGACCCTCACGGCCGTCCCGTCGATCCCGAGGTCCACGGATACGAGTTCGAAAATGGCCGCCCGCGCGACGTCACTCACACGACTCTCGGTGGCAGATGGGCGTCCGGCGGGATTGTCTCCAACACCGACGACGTCGCTCACTTCTTCAGCGCCCTTCTGGGTGGCAAGCTGCTCCCCTCGGCACAGCTTCGGGCGATGAAGACCATCACTCCCGCCGCTGCCTTCATCGGGCTTGGCATCTTTCAGGCCCGAGTACCCTGCCAGCGTGCGTGGAGCCATGACGGTTCCGTACCCGGATATCTGACCCGCGTTTACGCCAACAGCGACGGCACCCGCGTCGTTGTCGCCGCGACCAACGGCGAGAGCAATCCGGCCGTGGGCGCCCTCGACGTCGTGGCGGGCGACGCCTTTTGCGCGCCTTGACGCACCTCCAGATCTACCGGATCCCGTTCTCGACGAACGTCGAGCGCGTCGCACTCGCCGCGGCGCACAAGGGCGTCGAGATCGAGTGGATCGACATTCCGGCGCGCGACCGCTCCGAGGTCGAGCGCATCTCGGGCCAGGGGCTCGTGCCGGTGCTCGTCGACGGCGACGAGGTGCTCGCCGACTCGCCGGCGATCCTGCGCCGGCTCGAGGAGCGCTTTCCGGAGCCGCCGCTCTGGCCGGCTGGAGTGGCGGAGCGGGCGCTGGCGGACCTGTTCGTCGAGTGGTTCAACTCTGTGTGGAAGGGGCCGCCGAACCGAATCGCCGCGGGCGAGGCGGCCGCCGGAGACGTGGAGCGCCTCGCCGGGTGGAACGAATGGTTCGAGTCGCTGCTCGCCGGGCGTGAGTTCCTGCTCGGCGAGTTCGGAGTCGCCGACGTGGTCGCTTTTCCGTTCCTGAAGTACGCGGTCATCCCCCGCGACGAGCACGACACTGACGGCTTCCACGCGGTGCTCGCCGAGCACGTCGTCGCTGGCCCGCGACTGGAGGCCTGGATCAGCCGGGTCGACGCGCTGCCCCGCGCGTAGCCGAGGGCTGCGGAGGGCCGAAGCCCCCCGCAGCAAGATTCGCCTCAGCCTCGAATCGAAGGGATGCTCGGCAGCGCGAGATGCACGACCGGCAGCCGGCGTTCACGACGCCGCAGCCGGGGGACCTGCGGCCGCGGCATCTGAGGCCGCGCGAGCCGCGTGAACCGGCGGCGCGACAGGGGGCGCGGACCGTAGATCGTCCGCAGCGCAAAGACCCCTGCGAGCGCGACGATCTCGGCGCCGATCAGGAGCCGGTTGAGATCGAGCGCCGCCTTCCAGTGGACGGTGCCGTCTTCGATCACCCAGGCGCCCGACGGCTTCGACTTGACCCCGAAGCCACCGCCTCCGCCCTGGCCCTCTGCGCTCTCGCCGCGACCGGCGCCGCCGCCACCGGCGACGGTGGCCGCAGGGATCACGGTCAGGCCGTTGACGACGTACGGCTCGGCGTAGACGTGGGTCGCTCCGAGGTTCTTCTGAGCCTTTTCGAGGATCTCCTGTACTTCCATGGAGGCCTCCTTTCCGGCAGCAGCCGCTCTCGTTCGAGGGCCGCCGCACATCGGGGAAAGCTCGCTTCGAGCCTAGCGGTCCTGGCGCAACTCTCCCCGCGGTAGCTGCGGTGCATCGGGGAGAACCCGGATCAGCGGCTCGCGCTCAGCGGTTGCGGTACCGGGGCGGCCGCTTCTCCACGAAGGCCAGAAGGCCCTCGTGTGCGTCCTCGCTCGCAAGGGCGAGCGCAAAGCCCCGCCGCTCGGCGTCGACGCCCCCGCTGAGGGGCAGCTCGAACGCCTGCAGGACGAGCTCCTTCGCGATCCGGGTCGAGATCGGCGGCTTCTCGGCGATCGCCTGGGCAACCGTCTTCGCCTCACCGAGCCAGTCGTCGGCGACCCGGGCGACGAGGCCGAACGAGAGCGCCTCCTCCGCGGTCAGGAAGCGGCCCGAGAGGATGACGTCCATCGCCACCGACTTGCCGACGGCGCGGACGAGGCGCTGCGTGCCGCCGGCGCCGGGCAGGATGCCGACGTTCGTCTCCGGCTGGCCGAACTTCGCGCTCGGCGAGCAGACGATCAGGTCGCAGAGCATCGCCAGCTCGCAGCCGCCGCCGAGGCAGAAGCCTGAGACGGCGGCGATCACCGGCTTGCGGACGCGCCGGATCCGGTCCCAGCGCTCACCGCGGCGGCTCGCGTACAGCTCGGTCGCGGTCAGGCTCGACAGCTCGCCGATGTCGGCGCCCGCCGCGAAGGCCTGCTCGCTTCCCGCGAGGATCAGACAGAGGATCTCGTCGTCCCCGTCGAGCTCCTCGAGGGCAGCCGCGACGCCTTCCATCACCTCGTCGTTCAACGCGTTCAGGCGGGCGGGACGGTCGATGGTGACGATGCCGACCGCTCCTTCACGCTCGCTGCGGACGAGGTCGGTCACCGCTCCAGGAACCTCTTGATCGCGTCCTTCGACTCGTCGTTCAGCATCGAGAGGGCAAGCCAGTCGCGGGCGTGGCCGATCGTCTCGTGCCAGGAGATGTCGCGCCACCAGTTGAGCTGCTGCTTGGCGTAGCGCGTTGTCTGCGGCAGCTTCACGGCCAGCTTCTCGACGATCTCGTCGACCTTGGCGTCGAGCTCGGCGGCCGGCACGACCCAGTTGACGAGCCCCCACTCCTGCGCTTGTTGGGCGGGCACCGGTTCGCAGAGCAGGATCATCTCGCGGGCGCGGCGGTCGCCGATCATGATCGGCAGCCACTGGGTGGCGCCGCCGGCCGGCACGGAGCCGTGCTCGAGCCCGACGTGGCGGATGAACGCGTCGTCGACCATCACCGTCAGGTCACAGGCCATCTGGAGTTCGTTGCCGCCGCCGACCGCGATGCCCTGCACCCGCGCGAGCGTCGGCTTGCCGATCTCGCGGAGGCGGTCGTGCATGTCCTTGAAGGCGCCGAACCACTTCCAATACTCACGCGGGTTGTCGACCAGCTCGGCGCCCCACGACTTCAGGTCGGCGCCGACGCAGAACGCGCGGCCCGTCCCGGTGACGACGACGACGCGGATCTCGTCGTCCCACGAGGCGTCCTCGGCGGCGCGGGCGATCTCGCGCAGCATCTGGAAGTCGAAGGCGTTCAGCTTCTCCGGCCGGTTGAGGCGGATCGTGGCGCGAGGCGGCGCCTTCTCGTAGACGATCGCCTCGAAGCCGAGCTCCTCGGGCGGGAGCGGTGTCGGGCTCTTCGGTTCGCTCAACTGACGTCCGCGAACATGACCTCGAACTTGCCGCCCATCGCCATCGCGTCCTTCCCGGTGGCCATGAACTCCTCGGAGCGCGTCGCGGCCTTGAACGCGTCCTTGTCCGGGAACTCCCACTCCGCGTAGTAGCGGTAGCGCGGCTCGCCCATCGGCGCACCGAAGACGGCACCGTGCCGAAACGTGCCGCCGGGGACCTGGCGGCAGAGCTCGGCGTGCTGCTCGTAGCGCCCCGCCTCCGGTGCCTCCGCGTAGAGGACGATGACTCGAACCATGTGCCTCCCTTTCGTCGCTCGGTCGTGAGCGTAGTGTCTTTGCGGTCCGTGCGGCCTCGTCAGCCGCCGCCGCCGCCGTCGGCACCGCCGCGAGCGCCCCAGCGCGCGTCGTCCCAGTAGACCGCGACCCCTCGAAGCAGGCGGCTCCGCTCGACCCGCAATTCACGAGGCAGCGCGATCGTCGAGTCGACAAGGATCTGGACGCGCCCCACGAACACGCTCGTGAAGTGGACTGCCGAAGGCGACTCGTAGGCCTTCTCGTCGATCGCGAGATCGCTCGAGAACGAGCGCTGCCAGAGGTAGAGGCGGCCGCCGTGCCGCATGATTTCGTCCTCGGCCCCGGCGCTGACGAGCACTCGCGTAAGAGGCGGCTCGTCCTCTTCGAGGTCTTCTCCGACCTCGGTAGCCGGCGCGTCGTCCACCGCGTCTTCCTCAGGCGTCTCGTGAGCCGGCCGTTCCCGCTGCCAGGGAGGATCCGGCTTCAGGAATCGTTCGACGACCGGATCGGGGCGCTCTGGCGGCTCCA